>CAYZCO010000004.1:0-212025 GCA_964476915.1 uncultured Leptolinea sp. | reverse complement strand
GCCAACCCGGTCTTCCCTTTTGTTAAAAACATGTACAGAACCCCATCGAGGGGCTGGTGCCCTTTCAAGCCAACCCGGTCTTCCCTTTTTCCCCTACACCTGTGCAGAACCCCATCGAGGGGCGGGTGTGGCTTACAGGCCAACCCGGTATTTTTTATCGTAATTGGAAATCTCTACTCGCAGGTTCCCGGGACAGGGATCATCTGCCCATCATCTGTGTATGTGATATCAGGCAGCAGCCCGTAAGAAGTGCCGAAGTATTCATCAAAGATGATGCGGAAGATATTCACCGGTGTGATAGTAGGGTATAAAACATTTTCCGCCCCATCCGGCAGGTAAACCGCGAAGAAATTTTTCACCCGGTTTGCATCCCTGACGCCGTGGTCGCCCATCAGCACGATGATGGGCAGAGTTTCTGACCGGTTCAGGATCTCAGCCAGGATCGGTTCGAGCCGGCTGTTGAGGAAGGCTACCTCCCCGGTGTATCCCTTCAGCAAGTATTCTTCATTTACTGGTCCCGCCTTTTCACCGCTGAAGTAGCCGGGATCGGTCAGGATACTGCCGTCTGCCCCGAACACATACGGCACATGCGGGATCAGGATATGGCTGAAAGTGAAGGTAGGATCCCTGTCAGTGGCAATTTCCGGCAGGGTTTGCAGGACGAACAATTGCTTTTCGATATGGTCGCTGAAAGGATGCGACTGGATGGTACTATCTACCACCCGGTATTTCACATCCAGGTCATTCAACAGCAGCAAGGCGGTGCTCTTTACCCACATCAGCTCAAATGCATTCAACTTCTGCCAGGTGATCGACGACTGCGACTCACCCAGGTAAACATCCGCATCCTTGATCCGGCTCCAGTCATAGCTGGTTTCGAAGGCAATAGTCTTGTACCCTATCCGCTGCAGCTGGTGGCGCACCAGGCTTTCTTGCATTAAAGTCCAGATATTGTTATCCAGGTTGACCGTTTGCAGCCTTTCTTTCAGCTCAGGCAGGTACTCAAGGTTTAATGCGGCGGTCAGTGCCCCCTGGGTGTACGTGTAATTAGTCTGGCTGCACTCAGCCACAAAGAAACCCATATCTCTTAAAGTTGATTCAAAAGCTGAATTGTCAAACCCGAAATCTGATGCCAGGGCTTTTGAACTGGTATAAGTATCCAGCACAATGAAATAGACATCCGGCAGGTTCTCCGGATCTTCAGGCTGCAGCGCGGGTTGTGAAAAGGTCCACATGGAGGCTTCCTTTTCTGCCCGTGCAGTAACCAGAGAATGGGATACCAGCTGGAAAGTCGGGAAAACCAGCAAAACCAGGATGGCTATATTCAGGATGCGGGCGAGCTGCGTAAAGCCAGTCTTCTTGCGCAACACAAGTACAGTGCTGGCTGCTGCAATGACTAGGTAAACCGGCAGCAAGGCACGGTGCCGCCCCAATGCAGCCAGCCAGGTTCCGCTTCCTTCCAACAGGTTGTACACATGTCCATAGGTGATAAACAGAACCATCCAGATGCCGGCAAGCAGGCCGGCTTTTCCAGAGTTTCTTAAAAGCATCTTGAGAAGAAGTACCAGCAGCAGGGAAACCGCCAGGAGCAGGATAAGCGGGCGGATGACCACCCCGGCCTCTACCTCGCTCTGGTTGGCAGCCAGCAATGCAAGGGCGGAATAGGCTGAGAGCAGGACGGGATAGAACGGCAGGTCTCTGGCTTTTTGCATGTCCTGTACTATAGCCTTCGAGCGCATCGCTGTCAAGGAAACAAAAATGTCCACCTGGAAGGGTTACCTTCCGGGTGGACAAATTTACTCTATCGGCTGGCTATCAGTCATCCAGCAGGCGTCGTTCGCCCTGCAGCGACTGGATATGGCTGATCTCCTGGGAGACTTCCAGCGTACCGCGGTAATTGCCGGCTTCATCAAACATGGCAAAGTAGCGGATGTACACAAAGATCTCGCCCATCCTGATCCAAAACTCAGCAACTTTCCGCTTTCCAGAGCGGAAATCATCCAGAATCTTTTGTACGGTATGGACGCTGGATGCTGGGTGGCAGTTCTGGACTGCCCGGCCAATGATGGCGGGCGTCCTGGGGAACAACCGGTCAGGCGTCTGGGAGAAGTAACGCACCTCATCATTTTCATCCACGAAAGTGATGTCTACCGGCAAAGTCTTCAGCATCATGTCAATTTGATCCTGGGTTAACACTCCGGTGTTCAATGGGATCATTATTTCAGGCATTTTCAAGGTTTCCTTTCCAACTGGTATGGTTTCTATTTTCTGTGGTGCAATTTTGGGTTTCCACTGGTCTCCAGGGGTGACAATAAAATAGCCGATCTGGTTCTCTTCATCCCGGATCGCCGCCCAATCTTCTTCATGCAGCTTTTCCAAAGCGGCAGGGATGAGGATCTTTTCCTCTTTGTAGATCATCTCTGTCATGGCGGTAAACAGTTCTTTGAAAACGGCATAAGCCGCATCTTTTTCTACTTCATTGCTGCTTAACATCCCGCCCAGCTTCTTAATGTTCGCCCTAATCTCGTCATGGATGCCCCACATGACACGCGAGGGGCCATAGAACTGGTACTTTTCCAGGTAGGGAAAAAGCTGGTTCTCTTTGCGCTCGTAATGGCGGATAAAACCCTTCACCCTTTCGAGCTGCTGCTGGAGAGCGGGCAGAAGTGCCTGGTTATCTGAATCTTTATACTTCGCGAAAGTGACATCCATCTCATCGAGCAGCCTGGCAAGCACCTGGTTTTCAGCCCGGTAGGTGAAGACGGGATGCCCGGGAATGCTCTCCGGTTGGGTTTCTTTATCCAGGCTTTCGCGGAATACTGCCACATGCACATCACACAGGTTCTGGACTTCTTCAACAGGAAGCCCCTCTTCTATCAGCATTTGTTCAACAGCAGCAATCTCCGCCGAACTGGCTTCGCTCACCAGCCTGCCGAATTCAGCTTTTAAGTCATCCATACTCTTGCCTTCATGCAGCTGGCGCAGGACGCTCTTGATGATCTCTTTGCGTTTTTCTGAATTGTTGATAAATTCACTCACAGTATCCTCCAGAACAGGGTTCTTATCGTATGCTTTCTTCCCAGACAATTTCTAATTCACAGCGGATTGTCTCCTCCGGGCAGATGTCCTCACAAATGCCGCAACAGGTGCACTGGTCAGCCCAAGCGATAACGGGACCGCCGGCAAGCAAGTCTAAGACACCTTCAGGGCAGGCAGTGACACAGGCACCGCATCGGGTGCATCTTTCCAAACGGATTTCAGGTAAGGCTGCTAATGGTTGGCGTTCTTGCTCATTCATGCCAATACTATATCAGGTCCTCGTCCGAAATACTACGACTTTTGTCTTATTTATCGCATACTGGAAAAAAACTATGTTTCAGCTTCCGCTTCCAACCCTGCCCGGTCCTGAAGGATCACCCGCCTGCCCTCCCGGCGTATATAACCTTTCTCTTCAAATGCTTTTAACAGCCTGCCAACCACATCCCGCACTGTACCGATCTCGCGCGCAATATCATCCCGGGTGTACCGGGGGGCATACTTGCCCTGATCTGCCTGGCGGATGAGGAATTGCGCTAGCCTGCCGCGTACCGAATGCAGGGCAAAGCTTTCCACCATATCGGTCATTTTGCGCAAGCGGTTTGAGAAATCACGCAGCATGACAAAGGTAAAATCCGGGCAGGTTTGCAGCAAGGCAAGGAAATCCTGTTTCAGGATCCGCAGCAGGGTCACCTGTGTAAGCGTTTCCACGCTGGAATGCGTGATGTCTTCCTCTCCCAGGAGCGGGATCGTATTGAAAGACTGGCCGGCTTTCATACGGGATAACACGTGTTCCTTGCCGATCCTGGTCATGCGGTACACTTTGACCTCGCCTTGCAGCATAAAGAACGCAGCATCAGCGGGGTCGCCTTCCAGGATCACCGTTTCAGATCGCTGATAGTTTTCCAACCGACAAGCATCCCCAATGCATGCCAGGGTCTTGTCACTTAAACTTGCAAAAGGGGGAAAACCGGCTAAAACTTCCCGGGATACCATCAGATTCCCATCATCAGGTTGATCAAAGCCAGGTAGAGAATGCTGGCCACCAGGCAGGATAATATCATGGCCGGGAAACCGCGTTTACTCCACAACCTGGGTGTGATCGGGTAACGAGTTTTCTCGGACAGCCCTGCCACCACCACATTGGCGGTAGAGCCGATCACGGTACCGTTGCCGCCAAACCCGGCGCCAAATACCACCGCCCACCATAAATGCTGCACTGAGATACCGCTTGATTCAAGGCTTAGGATGATCGGTATCATGGCGATGGTGATGGGAACATTATCCACAAATGCCGACAGGATAGCAACCAACCACAAGATGATCAAACCAAACACGCCCGGTGGCAGGCTGCTGGCACCATGGACCCAATCCGCCAGGATATCAAATCCACCGGCTGCTTCTACGCCACCGACACAGATGAACAACCCGGCAAAGAATACCAGTACTTCCCATTCTATATGACGCAGGACCTCCTTAAATGACGGGTTGACCCAGATAACCGCAATGGTGGCAGCCCCCAGGGCGATCATGGATGGGGTGATCCCGATCCAATCTTCAAGCAGAAAGAAAAGCACAGCAACCGATGTCATCACGATGACCTTAATTACGCCTTTTCGGTCTTTCAATGCCTGCCGGGGGTCGAGCGCAAGCAGTGCTTCAGGGGTTTCTTTGCTGATGTCCATCTCCTTGCGGAAAAGCCAGCGGATCAGTCCCAGGACTGAGAACCAGACAACGATTACAATCGGCAGGCTGTGCACAAGAAAATCAACAAATGTAAATTCAGCTGCAGATGCGATCAATACATTGGGAGGGTCGCCCACCAGGGTTGCCACACCGCCGATGTTAGACAGCATGGCTTCGGCCATCAGGTACGGCAGCGGGTTGATGCCCATGATCTCGCTTACCAGGATGGTTACTGGTGCGATCAAAACAACCGTTGTGACGTTGTCCAGGAACATGGAAACAACCGAAGTGACCCCGCCCAGCATGAGCAGCAGCAAGACCGGCTTTCCGCGCGACATTTGGGCAGCCCTGATTGCTATGTACTGGAAGAAACCCGTTGTTTCAAGCAGTACCACAAGGATCATCATCCCCATCAGCAGCCCAAGGGTATTGAAATCTATGGATAGAACGGCGTCATACTCATTATAAAAACCCAGTACAAGCCCTGCAGTGACCATGAGGAAAGCACCAAGCATGGCAGCCACGCTGCGCGGCAACTTCTCGCTGAGAATCAGCGCCAGGGTGCTGAACAGGATCAACCATGCAATGATTATTGCAGCCTGATTCATGGATTCGCCTATCCTAATAAGTTCCAGTTGCGAATAAGCGCAACACCGATATCCACATGGGATACGATCCCGATCAACTTTCCTTCGGAATCAGTTACGGGCAGGTCGCGCAGCTTGCTTTGCAACATAATGGCTGCCGCATGCAGGATAGTGCTGTTTTCCTCCACAGAAACAGGATCTTGCATTTTTTCGTCCACAGAATGGTTTAGAGTTTTCCTATCCGGGATGTACCGTTCCATGGCACCAAAGTCATGCACAAACTTAAAATCATCAACCAGCTGGATAAAATCAGGCATGCCGACCTGCAAAACATCGGCAAGAGTAATTACACCAACCAGTTTGCCTGAAAGGTCAATTACCGGCAAAGTTCCGATATGGTGTTCGATAAAAAGCTCAGCTGCCTGGCCCAGGGATTGGCCTTGCGAAATGGAAAAAACTGCTTTCTTCATCCAGAGCTTTACTTGCATGGCATACTCCTGAATTCGTTTTTAATGCAATTCTCCGAAAATTATTATATAATAAATTCTGTCGACCAAAACGTTTTGGAGCAATAATTTAAACATGAAACCTGTTACCATTCGCGATATTGCGAGGCAGCTCAATTTATCTATTACAACCGTGTCCAGGGCGCTCGATGGTTACCCTGATGTGTCTAACCGAACCCGCGTGCGCATCCTTGAAACCGCTGCAGAGATGGGCTATGCCCCTAACCAGGCAGCCAGGCAGCTCCGCCGCAGGAAGACCGACGCCATTGGGTACATTCTTTCTTCGTACCAAGCGCGTTTTAGCGATCCGACCATTGCAAACACGCTTTCAGGCCTGGCTGACGAAGCGGCTGTGCATGGTGTGGACCTGATGGTGTCCATTGCGTCACCAAATTCGGACCAAGAAAAAGCAATTTTTAAACGCCTATCGCGCTCACAGAAAGTGGATGGGATCATCCTGGGACGACTCCGCAAGGAAGACTGGCGCGTGCAGTTCCTGGATCAAGAAGCCATGCCTTTTGTGGGTTTCGCCCGAAGCAGTGATGCAGTCGATTACCCCGTGTTGGAAGGTTCCTATAAATACATGCTACCCAGGATAATTGCCCACTTAAAAAGTGAGGGCTACCAGAGGCTGGCATTTATTGGCGGAGACGCCGATTCAGTCTTCCACCTTGACAGGCTGGAGGGGTTCAAAGAAGGATTGGAAGCAAATCAGCTGACTTTTTTCCCGGACCTGGTTTTCACGGGTAATTTTGCATCATCTGCCGGGTACGATGCTGCCCTGCAGATGCTTAAAAACCGGTTCCGTCCGGATGCGATCGTGTGCATATCTGATGAGACTGCTTTTGGTGTTCTGCATGCGCTACGGGAAAATAAGATCACGGCTGGCCGGGATATTGGGGTTACCGGATTCGGTGGTATTTCGGAATCTGCTTTCAGCGATACCCCGTTGACGACGGTTGAAATTCCTATTTATCAAATCGCCAGGCAGGCAGTTGCGATATTGATGTCAGTAATCCACAAGAAAAAGGAGATTGCCATCCCTGAAGTGCCCGAACCTGCACTGATCATCCGCCGCTCATCCCTAAAAGGAGGTACCTGATGAAAACCGTTATAGCAGCCGCCATCGGTGAATGTGTTCATGTCGCCGGCATCACCCATTTTTTACGGCTGGCAGAACAGGCCGGCTGGCATCCCATATTCCTGGGGCCAGCCGTATCAATCGATGAGCTGCTTGCCGCAGCGGAACGTGAAAATGCCAAACTGGTAGGCGTTTCGTACAGGCTGACTCCCGAGACAGGGGAACGGCTGCTGGGCGAACTGGCAGAAGCGGCAGACCACCTGAGGGATAAGGGAGTCCATTTTGTCTTCGGCGGTACTCCCCCGGTTGCCGAAAGGGCTGGCAAGCTGGGATTTTTTGATGGTGTATTTGACGGCAGCCAGCCGGCAGAAGAATTGCTGGCATATCTTAAAGGGGAAAGTTATACACCAGAAGACCCGCACAGCTATCCATCTTCAGCAGTGGCACGGATCAAATGGAAATCCCCCTACCCGATCCTGCGCCATCACTTCGGACTGCCGGATTATGATGCAACGCTAAAAGGGATCGAAAAGATTGCTGAAGCGCGGGTCATCGACGTTATTTCTCTGGGAGTGGACCAGGAAACCCAGGAAAACTTCTTCCACCCCGAACGGCAGAACCCCCGCCGGCGCGGAGCTGGCGGAGTACCTGTCCGATCTATCCAGGAATTCCGAGAGCTCTACCAGGCCAGCCAGCGTGGCAATTTTCCCCTCTTACGGACTTATTCAGGGACAGATGACTTCATCCGTATGGCAGAGGTGTTTGTAGATACCATCCATAATGCCTGGTGCGCAATTCCGCTTTTCTGGTTTAATCAAATGGACGGGCGCGGACCCTGGGATATGGAAGGTTCAATCCGTGAACACCAGAAGGTCATGGCCTGGTACGGTGAAAGAAACATCCCGGTCGAGTTGAATGAACCCCATCACTGGGGCATGCGTGATTCCTCAGATGTGGTCTTTGTTGTATCTGCCTATCTGTCCGCCTATAACGCCAGGGCATTCGGCGTAAAAGACTACATCGCCCAGATGATGTTTAACAGCCCGCCGGGTTTATCTGACCAGATGGACCTGGCCAAGATGCTTGCCATCCTGGAAATGATTGACGGATTAAAGACCCCCGAATTCCGCATCTGGAAACAAGCCCGCACAGGCTTATTAAGTTATCCACTTAACCTGGCTGAAGCCCGTGCCCATCTTGCCACCAGCATATACCTCCAGATGAGCCTGCGTCCGCACATCATCCATATTGTCGGGTTTACCGAAGCTGACCATGCTGCTACGGCAGATGAGGTTATAGAAGCCGGTCATATGGCCCGCCGGGCAATCGAAAATGCCCTCTCCACCCAACCGGATATGCTGCAGGACCAGGCGGTAATCACCCGGAAAGATTTCCTGATCGAAGAAGCGGAAACCACCTTGAATGCCATCCGGGCATTGTCTGGCAACTCTGAAATTGACCCGCTTATCGACCCGGTTGTGCTCACCAGGGCAGTAAGCACAGGCATCATGGATGCCCCCCAATTGAAGAACAACCCTTACGGGCAGGGTATTGCCCGCACGAACATCATAAACGGTGCATGTGAAGCGGTTGACCGTTTTGGGAACGCGATCAATGAGCTTGAGCGCATCCGCATGCTGGATTTGAAAGAATAGGAGGTATGAATGAACGAACCAACTAGAATTACAGTCATCGGAGCCGGGCACGGGGGTAAAGCCATGGCGGCCCACCTTGCGCTCATGGGCAGGGAGATCACCCTTTACAACCGCTCATTTAACCATGTGCGCATCATTGGGGAGCGTGGAGGGATAGACCTGGAAAGTTATGATGGCGGTCCACATGGGTTTGCCAGGATTATAAAAGTCACCTCGGACATGAAGGAAGCGCTGGAAGGTGCTGAGATGATCATGGTAGTCCTTCCATCTTCAGCCCATGCGGATGTAGCAAAACTGTGTGCCCCTCACTTGAAAGACGGTCAGATTATTGTCCTGCACCCCGGCCGCACCTGCGGGTGTATCGAGTTTGACAATGTGCTGCGAAAGAACGGCTGCACTGCCCATTACATCCTGGCAGAAACAGAAACCTTCATCTATGCCAGCCGGACAGACGGTCCTGCCCAGGCGCGCATTTTCCGCATCAAAGAGGCAGTTCCACTTGCCGCCTTACCTGCTATCCACAACAAGACGGTTCTGACTGCCATCCGGTCGGTATTCCCCCAGTTCATAGACGGAGTGGACACCCTGCACACCGGGTTGAACAATATGGGAGCCATTTTCCATCCGGCAATCACCATCCTCAACGCCGGACGGATAGAATCCACCCACGGCGATTTTGAGTATTACATCGATGGGGTTACCCCGTCCATCGCAAGAGTGCTGGAAGTACTTGACCGTGAACGGGTGACCGTGGCAGCCGCACTTGGTATTCGGGCGCGGAACGCCATGGAATGGCTGTCTCTCGCTTACAACGTCAGCGGGAACGACCTGCATGAAGCTATACATAACCAATCGGGATATTATGGTATTAAAGCACCCGCTACCATGAACCACCGCTACATCTTTGAGGATGTTCCCATGAGTCTGGTGCCGATTGCTGAACTGGGTACCAGGTATGGGGTTTCCACCAACGCTATTGACAGTATCGTGCGGCTTGGATGTATCATTCACCGCACCGATTACCGGCGCAGCGGCAGGACGATCGATAAGCTTGGCATCCAGGGTTTGAGCGTATCTGAGCTAACCACCTATGTAAGGGAAGGCTGGAAGGAAGCCTGACCCTTAACGGCATCTTGAACCTGGCGGAAACCCCCGCCAGGTTTTTTTAATGGTTTCAGCCGCAATAGGATACAATACGCTTATGCAGGTAATTCTGACCCACGAACAAGCGGATTTTGACGCCCTGGCAGCGGTATTGGGAGCCAGCCTGGTATATCCAGACGCCATTGCCGTCCTGCCGCGGCGAATGAACCGCAACGTGCACAATTTTTACAACCTTTACAGCTCAGAGCTGCCTTTCGTAGATGCCAGGGAACTCCCCGCTGGACCGATCGAATCGGTCATCCTGGTGGACACCCAGTCACTGGTAACCCTGCGAGGTATAAGGCATGATGCCAGCGTACTGGTGATCGACCACCACATCCCCCGGACAGACCTGCCAACTGAATGGGTGCTCAATACCCAGGCATTAGGGTCCTGCACCACCAGCTTTGTTGAAATCTTGCAGCAGAACCGCAATGGCGGAATTCAGCCGCTGTATGCCACCCTTCTGCTGCTGGGTATCTATGAAGACACCGGATCGCTGACCTACAGTTCGACCACCCCGCGCGACATTCACGCTGCAGCATATTTGCTTGAAAACGGTGCCAACCTGACGGTTGTCAGCAGTTTCCTCAATCCTCCGCTTTCGAATGAACAGCGTCAGGTGTATGACCAGCTCCTGGCATCAGCAGAGACCATCAGCATTCATGGACAGAAAGTGGTGGTCAGCAGCACAGAAGCCAGCAGCATGACAGATGAAGTGTCCAGCATCGCTCATAAATTACGCGACCTGCTGGACCCGGATGGACTTTTCATCACCGTTCTGACCAAGGAAGGCATCCGGCTGGTTGCCCGCTCAACGACCGACCGCATCAATGCAGCTGGAGTGGCTGCTCACTTCGGTGGAGGTGGACATTCACGCGCAGCTGCAGCGCTGATCGACCCGGAAAAATTAAAGGACTGGCTGGCAGGCGTTGAACCACTGCACCAGGTACACCAGGAACTTATCCGGGTATTGCCCGAGCATGTCATGCCGCCCGTAACGGTCGGGCAGATCATGTCGCGCCGGCCGCTGCTGCTTTCGCCGCAGACCCCCGCCACCGAAGCCGCCATCCTGATGCAGAAGTACGGATATGAAGGCTACCCCGTAGTTGAAGAAGGGAAAGTAATCGGACTGCTCACCCGCAGGGCAGTCGACCGCGCCATTGCCCATAACCTGGACTTGCCTGCCCGCAGCCTGATGGAAGCCGGAGAAGTAACTGCACACCCGGCTGAACCGCTTGAAGACCTGCAGCAAACCATGAGCAGCAGCGGATGGGGGCAGGTTCCGGTTATTGACCTGCAAAACGGCCAAATTGTGGGAATCGTCACCCGTACCGACCTGTTGAAGACTCTTTCCATGAATGGAGAACCCCATCACAAGCGGCCGAACCTTTCAGAAAAACTCGAGGCTGCCTTGCCGCCGGCACGACTGGGCTTGTTAAAATTGATTGCTGCCGAATCTTACAAGAATCATCTCCCGGCGTATATCGTCGGCGGTTTTGTGCGCGACCTGTTATTAAACCGCCCGGGGCTGGACTTTGATATCGTCGTGGAAGGGGATGCAATCCAACTTGCCAAACAGCTGGCAAACCTGTATGGCGGCAGGGTGGTCAGCCACAGGCGCTTTGGTACCGCCAAGTGGTGGATCGCTGACATTCACGACCAGCTGACCGCATCACTGCCGGAATTTGCGGATGATGCACCTGTTCAATTACCCGTCAGCATTGACTTAATCAGCGCCAGGCGGGAATTCTATGATTACCCCTCAGCCCTGCCCACGGTGGAAAAATCCAGTATCAAGCTGGACTTGCAGCGGCGGGACTTTACCATCAATACTTTAGCCCTCCGCCTGGACGGAAAGCATTACGGCGCTCTGTACGATTACTGGGATGGTGCAAGTGACCTTCAGCGCGGCCTGGTGAGGGTGCTCCATTCGCTTTCCTTTGTAGATGATCCTACCCGCATCTTACGTGCAGTCCGGTTTGAACAGCGCTTTACTTTCCAGATCGAAACCCGCACCATGCAGCTCCTCCTCGAGGCGAAAGCTTTACTTCGCCAGGTTAGCGGAGACCGGCTGCGCCACGAACTCGACCTGATGATGGCGGAACCCAATCCGGACCGTATTTTTTCCCGACTGCTGGAGCTGGAATTACTGCCTGCCATACACCCAGAGTTAAACTGGCAGCCTGATATTGGGCTGCAATTTTCCGCGGTGTTGAAAACCCCGCCGGATGATGCCTGGGAAGTTGATCCGTCCATGCACACCCGTCGTGTGCTTGCTTATATCGTTTGGCTGGGAAGAATGAACCCGGATAAGCTGCGCGCTGTTGCAGCAAGGCTGCGCCTGCCGCACCATACCTTGCTCTGCTTGACAGCTTTCCGCAAGCTTTGGGAAGACCTGGAAAGTCTGGCATCGCTTACACCTGGCCAGGTGGTCAACCGGTTGGATGCCGTACCGGCTGAAGCGCTTTATGCTGCCTACCATATGGATATCCCAGCCGGCAGCAAAGAGCGCATCCGGCAGTACACGAAAGAATGGAAGCATGTCCGCCCAGTCACAGACGGCATCCGGCTCCAGGAAATGCAGGTTCCTCCCGGTCCAGTTTACAAAAAGATTTTGGCTGGATTACGCACCGCCTGGCTGGATGGCAGGATTACCTCTACTGCAGAGGAAGACCAGTACTTGCAGCAAATACTCAAACAGCTGCCGGAATAGATCGCATGGAACAACTGCATCATCGTGAAGAACTCCTGTCACAACTGGTGATCCGTCCCCTGGAAGAATCCGACCTTCCGTCATTGGAGTGGAACGGTGAATACAAGCATTTCCGCAGGGTGTATGAAAACGCATACTTGCGCATGAAGACAGGAAAACTGGCTGCCTGGGTAGTGACCCTTCCTGCTGAGGGAGTGATCGGCCAGGTTTTTGTCCAGTTCATCTGCGACCGTCCGGAGCTGGCTAACGGGACTGACAGGGCATATATGTATTCGATCCGCATCAAGCCCCAGTTTCGCTGCCTGGGGATTGGAACTGTGTTAATGGACACGGTGGAAGCAGAACTGGTGAAACGGGGGATTAGGATTGCTACCCTGAATGTTGCCAAGGATAACCCACGCGCCCAGCACCTGTACGAAAGGCTGGGATTTACTGTCACTGCCCATGAGCCAGGTGTATGGAGCTATCCTGATGAGAATGGAACCTGGCATAAAGTAGAGCAGCCTGCCTGGAGAATGGAAAAAGTTCTGGTTGCAGACTCCTGAACGTCTGATATAATTGCAAGGGTTTTCGCAGAACCCAAAGGGTAAATTGAGCCGCTTGCGGCTATTATCGCGTAAAGAGAAGGAATTCGTTTTCATGAAAGAATATTCTACCGAGTCCATTCGTAACATCGTCATCACATCCCACAGCAGCGCCGGCAAAACTATCCTGACAGAAGCTTTTCTCCACTTCACGGGTGCAACCACCCGCATGGGGAAGATCGAAGACGGCACCACCGCTTCAGATTTTGATGAGGAGGAGATCCGCCGCGGAATTTCCCTGTATACCAGTGTTATCCCCGTTGAATACCGCGACCATAAGGTTAACTTCCTGGATACCCCGGGATATACCGATTTTGTGGGCGAAGTGATCTCAGCCATTAGCGTGGCTGACGCAGCCCTGGTGCTGGTGGATGCCGTTTCAGGCCGTGAGGTTGGAACCGAAATTTCCTGGAACTATTGTGACAAATTCAACCTGCCTCGCATCCTGGTGGTCAATAAGATGAACCGCGAGAACGCCAATTTCCAAAAAGCGCTCGCATCCATGGACGGGATCTCAGATACCCGTTTCCTGCCTCTCCAGATCCCCTGGGGAGAAAAACTGGAATTCCAGGGTGTGATCGATCTGCTCACCATGAAAGCCTATAAAGGTGACGGCAAAACGGTAGTGGATATTCCTGCTGAATACCAAGCTGAAGCTGAAGCTGCCCGCAGCACCGTAATCGAAGCAGCGGCAGAAGGCGATGACCAGCTGATGGAAAAGTTCTTTGAAAGCGGTGTGCTCTCCGATGAGGAGATCGTACGCGGTCTGCGTGCGGCAGTCATTTCCCGCTCATTCATCCCCGTCCTGATTGCTGCCGGAAGCGCTGAAATCGGTACCAGCCGCCTCCTCGATGCAGTAGTTGACTTGCTCCCCTCACCTGCAGATGCAGCCCCGGCTGCAGCAACAGCTAAAGGCGAGAAAGTAGAATTAAAAGCCACCGATGGCAGCCCGCTGGCAGCTTATGTATGGAAAACCACCGCTGATCCCTTTGTCGGAAAACAAACCTTCTTCCGCATTTACTCAGGGGCACTGGTTGCAGACAGCCGGGTATGGAACAGCACCAAGGGTATCGAAGAAAGGCTCAGTTCCCTTTCGGTTACCCGGGGAAAAGAATCCATTCCGGTAAAGACCCTGCATGCAGGCGATATCGGCACCGTTGCCAAACTTGGTGAAACCACGACCGGCAACACCTTCTGTGACAAGAGCAGCAATTACAGCATTCCCGTTCCAGAATTCCCCCATTCTCTTTTCCAGGTGGCCATCTTCCCCAAGACTCAGGCCGACTCGACCAAGATCAGTTCATCACTCACCCGGCTGTGCGAAGAGGATATGACCCTCTCCTGGCGCATGGATGGGACCACCAACCAGACCATCCTGCAGGGTATGGGCGACCAGCATATCGATGTCGCCATCCGCAGGGCTGAGAGCAAGTTCCAGGTCAACCTGCTGACCGATATCCCCAAAGTTCCTTACCAGGAAGCCATCAACAAAAAAGCTTCAGCCATGTACCGCCACAAAAAACAGACCGGCGGATCCGGCCAGTTTGGTGAGGTTCACCTGCGGGTCGAGCCTTTCCCCGATGGCGATTTTGAGATCGCCAACGAGATCTTTGGCGGCGCTATTTCCGCCAGCTATATTCCTGCCATTGAAAAAGGTATCCGCAGCGTCATGAAAGAAGGCGTGCTGGCAGGTTACCCGGTTTCCGGTGTGCGCGTGGCCGTTTTTGATGGGAAAGAGCACCCGGTTGACTCCAAACCGATCGCTTTCGAAATTGCCGGGCGTGAAGCCTTCAAGCTGGCCTTCAAGGATGCCAACCCCATCCTGCTTGAGCCGATCATGAACGTGAAGATCATCGTGCCCGAAAATCACATGGGTGATGTTTTGGGCGACCTGAACACCCGTCGGGCGCGTGTCCAGGGTATGGATACCGAAAAAGGCAAGTCCACCGTTTCAGCCCAGGTTCCGCTGGCTGAAATGCAGCGTTACACAACCCAGTTGCGTTCGATCACCGGCGGCCGCGGCATCTTCACCATGGAATATGACCACCATGAGATCGTTCCGCAGCATGTGGCAGCAGATATCATCGCCGCCCGGCAGAAGGAACTTGAGAGCCGCAAGGAAGAGTAGTTTTTTCAAGGAACCAATAAGAACCAGGTGCGAACGCCTGGTTCTTTTCTTTTTGTAATAAGGATATGGTTGATGAATAACCTGGAGATGATCTGGAATTCCCTTTTATCGAGGAACCCTGAAGAGATCCGCAATACGTATGCGGATTTGGATCCTGCCAGCAGGCAGGTAGTGCTTGACCACCTGAGGGCTATGGTTTCAGAGAGCGGCTGGCATCCTGAACAGGTCACTTCAGCCCGGATAGCCCTGGAAGCCCTGAAGCCGGGCATCGGACGGCCGGATAATAATTAAGGTACAATTGACGAATTCAGGAGAGGCAATGAAAGTATCTGTATTTGGCGCAGCAAACGCAAAACCCGGTGAACCTGCCTACGAGGAAGCCTACCGGTTAGGGAAATTGTTGGGCGAAGGCGGTCACACCGTTCTTACCGGCGGCTATATCGGCATGATGGAAGCCGCTTCACGTGGTGCACATAATGCCGGGTCGCATGTTGTCGGTGTTACCTGTGAGGAGATCGAAGCCTGGCGTTCCGTTCAGCCGAACCAGTGGGTTAAGGAAGAATGGCGTTACGCCACCCTGCACGAACGACTGATCGGCCTGCTGGATGGATGCGATGCTGCCATTGCCCTGCCGGGAGGTGTGGGCACACTGGCAGAGATCTTGATGATGTGGAACCGCCTGCTTGTCAAATCCCTGGATCCGAAACCCTGTATTGTGATCGGCGATGGATGGCAGCAGGTCTTTAACAGTCTGCACGCCAATCTAGGTCAATATATCAAAGAACATGATTGGGAATGGCTCCAGTTCGTTCCAGATGTTGAAAGTGCCGTGAACCAATTGAACAATCACCAGCCAGGAAAATCTGGCTGAGTCCTGAGAGCAGAGAATTCAATGAGCGAAGAGAAATTACCAACCCGAGCAGAAAATTATTCCGAATGGTATAACACCCTGGTACAGCGTGCTGAACTGGCAGATTATGCCCCAGTGCGCGGCTGTATGGTTGTGCGGCCGTATGGATGGGCCTTATGGGAGAATATCCAATCCGCACTTGACCGGCGCTTCAAGGCAACCGGGCATGTCAATGCAGCTTTCCCGTTGTTCATCCCCATGTCATTCCTCGAAAAAGAGAAAGAGCATGTCGAAGGTTTCTCGCCAGAACTGGCTGTGGTGACGATCGGCGGAGGTGAAACCCTGGAAGAGCCGCTGGTAGTCAGGCCTACTTCGGAAACGATCATCGGGCACATGTACTCGAAATGGATCAAGTCTTACCGCGACCTGCCTGTACTGATCAACCAGTGGGCTAACGTCGTGCGCTGGGAAATGCGCACCCGCCTGTTCCTGCGCACCCTTGAATTTTACTGGCAGGAAGGGCACACCGCCCATGCCACCGCGGCAGAAGCAGAAGAAGAGACCATCCGCATGCTCAACCAGTATGCCGATTTTGCTATAAACGATGCTGCAGTGCCGGTCATCCCTGGCAGGAAGAGCGCCACCGAAAAATTCGCCGGTGCCCAGCACTCCTACACCATCGAAGCCATGATGGGAGACACCCGCGCGCTCCAGTCCGGAACTTCGCACAATCTGGGTCAGAACTTTGCCAATGCCTTCGACATCCGTTTCCTGGATGAATCCAACACCCTTCAATACTGTTGGACCACCTCATGGGGATTATCGACCCGTTTTGTTGGAGCGATCATCATGACCCACGGCGACGACCAGGGCCTGGTGCTTCCCCCAAAACTGGCTCCCATCCAGGTGGTGATCGTCCCCATCTACCGCAATGATGAAGAGAAATCAGCCGTCCTGCCAGTTGTGGAGCAGGTCAAGGGTATGCTCTCCGAATTCCGGATTAAGGTGGATGACCGCACAGAGGTGACTCCCGGATTTAAGTTCAACGATTGGGAAATGCGGGGGGTACCCCTGCGCCTGGAGATCGGCCCCAAGGATGTGGAAAAACACAGCGTGATGACCGCCCGCAGGGACATCCCCGGCAAACCCGGCAAGAGCATCCTTTCGATGGAAAACCTGGCAGCCCAGATAGGCAGCCTGCTGGACGAAGTACAGGCAGGCCTGCTTGCAAAGGCGACCCGATTCAGGGATGAACATATATTCGAACCCCGCGACTACGAGCACCTGAAAGAGATCGTACAGAACGGCTGGGCATACACCTGGTGGTGCGGCAGCGCAGAGTGCGAAGCAAAGATTAAAGAAGATACCAAAGCTACCACCCGCTGCATTCCGCTCGACCAGGAAGGTGGCAAGGGCAGGTGCATTTATTGCGGCCAGCCGGCAGAAGAAAAAGTCTATTTTGCCAGGGCTTACTAACCTTTATTCTGGAAAATCTTCAGTACAGGAATGCACTTCCTTCCCAGGCAAAAAATTGGGGACCAGTCTGAACCATGCCAGCAGTTGACCAATCAAGGTTAAAAACCCAGATCGACGGGTTGATCTGGCGGTTCACGCGCCCGGAGGAATTCACCCGCGAACTGCACAATCTCTTCAGCTATTATGCAGACCGGGTTTACCGCCCGGGTGACCTGGTATTGAAAAAACATGTTCAGCAGGCTTACCATGTTCCTCCCCTGGTAATCCGTCAGCTGGAACTCGATCTGCGAGCCCGCTGTGAAGAAAACCCTGCCGCCGCCCTGGCACTGGCAGATACGCTCTGGCAGGAAAGCATGCTGGAGCCAAAGCTGTTCGCAGCATCCCTGCTGGGTATGCTACCCTCAAACCGGTCGGATGACATCAGCTCACGTATCCAGGCCTGGTCTGCCGAGACGAAAGATATCAAGGTGCTCAAGCCTATGCTGGAGAAAAGTACCGCTGCCATCCGCCGCTACCAACCGGAAATACTGCTTGCGCTGCTAAAGGATTGGTCTTCCAGCCAGGACCTGCCTAGCCACCGGTTGGCTGCGTACCTGATTCAGACCTTACTGGGTGAACCTGCTTTCGAAAACATCCCGCCAATCTTCGATATGCTCACCGGCATTATGCAGTCCCATCCCCAGCCCCTACGGGAGGGTTTACTGGAGATTTTCAGGCAACTGAGAAAACGCAGCCCGGCAGAAACAGCATACTTTATTCGCCAGTCCATCCGGCTGGGCGTATCGGATGCCTCTGCAAGCGTTCTCAGGAAAGCAATTGCCGAATTTGATGAACCGGTCAGGAGCTCGCTTTTGGCAGAAATACGCACGGCGTCCCCTGAAGAGAATGGATCCTGATTACCTGATATGAAGCTGACCGTTGAACTTGTCCCGCAAACCTGCTTCTTCTCCAACCTGAGATCGAATTTAAGCAAAAAGGATTGGGAAAACTTAAGGCAGCAGTGCTTTTTCCAGGCGAAGTACCGCTGTGAAATCTGCCATTCATCAGGTAACGGCCGATCCCTTGAATGCCATGAGATCTGGCACTATGATGATGAAACCCATGTGCAGTCATTGGCCGGGCTGGTCGCGTTGTGCCGTGATTGCCACCGGGTCAAGCACATGGCGCTTGCCAGAAAGATGGGTTGGCACTACCAGGCAGAAGATCACCTGGCTGAGATCAATAACTGGAGCCGGTCTCAGGTGGTCAATTACCTGGATGAGGTATTTGATGTCTATGAACAGCGCAGCATGCACAACTGGCAGCTGGATATTTCCTGGCTTGCTGGCATGGGGGTAACCACGCCGGACACGCTTGACCGGGATGATCCATTACAAGGCCTGTAATCCCGACCTTCTTACTCTTCTTTTTATGTAGTATAATTGTTAGTCGACTGGTCCTGCCTGCGGCTAAGGCTGCCGGCATGGAGACCTGCACATAATATTTAGGAGAAAAGCAGACGTCATGAAGAAAGAAGCAAAACAAAGCATCATTGAAACTTACAAAACGCATGAGGGAGATACCGGTTCAGCCGAGGTCCAGATCGCAATCATGACCTCCCGTATCAAAGAACTGACCGAGCACCTGCGCATCCACAAGCACGATGAATCCACCCGCCGCGGATTACTGCGGCTGGTCGGGCAGCGCCGCGGGATGCTGGCGTATCTCCGCAAAAAAGATTTCGCCCGCTACAAGGCTCTGGTGGAAAACCTGAACCTGCGGATGAAATAGTTCGTAACAAACAAACCGGGTAGATGGGCGATCCCATCTACCCCATTTCCCCACCGGTTGGGTATTGAAAAGGATCCGGAAAGGATTTCTGGCTCGTTTTCAGTCCCTAACAAGGTGGGAACAATAGAATAGGGAAACAAATGAAACCTGAATCGAAAATGTATTCAACCGAGGTGGGTGGTCGACCTTTTACCTATGAAACCGGTAAACTGGCTGCCCAGGCAGGCGGTGCGGTAACAGTGCGTGTTGGCGACAACATTGTCTTTGCAGCCGCCACAATGGGCAACGAGCCCCGTGAGGGACAAGACTTCTTCCCCCTCACCGTAGAATATGAAGAAAAACTGTATGCCGGCGGGCGTATCCCCGGTTCGTTCTTCCGCCGTGAAGGCCGACCCCCAGCCGAGGCAGTCCTGACTGCCCGCCTGACCGACCGCCCCTTGCGCCCGCTCTTCTCGCAGGATATGCGCAACGAGGTACAGGTCATCATGTCCACACTTTCATCAGACATGGAACTTCCTCTGGATGTCCTGGCTGTTAACGCTGCGTCTGCAGCGCTGATGATCTCCGATATTCCGTGGGGCGGACCTGTCGGTTGTGTGCGCGTCGGCAGAGTTGAGGGAGAATGGGTTATCAACCCGACTTACGCCCAGCTTGACGAATCCGATATCGACCTGCGCATTGCCGGAACACGCGATGCTGTTTTAATGGTAGAGTGCGGCGCACTCGAAGTCAAAGAAGAAGATATGGTGGCTGCACTAACCCTTGGTCACCAATCCATCCAGCCGATCATTGACCTTCAGCTGCAAATGGCGGCTGAAGTGGGCAAAGCCAAACGCGATGTCCCACTGTTCAGCATCGACCAGGCACTGGTAGAGCAGGTATCTTCCCGGTTCAGCACAAAACTGGTTGAAACCCTTAATGCTCCGCTCGCAAAAGAAGAATTCAACGACGCGATGAAAGCCCTCGAGACGGAAGCGGTTGAAGCTTTTGTAACCCCCGAGGAACCGGAAAAAGCCGGAAAAGTCAAAGAAGCCTTCCACGAGGTGATGAAACAGGCAGTCCGCAACCGCATCCTGTTTGACAAGAAACGCCTTGACGGGCGTGCCGTTGACGAGATCCGCCCCATCTGGTGCGAGGTTGGTCTTTCACCCCGCGCACATGGTGCCGGCTTATTCACCCGCGGCGAAACCCAGGTGCTCACCCTGGCCACCCTTGGCACCCCCAAGGAAGCCCAGGAACTCGATTCGCTGTCACCGAATGACTCCAAGCGCTACATGCACCACTACAACTTCCCGCCTTACTGCACTGGCGAGGTCAAACGCCTCGGCGGACAGAGCCGGCGTGAGATCGGTCATGGCGCACTGGCAGAACGCGCCCTGGTGCCCGTACTGCCCGATGAGACCGAATTCCCCTACACCATCCGCCTGGTGTCCGAAGTGCTGGCATCCAATGGTTCCAGCTCAATGGCATCCGTGTGCGGTTCAACCCTGGCTTTAATGGATACCGGTGTACCGATCAAAGCTCCTGTTGCCGGAGTGGCAATGGGTTTGATCAAAGAAGGCGATACCTACACCATCCTGACCGATATCCAGGGCGCTGAAGACCATCTCGGCGACATGGACTTCAAGGTTGCTGGAACCGGCGAGGGGATCACTGCCCTGCAGATGGACATCAAGATCACGGGCATCACCCCTGAGATCATGTCACAGGCGCTGGCGCAGGCTAAAGAAGCCCGCACCTTCATCCTGGGCAAGATTCTGGAAACCATCCCGGCGCCCCGCCCCGAACTGAAACCGCATGTGCCGCGAATCACCACCATCAAGATCCCGCAGGACAAGATCGGCGCCCTGATCGGGCCTGGCGGAAAGAACATCCGCGCCTTGCAGGAAGAAACCGGAACCAAGATTGACATTGGTGAAGACGGAACCGTCTTTATCGCTGCGGTTGACGGTGTCGGCGAGAGCCTGGTGCGTGAGCGCATCATGGCATTGACCGAAAGCCCCGAGATCGGGCATATCTACACCGGCAAAGTGGTGCGGATTGAATCCTTTGGAGCATTTGTCAACATCCTGCCCGGCCTGGACGGCATGGTGCATATTTCACAGCTTGACAGCGAACGAGTCAATAAAGTGGAAGATATTGCCAACTTGGGTGACGAACTCACCGTGATGGTCACCGGTATCGATGAAAACGGCAAGGTCCGCCTCAGCCGCCAGGCTGTCCTGGAAGGCTGGACAGCGGAAGAGGCCGCAGCTAACGACCGCCCCAAGACAGGCGGCAGCCGCTCCGGCGGTGGAAACCGCGGCGGCAATGACCGACGTGGCGGAGACCGGCGCAATTCCGGCGGCGACCGCCGCAGCAGCGGTGGATACCGCAGGTAGAATTAGAGATTCTTACAACTGATAAAAAGAGACCGCCATGATCTGGCGGTCTCTTTTTTGTTTAATCCCCGTTTCCAACAAGTTCGCGAGATTTCTCCACGTACTCCAGGCTCTGGTGCCTGAAGTAAGTATTATACAGGGTGGCATAATGCCCGCCTGCAGTCAGCAGACCGGTGTGGCTGCCCTCTTCGATCACCTTGCCATGATCCATCACAATTATCCGGTCAGCACTCTTGACCGTGGAAAGGCGGTGGGCGATCAGGATACTGGTTGCGCGTTCCAGGATCAGGTTCAATGCCTGCTGGATCTGCCATTCTGTAAAGGGATCGATACTGGCTGTGGCTTCATCCAGCACAAAGATCTCCGGCCGCTGCACCAGGACGCGCATGAGAGAAACCAGCTGGCGCTGCCCCATGCTCAGGCGCGCGCCGCGTTCACCAACTTCAGTCTCCAGGCCGTTGGGCAGGGTTTCAAGCCATTCACCGTTCCCGATCTGCCTTGCCAGGCCAAGTATTTCTGCATCCGTTGCTTCCTGGCGGGCATAACGGATGTTGTCCAGCACACTGCCGGAGAACAGGAACGGCACCTGCGAGACGATCCCCAGGTGGGTACGGTAAGTCGCCAGGTCAAAGGAGCGGATATCTTTTCCATCGATCAGGATCCTTCCGCCCTGGAATTCATAGAACCGTGCAATCAGCTTGGCTACCGATGACTTTCCGGCCCCGGTATGCCCGACCAGCGCCAGGTTTTCACCCGGTTGGATATGCAGTTCAAAATCCTCAAGCACATGTTCATCTTCTTTGTAATGAAAATAAACATGCTCAAAATCGACCTGACCTTTCAAGGTTTTTACAGGTTGGGCATCTTTTTGGATCACAACAGGCTCGGCATCGATCAGGGCAAAGACGCGTTCTGCAGCCGATAACCCGTTTTGCACCGATGACCAGAAGGCAGAAAGGTTCATCACCGGGAAAAGGAAGCGGTCCAGGCTGTTCAGGAACAGGTACCAGGCTCCAGCAGTCAGGACGGCATTGACCGCTGAAACGCCGCCGACGTAAAGCAGAATGGCTGTGGCAACCCCGGCGATAGAATTCAGGATAGGGAAGACCGTATCCAGCACCATTCCGCGCCGCCAGTTCACCTGGAAGGATTTATCATTGGCTTTAGCAAAATCAGCGTAAATACTGCCTTCCTGGCGGAAATTCTTGGCCACCGCAATGCCGCTGATGGTTTCTTTGATGGTGGAATTGACATCCGCCATGGCGCGCATACCCTGCCGGGTTGCCTTGCGCGCAAAACGCCGGAACAACAACCCAAAACCAAACACGATCGGCATGATGGCGAACACCATCAGCGAAAGCCGCCATTCGATCGTGAGCAGAACAACCCCAAGCACCAGAGCTTCCAGCAGCTGAGAAGCGACATTGGTGATGATGTTGATCAGCTGCCCGAAATCCTGCGTATCAGAAGTGATCCGCGAGACAACCTTGCCGGACGGATACTCGTCATAAAATGACAGGTCATGGTTGGCTGATGCCGCAAATCCGTCGCTTGCCAGCTGCAAAACAACATTGGCAATGGCTTTCACCATCGTCCTCCGGCTGATAAGGTTGGATAACCAGATGAGGAAACCGAAAAGGAAGGCCAGAAAGGAGACAAGGATGATGCTTGCCAGCCTGGGATCCTTCGCCAGCAGGTCCACTGCCCGTGCAATGATCAGGACCGATGAAGCGCTGAAAAGTGAGACCAGGATGGTAAACAGGGCAACCACCAGGATCTTCCTGGTTTCCGGCTTAAAATACACCAGGATCCGCCTGACAAGGTCGCGGTCCTTGTACTTGCGGTCGTAATTCTCTGCGTTTAACCCGCTAAAAAAGCCCATTTATCCCTGTCAATCCTTAAGATTCACTGAAAATCCTGCGGTAAGCTTCAGACGTTTTCAACAATTCATCGTGCGTACCCATGGCAGCCAGCCTGCCTTTGCGCATTACCAGGATCAGGTCTGCCCAGCGGATCTGCGAGAGGCGGTGGGTGATGATAAAGGTGGTGCGCCCGCGGGTGGCGGCATGGATGGCGCGCTGGATCAGGTCTTCGGTTGCACTGTCTATGGCGCTGGTGGAATCATCCAGCACGAGGATGCGCGGATCGGTTAAGAATGCGCGTGCCAGCGCCAGCCTTTGGCGCTGTCCTCCCGAAAGGGTGACCCCGCGCTCGCCGATCACGGTTTGGTAGCCATCCTTGAAGGTGCGGATGAATTCATCCGCCTGTGCAGCCCTGGCAGCGGCTTCAATCTCTTCCTGGGTGGCATGCGGTTTACCAAAGGCAATGTTCTCTGCGATGCTGCTTGAAAAAAGGAAGATGTCCTGTTCAATGATCGAAATATTCTTGCGCAGGGCTTCCAGGTTCCACTCACGCACATCCACCCCGTCTACCAGCACCTGGCCGCGGTTGACATCATAGGTGCGGTTGATCAATTTCACCAGGCTGGTTTTGCTGGAACCCGTCTGGCCGACGATTGCCACCGTCTGCCCCGGCCTGACGTGGAATCGGATATCTTCCAGAACCGGATCGCCCGTTTCATATTGGAAACAGACATCTTTGAATTCCACCTCACCCCGCATCGGTTTTTCATACCCGGTTGCATTCTGGTCCAGGTTGTTTTCTTTGTTCATCAGTTCCAGCAGGCGCCTGGCGCCGGCCAATCCGGAAGCGATTTGCGAGTATGCCCACAGCGAAGCAAAAGTCGGGAAGTCCAGCATCAGCAGGGTGCCGTAATACCCGATCACCTGCCCCATGTTGATCTCGCCTGCCCTCAGCAGGAGCAGTGCATGCAGCAAGCCGCCTGCCAGTGCGGTCGAAAGCAACAGCAGCGGCAGGAAACGCGCTTCGGTTTTGCCCTGCTCGACGACCGCATCTTTATACCCGCTTGCATTCCTGGTGAAAAGCGAAACTTCTGCTTTTTCCTGCGATGCGCTTTTGACCGTCTCTATCCCATCCAGTGCTTCTGAAAGCCGGGTATTCAAAACACCGAATGTCGAACGTACTTTGTCTGTGATGGGTCCGAGTGTATGCAGGTACTCCCACAACGCCAGGAAGTAAAACACAATGAAGATAATCGGGGTTATGATCAGGGCTGGATGATAGGTCGGAGCCAGGATGATCGGCATGATCAGGAAATTCAGGGACCCGACCACCATATTCAACCCAGGGCTGAAGAAAAAATTCACCTGGCGTACGTCATTGGTCGCCCTGGCCATGGTATCGCCGACCGGTTGCAAGCTGTGAAAGGTCATGCTCTTCCCGAGCAGGTTGATGTAAAGCTCTTCGCGTACATTGCGTTCGGTGCGCTGGGCGACCAGCTCAAAACCCAGGTTGCGGATCATCTGCATGCCGCCGCGGATGAGCTGTGTACCTCCCACCAAAAACGCGATCATGCCCAGGGCTTCCAGGTTTTCACGGGCGTTTGGCGCGGTGATCAGGTTGTAAGCGTTCCCAATTAACTTCGGGGTTACCGACATCAGGGCTGCGTTAAGCAGCGCCCCAAGGGTGGCTATCAGGATCAGATACCAGTTATGCACCGCATGGGAAAGTACCCAGCGGATGGGTCCTTTGCGGTTGGTCTTGAATTTCTGCGGGATGCTAAACTCGGTGACAGACATCAGTGAACCAGCGGCAAGTATTGTATCACGGTTTTACAGGCTGGTTGGCAATACTGGCATGGCAGGGCCATCTTTTTTAAGGAATTCTGCCAGGGCAGCCCGCATGGCTGTGCGGTCATCCCAGGCATACTCAGTCTCGCCGAAACACATGGATTGTTCATGCCCCTTACCGCAAGCAACCACCAGGTCTCCCGGTTTTGCCAGGTGGATTGCCTGCCGGATCGCCTCGCCCCTGTCAGGTACCCGCCAGAAATTCCTGCCTTCCACACCGTCTTTGCTCACGGCTGCATCTGCCATCTCAGCCAGGATATCATCCAGAGATTCGGTGCGGGGGTCTTCAGCTGTCAATACGGTGAGGTCTGCCAGACCAATGGAGACTTCTGCCATCATCCGGCGTTTCGCCCTGTCGCGCAGCCCGGCCGAGCCGAACACCGCAATCACCTTGCCCCCGGTCATCTGGCGTACAGCCTGCAATGCCACAGCCAGGGCGTTGGGCGTATGGGCAAAGTCCACAATGGCGGTAAAATTCTGCCCCAGGTCGATCCTTTCCATCCGCCCGGGAACAGCTTCCAGGCTGGCAATCCCTTTCGCGGCAGTCTGCGGATCAATATTTAGCCCATAGATGGTAGCGGACATGGCAGCCAGGATATTGGAAATGTTGAATGCACCAACCAGCTTGCTGAACACCGGCTGCCGGAAATCCTTGCCCACGGCAGTGAACCGAATCCCCTGCGGGGAGTAAACGATATCATCTGCCCAAAGGTCAGCGCCTGGTTTCAGGCTGTAGGTAACTTGCTCCTTCCCAGGGATGGAGGAAAGGTAACCATACGAGCTGTCATCCCGGTTTAATACTGCCAGACGAGGGTTGCCCTGCGCCTTGGGTGCCGTCTCTGCCAGGTACTCGAACAGCCGTGCTTTGGCAGCCCGGTAATTTTCATACGAGCCGTGAAAATCAAGATGTTCGTGGGTAATGTTGGTAACCACAGCAATGTCAAATTCACAGGCTTCCACCCGCTGCTGGGCAAGCCCGTGCGAGGTGGTTTCCAGCACTGCGTGGGTCAAGCCGGCTTTCACCATTTCGGCTAAATAAGCCTGCACATCCGGCGCATCTGGAGTGGTGACATGGAAGCCGGTATCCACCTCGCGGCTGCCGATTACCGCGTTGACTGTGGAGATCATTCCTGTTCGGATGCCAGCCTGGACGAGGATCTGGTTGATCAGGTTGGTAGTGGTGGTTTTTCCGTCTGTACCGGTAACACCGATCACCGTCAGGCTCCTGGCCGGGAAACCATGCCAGGCAGCTGCCAGATAAGCAAGCGCTTTGCGCGAATCTTCCACATGGATGTAAGGCACGCCAACATCTGCCAGGGGCTGCATGCCAACCACCGCCGCAGCTCCGCACTGGACGGCATCTGAGATATAGCGGTGACCGTCCATGCTGAAACCCTGCAGGGCAACGAACAGGAAACCGGGTTCCACCCTGCGCGAATCGAATACGATCCCGGTGATCTCAAGCGGCAGTAATTTAACAGGCTGCAGCCTGCTGACCGGAATTTCTCCAAACAATCTATCTAGTCTCATCGTTCCTAGTATAACGTATCCTTGTATTTGAAAATTAAAAGCCCCGGGCTTACCGGGGCATGGTTAACCAGATGATGTGGGTTAGAGTAATTCCTGCCTTAACCCCTGCAGCTGTCCGGCAACAGAACCATCCACGACCCGGTCATCTACCCGGATTACCAGGCCGCCCAGGATATTCGGGTCCACTTTAAAGAGGACTTCTCCTTCCCCGCCCATTGCCTTGAGAAGGTCTTTTCGCACGGTTTCCTGTTCATCATCCCTCAACGGGAGCGCGCTGGTAACTTCGGCCTTGCTTCCCTGGTAATCATACTGATCCAGCAAAGTAAATTTCCCGTCCTTGACACCGGAGAAAAATTCTTCCAGCAGGGCGCGCTGCCGATTTTCGTCCCGAAGGAGTGATTCGCCGATCAGCTTATGGCTGGCTGCCATTGCCAGTGAAACCACCTGGCCGCGCAATTCGCTCAGCATGCGGATGCGGTCCTGTTCAACCTCTGCCAGGGCAGCCTGGCGGGCATTCATGATATCTGTATCGGAGCGTGCCTTCAAGTCTTGCTCGATCTTCCCGGCCCGGGCTGTGGCATCGCGCAGCAGTTCAGCCGCTTTAGCCTGGGCTTCAGAAACGATCTTATCGGCTTCGCTCTCAGCATTGGCACGGGCTTCCGCAGCGATCCTGGCATCCTCAAGGCTTTGGGCAGCAGTCTGCTTGCGCTTTTCCATCATTTTCATCAGCGGCTTAAATAACCAGGCGCGCATAACAATAAAAATGATCGCAAAGTTAAGGATCTGGACAATCAACAATCCAAGATTAATACCTAATTTATCCAATGGATTTTCCTCCAGGTTTCTGCCTTGAGATCAGAGTACAAAGAGCATCAGGAACGCGATAACCAGGCAGTAGATCGCGATTGCCTCTGAAAAAGCGATACCCAAAATCATGTTGGTCAGCAAGTTTCCGTATGAATCCGGGTTGCGGGCCATACCTTCCAGCGCACCCTGAACAGACATACCAATCCCGACCCCGGCACCAAGAGCGCCGATCATGGATAATCCAGCGCCGATAAATTTTGCAGCTTCGATAATATCACCAGTCATATCAGTCCATTCCTCCGTAAAGAAAATTGAGTCAACCTGCAACCGCAGTTTATCTATGCTCTTCGCTGCCATGGCCCTGGGTGGCTTGTGCCATAAAGACCATGGTTAACATACCAAACACAAACGCCTGGATAACGCCCATGAAAAGCTCAAAGAAATAGATCAGTGATGGTACGAAAACAGGCACCATCTTACTGACAATGGCTACCAGCACCACGCCAGAAAACATCACGCCAAAGAGACGGAAGGAAAACGAAAGGATTTTGGCAAATTCAGAGATCAACTCCAGCACGCCCACGATGAAATCCATAAATCCCAGGAATGGCTTTTTGAACATGGTAGTGAAGTTCAGGAACTTGCTGAAGTAACGCGGTCCCTGGGCGCGTACACCGATCACCTGGGTCATGATCACTGAGATCAAAGCAAGGGCAACGGTGAAGTTCAGGTCGGTGGAGTTGCCGCGCAGGAATGGAGTCACCACATAGCCTTCACCTGGTGCCGCTGTTCCATCTGTAACTGTATACACATTACCGAACACCTGCTGGATGGGATGGCCTTCTTCCGCATGGTGCAGGATCCCGATCGATTCAAAACCAGGAATCATCTTAATCAGGTTGGTGAACAGCACCAGGATCAGGATAGTGGCAAACCAGGGGAAGATCTTCTTTGCCCAGCGCCCGGCAGTGTTTTCTGTCAGGTTGTACAGCATATCGACCAGCATTTCAAAGAAGCCAGAGATGCCGGTTGGTACCAGGCTGCCTTTTTTTGAGTTCCGGAAAACCGAATAAGCCAGTGCAATCAAGATCACATCCACGATCAGCATGGCTACCAGTGTATTTGTGAGCGGTATCGCACCGATCACTGGCAGTGTTACAAGCGGTTTCTCCAGCAGCGGCTCCGGAGCCACCTGGATGTGAGGCATTACCGGGGCGATCAAACTGGTGCCAATGATGGATAAAATAATGATCAGCAGGATCCACCAGCGGTTTATCCCCCAGCGCCAGCGGCGGGGCGGTTTTTCAACCGGCGAGGTTTCAATTGGATTGGTCTGTGCCAATGCGGTTTTGCTCCTCTGCTAATTTTGGTCTGCTTGTATCTGCCCGAATTTTTTTGATGGTACTGCGTGCGATCATCAGCATGGAAAGGAGGGAAACAGGCACACTGGCAAGTAACAAAATGATGGTATAGGTTGCCCGGGTACCCATCCGGCTATCCAGCCACATCCCGCCAAACAAAGCTGCCAGGATGATAGCCAGGGAAACAAGACCAACCTGTGCCACCAGGATCGCGATCAAAACATTGATGGTGCGCTGTTTTCTGTTACCCTCTCCAGAACTCGGTGAATTCATGCTAGAGGATTATAACATCATTGATTTCTTTCCGCTAAATCATCCGGGCAGCAATGGATTGCTGTCAGCGCCCAATGGAAGTAGTATAGCCTTTCAGCCAGGCAAAACATGCCAGCATTAAAAGAACAATTGCAGTTATCCGAAGAATTATTAATCCGGTTGACGGGATGCCTGCAGCCTGAATTTCAAATGGAAACGCCTGGACCGGCCGGCGGTCCAGGCGCTCTCCGCTGTTTACAGGCACCAGCAGGTAAATCCACAGTGTTCCCTGGTAGGTCCCTTTTTCATAAGCCAGGATTTCCCAGGAGTAATGCAGATCAACTTCTGCGGCAACCGGCTGGAGGATGGAATCACCGGGTTCGACTGCCATGCCCGGAATTTCAAGGCGGGCTTCCAGTAGACTGGAGGCCTCTTCTGGCTTTCCATTCCCAACAGCTGCGGCAGTTTTATCCCCATTAGAAGTGAATTTCACAATTGCCGGCTGCCCTGTCCTAAGCTTCTCAGGAATCAGTACACTGTTCTCCCTCTCCAATACCAACGGCTGCATTTCAGGAAAGTCCAGCGAATAGGCAGGAGGGAATGGATTGGTGATTGTTCGTTTTGGCAGCGGCCAGGCAGCCAGTACAAGCAGCACCACACCGGTGACCGCAAGCAGGATGGCTGCCGCAAGAGTTCTCTGCTTTGAGTTCATGGCTCGATTATACAGGTCTAACCACAGTTATGTTGATGTCATTCTGTGTCAACAGGATTAATGCAGGTTCACCCTGGTCAAAACAGAAAACTGCCTGGCAAGTGAATTGCTCCAATGCCAGGCTGTACAGGTTAACCGTCAGGGGGGTCTACCCGCTTATTGTGCGCTGTATTCCAGGGCATCCAGCAGCTTGTCGGCTTCGTCAACCGTCAATTTCTTGTCCTGAAGCATTCGCAGGACCACCAGGCGCTCTTCTTCAGTCACACCGGAAACCGGCTGCTCAAATACCTCTCCATCCGGGGACGGAATGGGTTCATCCTGGAAGAATTTACTGTTTTCAGCAGGCGCAGCATAGCCTTTTTCTTCCATCCTGCGCATGGCAGCTTCAATACGGCTTTCTGCCCTGCGAACCGCCTCACTGGTCTTCCTGGCGATCCTCTCCGAGATATCATTGCCCAGGGCATTTGCCCCTACCGAAAAGCTGACGCCTGGCACCGCCCAGGTTCCAACGTGCTTCCAGTGTTCTTCGCGCTTCCGTGCCTTGCGGTCCACTTTTTCACTTTCAACCGGTTGATCGCTAATGCGGATAGAACCCCCAGCTTTAACCCTGAGGGGTGTGCTCCCGTCTCCCAGGGTGCGCAGCAAAGCCCAGTCATCTATCCTTTCAACACTGCTTTCCAGTTCCATCCGGATGTCCTCGCCGCCCGAGGTCAGGTCCAGGGACCATCCGCTGGCAGGCTGGATAGATACCTTCACATCCCCACCTGCTTTCAGGAATACTTCACTTCCGCTGGACTCAAAAAAACCTGCCAGGATATCGCCGCCGGCGGAAACCCTGACACTGCCATAAACATTGACCAGGCGCACATCCCCGCCAACAGAGGCATCGGTCAAGCCCCCTCCCAGTCCGCTGCATATTAGATCGCCGCCTACCCGGTTGCATGCCAGCGGTGCAGCGATTTCTTCCACCACACAATCGCCGCCCACTTTCTCTACAGTCAGGTTTGCCATCCGGGTAGCAGAGAGATCCCCTCCCGCACGTCCCACTTTAACCTCCCCCAGCAAGTCTTGCAGCCAGGCGGAGCCGCTGACCTTTTCAAGCTCAACCTTGTAATGGCTGGGAACTTGAATGGTACATTCATCCAGGCTCATGATCTGCGTGGTTGTCCCGTCAACACTGATCCTGATACGGGATGGATCGGCAACCACTTCAAAAGCGTTTTGATCCCAGCCGCACAGGTTAAGATCTCCGCGGGCTTTGATTACCAGAACTCCTCCCCGCGGTGCTGCTTGTATCATGCGTTCCATGTTTCACTCCTGCTTAAGAGAATGCGTGAATAAACTTGAAGTATTATTTAAGTTTTACAAAATAATCATAGCATAATTTTAGTTTAAGTCAAGGATATATTTGATTTTTCAATAACCGGGCACCGCTTTCGGTCAGACATGAACTGTAATTAGCACCAGTAATCCCATACCAAAACATAAACATTCCTACCAGGTATTCCACTGGCAGGAATGCCTGTCAGGTATCCGAAATTATCAATAGCAAAAAGATATCGCTGAGCAGTCTGATGATAATGCGGCTTGTTATGCACCGCCGCCAAAGTATTTCAGGATGCGGGCGATATGCCTGGCGCCTTTTTCGTAAAGGTCAATAGTTACATTCTCATTTGGCGCATGCGCCTGGGAAGCAGGATGCCCAATTCCAGCTGTCACGATCGGGATATTGAGCGCATCCTGTACCAGAGCATTGGGGCCGGAACCGCCAACCATGGGGATGATCCGCATAGGCACGCCATACACTTCAGCTGCACAATCCACTACCATTTTGACAAACGGCTCGTCCGGGCTGGTTTGAGAAGCAGCCCCTCCACCCAGGTAATCGATCTGAACATCAGCAAACCCATTGGCGTCCAGGTGCTCGCGCAGCTGGGTTAAAACCTTTTCCGGCCGCATACCTGGTACCAGGCGGAAATCGATCTTAGCGCTTGCCCGGGCTGGCAGCACCGTTTTCGACCCGTCGCCCTGGTAACCTGATGTCAGTCCGCAAATGGTACAGGTAGGTTCATAGACCTCCTGCATCCGCAGGTCAGCGCCGCCCTGGGTGCCTTTAAGGAACTCCTTGATCCCATACTGGCTCTTATATGCCGGCGCAGGGTCAGGCAGGGCTTCCATCAATTCCCTTTCACGGTTGGTGGGAGGGACAATATCATCATAAAAACCTGGTATCAGGATATTTTCATTCTCATCTTTCAGGGTGTTGAGCGCCCATACCAGTCGCCAGGCAGCATTGGGGAAGATCGACCCGCCGGTCCCGGAGTGGACATCCTGGTTGGCGGTTTCCACGCTCAACTCAACATAACAAATGCCGCGCAATCCCAGGTACTGCACCGGGTATCCGAATTCATCAACCGCCCCGAATTCCCACACGCATGCATCCGATTTCAGCTTTTCAACATGGGTTCCTACATATTCATTCAGGTGCACACTGCTGGTCTCTTCCTCACCCTCCAGCAGGAACTTGACATTGCAGGGCAGTTCTCCTTCCACTGCCAGTAAAGCATCTATGGCATGCAGCCGGCTGGTAAAATGCCCCTTATCATCACTGATGCCCCTGCCATACATAATCCCGTCCCTAATTACCAATTCAAAAGGCGGGCTGTCCCATAATTCCAGCGGTTCGGCAGGCTGGACGTCATAATGGTTATAGAAGAGCAGTGTTTGATCACTGCGACCTTTTCGCTCTCCAAAAACAACCGGAGCGCCGGTGGTAGGGGAGATCTCCACAGAAAAACCGCGCGCTTTCAGCATATCTGCTACCTGGGCAGCACATTCATGTAGCCCTTCATTTTTCGCTGAAACACTTGGCTGTGCAACCAGGGCTGCTAATTCAGCAATGCTCTGTTTCAGATTACTTTCAATGTATGCATCAACAGGTTTCCAATCCATTACATCCTCCAGAAATTGGGTTACTTGAACCAGCTGAAAATGGTTGCACCCCCGTAGGCAAACACCAGCATTTTGATGATCTTCCCGAGGGTGCACCACAACAGGTAACGCCAAACCGGCACTTTCAACATGCCGGCAGTAATACCGGCAATGTCAAAAGCCGGGTTGGGTATGGCTGCCAGAACTAGGATGGTGGGGTCCCCGTACTTGCGCATCCAGTTCACCACCTTTTCGTGCCAGGCCGCTTTCTCGATAACCGCCCTGCCGCTGAACCCGGCCAGGTAGCCGCTCAGCTCACCGATGGCAGCACCAGCGCCAGCAAAAATTGCCACCTGCAGCGGATTATAGACTGCGCCCATGGCAGAGGTGATCAACACCCCGGGGATGGGCAGGATGACGGTGGCATTGGCTATAATCGAAAGCACAAAAATTCCCGGGTAGCCATACTTCTCCATATCCGGAATCTTGTGGCGCAGCACGATCAGGGTTGCAGTCAGGGCTACCACGAATACCAGTGCAGCAATTTGCAGGATACGCGTCTTTTTGTATACATGCTTCGGTTCAGGGTTTATATTACCGGTAGATCCCGGCGCAGGTGAAGAAGTTTCAGGGTTGTTACTAACAGGATTAGCAGCAGGCAAAGAGTCGGTTACCGGGAGGAATTCGTTCTGGGGTAATTCTTCCGGAGTCTCCTGCTCAGGTAGATTTGGCATGGGCTTCCTGCAGCAGGGATTCTATCCTGGCAATCACCATATCCAGGGCAACAACGTTTAAACCGCCTTCGGGAATAATTACATCGGCGTAGCGTTTGGATTGTTCCACAAATTCCAGGTGCATCGGGCGGACTGTGCTCATGTACTGCTTGATCACCGATTCAGTCGTTCTGCCGCGCTCGGTGATGTCACGTTCCAAGCGGCGGATAAAGCGGAGGTCAGCATCAGTATCAACAAACAGCTTCACATCGAACATCTGGCGCAGGACTGGATCCACAAAGATCAGGATGCCTTCAACAATGATCACCTTCTTCGGTTCGATCTTGATGGTTTCAGCTGTGCGGGTGTGGGTGGTAAAGTCATAGACCGGGATGTGGACCGTCTGCCAGTCCTTCAGCATATTGATATGCTCGATCAACAGCTCGCTTTCAAGCGAATCGGGATGGTCGAAGTTAATCGCCGCCCGCCAGATGGGTGGCAGGTTTTTCAGGTCACGGTAATAGGCGTCATGCTGCAGGAAAGCGATCCGGTTAGCGCCTACTTCTTTGAGGATGGCACGCGCCACGGTTGTCTTTCCAGAGCCGGAACCACCGGCAATTCCAATCACGATGGGGGTTTGTTTTGGCATGTGTTTTCCCTGTTTGGTGGTTTCTCTCTGCCCCTGGACTGAGCAGCCTGTCTATCATTCATATTATACATTCAGGGACTGAGAAAGAATTAACCAGAGGGCCATTAGCCCAAAACAACCTAAAAATTCAACACCAAACACCTAAAAACACCAAGAGGCTGCACGTAAGGGTGCAGCCTCTAAGAGGTTGTTATCTAGCTTCTTCGCTTACTTGACAGTAATGCTGGCTGTCATTACACACAAGACCGAGCCGCCGCCTGCGATCTCCCAGGTCATCGAGTAGCTGCCCTTATCGGTTGGGGCAATCGAATCGAGGATCAACTCATAGGTTGCGCCATCTGCCACGTCTGCAGGCAGGTCATAGGCGGTAACGCCGTTCTCAAACCATTTGGTGCCGCTCTTGTAGCGTACATCCACACTGTCAGCGCTCCAGGTTTTACCGGAGATGTTCTTCACCTTCCAGCGGGTGTCAAATTCAGCATTGGGGCTGTACACAGTTCCGGCTGCAGGCGCCGAAGAAACGATTGAACAGGTCCCGCTGGTCTGGGTCTTGACTGCGATTGCAGTGGCAGTGGCAGGATCGCCAACCTTGATCACCACCCAGAATGCCTTATCAGCTTTATCTCCCAGGCCAAAGATAGCACCGCCGTCACTCTTGAGCATCCAGTATCCGGTGTAGGTTCCAGTATCAGCAGGTGATTTCAAAGACACACTGACATCGACTGTCTGCCCGGGGGCAATGGTAGCTGGCAGCGCAACACTGGCAGCACCGCCCATGCTGTTGCCGCTGTGGAATACCAGGTTGTAGCCTGAACCCCAGGTGCAGGATCCAGTGTTCTTCAGCCGCCAGGTCTTCACAAACGCCGTGTTTGGCAGGAAACTGGTGTTATCCGGCACGGTGACATCCGAGATAAATCCTGCCCGGTTGCAGGGGGTAGGGATGGGTGTTAAAGTCGGTACTTTTGTTGCCGTTGGTACCAGTGTTGGTTCCAGAGTCGGTACCGTGGTGGCTGTAGGAAGCGGGGTAGCGGTGGGCTCCGGGGTGCTGGTGGCGGGCACTGCTGTATTGCTGGGCAGAACAGTCGGAAAGACCACCGGAACTTCAGTCTCGGTGCTGATGGCGGCCACCGTTTGGGCTACTGCCGTCTCAATTCCCACTTCTTCACCCTGTGTCGGCAGGTTGCATGCTGTCAGTATCAAGGCCATTACAACGAACAGGTTGATGAGGAAAAACCTTTTTTTCATTTCTTTCTCCTTCCAGGGCAATGCCTGTGTGTTTGTGAATGAGCAATTGCCTATTATATAAATACGCTGTTCTTCGCAAAAAGTTCCATAAACACAAAACTTAAAACGTTTTTTCTTCTTAAAACCAATAATAACCTATCCAGTTGTCAAATTCAATAAGGAAAGATTCATTCTATTTAACTGATAAAGCAAAATGCATTTTTCCCTTTGCAAAATGCTATGAATTTTTTCGTTACTTTTCAATTTGCAAAACTTCTTAAGATTTTCCTTGTTCTTTACTCCATAAAAATATTGATTCGAAGACAAGAAAAATGTACAGGATTACCAAAATGAATGGATGAATACTTTGCCCACTTAATATGATTGGTAACATAGCAGAAAGAATTATTAGATTAATTCCAATCAATAAGTAATTTGGTTTTCGAGAAAGTTTCTCTTTGTAAAAGGCGTGCCACCCTTTCCCACCTCCGTTCACCTGAAATTCTAATTCAGTATCTGTAAACACTTGGATACTGAGTTTTTCTTTTTTATCTCTTCTGTATGCATTAAGATAAGGCCGCGCAATAATGTAGAAATATTTACCATTTGATATATTCGACAGTGTTGTTTTCCATAGGTCATCCCATACTTGGATTTCTAAGAAATTATTTTTCCCTTTTGAAGAAATTTCTAAGATAACCTCAAAGTTTTCAATATCGACATAACCTTCATTTATCAAATCAAATTCATATAACTTTATGGTGCTTACTTGCTTTTCTTTATAGGTAATAGATAAATGTGTTTGAATGAGATCAGAAATTTTTAATAATGATGTCTCTCTAACTTTTCTGAGGACAACCCGGTTTCCTCTATTAGAACTCAAGTAAAATCCTATAATGGCAATCAATGCTGTTCCTACAATGCCAATTACTGCTCCAGTGATCTCTGGTGGAATCTCCATAACTCTCCTTTTGAAACATTTGGTGAATAATCTGATACTTACGTGAATTGTAATAATGAAGTTTACGGATAATACAATCAAATTTAATTATATATAGATTATGAGAAATGGAAGTTGTTTATAAGAAGAATTGCTTGTTACTTGTTTAACAAGAAATAACAATAGGTTATATATGTAAGTTATTCTTTTTTGCTAAAGGGTATAATGTTGCAGAGCCACCGAAGGGATTCGAACCCTTGACCTGACGATTACGAATCGTCTGCTCTACCAGCTGAGCTACGGTGGCGCACGCAAAATTATACCAGTGAAGGAACCGGAGAGGAAGATTATGCGGGTTGCCATGCTTTCTTACCATACCTGTCCCCTCGCTACCCTGGGTGGAAAACAAACGGGGGGCATGAACGTATATGTCCGCGAGTTAACCCGTTTTCTGGGGATGGCCGGCATCCAGGTGGATGTTTTCACCCGCTCACAGGACGACCATGTTCCCCATGTACTGCACGACCTGGGATACGGCAACCGCATTGTGCACATCCCGGCCGGGGCTGAGACTCCCCTCCCCAACCAGGAGCTGGCATCCCACATCCCCCAGTTCGTGGATGGTATCCTGCAATTTGCCAGGGAAAAAGATGTTCTTTATGACCTGGTGCACTCGCATTACTGGATGTCAGGGATGGCTGCCCTGGAGCTGAAGCAAGCCTGGAACATCCCGGTAGTGCAGATGTTCCATACCCTGGTGCTGATGAAAAACCGGGTCGCCCGCGACCCAAGCCAGCTTGAAGGGCCCTACCGCGAGGAAGGGGAACGCAAGGTTATGCAGCAGGCCGACAGGATCATTGCTGCCACACCCGCTGAACTGGCCCAGCTGCAGTTCCTTTACAAGCTGGATAAACGCAAAGTATCCATCATCCCGCCCGGGGTGGACACCGCCCATTTTTACCCCATCGCCGCTGAAGAAGCCAAGGAATTCATCGGCATTCCACCGCACGACCGCATGATCCTGTTCGTCGGGCGGATCGAACCGCTCAAAGGGTTAGAAACGCTCATCCGTGCCATCGCAGCATTGCGGCCCACCGGGCTGCTGACCGACTGCCCCCATTACCTGGCGGTGATCGGCGGGGAACCGGACGCCAGCCAGGAGGAAATGAGCGCAGAGATGACGCGCCTGCAGGATCTGGTAAAAACCCTGGGGTTGAACGACCTGGTGCTCTTTCTCGGCAAACGCAGCCAGGACACCCTGCCGTATTACTATTCAGCCGCTGATGTGCTGGTGATGCCCTCCCATTACGAATCCTTCGGCATGGTAGCGCTCGAAGCCATGGCTTGCGGCACCCCTGTCATCGCCACCCAGGTAGGCGGTTTAGCTTTCCTGGTGAAAGACGGGGAGACCGGTTTTGTGGTTCCGGATGACGACCCGATCGCTATGGGCGAGAGGCTGGCGCAGCTGATCTGCCAGGATGACCTGCGCTGCAGACTCGGCGACCAGGCACACGCCTATGCGCAGCAATATGCCTGGGAGACGATCACACGACAGATCATCGCGCTTTACCGCGAATTGGTTGCCCCCCGCTAACCCCTGCCGGAATTACTCTTCCTCTTCTTCCACCTCGAAGGCCGCTTGCTTTCCCACCTCGCGGCCGCGTTGGATCACCTTTTTGCCGTACTTGTCACGCAATTCATCCAGCGCACTCAACAGTTTGGTTTCTTTTTCCTGCCCCGGGTCGAACAGGCTCATCTGCACTGCCGGTTCCTGCAGGTTGCTGCTGCCCACCCCGATCAACCGCACTTTCCTGCCCCGCTGCCAGGCAGCCCGCAGCAGCCCGGCAGCTGTTTCATAGATCACACTGTTGTGGCTGGTGGGCTCAGGCAGGGCAGCCTGCCGGGTAATGGTAGTGAAATCAGACCAGCGAAGCTTGATGCGTATGGTACCGGCACAGAAGTGGTGTTTACGCAGCCGGTAACCGACCTTATCTGAAAGCCAGCGCACGGTATGCAATACCTCTTCAATATCTCCAACATCCTTATCATAGGTGGTTTCATTGCTGACCGATTTAAGGGTGTGGCTAAGCACGATTGGCGAATCGCTGATACCGCGCGCATGGCGCTGCATATCTGCCGCCCACTTGCCGTAATGCGATCCCAGCACCACAGGAGAGGCATCTGCCAGCTGCCCGATGGTCTCAATCCCCAGGCTTTTCAGGCGGGCAGCCGTTTTCTTACCCACCCCCCACAGCATTTGCACAGGCAGCGGCGCCAGGAATGCGGCTTCTTCCCCTGGCGGAACTACCGTGATAGCGTTGGGATAATCCAGCCCTTTGCGGGAGCTTTTGCCGTAATCGTTGGCCACCTTGGCAACCAGCTTGTTGGCTGCCACCCCTAGAGAGCATGGCAGTTTCGTTTCACGGTTGATGCGGGCTTGCAGCCGGGCAGCGATTACCCCCGGGTCATCCGGCAGGTCAGATACATCGATGAAGGCTTCGTCAACCGAAACCTGCTCGACCAGCGGGCTCAGGTCCTCCAGGATAGCCATCACCTGGTCAGACGCCTGGCTGTACGCTTCAAAGTCGGGATGGAGCACCAGCAATGCTGGAGCAATTTTCAGAGCCTGTGCCATCGGCATGGCCGAATGGATACCCAGCGCACGCGCGGCATACGAACAGGTGGATACCACCCCGCGCTGGTCTGCCCTGCCGCCTACGGCAAAAACGCGGTGCTTGAGGGATGGATTTTTTAATTCTTCAACTGCGCAGAAGAACGCATCCAGGTCGAGATGCAGGATCTTGCGTGCTGCCATCAACTGCTCCAGGGAATTCCAGAATTACCCTCATTATAGACTGAACCTGGATCCTGACAATAAAAAACGCACACTTTTCTAAAGTGTGCGTTTTCCATATAAGTAAACAACATCAAGTAACTATTAATTATTTCTACATCCACCTGTCAACAATACTTGCCTGCGCAGCAAATGTATCCTTAAGTGTGCCATACAGGCTTCTGTATGTCTGGTAAAAATCTTCGTACATGGCAACGCTGTGCTTATCAGGCTCAGTAACGCTGAGCGGTTTGATGATTTGCGTACATGCTTCTTTAGCATCCTTGAAATAGCCCGCCCCAATTCCTGCCAGGATTGCATCGCCTACACAACCGGTTTCAGTGATATTTGTTGTAACAATATTGGCGTTGTAAATATCTGCCTGCATCTGGCGCCACAATGCCGAGCGCGCTCCGCCGCCGGACGCCCTAACCTCACTGTAAGATACCTGCGCATCGCGCAGCAACTCGATCGTGTCCCTCAAGCTGAAGGTGACACCCTCCATAACTGACCGGGTGATATCACTCAGGGTATGCCGCAGCGATAATCCGAAGAATACACCTTTCGCATACGGATCCGGGTATGGAGTGCGCTCCCCATTCAAATAGGGCAGGAATACCAGTCCTTCGCAGCCGATCTTTGCCTTTGAAGCCAGCTCTGTCATGGTATTGTAAACATCTTCGCCGCGGGCTTTCATTTCATCCCGTTCCCTGGCGAACATGGTATCCCTCAACCACTTAAACGATCCTCCCGCTGCCAGGGTGCAGCCGAGAATACTCCACATTTTGGGCACCGAATGGCAGAACGAAAGGGCTGCTGCCCGTTTCACATCCGGGATGGGTTTGTTGGCTGCGGCATAAACCACTCCCGAAGTGCCAATGGTTGCGGAGATGATCCCTTCCTCATACACACCGCTGCCGATACCGCAAGCTGGCTGGTCGCCTGCACCGCCAACAACGGGAATCCCGGCTTTTAATCCAAGTTCCTCAGCCACGTCGGCTTTCAAATAACCGGCAATTTCCTGCGATTCAAGTACGGTATTGCTGACAATATCCCTGGGCAAACCGCAGACCTCGAACATTTCATCTGACCACCTGCGGTTGGCAACATCAAAGAGATAAGACCCTGAGCAATCGGTCACCTCAAGCGAAATCTCACCGGTGAGCATGAACTTCAGGTAATCTTTGGGAAAAACAACATTGGCAATTTTTTCGAAGATCTCAGGCTGGTTCTTCTTGACCCACATCAATTTTGGTCCCCAGTATCCCGTCAGCGGGATGTTTGAGGTTTTCTCCAGTAAGAAATCCATTCCCACGCGGTCAATGATTTCATTCACTTCTTCTATAGAACGCTGGTCTAGCCAGGTGATGCAGTTGCCAAGTACTTCATTGTTTTTATCCAGCAGGGTGCTTCCAAGCATCTGCCCGGAGATACCAATGCCCCCTATTTCTTTACCAACACCGCTTTTTGCTACCGCTTCGCGAATGGCATATTTGCAGGCAGTCCACCACTCACGCGGGTCTTGTTCAGCCCACATGGGTTTCTCAGTGAGCAAGTCCAGTTCTTTGTATCCAATACCTGCAGAGCTGCCATCTTCACCCACAACGATCGCCTTCACGCCGCTTGTGCCAGAATCGATCCCTAGAAAGTACTTCATAACCAACTCCTTGACCCCTTATGCATAATTTGACTGCCAGATAGGAAAACCCATCAAAAATTGTTGCTGATTTATTTATTTGAATAAAAGGATTACAGGACAACTGCCTCAGGGAGAAAACCCTGAGGCAGTTGTTGACATCATTTAATGGATTGCCAGGTCCAGGATATCCTGGATGTTTTGCTTGGTATAACTGGTTGTACCCCAGCGGCGGGCTGTCTCAAGGATATCATCTGCCATTGCATCCAGTTCCGTAGTAGGCATCCCAGCTTCAGCAAATGTCACTGGAACTCCAATCTTCTTGAACCAGGCTTCAAGGGCGTCAATACCTTTTTGGGCAGTTTCCTTGCTGATATCCCCTTCAATGCCAAATATCTCTCTGGCAAACACAGAGAATTTCTCGATCCGTTCATCACGGTGGAATTTCATCACTGCCGGGATGGATACAGACATGGCACTTCCGTGCGGGATATCATAGAAAGCCGAGAAGGAGTGCCCAATAATATGGATGATCTGGTCGTAGGCACCAAGTCCGCATGGGTAAAAACCGTTCCAGGCAAAGGTGGCTGTCCACATAAACATGGCACGAGCCTCTTTATCCATAGGGTCAGCCAGCAGCCGGTCCATGCATTCCATAATGGTGCGGATCATGCCCTGGGCATAATGGTCCTGCATGGGAGCCCAGGCAACTTTATGGTTGATGTAGGCTTCCATCAAATGGGAGACAATGTCAGCTGCTGATATTGCGGTCTGTTTTACAGGTAATGTGTAGGTCAGCTCAGGATCCAAGACCGAAACGGTGGGGAACATGAACGGGCTGAGGAAACCATCTTTACGGCGAATTTCATCATTGTTGATCACTGCCACAGGGTTCATTTCACTGCTGGTGGCAGGGATGGTCACAATGGTCATGATCGGCAAGGCTGCCTTGATTTGAGCCTTCCCCTCCGGGAAATCCCACACATCGCCGTCGTAGCAGGCGCCAACAGCAACCGCTTTGGCAGTATCCATAACGCTGCCGCCGCCCAGGGCGATGACCACGTCCGGTTTCTTTTCCTTGCAGATTTTCACCCCTTCCCTGACCAGGCTGACATCCGGGTTGGATTTGACCCCAAACAAGGGAAAGACCTCAACCCCTGCTTCTTTGAGCGGCTGCATGGCTTTATCGTAGAAACCCAGTTTCTTTACCAGGTCTTCATCGTATGATACTAACAGGGCTTTCTTTCCGAATCCTGCAGCAATCTCGCCAGTTTTCTTAACGTTTCCTTCGCCAAATACTACTTTTGTCGGGATGTAATACTCAAATGGATACATTTTTTCTCCTTATTTTGCTTTGTTTTTTCTCAGCTGGTCAAATAACACTGCCACAACGATCAATGAACCGATCAAAATGTCCAGGATGAAGGGGTTAATGCCTAACAATGTGCCGCCATTTCGGATGGCAGCAATGATGATCGTGCCCAGCACAGTTCCCGGAATACTGCCAATAGCACCATAAAGGGATGCACCGCCAACCACGACCGCCGCGATCGCATCCAATTCATACCCCTGTCCGGCGGTTGGAACACCATTCCCCAGCCGGGCAGTCATCAAAATACCTGCAACAGAAGACATCAGGGCACAAAAGGCATAAATACCATAGATGTTGATGCCGATCTTAATACCTGAAAGACGGGCGGCTTCAATATTGCTGCCTATGGCATAGGTATTTCTGCCGAATACAGTGTACCTCGCTAATATCCAACCGATAATAATGGTAAGAAACCAGACATAAGCCATTGCCGGGATTCCAAGATATCGCTGAATCGCGAAATCTCCTATTGCAGTTGGCAAACCTGAAACTTTTTGTGCACCACACATCAGCATTACCAAGCCTCTTACAATTGTCATGCCGCCCAGGGTGGCGATAAATGCCGGCACCTTGCCATTATGGATGATGAAACCCATAAAAGCCCCGATCAGCGAACCAGCAGCCAGCGCAACAATTATGGCAAGCCAGACTGGCCAGCCGGCTACCATGAGTTGTGATGCAAGAATGCTGGCAAAAGCCAGGACAGAACCAACCGAAAGGTCGATCCCACCTGAGATGATCACAAAGGTCATACCGATTGCCAGGACACCAATTATGGCAGTCTGGCGGAGCAAGTTCGTTACATTGGTAAATGAGAGGAACTTGTTATCCAGGATAAACAGGACCAGTACCAGCAGAACCAGTATGATGATCAGGTTGCTTTCTGCCACCTTGCTAAACTTATTCAAAATAGAATTGTTCTTAATTTTTGCTAACATAACTTCCTGCCTCCGAGTTTCCATTTTCTTTTTTCAGTCCAGATGCCATACGGAGCATCAATTCATCATTAAACTCGCCGCGGTTAAGCGTTCCCGCATATTTGCCTTCATGAATGACAACAATCCTGTCTGCAATCCCCATGATCTCCGGCAGGTATGAAGATATGATGATTACTGCATTTCCTGCCTGCAGCAATTCATCCAGGAGTTTGTAAATCTCGGTTTTTGCACCGACATCAATCCCAACGGTAGGTTCATCAAAAACAAAGATGCTGCACCTTTTACAAAGCCATTTTGCCAGAACAACCTTCTGCTGATTCCCGCCGCTCAGGTTGATGGTTTTCTGGTAAATCCCCGGAGTGACGATCCTCAGTTTCTTCACGAATTCTTTCGCATTCGCAATTTCTTTCCGAATGCTGATGAACCCCGCAGTAGAGATGTCTTTGTATGAAGCGAGGTTGATATTTTCTGTGATTGAAGTCAGCAGGGTCAATCCCTGGGTTTTCCGGTCTTCCGGAAGAAATCCCATTCCACGGCTGATGGAATTCGACGGGCTGCTGGAGGTTACTTTTTCGCCGCAGACAAGGATCTCTCCGGTGTCATACCGGTCTGCCCCAAATACTGCCCGCAAGATTTCGGTCCGCCCTGATCCTACCAATCCGAAAAAGCCCAGGATCTCGCCTTTATGCAGGTCAAAACTGATGTTTTCAAACTCTCCTTGCTTCGTAAGGTTTTTAATTTCCAGGACCTTCTCACCAGGTTCATAATGCTGGATCGAATACATATCTTCGATAGTTCTGCCAACCATCTTGGAGACAAGTTCGTTTTCATTGGTAGATGACACCGACAGGGTGTCAACCCACTTGCCGTCCTTAAGGATGGTAACCACATCGCACAACTCAAAAATTTCTTCAAGCCGGTGGGAAATGTAAACGATCGCTGCCCCCTCTTCTTTCAGCTGGCGTATGATCTTGAACAGCTCCTTCACCTCTTCATTTGCCAGCAGAGCGGTCGGTTCATCAAAAATGTAGAGCTTGCTTTTCTCAAAGTTCTTTTTTGCAATAACCACCATTTCCTGCTGGGCAACTGAAAGGTCTTTCACGAGGTCGCGCGCATTCACTTTAATATTGAGTGCATCCAAAGCTTTCTGGGTTACTGCGCGCATGGTTTTCCAGTCGACAAAACCGAATTTTGTTTTGGGGATCTTTCCCAGGAAAAAGTTTTCAGCTACAGTCAGGTGGCTGGCGATGGTAACATCCTGGTACACAGCACTTAAGCCAAGCTGCATAGAGTGAGCGGGATCGTCAATTTCAATTTTTTGTCCGTCAAGAAAGATTTCGCCGCCAGTTTTCTGGTACACACCCATAAGGATCTTGATCAGCGTTGATTTTCCAGCCCCGTTCTCGCCTACAATGGCATGAATTTCTCCCTGGTTAAAGCAGACGGATACGTTTTCAAGCGCTTTAACACCAGGAAATTCTTTACAGATGTTCTCCATTCGCACAAATTCTTGTCCTGAATTATTCATTGCTGTCCTTTCAGTAACAAACTTCTGTAACAATTCTACGAACTCTAGGAAAAAAATGAAGAAATAATTGCAGAAATCTTAATCTATTCACTTTTGCAATTCCTGGATGTCCGGGAATAGATCCCGGACATCCAGTAGATCCTCTTGCTTACTTCAGGTCAGCTGCGGTGGTAACTTTCACACCGGTGTCAACAAACTTGGGCAGGCTTTCGCCCTGGATAGCCCGGATGGCATATCCAACACCGGAGTATCCCATGTTGTACTGGTCCTGGATGATCAGAGCTTTTATCACGCCCTCTTTCAGGAAATCAAGCTGTTCCTGGTCATCATCAAACGCCACCACGACAACACTGTCCTTCAAGCCAGCCTGTTTGATGGCGCGGCCTACACCGTCGCCAGTGTGGTTGTTGTCTGCGTAGATACCAATCAGGTCGTCACCTTCGCGAGTGATGATCTGTTCGGTCTCGGACAGCGCTTTCTCGATCTCATTGTCAACGTAGACAGGGGTCAGCACTTCAATGTCAGGTGCAATTTCTTTCATCTTGTCAATGAACCCGCCATCGCGGTCAACAATCGTCTGCACACCAGCTACTGCTGCCACAATCGCCACTTTACCCTTCAGCGGGATGCCAGCTGCATTCATCTGGTCTACCATCGCCTGTGCAGCCAGTTCGCCGCCCAGTACGTTGTCGGTCGCCAGGTGGGTGGTTACCACATCGGTCGGGATCGATGTGTCAACGGTCATCACCACAATACCCTTGTCAACGGCGTCCTTCAACGCTGCCACGGCGCCTTCACCTGCATTCGATGCGATCACGATCGCATCTGGTCCGCTGGTGATCACGTTCTCGAGGATGGAGATCTGCTCGTCAACATCTGCCTCTGAGGCAGGACCGTATACGGTCACGTTGACATTGTCATTCTCAGCATCGTAGGCTTCACCACCCTCGATCACCTTCTGCCAGAAGCCGGAGTCAGTGGCTTTGATGATCAGTGCTACTTCATAGGTTTTACCTTCTTCAGGAGCAGGTGCACCAAGGTCAGCAGCGGTGGTCACTTTCACACCGGTGTCAACAAACTTGGGCAGGCTTTCGCCCTGGATAGCCCGGATGGCATATCCAACACCGGAGTATCCCATGTTGTACTGGTCCTGGATGATCAGAGCTTTTATCACGCCCTCTTTCAGGAAATCAAGCTGTTCCTGGTCATCATCAAACGCCACCACGACAACACTGTCCTTCAAGCCAGCCTGTTTGATGGCGCGGCCTACACCGTCGCCAGTGTGGTTGTTGTCTGCGTAGATACCAATCAGGTCGTCACCTTCGCGAGTGATGATCTGTTCGGTCTCGGACAGCGCTTTCTCGATCTCATTGTCAACGTAGACAGGGGTCAGCACTTCAATGTCAGGTGCAATTTCTTTCATCTTGTCAATGAACCCGCCATCGCGGTCAACAATCGTCTGCACACCAGCTACTGCTGCCACAATCGCCACTTTACCCTTCAGCGGGATGCCAGCTGCATTCATCTGGTCTACCATCGCCTGTGCAGCCAGTTCGCCGCCCAGTACGTTGTCGGTCGCCAGGTGGGTGGTTACCACATCGGTCGGGATCGATGTGTCAACGGTCATCACCACAATACCCTTGTCAACGGCGTCCTTCAACGCTGCCACGGCGCCTTCACCTGCATTCGATGCGATCACGATCGCATCTGGTCCGCTGGTGATCACGTTCTCGAGGATGGAGATCTGCTCGTCAACATCTGCCTCTGAGGCAGGACCGTATACGGTCACGTTGACATTGTCATTCTCAGCATCGTAGGCTTCACCACCCTCGATCACCTTCTGCCAGAAGCCGGAGTCGGTGGCTTTTACGATCAAAGCGACCTCATAAACATCTCCGCCAGCTCCTTCAGCAGGTGCTTCGGTTGCCCCTTTAGGTGCACAGCCAGCGCTGGCCACCATCATCAGGACAATGATAAAAAACAAACCCAAAACTTTCTTCATCGAAATTCCTCCTTAAAATTTTGTTTTACAAGGTATCCTTGTAATCCTCTCAAACCACCTGTCTTTCTCTCGAAAGACGTTTTGTTTCACTGGGAAACAAGTCAGGGAAGAACATACTTGATGCACTTGTTTTTTATTGCACCTCCTTTTTATTTATTCCTGCACTAAATTCACCATTGGTAATCAGGTCTGCAACCGAATGGGTCATGAAAAAGCTTGTTTTCAAGACCACATTCATCGGCTCGTAATTCTCCATACCAAGGTTGATCCGTTTTAAAAGCACCTCAGCCGTTTTTTCACCAATTTCCTTTAAAGGCTGCTGGATACTGGCAAATTCGGGGCTGAAGCTGCGGGCAAAACTGTAATACGGGAATGATGAAAGACGGTCGAATGACAGGATGGAGACTTCTTCAGGAATTTTTATGCCATATTCCAGCACCGCCTCAAAAGCACCGATCGCCAGGTAGACATTGGAACAGAATATCAGGGTCGGCGAATCAGGAAGGTTCATCAGCCGCATGAATTGGCGGGCAGCGTCATGCTCGACCAGGTCAGCCCGGACCACATATTCTTTTCTGAATGGGATGGTATTCTTGGACAAAGCATCTGTGAAGCCCTTGAAACGGATGATGTCCGTGTATACTTCAGGGCCGCGCACATAACCGATTTTGGTATGCCCTTTTCGGATTGCCAGAGAGGTGGCATCAAAAACAGCATTGTAGTTATCGACGCTGACGCTGTCGCATTCCAGTCCTTCAATAAGCCTGTCCACCAGCACAACCGGCAAATTCCCTTCCAGGCATTTGCGGATGTGGGCTCCCTCTTTCGATGCGGATGCGATGATCAAACCATCCACCCGTTTGTTTACCAGGGTCTTTACCTGTTCTGCCTCTAAGGCTTCATCATTTCCATAGGTATTCAGGATCGTCTGGTAGCCGTTCTCCAGCATTGCCTTTTGGAACGCACGGATGATCATGGGAAAGAACGGGTCCGTGATATCAGGCATCACCACGCCGACTGTGAAAGTTTTATTGGATTTCAATCCGCTGGCCATCGGGTTCTTCTGATACTTCAGTTCCTCAATTGCCAGTTCAATCCTGCGCCGGTTTTCTGCTTTAATGCTCATCCCGTTCAGGTAACGCGAGACGGTGGAGCGGGATACCCCGCTGATCTTTTCCACGTCCAGGATGGTTGGAGTGAAGAATCCGTGGCTTTTTTTCATTCAGGAGTTCCCTCGTGTCGATATTCTTTCATGGTTATTATTCCTTTACTTCTTCCTCGATCTCAGGGACCGCCCCGGTTTTTGAAGCCACATACGCACCGAGCTCATTTCCCTTTTTCGCTGCCAGCATCAGGTTGCCGGATTTGGCGAATTCCATCATAAATCCAGCCGAAAAACCATCGCCCGCGCCAACTGTATCTTTCACATCCACTTTTATCCCAGGGAAATCCTGCTTCTCTGTATGGGTGAAAACGGTTGCGCCATTCTCACCCCGGGTCAGCAGGATGAATTCGATGCGGTAATTTGCATACAACCAGTTAACGATGTCCTGTTCATTGGATGTGCCCAGCTGGTATAGATTGGCAATTTCGAGAATCTCATGATTGTTCAGCTTTAAGATATCGCAGTGGGAGAGGCAGTATTCAATGATCTCACTGGTGTAGACCCCTTTGCGCAGGTTGATATCGCAAAAAGCATACTTGTAAGATGCCCTCCGGATCAATTCCCTGGCCGTGTTTTTACCTACTGCTTCCCTTTGCGTATTGGACCCGAAGTAGAGAAAATCAAAGGTGGTGTTAGCCAGTTTTTCATACTGGGTTTCGGAAAGGGTAATGTAATCGTAGGCAACCTGCTTGAGTAGATTGAAAGTCGGGTTGCCTTTGCGGTCGAGCGAGACGATCACTTTGCCGGTTTCATGCTCATGGTCGATCCGGATGTATTCGGTGGAAATATCATGATCCTTGAGCAATTTCAAAGCAACCCTGCCCAGGTCATCATCCCCAACGCAAGAAACGAGGGTCGGTTTCTCTCCCCGAAAAGCCATATGGAGTGCAATGTTAATCTCCGGACCGCCAATATAATATTTCCCCTCAATCAGGTCGAACAGGATCATTCCGTATAACAGTGTCCCTGCCATGCAGCTTCCACCTTTCGATTTTTTAACGGTCAAATGCTTTCCAAGTATTAAAAACCCTGCATTCCTAACGAGCGTTCTCACTTTTTGAGAACGTTCTCACAGAGTATAGCAAACATTCTCAGTATTGTAAATAGGTTTTAGGAAATTTTAAGATTATTGTCCTGATTTTTTGGGAGCAATGGATAAAAAATCACCAGTATATTCGACATATACTGGTGATTCTATGCCCGCAAATGGTGTCCTAAAGGACGGGCATCTCCCCTTCGGTGACCCCTATCTCTACCTGGAACACTTTTTTCTCCATGGGTTCGATGTACATGGCTTCATTCTTTGCGATGGCATTTCCCCTGCCCTCGGCATAGGTGGTCGCAGGTGAAAATCCGCACACATACTCCCTGCTGCGCATCATCTTCCACTGTAATAACACCGGCAGCTGGGCAGTATTGTAGCGGACGTATACTCCCATGCCATTTTCTCCCAGTTTCGGGTTGAAGAGTGTTGCCTGGGCTAAACCGTCTTCAGTCTCAAATGAGTGATAAAAACATTCTTCCTCGATCCCATCTACCGGCTCTATAAAAGTGGTAAATGAATCGAGGCCTTTGCGGGCGGATTCTGTCCGCGGACGGCTGCTCTTAAGGTTTTTATACATTACTTTCGAGTTTGCATCCAGGAACGGGAAACCAAGGTTAATATGGTAAAGCAGCATCAGCGGCACCCGGGCAAAGTCCATGTTCTCAATGGTGTCTGTAATGGTCAGTTTATTGGACCCCAATTTTGTATTTATCTTCCTTTCCAACACCAGGTCTTCAGCATAAAAACGCGAATGGCGCATAATCCCGCTGATCTCAAAATACAGCTCATCATCCTGCCAGTATGCCTTTTTGCTTACCATCTCAGCGGGGATGTTAGCAATTTCGCCATGGACCCCGTACTCGCGCCCATCGACCACACAATCAGCACCGATATTGTTCAACCCGCTCGTGGTCAACAGCCCGCCATTGAAGCTGTCCAGGAAACCGATCGCCTTCTTCTCGACAAAATACTCGGGGGCGCGCACCCCTGACTTTGCAATATACCCGAACGGCAGCCCTTTGAACGTTGCCTGACCAATATCCAGGCAGCGCGAGGCCAGGACAGTGAACTTCAGGTCCCCGGCATCGATATCCACCGCATCCACCCCTTTGGCTTTTCCGGCATTATACGTGTATTCCTTCATGCCGCAAACCTGGGAGAGGTTGCCGGTTTTCTTCATCAACTCTTCCCTGCTGTATTCCCTGCCAAATAGCTTTGCCATATCCTAGCCTCCAAACTAATTCCAGTGATATTGTTTTACCACATCCACCAGTTCCAGCACATTTTCCACCGGGATGTCCGGGGTGACCGCATGGGTGGGTGCAAAAATAAACCCGCCTCCCAGCCCCATCACCTCTAGCATGTACTTCGCCATCTCCCGGCACTCCGCCGGACTTGCCTGCGGGAGGAACTGCTGGGTGGAAATCCCTCCGTAAAAGGTGATATCTTTGCCAAATTCGTTCTTTAACTGCTTGAGGTCATAGATCTCCGGCTGGACCGTGTTGTACACATCCAGGCCTATTTCCACCAGGTCGGGCAGGATGGCTTTCAGGTCACCGCAGCTGTGCTGGATGACATACTTTCCTCTGGACTTGACCAGGTCATACATTTGCGCCACGCCTGGCCCAATGTACTTGCGCCAGTGCTTTGGACCCATGACCAAGCCGCGCTGCTGCCCCCAGTCGTCACCAAAATACACACCCTCATAATCATAATCGAGCGCTGCATCCAGCAGTTCCAGGTGATGGTCCAGAATCTTGTTGAAGAGCTTTTCTGTTCCTTTCTCATCCAAAACCATGTCCATCAGGATGTTCTCCATACCCCGCAGGCTCCATGCCCGCTCGTAATAGCACATAGTCAACGAGAACATCCTGAAGCGCCCGCTGGTATCGTTTTGCAGACCTTCACATAACTGGTGCACAAAGTCCTTGCGCACTGCAGGAAATTTGTATTCTTCCAGCGGGGTATCCTTCAGTGGAAAACCGGTAACCACCCCGACATCCCCCCCGTCATCTGTTTTTTGCCAGGTAACCCCGAAAATATCCTTCTCGTGGATATCATCCAGTTTTTCATTCTGCTTATACTTGGCACGCACCAGGTGGTTGCCCAAACAGGTTTCGGCATCCTCGCATCTGGTCTGCTGCTGCAGGTTGCGCGTGAAGCCGGATGTCAGGTCAATATGCCAGGGGGTCAGGTCAGTTTGTTTATGTTCGATGGCATCAATGACTCTTTGGCGCATATCATCCTCATGATTTCGTTTGGCAGCCTTAACCGTTCCTGCCAGGATGGCCAGGCTGATTGCTGTCTTTTTTAATAAGGTCAGGCCTTTACTTCAGCCAGAGCTCTGCCCAGGTGGTCGGGTCTGCCAGCAGGTTGCCCGGGATCACAGAAACCATGCTTTGCTGAACATTGCTGCCGCCGTTGTCGTTATCTGAAGCCCGCAATGCAAAGCCAAACTTGGTGCCGGCAGCAGGGCTGATGTTAAAGAGCGACCACGGGATGGCTGCTTCCATGCGGTACAACCCGTCCTGAGAGACGGCCGCGATAATGACCGAATCCTTCTTCCCTGCCAGGTTGGAGGGGTAGTAAAGGTATGCCTCTTTGGTGCCGTTTGTGTCCGGGTTACCGGGCGAAAGCCCCAGCTGGTAATCATCCGGGCTCAAGCTGCGGGTGTAAAAATCACCCAGCAGGTTGGCGTCGAAAAGCAGCTCGACCATGTCGCCTTTGTACAGGTCAGCCCCGCTGGCATTCTGCACGTAAATGTCATCCTTGACCTTTACCGCCAGGAAAAGGTACTGGTTGTTCCAGCCCACCCGGAAAGAGCCTTCCAGGTCCGCTTCTCCGGTCCAGTTGCTTGCCCCGTAGATCAAAGCGCTCATCGGGTATTGTTTGCTGGTCCATTCATCCCACACCCCGTCGAGCGTCGGCGCAGTCGAAAGGTAAGTGGCATTGAACACCACCCCGCGGCTGGGCACAGGTGAGACCACCACGGTCGGCACCTTGGTGCTGGTGGCAGTCACTGCCGGGGTGCTGGTCACGGTTGCCGATGGCACAGGCGTGTTGCTGGGAATCACGGTTGGGACCAGCGTGGCAGGTTCAGGGGTATCCGTTGGAGGTACCGCCGTGTTTGTCGGTTGGGCAGTCAGGCTTTCCACGATGGCAAAGATTGCCGTCATGGTTGCGTTGGGCGTAGCCTCAGGCATATCACCACTGGTAGGTTCAGCCGGGATGATCTGCGGGCGGTAACAGGCACTCAGCAATACCACCATTAACAGGAAAAGCAGGCAGCGTGAAATCAGCACTTTCTTTCTCATGGCACACTCCTATGGTCAGCCTTATTATAGCCCTTCTGCGAAGGGCGATTCAAGGGGGAGAAGTGAGTATAATGGTGAACCGCATGCACAAACCGCCAGATTGACCAGCTGGTCTATCAACTCTACGGCCTGACAGAAAAAGAAATCCGATTTGTAGAAGGCACAGCATAATTGATTTTCCAAGCTGGTCTGTATACAAGAAATACGATTAAAAAATCCAGAGAAGCGCTTCGGAACCGTACTGTTCTCCTGATCCTGAATACAGCAAAGGGTCTCACCCAGGCCAATTTGTCACCCTGAGCATCGCGAAGGGTCCTGCCCTGAAAAACCACAAGGCAGGATTCTTCGTTCGCAAGCTCACTCAGAATGACAAAAAAGGCATGGGGAATCTGCGGGTAGTGCACACGACTTCCCAAAAACAAATAGGGACCTTAAAAGAAATACCCCCATATGTGGGGGTAAGGGTGAAAAAGAACCCATATATATTAGGCGGAGAGGGCGGGATTCGAACCCGCGGTACCTTGCGGTACACACGCTTTCCAAGCGTGCGCCCTAAGCCAGCTAGGCGACCTCTCCGTTTTAAAGCATGGCGATTATACCATAAGGCGTCCGCCGTGCTCCCATTTTTTCTTACTCCAGGTTGGCGTGCGCCTTCATCAGGACGGCGTTGCGGTCCTGGATCCCTTTCTGCTCCAGGATATGGATCACCATAGCATCACACAAGAGCAGCAGGCTCTGTTCAAATGTATTCCCACCCGGCTGGAAAGCGGCATCGCCTTCCGGTGTTTTCACCTTTGCGGTGGTGGCATGCAGCTGCACAACTAAATCCGCCAGCCTGCCGATTGTTGAATCGGGATAAATGGTGAGCAGTGCCAGGTCTGCGCCGGCTTTTTTAGCCCTGGCAGCAACCACCGCCAGGGTGGCTGTCTCACCCGAGCCGGATCCAATGATCACCAAGTCTCCCGGTCCGCAGGCAGGGGTGATGGTCTCACCCACCACAAAAGCACTGAACCCAAAGTGCATCAACCGCATTGTCAGCCCGCGCATCATCAGCTGTGACCTGCCAGCCCCGGCAGTGAAGATGCGTTTGGCGGAAAGGATGGCTTTCTCAAGGGCGGCGGCTTGTGAGGGGTCCACCCCTTTTAACACCCCCTCCAGTTCTTGCAGGATCTCCAGGCTGATATTGACAGCATTATCATGGTTCATGTTTATCTCCACTTAATCAAGAGTAGCACATTATCCTTGCTGCATTGCCTGCTTTAGTGCCATAACTGCCTGGCGTAAATCCGACGCTTGAGATACCGCCCCGCCAACCACTACGATCTCCGGCCCAACCGCTTTCACGGCAGGCATTGAACCCAGGTTGATGCCCCCTGCCACCGCTGCTTTCGAATGGTGAAGCACCTGCATAACCCGTTTCAGGTCGTCCAGGGGTGTCTTGCCGCTCTTCTGCTCATCCACGCCGGTATGAACACAGACATAATCAATATCCAGCTCATCCAGCCTGGCAGCGCGGTCAGCGGGTTCCTCCACACAGGTCAGGTCTGCCATCACCTGCCTGCCATATTTTCGGGCGGCCTTGACGACCGATTGCAGGGTGATATCGGCAGCAACTGCCAGTACAGTGACAATGTCCGCCCCGGCTTCAAAAGCCTCACCTGCCTCCAGCTCTCCTGCATCCATGATCTTGGAGTCTGCCAGCACGGCAACCTGCGGAAAGGCGGCTTTGATCATACTGACCGGCAGCATTCCCTCCCGCATAATCATCGGGGTGCCAACCTCAATGATATCCGCCAGGTCATGTATTTTGCTGACAATCTCCAGCGCCTGCCTTGTATCCACCAGATCCAACGCAACCTGCAGCTTCATAGGGCAACCTCTCTCCAAAAAAAATTTTTCAAATAAATAGGGTTTCGTTGAGCTAAATGTTACTGTTAACCACCTGAGTCATTTTACCCTACAATCAACGGTTGAAAACCTGGCAACAAAGTTCTATTGCAAATATTCATTGCATTATCGAAAAGGTTGGCGTTTTTATTGAAATTATCCTGCTAATCAATATAATGGTATGTATATTATATTTTGGCATTAGAAATATCCAGCAATATTTTTAAATCAGTTATGTTCGGAGGGAATCATGAAAAGAAAATTGGTATTTATTTTTATGATAGGCATGCTTATGATCAGCATGGCTTGCGGATTCAGCATTGGGGATGTTGATGAAGACAGCGGCGAGAGGGATACAGAAGAGGTGGAAGTAGAAGAAGACGTGGAAGTGACAGAAGAGGTTGAAGAAGAGACTGAGGAACCCGCCCCCACCGAAACACCAGGGGTAGATTATAAGGCAACCCAGGATATCCTGGCAACTGAATCTGCCAGGATTGCTGAAACTAAACAGGCTGGAGATGCGGTTTTGACCCAGCAGGCAAATGCCTTTTACGCAGATATCGAAAGGCTGTATAACGAGAAGGTGATCAATACCACCGAGGGTGAGTATTACACCCTGCCAGACTTTAATGAGGAGTGGGCCCAGCTTGGCTGGTACCAGTGGTATGAAACCGGCTACAGCCCAGCCAACTTTGTGCTCAAAGCGGATATGGAATATGAAACCGCCAGCACCATCACAGACTGGCCGGCTGCCGGATGCGGTTTTGTCTTCAGGCTGCAGGACAGCGACAATAATTATGCGATCTTCTATACACTCGACGGTTACGTGTATATGTGGGCTTACCAGGATGGTAAATACGTTGAGAAAGGGCGCGGTTATTATGGCAAACCGACCATACCGGCGGGCAATGCAGAAATCATGCTCGTCACTGAAGGTGACATGACCTATTTCTATGTAAATGGCACCCAGGTATTCAAGAAGAAGGATTCTGCTTTCCTGAACGGTGAGTTGTTCTACAGTGTGCAATCCGGCACTAACAAAGACTTCGGGCAGATGTGCAACTTCACGAATGTTGAGCTATGGCAGCTTCCATAAGATGAACCGAACCGGCACCCCCTGTCTTAGGACAGGGGGTGTTTTTTTTATCCTGAGGGAGCTTGCGGCCAAAGAATCTCGCATTGTAAACTTTTCGAAGCCCTGCCTTTTTTTACGGCAACATTGTTTCTGTAATCCGGGTCTAATGCATACAGACTATAATAGGGAACGAGATGCTCATGAAATCTTTTCTCCAAACTAGACTCGTGTTAGCTCTGCTGCTCCTGGCAATCCTGCTGGCAGCCTGTACAGGTTTGCCGGATACCCAGACAGCTGCAGTTGCCACCCTGCCGCCAACCCGGGCTGCACCAGGTAACACTGCTTCTCCTATGGTTCCAACCCGCGCAGCCCAACCCAGCACAACTAGCACTCCCCTCAATACCGCCACTCCGCAACCTACACCAACCCTGCCCGATGACATCCGCCAGGTGAGCCTGGTAGCGCATGGCATGTTGCCCAACTGGAATTACCTGTTCACCTTCGGGTTTGCAGCAGAAGTTCAGGGCAGCTACAGGCTTGTGGTCGACCAGAACAAGGAATACACCTGCACCACCCGCAGCGACCAGCCCCTATTCTTGTATTGTGACGGGCCAATGGCTGCCTTTGATGACTTTGTAGATTTCGAACTGAGAACAGCGGATGACAGCATGATGGTGTTGCGCGGAGAGGTCTATATACCCTATGAGTTTTCCAATTGATGGAAAGGGACTTTATTGACAAACACTCCTTGCGTATGTAGAATTACCTCAATGCGATGAGGCTCGCTGGAGAAAAATCGAACCGCCGTTAAAGGCTGATAGCCTCTGTCAGTGTTTACACGTGGCAGGGGCTTTCTATTTTCTACGTTCCAATTGGAGGTAAGTATGTCAAGTATTGATTTTGTCCATTCCCGGGAAATTCTGGATTCAAGGGGCAATCCCACTGTTGAAGTGGAAATCACCCTGGAAAGCGGAGCATTCGGCCGGGCAGCTGTTCCGTCCGGGGCATCAACCGGTATCCATGAAGCCCTGGAGCTGCGTGATGAGGATAAGCACCGGTACAGCGGTAAAGGCGTCCTGAAAGCGGTTGAATTTGTCAACAACCAGCTTGCAGACGCAATAATTGGCATGGATGCACTTGACCAGTCAGCTGTTGATAAAGCCATGCTCGACCTGGATGGCACACCCAACAAAAGCAAGTTCGGTGCGAATGCTATTCTGGGCATCAGCCTGGCAGTAGCACGTGCAGCAGCGGATGAGGTTGGTCTTCCGCTCTACCGGTACCTGGGCGGTGTCACCGCAAAAATCCTGCCCGTTCCTATGTTCAATATCCTGAACGGCGGCGTTCATGCAAACTGGCAGGGAACTGACCTGCAGGAATTTATGATTGCACCGGTAGGAGCTTTAAATTTCCGTGAAGCGCTACGCTAGGGGAGTGAGGTATATCACACCCTCAAAGGCGTTTTGAAGAGCAACGGCTACAGTACTGGCGTTGGCGATGAGGGCGGATTTGCCCCGGCATTGAAAGCAAATTCAGAGGCAATTGAGGTAATTTTGACAGCTATAGAAAAAGCTGGGTATAAACCCGGAGACCAGATTGCCATTGCGCTTGACCCTGCTTCATCGGGATTCTTTGAAGATGGCGTCTATCATCTTCGGACCGAAGGAAGGAAAGTTTCTTCAGAAGAGATGGTCGCCATGTACGCAGATTGGGTGAAAAAGTATCCCATTGTTGTGCTTGAAGACGGTTTGGCAGAGGACGACTGGGATGGTTGGAAATTGCTCAACCAGACCATTGGCGACAAGATCGAGCTGGTTGGGGATGATCTGTTTGTTACCAACGTAGAACGTGTTTCGCGCGGCATTAAAGAGAATGCAGCTAACGCTGTCCTGATCAAACTGAACCAGATTGGAACGCTCAGTGAGACGATCGCGACCATCAACATGGCCCAAAAAGCAGGATGGGGTTCCATGGTTTCCCACCGGTCCGGCGAGACTGTGGACAGTTTTATTGCTGACTTCACGGTTGCGATGGGCACAGGGCACTTGAAGACAGGCGCCCCCTGCCGCGGTGAAAGGATCGAAAAATACAATCAGTTGATGCGTATCGAAGAAGAATTGGGCGATGCGGCAATCTATGCCGGGCGTAAAGCCTTCGTCCGCTAATCTGATACAAGGCTGATAATGCCAGCAACTACGGTCATCCTTGTCCGACATGGACAAACTGAGTGGAACCGGATCGAAAGGTTCAGGGGCACGTTTGACATCCCGCTAAACGAAACCGGGCTGGAGCAAGCCAGGCGGACAGCCGAAAGAATTTCCACCTGGTGGAAACCGGCTGCGGTATATTCAAGCCCGCTCCAGCGCGCAATGCAAACTGCTGGAGAAATTGCAGCAGCAACTGGATTGCAGGTGACAAAAACGGACGAATTAATTGACATTGATTACGGGAGCTGGCAAGGTCTGGCACCAGAAGAAGTAAAAGAAAAATGGCCTGAACAACATGAACACTGGTACCATGAACCAGGGAAAACGGTAATTCCAGGGGGAGAGACGCTGGTTCAGGTACAGAACCGGGCTCTGCAGGGTTTGATGGAGATCATCCAAAAACACTCCGGGCAAGTCATCGTGCTTGTAAGCCATACCGTTGTTATCCGGCTGCTCCTGCTGGCAATCCTGAAGCTTCGGATCGACCAGTTCTGGAATCTGCGGCAAGACCCATGCGCCATCAATGTGACTGAGTATGATGGAGATGAATTTTCAATCATCAAATTGAATGACACCTGTCATGTAGACATCCTGAACAGATAAAGCCGCCGGATACTTCAGGTAATAATCAAAAAGGTCACAGGTAGATGTTCTGTGACCTTTTTGCATGTTTAGCTGGACTGATTATCTGGGAAAGAGTCTTTGCTTCATTGATATATTTCTAAAGTTTTTAAAGAATGTTCCACCCCCAAAATACGGATAGGTAAAGCAGGAGAAAAATCAGGAAAAGGATAGTCTTTCTCACGATCTTGAGGATACGGGTTTGCTTCTTATGGAAATTGGAAAAATCAAACAACCAGGCAATCTCATCGAGTGAATTTACGAGGATGTTGGATTCTTTTCTGGCAATATATGAACTGTCTCTCAAAAAAGAAATTCCGACATCTGCCACCTTCAAAGCAAATTTATCGTTGTATCCATCCCCAACCATCATAACTTGATGCCCTTGTTCTCTAAATTGCGAAATGATGTTTCCCTTTTGCGAAGGATTCAATGCCGAAAAAATCGAGCAGTATTCCGCCTGGCGTATAACTTCCTGCATGGACATCCTCTTTATGATGTGTCCATTCAAACAGGCTTTTGAATTATTCACAATTCCAGTGAGGGCGGCAATTTTTAGCGCGGTCTGGCAACGGTCCCCACTAAGTAGATAGGATTTGATGCCCTTTGCCTTGAGAGCATCGATCAATTCCCTGGCATGCTCCTGCAAGGTATTTTCAAGCTGCAACAAACACAGGAAAACCATTTTCCCAGAATTCAGTGCATCTTTTGAAGGACTTGAGGCTAAAGCAAGGGTAGAGTCACCTGTTGCATTGATGCGGCGGCTGAATGCTTTTATCTTGTAACGCTGCCTGGAATTTAAATCCTTGATTTCTCCAGTTACATCAAGGTAACAGGAACAATTATCCAGGATGAACTCGGGATCGCCTTTTGTGAAATAAAACTCCTCCCCTTCCAAATTACGATATCCGCTCTGCATATATCGCTTCTCAGAAATAAATGGCAGCTCATAAATGCGCGTGTACTCTGCTGCCAGGCTTTCAATATGCACGCCCAGCTTGCGTGCATGAGCAACAAGCGCAATATCAATCGGGTCACTCGTTGTCACCCGCTCCTTGGTGGAAATATCATTGCACAATGCCAGCCCTAACTTGGTCATGTGCGCAACAGAATCAGGGTTTTCGTGCTGACCACCCAGCGTTTCAGTTATCCGCTCGAACGGGTATAGATTCGAAACAGTAACATTGCGGGTTGTTAAAACTCCTGTTTTATCAAAACACGTAATATCCAGGTCAGCAATTTTCTGAAAGGATGATACATCCTTGATAATGGTTCCCCGTTTTTCAAATCCTTTTTTTTTAAAAAGGCAACCTGCAGCTTTTCCTGGAACAAGTCGTTTTGCAAAATAAAAATAAGGAGGCTGAAAACAATAAAGACTCCAAGAACCAAGGCAAGATTTCGGGCTTCGATATACCATACTAAAAATGGAAGCGACAGGAATAACCAGAGAACAAAGAAGTTCCTATCAACGGCAATCCTTGAAGGGCTTGCTTTGGGTTGAGATTCCAGGATACGTAAATGTTTATCACCGTTATCTTTTCCAATACTTCTTACAATACCTTTACCGGATCCATTAACAACTCTGCTCCCCTGGGTAATGATTGAATTTTTCTCCTTCCACACCGGGAGGATTTCTCCTGTCACATCAAATTCATCAACCCGGATGCCCCCACCTTCCATCACGATAACATCAACAGGAATGAAATCTCCGGGCTGAAAAAGCAATATGTCCCCCTGCTGGAGATCATCTTCGGGTAAGCTTAATACATTCCCATTTCTTATTGCAGTAATAATACTTCCACGCATTATAATTACCAGATAAATTGACGATGATGCAGGCGTTCTGGCTGTACAACCAAATTATGACCAGAAAGTGAACCAATCAGGAAACTTCCAGCCAAAGAAAGACAGGGGAAGTTAATTTTGCTCGAACACTTTCTTGTAAACATCCAAACCAAAACTTGTTTCAAGCGGCTTCCCCTCAAGCACCTTAAAGGTTCTTTTCCCTCCAGATTTCCTTTCAGCCCGAAGAAAGAGCGCGTTTTCCTTATCCGATTGATAGAATGCATTTGCCAGTTCAAACATATGGGTGACAAAATATACCTTCACCTGCCTGTCTAACAGGCCGTTCACAATTTGTTTGGCAATTTCAGATCCTTCCCGTTCATTTGTTGAAGCAAAGGATTCATTAAACAAAATGATAGACCTGGGTTTAATAGAATCAATGATCGTGCTCATCCTGTCAAGCTCTTCCTCAAACTTCCCGCTTTTCATTTCTTCATCTTCTTTTCTTTTGTAATGTGTGTACACTTCATTACATACACTTGCAGTGAACTCCTGGGCGGGGACAAACATGCCTGCCTGCATCATTAATTGAGACAAACCAATGCTTCGCAGGAACGTGGATTTACCTCCCTGGTTTGCACCTGTGATCATAACGAGGTTTTTCCCATCCGCACTTAAGGTATTTCCCACAGCACTTTTCTTCATGGTTATGGCAAGGCATACATCATACAAACCAGCTGCATGATACCGGTTTCCATCATAGGGGTACGGCTCCGGAATAGTAATAGGGCTGCCCATCTGGTCCAGCTGTTCTTTCAGGTTGATGCACCCTACGTAAAATGCAAGTTCATTTTGCAGCGAACTCAAGAACGAATTAATGTGGTCAGCAGATTGTGCCAGGGCATTCGCCACGAGGTTTACCCCGCGTTCTCTTATCGCTGATAATGCCCGAATTCCGGCATCATCCCTTTCATCAACATAGAAAGAGAAAGTGGATGATCTCTTTGAGAAGAACTCTTTAATCCACAATCTGCTTCTCTTATTCGGCTGCCGCAGAATGTAATTGGCTGCCTCAGTTCCCTGTCCCAACTCAGCGCTAATCAAGACACCCTTTTTAAACCCCAGTTCCTTAAGATGGAATTGAACTGTAGAAAAATATTCATCATCTAATTCAGTCTTGATCATAGCAAACAGGTTGCGGAACCCTTCAGAAGAGAAATATTCCGAAGATTCATCTGCGACCGTTTTGAGTTTTTTCAACAATTCAACGTACAACTCCATCAATTCGATGGCGCTGCGCAGGATGCCTTCAGGAGAACGGGAGAAAATCCCCAACCAGCGGCGTTGTTTGCTCTCTTTAGCCTCATTGGGGATCTGGAAGATCCTTCTGACTATGTCGCTATTGTTGATGCAGTCTCTTAAAACTTCCTGCCGGTATTGGATAACATCCAAATCAGTAACGCTGGAAAACAGGGCAGCCCTGGCTGATTCAAAAATGACTTTGTCACCAAGTGACATGGCATTGAATAATGTATTCAGCTCTAAATCTTGCGATAAATCTTTTTCATTAACGGGTAAGGATTTTGCCAAATCAAAATCCTGATCTCGAAACATGAGATGGACTTTCATGACTGAATCCTCCCTTTAATCTGTTGGTACATGAGGTGGTACTTTTCAGCAATGCTCATTGCATAAGAAAGCCCATCTGCCGGCTTGCGAATGATCTTAAAGGTCCTGACTGCAGGGTCATCAGGTACAATCGTGCTGACCATGCTGACTGTTTGATTGCTTATTGTCGAAAGTTCATCGATAAATGAAACGCAAACACATATTGCATCCTTTTGGATGATCTTATTCACGATCTCTTTGCTAAGGAAAACTGCATCCACAAGGGCGGTTGATGTAAAAATCTCATTCATAACAATGATGCTGTTGGAAGTTGCTCTCTCCAAAATCGAGTGGATACGCACAATTTCGTCCTGCAGCTTACCCCGCAGATTTCGGATATCTTCTTCTTTTTCAAAATGAGTAAAAAGCTGGTCAAACAAGAAAAGTTTTGCCTTACTTCCTGGAACCGGGCAGCCCAGACTGGCGAGAAAATGGACCTGACCAAACATGCGGGCAAAGGTGGTCTTTCCTCCCTGGTTAGGGCCGGAAATAACGATCACCCTTTCTGGCTCATCCAGGTAAAAATCGTTACAAATAACGGGTTCTTTTTCGTAAATTAATTTATTTGCCAAAGCAATATCAAAAGAATTTTCCGCTTCAATATTCTTTTCCTGTTGAGATACTTCCGGGATGCAGAAATCCAGGTGTTTGGTTCTTATCCTTTGGGAGAACTCTAAATAAGCCATGTAGAATTGAATCTGGCGGTCAAATAGCCTGATTGTCTCATCCAAAAATTCCCGGTTCTTTAAGAAGAATGCGTCCAGCTCTGCGAAAATTTCTGGGTACAGCGCTGCAACACATCTCAGGGCCCGTTCTTCAACGGTACTCATACCTGAATTGATGTTCAGTTTAATCAGGTAATTCTTTACCTCGCCCTGTCGGAATTTCTCAAAAGTTTTCTCAACCACCTGGCTGTAGTCGATTTCATCTTCAAATTTTCGAACCCTGACCGCATTTTCCTTAATTGCCAGGCAGTATCTTATGGTTTTCAACTTTGCCTGTAATTCATTAACCTCTTTTTGCAATACCTCAAACTCTGGAGTGTGGAGATACTTTTTTACGTAATCCCGGATTGAAATCATTCCCTTTGAAAATAATCGGCATTGATTAAGGTCATTGAAAAATCCCTTTATGGTTTCACAATAGAGATCTGCTGCCTCCAGAACCCATCCTTCCATGTGATACCGGATGTGATATTTAGAATCCAATTGTTCAGCTAAACTCAAATATCTCCTTACAATGACCATGTTCTCAGAATACTTTTGAATACAATGGAATAATTCGTCATCAGCAAGATTTCTGAATACATCTTGGCGGTACAAGATGTCTTGGATGCTATTCAACGGTGAAAAATAATATGTGGTAAGGTTGTATTCCTGCCTGGCAAGTGTGATGGCATCGATAACCTGATCTAGATTAAGGTCTAGAAAATATTCAGGTACATCGTTAGTCTCGGATTGTGTTGTCTCATATCCATCTGGATACAAAATACTGAAAATTTTCATTTCTTCTCTCAAATAATTAAAATAAAATGCCTCTACTGAAAATCATCCAGTAGAGGCTATTAGTCTTAAGACAATTATGGCGAGCCTCATCGCCGTCCTTTATTTCCTGAAAGTAATTATACAACAATTTTTCTTGAGCCTGTTCTTGACGGAAATATCCCCGGGAATTAAAATGAATTCAAGATACATTATAAAGGTTGCAAAAATTTAACCTGTGAAAGCCTCTGATCATGATGGTTATTCATGGCAGAGGTTTTTTATCATGGCGAATATGGAATTTATTGGATAATTGATGCAGAAATTCATATTCATCTCGGTTGGAGCGATTTTAGGAGCAAACCTGCGGTACTGGATCGCAGATTGGGCTGCCAAAAAGTTCGGGTCTGGCTTCCCCTATGGAACCATGATCATCAATTTCACCGGCAGCCTGTTGCTTGGTTTCTTTATGACCCTGGCAGCAGAGCGTCTGCTGGTTGACCCTAAACTGCGATTGCTGGTAACGATTGGTTTTTTGGGATCTTACACCACCTTTTCAACCTTCAGCTATGAGAGTATAAACCTTTTCCTAAAAGGTCAGCTGCTGGCTGGGCTGCTCAACCTGTTTGGGTCTGCCTTCCTGGGACTGGCAGCGGTTGTGATTGGAATTTTCCTGGCGAAATCCTTATAATTATCAGTGTGCAAAGGAGGTAATCATGCCCGAACTATCCTTGCAGAAAAAAGCTCACCGGCTGCGAATTTACATTACCGAAAGAGACCGCTGGCACAGTAAATCCCTGGATGAAGCGATCCTGGAAATCCTTAAAGAAAAAGGGATTGCAGGTGCAACGGTATTCAGGGGAATGGCGGGGTATGGCACGAACGCCACCATCCACACGATCCGGATCGAAGTTCTCTCTTCAGAGCTGCCAATCGTAATTGAAACCATTGATACACCGGAAAGGATTGCGGGCGTTCTTGAGGTGATCTACCCAATGGTGCACGAAGGGATGATCACCCTTGAAGAGGTGGAAATCGTGAAGTATTCCCGCCTTTCCATTAACCCTCTCCCGGCGGAAAAACCTGTTGCAGAAGTGATGACCTGTGATGTTATTGCATTGAATCCGGAAATGTCCGTCCATGAGGCCTGGACTAAGATGCTCGAACATCAGCTAAAGGCCATGCCGGTCATTGACGCTGACCACAAGGTGGTGGGTATTATTACCGATGAAGACCTGTTGAAGCGTGCCGGGGTGCAGCAGAGGCTTTCAGTTGCCATCCGCATGAAAACCGAAGAGATCAACCAGGAGCTTCAAACCCTCGAGCAGTTACCGTTAAAGGCGAAAGATGTAATGAGCCATCCGGTAATCACCATTTTCGAGGGAGAAACGCTTAACGCTGCCACTGCCAGTATGGTCAAGTCAGGATTGAAAAGGCTGCCAGTTGTGGATGCAAAAGGTAAATTAACCGGCATGATTTCCCGCCTCGACATTTTGCGCCAGGTCGCAAATGCATCGTACCACGGGCATTCTGTTCATCCACCTACCGGTTCAGAAATTACCATCGCAGAGGTCATGAGTACCGATATCCCAATGGTCAACCAGGATGATGTCTTATCCATCATTATCGAAAAATTCTCCCAGGCGGACTCACACAGGTTGATCGTTGCAGATTCAAACGGCAAGGTGGTTGGGCTGATCAGCGATTCAGACATTGTGACCCGTGTTCAAACCACAAAAAGAAGGGGTATCCTGGATGCACTCAGGAACATCGGTAAACCGCCTGCTGGAAAAGAAACCGCCTTCGACTTGATGTCACCTGGAGCCCTTTGTGTGCCACCGGATACTCCCATCGTCGATGCTCTCCGGATCATGCTGCGGGATGCGCGCAAGTGGATGGTGGTGGTTGACGAACAGAACCGTCCTCTGGGGCTGGTGGACAGGCAGATCATGCTGCAAGCTGTATCTGCGCATGAAAACAAAGAGCAGCCATGAAATCCGGGAAGCCTGCGCAAAGGTAATTGTTGCAGTGATAGACCACAACCGTAAATTTCTTGCATAAATGGCTGATTCGGGTATAATTTGCTTCACCCGGGCGGTTAGCTCAGTTGGTTAGAGCGTTGCGTTGACATCGCAAAGGCCGTAGGTTCGAGTCCTATACCGCCCACACATTAATAACGCGTGGACCAGAACGAGTAACCGGTTACACCCCGCCAGAGAGAGGAGAACATTGGCTGCAATTCTCCTTCGGAACATCCGGTGAAAACCTTCTGCTAGCGGCGATCTGAAAGGGATAACCCGAGTAAGAAAGACGGACGCCCCGTTACAGGCAATACGAGATGACCTGATACCAGGTTAATCTGGGTGGAACCGCTGAGAGAGACTCTTGCCCCAGGGCGAGGGTCGTTTTGTTTAAATGCAGGCGTTCACAGGACGCACAGGAGAGAGAATGAGCGATAAAGTGAATTACGAAGCAAGTCAGCTGTACCGCATCCGCCACTCGGCTGCCCATGTGATGGCAGAAGCCGTACTGGATATGTTCCCGGATGCCAAATTTGCCATCGGGCCGGCGATCGATGATGGGTTTTATTACGACTTTGACCTGCCGCGCAGCCTCACACCGGAGGACCTGCAGGTGATCGAAAAGAAAATGCGCTCGATTATCGCCGGCAAGCACAAATTCATCCGCAAGGTTATCAGTGCAGATGAAGCCCGTCAGCTCTTTGCTAACCAGCCGTACAAGATTGAACTGATCGATGGGCTGGAAAGTGGGGGATTGGACGAAGACGGCAATCCTGTCACTGAAAAGCCGGAGATCTCCACTTACCAGAGCGATACCTTCGTTGACCTGTGCCGCGGGCCGCATGTCGAGGATACCTCGCAAATCAACCCCAGCGCAGTCAAACTGCTGAACGTGGCTGGGGCATACTGGCGCGGCGACGAAAAACGACCGATGCTGCAGCGTATTTACGGCACTGCATTCTACAAGAAAGAGGATCTGGAAGAATACCTGCGCAAGCAGGAAGAAGCCAAGAAACGCGACCACCGCCGGGTGGGTAAAGACCTGGACTTGTTCAGCTCCAATGACGAAGTCGGTACCGGGCTGATCCTGTGGCACCCTAAGGGTGCGATGGTGCGCTGGCTGGCAGAACGCTACTGGGATGACGAGCACCTTGCCAACGGGTATGATTTCGTCTACTCACCCCACATCGGCAAAGCCAGCCTGTGGGAGACCAGCGGGCACCTAGGTTTTTATGCCGAGAATATGTACTCACCGATCGACATCGAGGGGCAGAAATATTTCCTGAAACCGATGAACTGCCCCTTCCACCTGCACATCTACAAGAGCAGCCTGCGCTCTTACCGCGACCTGCCGATGCGATATGCCGAAAAGGGCACCGTTTATCGCTATGAGCGCTCCGGTGTGCTGCACGGTCTCATGCGGGTGCGCGGTTTCACCCAGGATGATGCCCACCATTTCTGTCGCCCGGACCAGATGCCGGAGGAGATCGATTTTGTGCTGAGCTTCAGCCTGAACATCTTGCGCGCCTTCGGGTTCAGCAAGATCAAAGCCTACCTGAGCACAATGCCTGAAAAATCAGTCGGTGAGCCTGAACAATGGCACGCCGCAGAACAAGCGCTCGAAGCATCCCTCAAACGGGCAAATATGCCCTACGAGATCGATCCCGGAGGCGGCGCATTCTACGGACCAAAGATCGACCTCAAGGTTAGCGATGCACTTGACCGCGAGTGGCAGCTTTCGACCATCCAGTTCGACTTCAACGAACCGGAACGCTTCGACCTGACCTACATTGGAGAAGACGGGCAGCCTCACCGCCCGTACATGATCCACCGTGCCCTGCTGGGCAGCATGGAACGCTTCTTCGGCATTTTGATCGAACACTATGCCGGGGCTTTCCCGGTTTGGCTCAGCCCGGTACAGGCAGTCATCATCCCGATTGCTGACCGGCATGTAGAATATGCTGCTGAAGTACTTAAAAAACTTAAGGCAGCCGGTCTGCGCACCGAACTGGATGAGCGTGCCGAACGCATGAACGCAAAGATCCGCGATGCCCAGAACAAAAAGATTCCCTACATGCTGGTGGTGGGAGACAAAGAAGCTGAAACCGGGCAGGTAGCTCTGCGCCTTCGCGGGGGCGAGAACCCCGGTGCTTTGCCGCTGGAAGAATTCCTGGCACGAGCAAAGGATGAGATCGAAAAGAAGATATAGGAATGAACAACCGGCGGGAACTCCCGCCGGTTAATTTATCCATAAATCCTGCTTTTTGCAGACCTAAGGCTGAAAGCTTTTATTGTTATAATTGCAAAGATGTTTTTTCTTAGAATGCTTAGCAAATATCATGTACTGGTTTAGAGACGGCATTTTTTACTTCATCCCCTGGCTGGTAGCCATGCTGCCTACCTGGGCGGGTGGTTGGATGATCATCAGCAGGGCATTCCGTCTTAAATCACATGAACGCCTGCTGGCCGGTTTTGGTTTCGGGCTGATCATTTACCTGTTCCTGGCGAATATTTTCGGCTATTTCCTTCCTTCGCAAATTGTCTTCAGCCTTCCTGCCCTGGTAGTTTTCCTATTTGGCCTTGCTCTATCTTATCGCCATAAAAAGTTGGACCTGGAATGGAAAGACCTCTTCCAGTGGAAGGTCCTGTTATTTGGCTTGTTGATGACATTGTTGATCACCCGGGTTGAACAGGGACTTGCGATCTCTGATGACCCCAAGAATATGACCGTGATTTCCCAGCTTGCCACCGGTGAAATTCCTGCCAGACACTACCTGGATGGTACCAAAGTATTCAGTTCGCATTACGGGTTCCATTTGCTTGGCGCATCCATGATGAGCATCGGCAATGCCATGCCCTGGAGCGCTTTTGACATCAGCAAAGCAATTAATTCAGCTTATGGCCTTTTGTTGATGTATTTGATCGTCAAACGGTATGTAAAAAATCCAACTAAAGTGGCTATCACTGTTGCATTGATCACTGTGGTAGGCGGTACACGCTGGCTGCTGTTCTTAATGCCCCAGAGCATCCTAAAGCCGCTGGATGACCTGATCACAATGCAGGGTACATCAGCTTTAATGAACATGCCGTTTTCACAGGCAATTTACGAAAAATGGACCCTCGATGGCGGTCCGCCACTGGGATACATTTTTGGGTTTTTAAACAGCCTGAATGGGTTTTTCTTTCACGGTCACTCTGGGGGTTTGGTTACTCTTGGGTTGATCTGGTTGACCCTCAATTACACCCGCAAGTTTTCATCCTACCTGCTGTACGTGCCTTTGTTTGCTATGTCGGCGATGAGTACAGAAACGTCCTTTGTCTTTTTTGCCTTTGGGACGGTTGCTGCAACCATTTGGGCTTTCATTAGACGCAAACCGGACAAAAGCATTGAACTTGGACTATGCGCTGCCTTGTTGATCTCACTGCCCATCATCACTTTTCAAGGCGGTTATATTACAAGCAAGGCTTCCAGCATTTTTGCAGGTAAACCGGTAATTTCCACAGAAGTTAGTGAGCCGACTGATGATGTTGATCCAGATTCACCGGCTGATATCACATCCATGAGCTTCTTGAACTTTTCCCTGCGCTGGCCTCCTGGAATCCCTAACGCACACCTGGGTGAACTAAGCCTGACAGAACCGCTCCTGGTTCTTACCGCCATCCTGGAAATAGGTCCATTTATCTTGATCGTTCCCTGGATCCTGGCATTCATTTGGAAAAAATATAGACAAAATGATGTTTATTTGGGTATTCTGGTTTTCAGCACAACTGCAGCATTCCTGTTCCCTGTATTTTTCAAGTACTACGTGGACAGGGATATAACCAAGATCATGAGCCATGCGATCTCAAACTGGAAAACCATTTTATTATTGTTTATATGGGTAAAGGTAGAATCTACAGGTTGGAAAAAATGGGTTGATACAGCAGTACGCTATTTTGCAATTGGGTCCGTTGCCCTGGCTGCTATGGGCGGTATCGTCATCACAATCGCCAATCTTTCAGCTATATCAAAGCCGGTTTTGTCCCACAACATCAACAGCCTGGATGCCTATGTATCAAGGGATACCTGGAACAAGTTGGACGAATCAGCGTTCATTTTTGATGACCGGCGCTGGAGGGCATCAGCCCTGACCGGTTTGCCGACCAAATATGGTGCGGTCAGCGGTGGAACCGCAGAGTGGAACCAGATCAACAAGGCTGCAACGGTTGAAAACCTGACCAAAGCAGGCTACCGCTATGTGTACATTGATAAAGACTGGTGGTACAACCTGCCAAACAGCTCCCGCAAGGACCTTTCGCGATCCTGCGTTGTGACAGTGACCGAATATATTGATGACTGGCCGCTGGATGTTCCAGATTTCCGCAGGTTGATCGATATTTCCGGCTGCACTGAATAGTTGGAAGGAACCGCCAGGTCACCTGAAAGAGCCAGGAATATTCTCCAGTTATCACTGTACTGGCAAATCTGTTGACGACTCATTTACACCTGTGGTATTATTCACACGTTAAATTCCGTTCATTGGAACGGAGTATTGTTTGTATTAGAAAAGGAGAGACCTTATCAGCACAACCAACTTTCGGGTAAATGAGACCATCCGGGTACCAGAAGTCAGGGTGATTGGACCCAAGGGAGAGAACATCGGCGTAATTTCCACCCGCGAAGCCTTGCGCATCGCCCAGGAAGCCGAACTTGATCTGGTGGAAGTCGCCCCCAACTCTGACCCGCCCGTATGCCGGGTAATGGATTTTGGCAAGTTCCTGTATGAGCGCACCAAGAAGGAACGCGAAGCCCGCAAAGCCCAAACCAAGATCGAGATCAAAGAGATCCGGCTGCGCCCAAAAACAAACGAGCATCACCGTTCTTTTAAGACAAGGGATGCCCGCCGCTGGCTGGGCGAGGGAATGAAGGTCAGGGTTACCATCCGGTTTAGAGGCCGCGAAATCACATACCCCGAGCTGGCGCTGGAAGACCTGCGCGAAGTTGCTGAAGAACTCTCAGATATCGCCTCAGTGGAACAGATGCCCAACATGGAAGGCCGTGTCATGACCATGCTGCTCACGCCACTGAAAATGACAAAGAAAAAAGCGGAAACGGAAGAGAAAGCAGCCAGTAAGGAAAGCGCTGCCGAAAAATCCGAATAAGGTAAAGGCAGTCTGCCGGTGTGAAATACCCCTGCGGCTGCCAAAACCAGCCGCAGATTTTTTAGAAAGAGGAGTTTCGCTGTGCCAAGGAAAGCAAAAGCAGGAAAAATCAAGCTGAAGACCCATAAGGCAACCTCAAAACGGTTCCGCCTGACGGGCACCGGGGTTCTGGTTCGGACTAAAGGCGGCAAAAGCCACCTGCGCCGACGCACCCCTGAACGCACGAAAGCCTTGTTCACCGAGATGATCCCCGTTGAGGGTGAGAATATCATCAAACGTGTCAAGCGCCTGGCGCCCTACATGAACGAAAAGAAGTAGCGCCGATCATATCCATTTTATAGTGCGGCTGTTGGGTGTAAACAACTGGTAAAATCACCGACGCCCAGGGGTTCGCAAAGGAGTATTTATGGCTCGTATCAAAAGTGGTCCGCAGCGTGCAATGCGCCACAAAGCAGTTTTAAAATCAACCAAAGGCTACTATGGCTCACGCCACCGCCTGATTCGCCGTGCCAACGAAGCCATGCTGAAAAGCATGTGGTACGCTTTCCGCGACCGCAGGGTGCGCAAACGCGACCTGCGCCGGCTTTGGATCGCCCGCATCAATGCAGCTGCCCGCCTTAACGGTCTCAGCTACAGCCGCCTGGTTTGCGCCCTGCGCAAAGCAGACATCAACCTGAACCGCAAGATGCTGGCAGACCTGGCAGTACGCGATCCACAGGCGTTCACCGCCGTGGTGGAAAAAGCCCGAGCAGCCTGATCCGCTCAGCGTAAACTTCCCCGGGAGGATGGTTTCCATCCTCCCGGTTTGTTTTAAAGGTACAATAATTGCTGTTATCATCAGGAATCAATTATGATCACTTCTGCCCAAAATTCCCGGTTGAAACAAGTCCGCGCCCTGCTTAATAAACGCGAGGAACGCACAAGCCAGAGGCTGTACATGGTTGAGGGTGTGCGCCTGATGGAAGAGGCATTCGCAGTTGGAATCCAGCCGGAAATGGTCTTGTATAGCAACGCCCTTTCGGAACGCGGCATGCGTTTGCTGGGAAAAATGCGTTCGAGCGGTATACAGGCTGATGAAGTTGCTCCCGACCTGCTGAAATCTCTGGCAGATACTGAAACGCCGCAGGGCATCCTGGCCGTGCTTCCAATCCCTGAATTCCAATTGCCAGGCGATGCTGATTTCATTGTCCTGGCTGACCAGGTTCGTGATCCAGGCAACCTGGGCACCCTGCTGCGCACCAGCCTGGCGGCTGGCGTGCAGGCTGTACTGCTTACCCCCGGTACGGTGGATGTCTTCAGCCCCAAGGTTGTCCGCAGTGCTATGGGAGCCCATTTCCGCCTGCCGCTCATCCATACGGATTGGGAAGCTATCACCCGCTGGAAGGAAGCGCTGCAGCCCCAGCCTGATTTCTGGATCAGTGATGTCCGGGAAGGTGTCTCCTGCTGGGATGCCGATCTGCGGTCTCCACTGATCCTTGGCATCGGCAGTGAAGCGGAGGGCATGTCGCCATCAGCAGCTGCCCTGCCCCACCAGAAAATTCACATCCCGATGCCCGGTCAATCTGAATCACTGAATGCTTCAATTGCTGCCGGAATCCTGATCTTTGAAGTTATCCGACAGAGGAATACTCCCTTATGAAAATCCGTTCCATCACCTGCTTTGCCAACGCCAACCCGGACGGCTCCATCCCTGAAATTGCACTAGCTGCACAAGCAGCCGAAAAGGGAAAAGAATTATTTAATCAGGCTGGTTTTGAAGTACAGTCCTGCAGGCTGGCCACCCAACCGTTTTCAACTTACTTTCCTCATGAAAAGAAAGCAGCGGCAATCTTGGCAAGGCACATGGAACAATCAGCAAACGAATCAGGGTTCACCTATCTTTCCCTGGGGCCTGCGGTTCCAGGATCATTATGGGCTCTCGAATGTATTCCCGAAATTCTTGCCAGCACCAGTAATGTGTTCTGCACCGGAATCATGGCTGACCTGGAAGAAGGGATTTCCCTACCGATTGTCAGGGGATGCGGCGAAGCGATCGCCCTCCTTACCCCAACCGATCCGGACGGGTTTACCAATCTGCGTTTCGCCGCCCTGGCGAATGTCTCCTGCCATGGACCATTTTTCCCGGCAGCCTACCATGACGGCGGTAAACCGGGATTCAGCCTGGCAATTGAATGTGCCGATATAGCCCTGAAATGCATGGAGGAAAGCTCATCAATTGCGGGTGCAGCCAGCCTGCTGATAAACCGGCTGGAAGAAGCTGCCAGGACTATTGAAAATCTATGCGCAGTAATCACCAGCGAAACCGGTTTTGAGTTCTTCGGTTTTGATTTCTCGCCTGCCCCGTTCCCGGACGATGCCTGCACACTGGCTGGCGCGATGGAAAGGCTGGGGGCACAAATCGGCCGGCATGGTAGTGTGATGGCGGCGGCTATCCTGGCATCTGCCCTGGACAATGGAAAATGGAGGAAAGCCGGTTTTAATGGGATGATGCTGCCGGTGCTGGAAGATTCACTGCTCGCCCGGCGCACACAAGATGCAAGCTTTACTGTCAAAGATTTGCTGCTTTACTCGAGTGTATGCGGCACTGGGTTGGATACCGTTCCACTGCCGGGGGATGCTTCCCCTGCCCAGCTCAGTGCATTATTGCTGGATGTTGCTGCATTGTCCATCCGCCTAAATAAACCGCTGACAGCCCGCCTGATGCCAATACCCGGCAAAAAAGCCGGCGACATGACCGGCTTCAACTTCGCTTTTTTTGCCAATGGCAGGGTAATGGATCTTTGTGCCCAACCGATGCAAGGTTTACTCACCGGGGATGAGGTTCTGCACCTCAATCCACGTCACAGGCGGTAAGCCTACTTGACTTGCTTGAAGTTGATCACGATCAGGTTCTGCTGGCAATTATCAAAAGTCTCGAAATAAACCCGCTCTGAAAGCGCCAGCCCGGCCTGGTCTACAAGCCGCAGCCACAGGTCACCCTTGCTTGCGATCGGTTTATCGGCAATGGTGAATTCATACCCTGCCTGCCCGTATTGCAGAGCGGTTCCCGTCAGGCTTGTCAGAAAGATAGAATGACCATCGATGTATCCGCCCAGCTGGATGGTAATGCCTGTATAGGGGGATCCTTTGATATCCAGCACCTGCCCTCCAACACCCAGCCATTCGCAGTTCCGTTCAGGGTAAAGTACCTCAGCCTGTATGGCATAAGGCTGCGACTGCAGAGCAAAGGGGTAAACTGACACGACGTTGCTGGTAGCAGTTGCTTGAGTCTGGGTGGCATTGCTTTCCGGAGTGGCGGAAGGCATGGTAATGATAGGCAATTCTGCCGTCGGCGGTAGTGTTTGCACAAATTCGGTTGGCGTAGCCTCGCTTATGGATTCCTGGGTGGTCACCGGCGGGATGAAGGCGTCGGTAAGGGCACTGGTTGCCGTTGGAATGACCACGGTTGCCGGTATGGTCGGAGGCGGAAAGGGATTGATCGAAGCTTCCGGGTTCTGGAAGATCAAGATAAAAACCGCCACAAAGAGGATCATGCCGGCTACCAGGAGGAAAGAAAGCAAATTCCAAAAGAAGCTATTGCTCCGCCCTGGTTTTTCATCTCTTTCAATGTATAGTTCTGTTTCTACTACCGGCATGGGTGTTGCTCCTGTTAACGATGGTTAATCCTATGGTACCAGCACTTCGATTTCCGCGCTCTCCTTTTGCGCTTGCAGCCAGCTCTCCAGCGCCTTATGCTGCAGGAAGAGCCGTGTTTCAGAGGTTAAAGGATGGGCTTCGTCCCTTTCAATCACCTGAATGATATGATACCCGATCTGAGTTTTGATCACCTGGCTGTATTCACCCGGCTCGAGCGTGAATACCACTTCGTTCAATTCTTCGTGCAGTAAATACCCTTCAGGGAACCAGCCAAGTTCACCGCCAGTCAATGGGTCAACCTCTTCTGCCAGTGTTGCAAATTCTATACCAGCCTGCAGCTCTGCATAGTAGGAGTTAGCGGTCGTTTCATCGGCAGTGCGGATCTGCCGTGCATGCACCTGGTCTGCAGAATCTCCTACCGAAGATACAACAATATCCCTCCCCTTTACGGCAAGCATTTGCAGCTTCAAGCTGCGCAGCAGGGAGGCATCATCATACCCGTAGGTGTTCATCCAACTGATCAAGGCTGCACTGCCGCCCAGCTTCACGGCCAGTTCATCCAGCCTGGTTTGCACTTCAGCTTCGTCCAGTGTGTACCCTGAACGGACTGCTTCCTGTGCCAGCAGGCTGGAATCTGTCAGCATCGCGAGCACTGCCTCTTTCTGCTCATCCGTGGTCATATCCTGTCCTGTTTCAGCCAGGGCTTGTTGCAGCCTGCCCAGTTCAGACTGGTAGTCTGCCAGCAAGACACCTTCCCCGTTTACCACTACCGCCATGGGAGGGGTTGTAGCTGAAGGGGTTATGGGTTTCTCAGTTGAAGGGGATCCGGAAGGAATCGGTGTGGACTCCGAGACAGGCTCTGGACGGGTACATCCTGGAAGGATGAAGAGCATGATGACCAGCCCGGTTGATGCCAGCACCTGGCGGAGTTTATATGTAGACATGCGCCTGATTATAACCTGAAATTCTTTAAGGAATTCTGTTCTATTTTTTAAGGTTAAAAATACTTAAATGGCTTGCATCGCTGAATCCTTTATGCTAGAATGTTTTCAGCCACAGGTACTGGCATATAAGTTGCAAGCCCCCATATATGGGGGTTGTGTTTTCGAATCACTGGCATTACACAACGTCACCAAATCATAGAGGCCGGAGAGAAAGATGCGTTGTCCGTATTGCAATAACGAAGAGTCTAAGGTTCTTGACACCACCCGTGACAGCCGGGGCAATATCCGGCGCCGGCGTGAGTGTGAAAATTGCCAGCAGCGCTTCTCCTCCATCGAAAGGCCGATCCTGGCGACACCCATGATCGTAAAAAAAGATGGCTCCCGGGAGGAATTCGACCGCGATAAGCTGCTTAGGGGTATACGGATTTCCTGCGCCAAACGGCCGGTCTCGGCAGCAGACATCAACCGCCTGGCCGGGGAAGTAGAATCCCGCCTGCAGCAGATGGGTAAGGCTGAAGTACCCTCCCGTACGATCGGGGACATGGTGATCGAAGGGTTAAAGTCGCTCGATCTTATCGCATACATCCGGTATGCAATTGTTTATCTGAACATGGACGACCTGCACACTATACGCAACGAAATTGATGAATTATTGGAAGCATAGGAGCATTACACATGGCAGCACCTGGAAAACCTGATCAACACGGACTTCTTCCGACTCCCCCTGTTCCTGAGGACCTGGCAGCTGTTAGCCTGGGCAACAACGCCCGCCAGGTGCTTCTCAAGCGGTACGTACGCCGGGGTGACGATGGCAAACCGTGTGAGTCAGTAGAAGAGATGTTTTGGCGGGTTGCCTACCATGTTGCCAAAGTTGAGACCGCCTGGCAAACGGATGTGACTGCCATCGCACGGGACTACTACCACCTGCTGGCGGGCATCAATTTCTTCCCCAACTCTCCCACCTTTACCGGCGCCGGCACTCCCCTTGGGCAGCTAGCCGCCTGCTTTGTGCTTCCCATCAGCGATGATATGGGAAAGTCATCCAACGGCATTTTCTCCACCCTGCGCGATGCCGCTCTCATCCAGCAGACCGGTGGAGGCAATGGCTTCTCATTTTCCCGCCTGCGCCCTAAAGGGACGATCGTGAAATCCTCAGCCGGAAGGGCAACAGGCCCGGTTGGTTTTCTGCGGGTGTACGACCACGCCTTTGGCGAGGTAGCCCAGGGCGGAACGCGGCGCGGCGCTAATATGGCTGTCCTACGGGTTGACCATCCGGATATTGAGGAATTCATTACCTGCAAGACGAATGAGAATGCCATCACCAATTTTAATATTTCGGTCGGCATCACCGATGCGTTCATGAAAGCTGTCGAAGAGGATGCAGACTGGGATCTGCGTTTTCCGGATGTCAGCTTCCCGCTTTACCGCAACTTTGACGGAACTCTCGACCAGGTTGAAAAAGCCGGTTTACCGATCAAAGTATACAAGACCGTAAGAGCCCGCCAGTTGTTCGAGTTGATCGTACGCCAGGCACACCACAACGGTGAACCCGGTCTCCTCTTCCTGGATGCAGCCAACCGCGGCAACCCGGTTTCTGAGCAGTATGCCCTGGAAGCCACCAACCCGTGCGGTGAGCAGTGGCTTGGGCCGTATGAAAGCTGCTGCCTCGGTTCGATCAACCTCGCCCAGCACTTTGCCCCTAACCACCAGGTGGATTGGGAGAAGCTGCGCCAGAGCGCCATCCTTTCCACCCGGTTCTTGGATGATGTGGTGGATGCCAACCAGTATGTTCCCTCGGTGCCCATGCTCAAAGAAGCTGCCCACCGGAACAGGCGCATCGGGCTGGGGATCATGGGCCTGGCTGACCTGATGTACCACACTGGAATCCGCTATGGATCGCCAGAAGGGCAGGAATTTGCTGCCCAGGTGATGGAATTCGTGCGTTATCATGCCATGCTCACATCGGTAGAGCTGGCAAAAGAACGGGGTGCATTCCCCGGGATTGCAAAGAGCATTTACAGCAAAGACAACTTCCAGTGGGAACCTCCCCAACCCCTGTTTGAGTACACGCGTGATTGGGGCAGGCCGGAGATCGATTGGTCGCAGGTCACAGCTGGCATCCTGGAGCACGGCATCCGTAATGCAGCCCAGACCACCATTGCCCCGACAGGCACAATTGCCACGGTGGCAGGTTGTGAAGGTTATGGCTGCGAGCCCGTCTTTGCACTGGCGTACGTGCGCCATGTCAATGACAACGGCACCGACCTTGCCCTCAACTACACCAGCCCGCTGTTTGAAAAAGCCCTGGCTGAAGCAGGCATCAGCGGCGATATACACGAAAAGATCCTGGAACAGGTGAGGAGTGAAGGCTCCTGCCAGGAAGTGGAAGGCGTCCCGGAAGACATCCGCAATGTATTCGTGGTTTCGATGGATGTGACCGCAGAGGAACATGTGCGCATGCAGGCTGCCATGCAGGCATTTGTGGACAACAGCCTGTCCAAGACCATCAACTTCCCAGAAGGCGCATTAGCCAATGATGTTGCCCTGGCTTACCAGCTGGCATGGAAATTGAACTGCAAAGGCATCACCGTTTACGTTACCAATTCGCGCGAGAAGGTGGTGTTAGAGACCAAAGCCACTGCCGAGAAGAAGATCGAAGGCACATATGTGTACCAGCCGCCTATCTGGCCGGATACCAAGAAACCCCGCCCGCGCTCTTTACCCGGCTACACTTACACCGTTGAGACGCCCCTGGGCAAAGCTTTCGTCACCATCAATGAGAACGGCGGGCATCAGCCTTTTGAGGTTTTCATCAATACCGCCAAGGCAGGCTCAGATACGGCATCGGTTTCGGAAGCGATCGGGCGTCTAATTTCTTACATCCTGCGGATTTCATCCCCGATTTTGCCAAGCGACCGGACACGGGAAGTCATCACACAACTGACCGGCATCGGCGGCGGAAGGTCGCTAGGTTTCGGACCCAACCGGGTGCGCAGCCTGCCGGACGGCATCGGGCAGGTGCTGGAAGAGTACCTGCAGATCCGCGAGACCGACATGGAGAACCTTACCTACACCCATCTTAATGGAAACGGCGGTGTACCTGAGGAAGAGGTCCACAAGACCAGTGAAGCTGAATTGCCCCTGATGCGGGTGGGTGACCTGTGTCCCGAATGCGGCCAGGCGGCTGTAATTAATGAAGAAGGCTGCCGGAAGTGCTACGCCTGTGGGTACAGTGAGTGTTAAACTGTTGACATGAATTGGAATTTTTTCCTTCAATGGAATACAATGAGCCCGGGTAAACCACCCGGGTTTTTGATTAATGGTATTTTCTGAGGAGTTGAATATGGATGAATCATCATTCGGAACAGACAAGGATAAGCGGGAAGTTGCGGTCCTGGCAGGCGGGTGCTTCTGGTGCCTGGAGGCGGTCTATGACCAGGTAAGCGGTGTCAGTGATGTGGTTTCTGGGTACGCCGGAGGGCACAGCCCCAATCCGACCTATGAGCAGGTTTGCAGCGGGGATACCGGGCATGCCGAGGTGGTCAGGGTCGCGTTTGACCCAACCCGGATAAGTTTTGAGGAAATTCTGGGCATCTTTTTCAGCATCCACGACCCCACCACGCTAAACCGCCAGGGGGCGGATGTGGGTACACAGTACCGCTCGGCCATATTCTATACAAGCGAAAACCAGAAAGCGGCTGCCGAAGCCATGATAAAGGAGCTGATAGAGGAAAAGGTCTGGGGCAAACCGGTTGTGACCGAGGTGGTGCCGCTGGAAGTCTTTTACCCAGCTGAGGTTTACCACCAGGAGTACTTCGCCCGCAACCCTTACCAGGGCTACTGCCAGTTCGTGGTGGCGCCGAAGGTGAGCAAGTTCAAAAAGAAGTATGCGCACTTGTTAAAAGGGAAGTAAACAAATTTCAACAGGATAGGATAATGCCCCTGCACCAATCGACACCAGTTGGTACACAAAAAGCCCGCAATCTGCGCCGGGACCAGGCTCCCGCAGAAGCGGTCCTTTGGCGCTGCCTGCGCAACCGCCAGCAAGACGGATTGAAATTTCGGCGCCAGTTTCAGGTCGGACAATACATTGCCGATTTCTGCTGCATTGAGAAGATGCTGGTGATCGAGGTAGACGGCGGCAGCCATACCGGCAGGGAAGCCTATGACCAAACCCGCACAACCTGGCTGGAGGAACAGGGGTTTCATGTCATCCGGTTCACGAACACGATGGTGTATGACCAGCTGGATGCGGTGATCGAGGAGATCCGTTTGGTAATAGGAAGATTGTAAGTACCCCCTCACCCTGCCTCTCCCCCTGGGAGAGGAGTTGTTGAAGGATATTCGGGTTGAATGATCATGGATTGGCTTTGTCATTAAAATCCGGACGAGGCACTCTCATCCTTCACCCCAATAGATAATCCATCTAGATTTTCCCTATAGTAAATGAAGACTTCAGATTAGAAGGAATATTCTCATCTTTAGAATGCCAACCAAATCCCTCTCCCTTCGGGAGAGGTTAGGTGAGGGGCTTTTCAGGCTGGCCACCCATTTTTAGGAGTTTCGTACATGCTCCTGTTGACCTGCTCTGATAGAATCAAATCATAGTATTTGTCTGCGTTGCTGGCCCGAATTTCCCGCTTGTACTGGAAAAAGGCATACGGCTCACCGGATTTCCTGTTCAACCAGAGGATGACTGCTGTATCCCCTTCTTTAGAGATGCAGACATGGTGGTACTTACCTTTATGTGAAATTAATACATCACCTACTTTTAGAGTTCTATTCACGTGGAAATCGTTGTCTGAATTGCGTGAGGAGTAGTAAAAGGAATCTACTTGCAGAACATTCTTTAAATCATTGTTTTCAATCGTTACCCCTCCACCATGACAACACAATTCTGTGATTTTTGATGCCCAGGGGTAGTATATATGAATCTTGTCACCAATCTGGTTTTGAAGAATTAGAATGAGCTCATCCCTCTCAACGCAGTTTAGCCAACCCTCCCGGCAAAGCTCCCAATAGACTCGGTAATCAGTTGTACCAACGCGTTCTCCAACCACACTGTCATATATAGGAAAGAATTTTGGCAGAATAAAGTGGCACAATTTACTACCGAACATCGGTGAACTAGAATTCTTTATTGAATTTGCAACCTGAAACAATTCTAGAATTTCAGCCCACTCAACCTGAGTAAAGTCAGAATTACCTAAATCATGCTTTTCCATCAATTGTCTAATCAGAGAATCGATTTTTTCAATATGCCGAAATCCATTCTTAGTTATCTCATCCTTTGGTACAGGCCGTATAGCGCTCCAACTAACCAGTTCATCCACTAAGGTGTTCCAAGTGGAGCGGTTTACCGAACCAAGCTGAAACATACTCTTATAGAAATTATTATGAAAGTCTTTATCCCAATTGGTTTCGGACAGCCACCAGCGAATGCCTCGCTGAAGGTTTTCTTGATTAACACTTAGCTTTTTCATAGTCCCTCCTTAATCATTTCTGAACTTGTGCAAAAAAGATAGGAACATCATTCCGGTAAGAATTAATCCCTCTCCCAAAGGGAGAGGTTAGGTGAGGGGAACTTTAAACAACCCTGCCTCATTTGCACCGTCAAGCCCAGCTTTCAGCGTACGGGGATCCACCTCGATAAACCCGGCAATCACCTCCGGGCTGAAGAGCGGCACCTGCCGGACATGGTACAGCGCCTGTTCGATCACATCCATCCCTTCATCGCGGTGCATCCAGCCGGTTTTATCCCAGCGCGCCAGGTTGACAGGGCGGGTGTATGCCCTCAGGGTTTTCATACCTGCCACATTGAAGTACTGCTCAAAGTAAGATAACACAAGCTCACGCACGGTGCGGTAGATCGGCTCACGGTAGCGCAGCCCGGCAAAGTTGGACTTGGCAACCGCGCCCCACATCCCGTGACGCTTATACACACAGATCAGGTGGTCGTCATCGGTGCCCGGCTCCGGCAGCAGATCTACCACCAGGGGCGGCAAGCCAACCTGCCTGAGACAGGTAGCAGCAAAGAATGCTCCATCGAGGCAGTTGGCAGTGTACTCACGCAGCACCCTTAGGGGGCAGCGGTAAAACTCATCCGCCGAGTATACCGTCCCATCCAGGAAAGCCTGCACCACCGCTGGCGTATCCAGCGACCGGTACAGCGTTAATTCGTCTTGGCTGAGCGTGCTTAGAAAAGTGTCCAGGATTGTCATGCCATTATTATAGAATACTCAGCACCTGAATACTTCAAATTGGCTGACCCTGAATTTGCATATAATTAAGCATACTTAAAACTTGTACAGGAGGCAACCCGTGGCAAAAAGGCTTATCCTGGTGGCAGGCAATATCGGTTCGGGAAAGACATCCCTTACAGAAAAGATCGGGGCGCGGCTGGGCTGGCTGACGGCGTACGAATCGGTGGCGGATAACCCCTACCTGCCCAATTTCTACAAGGACATGAAAGCCTGGGCTTTCCACCTGCAGGTCTATTTCCTCGGACACCGCGCCCAGCAGCACCTCGACATGTGGAACGACCCGCGCAACGCCATTATCGACCGCAGCATCTATGAAGACGCCCACATTTTTGTGCGGGCGCTCTACAGCATGGGCAACCTGAACGAGCTGGATTACCGGTCTTACCGCAAAGTGTATGACCTGGTAGTAAACAGCCTGCCTGCGCCTTCGCTGCTCATCTACCTTAAAGCGCCTGTCCCGGTACTGATGGAACGCATCCGCAGCCGGGCGCGCAACATCGAGACCGGCATTTCAGAGGATTACCTCTCGCTGCTGGATTCTTTCTATGACGAATGGCTCGCTACCTTTGACCTTTGCCCGGTGCTCACCCTTCGCACCGATGACCTCGACTTCGTGCACCTGCCCAAGCACCTGGATGTGGTGGTGGACAGGATCAATGACAAGCTGGCAGGTAAAGAGGAAGTTGTCTTTTAGCATGACCTGTGATAATAGACCATTAAAAAACCAGGTCTCCCATTCATTCCGGGAGACCTGTTGTTATTGTGTTTTTCGCGGTGTTTAGCACCAATCCGCAAAGGCATCCACAACCGGCTTTATGTCCGGCATCATCGGGAACAGGATCGGGCAAGTGACGCCCGCATCGATGTATTCCTTCACCTTGGCGCGGCACTCTTCGGTGGTACCGACCGCCATCAGCTGGCGCACCACCTCATCCGGGATGACTGCGCTGGCACGGATGTAATCCTCTTCGGTAGCCGGCCAAGACATGATCGACTGGACCTTTTCCAGCAGCTCCTCGCTGACATGGCTGGCTTTCATGATGTGCGGTTCAGTTGCCAGGTAATATGAAACCAGTTTCTTGGCTTCCTGCATGGCAGCCTTGGGGTCTTTATCCGAGAGGGAGCACACCAGGAGTTCGGGCAGGTCCACATCTTTAATGGTTTTACCGGCTTTTTGGGCGCCCACTTCAACCTTCCGAATGGCTTCCTTGATGTAATCCACCGAGACAACATAGTTTAATACCACGCCGTCGCAGATTTCGCCTGCCATCTCGAGCATCTTGTCACCGGTTGCGCCGATGTAGATGGGGATATCGCGCGGGCTCTTGTCGCCGAAAGCCACATCCAGGTTGATGCGGTCCAGGTTGACAAATTCACCCTGGTAAGTCACCTCCTGCATGGTGAACAACTGGCGGATCGCCTCGACATGTTCACGCATAGCCTTGAGCGGTTTCACCCGGTTTACACCTACCCGCCCGGCAATCGGCTCCCACCAGGCACCTAAACCAAGCATTACACGCGACCTGCCGTCCACTTTGCCGCCCAGTTCCCACATGGTGCTCCAGGAGGCGGCGATCACAGCCGGGTTGCGCGTCCAGATGGGCAACACACCCGAACCGATCCGCAGCTTTTTGGTGTGGGTCAGGAAAGCACTCATCATGACAATGCAGTCACGCGCCAGGCGGGTATCCGCCTGCCAGATCTCACTGAAACCGCGGTCTTCAGCGTATTTGGCGATCTCCAGTTCATACTGGATATCATGCTTATCCTGCAGGTATAAAGCCATTCTCTGTCCCATGACAATTCCTCCATTTTGCAAAACACTTGCGGGCTTTTCAGCCCGCAAGTTGTCGATCATTTTTACTGCATCACCAGGCTCATGACTGCCTTCTGGACGTGCAGCCTGTTCTCTGCCTGGTCAAAGATCGCGGATGTCCAACCGGGTCCGCTGGTCTTGTCCATCACTTCATTGCTCACTTCATAACCGCGGTCTGCCGGGAGGCAGTGCAGGTAGATGGCTTCCTTGTGGGCAAGTTTCATGGTATCTGCTGTGCATTTCCAGTCCTTGTGGGCATCGAAGATCTCTTTGGTTTTCTTGGGATCATTTTCTCCAACGGGTGCCTGGAAGATGGGGGTGGCGCACCAGGCTTTGGGGTACACCACATGCGCGCCTTCAACACCTTCTTCAAAGTTATCGGTGTATTTGAAGGATCCGCCGGCTGCATCTGCGTAGGTCTTGCACTGTTCCATGATATCCGGAGCCAGTTCCATTCCCTTGGGGTGCGCCAGGGTTACATCCATGCCCAGCATGGTTGCATACAGGATGGCGGACTGAGGAACGGCACGCGGTTTGTGCACACTGGGGGAATAAGCCCAGGACATGGTGAACTTGACGCCCTTGTAGCCGCCAAATTTATCCTTTACGGTCAACACATCTGCCAGACCCTGGAAAGGATGGTAAATGTCATCTTCCATATTCAGGACGGGGATGTCTGCCCAGCGGGCAAATTCTTTCAACATGGCGTGAGCTCCGCCGTATTCCCAGTCAACCGGGTCGCCGTAGCAGCGAATGGCAATGGCATCGCCCATGCGGTCGAGCACGCGGGCAACATCGGAAACACGCTCGGTAGTGTAGGCGATCTCGCGGCCTTCCAGAGCAGGTTTGTAGATCTTATCGGGATCCAGGTAGTGGGCATGCCCGCCGAGCTGGGTCATTCCAGCTTCGAAGGAGTTCCTGGTGCGCAATGACTGGTTGTAGAAAATCATGAACAGCGTTTTTGAACGCAGGAGCTGGTCATGATAATTGTTCATGGCGCGGTCTTTCTTCAGTTGCTCAGCAACCGTTAATACAGTTTCGATTTCCTCGCGGGTAAAATCGGTTTCCGCCAGAAAATCACGACCCTTGAAACTTGTCGTTTTCATGCAATTCCTCCGTCAATTTTTCTGAAGATGAGTTTTTCCCAAATGGGAGAGTTACCGAGTATGTTTAGCTCCACTAAAATATGTATAGTGTGAATATACCTGATAATAGTATCATATTCCCAAAACTGCTTCAAGATGCTATTTATCACAATATCTAAGCAATTCCTCTGATTTACCCATAATTTTATTAACTTTTGCTAAACATATATCAAATGTCACTTGACAAATTATATGCCAATTTTCTATACTTGAAAACATGATTGGAAAAAAGATCCGCGAAAAACGGAAAGAGGCAGGCTTAAGCCTGCGCGAACTGGGAGAATTGACCGAACTGACTGCCAGTTTCCTCAGCCAGGTGGAAAATGATGCCACCTCACCTTCCATAAACTCCCTGCAGCGCATCGCCACTGCATTGAAGACCCCGGTCTTCGCATTCCTGAATGGGGATGAGCAGACGGAGATCCTGGTCCGGAAGGATAACCGCAAGAAGTTGAGCTTTCCCTCCAGTAAAGTGGAATATGAACTGCTCACCAATGACCTGAACCATAAACTGGCCAGTTTCCTTATCCACTTAAAACCCGGCACCAGGCAGATGGCGCTCCAGCTGTACCAGCAGACTGAAGAAGTGATGATCGTTTTGCAGGGAAAAATGGAGATTGTACTGGGTGAACGCACTTACCTGCTTGAACCGGGCGACAGCATCCATTATGAAGGCGGCAACCTGCGTTCATTCGCTTCTGTGGGCAGCGAAGAGCTCCAGGTCATCTGTATGATGACCCCGCCTGCTTTCTAGTATTCATACATAAGGATTATTATGGGATTCACTGCTACCGTCAACCTGACCACAGGTGAAATTTGCCGTGAGCCAACAAGCCTCGAACTGCAGCGGAAATTCCTGGGAGGAAGGGGACTGGGTGCAGCCTACTTGTACCGGCTGGTTCCACCGAAGGTAAAACCTTTTGACCCGGAAAACTGCATCATTTTCACTTCAGGTCCATTGAACGGGACTCCCTGGCCGACTTCCTCACGCTACCATGTCACCTTCAAATCGCCTGCAACCGGAGCATACGGCTATGCTAATTCCGGCGGGCATTTCGGGCCGGAACTCAACCGGGCAGGCTACGATGCCGTGATCATCACCGGCAAATCACCATCTCCTGTTTATCTCGAGATCCGGGATGAAGGCATCACCATCTGCCCGGCGGATGAATTCTGGGGCAAGACAACATCCTTTACCGAAAATACACTCAGAGAACGTTCAGGTACCGGAAGGGTGGCTGCCATTGGTCAGGCAGGCGAAAACCTGGTCAAGATCGCAGCCATCATCAACGATGGCGGCAGGGCAGCTGCCCGCACCGGACCCGGCGCCGTGATGGGAAGCAAAAACCTCAAGGCGCTGCATGTGATCGGCTCGAAAAAGCCAGCCTTGACCCCTGAGTTTTCAATGTTGGCAAGAACTACCAGCCAGTACCTGACAAGCCATCCTGATTCACAGGCGCTTATGGACGGGTCGACCCTGTTCCTGATGGGCATAAAAAACCTGGTTGCTGACCTACCGGCAAGGAACCACCAGTCTGCCCAGGTGGCATATATAGCCAACCTTGACCAGAAAGCCTTTGAACAGAAATGGATCAAACGCAAAGGTTGTTCCGCCTGCCCGATCCGGTGTTCACGGATTTCAAAAGCTGTTACAGCTGATGGCGAGATCATTATCGAAGGGCCTGAGTATGAAACAACCGACGCCCTTGGGCCGATGGTGGATAACAGCGACCCGGATGTTGTCATCCAGGCAAACCATTTATGCAATGAATACGGGCTGGACACTATCTCGACCGGGGTGTGTATTGCATTTGCGATGGAATGCCGCCAGCGCGGGCTACTGGAAGACCCGGATTTCTCCCTTGAATGGGGGGACCCCGACTCCATTTTGGGCTTGATCGAAGCCATTGCCTTCCGCAAAGGGCTTGGAAATACCCTGGCTGAGGGGGTTTCGCGTGCAGCAGATATGATTGGCAAGGGTTCAGAACTTTATGCCATGCATGTAAAGGGAGTTGAGCTGCCCCGCCAGGAACCCAGGATATCGAAAGCATTCGGCCTGGGGCATGCCACCAGCAACCGGGGTGCTGACCATATGTACGGGCTTCCGGGAATGGATTCAGCCGGCAGCTGGGATGCTGCCCGCAAGATCTTCCCCGAAGAGATCCTGCCTGAACTGATGGACAGCCTGGATGAGAAGTACAAACCGGACCTGCTGATATATGGTGAGCACTTCTGTGCTGTGGTGGATTCGCTTGGCTTATGTAAATTCAGCACCGCCCAAACGCATGTGGTCATGGTGGCTGAAATAGCAGCCGGACTGAGCGCACTGGGGATCCCGGTGAGTGGAGAGGATTTATTAGAGGCAGGCGAGCGAATCGTAAATCTTGAACGGCTTTACAATATCCGGCATGGTTTCGATGCAGCCAGTGATAGCCTGCCAGCCCGGTTTACCACAGAACCGCTGGAGGTGTATGAATACACGCCAGGCGGCGAAGGCAGGCAAGCCATCCGCTCTGAAGCACCCGTGATGATTGCCAGGATCAATGATTTCAACACCATGCTGCAAAGGTATTATGCACTGCGCGGGTGGAGCGCGGACGGAAAACCCACCCCTGACACCCTCGAACGATTGGAGCTGACAGATTATGGAATTTGACCTGGTTATCCGAAACGGCAGGGTCATCACCAGCCAGGGGGAAACTTCCGCAGATATTGCCATCAACGGTGAAAAGATCGCTGCGTTAGAAAAAGGGCTGCACGCAGTGAAAGAGATCGATGCATCCGGCATGCTGGTGCTGCCGGGCGGGATCGATCCGCATGTGCACCTGCAGATGCCGGTCGGCGAGACTGCTTCCAGCGATGACTGGTTCACCGGCACGCGCGCAGCCGTGTGCGGCGGTACCACCACGGTCATTGACTTTGTTGAACCTGAACCCGGCGAAAGCCTGCATGATGCACTGGAAAAACGCAAGGCTGAAGCAAACGGAAAGGCAGTGATCGACTACGGGCTGCACATGACCATCACCAATACAGATGCTGAAACCTTAAACCAAATTGACGGAATATTAAATGCAGGCGTTACTTCGTTTAAGACTTATTTCACCTACGAAGGATTCAAGCTAAGTGATGCGGAATTCCTGCAGGTTTTAACTGCAGTGCGTAAAGCGGGAGGTATCGTACTTGTGCATGCAGAAAATGACGCTGCCATCGCTTACCTTAAGAACGAGCTGGTGTCAGCGGGCAAAACAGACCCGGCTTACCACGCCGTCTCCCGCCCTGCTGTTACCGAAGTGGAGGCCGTGACACGCGCCCTGGCTTTGGCGGAAGTTGCACAGGCAAACTTGTACCTGGTTCACCTCTCCACCGCTGGGGCTATCCAGGCGGTGCGCAAAGCCCAGCACCGCGGGGTACATGCCTTTGCGGAGACCTGCCCGCAGTACCTGCTGCTGGATGAACGCGAACTCCTGCGCCTGGACTTTGAAGGCGCAAAATTCGTTTGCTCTCCCCCGCTGCGCAACGCCTTCGAGCAGCCGGAGATCTGGGAAGGCCTGGCGGATGGCACAGTCAGCACCGTCGGCACGGACCATTGCCCCTTCTTCTTCAAAGGGCAGAAAGAACTGGGCAGGGACTCCTTCACAAAAATCCCTGGCGGTCTGCCGGGCATCGAAAGCCGGCTGGCTCTCCTGCACACCTTTGGGGTGCGGACAGGCAAGCTCTCCCTGCAGCGATGGGTGGATGTTTGCTCCACCCTGCCGGCGAAGGTGTTCGGCATGTACCCGCAAAAGGGGGACATAATCCCCGGTTCCGATGCAGACATTGTGCTTTTCGACCCTGAGCGGAAAGTGCGGATAACCCAGGCATTCCTGCATGAAAATGTAGACTACACCCCGTATGAAGGGTTCCAATTGACCGGCTACCCCGTTATGACGATTGCCCGTGGAAAGGTCGTTTGCCAGGATGGTACCTTTGCAGGTGCCGCCGGTTCAGGCAGGTTCCTATTCCGGCAGAAAGGTGATTATGCATCTTGAGGTTGATCCCCAGAATTGCACAGGCTGCATGGCCTGCGTGGTTTTTTGTTCCCTGTACCATGAAGAAGCAGCAAGCACCACGCTCTCACGCATCCAGATCCTGCATGATGAAAACCGGACCGTCCTGCTTCCCATCACCTGCATCCCGTGTGAAGAAAAACCATGTATCCCTGTATGCCCGGAAGGCGCCATTGCAGTCAATAACCTTGGCGCAGTGGTGATCACAGAAAACCTTTGCACCGGATGCGGCAAGTGCGCCCGGGCTTGCGGGATCGGTGCTATCAAGGTTCACAGGCTGCCCGGCAGGGGAAAAAATGGCCGCCTGGTTTCCCTGAAGTGCGACCAGTGCGGCGGCGATCCGTGGTGCGTAAAAGCCTGTGCCTTTGATGCCATCCGCAAGGTTGAAGGATTTCAGGGCGGACAGGCGGTTTATGAAAGGTTAAGAACTGCCCGCCAGGACCTGACCGGCCAGCTCGAAGATACAGGTGTCCTGCAGTCCAGGAGGTCGAAATGAACAGCTTCCCGTACAAGGGATACACCGGACAATACCTGCGCATAAACCTGACCACCGGAGCTATCTCAAAACTGGCATTACCGCTGGATTGGGTTGAGAATTACCTGGGCGGGAACGGGATCGGCACTAGGATCTTGTGGGATGAAGTACCTCCCGAAGTTGAGCCGCTGTCTCCTGAGAACAAGTTGATTATGGCAACCGGCCCCCTTTGCGGCGGGCCGATGCCGAATTCAGGCCGGCTGGAGTTTATCGCCAAGAGCCCGCTGACTGGTATGTACGGGGATGCCAATGCCGGCGGACACTTTGGGCCTGAGCTCAAGTATGCCGGGTATGACCTGGTCGTTTTTGAGGGTAAAGCCCCTCAACCGGTTTACTTGTGGATTAAGGACGGTACAGTAGAACTGCGTTCCGCAGCGGACCTGTGGGGAAAAGGTACCTTTGAGACAGAAGCACAATTGAAAGTTCTCGTAAAAGACCCAGAGCTTAAAGTGGCAGCTATCGGCCCGGCCGGGGAAAACCTGGTGCACTTTGCCTCGATCCAGGTTACCTACCGGCGCAGTGCAGCCCGCACCGGCATCGGGGCTGTCATGGGCTCTAAGAACCTGAAAGCCATAGCCGTACGCGGTACAGGCACTATCCCGGTAGCGGAACCAGTCAAGTTAATGGAGCATTCCTTCAGCCTGCATCAGGTCATACGGAAAAATGAGTTCTACCCGGGGGTCCACCGCTTTGGGACTGCCGGTCTGGTAACCCTGATGCAGCCGATGGGGCGCTTCCCGACCCGCAACTACCAGTACGGCAGTTTTGACGGGTTTGAAGATATTGCCGGGGAGCACTTGAGGGAAGACCACATCAACCGGGATGTCTCCTGCTTCAACTGCCCGGTAGCCTGTGATAAAGTTTACGAGGTGACTTCGGGCGAGTTTGAAGGTGTGCTGGATTCGAGCGTGGAATACGAAACACTCAATTCTCTCGGGGCCCGCATTTGCAACAACAATTTGCCGGCAGTGCTGAAAGGCAATGAGATCTGTGATGACCTGGGTATGGATACCATATCAGCCGGTGGGGCGATTGCGTTTGCATATGAGCTGGCCGAAAAAGGCATCCTGGATAAGAAAACTCGGGATGGTTTACTCCTGGAATGGGGTAATTACCATACCATGATCGAACTGCTTGAACAGATGGCATACAGGCGGGGTCCATTGGGCAGTCTGCTCGCTGAAGGAACTTCGCACGCAGCCAGGAAACTGGGAGGGGATGCCCCCAAATATGCCATGCACGTCAAAGGGCAGGATATTGCCGCCCAGGACGGGCGCGCCCAGCAATCTATGGGTCTGGCGCATGTCACCTCAAGCCGCGGAGCAGACCACCTCAAGGCTTTTCCAGTCCTGGACGAGACTGGTTACCCGTCTGAAGGCGTCAGGCGGTACGGCCAGCAGTACATGCCTGAACTGGTAGATCCGCTTGCGGTGAAATACAAAGCGATGATGGTTAAGGATGGCGAGGATTATGGTGCGGTCATCGATTCGGTCGGCACCTGTAAATCCGGCGGCACCTTCGTGATGGCAGCCGTGTACTGGCAGGAGACAGCAGATGCGATCGCGTTTACCACCGGGATGGAAATGGATGTGGAGCGCCTCCAAGCGATTGGAGAGCGTATCTACAACCTACAGCGCATGTATAACGCCATGCACGGGGTTGACCGGAAGGACGATGTCCTTCCCTGGCGCTTCACCCTGATGCCTTCCACCTCCGGCAACGCCAGCGGCAGCACCTGCCGGCTTGATATCACCCTGCCGGATTACTACAACCTGCGCAAGTGGCATCCGGAAACCGGATTACCCACTGCTGAAACCGCTGCCCGGCTTGGCCTGGCTTCCGAGCACCAGCAGATGCAGGAACATGTGGAAAGCGGACAGGCAGCTGTTCTCCGGGCGGATATGCCCTGGGCAACCCCTTACACCGAAGGAGTTCCCGCAGAGCGATGATCCATATCCGGGTGCGTTACTTCAATATTCTGAGCGCCTACACTAGCCGCAAAGAGGAAAGCGCGGTTTTCCAGGCTGCGCCTTCTCTACTGGAGCTGGTCCAGTCCCTTGCTGCCAGGTACCCCGGCGGTTTTGCCCAAGTGGTTTTGCTGGAGGGAAAGCTAGCTCCCCATCTTCGGATATTTGTCAATAACAAACCGCTCGGCTGGCTGGATGGTGATTTCCTGGTCAATGACGGCGATGAGGTGATGCTCTTCCCTGCTGTGGCAGGCGGATAGGCTGGCACAAAACCTGCAACCTTGCAGGCATGATAACCCGCCGAATTCTCCCTGTAACGATCTTCGTTCTATTTACCCTGCTGATTGCTTCCTGCAGCGTGTCCACATCTACCAGCCAGGAAACCCCCATACCCGGCACTGCGGGAACAGTTGTACCGGTTCCTGTCAATCCTGCCTGGGATGGTGCCCTCAAGCAGGCGCTGATGCAGTCCATCGAAGGGCGGGACGATGTGATCGCATTCTTGATCTACCAGGTGAATGTTGAACGCTTTGCTTACAGCAATAACGGCGTGTATGCCCTGCTGTGGCTTTCGTTTACAGATTATGAAACCAGCGAGGTAATCCCGGCGGAGACTGCACTTGCCATTGCCCAGCGGATTTCGGGTGATGGGACGGCTGCTGCTGACTGGAAAATTGTCATCCAAGCCGACAGCGAATGGAATTTGGTTATCAACCAACTTCCGGATGAACTGCTCAGTGCTGAGATGAAAAAACGCTATGTTTCCAAAGAACAGAGCTTGCAAAAAGCGCCGCCCCTGACCGGGTACCGCCTGCCTTACCCTCCAAACCGGGCTGTGCGCCTGACGGGCAGCATTGGGCATGTGTTCGTGTATAAGACCTGCCCCGATACCTGCCTGTATGCTTTTGATTTTGCTGACGGAACCAATTTCCCTGTGCTGGCAGCCAAGGGCGGCAGGGTGAAATATGCCGTCTGGCGCTACCCTGATAATTACCACGAAAAAGCCAACTACATCGTTCTGGAAGACACCTCAACCACCCCAACTACCTACCAACTTTACTACCACCTTGCTTACGACAGCATCCCGGAGAAATTCCGGACAGCCGGGGCAATAGTATCCCAGGGCGACCTGATCGCCTATGCAGATAACACCGGACCCAGCTCGGGTTCTCACCTCCACTTTATGGTCCATACTGCCACCAACCAGATGTGGGGAACATCTGTAGACATCCTGTTTGAAGATGTCACCGTTAACAGCGGGCGGCCGCGCACCTGCACTGAAGCCAGCAACTTCCCTAACTACGGCGCCCAGTGTGTCTCGGGTGATAAGTACTATTCCCAGAATTATGGGGATAGTGTGCTTCCTACTGGCGATATCACCTCCCCTGCGCCTGATTCTGTGATTAAGACCAACATTCTTAATGTTGAAGGCTTTGGCAAAGACAATTCCGGTGTGGCATCCATGCAGCTCTTCTTGAAGATAGGAGATACCTGGGGACCTTATGGTCCAGTCATCACCACCTCTCCCTTCAGCGCACAGCTAGACCTTTGCCAGGCTGGTGTCCACCCAGGTCAGTTCAAACTCGGATTGAAGGTGACTGATTACGCCGGGAATGTTTCGAAAATGATGGGCAACCGTTTCCTGGAAATGAAGTATGACTGCTTTGCACCCACCTCTACCCCAACGGAGATTCCCACTGCCACCCCAACCATCACGCCAACGCCAACCAATACACCGGCTCCCACGAATACCCCCCTGCCAACTGCCACGGCTACACCATTGCCAACTGCCACATCATCCCCAACCGCGCTGGTCTGTATACCAGGAGCCAACCAGGTTGCAGTCTACCCGGTAGCCAATTACGGCGGAAAATGTCTGACGCTCGGCCTGGGAGACTACAGTACCCTGAACGGGATCAACCCGCTTGATGATGACACAATTGCAGCCATTACGATAGGCACCGATGTGATGATGCTGGCTTACAATGACACCAGTTTCCGCGGCGACCAGATCATCTTCAAAGAACCAGTTGCAGACCTGGCTGCCAGAACCGGGACAAACGGATGGATTAAATCCTTCAAGGTGGTTCCACGGACTGATGCTCCTGCCTCTCCTGCTATCATCCTGCCATCAGACCAGCTTGGGCGCTCGGCTACCATATCCGATTCCATCACCCTTTCGTGGATGGAAACAGATGGAGCGGAAGAGTATTCAGCAAAACTAGATGGACCAGAAGGCTGGTCGCGCTCGCTGGGTTGGCAGCCCGGCAGGACTTGGGTTATAGGTACCCTTCCTGTGGGAGAATACCAGTGGACGGTCAAAGCCCGCAACCTTGCCGGGGTTTCTGAAAGCACGGTTTCTTTCAATGTTTTTGAACGCATTCAGCTGCCGGTCACAACCATGCAGACCCAGCCGCTGTTCAGCCAATCCACCCTGTTGAAACTGGAATGGAGTGTAGAAAAGGGAGATATCCCAATTGGATCTTATGACATGCAGTATGCCCGGGATGGCGGGGATTGGATCAGCTGGGAACAACCCATATCGGGAGAAAGCAGCCACCTGTGGTTCTTCGGTGAGATGGGTCATACCTACCAGTTCCGTATGAGGGCAGTTGATGCAGACGGAAACCGGGAAGAATTTCCAGCTGAACCCCAGGTTTACGTCAGCATTGCCAGTGATTGCACGGGTGACGAGTTTGAAAATCCTGATCCAGGTGATGATACCCTGGATGGCGCCACACCGCTGGAGATCAGTCAGCCCCAGGTGCACACTTTCTGCGGGTACTCTGATTATGACTGGCTGGTGTTTGCAGCCAATTCCGGCGATAAATACCGTATCACCGTCAAGCCGTCAGGTGGAAACGCCGCTGCTGTTTTTTACCTGTATGACCCCATAGGCGATGCAGTGCTGGGCGAAGGAAAGCCGGCCGATTTCAACCAGGAAACCGCACTGGAATGGGAAGCCCCCCAGGATGGCCTGTACACCTTGCAGGTAAGCCCGCTTGACAGCCGCCTGGCCGGGGATGCAGCCAGCTACGAGGTGAAAGTCGACAAGATCCTGCAGCTGAAACCGGTGACATACACCTGCACCGCACTGCTCCTGCCAATGATCTGGTTTGTGGTCAAGATGTATGCAAAAGTCCGCAACCGCTTGCGCGAGGAAGATTACCTGTAGTCAAGCATCCTTTATTGGCCAGTTAAAAACCGGCGTGTGTTACAATTCCGGCTCATGAACAAAAGCAAGGTCCTTCCGTACCTGGCACTGCTGGGCTGCGTGCTGGCGTTATCACTTTCTTCGCTCTTCATCCGCCTGGCAGAAGCCTCGCCCCTGGTGACCACCTTCTACCGCATGGCGATCGCCGCCCTGGTTTTCACCCCTTTCGGCATCCATACCCTGAAGAACCAGCCCAGGCTAAAACCCGTTCACCTGCTTTTCCCTATCCTTGCGGGCGGGTTGTCAGCCTTTGACCATGCCACCTGGGGATTCTCGATCATGCTCACCCGGGTAGCCAATGCTACGTTATTGAATAACATTGCCCCTTTATGGGTCGCGCTGGTAGCCTGGTTTTTCTGGAAGCGCAGGCCGTCCTCACGTTTCTGGATCGGGCTGCTCTTTACCCTGGCCGGTGCTACCGTGGTGCTCGGCTATGACATGCTGATGCATCCAACCCTGACATTTGGTGATCTTCTAGCAGTGCTTTCCAGTTTCTTCTATGCAGGGTATTACCTGGTAACCGAGCGCGGCCGGATGGTGTTACCTGCCATCACCTACGTATGGCTGGCTACTGCCTCAACCGCGATGGTTCTGCTGGCAGCCAACCTGGTTTCCGGGCAAAGCCTGGCCGGCTATCCCCTCAATACCTACCTGGTTTTCCTGGCTGCCGGGTTGATTTCCCAGGTTGGCGGGTATTTCTCGATTGTGTATGCCCTCGGTCACCTTTCTGCTGCGGTTGTTTCTCCTACCATGATCGCCCAGCCGGTGCTGACTGCCCTGCTGGCAATCCCGGTTCTGGGTGAGGCACTCTTTCCCGGTCAGTTCATTGGAGGGATGGTAGTACTTTTAGGGATATTCCTTGTCAACACCTCTCCCCCGCAAGTCCATGATAAAGAAAAAGGCTGATCGCAGTTTGTTATTCCTGTAATCAGCTGTGGGGCGGAAAAAGTATTCTCATCTAATTTGAAAACAGTTCAGGGATGACTACTTTTCTTGTTTGAATTGCCTGCAGGAGTTGCTATAATGTTTATATCCACACATTTCGAATAACTAACCATTCTATGGGAGGTGTTCATGTCAGACATTACGGACCCCCTCATCGGACAATACATCGGGCATTACCAGGTCAAAGCGCTGATTTCGCAGCAGGCTGCAAGTGCTTTGTACCAGGCCAGCGACGTACGCACATCAGAACCGGTGCTGGTGAAGAAGTATTTCCAAAAACTCCTGGATGCGGAACAGCTTGAGCAATTCACCCATTACGCTCGGAAATTGACCGCGCTTACCCACCCCAACATTGAAAAGGTACTGGATTTTGGTCTGGATTCAGGTTTTCCATACCTGGTGATGCAGTACAACGGCGGGGACAGCCTGCAAAACCACCTGGAGACTCCAATGCATTGGCAGGGGATAGTTAACTTATTCCTGCCGCTAACCCATGCCCTCTTCACCGCACATGCCAGCGGGATTTTTCACCAGGACCTCAAGCCTGCCAGCATCCTGCTAACAGACAGTGGCAATGCCTTGCTTTCTAACTTCAGCATACCGTTCCTGCTGCAAGGATCAGATCTGCAGGCTGAACCTGACCTTGATTGGGCACAGTACATTTCGCCGGAACAGGCACAGGGAAGCTCGGCTGACGCCAGATCCAATGTTTACTCGGTCGGGTGTATCCTCTACCGCCTGGCAACAGGCAGGCTTTCGTCCGATGCAGATTCTGCCGCTGAAGGTTTAAAGCAGCACCTGCCCGGTTCTGCCGATCTGCCCGGGGCTGTCAATCCTGAGGTTCCAGAGGAGCTGCAGAACCTTATCCTGCGCGCATCGGCTAAATCTCCTGAGGAGCGCTTTCCTGACATGGCATCTTTAGGGGCTGCCTTGCAGAAATTGCAGACAGCTTACAAACCCACAGGTATGCGAAGTGAGTCTGTCATCCCTCCTGGAGAAAGGACAGCCGTAGGATTACAGGCTGCCACAGCTGCAGCCATGAGCCGTAAAAACCAACCGAAGAAGAAACCTTCAGCTGCCAGGGTGATCTTGACCATCCTGGCAGTCCTTTTCGCGGTTGTTGTGATAGGAAGCCTGCTGCTCAGTATCGGTGGTGCGTTTCTGCTCTCCAGGACAATCCAAACAACATTCAATAATTCAGATTTCACCTTCTACAATGTGGATATTGAGAGGACTGAAACAATGACAGAAAAGGAAGCCAGGATTGCCTTGAATAAATCACTGGAATTTAAGAATGACCTTTTCTCTAATTTTTCGGTTGACTTTCAGAGTCCTGACATTACACTGTTGGGTGCGAAAACACCTATCGGAAAGGTCTCCCTGCAGGTACAGGTGAATGAAGCAGGCGGGAAGCCGCAATTCACCCTGCAAAAATTGAATAATATTCCATTGCTTTTTATCGGGAGCATTCTCTCCAAAGGGATCAATGACGGATTGTCTGCAGCGATCGATGATGCCGACTTTTCGATCAGTGACCTGGAAGTTACCAACTCAAGGATCTCTTACAGTATTTCACCGAAATAGCCCGCAGATTAACCCAAACCGCAATCCCAGCAATATTTGGACCGTCAGACCAGACTTGGATTCACCTGAGCGCTCCACTAACCAGGAGACGCCCCGAGTTTCTGCCAGCCAGGGAGGGTAAAATAATGGCAGGATTCTGCAACAAATCTGTAATCTTTGCGTATATAGAATAGATCATCTGGAATCTTGGAGAATGTCGTGACCAACGACCAGCCGGAATGGCTAAGCAAGGCACTCAAAGGGGATCAGGAAGCATTCGGAATGCTGGTGGATACTTACCAGCGGCCGGTCTACAACCTTTGTTACCGCATGCTTGGTGATTCCGCTGAAGCAGAAGACGCTGCACAGGAAACCTTCTGGAGGGCATACCAGCACGGAAACAAGTATGACCCTGCCCGTTCCTTTATGACCTGGCTGCTTTCCATTGCTGCGCATTTCTGCATTGACCAGCAGCGCAAGAAGCGGATGCCACAATTCTCCATTGACCTGGTGGTCGAAGAGATGCTTCCGGATCCTACACCCGGACCGGAAAAAACCGTCAGCCAGAGGGAAGAAAGCCAGATCCTTCATGCTGTACTTGGCAAAATGAAACCGGAGGACCGTGCCGTAATCGTTTTGCGTTACTGGTATCAAATGCCCGAGGAGGAGATCGCACAGGCGCTCTCAACCACGGTCAGTTCGGTGAAGAGCCGGCTGCACCGTGCAAGGTTGATGATCGCACAAAATTACCAGGTACCATCAGCGATGCCCGCCAATGGAGGAAAGTATTATGAACCATCACCCTTATGAAGAATGGATTCTCTCAGATGAACCTTTGAGCACGGCAGAGCATGCCAGCCTGCAGGGACACCTGGCAGACTGCCAGGCCTGCCAGCAGATGGAAAAGCGCTGGCAGGCAGCCCGGCAGCAGATCAGCCGGGAAGGGTTCGCAACTCCGGCTCAAGGCTTCACCATACGCTGGCAAAAGAACCTGCCCGACCGCATCAATCGGATGGAAACCCAATCTGCACGCCGTTTCCTGTTCATTATCCTGGCAGTCTCAGCAGCCATGTTGGCAGGCTGGCTGGTGACCTGGTTGATAAGCAATCCTTCAGCCACCGTTGCCGCATCCCTGATCAAGCTGACCGCAAATACGATCCTGGTCATGCAGGGGATCAAATTCATGGTTGTTCCTGCCATCAGGTCCATCCCGCTGGTTTACATCCTGGCGGGTGTTTCATTGGTTAGCTCCATTGCCCTGGTATTGTCTGCGGTATGGGCAGGTGCAATCTGGCACTATGTATTCCGCAAACCCCAAAATGTGAAATTATCAATAGAGGGAGATCAAAGTAAATGAAAACAATCAGGTTATTACTTCTCAGCCTTATGATTACCGGTGCATTATTGCTCACCTTCATCATGCCGGTAAATGCCCAATCGCAGGTTTGCGGCTCGGTTGTGTTGGGCGATTCCTGCGTTGTGCCGGACGGGCAAATCTTTAATGGTGATATGGTGGTCTTTGGCGGAATGGTAACCCTGGAAGAGGGCGCAACCATTGACGGCGACCTTGCGCTGACCGGGGGTTCCCTGGAAGTGTATGGAACCCTGAACGGCGACCTGGTTTCCACCGGTGGATTTGTCCACCTGCATGACGGTGCCATGATCAACGGCGACATCACCCGCATTGGCGGCAACCTGGTGCAGGATTCCGGGGCTGAGGTAAATGGCAACATTATCACCACCACCAATTCCGGGATCAATGTCCCCGATGATGGCTTTGACTTTTCCAGGATGCGTGAAGCGTTCAGGCCGGTACGTACCTTTTTCGGGTCTATCTTCCAGGCGCTTGCCTTTGCCATCATCGCCATCATCGTTGCGCTGGTCGCCCCGAACGGAACAGACAGGCTGTCTAAAACCATCCGCGGCAACTTCGCCCTCTGCCTGGGGATGGGTGCGCTGGGTTTCCTGGTTGTCTTTTTCGGGAGTATCCTGTTTGCCATCACCTTGATCGGAATTCCGCTGGCAATCCTGGTTCTGATCACCTTCAGCATTATGCTGGTCTATGGATGGATAGGCTTAGGCCTGGAACTGGGCAGAAGGATGGAAAAGCTCTTTAAAACAACCTGGAGCAGCTCGATTGCTACCGGGCTGGGTACTCTCACCCTCTCGCTGGCGATGGCATTGATCGGTTGGATCCCCTGCCTGGGCTGGTTGGTGGTTCTCCTGGTAGCGATGGCCGGATTTGGTAGTGTTGTGCTTACCCGTTTTGGAACCCGTCTGCCTGACAGCATTAAACCAGCCCAGCCAACCCCGCCAGCCGGACCCGGAGACACAGCAGCTGCCGCCCCTGAAGCTTTAAACAAACCGGCTCCGGTTGAAACACAAAGTATGGAGGAAGAGGCTGCCAAGAAAATGGCAAGTGATTCTTCCGAATGGAAAGCGGAAGAGCCAGATAAAAGCGATATGCTGCCGCCTGCCAGCTAATTAAAATGCGAAAAAATGACCGAGCGGATTTTGGAGGCGATATGCGAAAACATACAATTATATTCATGCTACTAATCCTTGCCTTGACCAGCCTGGCCTGTTTCAGGCTGCCGTTCCAGTTTTCCGAAGCAGGAGAAACCAGGGTGATGGAGATCAATGAAGCGCATTCGACCGGTTCTCCGGTCGCCCTCACCCTGATGATGGGTGGAGGGAAGGTCTCCATCCTACCTGGTGCAGAAAACCTGGTGGAAGGGACTGTTAGGTACAACTTTGATGCCTGGAAGCCTGAGATCGAACGCGGACTGGCATCTTTGACCATACGGCAGAACTTCGAATTGAAGGACGTGCCGTTCGACCTTGATGACAGCGTGAATGAATGGGACCTGAAGCTTGGTGCAAAACCAATGGAACTAACCATCAACGGCGGTGCCTATGACGCAGACTTTGAACTGGGCGGATTGGCAATCACCAGGTTGAGGATCAGTGAGGGCGCATCCAGCACTGAGGTGCATTTCTCGAAGCCCAACCCTGAAGTGATGGAAAAATTAAGTTTTAATACCGGGGCCTCACAGGTTAAGCTGATCGGACTGGCAAATTCCAATGCCAGGGAGATCGCATTCTCAAGCGGCGCTGGAGCATATACTCTCGATTTCAGCGGCGAACTGCGACAGGACATCGAGGTGAGCATCAACTCAGCCATCAGTGATGTCAAGATCATCGTCCCTGAAGGCATCCATTGCCAGGTGGATGTGACTGAAGGCGTAAGTAACGTCAATATCACAGGCACTTGGACGAACCAGGACCAGGTTTACACAACCAGCGGAGATGGATACACAATCCACATCACCATCCAGATGGGACTGGGGAATGTCGAATTGATCCAGGAAGGGGAATAAATCAACGCTTGCGGAAAAACAGCCCCAGCAGGCTGCCGCCCAACGCCAGCGCGGCGCTCAGGTAGAAAACCGGGTCAAACCCGTACAGGTCAGCCAGCTTGCCGCTCAGGAGCGTGCCCAGTGCCCCGCTGGTAAAGATGAAACCAAGCGTCAGGCCGGATGCCAGCCCTACACCGACCGTGAAGAGGTGCTGCGCCAGTACGATGATGGCATTGAAACACGAACTGGTGAGAAACCCTGATAGCGGGACGAGCACATACAGCCACCAGGAGCAATTGGCTATGGGAATGAAGATAAATGGGATGGCACCCAGACCCAGCCCTATAAATATTACCCGCCATTTACCGAGCCGATCTGCTGCCCTGCCGCCGAAAATGGTGCCAATCGCGGAACCCCCGCTGAACAGGGATACCATCAACCCGTAACTGGCAGGCTGCCAGCCGGCATCGCTCAGGTACTTTGGCAGGAAGACTGACATATTTTGCTGCGCCCAGGATTGAAAGGCAGCCAGGGTAATAAGGGCAATGATCATCCCAACCCCTTGCTTCTCAGCTGTAATAATCTCTACTTGCGGCCCTTTTGAGGTGGAGAAATAATTTTTCAGTCGGAAAGCCAGGCCTGCAACCGGGAAAGCAGCCACCGCCAGCACTGCCAGCCCGCGCAGTCCCCAGGTTTGGAGCAGGATGCCTGCCAGGATGGGACCGACAAAATATCCCAGCGTACCAAACAGGGAGAACATGGAAGAAGCAGTGGTTTCCCTGCCCTTCAGTTTAAGACGCCCGATCAAAGTAGCCTGAGCAATCCCGGAAGGATGCACGGCACCTGAGCCCAGGCTGCCGATGATGAGGAAAACAAGCGAACTCTCACCAGGTACCATAACTGCCAGGCTGAGAAAAACTGCCATCCAGGCGACACCGCCTGAAACCACCCAACGGGTGCCGATACGGTCGCTGAAGTATCCAAAAACCGGCTGCGAAAGCGACCCGAAGATGACGTAAATGGTGCTGACCATACCGATCATGGCATTGGTCAACCCCAGCGGCTCGCTCAGGTAAGTGATAATAATGCTCCGCAGGCTGTTAATCATGTCTACGGTGAAATGGCCCAGCACAACAGCCAGGAAGTATGGATCCGAGAAAAGGGAGGTCATACCTGGAGGTAATACCCCCGTTTGCAGATCATTTCGAATACCTGCGGCAGCAGGTAATACCGGTAGGGCATTCCTTCAGCAATCCTCTGCCGGATCTGCTTGGAGCTGATTTCGAGCAGGGGTACATCGATAAAGCGCAGCTTTTCCGTTAATCCCGGCAGCTGCTCCTCCAGCCACGGCAGGTTCACTTCATCATCCGGGCGGCGCATTACTCCCAGAGCATGGCAAGCCTGGATAAATTCCATCGGGCGGTCCCAGTTGGGCAGGTCATGCAGTGAATCGCCCCCGATGAGGTAGATAAGCTCGTCATCAGGGTATTGCCCGCCCAAGATGTGCATTGTGTCGGAAACGAAATGTGGACCAGGACGGTCAATTTCTACACGTGATAGCTCAAAGAGTGGTTCACTGCGCAGGGTTGCCTGAGAAAGCGCCAGACGCTGCCGGATCGGGCTGATCTCCTGCCCCCGTTTATGGGGAGGGTCGGGGGTAAGCACCCACAGCAGGCGGTCCAGCTGCAACTGGGCATACGCTTCCATTGCCAGGATCATGTGCCCCAGGTGGGGAGGGTCAAACGTTCCACCAAAAACACCTATGCGCATAATTCAGTCCTGCCATTCCAATTCATAATCACCGATCCAGACCGTATCCCCCTGCTGGACACCTGCTTCCCGTAAAGCCTGGTCAATCCCAAGGGTTACCAGCAAATGGTGGAACCTGCGGAGCGAATCTTCGTATTCCCAGTAGGTCATACTGGCAGCCCTTTCAATGGAAGCCCCCGTCACTTTCCAGCCCTCAGGTACCTGGGTAATCGTAAAGGCACGCGGGTCTTCAACAGCCCGGTAAATCGGCATTTCGGTTACCTCGCGCGGGCTGGGCGCAGTCTGCAGCAGCTCAGCAACCTTCTTCACCACTTCATCCAAGCCGGTTCTGGCCAATGCAGATATGGTCAAAAATTCATACCCGCGCTTGCGGATGGCACGTTCAACTTTTTTCTCCCGCTCTTGCACTTCTGGCATGTCCATCTTGTTCAACACAACCAGTTGAGGTTTTTCTGCCAGGGTTTCGTCAAACAAAGCCATTTCACTGTTGATCTGGGCAAAATCCAGCAGCGGGTCTTCTGCCAGGCCATCTAAAAGATGGACCAGCACCCTGGTGCGCTGAATGTGACGCAAAAAAGCATCCCCCAGCCCGGCACCTGCATGTGCTCCTTCGATCAACCCGGGAATATCTGCCATCACAAAGCGGGTATCCCGGTCCAGTTCCACCACCCCCAGGTTGGGCTCCAGGGTTGTGAATGGATAGTCCGCGATTTTCGGGCTGGCGTTGGTCAGGGCTGCCAGCAGGCTGGACTTGCCTGCATTGGGCACCCCCACGATACCAACATCCGCGATCAGTTTCAACTCCAGGCGGATCAGCTTTTCTTCTGCCGGCTCGCCCTTTTCAGCGATCCGCGGCGCCTGCCGGTTGGCCGTGGCAAAATGCTGGTTTCCTCTGCCGCCCCTGCCGCCTTTGCATACCACCAGCCGCTGCCCGGGGGCAACCAGGTCTCCCAGTACGGCATCGGTGTTCTGGTCATATACCACCGTCCCCGGCGGAACCAGGATAACCAGGTCTGAGGCAGACCTGCCGGTCATGTTGCTCGGGCCGCCCGCCTTGCCGTCCTCGGCAAAATAGCGCGCCTTATGCCTGAATTCTGCCAGGGTGTTTTTAGTGGACATTACCTCGAGGACGACATCACCCCCCCTGCCGCCGTCTCCCCCATCCGGTCCGCCGCGGGTAACGTACTTCTCGCGGTGAAAATGGACCATGCCATCACCGCCTTTCCCTGAACGAACCTGGATTACAACTTCATCGATCATTAATGTTCCTGAAATAAGAGCACAGCCAGCAGAGCAGCACACGCCCTGCTGGCTGTCTTGTTGCCGGAAGAATTACTTCTTGCCGAATTTTTCCTTTAAAATCTCTTCCAGGGTCGGCTGACCGATCTCCTGGAGTTCATAACGTACACGCTGCATTGGTTTGTTCACTTTAATGATACGGGTCAGGTCGATCGGGGTGCCCGAGATCACCAGGTCAACATCCGAGTTATTAATGGTTGCTTCAAGGTCGCGCACCTGGGCATCACCATATCCCATCGCTGGCAGGATCATGCCGGTATTGGGGTATTTCTTATAGGTTTCGGCAATGGAAGCCACAGCAAACGGGCGCGGATCCACGATCTCGCCTGCCCCGAAGCGGCGGGCAGCCACCCAGCCGGCGCCGTATTTCATCTCGCCGTGTGTGAGGGTCGGGCCGTCTTCAATGACCAGAACACGTTTGCCGCGGATGGCTTCAGGGTCATCCACAAATAGCGGAGAGGCGCCTTCGATCACCACTGCATTGGGGTTCAGTTCAGCAATCCGGTTGCGTACTGCGATCACACTTTCCGGGTTGGCAGTGTCCACCTTATTGATCACAAACACATCCGCCAGGCGCACATTAGTCTCGCCGGGGTGGTAAGTATACTCATTTCCCGGGCGGTGCGGGTCAACCACAACAATCGAGAGATCCGGCACATAGAACGTAAAGTCATTGTTGCCACCGTCCCACAGAACAATGTCAACTTCTTTCTCAGCCTGGCGCAGGATGGCTTCATAATCCACTCCGGCGTAGACAATCACACCATTATCGAGATGGGGTTCGTACTCCTCGCGCTCCTCAATGGTGCATTCGTGCTTGTCCAGGTCGGAATAATCGGCAAAGCGCTGAACTGCCTGCTTGACCAGGTCGCCGTATGGCATGGGATGGCGGATGGCAGCCACTTTGAAGCCCATTTCCCGCAAGATGAGGGAGACACGCCGGGTAGTCTGGCTCTTGCCGGACCCGGTGCGCACAGCACAGATCGAGACAACCGGTTTGGTGGATTTCACCATGGTTGACTGCGGGCCCATCAGGCGGAAATCGGCGCCGGCAGCCATAACTGTGGACGCCTTGTGCATGACATATTCATGCGGTACATCGCTGTAAGCAAAAACAACCTGCTCAACCTTGTGTTCCTTGATCAGTTTGACCAGGTCGCTCTCAGGATAGATCGGAATACCATTGGGATACAATTTTCCAGCCAGCTCGGCCGGGTACTTGCGGCCTTCGATATTTGGGATCTGGGTTGCAGTAAAGGCTACAACGTCATAAGCAGGGTTATCGCGGAAATACACATTGAAGTTGTGAAAATCGCGCCCTGCAGCTCCCATAATCAATGTTCGAACAGGTGTCATTTTATTGCTCCTTTTTTGGTTTTATCAGGCCATCCTGGCCTGGTTATTGATACCCTTACATTATATCCGGCGTTTCAATGCCGAGTATGGTCAACAGGTTACGGATTGCCTGCCGTGACGCAGCAACCAGCTGCAGGCGGAAGCCGCGTGTTTCCGGTTCAGCCTGGAGTACCGGGCACTGGTTGTAAAAGTCATTAAAGGCGCGCGCCAGTTCATATACATGCGTGCTTAAAATCAATGGTTTAATATCCCTGGCAGATTTCTGGATCTCCTGCGGAACCCGGCTGATCAGGTCGATCAGGGTGATCTCAACCGGCTGCAGTTCAGCCGGCACCTGCCACTCTACTGGGATATCCCCGGCTTTACGCAGGATGCTGTTCGCCCGCACCGCGGCATACTGGATGTATGGAGCGGCCTGGCCATTGAAATCCAGGGCGGCATCCCAGTCAAAGGTGACCACCTTGCTGCTGTCGCGGGAGAGCATGGAATAGCGGATTGCGCCTAGCGCAACCGCATGGGCAACTGCGAGCTGCTGTTCCCTGCTGATCTCGGGGTTCTTAGCCTGCACGATCTCCAGCGCCCTCGAGGTGGCCTCTTCTACCAGGTCTTCCAGAAGCACCACCGCTCCCTCGCGGGAGGCAATGGTCACATTCCCGGGCAGGGTAACGATCTCGTATGCCAAGTGGTAACACTGGCTTGCCCAGGTGTATCCCAGCAGTTCAAGCGTCTTGTAGATCTGCTGCAGGTACAAGGACTGGCGCACATCCACGACATAGATGGACCGATCAAGCTTGTATTCTTCGAATTTCTGGATGGCGAGCGAGAGGTCTTTCGTTGCATAAAGCGATGTGCCGTCTGACCGCAGAATGACCAGGACGCGGTACTTGTCCTTTGTGCCGGTGAAATCATCCAGTGGAATATAAACAGAACCTTCAGGGCGTTCATCCCGCGCCAGCCCTTTTTCAATAAGGGTTTTTACGATCTCCTTGCCCGAATCCTCTACTTCGCTTTCCAGGTACAACCGGTCAAATTGCACCCCAAGCAGCTGGTAGATCTGGTCAAAAGCTTCCAGTGACCACTGGCGGGTTTTTTCCCACAGGGCAACAATGTCAGGCTCGCGCCTGTCCCAGAGGGCAAAGAGGGCGCGCACTTCCGGTTCGACAACCGGATCTTCTTCGTAATGACGGCTGGCTTCCACGTAGATCTCGCCGATCCAGCGTACCCGGTCCTCAGGCGGCTGCTCGCCGTTATGGTATTTCAGGTAGCACCACAACCACTTGATGACATGCAGCCCAATGTCGCCGATGTAATTGGCACGGATGACATCATTCCCCGCCCATTCCAGGATGTTGCAGACCGCGCTTCCCAGCACCACGTTTCGCAGGTGCCCGACATGGAAAGCTTTATGCGTATTGGGCTGGGAGTATTCCACCATGATGCGCTTACCGGATGACTGCCCTTTACCGAATTGGGAGCCTTCAACCTGCACGGTTTCGATCACCTGGCGGGCAAAGCTGGAGGGTGAAAAGGTCAGGTTCAGGTATCCCCTCACCGCCTCAACCTTGCTGAAACCTTCAGGATTACCAAGGTGTTCAGCAACTTGCGTGGCAATCTGTTGTGCCCGCTCCCCTACTGGCATTTTGAGCCCTTGTTTGCTTTCAAATGAAGCTGTTTGGAAAAACGAGGTGGCAATACCCCACTGCCCGGCAAACGGGATCCACTTCCAATCGATAGGTGCAGACGGAATTCCCTGCTGGGAAAGGAAAACGCTGATCTGCCGGGTAATTTTTTCCTGAACCTGCTCAAACATGTCTTTTGCCTATTCACAAAAAAGCGGGAGGATGAACTCCCGCTGCTGGTGTAAACATTATTGGCCCGGAATCCGGGTAAGGTGAGTGGCTGAAGGCCACATGGGCTGTGACTATTGCAAGCTTGATAACTGCTTCATCAAGCGGCTTTTGCGGCGGGCAGCATTATTTTTATGGATAATGCCTTTTGCTGCAGCAATGTCGAGCGCCTGGACTGCCTGTTTCACAGTCTGTTCAGCCTGGTCTTTTTCCTCAGCAAGCATAAGCACACGGGCACGCTGGACAAAAGTACGGGCACGTCCGCGGTAGACACGGTTGCGCAGGCGGCGTTTTTCATTTTGCTTGTTTCGCTTTATTGCAGACTTAATATTAGCCAACTTCGTTCCTCCAAAACTTTATTACCTGAACACGAAAAGTAATTTTACTGTATGAAAGGCAATTTGTCCAGATACACACCACGCTAGCGGATGCCTTAATTTTGTTTTTCCTGTACACTTAAGCCAAACCAATTGCAGGAGTATATCATGGAATATCTATGGATAGGCTTCGTCCTGGTTATCGCAATGCTTGCCTGGTGGCTGATCAGCCTTATCTGGGGCAAGCCCTGGACCGTACAGGGTATGTTTTTCCGCACCTTCGCCAGGATGCTCTTACGCAGCCCCGAGCTGCTGACCATGCTCGGCATCCTTGAAAAGTTCGGCATTCACCGCCACAACACCAAATTTACAGACGCCTCGGATGCCTTTGAGGAGAAGTTCTACCAGTTCTTCCGTAAGGAACAAAAATTGCTTCGCAGCTACGACTGCGCCAAAATGTCTCCCGCTGTACGTCTGTCCGCCGATGTAATGCAGGTCTTCCTGGATGATTCAGTGGAAGGCGAGCCGTTCAGGCACCATGACTACCCGGTCAACCAGATGTTCGGAGTCCAGTCGGAAATGCCCAACTTCATGATGACGCTCCACCCGGTTGTCAGTAAAAAGGAAGCCAGGAATTATGTCATCCGCCTGGGGCTTTTCGGCCGTAAATTCGACCAGGTACTGGAGGGGCTGCACATCCGTGAATCAAAAGGCTGCCTGCCGCCCCACTTCGTGATCCTGCGGGTACTGGAGGAAATGAAAAACCTCATCAACCTGCCAGCCAGGGAAAATCCCCTTTATACCGTCTTTGCTGAAAAATTATCTGCCCTGGAAAAGGTCACCCCGGAAGAGCGAACGAAATTGCTCGAGGATGCCGCTGCTAGGATCGAAAAGGTGGTCTACCCTGCTTATCAAAAACTAATCGACTACTTCAGCGCACTGGAAATGAAAGCCCAGGCAGATGCCGGCGTCTGGAACTTGCCAGACGGCGATGCCTACTATGCTAACCGCCTGCGCAGCAACACCACCACTGATTACACGCCAGAACAGGTCCATCAGATTGGCCTGCAGGAGGTTGAGCGAATCGAAGGAAAAATGCGCAGTATCTTTGCAGAGCTTGGGTTCGGGTCGATAGAAAACCCGACCCGCAAGCTGAACGAGCTAGGCAAAGACGAGCAGTTCCTTTACCAGAACAGCGATGATGGCCGCCGGGCGGCTTTGGTGGAATATCAGCGCATCCTGGATGAGGTAGACAGTAAACTGGAACCGTATTTTAACCTTCGTCCCAAAGCTGGCATCAAGGTAGAGCGCATTCCGGAATTTAAAGAGAAAACCTCGCCCGGTGCATATTACCAGCTGCCTTCCATGGATGGGAAACGGCCTGGTACTTTCTATGCAAACCTGCGGGATATGAAGGAAACCCAGAAGTTCGGCATGAAAACCCTGGCTTATCATGAGGGCATCCCCGGGCATCATTTCCAGATAGCCATAGCAATGGAACTGAAGAAAGTGCCTTACTTCCGCAGAGTCTTACCGTTTACTGCCTATGTTGAAGGCTGGGCCATGTATGCCGAGCAGCTGTGCCGCGAGATCGGCATGTACCAGGATGACCCGTACGGCGAACTGGGCAGCCTGGATTCTGAACTGTTCAGAGCAGTGAGGCTGGTAGTCGATACGGGCATCCATTACAAGCGCTGGACACGCGAACAGGCGATTGATTACATGCAAGCGCACTCAGCCCAGGAACTGGAAAGCGTAGTAAGTGAGGTGGAACGTTACTTTGTCATGCCTGGCCAGGCCTGCGCCTACAAAATCGGGATGATCAAAATTCTTGAGTTGCGGGAAAAAGCAAAGGCTGCGCTGGGTGAGAAATTTGACCTGCGCAAGTTCCATGATGAAGTATTAAGGAACGGCAGCCTGCCGCTCTCCATCCTGGAACAATCAATAGATGAATACATTACCCGGCAGAAGCTGGTACATGCAAGATCGTGACCTAGACTAAATCAGGGAGTTTTTCAAGAAGGCTTTCTGCTCCAGGTTTGTGGAAAGCCTTTTTGATTGCCTGTTTCCGTAATTCCAGGCTTTCTTCCACAATTTCGTTCATCCTGATAATGTCATACCCATGCACGGTGCGTTTGGTTTCATGCAGGGTCACATCCACGCCGTCTGCAGCCATCCGTTTGGCATACAGGATGCCCTCGTCCCGCAAAGGATCGAACTCTGCCGTTTCTACATAAGCGGGCGGTAAATTGGATAAAGATTCAGCATGCATGGGAGATGCATAGGGGGAAACTGGTCCCTCCCAGCCGTTCAGGTAAAATTCCCACATCTTGCGGTTCGCCAGCGAGTTCCATATAGGTGTATCTATGTACAGGTTGGCTGATTCAGTGGTCATGCTGCTATCCGTTACCGGGTAAAGCAGCATTTGCAGGCAGATGGCTGGCCCGTGCTTATCACGCGCCATCTGGGCAACAGCTGCAGCAAGTCCTCCTCCGGCGCTGTCCCCTGCCACAGCAATCCGGCTGCGGTCGATCCCAATCCGGGATGCATACCGTGCGACCCACTGGAGTGTGGCATAACAATCTTCAACCCCGGCCGGGAAGGGATGGTCAGGCGCAAGGCGGTAATCCGGCATTACCAGCACAAAGGGCACCTCTTCAGCGATCCGCAATAATAACCTTTCCTGCAGCGGATTGCTGCCCAACACAAAACCGCCCCCGTGGAAATATACCAGGCAGGCTGCAGGCCGGTCGATATTCTCCGGCCAGGCGATTTCAACCGGGAAATGGGTACCGTCCAGGCTTTTCAACCTGGTCTTGCGAGCCAGGTAGCCGTCCGGGCGCGGGATCAGGCGGTTGGCAATGGCCACCAGGCTGGCAGCCAGCCTTACCGTGGCCGGAGTGGAATACGGGGTTACTTTTAAAGCAAAATCCGGGTGGATGTCATATTTGTCAATTCGTGCCGGCAGCATTGGTGAACACCTTTACCAATAATTATAGATAAAAAACCGGCTTCTATTTCGAAGCCGGTTTGATTTCCAATTACAGTTTTACTTATCCTGCAAGGCAGCCACACCCGGAAGCACGAGCCCTTCCAGCATTTCCAGCGAAGCGCCGCCGCCTGTGGAAATATGGGTAATTTTGTCAGTTAAACCAGATTTCTGGATGGCAGAGACCGAATCGCCGCCGCCGATCACGCTGACAGCATTGCTTTCAGCAACCGCCCTGGCCACACCGAATGTGCCCTTAGCAAAGTTGGGAAATTCAAATACACCCATCGGGCCGTTCCAAACCACGGTGCCGGCTGCAGCAATCACTTTGCCGAAGCTTTCAACGGTTTCAGGACCTACATCCAGGATGCGCCACCCATCAGGGATTGGACCCATAGGAATTACCTGGAATGCCGCGCCATCTTCGAATTTGTCGGCGATGACCACATCCACCGGCAGGCGCAGCTTGGTGCCGCCGATCGCCAGCAGCTCGCGGGCAGTTTCCAGGGCTTCATCTTCCACCAGGCTGTCTGCCACCGGGTAGCCCTGTGCTTTGAAGAAGGTGTTGGCCATACCGCCGCCGATTAGGATATTGTCGGCTTTTGTAAGCAGGTTCTTAATGACACCAATCTTGTCGCTGATCTTTGCTCCGCCCAGGATGGCAACAAACGGGCGCTTGGGGTCATCGATCGCCTGTCCAAGGTACTGGATCTCTTTTTCCATCAGGAAACCAGAGACACCGGGCAGGTACTTAGTCACGCCTTCAGTGGAGGCATGGGCGCGGTGGGCTGAACCGAAAGCATCGTTTACATACAGCTCAGCCAGTGAAGCCAGCTGGCGGGAAAATTCTGGATCGTTGGCTTCTTCTTCATTATGGTAGCGGGTGTTTTCGAGCACCAAAACATCCCCTGGCTTGAGGGCTTTTGCAGCTTCTTCCGCTGCCGGGCCGACGCAATCAGCCGCGAAGGCAACCGGTTTGCCCATCAGTCCGCCGAGATACTCAGCCACAGGTTTCATCGAATATTTGGGATCGGCAGTGCCTTTTGGGCGGCCGAGGTGAGAACAAAGGATGACTGCAGCGCCGTGCTCGAGCAGGTACTGGATGGTGGGCAGAGCCCCGCGGATGCGGGTATCATCGCCGACAACACCATCTTTTAAGGGCACATTGAAATCCACCCGTACCAGGACGCGTTTCCCTTTAACATCTACATCTTTAATAGTTTTCTTACTGAACATACACACCTCCTGAAGGATAAAGAATAATGCGTAATCCGCTGCTTCAGGAGCAAACCAGATTACGCATTATGTTAAGTTCCTGAATAAATTAAAGGTTTTTCGCCATCAGGGCTGCCAGGTCGGCAGTGCGGCAGGAGTAACCCCATTCATTATCATACCAGGCAACCACTTTCACCAGGTTGCCGCCCATCACCATCGTGGAGGGCAGGTCAACGATGGAGGAGCGGGGATCGCCTTTGAAGTCCATCGAGACCAGGGGATCGCCAAACTCGCCGGTGGTGACGCCCAGAATGCCCTTGAGGGCGCCCTGTGAGGCTTCCACGAAGGCTGCATTCAGTTCTTCCTTGGTGGTGGCTTTTTCAAGGGTGGCGGAAAGGTCAACCACCGAAACGGTGGGTGTGGGAACGCGCAGCGAATAACCGTCAAATTTTCCCTTCAGCTCGGGGATCACCAGGGCTACTGCTTTGGCAGCACCGGTGGTGGTGGGGATGATATTCAAACCGGCGGCGCGGGAGCGGCGCATTTCTTTCTTGTGGCCCTGGTCCAGGATAACCTGGTCGTTGGTGTAAGAATGGATGGTGGTCATCACAGCATGCTGGATGCCGAATTTGGTGTGCAGGATCTTGGCAGCAGGTGCCAGGCAGTTGGTGGTGCAAGATGCGTTGGAAACAACATGGTGCACAGCCGGGTCGTATTTTTCTTCATTTACGCCGAGCACAACAGTCAAGTCTTCATTCTTTGCAGGGGCAGAAATGATAACTTTCTTGGCGCCGCCCTGATCGATGTGCACACGGGCGCCGGGTTTTCCCTTGGCGGGATCACCGACCGCATCGGTGAAGATGCCGGTTGATTCAATTACCACATCTACACCCAGGTCCTTCCATGGCAGGGCACCTGGATCTTTCTCAGCAAACACACGGATCTTGTGACCATTCACAATCAGGTCACTGCCGTCAATCGCGACCTCACCCGGGAAAATACCGTAGTTTGAGTCGTATTTGAATAAATGGGCATTCTGTTTGATGTCAAACAGGTCATTGATGGCAACAACTTCCAGGGTATCTCCCTGGCGTTCCATAATGGCTTTTAATACCTGGCGGCCAATGCGCCCGAATCCGTTGATTCCTACCTGGATCTTCATATTGTATAGTCCTCCATATCAGTTTGGATGAAATTTTACCATGCTAGCGCATGTATTTTTAAAACTTTAATCAATTTCTTTCCCAACTAGCGGCCCGGTTCGCTCATTGTAAAGGTCCATCACCACTTGAGCCAGCCGCGAGGGGTCATGCCGCCAGGTGTTGCTCTTATCCACCAGGCCGGTGCAATAGACCGGGTACTGTTTGTGGAAATCTTCCCCGGGCATTACCCAATCGCTCTGGCTGGGCAAATGTCCATCAAACTGGTTGTTACAAATAACCAGATCAAACAGCCTGCCGCCGACATGTTTTTCAATCGCCTTGATGTGGTCATCACAGGAGAATCCATCGGTTTCACCCGGTTGGGTGGCTACATTGCAGATGTAAAACTTCAATGCCTGGCTCGCCCGGACTGCTTCGACAATATCAGGAACCAGCAGGTTGGGAAGGATGCTGGTATACAGGCTGCCTGGGCCGATCAGGATCAGGTCGGCATTCAGGATAGCCTGCAAAGCAGGCGGAAATGCCTGGGTGTTAGCTGGCTCCAGCCAGACCCTCTGGATTTTGCCGGCCAGCTGTGGAATCGCACTCTCCCCGCTGACACGCACCGGCTGGGTGCCTTTTTCGCTGCTGACTTCAGCCGAAAGGCGCACATCCCGCAAGGTTGACGGCAGTACCCTGCCCTGAACAGCCAGAACCCTGCCTGATTCGGCGATGGCTTCTTCATAGCTTCCGGTTATATCTGCAAGGGCAGTGATAAACAGGTTGCCGAGCGTGTGTCCGTTTAACCCGCTTGAGTTTGCAAAGCGGTACTGGAATATCTGGGATAAGAGCTCTTCATCGGTGGAGAGGGCGGAAAGGCAGTTGCGTATATCTCCAGGCGGCAGGACACCCAGGCGGCTGCGCAGCTCTCCGGAGGATCCTCCGTCATCAGCAACTGTGACAATCGCGGTCAGGTTGGCGGTATGGGATTTGATTCCACGCAGCAGCGACGAAAGGCCAGTTCCGCCCCCAATAGCGACGATACGCGGCCCACGCTCGCGGCGGCGGTGCATGGCAATGGTTTCCAGGATGGTTTTACCAGGCTTTAAGAATGGCCTGAGCAGGGAGCGGTTCAATCCCCATAATCCCAGCAGGACCAGCAGAATTCCCAGCCCGCCGAAAATAACAGCCCTTAAAGTCCGGTCGAGAAAACGAAGCGAAAGGAATGAAAGAATTGGCAGCCACCATGTTTCAGGGGCTGTCCGGTATACATCCAGCACCAACACTGCAAAACCGATCCCCAGCAGGGTGGTACCCATCAGGATGACAACCAGCCAGCGTTTTACCCCCAATCCCGGGGTTAACCAGCGGCTTTCCTGGCGGATAAATTTTATAGCAGACTGGAAAATGTCTTTTTTCAAACGCATATTTTTGAATCATAACCGTGTTTCAAAGACTCGTCAACGATTCGTTTGTGCAGCCTTACGAAATCCACCTGCGATTTTCGCATTTACAGAACCCGGGCTTTGCCAATCTCTCGAAGGACCGCCAGAAAATGTGCTTTACCCCTCAATGATATAATCCTGTTAGAAATCACCTTCAGGAGGGCATTGATGCAAACCCACGCACTACCAGGACCAAAGGCACAGGAATGGATCAAGCGGGATGAAGCAGTGATCTCCCCTTCTTACCCCCGCGGGTACCCGCTTGTTATGGACCACGGCAGCGGCAGCACAATCTGGGATGTGGATGGCAACCGATTCCTTGATTTTATGGCTGGCATCGCGGTCGCTTCTACCGGTTACAGCCATCCAAAAGTGGTGCAAGCTATCCAGCAGCAGGCGGAAAAGTTCATCCATATTTCCTCGGATTTTTACCACCCTAAATGGATCGAACTGGCTGAAAAGATGAGCCGGATCGCCCCCTTTTCTGAACAGGCTGTATCGTTCATGACCAACTCGGGAACAGAAGCGGTGGAAACTGCCATCAAACTGGCGCGTTACACCACCGGCAGAACCCAGTTCATCGGTTTTTTGGGCGGATTTCACGGCCGCACAATGGGATCGGTAACCTTCACTGCCAGCAAGCCGAAATATCACCACGGTTTCTACCCCCTTATGAATGGGGTAGTACATGTACCTTATCCCGATCCGTACCGGCCGGTGCTGGCCTGTAATCCCGGTGAAGGGTATGGTGCGCGGGTAGTGCGCTACATAGAGGAAGAGATCTTCGGGCATATCCTGCCCCATGAAGACACAGCCGGGATCGTGGTCGAACCTATTCAGGGTGAGGGCGGGTACATCATCCCGGAGGAAACCTTCTTCCCGGCCTTGCGCGGGCTGTGCGACAGGTATGGCATCCTGCTCATTGCAGATGAGGTGCAATCAGGAATGGGCCGCACCGGCAAATGGTGGTCGATAGAGCATTTTGGCGTTGAACCGGATATTGTTTGTTCTGCCAAAGGTATTGCCTCGGGTGTGCCCCTGGGCGTGATGATGGCGCGCAAATCCCTGGTTACCTGGCCGAAAGGATCACACGGCAATACCTATGGCGGCAACCCGCTTGCCTGTGTCGCCGCCATGGCAACAATTGACCTGCTGGAACAAGAATACCTGAAAAATGCCGCTGAGACCGGACTGTACACACAGCAGCAGTTGAAGAACCTGCAAACCAGGTACCCCTGCATCGGCGAAGTGCGCGGGATCGGACTGATGATCGGATTAGAATTCATCAACCCTGCTGAAGGGAAAAAAGCGGATCCCGAACTGCGCGACAGGATCGTGGATGAAGCTTTCCTGAAAGGATTGCTTTTGCTGGGCTGCGGTGAGAGCGTGATCCGTATCGCGCCCCCGTTATGCATCACCCCGGCAGAAGTGGATGAGGGGATTGCCATCCTGGATGAAGTGTTAGACAAGTTGACGAACGGAGCCTGAGAATGCTGCCAGATGCCCGGGTGCGCCAGCGCGATTATCTACTAGAAATCGCCCGCGCCCTGACCCAGGAACTTGACCTGGATAAACTGCTCAACCGCATCCTCAACATTTCGATCGAAATGTTGTCAGGGCATGCCGGGCTGATCGCCCTGCGGGGCGTGAACGAACCCTGGAAGATCCAGGTCAGCGAGGGGCTCCCTCAGGCATTCTTGAATTACCTGAACCCGGTCCTGGGAGGTATCGCCTTACCGGAAGATCCAGCCAGCCGGTCGGACTTAGAGGAGATCAACCGGGTTTTGAGTGAATTGACCTATACGGTCAGTTTTGGCGGGTTAAACAGCGTGGGGTTGCCTATGATCGCTGAGCGGCACGTCATTGGAGTCATCTATATTTTCCGCAACTATGCGGGGGTTTTCTCCAACAACGACCGCTCACTGTTAGGAAGTTTTGCCGACCAGGCTGCCATTGCAGTGCAAAATGCCCAGCTCTACAACCAGGTGCGGCTGCAAAAGCAGCGCATGGATGCCCTGCTGGACGCGGTCGCGGACGGCATCCTCATCTTATCTCCTGACCTGCGGATCGAACGGTGCAACCCTTCCTTCAGCCGGATGATCACCGGCAATGTCGAGAACATCCAGTACCGCACCCATGATGAAGTGATCCGCTGGGCAAAACCGCCCGAGGGCACCACCCTCGAAGAAGCAGTTGCCGGAGGCTGGCCGCTGACACCGCATGCGCAGCTATACATTGAAGGGGACTTGAAACGCTTTACCGAAATTGCTCCCCTGCCGGTAGGTATCACCTATGCGCCGGTCCATTCACCGGAAGGCAGCCTGTTGAACATTATCGCCTCGGTCAGGGATATCACCCGCTTCCGCCAGGCAGATGAACTGAAAAGCACTTTTGTTTCTGTAGTAAGCCATGAACTGAAAACCCCGGTTGCCCTGATCAAAGGTTATGTCAGTACCCTGAGACGGGATGATGCTGATTGGGACCGGTCCATCGTCCAGGACAGTCTGGAGGTGATCGAAGAAGAAGCAGACCGCCTGACAGGGATGATCGAAAACCTGCTGGATGCAACCCGGCTGCAAGCAGGGGGATTGAAGATAAACCGGACCGACTGCCAGCTGGCGTACCTGGCAAAACTTGTGGCAGCAAAACTGCAAACACAGACAACCGGACACAAAATCCTGGTTGATTTTCCGCCCGATTTCCCGGTGGTGCTGGCAGATGAAACCCGGCTTGAACAGGTCTTATCCAACCTGATCTCAAATGCCATCAAGTACGCTCCTGGGGGGCAAATCAAGATCAGCGGCGGTGTCCGGCCAAATCAGGTCATCCTATGTGTCAGCGATGAAGGACCAGGCATTGCCCCATCGGACATGCCGCATGTCTTTGACCGCTTCTACCGTGCCCGTGATGCAGTAAAGAACACAAAAGGCGCTGGGCTGGGTTTGTACCTCAGCCGCTCCATAATAGAAGCCCACGGCGGCAAGATCTGGGTGGACAGCGAATCAAGCCAGGGGGCAAGGATTTGTTTCTCTCTGCCACGCATGGACGAATAACCGGTAACAATTTCCGATCACAAACCCTTTCCGGTTTCTCTTACAGGCCTGCCTGGTTTTCCTGGCTGCACCCAGACCGGCAGTTGAAGGCAGCATCCCGATTTCCGGGATGGTATAATCAAAAGGCTGCCTGGAAAAGGCCAGCATCTTACCACCAAGACTACTAAAGAGAGAGATCAATGCCAAAAACTGTTACCAACTGCCCACGCTGTAAAACCCGAGTTACCGTTGAATTTCAGCAGGTATTTGATACAAATATAGATCCCGAAGCAAAAGAAAAATTCCTCAGCCGCAGCTACAACCTGATCCAGTGCCCCACCTGCGGGTACCAGGGCGCCATGGCCACCCCCCTGGTATACCATGACCCGGAAAAAGAACTGCTGCTAACCTACTTCCCTCCCGAATTAGGCATGCCCATTAATGAACAGGAAAAGCTCTTTGGCCCGTTGATTACAGGGGTTGTGAACGCCCTGCCCAATGAGAAGAAAAAAGCCTACATCTTCCGACCCCAGACCATGCTTACCCTCGACACCATGTACGAGAAAGTTTTGGAAGCAGACGGGATCACGAAAGAAATGATCCAGGAACAGCAGAAGAAACTGGGTTTCTTGCAGCGGCTGCTGACTGCTACCAACGAAGGCCGGCTTGCCATGATTCAGCAGGAAGAAGAGACCATTGACGAAAGCCTGTTCGCCATTATTAGCCAGCTTGCCCAGGCCAGCATGGCACAAGGTGACAAGAAAACTGCCGAACAGTTGGTTGCCGTCCAGAATGACCTTCTTGAACACACCAAGATCGGCCAGGCGCTGAAACAGGGCGCAGAAGAAACCCAAGCTGCCATCAATGACCTGCGAGAACTTTCAGAAAAAGGCATGACTCGCGAAGGATTGCTGCAGCTGCTGCAAGATGCCAGATCAGAGATCCGCTTACAGACACTGGTAAGCATGGCCCGCCCGGCTCTGGATTACGTGTTTTTCCAGACCCTGACAGAAAAACTGGAACAAAGTGAAGGCCAGGAAAAACGTGAATTAATCGACCTGCGCGATAAGCTGATCAAGATGACCCGCGAGATTGACCTGGCTGTACAGAAACGGACCGATGAGACCCGGGCATTCTTGCAGGAATTAATGGATGCACCGGATACTGCGAAAGCAATGGAAGAAAACCTGGATAAGGTGGATGACTTCTTTGTCCAGCTGGTACAGGCTGAGCTACAGTCCGCGCGTAAAGCAGGGGATGCCGAACGGGCTGGAAAGATCGAAAAGGTGATCATTGCCCTGCAGAAGTACACTGCTCCGCCCCCTGAGGTGCAGTTCATTGAAATGCTGGTGGGAACGGAAAAAGATGAAGAAGTTGACCAGATCCTCGAACAGAACGCTGCTGTCATCACACCCGAGTTTGTCCAACTTTTCAACCAACTGATCAGCCAAAGTGAGGCACAGAACCAGTCTGCAGAACTGGTGGACCTGCTCAAGAAACGCTATAAACAGGTCCTGCGCTTCTCGATGAAGAAGAACCTTACATCCTGATGATAAAAAACCTCTCCATTTATGGAGAGGTTTTTTGTGGGTTATCCAGCCGCATGCCATGGCCCCGAATGGTAACAATGTATTCATGCTCCGGGTCAACCTGGGCGATCCGGTCACGCAGCCGGCGCACCAGTGCATCAAAGGCTTGCTCTGATACACCTGCGGCCTCATTCTCACCCCAGGTTAGGTCGATCAGTGTGTTCCGTGCAACCACCTGCCCGGGGTGATCATAGAGCGCCTGCAGCAGGCGAAACTGGGGGGCAGATAATGATGGCAGCAATTCTGTCTGGTTGACCCAAACTCGGCGCGAACGCGCATCCAGCTCCAATCCATTGACCGCCAGGTACTGGGCTGCCCTGGCAGCATCGATTGGCATGGTTGCATCTGAACTGAGGAAGGTGAGCTGGTGTACCATGGCAATCATGATCAGATCACCATCGGATAGACTGCACGGTTCAAGTATCTGCACGCCGTTGCAGTAGGTCCCGTTTTTACTGCCCAGGTCTTCAACCAGTGCGCCTTTCGCATCCAGCGTGAATCTGGCATGGTGTCGTGAAACCTGCCGATCAGGGATGACGATTTCGCAATCCGGCTCACGGCCGACCATCAGTTCTTTTTTTAGGATCCAACGCTGTCCCTGCAGCTCACCAGCCTGGGCAAAAATTACCGGGAATTCTTTATCAGAGTGGTCCATGGCCTGCTCCCAATCAAAATGGACTGTCGAGGTATAATATAGCAGAAAAGCGGATTTTTGCAACCTGCACAGGATTACAGACGCCAGCAATACACCGTAACCTGGTCCAGGTTTCAGGAGAAGAGGATCCACGATGCCGGTCCCGTTAAAAACAGGCGAGGTGTTACGCGGGAGATATAAGATTGCAGGCATCATCGGCCAGGGCGGCATGGGAAGCATTTACCTGGCAGAAGATACCCGCCTGGAAGGCCGCCAGTGCGCCTTGAAAGAAGTGGAGCATGACCGGTCGCTCCCTCCCGATCTCCTGCAGGAAGCCCGCGACCAGTTTTTCCGCGAAGCTTCGATCCTTGCCCGCCTGGACCACCCCAACCTGCCGAAAGTATCGGATTACTTTTCGATTGGAGTGCGTGATTACCTGGTCATGGATTACATACCGGGCAATGACCTGCGCACCCTGATCATTGAAACGCGCCAGAAAGGCCAGTTCCTGGATGAAGAGATTGTACTGGGCTGGGCAGCCCAGCTCGCTGATGCGCTGGAACACCTGCATTCACAAAACCCGCCTATTGTGCACCGTGATATCAAACCCAGCAACCTGAAGGTTACCCCGTCCGGGCTGCTTAAACTGGTAGACTTCGGGCTGGTCAAAGTCCTGGCACCAGGTGAAGTGACCATTACCATCTTACAGGGACAGGGAACTGCACTGTATACCCCTATCGAACAGTACGGGGGAGATTCTTCGCATACCGATGTCCGCAGCGACATTTACGCCTATGGCGCGACCCTGTACCACCTGCTGACCAACCAACCCCCCGCTGAAGCGCGCACCCGGTTCTTAGCCCCGGAGGAATTCTTAACACCTCGTCAGGTCAATCCCAGTATTTCGCTCCGCTGCGAGAGGGCGATTCTCTGGGCGATGAGCCTGCATCCCAACGACCGGCCGGAGAGCATCAGCCAGCTGCGCAAGAGCCTGTTCGGTGATATGCCGCCCCCTGTTCGGGCTAACAGGACCGAATCAGTACTACTGCCTGCAAGGCTGCTTTCCAGCCGGACTGACGGTCTTTTATTATGGGTGGCACTCGGGATTACCGGGTTGACCTTGCTGCTAACTTTACTTCAATAACCCCCGAAAGAAATCCAAAATCAGGCTAATCTGGTCGCCTTATAAACTTTTCCATCCCCCGGCTGCGCCAGAAGTAACCAGCCCCCCAGCCGGCTGTACAGCCTGCCAGTAGAGCGATTAGTAACCCCAGCCTGCCGGCAGGATCCGACCATTGCAGGCTGACAGGAATGAACAGGACCAGGAGGGTGTAGACCAGCAGCCCGCCCAGCACCGTGCATACACCCCAGCGGAAACCCCAGCGGAAAGAAACGAAATGCCGCCCAAAGAGGAATACCCCGGCGCCTGCTGCCCAAATGAGCAGCATGGAAAGCACCCAATCACCCCCTGTCGGGCGGTTTTCCTCTTCAACGGCTGCCAGTTCAGTAGGTTCTGGAGTAGGTGTAACCGCGCTGCTGGTTTCAGCGGTTAAAACTGGCGGGGGCGCGATGATAGTGATTTGGGCTACCTGGTTGGTCGCATCCAGGGTGATTATCTGGGAGAGCAAAGCGGGGTCACTGCTGGCTTTGATCTCCACCAACCCTGGAGTGGAAATACGGTAGATGGTCCTGGCAATCCCTTCCATGGTCTGTGTATCTATCAGCTGGGCAGTTGTGCTGTCTCCGTTGATGGTTACAGTGAACCGAACCACGGTCCCGTCCGGAACCGGGTTGCCATTCGTGTCGTAAATTACGCCAGTGCGGATGGGAAGGCTGTCTCCCACCCTGAACTGCAATACCGGCGTTGGCTGCGGAGTAGAATCCAGCGGTGTGGGTTGCAGGGATGGCTCTACCAGTTCAGGCTGGTCAATAAACAATGCGATCACCTGGCTGGCATCAGGGGCGGTCACACTGATCAAGTCGTAACTGATTGCCGGTACCGAAACAGGCAGGTTGCCAAAAGGTACAATCTCCTGGAACAATGCCCGGGCAGCCACATCAACTGCCTCTGGAACCTTTGTGTAAAGGGCATAGTAGGCAGTCAGCTTGGAGATATCGGTTGCATCTAGGTAATCAGGTGCAGTGAAGGCAAAAACAATGACCTTCTTATCCTTCAGCAGCTCCGGCCTTTCCCTGAGCAGCTTCCGTAAAGCCAGTGATTCGGGGCGGTCCGGGTTTGATGAGCTGATGCTGAATACCACCCATTCGGCCAGTTGAAGGTCTTCAGCAATGGCGGGTGGCACCTCGGGATCGCTTAAATAGAAATCGAGGTCTGCAAATGAGTATGAATTCAGATAATTGCGCAAAATATCGCCGCCAGCCTGGGTGCTGTAGAGACGATTGACAGCATTCATCAACGAATCAAAATCCAGCTCCGGCTGTTCTTCACAGGCGGAACACTGCTGACCGGAAATGACATCCGTGATGAATACCATGCGTTCACCAGCAGTTGGAGCATTGGGCAGCACTTCGGTCAATTGAGAAATCTCCGGGCTGACCAGGGTAAGTGCATCCTGGGCAACCTCGAAGGATATTTGCTGCGAATCTCCGACCGCTTCCAGGCCTTCCACTGGCGGAATAACCGTTGCATACTCAAACTGGTTCAGGAAAACCTGGTATTTCAAGGTCAGGATCCTAAGAACGGACTGATCCACAAGCTCTTTGAATGCCTGGTCTTCACGGTATTTCTGGTTAAAGAAATCCAGTGTGTTGACCAGGGTCGTAAACTGATCCGGGTCACCGCTTGAAACAAAGTCATCCACATACAGGATATCATTTCCAGCCAGGAACGCTGTCCTGGCAACGTTTTTTCCATCAAATGTCAGGCCGGTTGGGTCGAAAAATTTCCGAACAGCCTGGCTGCCCAGGTTATCACTGATGATCACCCCACCTTCGCCGCGCCAGGTGGAAAAAGGCTCCAGGTTAAGCAGCTGGTCAAGTGAATCCCGGTCAAAACTTACCGGGCGCGTGGTAGCCCGGATGTTGCCCTGGAAACCCTGGTATCGGATATGGGAGACCAGCAAACCGTCGGCCTGCATGGAGGGCTCCTCAGCATTGCCGGTAACCGTGAAGAACGGAGCCAGCTCAATCTGTTTTAATTGCTCCAGTGATTTCCGGACAGTTGCCACCTCTTCATCAGGAAGGCGGTCAGACCCTCCCCTGCCAGGGAAATACTTGGCAATTACCGCAATGCGGTTCTCTGAACCTTCATGCAAACCCTGGATGTAGGCGGCACCCATCTTTCCCACCCAGTAAGGATCTCCCCCGAAAGTGCGCGTACCCAGGTCTGTTCCGCTGCCAGCCTGCAGCACCTCAAGTACATCCAGAGAAGGACCAAAAACCAGGTTGAAACCCAGAGCGCTCAATTCTTCACCGGCAACCATACCGACCTTTTGCGCCAGGCTTGAATCCCAGGTAGCGCCGATCGCCATCTGGTTCGGAAGGGCTGTCAGACCGTTGATGATCTGGTCAAATGGAGTAAGGTCCCCTTCCTGGGAGATCCCAATGAACAGGGGAATATAACGGGGGGTGAATAATTCCTGGGTTAGAGGGTCTGTTTGCTCAGCCTGAGAAGACTGCCATTCTACCTGCTGGAGGTCGGCATTCAGTCCATACGCCTGGATCAGGGTGTCTTCAGGTCCCTGGAAGTTATCATTCCGGGCTGAAAGCACCACACCGCCGATGTGATACTGGCTAATCAACTGTTGCAGCTGGGAGTTGTTGCTTACCTCGCTTCCCTCAAAGGAAACCAGGAAAAGCTGGCCGACTTTTTCTTCTGCGGTCATCTGCTCCAGCATCTGTTCGGCCAGTACAGCCGGATCTGCCTGCTGGGACCTTTCAGCGGAAACTACCCCCGCAGGGCTGGTCACCGCAGCGAGCATCAGGATGATCACCAGTGAGGCGAGCATCCGCCAGGTTCTCACATCGACTCCCTGATTTGGATCGCAATGTCTGGAAAGTCAGTAAAAATACCGTTGACCCCCATCCGGAACATACGGGCAATATCATCCAGACTGTTTACCGTCCAGGCATGCACCCTGCGCTGGCGTTTTTGCTCACGCCGCATGAAACCGGGAGTAATATCTTCCAGGAAAGGATGGATCAACCCGGGGGAGATCCACTTCCCGGCAAAGCTGCGCTGCACCCTGCCAGCCGAACCGGGAAGCGCAAGCAACGCAGCCGGGATGGCGGGTTTCAACTTGCGCGCCCGCAGGATGTTGCTCGGATGAAAGGATGAGAACATCACCCATTCATCCAGCTTAAACCTGTCGATCAGCTCAACCACCGTATCGGTCAAACCATCTCCATAGGTCCGGTAATTGGTGAGCTCTATGTTGATAAACAATTTCCTGCCAAAGACCTCAAATACCTGTTCAAGGGAGGGAACCTTCTCGTCGATATACTGGGCGGCGAAATGGCTACCGGCATCCAGTTCCTGAACCTGCGCAAGGGTGAATTCCCTGAGGTCGCCTTGTCCACTGGTGGTACGGTCAACCGTCTGGTCGTGCAGAACCACCACATGCCCGTCGCGGGTTAACTTTACATCCAGCTCGATCGCTTCAGCGCCGAGTTGAAGGGCATGGCTGAATGCAGCCATGGTATTTTCGGGGGCATAGCCCGATGCCCCGCGGTGGGCAAAGACTACTGGTTGTTCCAGGGAAAATAACTGGTTCATAGGTCTACGAAGTAAGCTTCAGCAGCACGGTCCAGCATCTCAGGGGACATTACCGGCTCTATATTGTGGTAGCGTGCAATATCAAGAAGCTGGTCGCACAGGTCGCGCGGATGGGAAGCGCGCAGTTTGCGGTTCCGCTTGACATACCATTCCTGCAGCAGGTATGCCAGTGAAGATTCCACGTAAGGGATACCCTTCTGGGAAGCAACCCGCTTGAAGATCTCCCGGTAATCATTAAAACTGGGATCCCCAATCTCGATCTTGTGCCTTAACCTGCGCAGAAAGGCTTCATCAACCAGGTCTTTGGGCGGCAGGTTGGTGGAAAACATTACCAGAACATCAAAGGGCACTTCAAGTTTCCGTCCGGTATGCAGAGAGAGATAATCGATCCGGTTTTCAAGCGGCACAATCCAACGGTTCAGAAGGTCGCGTGGACGGACCAGTTGCCTGCCGAAATCATCGATCAACAGGATGCCGCCATTGGCTTTGACCTGGAACGGCGCTTCATAGAACTTGTGGACATCATCAAAAACCAGGTCAAGTCCGGCCAGGGTCAATTCGCCCCCGGTGATAATGAACGGTCGCTGGATACAAACCCAGCGCGGATCCCGTTTTCGGGGAACTTTGGTTGCGCCTGCGCTAACCTGGGGCAGGGTATCTTCCGGAGCCAGCTGGTGATTGACCGAATCATACAGCTTGATCACCTGTCCATCCACAAATAACGCGTAGGGAATATAAATGGTCTGGGTCTGGAACATGGAACCGACCGCCCTCGCAACTGTGGTCTTTCCATTTCCGGGAGCACCATATAAGAATATCGAGGTGCCGGAATTCACTGCCGGTCCCAGCTTGTGGAAGGTCTTATCAGACAAAACCAGGCTGGAAAGCACCCCTTTCATGACGTCCGGTGTCGCGAGGATGCGGCCGCGGCTTTGCTTATGGCAGGCATTGATGTAATCCTGCAATGGTACTGGTGCAGGTCCAGCATACTGGTTGCGGTCGAGGGCTTCACGTGCCCTGGCAATGCCCGCGCTGGTAATTGCGTAAGTATATGCCCCCTCTCCAAGCCCCATCTGAGAGGAGCGCACCTCGACCAGCTTTTCCCGTTTCAGGGCTTCCATCACCTGGTCAACCACCCCGGCGAAGGGCAGCATGATAGCTTCTGCCACCTTGAATCCGCTCATATAACCCTGAAAATACAGAACCTTCAGGGCAAGGTCCTGCAGCCAGAGGATGGAAAGGCCGGTATCTTCCACCCGGGCGAGTGGCGGTGGGGTAAATGCTGCAACCTGGGGATTAGCTGGCACACCTGGAGCATGGGAAGGAGAAAAACTGGACATGGTATTCCTCGCAGTGGAAATTATTCCAATAGATTATAGCATACCCAACCTGCCGGGCTGCTTGCCCGCTGGCTGGTCATGCCATATAATAACAGCCATGAATGTAACTGTTGTGATTCCCACATACAATGAAGAAGAAACCATCCGGGAGATCGTCCGGCGCGTGCAAGCAACTGCCATCCCGAGCGAGATCATCATCGTGGATGACGGCTCCCAGGACGGCACCCGCCGGATCCTGGCTGAAATGGATGGCAAGGACAATATCAAGGTTTTTCTGCATAATAAGAATGCCGGTAAGGGCAGCGCCCTGCGCACCGGGTTCAACCACGCAACAGGAGATGTGATCATCATCCAGGATGCAGACCTGGAATACGACCCCAGGGAATACCCGAACCTGTTGAAACCCATCCAGGAGGGATTAGCAGATGTGGTATACGGCTCTCGGTTTTTAGGTGCAGCCAGGCGCCCGATCCTGTTCTGGAATATGGTTGCCAACAGGATACTGACATTCGTGACCAACATCCTCTATAACAACATCTTGAGTGACATGGAGACAGGCTACAAGGTTTTCCGCAGGGAGGTAGTGGAGGGGATGCCCCTGCACGCCCGCCGGTTTGATTTTGAACCGGAATTCACCGCCAAGATCCTTAAACGCAAGATCAAGATTGTTGAAGTTCCAATTGCGTTTTACCCGCGCGATTACAGCCAGGGCAAGAAGATCCATGCCGGCGACGCAGTTGTCGCCATGTGGACCCTGGTGAAATACCGCTTTGTAAACTGACCTGAGCTTGGTTCGGTCTCATCATCAAAATGCCACAAAGGTTGATTATGAACGACCCCATTGAACCGGGGTCGTTATATTCCTGCTGTGATCAATTTTCCGTAAAGAATAGATCGATTTAGCTGCCAGGTGATTTGCCAGGCTTCTCTTGCGGTTTTTTTTTGAATTTCAGCTGTACCAGCACCACCCCAACTGCGGCAAGGGCGATGCCTGCCCATTGTTGTCCGGTCAGGTCTTCACCCAGGACCAGCCATGCAAGCAGGGCAACCTGCACCAGCATGGTGCTGTTGATCAGGCTGGATTCCATCGCCGTGAGGGTACGCAGGGTGTAATTCCAGATGTTGAACGCCAGGGCAGTATTGACCACCGCCAGCCAGAGGACGATCCCCCACCCTTTCAGGGAGATAACCGGCAGCCCCTGTGTCAGGATGCCGCTTATCAGCAGCAGGATTGACCCGATCCCCATGCTGACTGTAGTGACCACGATGACCGGCAGCCGGTTGCCCCGGTTGATGCCCCGGTTGAGCAGTGTTGAAACCGCGTTGGCAGCTACTCCAACCAGGACCGCCAGGATGCCTGCTAGTGAAGCATGCTGCAGGGCAGCCGGGAAGAAATACAACCCGACCCCACACAGGTTAATTGCCATCCCAATCCATTGCAGGGTTCCAGGCAGCTCGCGCAATGCCCAGATGCCTAAAACTGAGACCAGGAGAGGGGTCATGTTCAAGAACAGGCTTACGGTCATTGCCGGCAGCAGTTTCAGACCGATGAACTGCGCGCCCTGGGCAACTGCATACCAAAACACACCCAGTAAAACCAACCCCAGCCAGTCACGCCTTGAGAGATTAGTGATAGAAGCCCGAACCTCCGGTTTGAAGATAAAGGGGAGCAGGCACAATGTCGCCAGACCATAACGCAAACCCGCAAAAGTTAACGACGGGATGTCCTGTAAACCGAACTTGATCAACACCCATGAGGTAGACCACAGGAAGGCAACAAAAAGCCCCAGGAAGATGGCTTGCGTTTGTTTGGGAGCGGACTTGAACATGGTTTTCCAGACTGAGGTCATTCTGCCGGGCGGAGGTCTTTTACATTAAGCTGGATTGATTCTTCATTCTTGAAGACATTCTTTTCAAAGGTATATACCAGGTCGATCTGCTGCGGCATTTCTTGAGCCCAGTAACCCTGCCGAAAGGCTATGGCGTTATAAACTACCTTGCCATCTTTCAGCGTCATGCGCAAGTGGCTGCCATCCTTGCCCACGGTGCTGTAGCGGTAGACCTGGACATTCCGCGAGTAAAAGACCGCTTCAGGGTTTGCCTGCCCGGCCGGCTCGATCCTGGAAAGGGCATCAAAAACGTCGCGTGGATTGACCAGTTCAAGGGGGAGTTCCATATCGATATCCAACTCAGGGCACAAGTCAAGCCCTTTCAATTCGCGGGCGGCAATTTCCCCCATCCGCTTGTGAAATTCTTCCGCAAATTCTTCAAACAAGGTGAACCCGGCTGCCATGGAATGCCCACCGTGATGGTCAAAAAGTTCAGCACACTCATCCAGCGCCCGGGTGATGTGGAATTCTGGGATTGAGCGGCAGGATGCCCTGATCTCCCCGTTCTCTATCTGCCCGACAATGGATGGCCGGTAAAAATGTTCTACCAATTTGGATGCTACCAGCCCGACTACCCCCTTATTGAACTCGGGATCGAACGCAATTACGATATCTCTCTCCGGCTGCTCTGCAACCAGTTGTTCTGCCCGCTCCACAAGGTTCCGGGTAAGTTCCTGCCTGCTGCGATTGAGGTCATCCAGCTGCTGGGCAAGTATCCCGGCCTGCTGATAGTCACTGGTCATCAGGAGGTCATATGCCATTTGGGCAGTTTCCATCCTGCCGGATGCATTCAGGCGCGGACCCAGCCCAAAGCCGATATCGCGGGCGGTAATATTTGAAAGGTTGATGCTTGCCACACCAGCCAGAGCCCGTAACCCCAACCGCTGTTGCAGCTTGATACGCTGCAACCCGGCTTTCACCAGTGTACGGTTTTCGCCTGTCAGAGGTACGATATCCGCCACTGTGCCGACAGCTACCAGGTCCAGGAAATCACCTTCACGGGTTGTATGGGAAGGTACTTCATGAAAAAGTGCTTCGGTCAGCTTGAATGCCAGCCCTACCCCCGCCAGGTTCTTTTCCGGGTAAAGGTCCCCCTCCTGCTTGGGACAGATCACCGACAGGGCAGGTGGAACCTCACCGCGCGGCTCATGATGGTCTGTAATGATCATGTCCATCCCCAGCTTGTTGCAAAATTCAACTTCCCTGCCTGAACGGATGCCGCAGTCAACGGTTATGATCAGGCGGATGCCTTCGTCATACAGTTTTTGGAGCGGCTCCTTGCTTAATCCATACCCCTCTTCGAACCGGTTAGGGATGAAACCGCGAACATCTGCCCGCAGTGACTGCAAAGCCTGCACAAGCAGCGCAGTGGCAGTAACACCATCCACATCATAGTCACCGTAAACTGCAATTGGCTCGCTTTTATCAACCGCTTGCAGGAGGCGGTTTACAGCCTTATCCATCCCGTTCAATTGGGAAGGGGTGTGAAGCGGACCAGCCTTATGGATATATGCCTCTGCCTCTTGGCTGGTAAGCACATTCCGGTTGTATAACAGCTGCTGCAGGATGGGAGGATACCCCTTGAGCTCCTGGCGGACTGATTCAGGGACAAGGTCTTTTACTTTCCACCTTTTACGGGGTGGGTTGGATGAATTATTCACTTGCCTACTCCCCTTTTGAAGGTCTAATGGTGGTAGATACGCGGCAGGCGGGCTGAAAGGCCGCAAACAACCTCATAGCTGATGGTACCCCAATCTGCTGCCAAGTCTTCAGCGCCGATGTGTTCATTTCCCTGGCTTCCAATCAGCACCACTTCATCACCGATCTTTGCTTCCGGCACTTCATCCAGTACCACCATGCTCTGGTCCATTGCCACGATGCCAACTACAGGCACACGCTTGCCGTGCACCAGGACGCACGAATTCAAGCGCCTGCGGAAGCCGTCTGCGTACCCTGCCCCAACAACACCGATGCGCTGCTCGCTGGGGGTGAAGTAGTAATGCCCATAGCTGACCCCGTGCCCGGCTGGAAGGGTTTTTACCGAGGTCAGTCGTGATTTAAACGATAATGCCGGTCTGAACCCCTGGGGCAGGATAGTTTGTTTGGATGGGCTGATGCCGTAGATAGCGATACCCGTCCTGACCATGTCGAAATGGGCTTTGGGGAAATTCAGCGTGGCGGAAGTGTTGCAGGCATGCAGCAGGGGCGGGTGGATACCGTTCTGGTCAAGAGCCTGCAATATCCGGGTAAACCTCTCGAGCTGCTGGGAGGTCGTATCCTGGTCAGGTTCATCAGCCCTCGCAAAATGGGTGAACACGCCATCAAATTCCAGGCTGGGCAGCCCGATCACGCTGCGGGCAAAATCCACCGTATCCGGAAGGTTGTATCCGAGCCTGCCCATGCCGGTGTCGAACTTGATGTGAATGGATGCCTTTCCGCCCGCTTCGCTTGCCTTTGCAGAATACATGGCTGCCGTATCAAAGTCATACACTGCCAGGGTGATGTGTCTGCGTACAGCTTCGGCAACCATTTGCGGCGGTGTATATCCCATTACCAGCACCCTGGCACCGGGGGCATTATCGAGCACCTGAAGGGCTTCCTCGATCCTCGCTACCCCGAACCACTCCACACCAGCCTCATGAACAGCCCGGACAACATCCGGCATGCCGTGACCATAAGCATTGGCTTTGACAACCGCCATTACCTGTTTTTGCGTCATTTGCTTTAACAGCTGGATGTTGTTCTGAATAGCTGGCAGGTCGATCTCAAGCCAGCTGGTGCATACGGAAGAATCCATGTGCGCAAGTATAAACGTTCCCATGGCATCGGACAAGGGGGATTTTTGGTTATAATCAGATCATTCATGAGCACCCCTGCCATACTCACCCTTATCATAACGCTCCTGGTTGCCATCCTGATCATTACTGACAGGTTCCGGCCGGATTTCCTGGCGCTTGCAGTCCTGGTAGCTGTCGGGTTGACCGGACTGGTCCAGCCGGAAGAGCTCTTCTCAGGCTTCAGCAGTTCGCCCGTCATCACCTTAATCGGGATTTCGATTATTTCTGAAGGGCTGCACCAAACAGGTTTTCCCAACCGGATCAGCCGCATCCTTACCAGACTGGGCGGTAATTCGGAGAAAATGCTGATCTTGTGGGTGATCCTGATCTCTGCCGGATTATCCCTCTTCATGAACAATATTGCAGCGGTCGGGATCCTGCTTCCGGCAGTCATGACACTCTCGCGCACCACCCGGATTGCACCTGGCAGGCTGCTGATGCCGCTTTCTTACGGTACCCTTCTCGGCGGTATGGCAACCCTGCTGACCACATCCAATATCATCGCCAGCGGTGCATTGAGGGAAGCAGGGTACGAAGGTTTCAGCCTGCTGGATTTCCTGCCGATCGGCATTCCGGTATTGCTGGTTGGAACAATCTACATGGTGACATTTGGGCGAAGGTTCCTTCCGCTGCCTCCCAATACCAATGCCGCAGAAGGCACCCTCAGCCTTGAATTGAGCCAGGCTTACCACCTTTCAGAGTGCCTGGCTGAAATTGAGGTAATGCCTCATTCCCCATTTGCCGGTAAAACATTGCTGGATGGCAGCTGGAAAAAACAATTGGACATGAATGTGCTCGGAATTGTCCGCCCGCGCAGTACCATCCTGGCACCCAAAGCGGATGAGGCAATCAAACCGGGCGACCGCCTGATCGTCCAGGGGTACCCCCCTGTCGAAGACCTGGAAAACCATGGACTGCGCCGGGTTTCACCCCAGATGGCTGACCTAACCGATGACACCATTTCCCTGGCTGAGGTGATCATTACTCCCCGCTCCAGCTTGATAGGCAAGACATTAATGGAACTGTCATTCCGTTCCAACTATAACCTCAGCGTAATCGCAATCTGGCGCAGCGGCAAACCAATCACGGAAGATATCGCGCAGATCAGCCTGCAATTCGGCGACGCTCTTCTCGTGCATGGCGCTGCCAACCGCATCCGGGCATTACGCAACAATCCTGACCTGCTGCTGCTGAAGGATGATCCGGACGCTGTAGAGCGTCCAGCCAAAACCTTGTATGCTGTCATCATTACCCTGCTAACGCTGCTCATAACTTCCTTAAACATTATTCCTGTTTCGCTGGGTGTCATGGCAGGTGCAGTGCTGATGTTTGCTACCGGGTGTATAAAACCTGGTGAAGCTTACCGATCGATGGAATGGAAAGCGATATTCTTGATCGCAGGTATTTGGCCGCTCTCCATTGCCATCCGTACCAGCGGCCTGGCAGAAATGCTGGTCCAATCCATTGGCTTTCAGGCTGGTGTTACCCACCCGCTACTGGTCGCTGCGGTCTTGATCATCCTGGCCCTCATCTTTACTCAGTTTATGAGCGGTCAGGTTTCAGCGCTGGTACTTTCCCCCATTGCGCTGGTAGCAGCATCACAAACCGGTGCAGATGTGCAGGGGTTGATCATGGCAGTTGCCCTTGGCTGCTCCCTGGGTTTTCTCACCCCTTTCGGTCACCCGGTCAACCTGATCATCATGGGACCAGGTGGATACCGTTTCAAGGATTTTGTGCGGGTTGGCGGACCTTTGACCATTTTGCTTTTTGCGGTAATATTGGCTGGGCTGGCATTCTTCTGGAACCTGGCCTGACAAGACAAACAGATGACTGATCCAGCATTTTCTTTCGAACTCCTGGCGCAGGATGGCAATGCCCGCGCCGGCATCTTCCACACCCCGCACGGGGATATCCCGACTCCGATCTTTGCACCGGTTGGCACCCAGGCTGCAGTAAAAGCCCTTACGCCTGCCCAGGTTGAAGCAGCCGGCGCTTCCCTCATCCTCGCCAATACCTACCACCTATTCCTGCGCCCTGGCGCAGAGCTGGTAGCGGAAATGGGCGGACTGCACCAGTTCATGCAGTGGCAGCAGCCAATCCTGACTGACTCCGGCGGGTTCCAGGTCTTTTCCCTCGCACAAACCCGTAAAGTAGATGATGACGGGGTGACCTTTAAAAGCCATATTGACGGCTCAACCAGGCGGTTAACCCCTGAAATCTCCATAGCAGTGCAGGAGCAGCTGGGGGCGGATATCATCATGGCGTTTGATGAGTGCGCACATCCGTATGACCGTACCTATATTGCCAGCGCTATGCAGCGCACCCACCGCTGGGCAGAACGCTGCCTAAACGCGCATGAACGCTCTGACCAGGCGCTTTTTGGTATCATCCAGGGCGGCATTTTCCCGGACCTGCGCCAACAGTCGGCCGAATTCATCGCATCCCTGGGTTTCCCGGGTAACGCGATTGGGGGATTATCGGTGGGTGAAACCAAGGAAGAAATGGCGGATATGCTGGAAGTGGTCACCCCTATCCTGCCGGCAGATAAGCCGCGCTACCTGATGGGCGTCGGTGCACCGGAAGACCTGGTTGAAGGCATCAGGCGCGGGATCGATATTTTTGATTGCGTACTACCCACCCGCCTGGCGCGCCACCAGGCTGCCATGACCATGACCGGGCGCATGAACATGCTTAACGCCGCCTATGCGCATGATCCAGGGCCGATCGATCCCACCTGCACTTGTTATACCTGCCGGGGTTTCAGCCGGGCGTACATCCGTCACCTGGTCGTTGCCCGCGAGATCCTGGCATCCACTTTACTCTCGATCCATAACATCACCACCCTTCTGCGGATCGCATCCGCAGCCCGGCAGGCTGTGATTGAGCACAGGTATGACCGGTTTGCTCGGGAGTTTTACCTTCACTACGCATCCAACACACCATTCCCGGAGATTAAATCATGACTTTCTTGCAAGCGATCATCCTCGGTATCGTTCAAGGCATCACCGAATTCCTGCCTATTTCCAGCTCAGCCCACCTGGTGCTGGTACCTTTTTTCCTGAACTGGCAGCTGAACCCGGAATGGGTATTTCCCTTTGATGTCCTGGTCCAGATGGGGACCTTGCTGGCTGTCCTGGTATATTTCTGGAAAGACCTGTTAGGTATCCTGAGAGGGGCCTGGCTGGCGATCAAGACCCGCTCGCTGAAAGACAACCCGGATGCCTGGCTGGGGATCTGGGTGGTCATTGCCACCATCCCAGCCGGCCTGATCGGCCTGCTTATTAAAGACCAGGTCGAAGCGGCTTTCAACTCCCCGCTGGCAACCGGGATTTTCCTGCTGGTTACTGCCGCCCTTCTTTTCCTGGCAGAATACCTGGGCAAACGCACCCGCGGTCTCAAGCAGATGAACTGGCTTGATGCAGTCTTGGTTGGCTTCGCCCAGGCGCTGGCTATTTTCCCGGGTGTGTCACGCTCCGGCGCTACCATCTCAGCTGGCATGCTGCGCAGCCTGGAAAGGCAGGCTGCCGCTCGTTTCTCATTCCTGATGTCCATCCCGGTCTTCGCGGCTGCAGCAGTCCTCAGCATCAGCGACCTGGCGGAAATTCCCAACCTGTCCGGCTTCCTGCCAATCCTGCTGGCCGGCTTCCTGGCAGCGGCGGTGGTAGGCTACCTTTCGATTCGCTGGCTGCTGGCATTCATCAGTAAACATTCATTTAAGGGGTTTGCAGTTTACTGCATTGCCCTGGCAGTGCTCACCATTCTGGTCTATGTCCTCTAATCTTAAATGGTTTGCCCTTCTCCTGATCCTGCTGGCTGGCTGTGCAGCCCCTTCCAGCACCCCGCAGCCCACACTGGTGGTCTGGAGGGTGCAGCGCACACCTAGCCTGGGCTGGATGGATGACGCCGTCAACCAGTGCATCCGGGAACAGGCGCAAGCCGGTGTATTCCTGGAAGAAGTGGCAATTGCAGGCATTGATCCGCTTCAGGCGGATATCACCCTAACCTGGGGGACGGTTCCCGAGGGGGACCTGCCTGTGTACCAGCTGGGCAGCGACAGCCTGGCTGTCATTGTCCACCCGGATAATCCCCTCCAGGCGGTCACCGCTGACCAGTTCAGCAGTATCGCTTCTGGAAAATGGACAACCTGGAAGCAGGTAGATGAAATTTTGGATGGAGAGATTGCCTGGTGGGTGCTGCTCCCGGAAGATGAAACCCGCCTGTTGCTGGCAAATATACTCGGGGCAGACCTGCAAGCCAATCCGTATGCCTGGCTTGCGCCGGACCCCGCCGCAGTGGTATCGTCTGTGGCGGAAGATCCGCTTGCCATCGGGGCAGTCCCCTCACGCTGGGTGAATGCATCTGTGAAAACCATACTGCTTGAAGGCATCGGCCTGGATAAACTCGCCCTGCCGATCCTGGCGGTGATGCGTGAGCAGCCAGGCAGTGAACTGACCGCTTTTATAGGCTGCCTGCAGAAGAGCTTTACTAAGTAATTTTTATCCGGTTGTTTAGGTTAAAGGATTTCCGGCATGGTCAGCAGGTGAAAGGCCAGTGTATCCAAATCCTTTGATTCACGTGTAGTGGACCACAACTGGTCCAGTTTCTCCCCAAACAGGTTGATGATCTGTTTATCATGGGCAAAGTATTCCTGGGGAGTGATCCCCTTTTCGTAGATCTCGCGCACTTCCAGCTTCTCATACGCCTTATGCACATACTCATAAATGGTGTACGGGCTGCGGTTCAATTCCTCAGCCAGGCTGCTGCGCGGCATATTGAAAAGGATTGCCAGGCGGGCGATCTCGGTTTCCTGGGGGGTTAATCCGAACGCTTCCAGCCGTCCGCGCAGGACCACCGGGCTGCCAAAAGGCGGGTGGAAGCAGCCTTCGGCCGCCTCTTCCACACCCGGGGTTACCACCCAGGTACCGCTGGCTGCAAGGGTTACTGCCCAAGCCAGCGAATACCCGATCTCTCCTTTGAGGATGTAGCCACGCGAATACGGCGGGGTGATCGTCCTCACCACCGGTTCAAACGGGCGTGTACCCACGCACAATATGCCCGGTAGGCGCGGCATACCTTCCAGCTCGCTCTTGATATCGCGCGCCCACTCCCAGCGGTCAGGGTGCTCGGTGTCCAGTACAATCAAGTCCACCGGAGCTTCGCGCAGCGCTTTTCGCAATTGCTCCATCGAGCCTATCTCAGCGATCACCTGGGTGCGCCAATCGCGCCTTATCAGCAGCGCCATCATATCCCGGGCGTACAGGTCATCTTCCAGGATCAAAATTCGGTCAACACGTGCCATCAATACCTTCCCAAACTTGTTCTAAGCGATTCCAGATATGCATTAACTTTACTAGCGGGCTTTAGCCCATAAGCGGCCGGCAGCTTCACGGGTGTGTGCATGCAGGGCTTCCCAATCAGCCCCCAGCACCTCGCCATCCTGCACTTTCAGATCGCCGTTCACCCACACAGCCCGCACATCTTTAGCGCCCCGGTAGAGCAGCAGCTGGTCGTACAGGTTATGCGCTTCGAGCGGGGTCGGCACATCAGCACTGATCAGCTGCAGGTCGGCCTTCCAGCCTTTTTCGATCCGGCCGACACGATCCAGGTCCAGCGCCCTGGCGCCGCCTTCGGTTGCCAGGAACCAGACCAAGCTGGCCGGCATTACCTGCGGGTTCTGCTTGTGGGCTTTATGGATCAGGAATGCCCCCCGCATGACCTCAAAGAAATCATCAATGTAGCCGTCAGTCCCCAACCCGACCACGGCTTTGGCAGCCGTCAGTTCGGGGATGGGGGCGATCCCTCCGCCAACCTCGCAGTTGGAGAGCGGCATGTGGCTGGTTCGTGTGCCGGTGCGGGCGATGATCTCCACCTCGTTCGGGCTGAGCTGCACGCACTGGGAAGCTAGGAAACCTTTCCCTGCGATCCCCAGATGATCATAGTATTCGATTGTGCGCATGCCGAAATTTTTTAAGGCATATTCCGGTTCGTAGGTGCCTTCGGAAACATGGGCGTGCAGCAGCACCCTGCGCTCCTGCGCCATGGCGAATGCAGTACGGATGAATTCCTCTGAACAGGTAAAGGTGGTATGATGGCAGATCAAGCCCTGCACCAGCCCGTCCTCCCGTTTACAGGCATCCGTAAAGCCGGCGTTCTCCTGCAGGCCAAGCAACCCGTTTTCCTTGCTGACCCTTTCGGTGGCTTCAAATGAAAGAATTGCCCGCATGCCCCACTTCTTGACCACCTCCACCTGGGATGCCAGGCAGCCCGGCAGGGCATAAGGGGCTTCAGTGCAATCGTAAAAGGAAGTCACCCCGCTGTGCAGCATATCGGCACAGCGCAGGTCGGTGGCGGTATTGATCATACTGTGGTCGAGGGCATTCTCTACCAGCGGCCACCAGAAATCCTCCAGGAACCCCCAGAAATCCGCCGGTGCTTTGGTCATGGGGATGCCATGCGCCAGCACGCCGTACAGGTGGCTGTGGGCATTGACAAACCCGGGTGAAAGCACCTCGCCGGGAGCCAGCCAGGCTTCATCGGTGGGGTAACGCTGCATGATCAGGTTTGCCGGGGCGACATCTTCAATAATGCCGTCCGCCACCCGCACCCCCCAGTGCTGCAGCGGCGGCGCACCTGCCCGGGTAATGATCCATTCCGGCAGAATGATAAATGCCATGGTCACCTCTTCAGTTGAATAGTGTATTCAATTCCAAGTATAGTACAGGATAACAGCTTTTTACCAGCCAGCCCAATAGCCGGGAGGCCGCTAGCGGTAAATTACCCACGTAAAAGGTTTTACGTCCTGCGGCTGAAAACCAGGTTGCCCAAAGAGAAAAGGAAAATAATGCCAAAGACCATGAATGGCGCCCACAGCATACGCACAACGCCTTCCAGATGGTTGATGGTCAACCCGAACAGCAGGATCATCCCGAAGATGATGCCCCCCAGTGCCAGCCAGGATGACCTGCCAATGTCCTGCATCTGTTTTTCATCGAACAAAACCCGGCCACGCTCCCGCAAGGTGGATACCAGCCAGTAAGCCGCTACCAGAATGTAGGGGAATAGCAGGACAGCGCTACTGATGACAACGTGCACCATCAGGTTCCAGGCCCACGGGAACAGGAAACCCATCCCGGATGCCGCCAGCCCCATCGCACTGCACAGCAGCCCGACATACTGCACCACCAGGAAGGTATTGCTATCCTGGGCAACCTTATCAACCTCACGGCGCTGCAGGAATCCAGAAAGGTGCAGATAGGTCAGGACCAGGGTCATAACCAGCTGGAAGGCTGTGATGGGCAGCAGCAACGCCCATTCCGGCTGGGCGAGCATGGCAGCATGCTGCTTGGCAATATCGCTTAGCAATGCCACATCGGCAAATACTAACAGCAGTGCTAACACAGTACAAATGACCAGAATGACATGCCGGAGGTTTACCTCACTTCTGAACTTTACATAACGGATGAGTGCAATAAGGGAAAGGATAAAGAAAACCAGCACCATAAGCAGGCCGAAACCAGTCCCGGTAAGGAGTGCGGTTTCCTGCCGGCTGAGTGCCTCGAAGTGGACCATTTTGGGTTTGAGTATGAAAAAGACGAAAAAAGCATACACGAAGAATGCAGCCGAAAATGTTCCAAAGACTGCCATCAGGACGCCCCGTACCTGCTTTTCAGATCTCATTTCTGCTCTCCTCCCCCGCCAGGCTGAAGATATCCTCCACGCCCACACCGAAAAACCTGGCCAGCTTCAATGCCAGCAGCGTGGATGGGTTAAATTTTCCGGCTTCGATCGAATGGATGGTCAGGCGGGTCACCCCGACCGCGTTCGCCAGGTCCTGCTGGGAGATCTCCCCGTGTTCGAAGCGCAGCTTGCGCAGGTTGTTATCCAGTCTCAATTAATTACCTCGAATTATATAGTTTACTATACACAATATATAGTATTATTTACATAATGTCAAGCGCTAGTTTGTGACGCGCTTCATCCTCCCATCCGTTCACGCGGAAAAAGGAACATTTCCAACGCAGGCGGGTTTCATATGCCAGATTAAAAAGACGTTTAACGAGTCAATTGAGTGATAATAGATAGCAGGAAAGAAGAGAAACTTTAACTAATCACGACCATTTAATCATAAACCGCCACAAAGGCGGTTTAGAGTGGCGAGGGTGAGGGTTGAACTCACGACCAAGGGCTTATGAGTCCCCTGCTCTTCCACTGAGCTACCTCGCCATGCGGCTAAAAGTTTACTACAGCCAAACCCATTTGTCAAACCATCCTCCTCGGGTTTTGCCATGTTAAAAGAAACAAGCGCCTTTTCGGGCGCCTGCAGGATAGAGCTTTCGAGTAATTCGATGAGGGTTGTAGTGTTTCCTCTGTAATGATTCAGTAATGTTGCAGAATTAACCATATTTTAGTTCCATACTGGATTATTGTCAACCCCGCTAAGCACAACTTACCGAAATGCAAGGCCTTTTTCCCGCAGAGAGACATACCTGCCGATGCCGCCGATCACCAGGTGGTCATGCACCTCGATCTCGAGGTTCTGCCCTGCAGCGATGGCGCTGCGGGTAAAGACAATGTCTTCCGTGCTGGGGGTCGGGTCGCCGCTGGGGTGGTTGTGCACCAGGATGATGGAAGCAGCGCTCTTTTTTATGGCTCCCTTGAAGAGCTCTGAAATGCGCACATTCGATGAATTAAGTGTGCCCTGGTAGAGCTTTTCCAGCCCGATCAACCGGCAGCGGGTATTGAGCAGCAGCACCCACAGGTTCTCCTGCATCAGGGAGGCCATTTCAGCCCCTACCAGGTTTGCCACCTGTTCGGGTGAGTTCATCAAAGGCTTATCTTCCAGGTTCTCAGGCCTGACACGGTATCCCAATTCGAGCGCTGCCAGGATCTGGGCAGCCTTGGCCTTGCCTATCCCTTTTTGCTCACACAGGACCGGAAACGAGGTTTTATAAATGCCAGTTACCCCGTTCAGGTCGCGCAGCAGGCGCTGGGCCAGCTGGATGGCGCTTTCACCCCTCACACCAACCCGCAGCAGGATGGCAAGCAGCTCCACCTCACTCAAGCTTTTCGGCCCGAGGGCTTCCATCCTCTCACGCGGCCGCTCTTTGGCAGGCATATCCCCGATGCGGTAACCGGAACGCTGTTCTTCCATGATCCTTCTCCCTAAACTGTGATGCACCTTTATTATAGAAGAATTCCCGCAGCCCATCACCCCACAGGCATCCTGCTGCTAGGCTTCATGCTATAATTCTTATTCGGAGGAAAGATGACCCTCGACCCGACTATCTTGAGCAACCTCACCCTGATTGGTACCGCCTTCGCAGGCGCATTCCTGGCGGCACTTTGGCTCAGCCTAATCTTCTGGACGGTGCGCGACATCCGCAGCCGGACTCGCGATCGCCTGATGCGCATCCTGGCAGTCATCGTGGTAGCGGTGCTCAACCTGCCGGGTATTATCGTGTACCTGATCCTGCGCCCGGCCAAAACGCTGGATGAAGAATACCAGCGCACCCTGGAAGAGGAAGCCCTGCTGCAATCGCTGGAAAATACAGCCCAATGCCCGGGCTGCGGAAGGAACATCAAGGAAAATTGGGTTGTTTGTCCCGGCTGCCATACTACATTAAAAAAGCCTTGCCATAAATGCGGCAAGAACCTTGAACTCTCGTGGAACATCTGTCCCTACTGCACTGCGGTTGTTCCCGGTACCGAACGGCAGGAAGAGAGCTAACCTTACAGCATGTTAACCCGCATCGATCCAGTTGATTACCTCATTATCGGACATCTCACCCAGGATATACTCCCGAACGGACTGAAACTTGGCGGGACAGCCGCCTACGCCTCCCGCACCGCGCTCGCCCTGGGCGCAAGGGTGGGTATTGTCACCTCCACTGCCAGTGGTTTGCAGGCCCCTGAACTGCAGGGCATCACCATCCACAACCACCCATCCGAATTTACCTCGACCTTCGAGAATATTTCCACGCCCCACGGGCGCATCCAGTATATCCACCACCAGGCTGAAGAACTGCACGAGAACATGGTCCCAACCACCTGGCGGAATGCCCCCATCGTGCATATTGCCCCTATCGCCAATGAAGTAGATCCGCGCCTGGCGGCTGCCTTCCCGAATTCCTTCATCGGCGTCACCCCCCAGGGTTTCATGCGCAGCTGGGACGGCGACCACCGCATCCACTTCAGGGACTGGCTGGAAGCCCCGCTGGTATTAGGAAATGCATCAGCGGTTGTTTTCAGCATCGAGGACGTGGAGAATGACGAAAGCCGGATCGAAAACCTGCTGCCGCATGTCAGGGTGATGGTTGTAACAGAAGGCGCTGCCGGCTGTCGGGTTTACTGGAACGGCGATGTGCGCACCATCCGTCCGCCCCAGGTTGAAGAGGTCGAATCAACCGGTGCCGGCGATATCTTTGCCGCCTCATTCTTTATCCGCCTGCATTCCACCCGCGACCCCTGGGAAGCAGCCCGTTTTGCCACCCAGGTAGCAGCCCGCTCGGTCACCCGGCGCGGAATGGAAAGCACCCCTACCCGTGAAGAAATGCTGGACTTCCTCATTGAGGTTACCCCCAGGATCGAGCCATGACGCACATCTACACCCTCGTCAACCAGAAAGGCGGGGTGGGCAAAACCACCAGCGCCATCAACCTGGGAGCTTACCTTGGCGTTTACGGGCAGCGTGTATTGCTGGTCGACCTTGACCCGCAGGCCAATGCCACCTCATGCCTGGGAATTGATAAGCGCAGCGTGCGCACCGGCACATACGAAGTGCTGATCGGGGCAGCCCCCGCCAGCCCCCACATCCTTCACAACCCGCGCTACAAACTCTCGCTCCTTCCATCTTCGCCCGCCCTGGCTGGAGCAGAGGTCGAGTTGATCGAGGTCGAGCACCGCGAAACCCGCCTGCGGGATGCGCTCACACCGGTCATGGACCGGTACGATTACATCCTGGTCGACTGCCCGCCCAGCCTGAGCATTTTGACCTTAAACGGGTTGGTAAGCGCGCTCAACGGTGTGCTAATCCCGGTGCAGTGTGAATACCTGGCGCTCGAAGGACTGGGGCAGCTGACCCAGACCATCCAGCGGGTACAGACATCCCTGTACCGCGACCTGAAGTTGCGCGGCGTCATCCTGACCATGTTTGACAGCCGCACCCGGCTTTCTTCCGATGTGGTTGCTGAGGTGCGCAAATTCTTCCCCGGGCAGGTGTTCGATTCCCTCATCCCGCGCAGCGTGCGCCTGGCAGAAGCCCCATCATACGGGCAGCCAATCTCAACTTATGCACCCGAATCCCACGCCGCCCAGGCTTATGCAGCCCTGGCACGCGAGATCTTAGTGCAGGATGGTATCACCATACCTGCGTTTGAAATGACGAGGTAACCGCAATGAGCTCAAAAGGTGGATTAGGAAAAGGTTTGAATGCGCTCATCCCCGATTCATCAGCCAACGGGGTTTCAAAGGAAAACCTGATCGATATTGAGAAGATCATGCCCAACCCCAGCCAGCCGCGCCAGGCAATGAACGAAGAAGGGCTGCAGGAACTGGCTGATTCCATCCGCGAGCACGGCGTGCTGCAGCCTTTGATCGTCACCCAGACCCCCAGGCAGGACATGTACACACTGATCGCCGGGGAGCGCCGCCTGCGGGCTGCAAAACTGGCTGGACTGAGCCTGGTGCCGGCAATAATCCGCCAGGCCAGTGAACAGGAACGCCTGGAGCTTGCCCTGATTGAAAACATCCAGCGCACTGACCTCTCTCCCCTCGAAACCGCCGAAGCCTTCCGCCAATTGAATGAAACCTTCAATCTGTCCCATGAAGAGATCGCCCAGCAGGTAGGCAAGAACCGGGTTACCGTAACCAACACCCTGCGCCTACTGAAACTGCCCGAACCAGCCCAGGATGCCCTCAGGGCAGGGGAGATCAGCGAAGGGCATGCCCGCGCATTGCTCGGCCTGCCCACAACTCAGGCTCAGTTGGCTGCACTGCAGACCATCCTGAAACACAACCTGAATGTCCGGCAGGCAGAAGACCTGGTTCGCCGCCTGGGCGGAGAAAAACCTGTTCCGGCAGTTGCCACGCCTACTTCTCCAGAAGTTACTGCGCTGCAGGACCGCCTGAGCAGTGCCCTCGGTACGAAAGTGACCCTGAAGCACGGGAAAAAGGGCGGCACTGTCACCATCCATTACTACTCCCAGGAAGAACTCGACGCGATCGTAAACCGATTTATCAGGTAACTGGTATGCACATCATCCATAATGTACGGATTTACACGCAAAACCCTGCCAGCCCTTTTGCGGAGGCAATTGCCATACATGCAGGCCGCATTGTTGCCAGCGGTAGTTACAGCGATGTGCAAGCCTGCAGCATCCCGGGCACAACCTGGCAGGACGGGCAAGGCGCATTTTTAATGCCTGGGTTGGTGGATGCCCACATCCATCTGCTGCAATATGCCGAATCGCAAATGATGGTGGATTGTGAAACTGCCACCCTTCCGGAATGCCTTGAAAGGGTAGCCAGGCGTGCCAGTGAAGTCCCACCCGGCGAGTGGATTTTGGGGCATGGCTGGAACCAGCACCGCTGGGCTGATGGGTTCGGGACTGCTGCCATGCTGGATGCGGCTGCACCGCACAACCCGGTTTACCTTACCGCCAAATCCCTGCACGCCGGTTGGTGCAACACAGCCGCTTTAAGGCTCATGGGAGTTGATCGTGAAACCCCAGACCCGCAGGGCGGGCGTTTCGGCCGGGATGCCGGCGGCAACCCGGATGGCATCCTGTATGAATCCGCAATGGAGTACATCGAGCCGGTCCTACCGCAGCCAACCCTCGAGAGCGCAGCCGCCGCCCTCCAAAAAGCTCAGCAAACCCTCTGGCGCTGCGGGATCACTGGTGTACATGATTTCGACATCACGCAATGCTTCCAGGCACTGCAGCACCTGCACCGCGAAAACCTGCTCCGCTTGCGTGTGGTCAAGAGCATCCCGCTGGATAAACTTCCAGCCGCCATCGATGCCGGCATCCAGACCGGTTTCGGACATGACATGCTAAGCACCGGACCGGTCAAACTTTTCGCAGACGGTGCCCTCGGCCCGCGTACAGCAGCCATGCTGTCCCACTACGAGAACGACCCGGAAAACCTCGGCATGCTCTTCCTTGACCGGGAAGGGATCTTTGAAACCGGAAGGCTGGCATCCGCAGCCGGCATCAGCCTGGCAGTACATGCCATTGGCGACCGAGCCAACCATGAAGCCCTGCAGGGTTTTGCCCGCCTCAGGCAGTACGAGGAAGAGAACAACCTCCCCCGGTTGAGGCACCGTATCGAGCATGTCCAGGCACTGCACCCGGATGATCTCCCCCTGCTTGCCCGGCTGGGCATAACCGCCTCCATGCAGCCGGTACATCTGCCTTCTGATTGGCAGCCAGCAAACCGCAACTGGGGCAGCCGCTCTGAAAGCGCCTTTGCCTTCCGCAGCCTGTTGAATACTGGCACATCTCTTGCATTTGGTTCAGATGCACCTGTTGAATCCCCCAATCCGTTTTGGGGAATTCAAGCTGCCGTCACCCGCAGCACCGTAGATGGAAATCCTGAGGGCGGGTGGTACCCGAACCAGAGACTCACCCTGGCGGAAGCCCTGCTGGGTTTCACAGTAGGCGCAGCCCGAGCGGCAGCTTGTGAAAACCGCCTGGGCAGGCTGATACCCGGGTACCTGGCAGATATGGTGATGCTTCCGAAAGATATATTCACCATCCCGGAACAAGAGCTATACAGCATTCAGCCGCTGGCAGCCATGGTAAACGGCGAATGGGTCTGGCAAAAAGATAACTGAGAGATATGGAAACCAAACCTGCACTGACACCTGAGATCCTGGTTCCCCGTCTTGGGGATACCCTGGTTGAAACTGGTGTCATCTCGCGTGCAGCACTGGAAACCGCACTGCAAAAGCAAAAACAAGCCCAAAATTCCGGCCTGCAATCGCCGCTGCTAGGTGAGATCCTGATTGAAATGGGTGCAATCACCCGCAGCCAGCTGGATGGTGCAATCACTGAGCAGATCATGCAACTGCGCACCGCCCTGCAGAACGCCAACCGCATGCTGGAACAGCGCGTGGAAGAACGCACCTGCGAGCTGGAACAGGCCATGCAAAAATTGGCCGAGCTAAACCAGCTGAAATCGAATTTCGTGTCCAACATCTCACACGAGCTACTCACTCCCCTGACCCACATCCACGGCTACCTGGAATTAATGCAGACCGGGGACATCGGCCCAATCACCGAGGAACAAAAACACAGCATTGAGGTTATGCTCAATGCAAGCATACGCCTGGAACAGTTGATCCATGACCTGATCGATTTCTCAACAAGCGAACGCGGGCAAATGTACCTGGCAAGGCAGCTGATCAAAACTATTGACTTGTGCAATGCCGCTTTTCAAAAAGAACAGCATAAGGCTCGCGATAAGGGTGTCATGTTTGAACAGGAATGCCATTCAGGCATACCGATGATTGAAGGTGACCAGGAAAAACTGCTGTGGGTGGTCATGCAGCTGCTGGACAACGCCATCAAGTTTACGGGTAAGGATGGCAGGGTCTGCCTGTCCACCAGCCTGTTGGAGCAGGAAAACGCTGTGGTTATCACCGTTTCCGACACCGGGATAGGCATCTCGCCGGAACGCATAAAAGAAATTTTTGAGCCTTTTCACCAGCTGAATGGTTCTGCCGCCAGGAGCTTCTCGGGCACCGGGCTTGGTCTTGCCCTGGCGCAGAAGATCATCGATGCCCATGGGTCAAAACTGACCGTTTCCTCAGTTGAGGGGGAAGGCAGCATCTTCAGCTTTTCATTACCAGTCGCTTCAGTCACCGAGCGCTGGTCCCTGGACGGCAAGTAAAGAGGAGAAGCCATGTCCCTGGTAGATAAACACCCGGTACTGGAAGAGCTGCACATCAAGCACCTCATCACCATCAGCCAGATCGTGACCGAGGCGGAAGAGTGGAAGCCAGCCCTGGACAAGATCGTCAAGCTGGTGCGCAAGGTTTTCATTTTTGATAACCTGGTGCTTTACCTTTACAATGAAACTGACGAGAATATGGATGGGGTTTACGCCCGAGCAGTCGGGCGGGGAAAAACCTCGGGGGCCGAGACTTCCTGGGGCGAATCTATTGCCAGCCAGGTACAGAAATCCCGCCGCACAATCGTGGAGGAAGCACCGCAAGATGTTCAGGGTGACCGCCTGCAGCAGCCATGCACCCTGGCAGTACCCCTGGTCTTGAACAACCAGTTCCTGGGGGCTCTCATTTACATCAGGTTTGGCGGGCCGTCATTCACAGCCGAAAACATCCAGCTGGGCGAGTATATTGCCTGGCATATCTCTCTCCTGATCCAGCGCCAGAAGATCCTGGAAACCAACCAGATACTGGAAACCCGCAACAGGATGCTCCAGTTCCAGGAAGACTTCGTTTCTACCATTTCGCATGACCTGCGCACCCCGCTCGGCTTTATTAAAGGCTATACTACCACCCTGCTGCGCAATGACACCCAATGGGACCCGCAGACGCAGCATGAATTCTTGCAGGTAATCGATAACGAAGCAGACCAGCTGCAGCGATTGATCGATAATCTGCTTGATTCGGCAAGACTGCAATCCGGGCAGATGCAAATGTTTTACCAGCCGGTCCTGCTTGACCATCTGTTGGCAGATATCATGGACCGGACCAGGCTGCACTTCCCGGAAATCGACCTCACCTTTGAGAACAGTACACCACTGCGCCCAGTACCGGCAGACCCCAACCGGCTGACCCAGGTGTTTGAGAACATCCTGGTTAACGCGGCCAAGTATGCGCCCGGTAAGCCCATTATCATCAAGGTGGAACAGGATGACAACCAGGTAGTTGTCCAGATACAGGATCATGGCCCCGGCATCAGTCAGGTTGACCTGCCGCATATTTTTGAACGGTTTTACCGTTCCGCAGATTTGCAAAGCAATGTCCACGGCGCAGGCCTGGGGCTGTATATCTGTCAACAGATTGTAAAGGCACATCAAGGTGCAATTGTTGTAAAGTCACAGCAGGGAACAGGAACAGTTTTTTCCATCATCCTGCCCTGCCAGCAACCCGGTCAGTCTGTTTAATGCTATCATAATGAGCAAGTGAGGTTATTATGACCCTTATCTTGACAGTTGATGATGAACCTTTATACCAGCGCCTGGTACAGGCTAACCTTTCTACCGAGGGGTATGAAGTGGTCACTGCCGGGAATGGCGAGCAGGCATTGCAAATGATCCCTGAGATCAACCCCGACCTGGTCCTGCTGGATGTCTTGATGCCGCGACTGGATGGGATCACCACCTGCGAACGCATCCGGGCTTTTTCGATGGTGCCGATCATCATGCTGACTGCCCGCGGTGATGAACAGGACCGGGTGAACGGGTTGAATGCCGGGGCAGATGATTACATCGTCAAGCCTTTTTCAGCCCCTGAACTGGTAGCCCGCGTGAAGGCAGTCCTGCGGCGTGCCCAAAAATCCGACAGCGGCGCCAGTTCACAGTTCTTTCAGCATTACAACCTGAAGATCGATTTTGCAAAGGCCGAGGTTACCAAGGATGATAAACCGGTATTCCTCTCTGCCACAGAATACCGGCTCTTGATCCAGTTTGCCCATAATATCGGTACTGTGCTCTCTCCCGAAGCCTTGCTAATGGCGGTTTGGGGTGAGCAATACAGGGAAGATAAAGAGATCTTATGGGTGAGCATTGCCAGGCTCAGGCAAAAACTTGAAGACAACCCGCACTCTCCCAAACACATTGTCACCAAGGCGGGGCTGGGATACATTCTTCCCCCTGAGGGGAAATCCTGAAAATTTATGGAGGGAAACATGTTTGCATCGCTTGAAGAAAAGGGTAAGATCTTCACCCACACGGTCAAGAAGCTGCCTGCGAAGGTGATCATCCAGACGCCCCAGCAAACCATCCACGGCAATGTTTTTGTTAGGCCAGAGCAGCGACTGAAAGATGAGGTGAATGGCGGTGAGTCATTCCTGGCGGTAACCGATGCCCAGGTCATGGATCAGGGTGGAAAAATCCTGCATAAAGCCGAATTTCTGCTCATCAACCGCGACCAGATCACCTGGATCATCCCGGTGGATGAACCCAAAGCTTCAGGAGGATAAGCATGCCGGGTTATCCGCAGGGCTTCTTCCGACTGCCCGAGCTGGAAGCAAAACAGCATGACCTGCTGCTGAAGCTGCAGAAGGATCTGCACACGCGGTCGCTGAAAGATCCTGACCGGCGCGATGCCGTTTTGAAGCACCTGCAAGATGCATACGGAAAAGCTTACCCCGATCTTGAACCATCGCTGCGCGATAAGCTTTTTTCAGATGTTGCGGATGATTACCTGCTCCTAGAATCATTTGAAGAACTGCTATCCGACCCTGCCATCAATTCAGTTTCTGTAAACTGCTTTGACCGGGTTACCCTGGTCAGGAATGGCAAGGTTGAAGGCACAAAGTTCCACTTTGAAGGGAAAAACCAGGTCCTCAGGTTGATCGAGCTGATCTTTGCCCAGGGCAGCCGCAGCCTGGATTATTCTGAGCCTGTCCAGGAAATGCGGCTACAAGATGGCAGCCGCCTGACTGCCCTCCTTCCCCCGGTTGCAGTTGAAGGGCCTTCTCTGGTGCTAAAAAAACCGCCATCGCACACATTTTCTACAGGATACCTGGTAAAAAACAACACACTTTCCAGTTCGGTGCTGCAATTTTTGCAGGCATGCATGGCAGCCCGCCTGAACATCATCATCTCAGGACTGAAAGGATCCGGCAAGACAACCCTGCTCAATGCCCTGGCTGCATTCATCCCGCACCAGGAACGGGTGATAACCATTGAGGACCCTGTAGAGCTTTCATTCTCACATCCGCATAACCTCAAGTTAGAGACCAAACCCGGCAGCACCTACGGTCCAGGGGAAGTACCTTTGCCAAACCTGCTGGGGAAAGCCATCCGCCTGTCTCCAGACCGGCTGGTGGTGGGAGAGATAAAAGGGGATGAGGTGTGCCAGATCGTTAGGGCATTGTGTTCAGGCCAGGAAGGTTTCCTTTCCACGGTCAATGCACATCATCCTTATGACACTCTCAACCGCCTTGAAACGCTCTGCCTGGCAGGCGAGCCATCCCTTCCGCTCCAGTCTATTCGTGAGCAGCTGGCTGCAGCAATTGACCTGATCGTGCATATCGCCTGCCTGAAGAACGATATCTTCCGGGTAACTTCTGTAGCTGAGGTATCAGGCATTGCTGGAGAAAACATAGTATTATCAGAAATATTCAAGTTCGACCAGACCGGGAAAACACCGCAGGGCGTACCTGAGGGAACGCTCATCCCATCCGGGATAAGGCCGTTGTTCAACAACCGCCTTGAATCCGCTGGATTCTTATTTGGCCCTGAAATTTACGGCTCCAGCCTGGGGGATGTTTTCCCGCGAAAACGCTGATGGAATTATTGAAAGGATGGGATATTACATGGAAAAAGAACAACAAAGGATCATGTTACGCCAGCGCAAACTGGGAATTTTGCTTTATGATGCCCGCCTGGCGGCTGGAGCCAGCACCGATACATGTGCCAGGTTGATGGGCATTTCTCCCGATGAATATACCCGTTTTGAAGAAGGGATGGATTCCCCCTCGCTTCCCCAGGTGGAAACATTTGCGTATGGGCTGAACATCCCCCTTTCACACTTTACCGGCAGCCAGGCTTTATCAACCAGTTCGCCCCGCGCTGATGATGTCAAGCTGGACCTGATCCGCACCCTGCGCCAGAAGATGATTGGCGCCCGCATCATGCAGGAACGGACCCGCCTGAACCTTACGGCGGCAGATATCGCCCTGGTGGCTGGTTTTACAGAAGATGAACTGGTCGATGCCGAGGCAGGGAATGTCCCCATTTCATTTCCCCGGCTGCAGCTGATCGCAGAGCTGTTGGATATTCCAGTCGGTTCACTTTATGACCAGCAGGGAATGATCGGTCAATGGCGGAAGCAGCAGGAAAGGGATACAGCTTTCGCTGCCCTTGACCCCGAACTGCAGGGTTTTATCTGCGACCCGGTCAATTTGCCATACCTTGAACTGGCTGTCCGCTTGAGCGAAATGGATGCCCAGAAGCTGCGTTCCATTGCAGAGAGCATCCTCGAGATCACCTACTGATAGTATGCCTGAACGCATTGAACAGGTAGAAAAGCATGCAGCAGACCAGTACCAGCAGCGGGGGTATTTACAGGCTGCACAACTCTTCGGTGAAGCGGCTGAATTGTACCGGTTGGAAGGCAACACGGTTAAAGAAGCTGAAATGCAGAACAACCGTAGTGTAGCCATGCTTCAGGCAGGTGAGGCTGCACTGGCTTTACAGGCAGCTGCCGGAACTGACCAGGTGTTTGCCCTTGCAGGGGATGTCCGCCGCCAGGCAATGGCAATGGGGAACCAGGCAGCCGCCTTAGAGGATCTTGGCAGGCAAAGGGAAGCCCTGGAGCATTACCAGCAGGCTTCAGCCTTGCTGAAATCCGGCGGTGAAACAGAAATGCGCAGTATCATCCTGAAGCGGATCTCCAGCCTGCAGATGCGTTCAGGAAAGTCGCTTGAATCTCTGGCAGCCATGGATACCGCCCTATCTATTGAAAAACCATCCAGCCCGAAAGAAAAATTGCTGCAAAAACTGTTGAATTTCGTCAGACGCAGGATTGGGTAATTGTATGCCTAACCCGCTGGACTTCCTGATCAATGGCTCGCGTTACATCACCACCCGGACAGCTTCAGAGCAGGACCGGGAAAGCCTGCTGGTGCTCATCCGTGACAGCCAGGCGCTGCACCGCCACCTGGACTGGCTTCAGCCGCTGGAGTGGCTTGGCAGCGAACCCTTCAGCTTGATAGAAAACAACCAGCGCATCCAGGCAGCCCTAGCCATGCCACCCGACCCGCCTGAAGCAGCCTGGATCCGGCTATTTGCCTGCCTGCATGCATCCCGTGTGCAGGATGCCTGGGAGACCCTGCTGGAGAATTGCCTCACTTATTTCAGCAGGCAACCGGCTGTAATCGCAGCCATCGGCCTGACTTCATGGTTCAGCAAACTGCTTTCTGATTCGGGGTTTAAGGTCTACCAGGATATCGTAGTATTGCAAGCAGACCTTGCTGCTGGATTTACCGCAAGCCGGGAAAACCCGGGGGTAACAGTCCGTCCCTTCCAGCCAGCTGATATCGGACAGGTATTGCATGTGGACCAGAGCGCATTTGAAAACATCTGGCAGGTTTCAGCTTCCGGGATGGAGCATGCCTGCCGGGCAGCTGCATATATCAGCGTGGCTGTGATGGAAGGAAAAGTGATCGGCTACCAGCTCAGCACCGGAACGCCATACAGCGCCCACCTGGCACGCCTGGCTGTGCTGCCGGAGTACCAGCGCCTTGGAATCGGTTCAGCCCTGCTCCAGGACCTGCGGGAGTACTTCCTGCATATAAATGTAACCGAACTTACGGTAAATACCCAGGGCAGCAACGCAGCCTCTTTGCATCTTTATCACAAATTAGGCTTTCAGCAGACTGACGAAAGATTCCCCGTTTATCTCCTGGGATAATACTATACGTGCCCATATTTTAGAGTAAGCCAGTCGAAATTTGGGTCTGGACTTTCACTTCCATTTATGGCAAAATCACCCAATATGCCAATGAAAGGAGCATCAAGAATGCCTGGCAATCAAGCCCAAAATCGATCGGATTCGGGTTCGAAGAGAAACCTGAGTAAGCGCGAAGAAATCCGTGCCCGAAGACGTCAACAGGAAACACGAAACCGCATCATCGTTATTGCTATCGTCGCTATTGCAGCCGTGGTCATCGCAGCCCTGGTGATCACAACCAACCTACCCCAGAAAGTAGATAGCTCATCAATTTCCATACCGGAAAACATGGATTTCCCGCAGGCTGAAGGCAATGCCCTGGGCGATCCAGGCGCTCCTGTAAAAGTCCAGGAGTTCTTCGACTTCAATTGCAGCCACTGCTTGATTTACGCAACCACACAGGAAAGCGAAATTATCAGCAAGTATGTGGCCACAGGGAAAGTTTACTACGTGGATTATGCCTATGCATTTATGGCCCAAACCTCTGCAACCGCTGCTGAAGCAGCCTACTGCGCCATGGACCAGGGTAAATACTGGGAATACAAGAAAACCCTGTTCCATAATGCAAGCCTTGGAAATGCAGATGCTTATAACGATGAACATCTGCTCGCCTATGCAGACCTTTTAGGTTTGGACAAAGATGCATTCAACAAATGCCTGGCAGATGATACATACCAGAACAGGACAAACGAAAATATGACTTACGGACAGAGCCTTGGTGTGACCGGCACACCAACCTTTTTGGTGAATGGTGTCCTTGTCGGCAGGGATGGATTGGAACAGGCCATCCTGGATGCGCTGGGAGAATAACTCCTGAAATGATAAAAACAACCTCCCATAAGGGAGGTTGTTTCATTTACACCATAATTCTTTAAATCAGTATGTGATTCCCAGCAGTGCCAGCAAGGCCACAAAAAGCGGCGCCAGTACCAGCGCTGGCAGAAAATTCGCTGAACGTATCGGCTTCAGCTCCAGCAGACCGCTGATCCCGATCGCCAGAAGGATTACTCCCCCGGCAGCGCTCATTTCGGTGATCATGGCATCTGTAAAGAAGCTCTGTGCCTGGACAGCCAGGAGCGTGATACCACCCTGGTAAAGCAGCACGGGGAAAACGGAAAAGAGCACCCCCACGCCCATGCTGGCGGCAAATGCCAGTGCGGCAAAACCATCCAGGATGGATTTGACCACCAACAGCTGGTAGTCCCCCGTCAGCCCGTCCTGCACGCTGCCAAGGATGGCCATTGGGCCGACACAAAAGAGCAGCGAAGCAGTCAGAAATCCCTTTACAAAGCGCTTCTGGCTTGATTCATCTGTACTGTTCAGGACTTTAACCTCTAGCCAGGTTCCCAGGTTGTTCAGCTCCTTATCGATATTCCACCACTCCCCCAGCAGGATGCCAACCAGCAGGCTGAGGACAACCACGATCGCATTCTGGGTCTTGATGAACATGGAAATGCCGTACGCCAGGGTGAACAAGCCTAACCCGGTCACGACAGTCTGGCGGACACGCTCGGGCAGCTTTGAGCCAAGCAGGCAGCCCAATATCCCTCCAATAATTACGGTTGCGATGTTGATAAATGTTCCGGTCATTTGGTTTTAGCGAAAGTAGGTTTTTCCTTCCCAACCGATTGGATCATCGCCAGCTCCAGGACAAAGCAAAATGAGGACAAGCGGTTTAGATACTCAATAACATGGATATTCTGGATTACACCGTTGTGCAGCAGTTCAGCCACCCTGCGCTCAGCCCTGCGAACCACTGTCCGGGCAACATCCACTGCGGCAGCGCTGGTTGTATCCCCCGGGATAATGAATTCACGCGGAACCTCAGTAACCGCCTCTAGCGCGGCCACCTGTTCTTCAAGCCAGGCAACTTTTTCGTGTGTGATAGCTTTGAAACGTTCGGCATTTTCAGGAGAAGCGGAAATCTCTGCCATCATCTGGTAAAGGTCACGCTGGATCGAGACAAGCATGGTTGCCCAATCCGGGTTATCGATTGTGCTGCGAGCCATTCCCAGGAAGGCATCCACTTCATCCAGCGTCCCAACAGCCTCGATGCGCAGGTCATTTTTTTTGACCCTGCCTTTTCCCAGCAAACTAGTCAGTCCATCATCCCCGGTGCGGGTATAAAAATTTGCCATCTCACACTCCTTCCGGTTACACCTTCAGGTACAGGTACCAGTACACCTGTTTTGAAAAACCCTGTTCGATCTCCGGTTCCCAGAGAAAATCTCCGGGCGTGGAGATCATCCGCAGCCTGGAATCTAGTCCAGCCAGGATGCTTTCTTCATGGTAATGCCTGCCGTTTTCTGCCATGAGAAGGTGCAGGATCACCCGCCAACGCACCTGGTGCCTGTATCCAGCCAGGGTATGTTCGTGGTTGTCTGCCCAATCGCGCAGAGAATTCTTCCAAAGGTTCAACCGAGCAGGAATTTCCTGCTCTGCTTTCTTGTTCCAACCGGCTCTCCATCGGCTGCGGACTGCATCAACTGTTTCCAGCAGGATGTCCAACTTACCCTTATCCGCACCATCCCATTGAATAGCCTGCAGACGGGCGGTTGTCACCAGCAAGTTTCCCAGAGTCAATTGCAGCAGTCCCTGGGCTTTCCTGGTATATCCCAGGGGATAATACAAAATGGAGGATTGGAGATACTCTTCCAACCCTCCGACGGCAACTTCAAGGAATGCCCAATCCCGTTCCAGCATGATTCACCTGGTCCTACGGGGTTGGTTCAACCAGTTCAGGCTGTGCAGGCAGTGCCATAGTCAGGTACCACTGGGTTATGGTTGAAAAGCGGTCGCTGCTGTCAAACAGCGGCCCGTTCCGGACGCCCCGGATCTGTTCAGACACGGCATAGGTATACACCGGATTGAAAAGCATCAGCGCAGGAAGTTCATCATTGAACACCACCTGAAAGTTCCGGTAAAGGCGGGCACGTTCTGCCAGATCTGTGGTCACGCGGGCAGTTTCAAGGTACTCACTCGCCACCCGGCTGTTCCATTGTGAGTAATTTTGGCCGCCGCTGGCCTGGGCTTGGTCCCAAAACGGGTACGGGTCAGGATCGGGGCTGCCGGTAAGGTTCAGGTCAACCAGAGCAGCCTGGTAATCGCGTGCTTCCAGGCGCTGCTGTACCAGCTCTTCATAGGAAACAGCCTCAAGGGTAACTTCTACATTCAGGTCAGCCCAGTTCTTCTGGATGGCTTCGGCAATGGCAAAATGGGTAGCATCATCCGGGTACAGCATGGTGAAGCTGAGAGCAACGCCATCCTTCTCGCGGACTGTGCTTCCTTCTGATGGGATCACATATTCTGCCTCGCGCAGCAGGTTCCGGGCTTTTTCCAGGTCATACCCGACCGGCTGAGTACCCTCATAATATGCCCAGGTATCCGGCAGTATTGGCCCGGTTGCCAGGATAGCCTGTCCCGCAAGAATCCTGTCGATCATGTATTGCCGGTTCAATCCTATGTAAAGCGCTTCGCGGACAGTCTCATCCTGGAAGAATTCCAGCTGTGGATCATCTAAATTGAGGAGAACCAGGGTCATTTGGGGCATACGGCTGGTATAAACGGATAAACCGGGTTCTGCCAGGGCTGCCGGCAGGATCTCGTTGGTTACCCGGCTGATACCCTGGACCGCGCCATCCCGGTAGGCTTGCAGGGCAGAACCGCTGTCTGGGTAATAACGGAAAACCAGCTCATCGAGAAATGCGGGCGTACCGTAATAATTTTCATTGCGCACCAACACCAACCCTGAAATCTGTCCATTTTCAACAACCAGGTTTTTGAATTTGAACGGCCCAGTTCCAACTGGTTCTGCGTTGAATGGGGCATCTACGAGCTCTGCTGCGCCCACCCCGTCCAGTAAATGCCTGGGCAGCAGACCAAATGAAACATAATCCAGGAACGGGGAAAACGCTTCCGGCAGGCGGAACTGGACCGTCTGTGTATCGAGTGCGCTCACCTCAATTTCATTCCAAAATGCCTTCAGGTCCTCCGGCAGGGGTGACTCTGCGCTGCGCATCAGCTCAACAGTAAAGATCACATCATCTGAGCTGACCGGTACACCGTCATGCCACACCACATTCTTACGCAAGGCAAAATTGTAGATCGTCCCATCTTTCGAAATTCCCCAGCTTTCTGAAAGGTCAGGCTGCGGAACCCCGCTGCTGTCGAATTTTACCAGCCCGCTGAACAACAGCCGGTCAACATCCCGGTCAGGCTGATTGTAGTCATCCAGCAATGGATTGAGGCGTTCAAAGCTGCCGATCAGGGCTTCGGTATAAGTTCCACCCTGGCTGGGTGTTGGCTGTGCAGTGATACTCCCCTGGGGTTGTTCGAGCAGCAATAAAACACCAACCACCAGGCCGGTAATTAACAGGATTGCTATTTGCCATCGGAAACGTTTCATAGGTCAATTATAAATGGAAAAAGGGCATACTCCCCGAAAAGAGATTTGCCCTTTATTGCTTTTTATCACAAAATTATTGAAGATATTCTTGTATTGTTCAGCCTTGCTGAATCTAGCCACCGCTTTGGGCGGTACTGATTATTTGCCTACCAGGATGGTGACGATGGTAAGCACAAAAAATAATCCGCTGAGCGCGATCGTGATCCAGAAAAGGGTCTTTTCAATCCCGCGCCGGGTGCTGAACACGTTGCTGGATTCGCCGCCGGTCAGGCCGCCCAGTCCGACACCCTTGTTTTGCAGGATAACACTGGCGATCAGTGCAATAGACGTTATAATCAGGGCAATGTAAAAATAGCTTTGTAAATTCACGCAGAGCCTCCAAACTTTAATTAAGCTTTACGATTATACCTGCACCCTACTGGAATCGTCAACATCATGGCAGAACTTGTAACCAACCTCCACATGCACACAACCTATTCAGACGGCACGGCAACCCATGCTGGTATCGCCCGCGCAGCTTTAAAGAGTGGGATCGTCGATGTAGTCATCGTTACCGACCATAATGTGTATGTCCAGGATGTTGAAAAGTATTATGAAGAAGGAAACCGGAAAGTCCTGCTCCTGGTCGGTGAGGAAATCCATGACCAGGCGCGTGACCCGCAGAAGAACCATTTACTGGCGTTTAACACCAACCGTGAACTGGCAACCTATGCCGCCAATCCGCAGGTGCTGATCGACCAGGTCAATCGCGCCGCCGGGCTCAGCTTCCTGGCACATCCCGTTGACCCCGCCCTGCCCTTATTCAACCAGACTGATATCTCCTGGGACAACTGGGAAGTGCAGGGGTACACAGGCATTGAGTTGTGGAACGGCTTCAGTGAATTCAAAACCGTCGTGCGCACAAAGCTGGACGCAGTCAAACTGGCTTTTATGCCGGAATTGCTGGCACACCATCCCATCCCTGAACTGCTGGAACATTGGGACAGGCTGCTGGCTGAAGGCCAAAAGGTTGTAGCTGTCGCCGGATCCGATGCCCATGCCCTGGCACAAAATCTAGGCCCAATAAAAAAGGAAATCTTCCCGTACGAGTATCACTTCCGTAGCATCAACAATCATCTCATCACACCGCAGGAATTGACCGGCGATCTGATGGCTGACAAAAAAATGATTTATGATGCCCTGGGAAAAGGCCACTGCTTTATCGGGTATGACCTGCCGGCACCTTCCACCGGCTTCCGTTTTACCGCCCAGGGGCGCGATCAAAATGCCATTATGGGTGATGAACTGGTCTCTGCAGAGAGTGTCACCTTTCAAGTCCGGGTTCCTTTCCCTGTCGATATCCGCCTAATCCGGAATGGCGAAGTGGTGGAAAGCTGGGAACGGCGCGAGGTATGCACCCACACCACAAAAATCCCCGGCGCATACAGGGTAGAAGCATTTATCCATTTTATTAATAAACAGCGTGGCTGGATCTACAGCAACCCGATCTACTACAGGAATCGATGAAAACCAACAACATCACCCGCCTGTTGGATTCCCGCAAGATTCCTTACCAGGTTTTCGAATTGCCGGAAGAAAAAGTAGGGGCGATTGAAACCGCCCAGATACTGGGAGTCCCGGCTGCAGAAGTGTTCAAGACCATTGTGGTGCAGCGCGAAAAAGCCGGCAAGGCAATCCTGGCTGTTGTCCCGGGAGACGGGAGAGTGGACCTTAAGAAGCTGGCTGCAGCGGCAGGAGAAAAGAAGCTCAGCTTAACCACCCAGGCAGAGGCTGAAAAGTTAACCGGGCTGCTGGTGGGCGGCATATCTCCGCTCGCCCTGTTAAACAAAGGGTTTCAGGTCATCCTGGACGAATCAGCCTTACAATATGAGCAGATCCATATTTCTGGTGGTCAGCGGGGGATGAATATCCGGTTGGCAGTAAAGGACCTGGTTAGCCTGACAGCTGCGCGGGTCGCCCCGGTTTCTGAATAACAATTCAACCCTTGATCACGATCAGCGGGCGCAGCCTGGCAACTTTGCGTGCCAATCCGGCTCCGATGACGGTTTCCACCACATCATCAACATCTTTATAGGCTTCCGGCGCTTCTTCAGCCAAGCCTGGCATCGAGCCAGCCATGACCAGGATACCCTGCTTCTCCAGCCTGCTGTGCAAGGCATCACCCCGGATGGAATGTTTGGCTTGGCTGCGGCTCATCACCCTTCCAGCCCCATGACAGCAAGAGCCGAATGAAAGCTCCATACTGCGCCCGGTGCCTGCCAGTACCCAGGAAGCTGTTCCCATGCTGCCAGGAACCAGCACCGGCTGTCCGGTCTTTTGATATTCAGCCGGAATTCCCTCTGAACCTGGACCGTACGCCCGGGTTGCCCCTTTCCGGTGCACACACACCCGCTGCGTCCTGCCATTAACCGAATGTATCTCCAGCTTGCCAATGTTGTGCGCCAGGTCATACACCTGCTGCAAGTAGGCGTTTTTAACTTTCCCTGAAAGGACCTGCTCGAAAGCCTGCCGGGCTTGATGCGCCAGGATTTGCCTGTTGGCAAAGGCATAGTTTGCCGCGCAATTCATCGCTGCCAAATACTGCCGGCCTTCAGGTGAATCGAGGGGAGCACAGACAAGTTCCCGGTCGGGCAGGCTGATACCATACTGTCGGCTGACAGCCTGGAACTGCTGTACAAAATCCGTGCAGATCTGGTGCCCGAACCCGCGCGATCCGCAGTGAATCTGGACAACCAGGCAGCCTTCTTCAAGGTTCATGGCATCTGCCGCCCGGCGGTTAAACACTGCCTCCACCAGGTCCACTTCGAGAAAATGGTTGCCTGCACCCAGTGTTCCCAGCTGCGGACGCCCGCGCTCTTTTGCCCGTTTACTCACAGCTCCCGGGTCAGCGCCTTCCAGGCAGCCTGACCCTTCCGTACGGTGGGCATCATCCGCAGTACCATACCCATTCTTTACTGCCCAACCGGAGCCATTCAGGCAGACCTGCTCCATTTCTTTTTCACAAAGGTTCCTGTCTCCTTTGGTGCCCACACCGCTTGGGCAAAACTGGTTAAGCAGGACAGCCAGGTCGCGAAGGTACGGTTCGGCTTCTTCCAGCTGCGCACGGGAGGCTAACAGCCTGACACCGCAATTGATGTCATACCCGATCGCACCAGGCGAGATCACCCCCTCCGGGTACTTCATGGCTGCCACCCCTCCAATCGGAAAACCGTATCCTTGGTGAACGTCCGGCATCACCACCACATGCCCTGACACTCCCGGCAGGCAAGACGCATTCACCGCCTGTTCGAGCGAGATGTCGCCCATAGCGTCCTCCACCTGTTTCCTGGAAGCGATGATGTGCACCGGCACCTGCATTTCAGGGCGGAAACCAACCGGAATCTCCCACCGGAATTCACTTACTTGGGATAATTGCTTAAATCCGATCAAAGCCTCCTCACTTACACATCAAACACGATCTCAACCTGGTACCCTTGCGGAGTTGTGATGATCTTTAAACCGCTGAATGTTACGGCTTTAATCTCTTTTTCCAGGCTTTGGACCGGCTGAAACCAGACTTCTCCCCTTAAGGTTCGGGCTTCCACTTTAAGGTCCTGCCTGATTGCAGCCCGTCTTTCTGATTCCATTATAAAAAGCAATTCGCTCAGATATGCTACCAGGAGACTCTCAGTATCTTCCGCTTCCAGGTGTAAAATCCTGTTTTGTGGGGATAAATCACCAACCTTTACACCCATCAGGGCAGTCATTGCGTCCGCTGCTTCTGCAAAAAGGCCTGTGAGTTCGTCAGCCCAAACACGGACCGCCCAATCAGCCGTATGGCTTACCTCCATATAACCCTGCATGAAATTCCTGAATTCCTCCTGTATAATTATACCGAGATGAGAAACACCTTAGATGTCTTTGAGTCCAGGTTGAAGCGATTGATCGAAGGCATTCCCAATATCCTGGGGTTCGACAAACCGGAAGACCTTTCCCACAAAGTGCGCCTGGCATTGCAGGATACTGTCGATGGGCTTGCCGCCGGCACATCAACTGCAACGGGTAATTTCACCCTGCGCATCCATCCGGATACATACCAAGAACTGGTCAATCTACAGGACTTGCTGGAAAGCCTTTCACAGGTGATTCAACTTGCGGCGGACGAGGAAAACATCACCTTCTTGGGAGAGCCTGCCATCCATGTCGAGGTGGATAAAACCATCCGTAAAGGGGATATCCAGATCGAGGCAGATACCCTGGCTGAAACCCATGGCCATACTGCAGCTGTGAGCCTGATGCCCGCTCCCCAGCCGCCTGCTAACGCAATCCCGCACGAGGCATATTTGATCATTGAGGGCAAGGAGACATACATTCTCAACCTTCCAGTGATCAATATCGGCCGCAGGGAGGATAACCATCTTGTGATCGAAGATTTGCGCATCTCCCGCACCCATGCCCAGCTGCGCGCCAGGATGGGCAAGTACGTGATATTCGACCTAGGTTCCACCGGGGGAACCTTTGTGAATGGGCAGCGTATCACCCAGGCAGTCCTCACTCCAGGTGACGTGATCTCCCTGGCCGGACTGACCCTTATCTACAGTGAAACGAGCCCGGATCCGTCTGATAACACTGACAGGATGCCAAAATTATGAGCGCTGTACTGGTCCTGATCCTCCGGCTGCTGCTTGCGCTGGTACTGTACGCCTTCCTGGGTTATGTCCTGTTCACGCTTTGGACCGACCTGAAAGTCACCAGCCTGCTAGTTGGAACCCGCAAGATCCCTTCCATGACCCTATCGCGCCTTGAGCAGGAACCTGGTGAAGGGAAGGAATTTCACGTGCCCGAGGTTATGATCGGGCGCGATACATCCTCCGATTTTCCAATCCAGGATGATACGGTATCTTCCCGCCATGCCAGGTTGAGTTACCACCACAACCAGTGGTGGGTGGAGGACCTGGCATCTACTAATGGGACCTTCTTAAATGACGAGCGCCTTTCGACGCCGACTGTAATCATTTCCGGGGACTTGCTGCGCTGTGGCAAGATCGACCTGGTGGTAACGATCGAAACCCTTAGTTAAACCTCCGGCGGGCAACCGCCAGGAGTGAACTCCCCCTGCGGAAATCCTTGCCCTGTTTAATCCGGCTGCGTTCCAGCTTTAATATCTGTATCAGCAACCAGTTGAGCACCTTGTTTACCGCAAGTTCCTGGTATGCCAGGGAGCTGGCATCTTCCTCTGTGTAATTGGGTTCAGCCTTTCGCCCAAATTTCCTGCGCAGCCATACCCACGGGTAAGTCAGGCTCATAAACGCGGTCAGTCGGACGATCTCAAACCCCGTCCCGTTTAGCATCTCAGCGAGGGTTTCACGGGTATACCGTCGCTGGTGATGGCTGGCTTCATCAAAATAACTCCACAAACCCGGGTCAGCCGGAACCGTAAGGACAAGGTAGCCCCCAGGAGTAAGAATTTCCTTCACTTTCATGAGCATTCCTTGGTCGTCCTGGATATGCTCCAGGACATCAAAAATGCCAACCAGGTGGAAATTGCCTGTAAAAGGCAGATACAGCACATCTGCCTGCACCAGCGGGCAGCTTACCCGATTTTTGGCGAGCATCAGTCCGGCATGAAACAGGTCACTCCCGGTGACCCTGCCCTTTCCACATGCAGCTTCTGTAACTCGCAGGGTATTGCCGTTCCCGCACCCGAGTTCCAGCGCCATGTAACCACCTGGCAGCTGCCGGTCAAGCGTTTCGAGGGTGTCTGCTACGATCCGGTTGCGGCTGATGAACCAGAAATGGCGGTCTTCAGCCTCGTAAAGCGGTTCAAAAAACTGGGGGTCGTAAGGATCTGGCATGTTCACAAAACAATTGTACTGGAAAAAGAGGCATACCTTGCATAACTGAAAATTTGAACCTTGTTCATTTGATACAATTAATTTGACTTTAATATTTCATTTTGCTAGAATTAATGTGTTGGATGCCAAGTTGTTTTCATTGGAGTCGGGGGAAAACATCAGAGGCTAGCCGCCTGCAACAGTACTTCCTGAAGAGAACTACCGAAGCACCTGAATCAATAAGGAAAAAGGAGTGTTTTAATCATGTCGGATCGTATTATGGGAACAGTGAAATGGTTTAATAATACAAAGGGTTTCGGGTTCATCTCCCAGGAGAGCGGACCGGATGTCTTTGTACATTACTCAAAGATCCGCAACGACGGCTATAAGACCCTCAATGAAGGTCAAAAAGTCGAGTTCTCAGTGGAACAGGGTGCAAAAGGATTGCAGGCAGTCGACGTAACTGTTGTAGAGTAGTTCACTTACCAGAATATACAATTGCCCACGCTTCCCCCAGGGCATACATAAAATACAATGCACATGCTCTTTCTTGGAGAGGGTATGTGTTTGTTTTTAGACTGGTAAACACTTTGTAAGTATGCTATGATTTTGTTTGAGTATTCCAACTCCCTGGAGGAATCATGAGCGGAAAACCCATCCTTGGCATTATCGGCGGTTCGGGACTGTACCAGTTCAAATCCCTGGCAGATGTAGAAACCCTGGAGGTTGAAACCCCCTTCGGCAAACCATCCAGCCCGATCTTTACCGGCATCCTGGCAGATCGCAAGGTTGCATTCCTGGCACGCCACGGTATCGGGCATTTTATCAACCCGACCGAAGTCAATTATCGCGCCAATATCTACGCATTCAAGATGCTTGGCATCCAGCATGTGGTGAGCATCAGCGCCTGCGGTTCACTCAGGGATGACTTTGCGCCAGGCCATATTGTTATTCCGGACCAGTTGTTCGACTTCACCCGCTCCAGGTCGCGCTCTTTCTTTGAAAATGGCGTGGTTGCCCATATCGGCACAGCCAACCCGTACTGCATTGCCCTTTCAAACCTGGTCTACGAGGCTGTCTCAGCATCAGGTCCGGTTGAAGTCCATAAAGGCGGAACCTTGATCACCATCGAAGGGCCGCGTTTTTCAACAAGGGCTGAATCCAACCTTTACCGCTCCTGGGGTATGTCCATCATCGGAATGACAGCTTCGCCGGAAGCATTCCTGGCACGGGAAGCTGAAATGTGTTACAGCATTATGGCACATGTCACTGATTATGATGTATGGCATTCTGCCGAGGAACCGGTCAGCGTGGAGATGGTCGTTAAAACCCTGATGCAGAATACTGCTGTTGCCCAAAAGGCAATTGAGCACCTGGTCAGGGTGATAGATACAGAGCGGCATTGCGATTGCGACGATGCCCTCGCCGAAGCAGTAATCACCAATCCATCAGTCATTTCGGAAGAAAACCGCCAGAAGTACCAGCTCTTGCTGCAAAAATACCTTCACAAGTGAACCGGTTATTTCCTTCTTCGCCTACTGAAAAAGACTTCATCCAGAGCCGCCTGATGACCCTGGCAGCTTTTTTCTTGTTCGTATACTCCCTCATCCTGACATTATCTCCGGCTGTCCGGTACCATGATTGGAATGTCACTTACCGCTGGACCCAATGGATCGGGTATGCTGTCTGGCTGGCAGGATTCGTGGTGCTGCACCGCGAAGTCCGCGCCCGCATCCCGGAGCGGGACCCTTACCTTCTTCCCGTTATCGCCATGCTCAGCGGCCTTGGGCTTCTCACCATCTGGCGCCTGGATGGACAGAATATCCTGTGGAATGGTTTCGGCTCGCGCCAGACAATCTGGATGGCACTGGCAATCCTGGTGGTCTGGCTGGGTATCCGCTACCCCATTTTCCTTTCCTGGCTGAGAAGGTATAAATACATCTGGCTCACCGGGGGACTGTTGCTGATGGTGCTTACCACTATCATTGGCATCTACCCGTCCGGCGAAGGCCCGGGGCTCTGGCTGCGGCTCGGCGGTTTGTATATCCAGCCGTCTGAGATCCTCAAACTGCTCCTGGTTGTGTACCTGGCAGCTTACCTGGCCGACCGCGTTCCGGTTAACCTCAATCTGATGCAGCTGCTCGCTCCTACGGTGATCCTGATCAGCGCGGCCACGCTGCTCCTGATCGCCCAGCGGGACCTGGGGACAGCCTCCATCTTTATCCTTTTGTATTTCACCATTATCTACATGGCTTCGGGGAAACGCCGGATCATGATTTTCGGCGCTATACTGATTGCTACCGCTGCAGTGGGCGGGTACTTCCGGTTCGGCGTCATCAAGCTGCGCATTGATGCCTGGCTGAATCCCTGGTCTGATGCCGGCAACCAATCCTACCAGCTGGTGCAGTCGCTGATCGCTATCGCAAGCGGAGGGCTGTCTGGCAGCGGTCCGGGATTAGGGTCACCGGGAGTGGTGCCTGTATCCCATTCTGACTTCATCTTTGCCAGTATTGCTGAGGAACTCGGCCTGGCAGGGACATTTGCTGTTTTACTCCTGTTTGGCCTGCTGGTAGTGCGCGGCATCCTGGCTGCTCTGAGAGCCCGGAACGCTTTCCTGCGCTACCTGGCAGCAGGATTGTCCATGTACATGGGGATCCAGGCGGTCGTTATCATGGGCGGGAACTTGCGCCTCATCCCTTTGACCGGTGTGACCCTGCCGTTTGTCTCATATGGTGGCTCATCGCTTTTGATCTCATTTTTCTCCGGGTTGATCCTTCTGCTGATAAGCAATCAGCCCAAAGAAAGCCCGGCAGTAGTCGCCTTTGCATTCCCTTACAAACTTGCCAGCCTGGGGGTGCTGATTGGCCTGGGTGCAATCGCCCTGATGAACGGCTACTACGCAGTGATCCGATCTGAAAGCATAGCTGCACGCAATGATAATCCCCGTTGGGCTATCAATGACCTGTATGTTGTCCGTGGTAAGATCCTTGACCGGCACAACAACATCATTTCGCAAACAAGCGGTGAAACCGGGCAATACATCCGTACCATCCTGTACCCGGCATTGAGCAATACCGCAGGTTATTCCAACCCCATGTACGGGCAAGGCGGGATCGAAGCCAGCCAGGATGGTTATTTGCGCGGCCTGGATGGTGTCCCTTCCAGCCGTATCTTCTGGCAGGACCTGCTGTACAACCAGCCGCCAGCCGGGCTGGATATCCGCTTATCCATTTCTTTGGAACTTCAGGAAGTTGCAGACGAACTCCTGGCAGGTAAAAAAGGCGCAATGGTGTTATTAAACGCACAAAGCGGTGAGATCCTGGCTATGTCCTCCCATCCAGGTTTTGACGCCAACCAGCTGGAATTGCAGTGGGAAAACTGGAAAGATGATCCCGACGCGCCCCTACTCAACCGTGCCACCCAGGGGCAGTATCCATTGGGTGCCATCCTGGCTCCGTTCATGCTCAGCGCACTGGAAGCTCAGGGAGGCATCCTGCCTCAAGAACCCGCAACCTGGCGTTTCAGCCTGGATGATGGAACCATTCTGGATTGTGCCATACAACCTGTCGAGAACACCTGGTATTCTGCCATTCAGGCAGGCTGCCCTCAAGCCTCGATTGTTTTGGGCAGGCGCCTTGGCCTGGCCAATCTGGTTAAAGTGTACGATACCTGGGGTCTCGATGAGACTTCAGTAATCCCGGTAGCCTCAGCCCGGCCTTCAAAGCTGGACCTCAATGAAGACCTAGTGGATACTTCACTTGGTCAGGGTGAATTCAGGGTTACGCCCCTCCAGGTTGCGCTTGCGGCCGCTGCTTACAGCACCGGCGGGCAGCGCCCTTCCCCTTTGCTGGCTATGGCAGTGAACACCCCAAACAACGGCTGGGTGATCTTGCCGGTTGAACCTTCCAGTTCAACATATCCGAGGAATGTGCTGGTAAACAATGTGGAAAAATTCACCCTTCAGGGTACTGCCACCTGGCAGACAATCGGTCAGGCAATCACCGAAGAAGGCACGATCACCTGGGTGATCGGCGGTACAGTTTCCAGCTGGCAGGGCACACCCCTGGCGCTCGCCCTGGTTCTAGAGGAAGACAATCCCGAATACGCCCGCCAGGTTGCCAGCCAGATGCTTGCTGAGATAATGCGCTGAACAAAACAGTCTGCAGATCATCTCCACCTATCTGAACCTGACAATTTCGATACCTGGATCTGGTTCTCTGCTAAAAAGGGGCTGGAAAAACTCATGCTATAATCCAGCTAATAGGTTTCGTATGGAACAGGTTCTGGTCTTAAATGCCAATTTCGAACCAATCCATGTTTGCGAAATGCGCCGGGCGATCGGGCTGATTATAACCGACAAGGCAGCCATGGTAATGAATGGGCGCGGATACATTCATACCAGCAGCAGTGATTTCCCAAAGCCGTCCATTATTCGGCTGCAAAACATGGTCCATGCCCCGCGTCCCCATGTTAAATTAACCCGCCGTGAAGTCTTCCGGCGGGACCACTTTACCTGCCAGTATTGCGGCAAACACACACCAGAACTGACCATTGACCATGTGATACCCCGTCACCTGGGGGGTGACCATAGCTGGGAAAATGTTGTTGCAGCCTGCCCCGCATGCAACCACTTGAAAGGCGGCCGGCGACTGGAGGAAAGCAGGATGCGGTTATCCCGCCAGCCTCATGAACCGCCGCAATCTGCGTTCTACCTTTTCAGCCGCTTCCTCGTGGAAAACAAAGACTGGGAAGATTACATCTCAGGCTGGTAGGAAAACCTCTCCGGAAATTACAACGTGATTTGCATGAAATCCTGGGCCAGGCTTACCTCTCCCGGGAAGATCTGCCTTGCCTGCTCCACCATTTCAGCCAGGTTCGGATGGTTGTAATCGTAATGGATCAGCACCAGGGATCGAACTTCTGCAACCCGGGCGTCTTCTGCTGCCTGCTGCGGGGATGAGTGACCGCGGGCGTTGCCGGCCGCTTCGTGCAGCAGGACATCCACCTTGCTGGCAAGCGAAACGACAGCCGGGCAAGGCTCTGTATCGCAGGTATACATGATGCTTTTTCCGCTTCTATTAAAATCTACCCGCAGCCCAATGGTGGGGATAAGGTGCCTGACCGGTGAAGTGGTGATTCGCAGGTTTTCATCTTCAAAGGCCGGATACCGGTCAACTTCCGACAGGCTGTGGAAAACCAGCGGAAACATCCCCGGCCAGGTGTGGTAATCATACAATTCCAGGTTCTGGCGGATCTTCTGCAGGGTGATATCTAATCCATACAAGTGCAGAGGGGTGCTGCGGCCTTGCAGCCACATAACCATAAACAGCAGCGGAGCGCCAGCCACATGGTCCGGGTGGAAATGGGTGAAAAAAATTTGGTTGATTTCTGCCAGGTTTACACCGGCTTTTTGCAGGCGCTGCACCGGGCTGCTGGCGCAATCCACCAGTACATTTGTCTTGCCAGCCTGGATGAGCAGATGCGTGTTATCGTGTCCCGTATCGGGCACGGCATAGGCTGAACCAAGAATTATCACTTTATCCATTCTTCCCTCCACATTTACTATTTCATCATATAAAATGCTCCCCTTTCGGGGAGCAGTATACCTTCAGTCAGTTTCCAGGTTGACGGTATCTGGTTTATCCGTTTCCTCATCCGGGTTGCCGGAATCCTCAAGAACCAACACGGTCTCATCAGCCGCTTCAGCCCCAGGTCTACCCCGGTTCAGGAATTTGATCGTGTCACGGTGGGCATAAACCATCCATGCGATGGATGCCACCATCAGTACCGCCATTAAGGTCTGGTTGATGTTGATGCTGCCGACCGGCGATGGGTCCAGGCGCAAGTATTCCAGGAAGAAACGGGCAAAAGGGTACATGAACATATACACCCGGAAAATATCCCCATTCTTGATCCGGTCTTTGTACTGGATGCCAATGTAAAGCAGTACACCCATCACAAACAGGTTCCACAGGAATTCGTACAGGAAAAGGGGATGGTAGGTTGAATACGCTTCATACCCGGGAACCCGGTGAATCGGATCGATCGTGATCGCCCATGGCAGGGATGTCGGGGCACCATACACTTCCTGGTTGAGGAAATTGCCCCAGCGTCCAACTGCCTGTGCAAGAGCCAGCCCGGGGGCGATTAAATCCATCCAGACCATCATCTTCAGCTTCTTCTTTCGGCAGTACAACCATAATGCAAACACACCCCCCATCACAGCTCCGGGAATGCCCAACCCGCCGCTGCGGATGTTAATAGCATCCAGGGGATGGGTCAGGTAATACATGGTGGTGATGCCCTGCTCAACCATCGAGGCTGGAGGAGTAAAAATATGCCACAGGCGGGCGCCTACGATTCCCCCGATCAACAGCCAGGGCAGCATATCCCAGATCGTTTCGGGATCATCGCCATTGCGTTTCGCCAGCCTTGCAGCCAGGAAAGTGGCCGCCACTGCTCCAGACATGATCAGAATGCCGTAGTAATAAATGAAAATCGGTCCTAACCAGAATCCTTCTCGAACAAACATGGTTCACAACATCCTTTCCAGGAGAGTAAGCTTCAACTATCTTTCATGCCGCCAGAAATTTCAACTCTTGTTGCCTGGCGGCGCACACTCACAATACGCTGCAAGGCAGTGAAGTGGGACAACACAGCAATGATCCAAACTGCAACGGCAGGAATATTGAAGAGCAAGCCGGGGATCAGGATGATATACCGCTCCACCCTGCTTAGCAGGCCAACCTTTGCCTGGAACCCCAATCCTTCAGCCCGGGCGCGGATGTACGATACCATCACGGATCCGGTTGCAGCCAGGAATACCGCTCCGCAGGAAAGCCAATCCTGCTGCAGAAGGAAGTAAACCAGCAATCCTCCAAGTATGACAAACTCAGAATAGCGGTCAGTCACTGAATCCAGGAACGCTCCAAACCGGGAAGTCTCCCCTTTCAGCCGTGCCAGGGCACCGTCCAGGAAGTCCAGGGGCGCCATCAAGAGGATAACCACCCCTGCCCAGGTCATGTACCCGGTAGCTGCCAGTACAGCGCCGCCGAAGTGTCCAGCAAGTCCCATCAGGGTAACCGTATCAGGATGGATTCCCAGCCGGTCCAGAAACCTGGCAGCAATCAGCCCAGCCCCCTGGAATGTCTTCCTCAGGAGGTCGGTGAAAGTCTTGGATTCTTCCACGGCAGCAGGAATTTCAGGATTTTCTGGCATACGGATAATGGTTTTTCCTCATAAATGTCGGCTAATAGTAAAGCAGCGAAATTGTTCTGTCAAGCATCAATCGAGTTCGCCCTCTTCGCCTTCTTCGCCAGAGTCCATATCTTCGAGTGGATCCGTCCCATCGTCCGGGCTGTAGAAAACCTCACGCTCTTTTCCGCCTGCCACAGCCGGGCCGATCACCCCCAGCTCTTCCAGCTTATCGATCAGGCTGGCAGCCCTGGGATACCCAACCCGCAGACGGCGCTGCAACAACGAAGCGGAGGCACGTTGAGATTTACGCACCACCTCGACCGCTTTCAACAGTAATTCATCATCTGGAGACTCTCCCTGTGCCTGGATCAATTCTTCCCAGGGACTAGGAGCAGGCTCTTCATTTTTCATCATTTCTTTCCAAAAATTGACTACCCGTTCGATCTCATGGTCGGTGACCATCACGCCCTGGCAGCGCAGCGGTGTGCCAATCTCGGGGTTGAGGAACAGCATATCGCCCCTCCCCATCAGCGTTTCGGCGCCGTTAGCATCCAGGATGACACGCGAATCAACCGAGGAAGCAACCGTGAACGAAACCCGGGTGGGGAAATTGGCTTTGATCAAGCCGGTCACAACATCCGTGCTGGGACGCTGGGTAGCCACCACCAGGTGAATGCCTGTAGCGCGCGCCATCTGGGCTAACCTGACAACAGCAGGCTCAGTCTGGTCAGGGGCGCTCATCATCAGGTCAGCCAGCTCATCAATGATAACGACGATACGCGGCAGGGTTTCCAGGTTCTTACGCTGCATCTTGCGGTTATAGCTTTCCAGGTCGCGCGAGTGTGAAGCTTCCAGGAGCCTGTAGCGTCTGCCCATTTCATCAACCGCCCACTGCAGCACGCCCAGCATGCGCTCAACCTGGGTTTCCACCTTGCCAAGCAGATGCGGCAAGCCATTAAAGCGGGCCAATTCAACCATCTTGGGGTCGAGCATCGCCATGCGCAGGTCAGCTGGTGTATTGTTCATCGCCAGACAGACAGCCAGGGATTGGATGAACACAGATTTGCCGGAACCGGTAGTGCCGGCGATCAGGAGATGGGGCATGCGTCCCAGGTCCGACACAATTGGCTGCCCGGATACATTCTTACCCATTGCCACCGCCAGGGGTGAACCAACCTGCTGAAAGGCATCTGATTCAAGGATGCTGCGCAGGCGCACGATCGAGATGCGCTCATTGGGCACTTCAACCCCGATGAACGACTGCCCCGGCACCGGGGCTTCTATGCGGATGCGCTCAGCAGATAGGGATAAGGCCAGATCACGCTGCAGGTTGGCAATTTGTGAAACACGCACCTTCTGGCGGACGATCTCACCGTCAGCTCCGGGTTTTTCGGTATACCCGGGTTCGACGGCATACTGGGTAATAGTCGGCCCGGTCCGGTAGCCCACCACCCTGGCAGGGATGCCAAACTCCAGCAGGGTTCGCTCGATCCCGCTGGCAATGTGGTGAATGTTTTCTTCATCCGGTTTGCTCGATTTTTCCTGCATCAAGATGTTCAAGGGCGGGAGGCGGCCATCCTCAACAGATGAAGCTCCTGCAGTCTTGGTAACTATCAGCGAAGCCTTATCTCCGGCGGTTTCCGTTTCAGGAGCTGACAACGCCTCTAGGGGTTCAATCATCCCATCCTGCAGGTCAACACCTTCAACTGACAGGTCCTTCTCTGTGAGCAGTAATCTATCCAGCACCCTGCCGATCAAAGCCGGCAAACCAAACCCGATGACCACAAGCACTGCTAACAATACCAGTAAAAGTATGGTGCTGAACGGCGCCGGCAAAATCCGGTTGAATATCTCGGCCAGGCCCCAACCGATGTACCCTCCATCCTGCCCTGCTTCAGCCCGGTCTAACAGATGCCCATTGAATAATGAAAGCAGGGCGGTTACGGTAAACAGAATACCTTCCAGCGCCAGGATCTGGCTCAGAGAAAGCATGGTCTTGCGGCGGGAACCGCGCCATAAACCCATTACACCGCCCAGGGCAAGCAGCGCAATGAATCCATATGCACCCCACCCAAGCCAGCGGCGGATGAAATTCACCCAGGGGGTAATCATACTGCCCTGGCTGACATTCAGCAGCCCGAGTAAGAGTAAAACTGCACCGGTAATCAGCGCTAAACCAATAATATCCCGTAAGAACCGGTCGAAGCGGAGTGAAAACCCCGCCAGCGATTCGAGCCAGCGGGGAAGACTGCTTTGCCCTGGTTCTGACTGCGGCTCGATGGGTGTGCCTGTTCTGCGCCGCTTATTCTCTGTAGAAGAACTCATAAATTGGTCACTAATCCTAATCCCAACCTGCGCCTGTCCGGATCGATATGCAGGATCTCCACCTGGACATGCTGACCGGGTTGAAGGGCGTTATGGTACTCTCTGGCGTCGAGGGTGGAAAGATTCGAATTGTGGATCAACCCTTCTACACCATAATCCAGGCGGGCAAATGCGCCAAAGCGCATGATCGTAGTGATGGTCGCAGGAAGCACGTCGCCTGTATGGTATTCCTTTACCAGCTGTTCCCAGGGATTCTGTTGCAGCCGCTTGATACTTAAAGCGACCCGGCAATTCTCTTCACAGGACTGCAATACAATCGCTTCCACCGGCCTCCCGAGTTCAACCATCTCGGAGGGGTGCTGAACCCTGCCCCAGGACAGCTCAGAAAGGTGTACCAGGCCTTCCACACCGCCCAGGTCAATGAATACCCCAAAATCGGTAATATTCGTGACCGTACCATTCACTTTCACTCCGGGCTTCAGGCTGTCAAACAGCTGTTTGCGCTTCCCGCATCCCGCCTGGGCTGCCCGCTCTGAAAGGACTATACGCTCCTGGGAAGGCTCGCATTCGATCACCTTCAGGTCGATCTGTTTCCCAACGAATCCTGCAAGAAAACTCAACCTTTGTTCTTCGGTTAAACCGCATGGCATGTCAACAATATGAGAAACCGGGACAAATCCCTGGATTCCCTCTGCCACTACCAGCAGTCCACCCCGGTTGTATCCGCGTACCTCAAAAGGCAATACATCATCGCTCTCAAAAAGCTGCCGGATGTGTTCCCAATCCTGAGTAATCTCCCCCTTCTCTTCAGGAACCTGGTTTCCTTGTTCAGGCTTCCCGTTTTGCTGGAAAGCATCCAACTCTTCTGCCATAAGGGAAGCCCACCATCCCTCATCCAGATAATCCCCTCCACTGTGCTGTTCGATCCAATCCTGGTTCCCAGCCATTTCCACTCCCAAATAAAAAGTTCCTGCCTTATCAGCCTGTCAGTTTGAGGATGCCGATCTGACAGGATTGAGAGCCTGGCTCTCCATCTCCAGGATCTCACGGGCTACCGCTTCAATTGCAATCCTCTGTTTACGGTACAAGTCGGCTTCAGACACCGATAAACGAAGCGCAACTTCACGCACCTTTTTCCCCTCGAGAAATTTCAATTCAATAATATTATACAATATCCAGTCAGCCGTGTAGCGCCGTTCCCCTTCCGGGCGGATCCTTTCAACAGCTTTCTTAATAATGGAGCGCATCGCATTGGACTGGTTCCCATCATTTTCATCCACGGCAAGCTGGACCACCTTAAACTTCATTAATGGGGTTTCGGTAAGCCTGGGTCCGCCCCAGTAGTGTGTTAGCGCGTCGCGCACCCACTGAGTGACATCATCTGCCGCATCCGGCAGCTCCCTGCTCAGGGCAGAAGTGTTGCCATACCGTGCTGAAGCCCGCAGGTGTTCGATCATTGCAATATCCGGCGCAAACTCCTGGATGTTCGCAAATATATCTTCCTGCAGCCTCCGGTCGCGTAAAGCCAGGACTGCACGTTCGCTAAGAATTTCGACGGTGGACCACTCTTCCGGCTCAAGCGTTCTTTCACCGCTATACGGGATCCCCAGAAGGCCGACCAGGTTACGGCCGTTTTCCTGTTCCTGCAATGGGATAAGCAGGTCATGTTTCCAGACCAGCGCTGACTCCGGCGCATTCTCATCCAGCTGCACTTCCTCAAGTCCGGGCAGCTCCAGCCGGGCTGTCTTGGATAACCCCACTGACGCCAGCTGTTCTAGCCCATCTGGCGTCAGGGCAGCGATGTAAGCGCCTTTAACCTGCAGCCGGTCACATACCGCTGAAAGGATCATCTCGAGGAACTGGCGCAGGTCGTTTTTTGTCAACAGGCGGTCTTCCATACGGCGGATGATCTGGAGCTCATTGCTGTCTCTGCCCCAGAAAAGGTAACGCTCTCCAAGGGGGGCAAACAAGATGATCAGGTATTCCAACAGCAGGATGGTGGCCACCATGAAAATTGGCACCAGGGCGGTGTAATCCTGCCCAAACAATGCGCCTGCACGGCGGATAATGGTTACCACCCCCAGGGTTGCGCTGGCAGTAAATGGGCCGCGCATCAGCCACTTGAACAGACGTCCTTTCACCACCCGGTCCGGCCAGGGTGTGCCAAAGAAAGCAACCGCATAGGACATGATCACGATCAGGATAATCACAATGGTATTGCTCAGCCCGGTTAATCCCCAAAATACAAGCCCGTTGATCCTGACAATACCCGAACCGAACAGCAGGAAGGGTAGGGATCCGATCACCGGTGCCAGTGCGCCGGCAATCAGGTAGCCCATCCGCCTGCGGCTGGTAATTGTGACCGCACGCCTGTAACTGCGGATAAAGTTGATCCATGACGCAACCATGGCGGCAAAATAATACAGGGCAAAAAGGTAAGTAGCGGTAACAGGCGTCAAGTGCGGTACGGGAACATTGTCATAAACTACCGGTCCGACGAACCAGCCGAGCAGCAGCAACATAAGGAATGCCCCGGATATCAGGTAAGCAAGCAGGATGGCGATCAGCCGTTTGCCCTTGCTGGGCTTGCCCGTTGTTGCCAGCACCGCATTCGAGAACTGCAGGTAGATCGGGGGCAGCAGGATTACGCCTGCCCATTGCAGGAGCAGCAGGAACCTGGTTACCCCGCCGTCCGAGTTCGTGCTTACCAGCGAGACAGCGGTGAAAGAAACCGCCACGCAGATCATGATCAAGGCAAAGGAGCGGGCTACCCTGTCCCGCAAGTTAAATGCCAGGGCATATAAGAGCAGGGAGAATGCAGTAACAGCCACTCCCGCCATCAAGATCTGGCTGAGTGTCCTGAGGACTGCTTCTACCCACTCCAGCAATAATTCGAACATGGATTACCGCCTAAAATTACCTGACAAACCTCGTAAAAATAATGGCAATATCATCATTCGGGTAATAATGGTCAAGATACCCGCTGAATTCGAAACCAAGCTTCTTTGCCAGCTGGATCGCAGGATAATTTTTAGACTGCATTTCGAGGGATACGTTTTTTACTTTACGTCTTGCACCCCACTCTTCAATCGCCAAAACCAGGGCTCTGGCAATCCCTTTGCGCCGCATATTTTGTTTAACCACTAGGTCAGTGATCCAGATGGTACGGGGAGCAATATTTTCACTGATGCGTACGTAACCAACTGGTTTATCCTGGTGATAGGCTGCCAGCACGATCCCGCTCTCCAGCCAGCTGCTGGTCAGCAAAGCCGGCGGCCTGGGGTAATCCAGCTTAACTGTGCGCGGCAGGCGCGCCAGCCGGAAGGTTGCGCTTACCTGGCTTTCATCATTTATGCTGTCCATCTGCCAGACGTGGCTGGTTTCGTAATGAGTTTCAAAACTGAGCAATGCATCCAGGTCAGTTTTCAATACAGGTCGGATTTCAATTTCAGGCATTAAGGTACGTCTCCAATAATTTCCAGTAATTTTACTCTTCGGCAGCAGTTACCCGGACCGTTATCGTACAGGAAGGCAGGATGTTGTTCTGGCTGTCATATACCACCAGGCGCAGCGAGTAATCTCCCGGTACCAGTTGCTCTGTATTCCAAATCCCGCCCAGGGGCTGGTCCACCACGGGACTGTTTCCAGCGGCAATAGCGATCCAGGAATCGCTGCCAGGCTGCCCAAACTCAAACTTGTAAAATCCAAGGTTCACAATATTGACAGTGCCGCGCAGCTCCAGTAACCCGCTGACTTCTTCACCATTCGCCGGAAACGTCCATTCAACCTGTCCGGGCACACAACCTTCACTAACAGGGTTTTCCACCACAGGTGTGCTTTGCCCGGGTGTTTCCTGCAATTCTGCGGTGGCTCCAGGAGTGCTGAACAGGTCCAGGGTGGGCGTGCTGAGGGATGCCACATTAGAGAAACCAGGCTCGACAAACGAAACCAGGGCAAGTTCTGCCACCCCTACCAGGAAGACCAGGATCACCACCACCAGCGCTGAGGTAAAACGCCTCTGTGAGATCTCCTTTTCCAATCCAAACATGGCAGAACGCCACTCGCGCCAGGCCTGGAGCATTTTGCGTATGTATAAAATACCCACAAAACCTAGGATTACATATATGGGTATTTCATAAGTCTGCAAAAATTTTAAAAGGTCATTCATTTAAAGTTCGTTTAATACCCCCAGTAAGATCGCCTTCAGCCGCGGCACAATAACACCGGCTGCTTCCAGGACTTCTTCGTGGGTGGTGATGGTGCTGCCATCCAGGTTAGCTTTATTGGTGACACCAGAAAAACCCAGCACCCGCACACCGCCATGGCGGGCAACGATCGTTTCAGGAACAGTGGACATCCCGACCGCATCGGCGCCGATGATATGCAGGAAACGCAGGTCTGCTGGTGATTCAAAGGACGGACCAGACAGGCCGACATACACACCCTCACGCAGGGTGATATTCAGCTTCTGGGCTTGTTTGCGGGCAGCCTCTATCAGCTGGCGGTCAAACATTTGCGACATATCCGGAAAGCGGGGACCAAATTCATCCAGGTTGGGTCCGCGCAGCGGGTTGTTACCCGCCATCCCAATCAGACCGATCGTATCCTTGATCAGCATGACATCCCCGGGCACAAATTCGGGGTTGATCGCCCCGGCTGCATTCGTGACAACCATAATTTCCATTCCCAGGCGCTGCAATACCCGCACCGGCATAGTGATCTCTGACATGTTGTAGCCTTCATAGTAATGAATTCGTCCCTGCATCACCGCCACATTCTGCCCGGCTAATTTTCCGACTACCAGCCGATTCTTATGCCCTACCACATGCGATAGAGGCCATTCTGGAATTTCGGAGTATGGGATCACATCAGCATCTTCTACTTCGTCAGCAATATCTGCCAACCCGGTGCCCAGGATCATGCCGATCTTCGGAGTGATGTGCAGCCTGGCACGGATGTAGGCTGCAGCCCGGTCAATTTGCTCGATTGTCACAAAATTTTCCATGTTCGTCTCCTTTAATAAATCCTGGAATTGGCACAGTAAACTGACTGCGTTTCAGGCAGGCAGTATGATTATATCAAAACCTGAAGGTGGAGGAGTTACCTGTCAATCCGGTTAACGGAACCGTAAACCCGGTAGTGTTGAAATTTATTACTTCTTATGCTAAAGTAATTCAAACTCATTTTCAGGTATCATCCTTTTGACGAAGCCTTACCGATCCATTACGCTATCAGATTCCCAGCGGGTTTACCTGCCAGTAGCAATAGCTCTCCTGGTTTTAAATGTTATTGTTATTGGTCACAGCTTGAATCCAGTTCACAGTGGTGAAGTGTCGCGTGAAAATTTCATAACTGGTTTTCTATTTATCGCTATCAGCTCTTTCATAGTGCCTCGAGTGCTGCCTCTCATGGATGATTTCCCCATCCTGCACTGGGTGCACACTATTTTGATCGCAACTTTCATTGGCATTATTACATCCAACCAGCCAGAGCACATGCTCAATCTCTCGATCGTGTTTATAGCCACAACCCTGATCGGCACGGCAATCATTGCCGGCAGAATACCAGCCTATTTCCTGACAATTCTTCTTGCCGTTACCCGCTTTTACATTTACCAGGGCATTATCGTTGAGGACAGCTTTGAATCCTGGATGCGTGCCCTGGCGCTGCCTTTGGCCGGGATTGTGTGTGTTGAGACCATTTTGGTCATGCGAGCATCCATTGCAAAAGAAGTCCTGCGCCTGAAAACCATCAACCGGGTTGCCCAATCTTTCAGTTCTTCGCTCGAGATCAACCAGGTGATTACCCTGATCAGCCATGCCATCCAGGACACGCTGCAAGCAGATACCTATTATGTTGCACTTTTCCATGAAGATAAACTTCACCTGGACCTGCTTTACGACGACGGCGAGTTTTTCCCGCCCATGGATATTCCACTGGAAGGGACACTGGCAGGGCGCCTCATTAAGACCAGGGAACCTCTGCTCCTGCATGACCTCAGTAAGGAACACAAACAACTGGGTATCCAGTATACGATTGTTGGGAAACCGCGCATCAGCCGCAGCTGGATGGGAGTTCCGCTGATCGCCAACCAGAAAGTGCTTGGGCTGGTGGCAGTGGCTGCTTACAAACCTGGATACTTCAACCAAAAAGACCTGGAGATGATCCAATCCATAGCACTGCAAGCTTCTCTGGCCATAGACAATGCCCGCAACCACGCCGCTGTACTCGAACAATCACGCCTGGACAGCCTGACAGGGGCACTGAACCACGGCACTTTTATCGACATGCTTCAGGTGGAGATTGAGAAATCGAAAGCGAACAGCCATTCAGTAGCTGTGATCATGCTGGATGTGGACAGTTTTAAGCACTATAACGACACCTGGGGACACCTGGTTGGAGACCAGGTGTTGACCACCCTGACCGGTGTGATCCAGGAACATGTAAAAAAAACCGATCTGGTTGGACGCTGGGGCGGCGAAGAGTTTGCAATCGCTCTTCCAAAAGCCAGCCTGTCACAGGCAGTCAGTGTGGCGAAAAGAATCCGCAACTCCATGCAGGAGATCGACCTTTCGGCAAAAGGAAATGGAAAATTGACCTGTCCCACCATCAGCCAGGGCATCGCCGTTTTCCCCCAGGATGCGGAAAACGCGTTTGGTTTGATTGATACTGCGGATAAGCGGCTGTATTGCGCCAAACAAATGGGCCGCAACCAGATCTTCAGCGAAGTGATCAATGGATGTTACGCAGAAGGCCGAAATTAATCGATTAAGACCGCTTTGAGAATTTCAACTGTTGTGTCTACAGCAGCATCATCAATCCAGTGATGCAGCACCATCCTGAAGCGCCGCTCCCCAACCATCCCAAACCGCAAACCTCTTTCAGCTGCCCGGGCTACAAGCTGTGAACCGGTCAGCGGTGAAGCATCATCCAGCCTGGTGAAAACCATGTTAGTCTGGGGCGGATCAGTTTCCACCACCAGATTGGGAACTGATTTTAAACCCTGGGCCAGCAGGCGTGCCCGGCGGTGGTCTTCCGGCAGCTGCGGTACGATCTCCTGCAGGGCAACGATACCCGCTGCAGCCAGGATGCCAGCCTGGCGCATTCCTCCGCCTAGCTGCTTTCGCAGTTTGCGTGCTTTGTGAATAAACTCACCCGAACCGCACAATACACTCCCCACCGGGGCGCATAAAGCTTTGCTCAGGCAGAAGGTGACCGAATCTGCGTCCTTGACCAGCCCTTTTGCCTCCACCCCCAGGGCGGCGGCAGCATTAAAAATGCGGGCACCGTCAATATGCAGCTGCAACCCATTTCTATGCGCAACCTCGGCTACCTGAGAGGTGTATTCCACTCCCAGGACGGTCCCGCCCGCCCGGTTATGGGTATTTTCGAGGATCACCAGCTTGCTGGTCGGATAATGGACATCTTCCGAACGAACTGCATTCTGGATATCCTCCTGATTCAAAGAGCCGTCAGGCTGATTTGGAATGGTATGCGGCATCACGCCGCCTAATGCAGCCATACCGCCTGCTTCAAACAGGAAGGTGTGCCCCAGGTGACCCATGATGGCTTCATCTCCGCGGGTGCAGTGCGTCAGCACTGCGACCAGGTTACCCATTGTTCCTGAGGGTAAAAACAATCCGGCTTCTTTCCCCATCATTTCAGCTGAAAGTTCCTCAAGCCGGTTGATAGTTGGGTCTTCTCCATAAACATCATCACCCACCTCAGCATTTGCCATTGCTGTTCGCATGGCAGGGGTTGGCACTGTCACCGTATCAGAACGCATATCAATGGTCATTATGATGCACCTTCAAAAAGGGTATTATGCCTGGTTTTTACCCAGGTTTACAAGGACCGCTTCCAGTTCGTGAGGCAGCGGTGCGCTGAAAGTCCTAGGGTTGTCCTCGCCCGGAAAACAGACCTCCAGGTCGCGGGCATGCAAAAAATGGCGTTTGATCGGCAGCGAAGGTTTTTTATGCCCGTACACCTTATCCCCCACCACCGGGCAGCCGATAAATGCCATATGGACGCGGATCTGGTGCGTCCGGCCTGTCAGCGGGTGCACCTCTACCAGGCTGTGGGATTCATACTGGCGGATCACATGATACTCGCTGACAGCACTCCTCCCCCGCGTATCAGGAACCACAGCCATCTGTTTGCGTTTCGAAGGGTCACGCCCGATCGGTGCTTCTATTCTGCCGGATATGGTTGGCGGGGCGCCGTCCACGAGGGTGATATAGGTTTTATGCACTTCGCGCTGCTTGAACTGTGCCTGCAGCCAGCGATGGGTTTCATCATCCTTGGCCAGCAGGATCAGCCCCGAAGTGTCTTTATCCAGCCGGTGCACCACTCCCGGACGCTGCACACCGCCTACCCCTCGTAAACCCGGGGCATGGGCCAGCACAGCATGCACCAGCGTGCCTGTACTGTGCCCGGCAGCTGGATGTACCACCATGCCGGCAGGCTTGTTCACAATCAACAGGTGCTCATCTTCATAGATGATATCCAGAGGAATCTTTTCCGGGACCAGTTCAGACGGCTCAGGCGGAGGGAGTGTGATCTCTACCTGCTGCCCGGTGGTGACAGGTGTGCTCATTTTACTTACGACCTGCCCGTCTACCAGAACATTACCGCCTTTGATCAAAGCCTGCAAACGCGAACGGGAAAACCCGGGCAAATTCTTGACCAGGAACAGGTCAAGCCGTTCAGCCTGGGATGCATCCTGCGTGAAGGTTGAGGTTTCGTTATTCATGCGGCTGTTCTGCAGGTTCAGGTGGAACAACAGCATCCTCATCTGCTGGGATTTCTTTCTTAGCATTTTTCAAGTGACGGCGTTCGTCAATATAGAGACCAATGAGTAATACAACAACCCCAAGCGTGATGGAGGAATCAGCCACATTGAACACCGGAAAATTCCCGACTGAGATGAAATCGGTCACATGCCCGATCGTGATCCGGTCCACCAGGTTCCCGACTGCTCCGCCTGCCTGCATGGCGAGGGCAATGCGCAGTGGCCTGTCGTTTTCAGGTATGCGGGGATAAAAGTAAATGATGGCCAAAACCACCAGGGCGGTCAGTACAGCGAACATATCACCCACGCCCTGGAACAGCCCGAAAACCACCCCGTCATTCTGCCAGTGGATCACACGGGCAATAGGTGCCAGCCACTCCCACGGCATCCAGGTCTCCCCTACAGCCAATGAATTCCGCACCAGCGACTTGGTGTACTGGTCCAGTGCAACGATAAAAACCATTATGGCTGCCAGCAGCAGATATTTTTTTAGCGTACTTTTCAAACCCAACTCCTTTAAAGCTTGGGCTATTGTACCCCATTCCATCCCCGGATTAAATCAAACCCGCCAGATGGAAATGCCTGGCGGGGTGATTTTCTTTACGATTTCTTGACAGCGGCCGTCAGCTTTTCGCGGCCTTCGTCCAGTTCATCGGATATAAAAGGTAATCCTTCAGGCACCTTTCCGGCAATAAATTCAACCGCCAGGGTTTCGGCGCAGATGTATTCTTTGAAGCTCTCAAGTGCTTTTGCCAGCCCGGGGGTTACATCGTAGTAAAGTGCGATGCGGTCGGCAATGTCCAGTTCTGCCGTCTTGCGCAGGTCCTGCACCCGGCGCACAAACTCACGTGCCAGACCTTCCTGCACCAGTTCCGGGGTCAACTCGGTTACGAGGGCTGCCAGGTAAGCCCCTTCAGATGCAACCGCATACCCCTCACGCGCCTTCATGCGCACTTCAACCTCATCCGGCTGGATAGGATACTCCGTGCCTTCTACGGTAATAGTCACGTTCTGCCCGGCCAGGAATGCCGGACCGGCTGCAGAGGCATCCAGTGCCATCAGCGCCTGACGGATCGCCGGGAATTTGCTGCCGTATTTCTGCCCAAGCTGTTTGGGAAGCGGATTCAATGAGAAGGAAACCGATTCGCCGGCAGCATGCAGCGTGCGCACATGCTTGACATTCAATTCATCTTCCAGCAGGTCGGCATACTTTTCAACCACACCCTGGTCTTCAGCACTGCCCAGTGCAAAGGCGGCTTCCTGCAGCGGCTGTCGCACGGTGCGGCGAGCCTTATTGCGTGCTGCCAGCCCGAGGGATGCCAGCTTCATAACAAGCGTCATCTCGCGGTTCAGTTTCTCGTCGATCAGGCTTTCATCATATTCAGGCCAATCAGCCAGGTGCACCGAGACCGGCGCATCCGGCTCGAAGGAGCGTACCAGGTTCTGGTACAGCTCATCCGCAATGAACGGCATAGCAGGCGCGAGCAGTTTGCTCAATGTCACCAGCGCTTCGTACAGAGTGGCATAAGCAGCCTGCTTATCCCCATCCGACTCGCTCTTCCAGAAACGCCTGCGGCTGCGGCGCAGGAACCAGTTGGAAAGCTGGTCGACAAAGGTGTCGATCGGGCGGGTGGCTCCCAGGGTGTCGTAATTCTCATAGGCTGTGGTGACATCCCTAACCAGCATGTGCAGGGCGGAGCGCAGCCAATTGTCCAGCGGGCTGTATTCCACAGTTGCGCCAGGCTCAGGTTTCCAGCCGTCCAGGTTGGCATAGGTCACAAAGAATGAATAGGTGTTCCACAATGTCATTGTAAAGCCGCGCACCACATCCTTGACCAGGTCTGCTGAGAAGCGGCGCTCCTGCCCGGGCGGGCTGGCAGTGTACAGGTACCAGCGGATTGCATCTGCCCCGTGCTGGTTGATCACATCCCAGGGTGAGACCACGTTGCCGCGCGTTTTCGACATCTTTTGGCCGTTCTCATCCAGGATCAACCCGAGGCAGATAACGTTCTTGTAACAGTTCTCCTCAAACAACAACGTGCTGATGGCATGCAGGGAGTAAAACCAGCCGCGGGTTTGGTCGACCGCTTCGCAGATGTAATCGGCCGGGAACTGGACTTTGAATGCCTCCAGGTTCTCGAACGGGTAATGCAGCTGTGCCACCGGCATCGACCCTGAATCGAACCAGACATCGATCAGTTCAGGCACCCGCTGCATCCTACCATCGCATTCCGGGCAGGGAAAGGTGATCTGGTCAACAAACGGGCGGTGCAGATCCAGCCCGTCCTGGTCGCGCCCGGTGCGTTTGCTCAGCTCATCCACTGACCCGATGCACTCCTGGTGATGACATGCCTGGCATTCCCATACGGGCAAAGGCGTGCCCCAGTAACGTTCACGGCCTAATGCCCAGTCCACGTTGTTTTCCAGCCAGTTGCCAAAGCGGCCATTCTTGATATGCCCCGGGTACCAGTTGATACGGTCATTCAATTCAACCAGCTTGTCGCGGTACTGGCTGGTGCGGATGTACCAGGTAGGGCGGGCATAATAAAGCAATGGCGTGTCGCACCGCCAGCAGAACGGGTAGGTATGGCTGTAGACACCTGCTTTATACAGCAGCCCGCGCTCATCCAGGTCACGGGTGATGTACGGGTCGGCATCCTTGACAAACTTGCCGCTCCAGGGACGCACATCGGAGATAAAGGTGCCGTCAGCGGCAACCGTCATCAGGATGGGCAGGTCTGATTCAAGGGCAACCTGCATATCATCTGCGCCGAAGGCGGGTGCGATGTGGACCAGCCCGGTGCCATCTTCGATGGTAACAAAATCGCCCAGCACCACGTAATGGGCAGGCTTTTCGAGCGGCAGGAAGGTGAAGAGCGGCTGGTAGCGCTTGCCTTTCAGCTGCTTGCCTTTCATGCGCTCCAGAACCTTTACCTTATCTTCGCCGAAAACCTTTTCCAGCAATGCTTCTGCCAGGACCAGTTTCTCTGTCCCGCCTTCCGGGAGGGTGTGTTCCACTTTTACATAATCGACATCTGCCCCGGCTGCCACTGCCACATTTGCGGGAAGAGTCCAGGGGGTCGTGGTCCACACCAGCAGCGAGGTATCCTTATCATCCACCAGCGGCAGGCGTACAAAGACGGAGGGGTCTTTGGTATCCTCGCGGTAGCCGAGTGCAACCTCGTGGTCCGAGAGCGGCGTACCGCAGCGCGGGCAGTAAGGCACTACCTTAAAACCCTGGTAGAGCAGGTCTTTATCCCATAACTGTTTGAGGATCCACCATTCTGTCTCGATGTAGTCGTTCTTGTAGGTAACATAAGCCGTTTCAAAATCGACCCAGAAGGCGATCCGGTCGGTCATCTTTTCCCACTCTTGAATGTAGGTGAAAGCTGATTCCCGGCAGAGTTCGTTGAATTTAGCAATGCCATAGTCTTCGATCTGCTGCTTGTTGGTAAATCCCAGTTTGCGTTCCACTTCGATTTCCACCGGCAACCCGTGGGTATCCCAGCCACCCCGGCGTTCGACATGGAAACCGCGCATGGTTTTGTAGCGCGGGAACATATCTTTAAATGCCCTCGCTAGCACATGATGAATGCCCGGTTTTCCATTTGCAGTCGGTGGTCCTTCATAAAAAACATAGGGTGCACCGCCTTCACGCTGGGCAACTGATTTGTGGAAAACATCATGGCTTTTCCAGAACCGCAGCACCCCTTCTTCCATCAGGCTGACATTTAGCTTGGGTGAAACTGGTTTAAACATTCTTCCTCCGAATTAAATACAAAATCCCGTCACCAGGGACGGGACAAATTTCCCGCGGTACCACCCCGCTTCTCACCAGAGTGAGCGCTCATCCAGGTGCATCCACTAGGACAGACCTGCGCCCCTTTAACGGCAGACGGTTCCGGCTTTCTTACTGGGAAATATCCGTTCAGATCGCAGCTCCGGAAGGATTTTCAACCTGCCTGCCCTGCCCGGCTCGCACCAGCTCCAGGCTCGCTGTTGGGTGGTACAGGTTTACTCGTTTCCATCATCGCTTTTCACTTGCGCTGATTATGCCATAGAGTAACTGCTTGCGCAATACTGGAAAAATCCTACTCAAGCCCTCCCTGAAACGTGGGCTGAACAAAAGTCCAGGCTCCACCAGCAGTTACTTGACTATAGGGGAATCGCAGGGATGCCGCAGGGTAAGAATCAAAGCAATGGAACTTATTTATGATATTATCGTCTTAATCTCAGACCCTCCACGGGTACTGCTACGATTCACACGCGAGGAAATCTCATGATAGAAGAAGAACTGGATGATCTCGAACTTGCACCCACAAAAAAACTGCATTTTGAGTGGCTGCTGCCGGTTCTGATCCGGCCGCGGTCCACCTTTGAGAAAGTTGCCAAACAAACGAACAGCGTCTGGTTGACGCCGATGCTGATCCTGAGTGTACTGCTGGTAATCCTCGCCCTGGTTAGCTCCCCCATCCGCGCCATGAACAGCCAGATGGGGGCAGAACTGCCGCCAGACTTTGAATACTACACGCCTGAACAGCAGCAAGCGATCATCGAAGGCCAGCAGAGTATGAGCGGTCCGGTCTTCACCCTCGTTTTCCCTCTTCTAGGATCCCTGGCAGGGCTGTGGATCGTCTGGCTGGTACTGGGCAGCATCCTGCACCTCACACTGACCTTTTTCGGCAGCCGCAGCCGGACAAAATCTGCCCTCAATATCGTTGCCTGGGCATCCATGCCATTCGCGCTGCGTTACCTGGTGCAGATCATTGCAATCCTTGTTACCCGCCAGCTGATTTCCAGCCCGGGTTTAAGCGGATTTTTCGCAACAGATATGGGCGGTTTTAAGCTGTTCCTCAGCCTGTTCTTCGGCCTGGTCGACCTTTACACTCTCTGGCATATATTATTGCTCGTCGTGGGCGTGAAAGCTGTTTCCAACCTGAACAGCTCGAAAGCCTGGGCAAGTGTGCTCCTGGCGGTAATCGTCATGTTCCTGATCCAATCCGGGTTTGGCCTGCTGGGCTCAAAGCTTGGAAACACCAGCGGTGCCAGGCCGTTCTTTTTTTTCTAACCAGCCATGACAGAAGCTCCCCTGATCCAGATCCAGCAGCTGCGCAAGGTGTTCACCATGGGAAAGCAAAAGGTGATCGCCCTGGCAGGCATTGATATCGACATTCCCGCCAGTTCCTTCACGGTAATCATGGGCCCTTCAGGATCCGGTAAAAGCACCCTGCTGTACCTGTTGGGAGGGTTGGACCGTCCCACATCCGGCAAGATTGTCATCAACCAGCAAAGCATCGAGTATATGGACGAAAATGCTCTGGCGTTATTCCGCAGGAATACCATCGGGTTCATTTTCCAGTCATTCAACCTCCTGCCCAGCATGGATACCCTCAGGAATGTCGGCTTTCCGCTCTGGTTTTCCGGGATTTCGAAAACCCAGCGGGATTTGCGTGCCAGGGATCTGCTGCGCACGGTCGGGCTGGACAACCGCGCCCAGCACAAACCAACCGAGCTCTCAGGCGGTCAGCAGCAAAGGGTTGCCATTGCCCGGGCACTGGTCAACAATCCACCCCTGATCCTGGCAGATGAACCCACCGGGAACCTGGATACCACCAGCGGGTTGGGCATCATGCAGCTTCTTTCTGACCTGCGCCGCAGCGGGCGGACTGTGATTGTCGCCACACACGATCCGCGTATGCTTCACTTCTCTACCCATACCCTCTACCTGCTGGATGGCAGGCTGGTTTCTGAAGCTGAATATAACGCAGCCGCCAGTATGATCCTACAAGTAGCACAACCGGAGGAAAATCCGACACCATGAAAAAGCGCATTTCACATCTCACCTTACTGATCCTGATCACCCTTTTCTTGCTGCTTGCAGACCAGGTTCCAACTGCACAGGCTGGACATACCGGTGAACAGAAAACCATGGCCTCTGATTACGGCGTAACCCTGCAAACCAGCGCCAGCGCAAAAACCGGGGCAATTGGGACCACCGTCAGCTATACATTGACCTTGAAGAACACCGGCATCGCCAGCGACACTTTCCAGCTGTCCTGTACCGGTACCTGGACAACCTCCTGCCAGGTGGATATCGGCCCGGTCCAGCCGGGTGAAACCTCCAAGTTCCCGGTTAAAGTATCCATTCCTGCCACAGCCGCAAACGGAAGCATCGATACAACCATAGTCACCGTTACCTCAACCGGGGATCCGGCAGCAACTGCCTCAGTCAGCCTGACCACCACAGCAGCCTTTGCACGCCCGCTGGTGATGGTGTCATCTTACTATATTAATGAAGGGAACATCACCCCCGGGCAGGACTTCACCCTCACGCTTACACTGGAAAACGTCGGCAACAGCCCTGCCGGCAACCTGGTGCTCTCCTTCTCCAGCACTGACTTTTTCCCGCGTGAAACCGGCGGAGTGAACGCAGTCCCCAATCTGAATGCGGGCGGTTCCGTTACCATCTCGCAGCAGATGGCATCCAGTTATGCCCTCTCCGGTTACAGTCTCGGCACCCTTGCAGGCACCTTGAATTACACCGATGTGCTGGGGACCTCCTATACAGAAGCATTTACCTTCACAATCAACCTGAAGACCCCTGATTACAATGCCGTTAATCCCACTGCCACGCCAACTACCACCTTGCGCCCGCAGCTGGTGGTGGGCAGCTACGCCAGCAGTGTGGATCCCCTGCAGCCCGGCAGCCAGTTCGACCTCAACCTGTCTATCCAGAACCTGGGTACTGCCGATGCGCGGGCAGTGACGATGGTCATCGGCGGGACGGTCCTGCCGGATGCATCTGGCACACCCTCCCCCGGCGGCATTTCAGGCGGCGGCAGCGACTTGGCCAACTTTGCACCGATCGGCAGCTCAAACCTGGTATACATCGGGGATATAAACACCGCCGCAGTCCAGGATGTGTCATCACAACTGATTGTCAACGTGACCACCCAGCCCGGCGCATACCCGCTGAAATTGTCGTTCGTGTACACAGACAGTAAGGGCAACCGCATTGTGGATGACCAGGTCATCACCCTGCTGGTGTATTCGCTGCCCCAGGTAGAGATTAGCTTTTACCGCGACCCGGGCATCCTTTACACCGGTCAGCCCAATATGCTGCCGCTCCAGGTGACCAACCTGGGCAAGAAAACCTCGGTGCTCGGCAACATGAAGGTCACGGCAGAGAATGCTGAGATGAGCAATAACATTTCCCTGGTAGGCACGCTGGACATAGGCGGCTATTACACCCTCGACGCCCAGATGATCCCAATGCAGGCAGGAACGGTTCCGCTGGAAATCACCATCAATTACACGGACGATTTCAACCAGCCCAGGGAGATCAAACAGACTCTTGAAGTGCAAGTCGAAGAGATGCCCATGCCGGATCCCGGTTCAATCGGCGGGGAAGGTGAAGGTATGGTCCCTGAACCAGTTGAAGAGACCTTCCTCCAGAAGGTACTGCGATTCTTCAAAGGATTGCTGGGCCTGGGAAGCGGTCAGCCTGAAACCAGCCAGATACCCGTATACCAGGAAGGTGCTGGCGAAGGGGTGATCACAGAGCCTGTGGTACCGGTTCCATAAGCGGGAATGGGAGCAAAGCATGCATTTTTGGGACCTGGTCAAACTGATCCTGGAAAACCTGGGACGCCGCAAAGGCAGGGTTGCCCTCACAGCGGTTGGGGTTGTGATCGGTACTGCCGCGGTGGTCGTGCTGGTTTCCCTCGGGCTGGGGCTGCAGAAAAGCGCAACCAGCCAGCTGTACGGCATCAGCGACCTGACCCGTATCGAAGTCTACCCCGGCACAAACGATTCGGGTGGAATGGCGGTAGAAAAAGCGGTTATGAACGGCGGAGGCGGAGGTATGGATCAGGGTATGAACCTGCTCACTCCGCAGACGATAACCGACATCCAGGCAATCCCAGGGGTAAAGGCTGTTATCCCGGTGGACTACATGTGGGCTGGGGGTATGATGAAGTACGGCAAGCTGGAAGGGTGGGCACAGATCCTGGGCGTCGGGGCGGACGACCTGTCAGTTTTCAATTACCAGCTCCAGGGCGGAACCACGAAACTGGACCGCAACACCGCCGTGATTGGCAGCTGGATCCCCAACAATTTCTATGACCCCAAGCTGCGCCCGGGGCAGGAACCGCCGGCGCCGCCGGACCTGCTGGGGCAGAAGGTTACTCTTGTCCTGTCAAAGTACACCTCAGACGGGCAAGAGATCCGGAAAAATATCAGCGTAATGATCGTCGGGGTACTGGCAGAAACACGCGGAGAAGCAGACGGCACGGTTTACGTCCGCATGGATGATGCAACCGCCTGGAATGAGTGGTCGCGCGGCACACGCATCAACCGCTACCGCGAAGGCTATTCACGGTTCATTGTTCAGGCAGAGGATACCGATGTGGTGCTCGATGTAGTTGACCAGATCAACACCATGGGGTACATGGCATACACCCCCCAGGAATATGTATCCAGCATCAACAGCTTCTTCACCATCCTGCAAATCATCTTTGGGGGCATCGGGGCGATCTCGCTCCTGGTGGCGGCTATTGGCATTGCCAATACCATGACCATGTCGATCCTGGAGCGCACGCGCGAAATCGGGTTGATGAAAGCCATCGGTGCAACCAATAAAGATGTGCTCAGTATTTTCCTGGGGGAAGCGGCCGGGATCGGGTTTATCGGCGGACTGGGAGGTACCGTGATCGGTTGGCTGGCTGGGCAGGTGCTCAACGTGGTGGCATCGGCTTACCTGGCGCAGCAGGCTGCCTCAGGCGGAGGGATGATGGGCGGACTTGCAGCCGTCACCCCGCCCTGGCTGCCGCTCTTCGCCATCCTATTTGCCGTGCTGGTCGGTCTGCTTTCAGGCCTGTACCCAGCCCTGCGGGCAGCGAACCTTGAACCCGTCATTGCTTTGAAGTACGAGTAAGTAATCCAACAGGTCAAGAAAGCTGGATCCCCAATAACGGGATCCAGCTTTTGTTTTTCAGATCAATGTCTTGCAGGTACGCAAGTCTGACTATTTACTTGCTTCGAATGACATCATAGAGCAACGGAAGCGATTCGGTTGGCTCAGGCTGGATGACATGCACCTGCAGCAGGCGCTGTTTGGCCTGCTCCAACCTGGCCGGATCATTGGCATGGATGACACACAGGGGTTCCCCTTTTTCGATGTAACCGCCTACTTTGTGCAGGATCTCGATCCCGACCGCATGGTCAACCGGGTCGCCCTTCTTTGCCCTGCCAGCGCCAAGGTCGGCAGAGGTCTCCCCCACCTCTTTAGCGTGCAGGCTGTGCAGGTATCCGCTGGCTGGTGCAGCTACGGTTTCGATATATTTCGCCCTGGGCAGCAAGCCCAGGTCATCCACATAGCGAACATCTCCGTGCTGTTTTTCCACCAGGCTGCGGAATTTTGTAAAAGCCTTGCCGTTGTTGATGTTCTCAACCAGCATGCTGCGGGCGCTTTCAAGGTCGGGTGCTTTCTTCCCGAGCAGCAACATGTAGCTGGAAATCAACAGGCAGTGCTCAGAATAATCTCTTGGTCCGTTTCCCTGCAGGGTAAGCACAGCTTCACGCAATTCGAGCGCATTCCCAACTGCACTCCCAAGCGGCTGGTTCATATCCGTTACCAGGCAGACCACATTGCGGCTGCTCATCTCGCAGATTTTGACCATCAGGCGGGAGAGCTTGACAGCCTCGTCCCTTTCTTCCATGAATGCCCCTACACCGGTCTTCACATCAAGCACGAACCCGCTTGCCCCTGCTGCCAGCTTCTTGCTCAGCACTGAAGCGGCGATCAGCGGCAATGACTGCACCGTACCGGTTACATCGCGCAGGGCATACAGCTTGCCGTCCGCAGGTGCCAGGTCAGCAGACTGACCGGATAGCACCAGCCCGAAATCCGCCAGCTGGTCAAGGAATTCCTGTTTTGAAAGGTCCACCCGATAGCCGGGGATCGATTCGAGCTTGTCCAGGGTGCCCCCGGTAAAACCGAGCCCCCTGCCCGACATTTTAGCCACCGGCAGCCCGCAGGACGCCACCAGCGGTAGAACCGTCAGGGTCGTTTTGTCACCCACCCCGCCGGTTGAATGTTTATCGACTGTATTGGGAGCAACCTGACTGAGGTCCAGCGTTTCGCCGGAATGTGCCATAGCCAGGGTCAGATCAGTGGTCTCACGCTCGTTCATCCCCTGCAACAAGACCGCCATTGCCCAGGCGCTCGCCTGGTAATCGGGGATATCACCGCTGGTCACACCCTGGATGAAGAAATCGATCTCGGCGCGGGAGAGTTCTTTCCCATCCCGCTTCTTGACGATGATATCAACCGCCTTCATGGCTACCTCTTCAGCAGGATAGTGACCTTCCGGTTGGGTTCATCGCCAACGCTTTCAGTGACCACATCCGGATGGTCGCGCAGTTCCAGGTGGATGATGCGCCGTTCGCTGGCAGACATGGGTTCAAGCACCTGGCGCCTGCCGCTGTGGACGGCCTGTTCAGCCATACGCTGGGCAAGCTGGCGCAACTGGCGCTCACGCCGGGTGCGATAGCCCTGGATATCGATCATTAAGGGAACCCATTTCCCCAGCTCCTTGCTTACGATAAGGCTGGTAATGTACTGGAGGGAGTTCAGAACTTCAGACCGGCGCCCAATCAGGATGCTCAGGTCTTCCCCATGCACATCGACCAGCACCATCGGTTCTGGCGAACCGTTCTGCTGGTCAATCCAGCTGGATTCCACTTTCGCATTTACTTTCATGCGGGTGATCAATTCCTCAACTACATGCCGGGCAAGTTCGAGGGGGTAATCATCATCTTCCCCGTTCGCCCGGGATGGAGTGGAGACCGCTTCCGGTGCTGCAATAGTGGTTTTCGCACCCGCAGAAATCGGGCGGACAACCAGGCGGATCCGAGCCTGGCGGTTGCCAAGCCCGAATAAACCTTTTGCTCCCTGGTCCAGCACTTCTATTTCCACGGCTTCTTCAGGGAGACCAAGCTGTTCCAGCCCGCGGCTGACAGCTTCTTCAACGGATGGAGCAATTACCTCAAGGGTTGTCTTCTCAGGACTCATTTTCCTCCTCTGAACCATCTTTCAGTTGTGGTGGTTCCTGTTTCTTTGACTTGGTTTTAGGAGTTGATGTTTTTACAGAACTGGTCTTACCTGATACAGATCCAGCAGAACCGGACTTGGCGGATGCTGTTTTAGGCGCAGTTTTCTTAGGTACAGCGGCCTTTGCATTGACTGTCCGTGAACCAGCAGGACCGGTTGGTTTCTTTTTCGGAAGCAGGTTGTCCCAGTTCAATTTTCCCATGATCCCGTACTGGGCGATCGAAAGCAGGTTGGAAACAAAGAAATACAGCGCTAGACCGGAAGCCAGGGTAAGGGCCAGGTAACCCATCAGGAATGGCATGTAGATGGTCATCATGTTGGACATCATGGCAGTCTGGTCACCGGGCTGCCCCGAGGTGGGCGGCTGCATCAGCTTGGACTGCATGTAGGAAGTCACCACCACCAGGATAGCCAGCACCGGGATCCCAAAGCTGATGAAGCCCAGCTGCAATCGTTCGGGCTGGCCAAGGTCCATCCAGAGGAACTGGTTATTGAGCGGGATCAGGTTTTCGATGTTCAGGAAACCTTTGTAGACATGCCGGGTAAGGTTGAGCATGTCAAATGGGGTAGATGCCATTGCCCGGATGATAGCCTGGTATAAACCAATGATGATAGGGAATTGCAACAGGGTTGGCAGGCACGAGGACATCGGGTTGTACCCGACTTCCTTGTAAAGCTTCATCTGCTCCTGGGCTAGTCTTTCCTTATCACCCTTGTATTTTTCCTGGATATCCAGGTAACGCTTGTCCTTCTGAAGTTCAGACATCGCCGCAGAGCTTTTTATCTGCGAGGCGTTCAGCGGGTAGGTGATCAAGCGGATCAACAGGGTAAACAGGATGATCGCAATACCAAAATTGCCAACCAGCTGGTAGATCAAGAGCAGCGCATTAATAAACGGTCGAATTACAATCGCATCCCACATAATATTTTCCTATTCCTACTTGGAAGGTGTGTAGGTCCACACCTGGTTGCCGTTGCTGTCGAAACATACGAGCAGCTGGTCGCCTTTCATAACCGGCACCAGCACCCGGTCATCCACTGCTACTAGGTTACTGTAAAGCTCGCCGGTTACTGTACGTGTCCACACTTTTACACCGTCGGCCGAAAGCATCACAACCTCGCCATTTTCAGCGGCAAACACCAGGCCGTCAGCCAGGGCAACACCACCGGAGATCACTGCTCCAGTAAGCGGGATCGTCCATTTCACTGAACCTGAGGCTGCATCCAGGCTGTAGACGTTGCCGGCATTATCGCCGAAGTACAGCATGCCATCTACCAGGAATGGCTGCGACCAGACAGTGTCACTTGTGGGGGTTTCCCAGATCACATCGCCTGTGGCAGTTTCCACTGCAACGATCTTGTTGCTGAAGGTGTTCACATAGAGTGTGCTGGCATCCTCAGAAAGGACGGGCATGGTTACAGAGGCAGCACCCATATCCGCTTCCCAGACCAGTGAACCGTCGCTCTTCTTCAGGGCATACAGTTTTTTATCCATCGAGGATTGGTAAACCATATCGCCATTTGCCACGGGGCTGACCCATAATCCGGATTTGGTCTCAAATTTCCACTGCAAAACACCGTTCGAATTCAGCGCGTACAGCGTTCCATCCATGGAAGCAGCAAAGATCTGGTCACCGGCTACCACCGGGCTGGCGATATAGCGGTTATCTGCTTCTTCGAAAGTCCATAATAAGGTACCGGTATTGGGGTTAATGCTGCGCAGCACTCCGCCGTAATCCCCCACCAGGATCTTATCCTCAAGCACAACTGGCTGGGAGAAGAGAAGATGCTTTGCATCAGCTTTTTCCGGATACTGCCATTTGACGGTACCGTCTGCGATGCGCAGGCTGATCAGGGTTGTGTTGGCCAGGTAGACAGTTTCGCTGTCTGCGCTTACGCCAGGCCAGTTATTGGTAGCCATTGCCCCGCCTGCACATCCGGTCAACGCCAGGCTTGCAATTACGATCAGGCTCAAAACCAGGAGAATTTTTCGATTAGATTCTTTCATTTGCACTCATTGTTTTCGTAAAATGATGATGTTCATCTGCCTCAGGAACGGGATCATACCCGCCAGGGCTGAATGGATTGCAGCGCAGCACCCGCCAGACAGCAAGGGCTGTGCCTTTAAAGATGCCAAAGCGGTAAACAGCCTGGTACCCATAGTGGGAGCAGGAGGGATAATACCTGCAGGTATCCGGTGGAAGGGCAGGCGAGATGACTGCCTGGTAAGCCCGGAAAACGATCAGCAAGATCCATCGCGTGAATGTCTTCAGGGTTACCTTCAGATCACGCAAACGGGGTTCGCTGTGATAGATTTCGCGCACATCTGCTTCAGGATGAACTTTTCTCTGCATTCGATATCAATCTTGCCTTGATAAACAGGCTGGCAAGCGCTTCTTGCAACTGATTATACTCTGCATGCCTGGCCTGGTTCTTGATTATCACAATAACATCCCACATTCCAACGCTCGTCTCCATCCAGGGTGCTGCTATGGAGCGGACCCGCCTTTTAACCAGGTTGCGTTCAACGGCTGAACCGTATTTACGCTGGACAGAGATCCCGAACCGGGAATGGTTTGATTCACCTTCTGTGACAAGTAACACAAAAAACGGGTGCGTGTAAGCCTTTCCGGTTGCGCGCACCCGCTTGAAATCTGTGGTGTTCCTCAGGCGAAACCTGCGTTTCACCTTTTACTTGCCTGTCTGCTTTCCTGGTGACCGGGTACCCCTGTATGGTTCTTGTCAACAAACTCAGGCAATCCAGATCCCAGGGATGCTTAATCCCTACCAGCGTGCGTTTTTCACGTGGTTGTTTTTTGACACGGTTAAATTCGCGCGGCCTCGAGCCCGCCGGCGCTTCAATACTTCACGTCCGTCTGCCGAAGACATTCGGGCGCGAAATCCGTGTACACGCACCCGGCGACGAATTTTTGGTTGATAAGTCCGTTTCGGCATGTTACTTCCTTTCGCTTCCTTTACTTAATGAATGGCAATTATAACCGAACCCCTCAGGCTGGTCAATTGACTTAATGATGGTTATTCCCGTTATGGTTGTTAGGCCGGTTGGGCGGCATCAATAACTCAGCCAGCAGCAACGCACCCTGCTTGTCTGTAATAGCCAGCACCTCATCCCCTGCCTGCATAGTGGTTACGCCGCGCGGGATCATCACTTCGCCCTTGCGGATGATTGCTGCAATCACGCACTGCTCGGGTAAACCGAGGTCTTTGATGGCGATCCCAATTCCGGGTGCACCTTCCGCAATCTTTTCTTCCACCAGGCTGTATTGCCCACGGCGCAGCTTAACCAGTGTCATCATATCGCCCATCGACATCTCTTCTTCGATCAAGCGTGCAAGGATCTCTGCCTGGTTGAGGGCAACATCAACATCGAAAAGCTTATTGAAAACCCAGGCATTGCGGGGATTATTTACACGCGAAATGGTGCGGGTTATACCGTAATGCTCCCTTGCAAAATAAGCCAGCACCAGGTTCACTTCATCCTTTGTGGTGCAAGCTGCCAGGACATCAGCTTGCTGGATGCCTGCCCTCTCCAGAACATCCGGATGCAGCGGATCGCCTTCCACGATAACCTCGGATGGCAATTCCTGGTGGATATTGCTTAAGATTTCTTTGCGGTTGTCAACCACCCGCACTTCATAGTTTTGCTGCAGCAGCAGACGTGCAAGCTGTGAACCCGTTCGGCCGGCACCAACAATGATCACTAACATTATTCTTCTCCTGGTGCGCAGATACGGGACCGCACCTCTCTGATCCCCTCAAAAGTTGCACTCACATGCACAAGGTCATCTTCTTCCAGTACAAATTCCATATCCGGCATTTGGGCTTTGCCTGCCCTTGTAATTGCGGCTACCGAGCAGCCGGGAATACCGAAGATGTCTTTGACCTTCTTGCCAGCCAGGTCTGCAGGGATGTATACCTCGTAGAGCTCTACTTCACCATTGCCAGCTGAGAACACCGTCCGCACTTCAGAGTGATAAATTAATTCCTCAAGCCGCTGCGATCCCCACAGGCTGGAACTGACCATCTGGATGCCAAACTGGTCAAAGATCGGGCGCAGTTTCGGGTCGTAATTGCGGGCAACCACCCGTTTGACATTGTAGAAACGGCTGGCAATGTGCCCAACTGCCAGGTTCATGGCATCATTATCACTGGTGGCTGCCAGTGCATCTGCGTTTTCAATACCTGCCCGGTGCAGAACATCCTGGTTCAGCGCATCGCCTTCGATCAACCTGCCGCGAAAATCAACAGGCAGGATATTAAAAGCCTCGGGGATGGCATCCACAATTGCCACCTCGTGCCCGGATTTGAACAAGCGGTAAGCCAGTTCAGAGCCGAAACGTCCACAACCAACAACGATAACTTTCATGCTTTCCTCTCTCTACCGGTTAATCTACCTGGTAGGGAACTTCAATGATCACGACTTCCGGCCAGTTCAGCAGGATCCGCCGCAGGGTATCAGCTGTGCGGGTGTGCAGCAGGTTATTCCAGCGGTGTTTTGGGATGAATTGCGGCACAACAATGGTGATGGTTTCATTCGGATTTAACTGCTTGTGTATCTCAGTAATGTAATCCAGCAGCGGCTCCACCATCAGCCGGTATGGGGATTCCAGGATCAACAAGCGGATCCCTTCCCCCCAGACCTCCCACTTTTCCCGCACTTTTTCTGCCTGGGATGCGTCGATGGAAATGTGGACCGCAGTGATGTCGTCCGAAAGTGTTTTTGCATAGCGCAGGGCTTCAAGCGTGCCGCGGTGCACGCCGGCGATTGGGATGATTACCCGGTTGCGTGCCAGGTAAGGCAGAGAACCGTAGTTTTCCAGCGAAAGCCGGTTTGCAAGTCCGCGATAGTGCAAATGGATACACCAGAAAATTATCACCAGCAAGGGGATGAGCAAGACGATGATCCATGCGCCGTCGCTGAATTTTGTGATTGCAAAGACGAACATGACCACCGTAGTTACAATTGCCCCAAAGCCGTTGATGATCATTTTGTGTTTCCAGCCCGCATCATATTTAAGGGTTGAACCGCGTTCCTGAATCTCAATACCTTTTTCGAGCTGTCCGGATTTCCACCAGCGCCTGGCCATACCGCCCTGCGACAGGGAGAATGAAAGGAATACACCAATGGCATAGAGAGGTATCAATGCGGTCACACTGGCTTTGAAAAACACGATCAACAAAGCTGAAATAACCGCTAAAGCCACGATTCCATAGGAATAGACCAGGCGGCTTCCTCGGTAGGTCAGCTGGCGGGGTAAAAAGCCGTCTTCAGCTACCAGCGCCCCAAGCCGCGGAAAACCGGCAAACGCGGTGTTGCCTGCCAGAATAAGGATCACGGTAGTGGCAGCAATTACACCCAAATATAGCAGCCCGCGGTTCGCGAAAACTGTCCGCGCAAGCTGCGAAATGACCGTTTCAGATTCGGCCGGAATTGCCTGGATGTGATATGCCAGGAAAGAAATCCCCATCATTAATGAACCCAGGATGACTGCCATCCAGATCAGCGTGATGCCGGCGTTCTTGCTGCGGGGTTCTTTAAATGCAGTGATCCCGTTTGAGATCGCTTCGGTACCGGTCACTGCTGCTGTTCCGTTGGAGAAAGCCCTCAGGATAAGAAATGCGGTGACCTGCTGAAAAGTCTCCACTTCCAGGTGCGGCGGGTTCTCAACGAGGCCAAGCGTACCTGCTGCCAGCCTAACCAACCCCACAATTACCGTTATGTACATCAAAAGGACAAAAATATAGGTCGGAATGGCAAACGCCTTGCCGGATTCTTTCACTCCCCTGAGATTAAGCAGCATAACAATCGCAATAAACCCAATCGCGATTTGAACCCGGTATGGAAACAAGACCGGGAAAGCAGACACAACCTGTGCAATACCAGATGACATGGAAACAGATACTGTCAGTATGTAATCCGTCAGTAATGCTGCAGCAGCGATCAAAGCCGGCAGCTCTCCCAGGTTATCACGGGCTACAATATATGCTCCGCCACCATCTGGATAGGCATGAATGGTCTGTTCATAAGAAAAGGTAAGGATGGTAAGTAAGAGAACGATCCCGACCGTGAGAGGGATTGAGTAATGAAGGGCGCCCATACCTGCCATGATCAGGATGACCAGCATTTCCTGGGTAGCGTAAGCTGTCGATGACAGGGCGTCCGAGGCGAAAACCGCCAGCCCGATGAATTTTCCGATCGTCTGGTGCGGTGCATCTGCGGTTTGCAGAGGTCTGCCTATTAACCATGTTTGCAGAGATTTCGGGGGGTTGTAATCCGCGGTTCTCCGCAGCACTGTAGTGCCGCGGTCATCATCTATGTTCATAATTAAAAATCACCGGTTTCCCGGTACCTTTCGCACGCTTCTCATAAAAGCGCATTATTCTACCAAATAATAATTATACCGTCAATTTTTGAAACCTCATTTCTAACCACACCAGTTGCGTTTTTAGATTACGGTTTTCGGATAAAATCAAAATTAACATCCGCATGGAAAAATCGATATCTACCCTTCTATTAAAAACAGCCCTCATCTTCATGCTTGCCTGGCAGCTTCAGCTGAACCCGCTTGCCCTGCCGTATATTTCTGCCATGCAAAATGCCAGGAATGCAAACGAACAGAACCAACCCGAGCAGGTGGTTCAATCTTTGCAGGCTGCGCTCAAATTTGCCCCGCAACAGCCGGAAACTTGGCTTCGGCTGGCTGCCGGCAGCCGGGCAGCAGGAGACCTGCACACAGCTATCACGGCCTATGAAAACGCCGCAAAATTAACGCACCTCAGTTCCAGGCATAAAGCTGAACTGGCTGAGCTGTACCTCCTGGAAGGGGATAATTCATCTGCTTTATCCATTTTAACAGAACTCGCCGGTGACCCCCAGCCGGATGCACGGGTGTATGCCAGCCTGGTGAAACTTCAAAAACAGGATGGCAACCTGGATCTGGCAAAAGAGACATTGCAGGCTTGGGTTGCAGCCTACCCGGCTGATGCCTCAGCCCTTTACCAGCTTGCTGTCCTCACCAGCCTGGACGATCCCGACCTTGCCTTGTCTTCCCTGGTCAGGGCAGCGGAAGCTGACCCGCACTACCAGGCGGCATACGATACCCTCAGGCCGGTCCTGTCATACAAGGATGATGACAACCCAGCGTATCAACTGGTTATGGCTGGCAGATCGCTTGGGCTTATCAATGAATGGGAGATGGCAGCCCTGGCTTTTCGGGCTGCTCTTGAAATTGAACCGGATTACCCCGAGGCGCTGGCGTTCCTCTCGGAAGCGCTTTACCAGACCGGCAAGGATGGAAGCGGGCTGATTGAACAGGCTCTCGCCGCTAACCCTGATTCCGTCATTGCCAATGCGATTCAGTCAATGCAGCAGCGCCGGCAGGGCTACCCTGAAAAAGCACTTCCAGCCCTTTACCGTGCTGTCCGCCAGGAGCCCGGTCAAGGCATCTGGCAGCTCGAAATAGCCAGCACCCTGGTTGAAATGGATTTAGTTGCAGAGGCCTATCCTCACTTTAAAAAAGCAACCTTGCTGGAACCACAGAATGCCCAGTTCTGGAGAACCCTGGCAGGATACTGCGCCGCAACCGGAATACACCTGCGGGATGAAGGGCTGCCTGCTGCCCGCAAGGCAATGCTGCTCGCCCCCAACGATCCGGATTCATTCGACACAATGGGCCGTGTCATGGCTGCCCTGGGGGACATGGAAAACGCCAGCCGATATTACAGGGCAGCCATTAAACTCGACCCTGCTCATGCCAGTGCCCATTTACATCTGGCGCAGGTATACCTGAACCAGGGCAAGCCGCAGCTTGCACTTGAACACCTAGCCCTTGCCCAGAGCTATGCCATCCAGGATCCGGAAACGCTCCAAACCGCAGCCCGACTTATGGAACGTTATTTCAGCCAGCCTTAGGGGAACAGAATACCCCGGCAGATCAGAAATTATGGTATAAGCACCTGCATGAAAGTCTTTCTCGACACAATCGGCTGCCGCCTGAACCAGAGTGAAATTGAGAAGATCGGCAGCCAGTTCCGCAAAGATGGGCACGAACTGGTCGAATCCGCCCAGAAAGCTGACCTGGTCGTGGTGAACACCTGCTCGGTAACCAGCGCGGCAGCCTCCGATTCGCGCCAGAAGATACGCCAGGCTGGCCGTAACCCGCGCGCCGAGATCATCGTCACTGGATGCTGGGCGACGATGGAACCCGGAGCCGCTGCCGGACTTCCCGGTGTGACCCAGGTGGTCAGCAATGACGCCAAGGATGGGATCGCTGCCCTCTTTCAGGGTAAGCCTATTCCAGACCATGATCTGGAGCCCCTTGCACGCATGCCCCTGCCTGGATTGCACGCACGCACACGCGCCTTTATCAAAGCCCAGGACGGCTGTGATAACTTATGCACCTACTGCATCACCCGCATTGCCCGCGGCCAGAGCCGCAGCCAATCCATTAAAGAAGTCCTGGAGGATATCCGCGGCGCTGCTGCCGGCGGGGTGAATGAGATCGTACTTTCGGGTGTGCAACTTGGTTCCTGGGGGCAGGATTTTAATCCGCCCTTGCACCTGCGCGAACTCATCCGCATTATATTGGCAGAGACGGACGTCAGGCGTATCCGCCTGTCATCGGTTGAACCCTGGAACCTGGAAGAATCCTTTTTTACCTTGTGGGAAGATTCACGCCTGTGCCGCCATTTTCACTTACCCCTGCAATCCGGAGCTGCCGCCACCCTGAAGCGGATGGCGCGCAACACCAACCCCGATGCATACCGCAGGCTGATACATCTCATCCGCAGCCTGATCCCACAGGCTGCCGTCACTACCGACATCCTGGTAGGCTTCCCGGGCGAAACGGAAGACGACTTTGCAGAAAGCCTGGCATTTGTGGGTGAAATGAAGTTCGCTGCCGGGCATGTTTTTCCCTTCTCCCCCCGCACCGGAACTGCGGCAGCCCGCATGAGCAGCCAGGTTCCCCCCGCTGTGCGTAAGCAGCGCGCCAGCTTGATGCGCCAGGCGCTGGCAGTGACGGGTGGCGAATTCCTGCAACAGTTTATTGAAAAAGAAATGGATGTGTTATGGGAAAGCGCAGATGCCATCGGACCAGACGGCTGGCAGATGCATGGTCTGACGGATAATTACATCCGTGTTTCAGCCGTGTCCCCTTCGCTGCGCCAGAACCAGATCGACCGGGTAACCCTGGCTGAAATAGCTGGTAGTGGAATGCGCGCATCCATCATAAGTATGAAGTGACAAGGAATTTTCCAGCATGACGAATCCATCCGTACAAAAATGGTGGCAGAACGCAGTGTTTTACCAGATTTACCCGCGCAGCTTTGCAGACGGTAATGGCGACGGTATCGGGGACCTGGCTGGCATGCGCTCACGGCTGGATTACCTGGAAGACCTGGGCATCAATGCCATCTGGCTTTCCCCCCACTATCCTTCCCCCATGTGCGACTGCGGATATGATGTCTCCGACTACACGAGTGTTGCCCCGGAATACGGCACCCTGGATGAGTTCAACCGTTTCCTGGATGAAGCCCACCAGCGTGATATCCGCGTCATCCTCGACCTGGTACTCAACCACACCTCCGACCAGCATCCCTGGTTCCTGGATAGCCGCTCCAGCCTCGATAACCCCAAACGTGACTGGTATATCTGGAAGAAGGGCAGGGACGGCCAGCCACCAAACGACTGGTCATCCACATTCGGCGGCCCTGCCTGGGAATATGACCCCCAGACAGGCGAGTATTATTACCATTTCTTCTTCAAAGGCCAGCCTGACCTGAACTGGCACAACCCGCAGGTAAGGGAAGCCATGTGGAATGTGGTGCGGTTCTGGTTCCGCCTGGGTGTGGATGGTTTCCGCCTGGATGCAGTTGGAACCATTTTCGAAGATGAACGCTTGAAGGATAACAAGCTACCGTACACGGTTGACGATATGCATACCTTCGCAAAAGCTGCCCATACCCCGGCAGAACAGCGACAGGTTCACCGCAAGTGGATGAGACTGTTCGAGCAGCAGGTCGACCAGCCAGGGGTGCACCCCCTGATGCAGGAACTGCGCAAGGTGGTAAATGAATTTGATGACCGGGTGCTGGTAGGTGAAACTGAGGATATCGCCTTTTACGGCAACGGTGATGATGAATTGCATCTTTCATTTAACTTTCCTTTGATGCACACCCGTCTCATCTCACCCGCCTGGGTGCGTGCCAACCAGAAAACTCGGCTTGAAGCCCTGCCGCCCGGCGCATGGCCGTGCAATACGCTTGGCAACCACGATTCTTCCCGCATGATCAGCAGTTTCGGGGACGGCTTGCATGACCGTGAGCTGGCCGAAGTCAACCTGGCCATGCTGCTTTTCATCAAGGGTACCCCATTCCTTTATAACGGCGAAGAGATCGGGATGACCGATTTCCTGGTTTCCGACATCAGCCAGATCCGGGACCCATTAAGCAACCATATCTACAACCTTGAAATTAAAGACGGTACAGATCCACAGCAAGCTGCAGCCATCGCCGCCCGCCGCGGCAGGGATATCTGCCGCACCCCGCTCCAGTGGAAAAATGCCCCCAACGGCGGTTTCTGCCCGGAAGGTATTACCCCCTGGCTGCCCGTCAATCCCAATTATGCCCGGGGTGTGAATGTTGAGCAGCAGCTGTCTGATCCTGGTTCCCTTCTGCATGCCTACCGGCGCTTGCTGGCTGTACGGAAACAGAACCCTGCCCTGCAAACCGGGGATTACCAGCCATTGCTTGAAAAATCTCGTTCTGTTCTGGCATTCAGCCGTACTGCGCCAATGCAGTCCTGCCTGGTAGCAATGAATTACACATCGAAAAGACGTACCATACACCTGCCGGAGCTAAACCGGGTCTCCAGGGTGATCCTGTCCAGCAAATCAGGCTATCAGCCGCCTTCCAGCGGGAAGCTATTGTTGCAGCCTTATGAGGTTTGGGTCGGGGAATTATCCGGGTCTTAGTACAGGATCAGCGGATCAGTGCGCTTCCTCAGCATCCATTTCAGCCAGGATGATGTAAAGCAGTTCGAGTAAAACATTTTTAACATCGGTGCGGTTCATGGCCGTACACGGGATGATCTTGACATGCTCCTCCAGCCTGAGGGCAATGCGCAGGTCTCCGGTCTCCCAGGCATCTTTCGAATCCTGCTTATTGGCTGCCACCACATACGGCGTCCGGGCATACTTGCGGAAGGTTTCCAGGATCGAGCGCGCCTCGCGGAAGGTCTCGGGACGGGTACTGTCGACCATTACGACAAAACCAAGCATGCCTTCCGATAGGATCTCCCACATGAAATCAAAACGCTTCTGGCCTGGGGTTCCGAAGAGATAAAGCACCAGCTCTTCATCTACTGTAATGCGCCCGAAATCCATGGCTACCGTAGTGGTATCTTTCACTTTCTCGGCGGGAGAGCTGATCTTCCGTTCTGTATTAACCACATCGATCTCACTGACAGAACGGATAAATTCTGTCTTGCCTGCATTGAATGGTCCTGTCACTACAATCTTTAGGTTTTGCATCTTCTCATCCCGGTTTACAAAGACCGCAAGCGGGCAATGATCCTGTTTATCAGCGATCGCTGTTCCCGCCGGTCATTGGTATGGAACATCTTTTCCTGGTTGATGGGTTTGATCTCCGGTTGGATAACCTCAACCATGCCAGCCTGCATCAGGCCGAGCACCACCCTGCGGATTTCAATGTCATTCATTTTCACAGCCCGGCTGATCTGGCGGATGGAGTTTTTGGGATTGATGTAAGAAACTACCCGCCACTCTTCCATGCTCAGGTTTACTTTCCGGATATCCTTTTCCGGTTTTTCACTGAAACGCAGGCGGACATCCAGGTCTGGCAGTTCCTCCTGCATGCGCTCCCACTGGTGGATCTGCCGGGAACCTTCCATGATCAGGTCTTCCAGGTCGATCCGGGTGGTGATCACATCATCTGCTGGCAGCAGATCGGTTTCAAAATGGAAATCACCCTCGAGCCAGGTGAACAAACGCCGGACAATGCGCAGGTAGAATTGCTGCACCTGGGTGAAGATCTCTTCCTGTGAACCATAGCCTGCATTGATCAGCAGCAGCCCGATTTCCTTGTCGGTCATATTCCCGGTCCGCTCCACCAGGATGCGGTACTGGGCTTTGTTGATGTAGTTGCCATTGCGTAAAATTGACGGCAGCCCAATTGGCTGGCTGCCCAGGCTGGCATAGGCAAGTTTCCCATCCCCAAAAGCCAGCCGGGCAGATTCTTCTGCAGTTTCAATGACAAGTATGCCCGTCTTTCGCGACAGGTTGATCAGGTTGAGCAGCTGGGTTAAGCTGAAATCGCGCAGGTTGCCTTTTAGTGCCATGCTTTCTTCCTTATCTGGCCATGCAAAAGTATTATACAGGCCGCGGGAACTGCGAGTCAAACGGATACAGTATAATTTCGTAAAGAGCAAGTTTGTTCTTAAGCCTATGCCTGACCTGCAAAAGTCTTTCCTTCATTACGATCTGGGCATGCTGCGCATCCTTGCAGAAAAGTGGGATGTTGAGCTTGACCCCGGACCTCCCAGGCAGATGCTTGCCAGGTTTATTTCACGGATCAACCATCCCGAGGCTGTGAAAGGGATGCTTGACATGCTGACGGAAGATGCCCGCGAAACCTTCCTAAAACTGGCGGCTGGCGGCGGTGCCATGCCCTGGGCTGAGTTCACCCGCAATCACGGTACGTTCCGCATCATGGGCGCCGCCAAACGCGACCGTGAAAGGCCCGACCGCAGCCCTGTCTCCATCACAGAGCAGCTCTATTACTGCGGTCTGATCGCCAAAGATTTCCTCAAGACTGAAGGGGAACCACAGGAATTTGCATTCATCCCTGATGAGTTCCTGGCGATCTTGAAACCCGCGCCAACTGCCGGCAGTAGCCCTCCTGGGCACCCTGCGGTATTGCCGGAAAAGCAGCAGGTCCTTCCAGCCTCTTCCAGCCTGGTGGATGATGCCTGTACCTATCTGGCAGCACTGCGCACCGGGTTAAACCCGGACCAGCAGCAAGCCGCATTCCTGAATAAGGATTTTCCATTCCTTTCCAGCCTGCTTCGTGCCTGTGAACTGATGGATGCATCCTCCATGCCAGACCCGAATAATGTGCGCAAATTTCTGGAAAGCTCCAGGGCGGAATCCCTGCTCTTCCTGGTTCAGGGCTGGCAAAATAGCACCTCATTAAACGAGCTGCGCCTGCTGGATGGCCTGGTCTTTGAAGGGAATTGGACAAATTCTCCCCAGCCTGCCCGGCAATTTTTAGTCAGTATGCTGCGGTTTGTCCCTCCTGGTACCTGGTGGGACTTGAATGGGTTTATCAGCCATGTTAAGAAAGAAAAACCAGATTTCCAGCGGCCTTCTGGTGATTACGATTCATGGTTCATCCAGCGCGCTGAAGACGGCCAGTACCTGCGCGGATTCGACAGTTGGGATGAAGTGGAGGGTGAACTGGTACGTTATCTGGTAACCGGACCCATGCACCTGCTGGGGTTGATAGACCTGGCTGGTGATGGCCAAAAATCAGCGTATGCATTTAAATGGTCAGGATGGGCAATGGCATTGCTGGAAAACCGCCTCCCCGCTGTCCGTGAGCCTCAGCCCGGCCGTATCCGCCTGGACAATTCCGGTTCTCTTCTGATCGACCGCACGGCCTTACGGCCGCTGCGCTACCAGATGGCACGCTTTTGTGAATGGCTTGGGATCAAGGAGAATACCTACCGATACCGGATAACACCTGCCGGGTTGTTCAATGCCCAAAAACAGGGGCTGCAGGCTTCGAAGCTGGAAGCCCTGCTTCACAGGCATGCAGACCCGCCCCTGCCTCCGGGCATCCTGCAGGCAATCCAGCGCTGGGAAAAAGATGGAACTGCCGCCTTGATGGAGACTGCCATAATCCTCAAGCTGGACTCCCCTCAGCTAATGGAACAGCTGACAAATTCACGTGCAGGCCGGTTTATCAAAGAAGTTTTATCCCCCACGGTTTGTACTGTTCGGCCTGGCGGTATCGATGCTGTCCGATGTGCACTGGCTGAGTTCGGGTACCTGCTGGATATACAGCAGGATGTATAATTTTAAGGGTTATGCTAAACAAATATCTATCCTGAAAGAGGGAGTGAATACATGGGTAAAAGATTGGATTGGATGAACCAGGAACTTGAAGGTTTGAAAAGCGCAGGCCTGTATAACCGCATCCGCACCATCAGCTCGCCGCAGGGCGCGTGGCTGGTAGTGGATGGCAAGAAAGTATTGAATTTCTGCTCCAACAACTACCTTGGGCTGGCAAACCGGCCGGAGATCGTGGCTGCAGCCAAAAAAGGGTTGGAAGACTACGGAGCTGGTCCGGCAGCAGTCCGTTCGATTGCCGGCACCATGGACCTGCACCTTGAGCTGGAAAGGCGGCTGGCAGCATTTAAGGGTGTTGAAGCTGCTATCACCTTCCAATCCGGTTTTTGTGCCAACCTGGCAACCATCCAGGCATTGGTCACAAAAGAAGATGTGATCTTCTCGGACGAATTGAACCATGCCAGCATCATTGACGGCTGCCGGCTGTCCGGCGGGCGGATCATCCGCTTTGCGCATGCCGACCCTCTCGACCTGGAACGCGCCATTAAAGAAAATGAAGGCAGCTACCGGCGGGCGATCATCATTACTGACGGCGTATTCAGCATGGACGGCGACATGGCACCGCTGGACGAGATCTACCAGATCGCCAATGCCCATGACATCATGCTCATGGTGGATGATGCCCACGGTGAGGGCGTGGTGGGCAAAGGCGGGCGCGGTATTGTGGACCACTTTGGATTGCACGGCAAGGTGGATATCGAGGTCGGTACACTTTCCAAGGCCTTCGGCGTTATGGGCGGTGTGGTGGCTGGAAATGCGGTTATCGTTGAATGGCTGCGCCAGCGCGGCCGTCCGTTCCTTTTCTCTTCCGCCATGACGCCCCCGGATGTGGCTGCTTGTATTGCCGCTCTGGATATCCTCGAAAGCTCAACCGAACTGGTTGACAGGTTATGGGTTAACGCCCGCTATTTCAAGGCTGAAATGAAAAACGCCGGTTTCGATACCGGCCAGAGCGTGACCCCCATCACCCCTATCATGCTCGGTGAAGCGCCGCTGGCGCAGCAATTCTCGCGCGAATTATTTGATGAAGGCGTGTTCGCCATGTCGCTCGGTTTTCCAACTGTCCCCAAGGGGAAAGCCCGCATCCGGGTTATGATCTCGGCAGCTCACAGCCAGGCTGACCTAGACCAAGGCCTCGAAACCTTTATCAAAGTCGGTAAAAAGCTGGGTGTGATCTGACCCAGCACGGAAAAAGATACCTGCATTAAAAAAAGCGATCCGGTTCCAGAAGGGACCGGATTGTTGATTAAGAAGGAACGCTGCCGGATATGGGGGGGGACATTCCGGCAGCGTTCTGGAGGGAACCGCCATTCTACTTTTCAAGTGCCGCCGTGTGGGGGGAACACGGGGGCAGAAGCAAACGGCGGTGACACCTGATGTACCAATAATAGTTTTTTAGGCGTCAGAATAAATATACCTGAGGATATTTAAGATTCCATGAGAAATGATTAATAAATACCCGGCATTTACAATCCCGAATTTAATAATCCAATTCCCGAAACCGTTTAATTATTAAAATATTCTGAGCGCTTGGGGTTTAGAGCCTGTCACTCTTGTCCCTGCCAAACTGTTCCAGCCAGTAGGCAGTGTCTGCATCGTCAGGAGAAGGTGTCTCCTCCGGTGCTTTCTGAGCCTGGATAATGGCTGCCAGCATCTCCTGCGCAAAAACGGCTGACACTTTCACGTCAGCATGGTAAGACCTGGCTCCAGCGGCTACCTGCCTGTCTGAGCTGACCACCGTAACGTTCCTTGCCCCTTTTCCCAGATCTTTCAGGTGCCTGAGGATCGCCGCATCGGCAGTCATTCCTGCCCGGACATAATGGACCTTGACCATTCCTTTCCGCTTTTTCCCGCTGTGCCCGGCTGGTGCATTATCAAAAAAGACCTCGATGGCACGCCTGCTTACCCGGTGAAATTCCTGCAGCTGCCGGATCAAGGCGTCTTCATCATCCAAATCCGCCAGGTGCAGCCCTGGGATGTGCGGTATAAGGTTGTGCCCGTCAATGATATAAGTCACATGATAATTCCCCGTTCTTAAAATTCAAGCATGCCAATCCAGTATGAACCATTTTAACGGAAAACTATGCTATGATTCAACCAGATACTGATGAAATTCCAAAAATCCTGGCTGCCATTTATTCTCCTGAACATTGCTGTATCTGCTGGCACCATGCTGGTTGTCCTGGTACTCTGGTCAACTCTGCGCACCAGCGCTGTCAACCATAACAGCCAGGCAGGAATTCCTGTAGAAACTGCCGTACAGGTTACCCTGCCGCCCCCCGGCAAGGAGGTCCTGGAGATCGAAAATGTATTCGGTTACGGCGACCTCCAGACGGAAGTGGTGCGTATCAGGCATACCGGCAGCGATCCCCTGCTGCTGCAGGATTGGGTACTGAAGGACGGGGACGGGAATGTGTATACCTTTCCAGCTATCACCCTCTATAGCGGGGTTGTGGAAGTGTACACACGCTCTGGAAGCAATACCGTAATCTCATTATTTTGGGGCTTGAAGCAGCCGGTCTGGTCGCAAGGGGAAGTAGCAGCCATTTACGACCCTGAAGGCAACCTGCGCTCCAGGTTCCAGATACCATAGCAGGAGTTGCATGAAAAAAGCGCTTTACCGAGAATGGCGTCCTTCCCGCTGGGAGCAGGTGATCGGGCAGGACCACATCATCCACACACTGCAGAATGCGGTCCGCTCCGGCAGGGTAGCCCATGCCTACCTGTTTGCAGGCCCCCGTGGCACCGGCAAAACCACCACCGCACGACTGCTGGCAAAAGCAGTCAACTGCCTGCATGAAGACCTGGCAGAACGGCCCTGTGATGCCTGTGATGCCTGCCAGCAAGTCAATCAATCACGTTTCCTGGACCTGATCGAGATTGATGCAGCCTCAAACACCAGCGTGGATGATGTTCGCGCCTTGCGCGAAAAGATGAATTTCAGCCCGACCAGCGCCAGGTACAAAGTTTACATTATAGATGAAGTGCATATGCTTTCTACGGCAGCTTTCAATGCCCTGTTGAAAACGCTGGAAGAACCCCCACCCCATGCTATCTTTGTACTGGCGACTACCGAGATCCACAAGATCCCTGCAACCGTGTTATCACGCTGCCAGCGCTACGAGTTCCGCCGTATCCCGGTCCCGGAAATGGTGAACTACCTGCAGGAAAAATGCAGCAGTGAAAAGATCGCAGTTGAGCCGGATGCCCTGACCCTGATCGCCCGCCAGGCAACCGGGTCAATGCGGGATGCAATTTCACTGCTTGACCAGCTTGCATCCACCGAGGAAACTGTAACGCTTGCCTATGCGCAGAATGTACTCGGTACCGCCACCAACCAGGCTGTGGTCGAGTTGCTTGATGCTGTTATCCAGCAAAAACCAGCTGAAGGGTTGAACATCATCCAACACACCCTGGACGCTGGTAGCGATCCACGCCAGTTTGCCCGCCAGGTAGTGGATTACTGCCGTAACCTGATGCTGATCAAGATGGGCAAGAAAGACCAGCTCGAAAGTTCAACAGAAGTGCGCAAGCTGATGGGTGTACAGGCTGAAAGCCTTCCGATGGACCATCTGCTGGAGATCATCCGAGTCTTCAATGAAGCAGCGACCGATGTCCGCCTTGGATGGCAGCCAGGGTTACAGCTTGAGCTTGCCCTGGCAGAATCGGTCCAATGGAAGGCAGTTGAAACGTCCGCTGTTACACCATCCGTTCAATCAGCGCCTGTTACTGTCCCTACCCCAATCCGGCATTCGGCTCAAGCCAGTTCCCGCCCGGCTGCAGGGAAGCCTGCACCTTCTGCCAACCCGGCAGCATCAGCCGCCAGCCAAAAACCTGAAAACCCGCCCGCTGCTGGGCTTCCAGCAGAAAAGCCTCAAACTGCCCCGCCAACCCCTGCCGCTGACAGCAGTATCGGGTTGAAGGAAATCCTGGCAAGCTGGAAGCAGGTCAAGGAAGCAGTACGCAAACAGCGCCCTGTTACTGAAGGGCTATTGAATTCATGCCAGCCGATAACTATGAAAGGCGATACCCTGGTGCTGGCTTTCACCAACGAAGCCATCAAAGACAGGATGGAAAAACCCGAAAACGTCGGGCTGGCACAAAATGCACTCAGCCATCTCCTCGGAAAAACGGTCAAGATCTCCTGTGTGCTTAACCGGAAAGCAGCCGGCGCACCCCTGGACCTGGAAATTGAAGAAGATGGTATGGTAAGGACCGCCCTTAACCTGGGCGGCGTAATCAAAAAGAAGGAGTAGTATATGGCAAAAGGATTCAATCGTGGACCCGCTTCAGGCGGCGGGCAAGGCGCAATGCTCTCCCAGATCCGCAAGCTGCAGGAGCAGATGGAAAAGGCGCAAGAAGAACTGAAGAGCGAAACCGTGAGTGTTACCGCCGGCGGCGGCGCAATTAAAGCCACCATCACTGGCGATCAGCAGTTCACGGCATTCGAGATCGACCCCGACCTGCTGAAAGATGCTGATGCGGAAATGCTGCAAGACCTGGTGCTCAGCGCTGCCAACCTGGCACTCGAAAAATCACGCGAGCTGGCTGCCGAACGCATGGGACCGCTGGCGGGCGGGCTGCCCGGTTTCGGGTTCTAAGGAAATATGGCAGTACTACCGCTCCCTGTCCAGAACCTGATCGATTCACTTTCGCGCCTGCCGGGCATTGGCCCCAAAACTGCCTCACGCCTGGCTTTTTTCCTGCTGCGTTCGCAAAGCGACCTGTCGCAGCAGCTGGCAGATGCACTCGTCAACCTGCACAGCGCTACCGGCATGTGCCCACAGTGTTTTAACATTACCCTGGCAGACCAGCCCCTGTGCGAGATCTGTGCTGACCCGCGCCGCGACCCCGCGATCATCTGCGTGGTCGAAGAAGCCCTGGATGTGCTTGCACTGGAACGCACTGGCGGTTTTAAAGGCCAGTACCATGTGCTGCATGGTGTCCTTTCCCCGATCGAAGGCATCGGACCGGATGACTTGAAGATCAAGCCTTTGCTTGAAAGGGTAAGGCAGGGTTCGGTAACCGAGGTCATCCTGGCTACCAACCCCAGCATGGAAGGCGATGCCACAGCCCTGTACATCCGGCAGCAGCTGATTTCGATCGGAGTGCGCACCACCCGCCTGGCGCGCGGCCTGCCGATGGGCGGCGACCTGGAATACGCCGACCAGAACACCATCCTGCGGGCGTTATCCGGCCGGCAAGATATGGGTTAACCGAATTATTGGGGATAAAAAAGGTGCGGCCGATTTGGCCGCACCTTTTGCGTTTCTAGGTTTCGCGCCTGGCTGCCAGAACTTCGCTGACCGTTCCCCCGCTCTTCACCTGGTAATACGGCACCCAGGCGATGCAGAAATTATCCAGGAAGATATTGGTTTTAGTAGGGTTGACCGGGACCTCAACTACATTATTCACTTCTCGAGCCCACTTCTCTTTCACCTCTTCTTGTGCCAGTGCATATTCAGTCCGGAGGGTTTCATCCTGCTTGATCAGCAGTGCCAGCTCCTCTTCTTCCTGTTTGAGGTCAAGTTTTGACTGGCTGGTCATGCGGCGCTTGGTAATGGATTTACTGACACTGCGCTTCCTTCCGCCCAGCAGACCAACCAGCAATTCACCAGCTGTCCCCAGCTCTTCCACCCTGCGCGAGCTCAACTCTGATTTTTGTTGTTCTACTTCAAGCTGCTGTTTTTTTAGCTTTGAAGAAGTGGCGTCCAGTTTCTTCTCGTAGGTTGCAGCCAGCTTCTTCAGGTCGGCTTCCACCGCCTCCCGCGCTGCTTGACTGCATTTCTCACGGAATTCGGCATCGCTTATAGAAGGATCGGCAAAGACTTTGAGCGCCTGGTTTACTTTTACCCTGACGGTTCCATTGCGGAACACCCAGTCTTCGAAATCCGCCCGGTTGGCGTTGAACACCTTGGCATCCGAAAGCCAACCCGGCAGCATGCCAAACTGGATGTTTGGCATTGGCATACTCTGCAGTTCATCCCTGCCGACAGCTCGCCAGGCTTGCCTGTCCCAATCGACCGTGCCCCTGCCCCCTTCGGTTGCCATGGCAGTGAACATGCGGTTGTGTTCCATACCATACTTGGCCACCACGTAGCGCACTTCAGCCTGTGCCAGTAGGGCAGGTTTGTATACCATCCCCAGGGTTTCCATCGCGCCGACTGACGGCAAATTGGCTGCGCTGACCGCCTGGCTGACACCCAGGTCGGCAGGCAGGTAATATTCTGGAACTCCGGCAGGTACAGCCGGTTTGGTTTTCTGGTACCCGGCATCTCCAGATGTAGAGACTTCAGTTCTTACAGTTCCCTGCTGGGCAGCTGCCCCAGCAGCAGAACCATTTACTGCTGCAACATCCTGTTTACCTGCCAGCTTGTTTAGCAAGGGTATCTGTGCACGGGTCAATGGACCAGCCAGGTAGTTCATTGCCCAGCGTGTCTGGAACAGGACAGGCGCTTTTGCATGTACATTATGCAGCAGGAACACCCGTTTCCCCATGGCAGAGAGTGTCTTATCAATATCGCCCCGGTTGATATCGCCGCGGGCGCTTTCAAGTCCATCCAGCAGGCGGGCTTTGTCGCGCTCGGTTTGAAGCCTGCCAATGAACCAGGTGCCGGCATTGGAAAGGGCTTTGTAATCCAGGTCGACCGGGTTTTGGGTAGCCAGGAGCAATCCCACGCCGAATGCACGCGCCTGCTTAAGCATACGCAGCATGATCGGGCGCGAGGGCGGGTTGGCAACTGGCGGAAGGTACCCGACAATTTCATCAAAGTACACCAGGGCGCGCAGGCTGCCCGTTCCGCGCTGCTGCCGCATCCAGGCTTCGATCGAAGCAAACAACAGGGTTACAAAAAACATGCGCTCGTTATCGGGCAGGTGCGCCAGGTAGAAAATGCTGTGGCGGGGTTTGCCGTCGGGTGTGTATAGGAAAGACGGCACATCCAGCGGGACACCTTCAACCCAGGTTTGGAAAGATGGCGATGCCAGGAAATTGTTTAGCAGCATGGCTAAATCCATGCGGTCCTTGGCAGGGAACAGGTTATCCACAGGGAAAGCACCCAGGCGCTCAAAGGGCGGGTTCTGAACCTGCAGGATGATCTCGTTCAGGTCAAGTGACTGACCTTGGCTCCAGGCATTTTCCAGGATGTTGGAAAGCAGGATATGCTCGCGCGACCGCAGCGGGTCGATGTCATTCATCCCCACCAGCCCCAGTACAGCGGTTACGGTGCTTGAGATCTCTTCCCTTAACAGCTCACGGTTGTCCTCCCACGGGATTTCAGGTGCCCGAAAGGATGCCAGAATGCTGACCGGTTGTCCTGCAGTTGAACCGGGGGTATAGACTGTGAAATCTACCGAATTACCCAGCCTGCGTACATCCTCCGGAGTGATGCCCCACTGCGCCAGGCCATTCTTCCAGGATTCAGCAGTCTCAGCGGCAGCGGAATCCAGATCTTTGCCTTCACGCCGCACCACATCCGGGTCAATCCAGGGTTTAAAATCTTCCGGCCTGAAGTCCGGGAAGTGCAGCAGCAGGTTGGTCAAGTCGCCCTTGGGGTCGATCATAATGGCTGGAATACCTTCCAGCGCAGCCTCCTCCAGCAAGCCGACACATAAGCCAGTCTTGCCCGAGCCTGTCATACCGGTAACAAAGCCGTGGGTGGTCAGGTCAGCTGGATCGTAGAAGATCTGGTCGTCAAGCAGCTTGCCCTTTTCACCATCATATTTCTTCCCAAGATAAAAACCGGGTTGGTCTGTCATCTTCCCTCCTGCAGTGGTCCAATTTATTTGATTCACCTTACCTTACCGTATTATATCCTCATGCTGGAATGAAGTAAAATACGCTTAAAGCCGCTGGCTGTCATTCGGGCATCCAGCGCTGACCGTGGAGTGCAAAATGAAGATCCTTGTTTTTGGGGCAGGCGTACTTGGAAGCGTTTTTGCGGCCAGGCTGGCAGAAGCCGGGGAGGATGTCACCATCCTGGCGAGGGGCGAAAGGCTGGCACAGATCGAACAGCACGGCATCGTGCTGGCACGCATCCCGGGCAATAAAATGAGCGTCACCCGTGTGAAAACTTGTGCCCAACTCAACCCCGAAGATGCCTATGACCTGATCATCGTGCTGGTGCGGTGCAACCAGCTGGAGGAGGTTCTCCCTCACCTGGCAGCCAACCAGAACAGCCCCCATATCCTGTTCATGACCAATAATGTGTCGGGGCCGGATGTGTTGACATCCTCCCTGGGAAAAGAACGTGTCCTGCTGGGATTTGCCGGCGCTGGCGGCACACGCGGAAAATTCATTGTGCGCTACCACACCACCAGCTCATGGCTGCAAGTTACAACCATCGGCGAGTTGAATGGAAAGAATACCCTGCGCCTGCGGAAAATTGCAGATATGCTGCGCCGGGCTGGTTTCACGGTAGCCACCTGCCGCAATATGGATGCCTGGCTAAAAGCGCATGCTGCGCTTGTCAGCCAGGTTGCCAACGCTATTTACCTGGCAAATGGCAGCGCACTGCGCCTGTCGCGCACACGGGACGGGCTGGTGC
>CAYZCO010000003.1:0-281152 GCA_964476915.1 uncultured Leptolinea sp. | reverse complement strand
TTTGGGCCTCTGGATGGTTACGGATTGTTGTATGAGGGATATGAACACCGCCAGATGATGAATATGATGAAATACAACTACCCCTACTACATCAAACTGGTCGAAGAATATGGTTTCCACCATGCAAACGAGTTTGTCTCCTGTTACCTGGACCCTTCAGATTATGTAGTTCCTGAGAAAGCACAGCGCGTGGCCGATAAGGTTATTGAGCGCGGAAAGATGTACGTTAAGGAATTCAAGACAAAACGGGAACTGATCGCTATGGGGCATCAGATAGGGGATGCATACAACAAGGCCTTTATAAACAACTGGGAATATTACCCTCTTTCCGAACGGGAGCTGGATTTTGTAATTGACAACATTATGGTAATTGCAGACCCCAAGCTGATGAAGATCATCATGCACGGAGACCAGGTAATCGGCTTCTTGTTTGTTTTCCCGGATATATCCAGGGCGATGCAAAAGATCAAGGGTAAATTGAATCCATTTACAATTCTTACCCTATTAAGCGAATTGAAAAAGACAGAATGGCTCTCACTAAATGGAGTTGGTGTGCTGCCGGAATACCAGGGGATGGGCGGAAATGCCTTGATGTACAGTGAAATTGCTAAAACACTAAAGAGCACACAATTCAAGCATGCTGAAGAGACCCAGATGGCTGATACTGCTGTCCAGGTTAGGCGGGATATGGAGAACCTGGGGGCAAAAATTTATAAACGCCACAAGGTGTATTCAATCGAGGTTTGATCTATTTTGCTTCCATAAATTAATTCGCTGGCAACTCAGTTCAACCAGCTTTCCTGTGCCAATAGCAAAGAAAAAGAGCGCTATTGGCACAAGTGGTACTACGTACCTTTGAAACGGAAGCGGAACAGTTCCAGCAAGGAAGAGAAATTGAGCTATTCCTCCCATCAGTAAAATCACGCTTTCACGAAATTTTGCCTGCGCGGGAAACCGAAAAATTACATAAATTCCAAAAAGGCTAAAAACCAGGAGAAAAAAACCGCCCGGGAAAGCTCTAAACAATTTGTTTAATGGATTTGCATTATACCTGGTGATTGATACTTTCAGGTCATCGATGTAATTGGCAGTGTCAACTACAGCAGGTGGAGTAAAGAACAGGTTTGCAGTTAAAGCAGATACTCTTTGGAGAGGTGTGCTCAGTGCCGCGGATGGCGATACCCTGCTGATATCCGCGTATTGCCGGCTCACCAATTCCTGGCGCATTGTAAGTGCACTCTGGAGAGAAGAATAAGGATTTTTCCAGGTAAATGGGTTTAATAATAAAATAATAAAGATAAAAGTACCTGCACATAGGAATAAATTATTTAGCTTTCGCTTGATTGTCCCTGCAGCATTAGTTGATCCAAATAAGATTGAAGCAAAAGCAACCAGGATCCATGTTACCGTAGACTGTTTTGCGCTGAATATCAGAGCAGAAACCAGCCCCAATATGACAGGCGAAGGCTTTTTTTGAAACATAAGGAATATTAAGCAAATGAGCATAAAAAAAGTCAGGCTTTCGGCCATCGCCCTGCGCGTATGCAAGAGAATCAATGCATTTCCGGCTGCAGCAAAAATGCCTATCCAGGCGGCAGGTGAATTGAAATTCTTTTTTAGTACTTGCCAGAGAAGGAAGAGGGAAAATGGGAAAACAAATGAAACGGATAATCTTGCAGTTAGAAGAAGCTTATTCGTTGGAACTGCGCCGGCTTTGCGGTTAGACTCAAATGTCTGCGTCCAATCCCAATCAACCGGGATAGCTTTCTCTCCGGTTATCCACCTGGCCAGGCCGATCATGTAGCGGGTCAAAGGGGCATCCAGCATTCGGAGCTGCATTTGCCTGTCAATGACTGCAGTTTTTTCCCAGACCAGATCTCGAGGAGAATTGAAAAGTTTTTCGAAATCGCTGCTCATATAAATCTGGGTACTTTCATCCGGATGGAACGGCACTTGCATCAAACTCAGAAAATAAGAAATGCTTAGCAAACCGATCACCACAAATGGCAAAATATGATGGGCTTTGCTTACAAGATTTGTTTTCATTGTTTTTTGTGCATACAATAGATAAATTGGATGTCTAAGAAATCTGTCACCTCTCTCAGGATAATAATTTTACTCCTCGCAGCCGGATTTAAAGTAGTTTTACTGCTGGAAGATGTTTTTCCTTTCAATTCTGATGAAGCTATTGTAGGACTGATGGCAAAACACATCCTGGATGGTGAGAGGCCAATATTCTTCTACGGTCAGGCTTACATGGGCAGCCTGGATGCCTGGCTGGTTGCTGGCGGGTTTGCAATATTAGGTGAAAAAGTCTGGGTGATCCGCTTAGTACAAACCTTGTTGTATCTGGCAACCATTGCATTATCCATGTTCTTTGTTAAGCTTAATTCAGAATCAGACTGGCAGCCAGTGATAACCGGGATTTTTTTGGCATTTCCAACTGTTACCATGATGTTATACACAACCATAAGCTTGGGCGGGTATGGAGAAAGTCTTTTACTTGGAAGCCTGCTATTCGTAGCGTATGCACTCTTTAGAAGAACTGCTACTGGTACCTGTAAGTCTCTGTTGTACCTGGTTTTCATTGGTTTTATATCCGGTTTTAGTTTCTGGGTAAATGGTATTACCCTGGTTTACAGCCTGCCTGTGACCTTCTTATCGATTATGCATGTCGGGAAAAATACAGCATCACATAGAAATTGGGGAGAATTTCTGGCAAAGCTTGGGGCTCTGGCAGCTGGATTGCTTGTTGGAATGATTCCATGGATTACGTTTGTTGCATCAAACGGGATAGTGGTCATACTTGGTGAAAACCTGGGGAAGGTTGTGGACGTTTCAGGAGAGCCTTATTTTTTCTCTGCCTTGCTCCACCTGAGGAACCTGATCCTGTTTGGTGTAACGGTGATCTTTGGTATCCGCCCGCCCTGGGGGGTAGATGCGCTGGCAAAACCCATTTTACCTCTAGCAATTGCTGCATGGGTGTTAATTTTTGTTCTATACCGAAAAAGTATAAAAGCAGAGCAAGGGAATGAATTAATCCGGATAATTTTCTTGGTTTCCCTCGTGCTCGGGTTGGGATTTGTCTTTACTCCATTTGGAAACGACCCATCCGGCAGGTATTTTCTACCAGTCATACATATGCTGGCTATTCTAGCTGGCTATGTGCTTGGCAGAGTAGCTCACAGGCCATTAATACCAGGCGCAATAATACTGGTGATTGTTGCTTTTAATATTTTAGGTATTGTTGAAAGTGCAAAGAAAAACCCGCCTGGTCTGACAACCCAATTCGATCTAATTGCTCAGGTGGATCACAGCTACGATGACAAATTAATCCACTTCCTTGAGTTAAATGATGAGAAAACAGGGTATACCAATTACTGGGTTGCTTACCCCCTAGCATTCCATTCAGACGAAGAGATAGTTTTTGTACCTGAATTGCCGTACCACCAAGACTTTCGCTACACCAGCCGCGATAACAGGTATCCAGTGTACTCGGAAATTGTTACTGATGGCGAAAAAACTGCGTATATAACGACAAACCATCCGCAGCTGGATGCCAGGATCAGGAAGGAATTCTTGAAAAAAAGCATTACCTGGCAGGAAAAGAAAATTGGCGATTACTTGGTATTCTATAACCTGTCTCAAAGAGTTGAACCAGGTGACCTGGATCTTGGTTTGATAGAGTAGACCGTTATGGACAATGAAACAAAAAAACTTGATCAGCTGCTCCTGGTAATCAGTCTGTTACTTGTAGCCTTAATCGCAACCAGAGCGCCTGTCGACAGCGATATGTGGTGGCATTTGAAAGCCGGAGAACTAACCGTTGACCAGGGAAAGCCGCTATTAATAGATACCATGTCATATACAAAAGCAGGTGAGGAATGGGTTAACCATTCCTGGCTAGGGCAGGTTTTCCTTTATGGATTTTTCCGGTTGCTCAATTTCTGGGGGCTCGAAGCTTTTGTTGTTTTACTGTCTGTTATATGCGCATATTTTGTGTGGCTGCAGCTGACTGGAAATCCATTTATCAAAACGCTTACCTTGTTATGTGGGACTGTCCTGATATCCCTGGTGCTGACTCCAAGGCCGCAACTTTTTTCGCTTGTTTTTCTGGCATTTTCCGGCTGGTATCTCGATATCAAACTAAAAAAAGTCTATCGAAATGCTTATGGATTGCCTATCCTCTTTTTTGCTTGGTCGAACAACCATGCCGGTGCTACAGTTGGTTTGATTTTCATTGCTGCTTATCTTGCCGGATATTTCCTGCATTTGCTTGTTCATCGTTCCTTCAAGGAAGAAATTCGAAATTTTATTCATCTGGCTGCTTGGGCTGCAGCTTCTATCGCGGCTGTTGCGGTGAACCCGAATGGTTTTAAAATTTACACAATTTCTTTTATAACAATGCATGTACGTGTAAAGCAATATATTCAGGAATGGCTTCCGCCTGACTATAGCGAACCTGTTCAGGCATTCTTCCTGTTTTTTCTCTGCCTGACCGGGATTTTAATCATAATCCAGTGGAAGAAAATTCTCTTAATAGATGCTGTTACATTCGGTGTTTTTGGATACCTGGCCTTGACCGGCAGGAGAAACATTGCTCCATTTGCAGTAATTGCAGTTCCAATAGCATCAAGAACCATTGGGGGACTTCTAGCAAGGATCACAAAAACTTCCGGTAAGGTCCCTGCAAAGAGGCTGAACCCTTCCTTGTCAAGGGTGGTAAACCTGTTCCTGGTTTCATTGTTAGGGTTGGCTGTACTTGGAAAAGGCTTTTATAACGGGCATCCGGTAATCGTTGGATCAGCAATTGAAAAAGATTACCCGGTTAAAGTTCTTGATCAGATGGAAACTGAAAATTTGTCAGGCAACCTGCTCAATGAATACAATTGGGGAGGGTATCTTGCTTGGGCAGCTGAGGATTACCCGGTTTTTATAGATGCCAGAACTGACCTGTACGGTGATGAGGTTTTTAATGATTGGTTTACCATGATTTATGCTAAGGAGGGATGGCTAAATCTGATTAACCAATATGAAATTCAGATAGTCCTGCTTTATCCTGACCGGCCGCTGGTTGAGAAACTGATTGAAGATGGCTGGAAGACAGCCGTACAGGATCAGGTAGGGATCGTCCTCTACCGTTGATGGATATTAAACAAGTCCTTACGCTGTGAATCCAGGACAGGAAATCTGTCCCTGTAAGTATCAGCAGCAGTTAAATCACAATCTATGATCATCAGGCATTCTTCGGTATCATTTCCGCTGCATAACACGTTTCCATTCGGATCAACAAGCATGCTGTTTCCTCCGAAAGTGTCTGTTGCAGTTATTCCTACACTGTTAACTGCAGCCAGAAATGCCTGGTTCTCGATTGCCCTAGCCTGAACCAGAACCTTCCAGTGCCCAATCCGACTGAGCGGCCATTCTGCCGCGAGAAGCAGTAAATTAACATCTTCGGCACTGTATGCCCGGAATAATTCAGGAAAGCGGAGATCATAACAAATAGACAGACCAATGATCGCTTGCTGGAACTTAAAAATGGACAACTTACTACCGCTGGCAAGAAATTGGTCTTCTTTTAATGGCTTGAATAGGTGAATCTTATCGTATGCTGCTGGTAATTCGCCCTCTGGCGTTATCAATAAATACCTGTTACAAAACTTCTTTCCATCCCGGATTAAAAAAGAACCGCCAATTAAAATTTTCTTTTCAAGAGCTACCTTTTGAAGATGGTGGACGAATTCCAAATTTGATTGCGAAACCTTTTGCAGTGATTGAATCGGGTACCCTGATGTCCACAACTCAGGGAAGAGAACATAATTGCTCCCAGAAACTGCCGCATCATTGATAAACTCAAGTCCGCGTTTAAAGTTCGGTTCGAGTTTTCCTGGGCTAACTGCCATTTGAGCCAGCGCAATTCTTGTCAGCATGATGCTTGAATTATAATGGATGCTTAGAGGAGTAAGAAGCTACAGTGTATCATCAACGAAACTCCAAGGTATTCATTGCTATATTTGCGCTCATAGTAATTGGGGTCATTGCCGGGCTTTCTTGGGTAAATTATCAAGTTTCAGAAGCATTCCCGGGCGGCAGTGCATTCCATGTTTACTGGTCTGCAATGAGGCAATTCATATTCGATGGGGAAAGCCCTTACAGTTTGGAAATACCCCTGGAATATCAAAATTCCGCGCCTCTAATGAAATACCTGGATCAACCCGTTACTACCAGGTTTACCAGCCCGCTCTTTGTTATCCTGCTGATGGCTCCTTTTTCTTTGATAAATGACTATTCACTGGCACGAGCTGTTTGGATGACTTTCCTGGAAGTTTGCCTCTTCTTTTCTGTTCTCTTTACCTTGCGTTTCTGTAAATGGAAAATTGGTCTTGTAAAGGGTATGATTTATGTTGGCCTCGCATTTTTGTCCTATTTTTCAATAAAGGCTTTGGTTTCCGGTGATTTAATTATCATAATGGGGTTTTTCATATGCCTCGGAATCTGGGCGGTTCTAAAAGGAGAAGATGAATTGGCAGGAGCCATGTTTGCAATGGCGACCATCAAACTTCAATATGGGGTCTTCTTACTCATTTTCATGATTATCTGGACGATCTCCAGGCAGCGGTATAAGGTCATCACCTGGTTTATGATTTCGTTGTCTTTCCTGATAGCGGTAACGCTCTTGATCAAGCCGGGTTGGGTTGTAGAAATGGTTCAGGCGAGTATAGCAAATATCAGTTCGTTAGGCATCAAAAATACTGCGGGACTATTGCAGGAAATCATACCTGGCATCGGTGTACGAACAGGGTGGGTGATATCAGCCATCGTCTTTGCTCTGATGGTTTTCGAGTGGGCTAAGGCTAAAGAGTATGACGGGAAACAACTCATGTGGTTGATCGGCCTGACCCTGGCAGGTGGAGCCCTCTCGGGAATTTCTGCACCTGCAGAAAGCATGGTTTTAATGCTTCCTTTACTTCCATTCCTTGCCGAGATCATGCTTGAGCGTTGGAGGGGTGCAGGATTGTTGATTAATGTCCTGCTCGCCGCTGCTTACCTGGCTGGAACCTGGATAGCCATCTATTCGGATATCAGAAAAGCCGAAAGATTGGGCGAATGGACTGCTATCCTGATCTTTTTAGCTCTGTCTGTGATCCTCCTCCTCTGGAACAGGCACTGGCTTATGAGTTCTGTCAGACCCTGGTATGACCGGTTGGAATCTGGTGATAGCCTTAGAAAAAAATGAAACAATTGAATGGAAAAATCGCGTTGATTTACTTATGTGAATTACTCCCGTGAAACTTGATGTAATAAAGAATGAAGCGGTAATAATTAGCACATGTATCGAAGGAACGAACAAATTTGCGTCAGAAGCCAGGTTGGAAATCGAGCGGCAGCATTATGAAGAATTATTAAAGTGATTTTTGCAGAATTGATAAGTGGGTTTAGCCAATTAAGAATTTGACATGCAGAAAAAGACTGGATTCATTCTTTTTGGGGTTGGTTTAGCAGCTGCTTTATTATGGGCGGCTTTTCAATCTGCGCCAGGGTATATGGATTCAGAATATTATTATGCTAATGCGTTGCAAATTGTGCGTGGTCAAGGCTTTTATGAGCCGTATCTCTGGAATTATCTGGCGGATCCGGGCAGTTTACCGGGGCATGCTTTTACCTACTGGATGCCTTTACCGTCTCTTGTTGCTGCTGTCGGAATGGTTTTACTCGGGAGTGAAAGTTTTTTTGCGGCAAGATTAATCTTCATTCTGGCTGCTGCGTTCTTACCATTGCCGGTAATGGCATTGGCAAAGAAATTTACTGAAGATCAAAGTTTAATATGGACAGCAGGTTTACTGGCTGTTTTTTCCGGTTTCTATACCGTATTTGTTTCGCAAACTGACAGTTTCATCCTCGTAATGATGCTTGGTTGCTGTTTTGCATTGGCAGCATTTTCCAGCAGCAACATTTTCTCCAGAACATGGAGATGGGTTCTATATTTTGCCGTTTTAGGCTTGCTTTCAGGTCTTTTCCATCTTGCCAGGGCAGATGGTCTCTTGTGGCTGGGAGGAAGTTTTTTCATCCTGTTTTGGCGGGTAATTGAGACACGAAAAGAAACAGAAAATGAAATTAGAAAAGTGGAAATTGGAAAGCTTTTTTTGGGGGCTTTCCTTATTGTCGTAGGATATTTTTTAATAACGGGGTGGTGGTATGCGCGGAATCTTTCGGTCTGGGGGACTATCATGCCGCCAGGCGGACTTTCCACAATCTGGTTGACAACTTATGACCAGACATTTACCTATCCAGCTGAAAAATTAACTTTTACTAACTGGCTGGCAAACGGGTGGAAATCTATCATCGATGTGCGTTTTGATGCATTTCTTCAGAATATAAAAACACTGATCGGTGTTCAGCTAATGGTATTTTTGGTACCGTTTATCTTGATCGGGTCATGGAGATTCCGAAAAAGTCCACTCATACGTTTCTTCACTCTAATGTGGTTGGGAATATTTACCGCAATGACAGTGGTGTTTCCATTTGCTGGGCCCAGAGGCGGTTATCTTCACTCTGGTTCATCTGTGCAGCCTATAATATGGGCGTTGTTTCCTGCCGGTCTGAAGACTTTCATTCAATGGGGCAAGAGAAAGAGGAATTGGAATTCATGTCTTGCTACCAGGGTATTTGGTGCAGGATTTTGTGCAATAGCTGTTGTGCTTTCTGTTGTATTATTCCTGAGCAAAGCTGGAATCGGTAACGGGGAAGCTGAATGGGAAAAAAGCAATAATCAATATTTGCGCATAGACAATAAATTAGATGAATATGAAGTCGATCCTGCAACGATTGTCATGGTGAATAATCCTCCTGGATTCTTCCTGGCTTCATCAAGGCTGTCAATTGTCATTCCAGATGGCGATGTATCGACACTGCTAGCTGCAGCGGAAAGATATGGGGCGGAATTTCTTGTATTGGAAGAAAACCATCCGGTGGGATTAAATGAGCTTTTCGACAATCCGGGCACCATACCGGAACTTTCGCTCATCGATACGGTAAATGGTGCACAAATCTACAAGATTCTTAACCTGGGCAATGGGGAAGTAAAGTGAATTTCAGAATGCGTACACATCCGTTTGTATTTCCCCAAGCCAACAGAATAGCACTGGTATGTTTTGCAGCTGTGATTTCTGCGATTGTTTACCTTCTTGCCGGCAACGTGTTCATTGAAACAGGATATCCGTTAGATGACGCATGGATACACCAGACCTACGCACGCAACCTGGTAACGTATGGTGAATGGTCATTCATTCCCGGGATTGTATCCGGTGGTTCAACGTCTCCATTATGGACCTTAATATTGTCATTCGGGCATGGAATAGGATTTCCTGGTTTCTGGACATTTGCAGCAGGAGTGATATTGCTTTGTGCAGCAGCAATAATTGGTGTCAAGATTTTCGTAAAGTTGGGTTTAAATCCAATAACCAGCTTGATTTTCGGTTTATTTCTTGCTACGGAATGGCATCTTGTTTGGGCGTCGGTATCGGGAATGGAGGCGATCCTGGTTATTTTTATTATCCTGTTATTCTTCTATTTTCTTTTTAATCGCAAGCATTCGTGGGCTGCAGGGATGCTAATAGGTATCGCGGTCTGGATTCGGCCTGACAGCATTTCCTTAATTGGACCCTGGTTATGGGTGAACTTGTTTCTAATCCAAAAAAACTCTACCCGATTGAAAGGATTTGTTACAGGGAACATTCTATTATTCCTGTTCACTGGTTTATATCTGGGTTTTAATCACTCACTGACAGGTAATTTATGGCCGAATACTTTTTATGCCAAGCAAGCTGAGTATGCAGCCATGCAAGAAACACCGATTCTTATCAGGTATTTCCGCTTGGTTTCCTTACCGTGGATTGGTGCTTCAGTTTTACTTCTGCCTGGACTTTTTTTTACAATCATGGAAATCACGAAGCATAAAAAATTTGCCTTTTTTGGGCCGATCCTTTGGGCTTTAGGATACATATTAATTTTTGCTGCGAGATTGCCCGTTACCTATCAGCATGGCAGGTATATCATGCCGGCTATGCCTGTTTTATTTCTGGCGGGATATTGGGGATTCCAAAAGGAAATCCAAGCAATAGGGAATTATTCAGCCTGGCGGCGCATCCTTCGGGCAGCCTGGATTTGTGCGATGATGGTTACCCAGGTTAGCTTTTTTATCCTCGGCGCAGGATCGTTTTCCAGAGATGTAGCATTTATCAATGCAGAAATGGTTACAACCGCTAGATGGATCGCTGAGAACACTGAAACAGGCTCTTTAATTGCAGCCCATGATATTGGGGCTCTCGGTTACTTTTCAGATAGGGAGATTATTGACCTGGCTGGATTGGTGACTCCTGAAGTAATCCCCTTTATCCGCGATGAAAACAAGCTTGCGGCCTATATAACAGGCAAGAAAGCAGATTATTTGATGATATTCCCAGGCTGGTATCCCCAACTTGCAGATGAGGCAACTCCTGTGTATCATAGTAATACAACATATTCACCAGATTTGGGTGGTGAAAGTATGTATGTTTACAGGTGGATTCCTTAAAGTGGGATAAGAAAATTGCCGGAAAAGTATGATAAAATTTTTGGAATTTGATTAAAAATCCGGCGCTTTGCTATGTAATGAAAACAAGGATTTGATCATGGCACAACAAAACCAGGAAATTGTGAGTACTGATTCAGTAGAAAGCCGGTTGCGAAGCGAATTAGAGCAATATAGAAGGGCTTTAAAGGAAACCAGCATGATGGTTGACCAGAGCCAGTCTGAATTGGCTAAATTGACACAGAGAAACACGGTCGTGGCGGGAAATTTACAGCAAGTGCAAATGCATTTTGAAAGCTTGCCCAAAGAAGAGATCAGGTCAGCGTATACGGATGCGATGGATTCGCAGTTTCGGCTTCTGGTAATGAAAGGACAGCTTGAAAAGCTGCGAAGTGATAAGGCGAACCTGGAAGTGATTACTTCCACGCTTGAGAGCTGCCTGAATACACTGGGTGACATGACCAGCCAGAATGCAAAAGGTGTCGTATCACAAGCTGAAACACTGGAGAACCTGGTAAAAGCCCAGGAATCGGTACGGCAAAGGCTTTCGCGGCAGATGCATGACGGGCCTGCGCAAGCTCTGGCAAATTTTATTGTGCAAACAGAAATAGCTGCTCGCCTTTTTGAGCTTGACCCTAACCGGGCCAGGGAAGAACTGAATAATATTAAGGAGACAGCTCTGAGCACTTTCCAAAAAGTTCGGGCATATATTTTTGAATTACGGCCAATGATGCTGGACGATCTGGGTTTGTTTGCCACAATGCAGCGCTACAAGGATGCGTTTAAAGAACAAACCGGTATAGACGTGGAATTTACCAAGAAGGGCAAGGACGTAAGGTTTGAGCCCTACATCGATGTGATGATATTCCGGGCAGTCCAGGAAATCATGGGCAATTCGTACCGGTATAACCTTGACTTGATTGGGAAGATAATCATCAATGTAAGTTTTATCACTGATGATGACACTATTCGTGTCAGTGTAAGCGATAATGGAAAAGGGTTCAATCCTGAAACAGCACTTTCTGGGGATGGTTTGGGCCTCAGGATAATCAGGGAACGGGTAGAAATGCTGGGGGGAACCATGGAAATTGAATCAGCGGTAGGACAGGGATGCCAGGTTTCATTTCAAATTCCTTATAAAGAATTGAAAGCTGCAACACCTCCCGCTTTGAAATCATAAGTATATTCTGGAGGTTTGCGTGGCTAAGAAAACGATCGGTTTATTGACTGGTGGTGGAGATGTGCCCGGGTTAAATCCGGCAATGAAGTCAGTAGTGATGGGAGCGCTGGATGAAGGTTACCGTGTGATCGGGATCCGGCGTGGGTGGGCTGGCTTGCTAAATTACAACTTGAATGAGCCTTCAACATATGATTATTATGTGCGTGATTTATCCAAGGATGATGTGCGTATAGTAGACCGTACCGGAGGAACTTTTTTACATACTTCAAGGACGAATCCCCAGAAAGTTAAAAAGAATGCCATTCCAGATTTCTTGAAAGGCACTAAGTATGGCAAAGTAATCGATGACGAAGGTACGATGGATTTCACCGACTATGTACTGGAAGTGTTGGAGCACCTGGGTATAAACACGATGGTAACAATCGGTGGCGACGATACATTAAGCTATTCGCACAGGATCCATACTGAAGGATACCCGACCGTGGCAATCCCGAAGACAATGGACAATGACGTTTTTGGAACTGATTACTGCATTGGTTTCTCTACTGCTGTTACCCGCAGCGTCGAGTTTGTTACTAACTTGCGTACATCTATGGGTTCCCATGAGCGGATTGGTGTGGTGGAATTGTTTGGACGCAATTCCGGCGAGACTAGCCTGGTAACTGCCTATCTCGCTTATGTTGACAGGGCTATTATTTCCGAAGTTCCATTTGACATGGAGAAACTGGCGCAATTCCTGGTAGAGGACAAGCGTAATAATCCGTCCAATTATTCAATTATGACAGTTTCTGAAGGCGCTGTCATGCATGGCGGAGAAATTATAGAGACCGGTGAAGAAGACGCATACGGTCATAAGAAACTTGGTGGAATTGGCGAGATTATTTCTGATGAAATTAAGCGCATTACTGGCCAGCACATCATGTACCAGAAACTTGGTTACCTGATGCGGTCCGGTGCACCGGATTCTCTTGACAGGATGGTTGCTATGTCTTATGGAAACCTGGCTATGCAATTGATCCGCAGGAATGAGACAGGCAAAATGGTTGCCTTGCGCAGCGGAAAGTACACTACCGTACCGATCGATATCATCACTGCTGATAAAAAACGGGTTGACGTTGATTCTTATTATGATATAGAGAATTACCGGCCACAGGTCAAAGATTTCCTAGGCGTACCGATGTTCTTGAGCTAGACCAGGTGGAAATTTATATATAAAGCATTGGCGCAAAGATCATGTTTAAAATGGTGTTTGCGCCAGAAGGTTTAAAAGAGAGATTATGCCTGCCGCGGACCAGAATATTTTCCTTAATACATATCAAGTGATACCGCGTGTATTAATATTTATTTCTGACGGTAAAAAATTGCTGCTCATCCATGGAGATGAAAATAAGAAAATTTGGGCGGGCAAATACAACGGAGTAGGTGGGCATCTTGAGCCAGGAGAAGATGTTCTATCTGCTGCAAGACGTGAGTTAAAGGAAGAAACAAGCCTTTATGATGTTGAGCTAGACCTATGCGGAACAGTTGTTGTAAATGTTACTCCTCAATCTGGTGTTATTCTGCACGTGTTTTTTGGCGAGTATAACGGAATGGAAATTTCACCTTCGGATGAAGGTTCCCTTGAATGGGTGGATGTAAACAATTTAAGTAACCTGCCAGTGGTAGAGGATCTGCCTGCGATTGTGGAGCAGGTGATAAACTGGAAAAACACAGGCACCTTATTTTTTGGGCATTCGGGTTATGATGAAGTTGGGAATCTGGTTATCCGGTTTATCCAGTAGAAGCCATCATTTCGTAAAATACGAGCAGAGTACTGCCATATTTGCGCTGATCAAATTCAGAAAAATGAATTAGGGAAAGTTCCTCATACTCAATCGGGTGGATCTGTACAATGACCCAACCGTCATTTTTTAACCACCCGGCGTTCTTGTCCAGACGGTGCATTGCATCTATCCACATTTGTTTGTATTGGGGAGGTGCGATATAAATGTAATCGAATGCAGTCTCTGGTGTTCTGGCAAGGTAAGAAAGCGAATCAGTATGAAGTACCTGGGCCAATTTTTCGAGTTTTGTATGGATCAGGTTGTCCCTGATGGTTTGGACTGCTAGACGGCTCATATCTAGGAAAGAGACATAAGCCGCACCCCTGCTAAGGGATTCAATACCAACAGCGCCGGTGCCTGCAAAAAGGTCCAGCCAGCTGGACGAAACAACATCTCCGCCGATGATATTGAACAATGCCTCTTTAACCCGGTCAGTGATCGGTCTGGTGCCTGTGCCTGGGACTGATTTCAGCCGTAAACCGCCTGCCTTGCCAGCAATTACCCGTAATTCACCCATAATTCACACAGTTTCACTCAACATCGTTATAAGTCCAGTAACGGTTTGCGATATAGTTCCAGAGCATCACTACCAGGATGGCAATTGCCAGGGAAGTATTGTGGCCAACAAATTCTGGAGTAAGGAAATTATCCGGTAATACACTGGAAAACAACGGGATCAATAATTTTTCCAACAGGGCAAGTAAAGGAGTTCGGATAATTAACCCGATCACATTTATGACAGAGAATTGAATAAGCTGCCGGGAAACAGACTTACTGCGGGAATCCGGGTAAGTCCAATACCGGTTCCAAAGGAAATTATTGATGACAGCGCTGATAAAGGAAATAACTGAGGAAGGGACAAAGCCCAATTTAAATCCCAGGGTTAGCAGGTTTAGAATGCCGAAATCTACCACTGCGCCTGATGCGCCTACGATAGCAAAACGGAAAAAGCGGGTGCGTTCTTTACGGTTGCTGAGGATCATACCAGTCCGAGTTTCTCTTTGAAGTAAGGTATCGTTTTCTTGATGCCTTCTTTCAGGCTGGTAGCTGGAGCCCAACCTAACAAGCTTTTTGCCCTGGTGATATCGGGTTGCCTGCGCTGTGGGTCATCGCCAAGACGCAGATCAGGCCGGAAAAGGATTCCGGCTGGATTTTGCACAAGTTTATTAATCGTTTCTGCAAATTCGAGGATGGTCATTTCGGTTGGGTTGCCAATGTTGACCGGATCATGTTCTTCTGACATGAGGAGACGGTAGATGCCGTCTATCAGGTCATCTACATAACAGAAACTGCGGGTTTGCTGTCCATCACCGTATACAGTCAAGGGTTCATGTTTCAGCGCTTGCTGCAGGAAATTTGGCAAGGCACGGCCGTCGTCGAGGTGCATTTTTGGACCGTATGTATTGAAGATACGTACGATGCAGGTATTGATACCGTGGTAGCGGTGATATGCCATTGTCAGGGCTTCAGCAAACCGCTTGGCTTCATCATAAACTGACCTTACACCGATCGGATCTACATGACCCCAATATGTCTCTTTTTGGGGATGTTCAAGGGGATCACCGTAGATCTCACTTGTTGATGCGAGCATATACCGGGCGTTGTGTACCCTGGCAACTCCAAGTGTATTATGGGTCCCTAAAGCTCCCGCTTTCATGGTTTGGATGGGCAAATTGGTGTAACCATAGGGCGATGTCGGGTTTGGGCTTGCTGGTGAGGCAAAATGCATGACCGTGTCAACCTTGCCAGGCACGAAAATAAAATTTGCCACATCATGGCGGATAAATTCAAATCCTGGTTTATTGGCCAGATTGGCCAGATTATCGGGATGCCCGGTTATGAAATTGTCCATTCCAATAACCTGGTGGCCTTCATTGATCAATTTTTCACAGATATGTGAACCAAGAAACCCTGCTGCCCCGGTAACAAGTACTCTCATGTGAAGTTACTCCCAGTCGATTTTGATTATTGAACCATCACCAGTAATCTGGTTTGCTTCTGCTGTATCCACAGACACTATCCAGAGATTTCCCTGGTAAATCAGCCCGATGAAACGCTGCGATGCACGGCTACCTGTTCCCCACACAACCTGCTGAGGATCAATTCCGGTAGATCCTTCCTGGGGGAAAAGCAATTTCCTGTTTGATCCATCCTGATCCATCACATACAAACGGTAACGGCTTGTTTCAGATTGATCCGGGAAAATGGATTGCAGGTAAGCCACCTGGTAAAGGCCATAATTATCCAGCGGTGATGTTGCAGGATATGTGAACATGCCGGTTTGCTGCTGTATCGAAACCTGCCTTTTATCATCCGAAAGTGCGGCTAAATCAAAAATGGGTGAATTATCTGATGCAGTTATTCCATCGCCGCCATGGTTGATGAAGTAGACGATATCGCTCGACGGAGACCAGCTTATTCCTGGAACCCAGGCCCAATCGCCATTGGTTTGGTATGGGAGAATTTCCACCAGAGGAACCAGGCTTTTCTGTTCGATATCAACATACCCTATACTATCTGCCCTGGTATACGCTAATTCGGTGCCATCAACAGACCATTCGTATGAAGTACCCCACCAGCCGTAAATACCGCCTGAGTTTGTCTCAACAATGGTCTCATCACGCAAGACCATACCAGCATCGCTGAAGGAAAGCAGTTTCAGGTCGTTATTTGCCTGCCAACCAGGCGATGTACTGCGCGGCTCTACGGTTGAGTATGTAATAGTTAATGATAACCCTGGTACCCAGGCGGCATGGTGGATTACATTGCTGATCTGCAGGTTTATAGGTTTAGCATCTTCCACCTTGACATTAACTGCATACAACTCGTTAATAATATCGGCATTATTCCCCTCTGGAGGTTTTTGGGTGAACAATAACCAGGATCCGTCAGGCGAGAGGTCAAAAATGCGCCCATCAAGATTGCCCGTGGTGATGATGGGACGCCGGTTTCCAGATGAGTTTTCCATTACCCAGGCATTTCCGGCGCTCAGATAGGCGAGCATACCGGGGATTTCGATAGATTTAAAGGGTGCTTGCACACCCACCATAATGATTTCGGGTTTTGCTTCTGTAAGCGTTGTAGTTTGGAAGATGGATTTTGATACCTGGATGCCGTCTTCATAAAGTGCCCTGTATGTAATCTGTTGGACACCATTAATACCGGCCTGGATCAGCCTGGTTTGACCTTCGGGAAGGGATTCGTTACGGACAGTCTGGCGTGAAAACTGGGTTGTGATCTCTTCCGTTTCGAATTTCTCTTCAACTCGTGTCACCTTGATTGCCAACGGTTCTGTAATTTGGGTAAACAATGGCGGGTCAACTTTGTCCAGGTTAGATAGCGATATATTTTGGTTCTGCAGCACTTCCGAAACTGATGTTCCGTAAGCTACTTGAAGCGATTCCTGTAGCCCATCATGCTGAAAGGTGACTTGGATGGATTGCGTCCCTGGATTAATGAATGCGCAACCTGCCAGAAACAGAGCCAATAAAGCAAGAATGATGGCTGTCGATAACTGCTTTAGTACCACTAGTGTTTTGGTTCCTGATCTCAAGCGGTCAATCCGGGCATAATTTTATCGGGTATAATCACTGTTTGAATTTGAACAAGCGTCTCCAATTATAGCATGACAGATACTAACTCTTTACTTGATGAAAACCTGGCTGCTCAAATCGAAGCTTTGCTTTTTGTGGCTGCTGAACCTCTTTCTGCTAGTTTCTTAGCTGAGTTAACCGGGGTAAAACTAAGCGAGATCAATGAATCCATTGAATCTCTTCGAAAGCAGTATGTGAACCGGGGTTTTCGCATCCAGGAATTCAACCACAAATACCAGTTAACCACAGCACCTGAGTTTGCGGGTCTGATTGAAAAGATGTTGGGTTTGGAGGCAAATGCAAAATTGAGCCGGGCTGCATTAGAATGCCTGGCAGTGGTAGCTTACAGGCAGCCAGTAACACGCCCGGGAATTGACGCTATCCGGGGAGTGAATAGTGATGGCGTGATAAAAAGCCTGCTTGGAAAGGGTTTGATTGAGGAAATCGGAAGGACGGAAACGCCTGGTAGGCCAATCCTGTACGGAATCACCGATCTATTCCTGCAGCATTTTGGTTTCGAGATGTTATCGGCGTTACCGCCATTTGATTTTGAGAATGAAGAAGACGAAACTGGTAAGAATACGATTTTGAAAGATTAACAAACCATGGAAGAAAGATTACAAAAGATTTTAGCACGTGCCGGTTTTGGTTCACGTCGGGCGAGCGAATTATTGATAGCAAATGGCCGGGTAACCGTAAATGGTACGACGGCCATACTTGGCACTAAGGCAGATCTTGATATTGACCAGGTCAGGGTGGATGGGCAATTGTTAGACCTGTCAAAGCACGAAAAAATTTATATTGCGTTGCATAAACCCAGAAATGTGTTATCTGATACTGACCCGAGGGATGACCGGACGACTGTACGTGACCTTGTACCGGTAAGGGGTCACCTGTTTACTGTGGGCAGACTGGATTATGACTCAGAAGGATTAATACTCCTGACAAATGATGGAGAACTGGCTAACAGGCTTACGCATCCGCGCTATGGCCATGAAAAGGAATACAAAGTGCTCGTTGTTGGTCAGCCTGATGAAAAACAGCTGGCAATTTGGCGGCGAGGGGTAGTAATGAAAGACGGTGCACGGTCATTGCCTGCCTTTGTTGAGGTCGTTTCTTCAACTGGTGAAAAGTCCTGGCTAACGATAATCATGCGGGAAGGCAAGAAACGGCAGATAAGGGAAATTGGTTCTTTGATCGGGCTGCCGGTCGAGAGAATTGTGCGTGTGCGCATAGGCACACTGCTATTAGGTGAATTGAAAGCAGGTGAGTGGAGAAACCTGAGAATAAATGAGGTTAAAAGCCTAAGGGAATCTACGAGGCAGGAAAATTCACCACCAGACAGGCAAAAAGGGCGCTATTTTAAAGAGAAAAGAAGTTCCCGTTGAAGGGAACTTCTTTTCTTTAGACCATGAGATCAGGGCAGTCAATCAATATCTTTTGAGACAAGCAAGCTGGTAATTTTCTCAATGCTTTCCGTTGGAACAGGTTGACTCTTGGATAATTTACGAATGTAATCTTTCAGTTTTTCTGTTTTTATTCCTGGTACTGGTGCATCTACCAGGTTCACGGTTGCCTCAGGATTAATAAACACCAGGACTGGCGCTGGCTCAGGGTAAGAGTCCTTCCCGATATTGCTATCAAGGAACTTCTTTACTGCCTGTACATCAGATTGTGCATCCAAATCTGGTTTACCAAGATTGTCCATGCCTGAAATTTTACGAATGAATTTGCCCCCTTTTTGCTGGTAGCGCTGCTTATCCGCATTATACGTTATATAACCCGGAGAATAAAGCGGTATGAGCGGGATCAAACCGGCTGGTCCTGCAAGAAGGTGAGATACAGGTGAGGTGTAGTTGTACAGTGTGTACTTATCATCCAGACCTTTCAATGCGGAAGCAATCGCCTCATCAGGTCGAGGAGACCGGCCCCAACGGCTGCCATAATACATACCGATTTGCGAAACGATAAAACCCACTGCCAGAGCTGCTAGGGACCAGATTAGCTGGTCTTTTCTGACGTATGTAACAACCAGTCCAGCTAGTAATATTCCAAGCGCTGAAAATGTCGTTATCTTTCCGATCTTTATGTTCTTTTTAATCAGTTTATTATTTGTTATTACTCGCATTATTTATCCTGTTTTTTTTGGGTGTCAAGATTGGATTGAGCGTGCCTGGACATCTGCCTTAATTGATTCCAGCAGATTTGCTTGTATAGAGTGGTTCGCGAGACGCAAAGCGCTGACAATAGCCTGTGCATCTGACCGGCCGTGGCCGATAAATACATAGCCATTGACCCCCATCAACATGGCCGCGCCGACTTCTGAAGGATCCATCATCGATTTTAGGGAGATAAGAGAATCTTTAATCAGCAATGCGCCGATTTTTCGAACAGTAGATTGATAAATTGATTCCTTTAATAACCTGGTGATCAATGAAGCTACAGCTTCACTAGTCTTGATAAAGACATTTCCCGTAAACCCATCTGCAACAACAACATCCGCTTCGCCAGCATAAACTTCTTTGCTTTCTACGTTGCCGATAAAATTCAACCCGCTATTTTGTAGCAAAGGGTAGGCTTCTTTAACCAGCTGGTTGCCTTTACCTGCTTCTTCCCCGTTGGAAAGAAGCGCGATACGAGGACTTGAAATCCCAAGCACTTTCTGGGCGTATGCATTACCAAGAACCGCAAAATCCAGCAGGAATTCTGGCCTGCAGTCTGCATTAGCCCCGGTATCAAGGAAAGCGCATTTGCCTTTCCGGGTGGGAATGGTTGCAGTCAGAGCAGGCCTGGAAATTCCCTGCATGCGGCGGAGGATGGTAACAGCATGAAAGTAAGCGGCACCGGTATTCCCAGCAGTTACAAATGCTTTCGCTTCGCAGTTTTTTACCATTTGCATCCCGATTGCCATTGAATTCTGCGGTTTCTGGCGTGTGCTTTCAACCGCTTTATCGCTCATATCTACAACATCTGGCGCATGGACTATCCGGATCGGGTAATTTTGTTTATTTGCTGCTTTTAGCTTTGGTTCAAGAAGCGCCTGGTCACCTACCAGAATTATCTCCTCTTCTATCATCCCTGCAGCAGTAATGATTGCCTGAATTTCGGGATCCGGGTAATTATCACTCCCCATACCATCTAAGACGATTGCCATACCTTCTTCCTCCTGAATTGGGTTGCTTATTCGCTTGACATGATTCCAGAGCCGATTATAATTGTTTTGCTCTGCGCTGGTGCTGGAATTGGCAGACAGGCATGGTTGAGGGCCATGTGCCGCAAGGCGTGGGGGTTCAACTCCCCCCCAGCGCACACCAAGAACCGCTTTTTAGCGGTTTTTGTTTTAAGTTTTAGCGGCATTTTCTTTAACCATTTTGTCCAACAGGAATTATACAGTTATCTTCAAATCGCAGATCCGTGGAAAGAGCTTTTTTGCATTATTTGTTGTTTGATAAGCACATTCCTTGAGAGAAATATCTTTCAGGCCGGCGAGAAATTCCGCAATCATTGGAATATTTGCCGGCTCGTTCCTGGTTCCACGCAGTGACTGAGGCGAAAGGAAAGGAGAATCTGTTTCCAGGATGATCGCTGAAAGCGGGACTGAGAAAAAAAGCTGCCTGTGAAATTCGTTCTTTTTGTATGTTATCTGCCCGCCTGCGCCAACCAGGAAACCTTGGTCTGCCAGTAATTTCGCCTGTTCAGGACTGCCTTCAAAAGCATGAAAAACACCATGTAAAGTGCTGGATAAGACCATTTCAAGCAATGGCTGTTCTGCTTTCCGGGAATGAAGTATTACTGGCAGCCGGCTGGCCGCTGCAAGGTCAAGCTGCGACTGCAATGCTTGCATTTGCTGCTGCGGGGTTGTATGGTCGCGGTAAAAATCCAGTCCGATTTCGCCGATTGCAACAACTTTTGGATGGGCAGCCAGGGTTTCTATCTCATTCTGTGCATCCTGGTCCCACTCAAATGCACTATTTGGGTGAATTCCCACCGCCGCAAATACCTGGGGATACTTTTCTGCCATTGCTACAGCTGATCTGCTTGTCTCAAGGTCGTACCCGGGGACAATGAATGTGGTTGTACCCTTTTCAATGGCACGGCCTATGACCTGGTCAAGGTCATTCTTGAAATTCTCCAGGTTAAGGTGGCAATGTGTATCGATGAATTCAACCAATTTATTCGAGCCCCAAGATTTCCAGGCCGTCTTTGAGGATCTGGGGGATGAGCTCCTTGTGGGTAGTCTCGCAGTAAACCCTTGCCATCGGTTCGGTGCCAGAGAACCGGATCAGCACCCAGCCTCCGTCTTCTAGGCTAAACTTGAATCCATCAAGTGTATTCAGCCCGGTTACTTTTAACCCTGCAACTTTTTCTGGATTGGCTGACAAGATTTTTTGCTCGTATTCCCGGCGGTTTCCACGGAACATACGGTCCACCCTATCGTAATAATGGGGTCCGACCTTTTCGAATAAAACCTCCAGCAATTCGGAGGGTTTCTTTGAAAGCCTGACCATCATATCAAGGAAGTAAAGGCCAGCAAGAATTCCATCCCTTTCGGGAACATTATCCCGGAATGCAAATCCGCCTGACTCTTCTCCACCCATGAGCGCATTTGTTTCCAGCATTTTTGGTGCAACGTATTTGAATCCAACACCAGTTTCATAGACTGGCACATCATACAATTTACCCAGCTTATTAAGCATACCTGTAGTTGACAGCGTCTTAACAATAGCGCCACGCTGCCCGCGCACCTCAAGCAGGTAATATGCCAACAGGGCATAAGCTTGCAGCTGGTTGATAAACTCGCCTTTTTCAGAGCCCAAACCAACACGGTCAGCGTCGCCATCAGTGATTAGAAGGACATCTGCTTTCTTTTCTACTGTAGTTTGCAATCCAACGTCAATGTTTGGGCGGATAGGCTCTGGCCTTTTCATCTCGGGGAAAATTGGGTTGCGGGTATTATGGATTTCAATAACTTCAGTTTTCCCACCTTCAAGCAGCTGGGAGAAATACCCAGCGCCGTTTCCCCACATAACATCAACTACAACCCGTAAACCTGCCTGCTTGATCGGCTCCATATCCAGCAGGTTTTTGATGTGATGGATATAGGCTTTAGAAGGATCAAAAATGACAACCTGTTTATTACTTACCGCATTATTGAAATCAATCTTTTTTACATCGGCTTCGCTTTCAGGGATAGCTGCTTCTATCTCAAGCAGCCCATCAGGTGCAATCGCACCTCCGTTTTCATCCCGGACTTTATAACCGTTGTCAGTCGGCGGGTTATGAGATGCGGTGATGTTTACGGCACCCGCAGCTTTCTTGTTGACAACCGAAAATGCTATCACCGGGGTGGGTGTTGGACCATCAGTCAGGAAGACATTGATCCCATTGCCGGCCAGGACTTCGGCAGCCGCCCTGGCAAAATTCTCTGAGTGAAACCTTTTGTCATAACCTATAACTACCCATTTACCAGCATTACCATGATTGAGAAGGTAAGTAGCGAAACCCTGTGTGCACCTGCGTACATTCGCAAACGTGTAGTCTTCAGCAATGTAGCCTCGCCATCCATCTGTTCCGAAATGAATTTTTGTTGTCATGTTTCCTCAAAATTAGTATTTAGTAACACTAATTATATCAAGGTTATCTTACTGGTAAACCGGACGTGCTGCATGCTATAATCCGAAATCGAGGAACAGCAATGGCCATGGACCAAAAGATATACCTGGATTATGCAGCAACCACACCACTTGATGGTAGAGTTTTAACTGCAATGCTGCCATATTTTTCTGATGATTTTGGCAACCCATCGTCAGTGCATTCATGGGGGCAGAGGGCAGAAGCTGCTGTAGAAGACGCGCGTGAAAGGGTGGCAAGAATATTTGGTGCAGAAAGTTACCAGGTAGTGTTTACCAGCGGAGGAACGGAAAGCGATAACCTAGCAATCAAGGGAGCGGCAGGAAGTATAGCTGAAACATCCAATAAACGGCACCTTTTGATCTCGCCTGTTGAACATCCGGCTGTTTCACGAAGTGCAGACCAGCTCACGCGGGAAGGATTTGAGGTTGAATATTTGTCAGTGGATGGCGCAGGTTGTGTTGATCCTTCACAAGTGGCAAGGAAGATTCGTAAGGATACTGCCCTGGTTTCCGTCGTATATGGACAAAATGAAATCGGGACCATCAACCCCATCGAGGAAATTGCCAGGACATGCCAGGAAAAAGGCATTTTCTTCCATACTGATGCTGTTCAGGCAGCGGCTCATCTTCCAATTCGTTTGGAAGAGTCAAGTATCACCAGTCTCGCAATTGGCGCTCACAAATTTTACGGTCCAAAAGGAGTAGGCGCATTAATATATAAGAAAGACTGGAAGATAGGGAAATTGCAGAATGGTGGCGGGCAGGAATTTCGCATGCGGGCCGGAACGCATAATGTTTCAGGAATTGTTGGTTTAGCAAAAGCGCTTGATATTACACAGCAGGAAATGGAAAAGAATTCTGATCACGAATCTCAGTTACGAAATTACCTGATAAAAGGAGTTCTGGAAAGTATCAGGGACTCAAGATTGACCGGACATCCTGCAAGGCGGCTGGCTAACCATGCCTCATTTGTCTTTGATCACCTCGAAGGAAATACCTTACTGATGATCCTGGATTCGGAAGGATTTGCCTGTTCTTCCGGATCTGCATGCAAGTCCGGCAATCCAATGCCATCGGATATCCTGCTGGCAATCGGGGTTGATCCAATTTCAGCATTAGGCTCCTTGCGTGTAACCATTGGCAGGGATACGCAATTCGACGAAATTGATTCTTTTATACATTTTCTGCCAAAGGCAGTTGACAGTGCCAGGCAATTGGCAGCAAAGGTTTAAAAAATATGAAGAATACTCATGTCGTGGTGGCGATGAGCGGCGGGGTGGACAGCTCCACAGTTGCTGCATTGCTGAGAGAGCAAGGTTACCGCGTCACCGGGATGATGCTCCGGCTGTGGAGTGAGGATGGAAAAGAAGAATTAAACCGCTGCTGCACCCCAGATTCCATTTTTGCAGCTAAAAGGGTGGCCGCCATACTGGGAATACCATTTTTTGTTATTGATGCAAAAACCGATTTCTTTTCATATGTTGTCCAACCCTACCTCGAAGATTACGCTGCGGGAAATACACCCAATCCCTGTATTTTGTGCAACAAAACGATACGCTGGGGAAAATTGCTTGAACATGCCCTGGAAATGGGGGCGGATTATTTTGCCACTGGTCATTATGCCCGAATTATCCATACAGACAACGGAAGAGCACATTTATATACAGGTATTGATGCTACGAAAGACCAATCTTATGTTTTAAGTATGCTCAACCAGGATCAATTAAAGCAAACCTGGCTGCCGCTTGGAGAAATGACGAAAGGCGAGGTGAGATCTCATGCTAACCGTTTGAACCTTCCCGTGGCAGAAAAAGCTGACAGCCAGGATCTGTGTTTTTTAGGCGAAAGCAATTACCGTGAATTTCTTATGAAATACCGGCCGGAAAGTTTGACTGCTGGCCCAATCTTATCTGTAGATGGCGAGGAGATAGGAACGCATACAGGCCTCGCAGCATATACTATTGGCCAGAGGAAAGGAATCGGGATCCCTGGCCGGGAGCCTTACTATGTCATTGCAAAGGATATCGTTAAGAACGTATTAGTAGTCGGTAAGAAAGAGGACAATAAGGGATCCAGGTTCCTGGCAGTTGATTTCAATTGGATAAGCGGCTTTCCTGCTAGGGAGGATTTTTCGGCTGAGGTAATGGTTCGGTACCGGGCAACCCGCTCTCCAGCGTTGATCCGGATGCTTGAACCTGGAAAAGTATTAATCCAGCTGGAAGATGGCAGGCCTGATATCGCTCAGGGGCAGCTGGCTGTGATCTACCGGGGCGAGGAAGTGCTGGGTGGAGGATTTATTCAATACGAGGAGATGACATGACATTACCGGCGATAATTTTGGGGATCGTCATTGCTGCTTTGGCGGGCTCAGTTTTTCACTTGTGGCGTGGCGGCGGTATCGGAAAGTTGATTACCTATCTAGGGCTCTGCCAGTTAGGATTCTGGCTTGGACACTGGGCTGGCAAGCAATTAAGTTGGAATTTCTGGAGCGTAGGACCGCTGCACCTGGGGACGGCGATTTTAGGTTGCCTGATTATCCTTGGGATTGGTTACTGGCTAAGCCTTGTCCAAAATCCTGATGCAAGAACACCCGTGAAAAAAGGAACCAGATGACCTGGCAGTCCCACAAACTTACCGCAGAAGCCGGCGACCTGGTATTGATCGTCGGTTTGCGGCACAAACACTTCATTTTCCGACTGGTACCGGGTCAATTATTACATACTCATCGTGGTGTGGTTGCACACGATGAGCTGATAGGGAAACCTTGGGGCAGTGAATTCACAAGCCACAATGGCAGCCCATTTTTCCTGCTCCAGCCGGGAATGTCCGATATCCTGCGTTCACTGCCACGAAGCACCCAGATCCTATATCCTAAGGATATCGGTTTCTTCCTGGTATATATGGGTGTTGGTCCCGGTAAACAGGTGATTGAAGCGGGAACCGGCTCCGGATCCATGACAGTAGCCTTGGCCTATTCAGTTGGAGATGGCGGAAGAGTTATTTCATACGATATTAATCCTCAATTCCAGGCCATTGCAGCCAAAAACCTTGAACGTCTTGGGCTGGCAGAAAGGGTGGAATTAAAGAACAAAGATATCGGTGAAGGTTTGGATGAAGCAGGGGCAGATATTTTCTTTCTGGATGTTCAACATCCATATACCTACATTCGCCAGGTGAAATATGCTTTAAAACCTGGCGGATTTCTCGGGTGCATTGTGCCTACAACCACTAAGGTGACAATTTTGCTGGATGCACTAAAACGAGAGAACTTCGGGTTTATTGAGGTGTGTGAAATCATGCTCAGGTTCTTTAAACCGGATCCTGAGCATTTCAGGCCGACTGACCGCATGGTCGCCCACACCGGATATCTGGTGTTTGCACGTCCAATGATCGGAGAGAGACCAATGAATAATCCTGAATTTGAAACAATTGAGGATGAGGACCTGGATGTATGATGGAAAAAGGCTATACAGGTCTGCGCTCTGAATTGCAAATTGACTTGATTGATCCAGGTGTGAAAATTGAAGGCGACTTGCGGAATGGTTTAACCAGGGCAGCTGTCCTGGTGCCATTGATTAAAAGCAATTTTAGTTGGGAGGTTTTGTATACCCGTAGGAGTAACCAGGTTCTGCACCATAAAGGCCAGGTATCATTCCCTGGTGGTACGGCAGAGCCTAATGATGAAGGACCTGTAGCTACAGCATTACGGGAAGCAAATGAAGAAATCAATTTAGAACGTGCTTCAGTGAATATATTAGGGTTTTTACCGAATGTGGTTTCCATAACCAGCTACTTAATCACACCGGTTGTCGGCGTGTTAAAAACAAAAGAAGGGCTTCGCATCCGAACCAATGAAGTGGAGAGGATATTCACTATACCGGTATCTTTTTTATCAGAGCAGAGTAACAGTTATGGCGAGAAACGAAAGCTGCCATCTGGGGAAAATATTGATGTTCTTTTTTTTCGTGAATTTCAAGGGGAACAGGTTTGGGGGATAACTGCCGCAATTACAAGAGAGCTAATCAAAAGGATTAAATAACAAAGCAGTGGGCTTTCCCACTGCTTTGTTTTGCGACTTGTAAAAGATCAGTCTTCGATCTCTTCTTCCTTCTTGCCTTTTTCAATCACTTCAGGTTCTTCGGCTTCGCCTTCCGCGATCTCTTCCTCAACTGCTTCCTCAGTGCCGGAGGTGACGAGGACGATCATCTCTTCGGGATCCTGGTGAATGGTTACTTTTTCGCCGAATGAAATGTCTTTAACGTGAATAGCATCACCAATCCGCTTCAGTTTAGACAGGTCTACAACAAGCCGTTCCGGCAAGTCTTGCGGCAAGCATTCAACTTCGAGTTCACTTAAGCCGGTGACAACTACGCCATTGTAGTCTTTCACAGCTGGTGAAACCCCATCCATATCAACGCTGACATTGGCACGGATTTTCTCGGTCAGGCTGACTACCTGGAAATCCAGGTGGATCAGGCGATTTTTAATGTAATCACGCTGGCGGTCACGGACAAGGGCAGGAAATTCTTTGCCTTCCAGGACGAGCGTTACAAGGCTTGAAGAAGTCAAGCCAGATAACACTTTTGTCGTCTCTTTGAGGTCAAGCGAGATTGGGGTGGCTTCAAAATTGTGCCCATAGATTACTGCGGGCAGTTTACCTTCGCGGCGAATAGCATTTACCTGTTTTCCAGTAACAGTTCGCCGGTCGGCTGACAAGATTACTTTTTCCATTTTTTTCCATCCTTCGAGCGCCTCTCACCACGAATAATTGTGGTTACCTTCGCTCATTCAGATTCGGCTTCCGCCGTGGTTATCAGACAAAGGGCGAGTATATCCTTCTTTCAGGCAATCGTCAAGCAGCAAGTGATTGCAGGCTAATCCACCCAACCCATTGATTTCTCGACAGCTCTCTTCCACTTGGAATATAGGTCATCTCTTTTAGATACAGGCATGGTCGGTTTCCAGGTTTCCTGGATCCTCCAGTTGGACCGTAATTCATCGATTGAATGCCAGTAGCCCACCTGCAAACCTGCAGCATAAGCCGCACCCAGCGCAGTTGTTTCTGAAATCACTGGCTTTTGGACAGGTACATTTAGAATGTCCGACTGGAATTGCATCAGGGTATTGTTTTTTACCATGCCGCCGTCAACACGGAGGGAAGCTAGTTTTACACCCGAATCTTTTTCCATTGCTTCAAAAACCTCGCGGGTCTGGAAAGCGGTAGCTTCCAGAACTGCCCGGGCTATGTGGCCTCTGGTAACAAAGCGGGTGATGCCAGTAATTATCCCCCTGGCATCACTCCGCCAGTACGGGGCAAACAATCCCGAAAAAGCGGGGACGAAGTAAATACCTCCATTGTCCTCAACTGATGCTGCAAGCAATTCAATTTCATCTGATGTTTCGATCAGTCTCAGGTTATCGCGCAGCCAATGCACCAACGCCCCTGTAATGGCGATAGACCCTTCCAGGCAATAAACTGCTGGCACATTTCCTATTTTGTATCCAACAGTAGTCAGAAGCCCGAACTTGCTTTCTATCGGTTCGGTGCCGGTGTTCATCAGCATAAAACACCCTGTCCCATATGTGTTTTTGGCTTCACCGGTTCGAAAACATGTTTGACCAAATAAAGCTGCCTGCTGATCACCCAAAACGCCGGTAATAGGAACACCAGGTAAAATTTCGGAGCAATACCCGAAGTGGGAGGATGAGGGAAGGATTTGTGGAAGTGTTTGAGTAGGGATACCCAGTTCAGTGCAAATCTCATTATTCCAGGTCAACTTTTTCAGATCCATTAGCATTGTGCGTGATGCATTGCTTACATCTGTAGCGTGTATTCCATTATGCTTGCCGCCTGTTAAATTCCAGATCAACCAGCTGTCAATATTTCCGAAAATAGCCTGCCCGTTCTCTGCATCATCCCGCAAGCCGGGGATGTTCTGCAGCATCCAGGTAATTTTTGGACCCGAAAAGTATGTCGCCAGAGGCAGCCCTGTAGACGAACGGAAACGGTCCTGCCCGCCAGTTTGCGCCAGCTGGCTGCAAATACGGTCAGTGCGGGTATCCTGCCAGACAACTGCATTTCCGTAGGCTTTGCCGGTAAACCGGTTCCAGGCTATTGTTGTTTCCCTCTGGTTGGTTATGCCAACGGCTGAAATATCCTTGCTTTTCAGCCCCGCTTTGAGGATGGCGCCATTGATAACCTGGACAGTATTAATCCAGATCTCCTGGGGATCGTGTTCTACCCATCCTGGCTGCGGATAAATCTGTGTGTGTTCCTTTTGATCTGATGCTACGATGCTGCCTTGAGGGTCAAAAATGATGCATCTGGTGCTTGTCGTACCCTGGTCAATAGCAAGAATGTACTTTTGCATGGGACCTCGTTTTAAGTTGATAATAAATTGTATACTAATTCAAGCACTACATTGAACCGAGCATTGAATTGACGGTAAAATTGCTACGACAGTATCAAAAAAGGAAAAATTTATGGAAAAGATTCTGGTAACCGGCGGTGCAGGATTCATTGGCGCTAATTTTATTGATTTTGTTCTCAGGGTTTCAACGGATATTGAAATTTATAACCTGGATGCCCTAACCTATGCCGGGAATGCTGCCAACCTGAATACATTAACTGATCCCGGGCGCCATCATTTTATTCATGGGGATATTCAGGATACCAGCCTGGTTAAGTCAATTCTTGAAAGGCAAAATATTACTCGGATTGTCCATTTTGCAGCCGAAACTCATGTCGACCGGTCCCTGATGGAACCGGAAAAATTTATTTCATCGAATGTGTGGGGAACGGTAAGCCTGTTAAAAGCTGCGCTTGAAGTATGGAAGGCAGGGGGCATCCTTGATGAACCTTCAGTCAGGTTTCACCATATTTCCACTGATGAAGTTTACGGTGAACTGAAACCGGGTGACCCTCCATTCAACGAACTGACGCCGTACTCACCGAATTCTCCTTATTCAGCCTCAAAAGCGGCAAGCGATCATTTTGTAAGGGCGTTTCACCATAGTTTTGGATTGCCGGTTACCATAACAAATTGCTCGAACAATTACGGGCCATTTCAATATCCAGAAAAATTAATTCCATTAGTGATATTAAATGCCATTAAGCTTAAACCACTGCCTGTTTATGGAGCAGGGCAACAAATTCGAGATTGGCTTTTTGTGGGAGACCATTGCGAGGCTGTTTGGGCTGTCCTTGAAAGGGGCAAGGTTGGCGAAACCTATTGCATCGGCGGAGAAGAGCAACCGACAAACCTGGAGATTGTACAGGCTTTATGCGGGATCTTGGATGAATACCGCCCTGTGCAAGGCAGGAAATATTCAGACCTGATCACGTTTGTGACTGACAGGCCTGGACATGATTTCCGCTATGCCATTGATATCAGCAAGATTAGGCAGGAACTGGGCTGGTTCCCAAAAACCAGCCTGGATGCTGGTTTAAGGAGAACAGTTACCTGGTACCTGGACAATCCGGAATGGATTGGGCAAGTTACCGACAGAGCCGATTATTCAAATTGGATCAATGCTAATTATTCAAAGCAAAGGATGGACAAATGAAAGGAATTATCCTGGCTGGAGGATTGGGTACCAGGTTGTACCCTTTAACTTTGGCTGTAAGCAAGCAACTGTTGCCTGTATACGATAAACCAATGGTTTACTACCCGCTTTCAATGCTCATGTTGGCGGGTATCAAGGAAGTGCTGGTAATCTCAACCCCGGAGGATATTTTGGCATATCAGAGCCTGCTGGGAGATGGAAGTCAGTGGGGAATGATGTTTGCTTACAAGGTGCAGCGATCTCCGCGTGGACTGCCTGAGGCTTTTTTGCTTGGAGAGGAATTCATCCATAAAGAGCCAGTTTGCCTGATACTTGGGGACAATATATTCTTTGGCACTGGTTTACCTGACCTGCTCCGTGAGGCTGCAAGATTAACTTCAGGTGCAGTGATTTTTGCTTATCCTGTCAAAGATCCGGAACGATACGGGGTGGTGGAAATTGACCGGAATTACCAGGTAGTCAGCCTGGAGGAAAAGCCCCTTCAGCCTAAATCGAATTTTGCTGTACCGGGAATTTACTTTTACGACAATAAGGTAGTAAACATGGCTAAATCACTGGCACCTTCAAGCCGTGGAGAACTTGAGATCACTGACTTAAACAAGATGTACATGCAAAACAAGGAATTAAAAGTCATGATGCTCGGACGGGGTGTTGCCTGGCTGGATGCTGGAACCCACGAATCACTGCTGCAGGCATCCAGCTTTGTACAGGCTGTTGAAGAGAGGCAGGGATTAATGATTGCCTGCCCTGAGGAGATTGCTTTCAGGATGGGATATATCAATCGAGAACAGCTGGCAACGCTTGCAAAAAAGCTTCAGTTTAACCAATATGGGAAGTATTTGCTTGAAATTTGTGAAGAGAAAGAATAACAAACCAGGTGTTAAATACCAAACGCCGGGGTGAGGGGGGCACCTCGGCGTTTGATGTTGTTAATATAACAGCCAGTCTCCAATCATTCAAGTCAGGAAAGTTTGACAAAATTTTGCAGTATCAGCTGGATAAGATAATCCAGTATATACAAATTCCAAACGCAACAGACACATTCAGCGATTCTTTTTTCCCAGCCATAGGAATATAGGAGATCTTATCCGCCAAATGCAGGATATCAGGATCGATCCCGATATTCTCATTGCCGACCACGAGCAGGATTCTGGAAGATGTGAGATATTCTTTTAAATTGTTAATGGGTACCGCACCACGGGTTTTTTCCAGCACAATCACCTGGTAGCCCTCTGATTGGTACTCCTTACAGGTATCGACAGCATTCCACGCCTGTTTCCAGGCGATAGCATTCTCTGCGTTGAGGGCAGTTTTTCGTACACCGGGATGGTCCGGGGAAGGGGTGATTCCGCTCAGGATTAATTCTTGCACGCCTGCGCCATCAGCCGTGCGGAAAATTGAACCGACATTATGCGCGCTGCGGATGTTATCGAGCAGAACACTTATCAAAATTCGCCTGGATGGCTGTACATCGATTTCATCAACAGGGGCAAGATTATTGATCGGTTCAGCTGGAGTCCCGCATTTAGGGCAGTTGCAGCCTTTCTCTGTTTCTGCTGCAGGAAAGCGGAACCGGCAGGCAGGTTTTAAACACTGGTAGTATCTGGATTTCATCGCAGATCGGTTGAGATTTTTTCCTGAGGTTTACAATTCCGGGAGGATACCCTCTTTTAAATGCAGCCGTAATACCCGGCGATTGCGGTTCTCAAGTGCTTCTAAATCTCCCTGAGCCTGGGCTGCCTGAAGAATTCCAAAACTGAAAGATTTGCCAGGTATTGCAAGGTCACTTTTTGCATAATCCATAGTTATTTGGATGAAAAGGCAATTATCTGCTCCGCCTTTATGCAGCTGACCGGTGGAATGTAAAAACCGCGGACCAAAACCAAGGGTTGTTGAACATCCGGTAGCCTGCATGATCTGCTTGCGGAATTGGTTCAGAACCTGGGCGAAATGCTCATCACGTGGGACGTACGCATTTATTGCAATGTAATCATCAGGGCTGGACAGGGAAAGGAATTCTGAAAGGAACCCGCCTGCTGTTTCATGTTTCGATGGCGTGTAATTTACAGAGAAAACGGCAAAAGATTTATCTGACCAAACTGGGTTTGATTCTATGAGAGTCCCTGTTTCGTTGAATGCCTTAAGCTTGGCCTGGGTCCGGGTTTTACTGTCCTGGACATCAGGCTGGTTGAAAGCGTTCACGCCGAGTATGGAGCAGGCAACAGCGGTTGCGTATTCCCAGAAATACAATTCTGCACCTAGCGCATAGGCATCCCTTATCTCCCTGGAAATGACAATATGACCTTTTTGCAAGAGGGAGTCAACGAATTCTTGCATCACACCTGACGATTTGAAGTAGATAAATACACGATCAGTACCGTAGTAGTTGGGTGAAATGACCGGTTCACCGTCTACCGGCACGATCCCTTTGCCTGACTTGCCTGAACTCTCAGCGATAAGTTGTTCCATCCATGCGCCAAAAGAATTAAGCTCCGGGTCTGAAAGGATGGTCAGCTTGTCCTTACCAGACAGGTAGGCTTCACCGAGAATGACCCCAAGGGCAGCCCCAAGGTTTTGTTTGGCAGATTGTCCTGGTAGACATATTTTGCGGGCTGCAATTGCGCCATAAAGGACTTTCTCAATCTCAAATCCGCACAAGGCAGCGAGTACAAGTCCGAATGGCGTGAGTGCTGAATAGCGACCGCCGACAGATGGATCCCCATTAAATATTTTCAGGAATTTCCTGTCGACAGCCAGCTTCTCCAAAATGGTTCCAGGATCTGTTATTGCGACGAAATGTTCGCCGCAACTATCCCCTGCCAGGTTGAATGTCAAATGCCAGAAATAGGTGAGCATGGCATCTATCTCGCTGGTTGAGCCTGATTTGCTTGCTACAACATAAAGGGCTTTCAGAGGGTTAATAGTCCGTGCTGCATCCAGGATCACCCTTGGATCGGTGGTATCCAAAACAGTCAGCTTCAAGCCATTATTGGCCAGGTGGAGAGCTTTCCCTATCAGTGAGAAGACTTCCGGAGCCATGGATGAGCCGCCCATACCAAGGAGGACCAGGTCAGTGTACCCCTTACGGCCGATCTCTTTAGCGAAGGAATTTATCTCTTCTAACAATAAAAGGCTGTTCAATGGTGAATCTAACCACCCAAGCCGGTTTTGGATTTCAGAATGTTCTGAAATATTTTGGGTCCAGACTGTTGGATCCTTTGAAAACATCCTTTCGGTAATTTTTTCATCAATAATCAGCTTTAACCTATGGTGAAATTGTTTCTGGACTTGACCCAATTCATTGATAAACCGGTCAGTCCTGGATTGGATCGTGGAAAGGAGGGAAGAAAAGGAAGATGAAAATCCTTTTACGCCTTCTTCTTCTAATTCAGCAGTAACTTGTGTAATCGAGATTCCCAGCTGTTCGATAGCATTGATGACTCCGGCGGCATTCTCTTGCTGATCTTTGATCTTCAGCTTAGGTTCGCAATGGTCAAGGATAGCTGTTAGTGTCTGCGGAGGGACTGTATTCACGGAAACAGGCGCAATAAGGTTATCCACATAGATCAAGTCGGAGTAAGCTGGATTCTTTGTGCTTGTCGATGCCCATAATGGGCGCTGGCATTGCGCTCCAGCCGCCTTCAGCCTTTCGAAACGGGGAGTGTAAAAAACCTCTTCAAATGCAGTATATGCCAGTGCTGCATTTGCAACAGCGGCCTTACCTAGCAAGGGCTTAATCTCATTGGAAGGATCATCGTTGTCTACCAGTTTAATCAGAAGGGCATCCACTTTTGTGTCCATCCGGGATACAAAGAAACTGGCAACGGATGCAATGTGGTCTATTGGCAGCTGCTTTTTAACCCGCTCTTCTAAACCCTGCAGGTACGCTTCCATTACCTGGCGGTAGCGTTCGATCGAGAAGATCAGGGTTACATTGACATTGATACCCGCAGCGATAACTTCTTTAATCGCCGGTATGCCGGCAAGGGTTGCCGGAATCTTGATACAAAGATTGGGCCGGTTAACCAGCCCCCAAAGTCGTTTTGCTTCCGCTATTGTTTTTTCAGTATCGTTTGCTAAAAAAGGGCTTACCTCAAGACTGACATACCCGTCCAGTTTTTTTGTGTCATCATAAAGGGATTTAAGCAAGTCAGCTGCCTCCTGTATGTCTTTTACCGCGAGGGCATAGAAGATCGATTCGGGATCGACTCCTGACCAGGCAAGTGCCTGGATTGAGTCGTTGTAATCAGAATAGTTTGCTATTGCGTTCTGAAAAATGGTTGGATTCGAGGTCACGCCGCGTATCTCGCCCCGCTGGATCATACCTGCAAGTTCTCCAGATTTTAACAGACATCTCTGAATATTGTCGTACCAGATCGATTGTCCCAATTCTGCCAATTGTTCAGAAGCATTAAGATGTTCCATTATTACCCCAGTTTTTCGATGTTTATGATTTTACTTACCCGCCTGGCATAGCGCGGCTCATCAGAAATGTACCTGGCGTTGATAAAAGAGAGCACAAGTTCCCGGCAGACTTCAGGACCGATGATCCTGCCGCCCAGACAGAGAACATTCATATTATCATGCTCTACGCCCTGGTGTGCAGAATATGTGTCATGGCAAAGTCCGGCATAAATGCCCTTCATTTTATTTGCAGTAATGGAAACTCCTACACCAGAGCCACAAATGAAAACGCCGCGTTCAGCTTTACCTTCCTGGATTACGCGGCCGCCTCTTTCTGCCATATCCGGAAAGTCAACTGTCTCATTTGAAAATGTACCGACATCAATTACAGTATGGCCGGAGTTCTCCAGTGTATTAATGACCACATCTTTTAAAGTTAATGATGTGTGGTCACAAGCAACAACAACATTCATGATTTACCTCTGATTCTCAGTCTTCCATGAAACCGGTCATTTGTTCAGCAGTTCTGACAATGTCGTCTACAGTAAATCCGAATTCTTTAAACAGGGTACCTGCTGGAGCGGATGCTCCAAACCGGTCAATGCCAATAATTTTTCCTTTGGAACCTACCCATTTTTCCCAGCCCTGGGGTATTCCTGCTTCGATGGATAAACGCAGTTCGACAGAAGGAGGAAGGACCGAATTTTGATAAGTTGAATCTTGAGCTTCAAACAACTCCCAGCTTGGGAACGATACCACCCGGACATTCAAACCCTTCGAAGCAAGGCGCGAAGCAGCTGCCAGCGCCAATGCAACCTCTGAACCGGATGCCATCAGGATAATCTGGGTCCGTTCACCGCCCATATCCGCCAGTACGTAGGCTCCTCTGGAAAGACCGCTGGCTGGGGCAAGCAAGCTGCGGTCCAGGGTAGGCAAGTTCTGGCGGCTTAGAGCCAGTAATGTTGGTCCATTTTTGCGTTCTATTGCAGTTTTCCAGGCTTCTGATACTTCATTTGCATCGCATGGCCGGATCACGGTTAAATTCGGGATCGCACGTAGTGAGGTGATATGTTCTACTGGCTGATGGGTCGGGCCATCTTCACCCAATCCGATGCTGTCATGAGTCATGACCCATATGCTTGGGAGATGGGAGAGGGCTGCTACCCGGATTGCCGGCCGCATATAGTCAGTAAAAACAAGGAATGTAGCGCCATAAGGGCGGAAACCTCCATGCCAGGCAATGCCATTCACAACAGCGCCCATGCCGTGTTCCCTGACCCCGAAATGGAAGTTCCTTCCTTCGGGTGTTGCTGCCTGAAATGCAGGGACATCTTGCATCCAGGTGTTGTTTGAAGGAGCTAGGTCTGCTGAACCGCCAAACAATTCGGGCAATTTCGGAGCAATGGCGTTGATAACCTTGAGGGATGCACTGCGGCTGGCCATGCCTTTTTCATCTGCAGGGAATACCGGAAAGAAGCTTGGGTAATCTTGCGGTAATTTCCCGCTAAACCTGCGTTCGAATTCTGAGGCAGTTTCAGGGAAACTTTTCTTGTAAGATGCTAATTGTTTATTCCAGGTCAGATGATTTTCAGTTCCTTTTTCACCTGCAGTCCTGAAGAGCGAAAGTGCATCCTCGGGCACATAGAACATCGGTTCAAGCGGCCAATTTGCATTTGTTTTAGCTGCATTGAGTTCTTCCATTCCTGGCGGCTCGCCATGTGCTTTTGATGTTCCTTGCCTGTTTGGCAATCCATAACCGATGATGGTTTTACAGAGTATCAGGCTCGGGCGGGGATCTGCCTTAGCAAGTTGAATTGCCTTATCAATCTCTTCGATATCATTTCCGTCATTTACCCGCAAGGTATGCCAGCCATAGGCTTGGAACCGCTTTTCCCGGTCTTCTGTAAAGGCCAGGTCAGTTGAGCCGTCAATAGTTATCTTGTTGTCATCATAGAGGTATATTAATTTCCCAAGCCGCAAGTGACCTGCCAAAGATGCAGCTTCCGAAGCCACGCCTTCCATCAAATCCCCGTCGGTCACAATCGCATAAACGTAGTGGTCGAACAGTTTATTGTCAGGTCTGTTGTATGCAGCAGCCAGGTGGGCTTCTGCAACAGCCATGCCAACCCCATTTGCGAAGCCCTGGCCGAGAGGACCGGTTGTGGTTTCGACACCAGGAGTCATTCCTGCTTCAGGGTGACCAGGAGTGATGCTGCCCCACTGGCGGAATTGTTTTAAGTCTTCAAGGCTGACATCGTAACCGGTGAGGTACAGCATTGTGTAAAGAAGCATGGACCCATGTCCGCCTGAGAGGATGAACCTGTCGCGGTCAGGCCAGGCCGGGTCTTTCGGATCAAATTTTAAATGCCGTGTAAATATCGTGTAGGCAATTGCGGCTGTGCCCATTGGCAGTCCAGGGTGGCCGGAATTCGCTTTTTGAACGCCATCAGCTGATAAAAATCGAATCGTGTTGATCGCTTTAAGTTGAAGGTCAGGGGATGTCATTTTTTTATCCTTGGATGAATTTAAGTCTATTTTACCATTTACAGGCTAAACAGACACTCCAGGACAAATGGGCAAGGATTTTACTAAAACAGCTTTCCAGTTCTGCAGCAGATTAAATTTTCTAATACCCGTTCTTCAACTGAGGCGGATAATTAATTTCCTTAAGCAGATTTAGAATACTTGTTTCATCGGCAGGGGATTCGTAGCTGATAGAAACCCTTTTACTTTCAAGGTCGACATTGACAGTTTTAATTCCATCCAATTCGGATAGTTCATTAGAAATGGTCATGACACAGTGATGACAGCTGATCCCTGGTATATAGTAACTAACTTCAGACATTTTTCCTCCAGATTACCTGAAAACAGGTAAGCAGTAATAATTTGCTGTGATAATTATAATAAATTAGATAAATAAAATCAAATATATAAGGAAAAAAGCTTTTTCAGCCCTTGACATGGACAATCATAACTTCTACACTTGATACATGGTAAGGATCACTCTTGTCCGCAGGTTATCGATGGCAGCTATTTTGCTGGCAGGACTGGTATGGACAATCATTACTCCCAGGTTGATTGCAAGTGAGGCTGCTTATATAAAAACGGAATCGCCAGTTATTGGGTATCCTGCCCCGGATTTTCAGTTGCAGGATATCAATGGCTATCATTATAAATTGAGTGATTTTCGGGGTAAGGTAATTATTGTAAATTTTTGGGCTAGCTGGTGCACTCCCTGTAAAGTTGAAATGCCAGCATTTCAAAGTGCAGCAGATGAATACCGCATGGATGATGTGGTTATCCTGGGTATCAATGTTACCAACCAGGATAGCATCAAAAATGTAATGACCTTTTTACAGGAAAAGGGGATCACCTTCCCAATCCTGTTGGACCAATCCGGCAGTACGAGCAGCCTTTACCAGGTTTTTTCCATGCCGACAACATTTTTTATTGACCCTGAAGGAATCATTAGGAATGTGATGATCGGTGGGCCAATATCTAAAGCTGCTATCAGGGCTGAAGTTAGAAAAATGATGGACAAGTGACCATGTTTCCAGTTATACAAATTGGCCCGCTTTCGATACAGAGTGCCGGATTGTTTCTCCTGGCAGGCTATTACTTTGCCTTGATTGTAACAGGCAAGGCAGTGCGAGCTGCCGGACTTGATACTGGCAAGGTTGAAAATACTATTCTGTTCAGCACTGCTGCCGGATTGGCTGGTGCAAGGCTTGGGTTCCTGCTCCAGAATCCTGAAATTTTCTGGAATAATTGGGTCAGTATTTTTTCCCTAAATGGGTCGCTTCTGGATTTGTCTTCAGGTTTCCTCTTAGCATTAGTGACAGGTGCGCTCCTCCTGAAGAAATACCAGATACCTCTGGAAAAATTTTTGGATGGAATTTCCTGGGGCGTTATTATACAGACAATAGGCGTACTTTTCAGCAATTATGCATCAGGGAATGAACTGGGAACTGCCACAGGGGCGGCATGGGGAGTTCAGATAGCCGGGTCTGTCCGGCATCCGGTGCAGATTTACGAAATTCTTTCAATTACTGTATTGGTATTATTCGGCTGGTATTTTACTGACAGAAAGAAAATTTCATTGCCGAATGGTGTTCTGTTTTTCCTCTCAACATCGATTCTTACTTTTTCATTACTGGCTATGAATATTTTTCACGAATCTTCGAACTGGATCTTTTCCGTACGTTCTCAACAGGTGACTTACCTGCTCATCCTTGCAGTATCACTGGTTACAATGGATTGGTTATTTTCAAAGAATGCCTTGGGTTCGAAGGAATAAAATCTCTCTATGAAAAACGAACATTATTCAGGGGAGCGAAAAGCAGTCTTTATTACTGGAGCCGGCCGAAGGATCGGTAAAGCGCTTGCGTTAGGTTTTGCCAGATCAGGTGTAGATGTATTTATCCATTTCGGGGCTTCAAAAATTGAAGCAGAAGCCCTTGCAAGTGAGCTACAAGTGTTTGGGGTGTCTGCGTGGACATTGAGCCAGGACCTGGCAAAGCTGAACGAGGTGGAAGAAGTAATCAGCAAAGCTTGGTCAATCCACCCGATAGACATACTGATTAACAATGCTGCTATTTTTGAGGACCTTAATTTCCAAGAAACAGATCTTGAAACCTGGCAGAAGCACCTAGATATTAACCTGACAGCACCTTTCTTATTGAGCAAGGCTTTTGCTTCCCGTTGTGCAGGCAAATCTGGAAAAATTATTAATATTTTAGATTGGCGGGCCTTACGGCCAGGCAAAGATCACTTTGCATATACGATTGCTAAAGCAGGTTTGGCTGCTATGACCAGCAGCCTGGCATTGAGCTTGGCACCTTCTATTTCCGTAAATGCAATTGCGCTTGGAGCTATCTTACCGCCCAGTGATGGGGGGGATACTGTAAAAATAATCGAAAAGGTTCCAATGCAGCGTTGGGCTAACATGCAGGAAGTGGTGGATACTGCCATCTTTCTTGCATCTGACCAATACATTACAGGAGAAATCATTCATCTTGATGGCGGAAGGCATCTTTTATAAAAGGAGTTAATAATGGATAGAATTTTTGTTAGGAATTTACTGGCAAGGGGGGTAATTGGGGTAAGCGACCGGGAAAGGGCAAACCTACAAGATATCGTTATTAATCTGGTTATGTACAGTGATATATCAAATTGCGGGCAAAGCGACAATATCCAGGATACGGTGAACTACCGGACTGTTGCCAAGGAAGTGATTACACATGCCGAATCTGCAGGGCGTTTTACTGTAGAGGCATTAGCTGAGGACATTGCAGCTATTTGCCTGAAATATTCTGGCGTGCAAGGGGTGCTTGTCAAAGTTGAAAAACCGGGTGCAGTACGATTTTCAGAATCCGTAGGTGTTGAGATCGAGCGCTTTCGGAAATAGCCGCAAATGAATACCGCATATTTGTTGCTGGGTTCCAACATTCAGCCTTACCATAACATACAGAAAGCAATAGAATCATTAAATGCACGTATGCGCATAGACATTCTATCATCTATATGGGAATCCCATGCGGTTGGAAGTAAAGGACCGAATTTTTTAAATTGCATCGCCAGAGTTCAGACCGAGTATTCATTGGAAGAATTAAAAAGCAATGTTATCAAACCAATCGAAGCAGAGCTGGGAAGGGTCAGGACACACGATAAATATGCCCCGCGAACAATTGATATTGACTGCATCATTTTCAATGGTGAACAATTAGATCAAGAAATCTGCCGTCGAATATTTATTGCAGTCCCAATGGCTGAACTGGATCCGAAGTTTCTCTGTTCTGACGGGGGTATTACCGTAAAAGAAGCGGCAGACGGGCTTTGCCAGGAAGAATTTATTCAGAAGTGGAAATAAAAATGCGGTGCAATACTAATGTATTGCACCGCATTTTCTTTTATTGAAAATTATTCATTTTCTGGAAAGTAACAACAAAATACAAGGTCTTTGGCTGCTTTCACCTCATCCAGCCTTCGTAACGGGGTTGTGTGGGGCGCTTCCAGCAGAAGTTCTGGATTTTCATGCGCTTCTTGCGCGATCTTTAGCATAACATCGCAGAATTGGTCGAGGGTTTGCTTGTTTTCTGTTTCTGTCGGCTCTATCATCAAAGCCTCATGCACGATCAGCGGGAAGTAATTCGTTGGCGGATGGAAATTATAGTCCATCAGTCGTTTCGCTACATCCAACGCACGCACTTGCGGTGTGTCCTGCCATTTCCCTTCGGCAACAAATTCATGCATGCAAATCCGGTTGTAAGGAACATGATATGTGTCCTTCAACCTGGCCATAATGTAATTTGCATTGAGGACAGCATTTTCTGCAATCTTCCGCAAGCCTTCAGGTCCATGCATGGCAATGTAGGTGTAAGCACGAACTGCAACACCGAAGTGCCCCCAGAATGATTTTACCCTGCCAATAGTTTTGGTTGGCGTCTTGAAACCGTATAATGGCGGCACATCGTCTGTGCCTTCCTCTTTTACTACTACGATGGGGTCGGGCAGGAAATCCACCAGGTGTTTGGCTACAGCCACAGGGCCTGAACCCGGACCGCCGCCGCCATGCGGTGTGGAGAAGGTCTTATGCAGGTTGAAATGAATCACATCAAATCCGAGCATACCCGGCTTGGTAATCCCTAACAGGGCATTCAGGTTGGCACCATCTCCATACACCAGGCCGCCAGCGCCGTGAACGATATTTAATACTTCCACAACATTCTGGTCAAACAGACCGAGAGTATTCGGGTTGGTCAGCATTAAGCCGGCGGTGGTATCATCACAAACGGCTTTGAGGGCTACAAGATCGACGTTTCCTTTGGCATCTGTAGCAACAGGAACAACTTCGTAACCGCTCATAGCTGAGGTGGCGGGATTTGTGCCATGGGCAGAGTCGGGGATGATCATGCGGGTTCGTTTTGTGTCACCGCGCGAGAGATGATAAGCCCTGATAATCATAACACCGACAAATTCCCCATGGGCGCCAGCTGCGGGCTGTAAGGTCACTTCGCTGAAGCCGCTGATCTCTGCCAGCCAACGCTGGAGTTCATACATAAGTGCGAGAGCGCCTTGCACTGTCTCGGCTGGTTGAAGCGGATGGATCTGAGAAAAACCAGAAATCCTGGCTGCATCCTCATTCACTTTGGGATTGTATTTCATCGTGCAGGACCCGAGCGGATAAAAACCTGTATCGATGCAGTAATTTAACCTGGACAACCGGGTGAAATGGCGGATGACATCAAATTCTGACAGCTCCGGAAGCGGAAGGTCCTTCCGAACCATGCCATCAGGTAACTTCGCGAGCGGTACATCGGGATCTGGGTACTTTACTCCGCTCCTGCCTGAAGAGGACAATTCATAAATAGTGGGCTCAAGCATGGCTGACCTCCTCGAGGACATCGCAGAGCATATCGATTTCTTCTTTGGTGTTCTTTTCAGTAACGGCAATCAGCATATGATTTCTAAGTTTTGCATAATCTTTGCCCAGGTTGTAACCGCCAAGAATGCTGTGATCCAGCAGGTGATTGTTGGTTTCTTCCACATTATTCGGGCAGCAAACAACAAATTCATTGTAGAAGTCTTTACCTGAACAAACTGAATAGCCTTTGATTTTACTGATCTTTTCTGCGGCATAATGAGCTTTGTGGTAACACAACTCCGCGACTTTTCTGAAGCCTTGTTTTCCAAGCAATGACATATACACAGCCGTTGCCAGTGCCATCAAACCCTGGTTTGAGCAGATGTTCGAGGTGGCTTTTTCACGGCGGATATGCTGCTCGCGGGCGGTAAGGGTCAATACATAACCGCGTTTACCATCCTGGTCAACCGTCTCACCAACCAGCCTGCCTGCCAGTTTTCTGACAAATTCATCTTTCGTTGAGAAGAAGCCAAGGCTTGGTCCGCCAAATGACAGCGGAAGACCCAAAGGCTGCCCGTCGCCAACAACAATATCTGCCCCAAACTCGCCCGGGGGTTTGAGAAGACCGAGCGCCATAGGATTGGCAACCACCGTAAAAATTGCCCCCTGCGCATGTGCAGCGGCAACAAGCTCAGCATAATCATAGATCCTTCCAAAGAAATCTGGATACTGTGCGATGACTATGGCAGTATTGTTATCAATTTGTGAGAGCAGGTACTTCCAGTCAGCAAGCGGATCTGCAGAAGGTTCATCGCCTGTGATTTCCAATCCATTTGTACCCGCCATGTAAGTGCGGAGTGTGGCTCGGTAGTGGGGATGGACAGCATTGGAAACAAGGAATTTTGTCCGTTTCCCGCGGAAATGATGGTAAGCCAGAACACCCGCCTCAGCAGTTGCTGTTGCGCCATCGTAATGTGACGCATTGCTGACAGGCATTCCGGTCAGATTGGAGATCAAAGACTGGTATTCAAATATTGCCTGCAGAGTTCCCTGTGAGATTTCCGGCTGGTAAGGCGTGTAGGCGGTCAAGAACTCGCCCCGGCGGATAATGGCATCGACAGCGGCAGGGCTGTAATGGTTGTAAGCGCCTGCACCAAGAAAACAAATCAGATCTTGCGTTGATTCGTTCACGTATGCCAGGTCCTGCAAGCGGGTCATAACTTCCATTTCTGACATGGCGGGCGGAAGATTCAGTTCAGGGAACCTGTAAGCCTTGGGAACGTCGGTAAACAAATCATCAATTGACTTAACGCCAATCGCACCCAGCATCTGCCGGGTTTCTTCCTCAGTATGGGGTGTAAACATTCCTAGCTCCGGCCGGCGCAATATGTTTCGTAAGCTGCAGCATCCATCATTGCATCAATTTCAGAGGGATCTGAAACTTTGATTTTTACCATCCAGGCAGCGCCAAACGGGTCACTATTGACGGAACCGGTATCCTTGGTTACATCTTCATTCACCGCAAGGACAGTTCCACTGACGGGAGAATTCACTTCGGCAGCCGCTTTTACGGATTCAATGGTAGTAATTGCATCGCCTTTAACAATTGCATCACCTTCTGAAACCGGGAATTCGACATAAACAACATCCGAAAGGTGCTCTTGTGCATAGTCGGTGATGCCGATAATGGCTGTATCGCCTTCAAGTTTCAGCCATTCATCTGATTCGGTGTATTTCAAGTCAGTTGGATTATTCATTTGTTACCTCCACAGGATAAATGAAAGATTGTCATACAATCAAATTATACTATAACCGAAATCCCCAATCAGGAATTACGGTCATTTTTATACTCTAGCAGTTCCTGTGCCAGTGCCCGGTACTGGCAGGTAGCCCTGGAATGCGGCGCCAGTTGGAAAACGGTTTTTCCTTCTACAGGGCTTTCTCTAAGACGGGTATCCACCTGAATGATTGTTTGAAAAAGCCCAAGTGAGAAATTATCTTGTAATTGATTACCGAGAATTCTATGGATGCGGTTCCTCCGGTCAAATAATGTCACTAAAAGACGGTATGTTAACCCGGGATTAAACCTTGTGCGGACTGTCCGCACCAATTCCATCATGTTTCTCAATGCGTAAATCGAGTAGTATTCCGCCTGGGTAGGGATGATTAAAAAGTCTGCTGCTGTTAATGTATTTAAAGTGACAGATCCAAGAAAAGGCGGGCAATCAAAGATTGCAAAATCAAATTGCGAAGATAAAGGCTGGAGAATTGATGCCAGCCTGGTTTCATAATGATCAAGGCGGGTTAGGTCTTTTTCAATCAAGGTCACCTGCCGGTTTGCAGGGATAACCGCAATGCCTGGCGAGTTGGTCGGTTTGATAATGCTCTGGACATCTGATGATTGAAGGAATGCGTTAAATAATGTCTGGGATTGATTATTCGGTTCTAATCCGAGGGCAAGGGTGGTATTGGCTTGAGCATCGGCATCAATCAGCAGAACACGTTTCCCCATTTCAGCAAACGCAGCTGCCAGGGATACTGCTGTAGTAGTTTTCGCTACACCGCCTTTTTCGTTTGCAATGGTGATCTTAAACAATTCTACCCCGGCGAATGATCAGTATCTAACCAGGATTATTGTACAACACAAATGGTTTGGTTGTGAAAAGGAAAAGAGCGGGTGATGGGATTCGAACCCACGAATGTCAACTTGGGAAGCTGATGCCTTACCACTTGGCAACACCCGCAATCGTTATGGCATTATATGCGTTCCACTTTTTGGTGTCAAGAACCTTTGAAAATACAACTAGCCGGTTAATACTTTTTCTTCAAATAAATTTCTATTACTGCCTGGATAAATGGTTTGACAGGAACCGACGCGAGGATACGTAAGTCGCTCAGCAATGTGCCATCCTCATCTAAAAAATGAAAAATATTCTGTATGCTGTTATGCTTGAACATGGATGAAAAAATTTGCGCCATTGAATTTGGATGATATTTCATTACATGCAGCATGGTTGAGTCGTAAAACCTGTACCGTTTTGGTGACTGGAAATAATGCCAGGGATGACCATGATTTTTAAGCGACCGCACGATCGCTTCACAATCTTTTTGTATGCGCAAAAATGCATACCCGGTAGAGGGTTTTACAATCCCACCCTTGGTTCCAATTGCCAGTATGCGGCTGCCAAGCTTCCGCCTGAACGGGTAATCGGTCATTGGAATAATGCCGTCTTCCACTTCTTCAACCTGGTATTCGGAAGCTGAAAGGTGAAGCTGTTCATGCAAATATTGCTGGAGACCTGAATTATATTCGGCTGAACTCAGCAATTTTTTCGAAAACAGAGTGTACTCAACCAGAGCATGCGTTTGTGAAAAAGGCAGAATGTAAAAAAACCGCATGGCATTAGCCTGTTCAGTCCTAAAATCAAACATGGTTACTGCCTCTGGATCGAAAACCGGCTTGCTGGTTGTGATTTCCCACCCCCGGAAGTGCTGCATTAGAAAGTGAATGTTGCGTTTTTCCGGATTAAATTGCTCTACCAGAAATGTGCTGTCGAATACCCAATCTGCTGTAAATGGACCGTTCTCGGTCTGAACAACTGCTTTGCTGGCAGTTTCTAAGATTCTTTGGATTTCGCATACTTCGATTTTTACTCGGTGGTCTGCATTTAGAGCCGACCTGGCATGCTGGTAAAAATCAATACCGCGCAGCATGTGGTACCGGTAATCAAGAAGATCAAAATCCTTCTGGAGGCCGCCAGTTCCATTAAACCTGATCTTCTGCCAGGTACGGAACATAATATCTTTGTACGGGGGTTCATCTTTCAGCCAAAAGCACCATGTCCGGTCGTTCGCCTTTTTTTTGTCTTTATCAATAATCAGGATTTTCTGGTCAGGACTGATTATTTTTAATAAGTGCAACGCCAGGCTCAGCCCTGCAGCCCCGCCGCCTGCAATAATATAGGTGTAATGGTTTTCCGAGGTCATTGGCAGCGTTTGCTCTAGTTGATTACCTGGTTATTTTCTTGTCCGGACACCGGATTATCCAGGTTTTGCGAAGATCAGGTCTAGTTTGAAGGGGGTAAGCTCAACAAGGATCTCTTTTTCTTTTGTGCACAGTGTTTCGCCATCTGTATGGGCAGGGATGGTTCCCTCAATGGCAGTGACTTTTACTCGTGAGCTGCGTGCAAAGCTGACAGCAGGATGAGAGCCTTGCGTGCCCCTGGTGAACTTTTCGATTAAGCCAAGCAGCTCTGTACGTTTCACACTTCCAACAAGGCAAATATCCAATTTCCCGTCATCCGGCTGGCTGTTAGGGGTCATAAAAAAGCCTCCTCCCAGCCGGTAGCCGTTCATGACGGAAACCATGAGGCATGGCTGCTCCAAAACCTTGTCGTCCAGCTCGATCTTGAGCAAGGGGGCGGTATAGTAAAGCATCATTGTCCGCAGTGCCCCGGCAATATACGCCGCAAAGCCGCGCAATGGCCGCATCTTGACTGCTTCAAAACTTACAACTGCATCAAAACCAACCCCCACACCATTGCCGAAATACCGTCCCTCCGGATACAAACCTCCCGTTACCTTTCCGATATCAACTTTCCGGGTAGTGCAATTTTGCAGCAGCCGACAGCCTGCCTGCCAATCGGTTGGAATGCCCATACTGTAGGCAAAATCATTTCCCTGGCCGACGCAAATGACACCCATGGCGGATGCGCCAAAGCCTTTCTGCCGTGCCTGTATAAAGCCATTGATCACTTCGTTGACTGTACCATCCCCGCCTGCTGCAATAATGTAGTCATATCCCTGTTCAATAGCTTCGAAGGCTAATTTTGTTGCATGCCACGGGTATTCTGTCTTTTGGATATCAAAATCAAGCTGCTGGTCCTTAAGAGTTTGGGTTAAAGTAGAAGCCAGGCTCGCGCCTCTGCCTCTTCCTGAAGTTGGATTTAAAATTATTTTGAAGGACGACATGTTTTAATCCTTTTAATCAGAGTCATTGTTTTAAGCGTTTAATCTCAACGCTTCATTTTACCGGATAAGGCTTTCCAGATGGTCAAAGAATTTTTGTTTTGTTGTTGATTGCAGGATTAGTGCACGGTTTTCCCTGTTTAGTGTAAAATTCCGCAGATAACCAGCTGCGTGTTTTCGGAATAGTAGAATAGCCCTGTAATCCCCGTAAAAACCTGCCATTAGGTCAAAATGATCTTTCATGGTGCTGATCTTTTCAGCGGCAGAAATTTCATGGGGACTCTGCCGTGAAAATATCCAGGGATTGCCGATTGCAGCCCTTCCAACCATTACCGCGTCACAGCCGGTAAGTGTTAACATTGCATCGATATCACCAGGATGCTTTACATCGCCGTTTCCAATCACCGGAACGCCCACAGCTTGTTTCACTGCAGCAATTGCATCCCAATCCGCTTCGTTCTGGAAATGCTGCGAACGTGTGCGGGCATGAACCGTGATGAGGCTGGAGCCGGCATCCTCGAGCATTTTCGCTAATTCGACCGGCTGCTTCGTGTTTTCATCCCACCCCAGCCTTATCTTGGTTGTGACAGGAATGGGCAACTCATTATTAAGAGTAGAAATAAGCGAATGTACATTTTGCAAATCACGCAGCATGCCGGCACCGGCCCCTCTTGCGCTGATCGCCTTTACTGAACAGCCCAGGTTGATGTCCAGAATATCCGGTTTTCTCTCAAGCAGAAGTCTGGCAGCTTGAACGATGGATTGGTTTTCACTCCCGTAAATCTGGAAAATTACCGGCCGTTCTTGCGCAGCATAAGTTAGTCTGTCGTTAAGCCGGTGTGGATGTCCGCCGATGACTTCGGTCGAGTTTACAAATGCAGTCCAGCTTAACGAATTCCCAAACTTCCTGGTTAAAAGGCGGTATGGCATATCAGAAATACCAGTCATGGGCGCTAAAATGACATCACCGCTAATTTCGATACCAGCGATGGCAAATCCTTTTTTAGGTTGTTTCATGATCTATCCGATTATAATGGTTCGGTTATGAAATTACAGCCCACAGGGAGAATTAATGAGCAGAATCATCCAACCTGATTCCAGTGGAAAAACTCGAAATAAGCTCTGCAAACAAATTCTCGTTTGCGTCAGGGAATTGATGAAGCAATCTGAAATAACTGAAGAGAGCAAAGACCTGGCAGCCTTTATTGTGCTGGCATTAAGAGAGGTTTATGCCGGGATCGATCCTTCGGTTGAAGCGTGGGAAAAGCGAGGCTACTGGGTTAAAGCCGACAGGTTCAGGATGGATTGGGAATGGAGTGGGCGCATTGCCAGCCAGCTGGATCAGGCTTTGAAGGATGATGATTGGTCAGCATTGCCTCCTATCATAATCCAGGTTGCAGGCAAGTTATCGAATGTAACACCGGCAAGCCGAAATGCCAACGGGAAATTCTGGGATGGTGCGTTTTACCGATTGGTTTCAGCTAATTAGTAAAGATTTTTTCCAAAACAATTTTTACCAGGTTATCGACCTGATTCAGTACCGGTTTTTGTGATTTCTTCCCAAGAATGTCCGGCACATGATTTATCCAGCGGCCGGAAAGGTAATCTGCATAGGGTAATTTATCCAAAGGTACATGCCTGTAAAGATACTCTTCCAGGAATGGCGTTTCTGGAAAATCAGGACGGGGAATGTATAAAAATGGAATTCCGTTTGTCACGACTTCTGCAACAGTACTGTAGCCGGGTTTTCCAATAACCAGGTCGCTGGATGCGAGCAAGTCATGTGAGCAAATACCGCTCTGGCGGGGCAAGATAGTTAATTCCTTCTCAAATATGGCTTTCTTGCCGTTTGAATAAGCGACAGTATGAAAACCGCCATTGAATTTTTGGACAGGTAACAATTCAATATGTTCAACGCCCCCAAGTGTAATGTAAACCATTGGCTTGTCAACGGGAATGCGCAGCGCTTTACGTATAGCAGTCCTATCCTGCATTAACTTACGCGCAATCGGACCAATCGATATGTCACTTTTCAGGGATGATGGACATTCCGGTTGAAGCTGGACATGAAACGCTGGATTGAAAAGCCCCTTTACAAATTCAGAAATTGGACCGTATTCGGGAATGGAAAGACTGAGCTGGCTGTAAATCCAATCCCAGGTAAAATTTTCTATGAGGATCGCAGGAATCTCAGCTTGCCTAGCTGCCTGGATGCCTAAAGGGCTGATGTCGCACAGGCAAACAGAAGACCGAATTTCTTTCAGCAATGCCGATGTTTGAGAAACAAGTTCCTTAGAGAGCGGATAATAGGAATTGAGTTTTTCGATTGATCGCGTGTGATTTACTTCAATCGGGCTGGTTTGCACAAGACCGATATCTGTTTCAACAGGGTAATACATGAATGCACAATTTAATGATTCCTCAAAAAACCATTCAGGTGTTTGCGTAATGATGTGGAATGAAGCGGCAGGAAGCAAGGAATGCAGGCTATTTATAAGGGAGCACATTCTTGCAGCGTGTCCGAAGCCGTGTGGACTGATAAAACAAGCGATTTCAAACTGCTTGGTCATCATCATTTTCCGCAAGATTGAGGATATCTGGAGAATGAAGCGAGTTGATCAGGTCCGAGGAAGAGAGAATGAACGCTTTACCTGAAATCCCAGATCCTACAGAGATCGTTTCGTTCTGAAGAACTGACTGGTCTACAAAGATGTGCATTCCGTACGGGATACAGAATGGTGAAACTGTTCCAGGCTTGCAGCCAGTTACTTTTATTTCTTCCTTATCTGTAGCCGTGGTAAGGCGGGTACTCCCGGCAGCTTGCCTGAGCTTTACCCATGATATTTGCCTGTCTCCGGCTATTAGAACAGCAAAAAAGGTATCTTTTTTCATACGGAAGATGATCGTTTTTATCACCTGGGATGGCAGCTGGTTCCTCTCTCGGGCAGCATCAAGAACCGATGCTGGTTTGGAACGATGTATAAAAACATTGTAAGGTATCCCTGTAGTAGAAAGGAATTCCTCTGGTGACATGTTAACCATATCTATATTGTATTACGGTTGGCTTGATACAGGATATCCCTGGTTTTTCCACTCAGCTAGCCCGCCCTCAAGGATGTAAACTCGGGAAAAACCGTTTTGAATTAGGAGCTTTCCTGCCTGTGATACAGTTCCACTGCCTGGCTCTGTACTATAAAGAATAATCCAAGTTGTTGGGTAAAGGGAATTGGATCCTTGATTGAGCTCAACAACGGATATGTTTTTTGCGCCAGGAATATGACCTGCTTGATAATCTTCCTGAGAACTGACATCTAGAAATACTGCAAGTTCTTTTTCTAGTAAAAGATAAGCTTCATGTATGGAGATGCTGCTAATATCCCCTGTTGAATACGTTGCAGGATGAATTTTAATTGAAGCACCAGCTACTTGCAAATGTCGGATAAGAGGAATACTCGCAATTAATAAAACGCCAGAACAGATCAGCAGAATAGGTGCAATTGAGGATGGACCAATATTTGATTTCATTGATTACTACAGATGATTACGCCATACCTGGCAGGTCATCTTTTTCCAGCTTTTTTGCAGGTTTATCTAGTAAGAACAGGATAAACCCGGTTAGGCGTATAGTACCACTGATAATTAAGGCGAAACTTAATCCAATATGATTGGCAATTAAAGAACCGAGCATTGGGCCAATTAATGCGGCCAGGTACTCCATGCTTTGTGAAATTGAATTGAATGTTGCCGCAAATTCGGATGGAATGGTTTTCATGAGCTCGTCGAAAAAGACCAGGTTCAAACCGGCCGCGAATATCCCGAGGAAAGCATAAAAGACGGCGATCAGCCATTCGGACCGGGTTAATGAAAGCAGGATAGGGAAAATACCGACACAAAATGTGCCGATGAGCATTACAAACCTTGAACCCCTCTTTCGGGTTTGCTTTATCCACAAGGAGTATCCGAGGATAAGGATAGCAGTCTGTACCGTTGTGAAGATTGCAATCCAGGCGTCAGAGGCTTTCACCTCTCGAACAAGGTACAAAGGAAGGACTGGCATGATAAAGTATTGCCCCAGGGAGAAAACAAAACGACGTACGATAAAGCTGGTAAAGCGCGTCTGCCCCTGCAGCAGTGTTCTATATTCAGCCAGTTGGGCTCTTAAAGACATCCCCTTTTTCGGATTGACCACCTGGTCTGGAATATCGATATGGCTGGAGAAACGGTAGCTGAGGAAAGCCCCGATCGAAAGGATAAAAAATGCAAGCTGGTAATTTAGAGGAAAAACAACATTATCGAGCAGAATGCCTACCAGGAAGGCAAACAGCGCAGTTGAAACCCCCATAATTGACCAACGCCGTGACATAAGCTCGTACCTGCCAGTTGGACCGGCAACTGCACCCATGACAACATTGAACGAGATTGCGACAATTGTTTGGGGAATGGTTGCAAGCGCCCAAATGGCAAGGATCGCGTAAATGGAGGAGTGGTCTTTGAAAAGCAGGGTTGCAATGCTGGTCAAGGCATAGCTCAATAGTACCGCAAGCCTGGCGGCGCTGAACCAGGGAACAACATTCTTCTTCCCCTGCAAAAACCTTCCCAGAGGGATAGCAGTTAACAACCCGGTAACTCCGGGCATGGATGAAAGAAGCCCGATATGGAACGCATCAGCACCCAGCCTGGTAAGAAACACAGGCAGGAATGGACTGGCAGTGTTGCCGAGGGCAACTCCGATGGCATCAATCTGAACGTTTATAAAATTTTGCGGTTTCAGGTCTTTTGTTTGAGGCGCTGTAAACCAGCGTTTCATTTTCTGGAATATTTGCATAATGTTTCTGAGATAGTAATTTATAACAGCACGTGTTCTATGATGTTCTAAATCTTAGGTTTCGATAGTATGTGCTATTATAATCGTTGAAAAGAACACCATGGTTCATACTGGAGGAAAAATGGATAAAGAAACAATCAGCAGGTATCAGGCAGCCCATAAAATTTTGACTGAGTATAAGTATGAATTAAAACCAGTGATGCGCGGTTACGCCGGCAGAACATTGTATGTAAATGTGGAAACCTGCAGGATTGAAGAAAAACCGGTTACGCAAAAAATGATCGATACTTTTACAGGGGGACGGGGCTTTTGCTTGTGGCTGCTGTGGAATGGTGTGCATGATTCGACAAAATGGAATGATCCTGATAATGAATTACTGGTAGCTGGCGGTCCCATAGGAGGTATTTCTTCATATCCCGGATCGGGCAAATCAACAGTTGTTACCATTTCGCCGCTTACCAATGTGGTCATTGACAGCAACAGCGGCGGATATTTCGGTCCTTACTTGAAATTCTCCGGCTGGGACGCGCTGGAAATCCAGGGAAAAGCCAGGGAAGAAGTGGTGGTCGTGATTGATGGGGATACTGGATCAGTGCGGATTGAGACTGCGCCGTTAGAATCCCCTGACACACATATCATTAACCGGATCCTTACTGAAATATACGCTGGTGAAGAAGGAAACCTCCGCAGCATATCCGTGATTTCTGCCGGAACAGCTGCAGAGCATGTTCCGATGTGCGGCTTGAACATCAGTTATTACGATCCAAAGCGTGATGAAGTCCGGATAAAACAGGCAGCACGCGGCGGCGCCGGAAGGGTAATGCGGGACAAGAAAATTAAGGCTATTGTTGTTAAATATAGCAGCATGAATCCCAATTCAAACAATGTAGCCAACATGGAATTGATCCAAAAAGCTGGTTTACGCATCAACAAAGAGATCATGACCTTTGATGCTTCGCAAAATGATATGCGCCATACAGGGACTCCATACCTCGTGGAAATTATGAATAAGTTTGACCTGCTTCCGGTCCAAAATTTCCGGTATGGCACAGATCCAGAGGCAATAAAGATTGCCGGGGAAACCTGGAAGAAGCAATTTGATACACGCGGACCTGATGGCTGCTGGTATGGGTGTACAATGAGCTGCGCCCATGGAGTGCCCCATTATCACCTTAAAACCGGACCATACAAAGACCGGGTTGTGTTTATTGACGGTCCGGAATATGAGACTCTTGGCGCGTTGGGCTCAAATATCGCAGTATATGATCCTGAAGCAATACTTGAGATGAATTTCTATGCAGATACATACGGGATCGATACCATCTCGTTGGGTAATTCATTTGCCTTTGTGATGGAATGCTATGAAGAAGGCATCCTGGATAAAGAAAAAACCGGGGGATTGGAGTTTACATGGGGCAATTCAGCTGCATGTTTGGAAGCAATTCACCAGATGGCAGAAGGGATAGGCTTCGGTGTCACAATTGGCCAGGGTATCCGGGCGATGAAAACAATTTTCGCTGACCAATTCGGGGCAGACAAAAAGTTTTTACATGACATTGGAATGGAAGTGAAGGGTTTAGAAATTTCCGAGTACATGACCAAGGAGAGCCTTACCCAGCAAGGCGGTTATGCAATGGCTTCAAAAGGCGCCCAGCATGACGAAGCATGGTTGATTTTTATGGAACTGGTCCACAAGCAGCTGCCGACGTTTGAGAAAAAAGCTGAAGCACTGCATTATTTCCCGATGTTCAGGACCTGGTTCAGCCTGCATGGTTTATGTAAACTGCCATGGAATGATATTACCCCTGAGAGCAACAAAACCGCCAGTGAACCTGCTAAAGTACCGGAACACCTGGAAAATTACACCTGGCTGTATGAAGGGGTAACCGGTAAAAAAGCCACACCGGCAGACCTGGTGTTGCAATCTGAAAAAGTGTACAACTTCCAGCGCTTGTTTAATTTGCGGCTGGGCTACGGAAAACGCGAAGATGATTATCCGCCATACCGCGCAGTTGGACCGGTTACAGTGAAAGAATATGAATCGCGGCAGGAGCGTTACGATTCTGAGTTAAAAGAATTTGTTGGAGTGGATCCCACTGAAAAATCTTCTGAAGAGAAGGTTCAGATTCTCAGGGAATACAGGGAATCGAGGTATGAGCAGCTAGTTGATGCAGTGTATAAGCGGCGCGGCTGGGCAGGCAATGGTGTACCGACAGCGGAGACCGCCAGAAGGCTGGGTATCGATTTCCCGGATATCCTGGATTTGATCCAGAAAAACACCTGATAAGAACCAAGGGATAAAGTATAATTGCTGGAAATTGCTTGAAGAAAAATCAGGGGAAGTTAGCGCAAGGCTCCCGGTATTTGCTGGTGGGAGTGACGAGGAGGAGGGTTTCCTGTCGCAAGGCAGGGCTAACCGGTAATACGGGAAAATCGAAAGATCAGCGGATGCCCTCTGGGTGACTACAAGCCCATACTTTCCCAACAAGTTGAAAATTACAATAGGGAGAATTAACTATATCTCCTGATATTATGTTACGTGCGTGGATGATATGCACGTAAGGAGGAACCAATGTGCGGAATTGTGGGTTACATCGGCGATAAGGATGCAACACCGATCATCTTAAATGGTCTGAAAAAGCTTGAATACCGGGGTTACGATTCGGCTGGACTGGCGGTGATTGAAAACGGGAATGTGGCTTTACGCAGAGATGCTGGCAAGCTGGAAAAGTTGATCAACCTTGTAAGCCAGAAACCGGTATCAGGTAACCTGGGTATCGGCCATACCCGCTGGGCAACACACGGTATTCCCAGTGCGAATAATGCCCATCCCCATGTAAGCGGGAATGGAAAAGTAGTCCTGGTGCACAATGGAATTGTAGAAAACTTTCTCGAGCTCAAACAGGAACTGGTAGCGGAAAATGTCCAGTTCCAATCTGAAACTGATTCAGAAACGATTGTTCTGCTCGTCGAAAGGTCTCTCTCCTCTGGGAAAGGGCTGATCGAGGCTGCACGCAGCACCTTTGATTTGCTTAGAGGCGCACATGGAATTGTCTTGATGTCGGCGGATGAACCAGATAAGATTGTTGCAGCCCGGATCGGAAATGCTGGTGGAGTGGTGATTGGACTGGGCGCAGGCGAAGCTTTTATTGCCAGTGATATCCCTGCAATTTTGGAACATACCCGCAGGATGGTTTTTCTGGAATCACATCAATATGCTGTAGTTACGAGGACTTCTTTACAGGTATTCGGTTTTGACGGAAATGAAGTCCAATACCAGGTGCATACCGTTTCCTGGGATCCTGTAGCTGCGGAAAAGGGCGAGTACCGCCATTTCATGCAGAAAGAAATCCATGAGCAGGTTCGTTCACTGACTGAAACCATGGCAGGAAGGATAAATCTTGTAACCGGGCAGGTAGAAATTCCACAGGTGAATTTAACAAAAAATATGGCGCATTCGATCAAGAAGATTTTTATTACCGCCTGTGGAACGGCTGCACATGCGGGTATGGTAGGAAAACTGCTGATCGAAAAATTTGCACAAATTCCGGTTGAAATAGAAATTGCTTCCGAATTCAGGTACAGGGACCCGATCATTCAAAAAGATTCGGTTGTTATTGCTATCAGTCAATCTGGCGAGACTGCAGACACCCTTGCAGCAATGGAAGTAGCCAGGCGGAAAGGCGCGCTGTTGTGGTCTATAGTCAATGCAATCGGCAGCCAGGCGATGCGCCTTGCGGATGGGTATATATCCATGCAAGTGGGACCTGAAATCGGTGTTGCCTCGACCAAGGCTTTTACTGCTCCTTTGCTGGACCTCTACATGCTGGCCATCCAGCTGGCTGAATACCGAGGTACTTTAAAACAGGATGACCTTGCACAACATGTCAACGATTTGCGGCTGGTGCCTGACCTTGTCAGCAGATGCCTTGAACGAGAGGAGGAAATAGAGAGGATAGCCTTGAAGTACCGTGATGTGCATGATATGCTTTACCTGGGCAGGGGGATCAATATGCCGATTGCCTATGAGGGTGCTCTAAAGATGAAGGAAATTTCGTATATCCATGCTGAGGCGTACCCGGCAGGTGAGATGAAGCACGGTCCAATTGCCCTTATCGATAAAGATATGCCGGTTGTGGCTATTGCCCCACGCGATCCGTGGTATGAAAAAATGATAAGCCAGATCGAACAGGCAAAATCACGGGGAGGCAGTGTCCTGATGGTCGCAACTGAAGGGGACGAACGTGCTGCAGAGCTCGCAGATGATGTCATCTGGATACCCGAAGTACCCTGGTTGCTTAGCCCCGTCATTACCGTAATCCCGCTGCAGATGCTGGCTTATCACATTGCCTCTCTGCGTGGACTTGATGTTGACCAGCCTCGTAACCTGGCGAAAAGTGTTACGGTTGAATAAAGAAAACTCAGATAGTACCTGTTAGATCGGCTGGTAACTGAAAACAGCAAATCCGCCATCAATAGGGACTCCCTGGTCGGAGTACAGCTGGAAATAATTCGATTGAAAGCTCATATCTTCAGAGCCGAATGCGAAGAGATTGAATTCGACTTTTTCCCCTGGAAGAACCGCTTTTTCGAGAGTTGCTTCAGTCTGAACAGTAACGTAATCACCGTCGTATCCAGTAAGAACCAGCTTTGAACCGGCATTCCAGGTTACCGTACCGGAATTGAGGAAGCCAATCGCTACACCAAATTTCTCATTCGGGACAAACTGGGTTTTGTTTTCAGGGTAGGTAACTACATAGAGTAATTGTGCTTTCAGTACTGGAGCAGGAGTAAATGTACTTGTAGGGAGAATTGTGGCAGTAGAACTTGGAGAAGGCGTGATGGTCGGCAAATCCGTGCTGGTTGGCATAGGCGTATCGGTGGCTGTTGGGTACAGGTATGCCTGTGTAGTCATCTCGGCAAAGACGGTAGAAAAAGCATTCTGAGTGGCCGCTGCCTGATTTTCCGAACCTAATGGGAAAAAATTGCAGCCGGATAAAAATCCACTTGTAATTAGCAGAAGAAAGCAGAGCAGGATTAATCTTTTCATATCTCTTTCCTGTATAAGGATAAAAAAGGTCATAAATTATCAGATGACACTGGAATATACCATGAGTGATGATAAAATTGGAGGGATATGAGCATAAATGATACACAAATGATGTTCCCTGCCGAACTGATCGCGGAAATAGGAGAAACACGTGGAAGCAGGTGGTCGGAATTCGTTTCCGAAATCGAACAAACCAGCAAGAACTCCATTAAAAGGATCGCATTTGTGTATATGATTGTCCGCTTATCAGGCTGTTCCACCTGTACAATGGATGCTTTTCGGGCTATGAAAGGCTGCCTTTTATGCGCCCGGCATACGATCAAGAGGTATAAAGGTTCAGATGAAGACTTGATTGAATACTATGAGCATGCCAAAGCAGATGTTTTCAATTTTATTGGAAAAGAAAAGTAATTTTTAGGAGAGATTAATGCCTTCGAATGATGATGTATTAAATATTTTAAGTACTGTCATGGATCCAGAATTGGACCGGGACATTGTGTCCTTGAATATGGTTCGGGGAATTCATGTTGAAGGGGAAATAGTTACAGTAGATGTTATGTTAACAACCCCAGCCTGTCCTTTAAAGCATGCAATCCAGGCAGATATTGAATATGCATTGCTGACCGGGCTGCAATTCAAAAAGGTAAATGTAAATTTCCTGGATAAGAATGCTGGCCAAAACCAGGTGCAGGGAAAAGTCCCACTTTCAGTCAGGAACTTGATTGCAATAGGTTCTGGAAAAGGCGGGGTTGGAAAATCTACGGTCGCTGTAAACCTCGCGGTAACCCTGTCCCAAAAGGGACTATCAGTAGGGCTGCTGGATGCTGATATTTACGGCCCGAATGTACCTACCATGCTTGGTATTATGCGGTCTCCCGAAACGAAAAATGGGAGAATCCTCCCAGCTGAGGCATTTGGCATAAAAGTTATCTCAGTTGGTATGTTTATTGAACCGGGACAGCCACTTGTTTGGCGGGGTCCCATGCTGCATTCAGCAATAAACCAGCTCCTGGCAGATGTGGAGTGGGGTGTGCTCGACTATCTATTAGTTGACTTACCGCCAGGAACTGGCGATGTGCAGATAAGCCTGGTGCAAATCGCATCTGTGGATGGCGCAGTGATTGTAACCCTGCCGCAAAAAGTCTCTACTGATGACGCATTCAGAGGAATAGCCATGTTCCGCAGCCTGAATGTACCGGTTGCCGGTATTGTCGAGAACATGGGTTCGATGCTTCTGCCGGATGGCACTAATTATGATTTGTTTGGCGAAGGCGGCGGCAAGGCGCTGGCAGAGTTGACGGGTGTGCCTTATTTGGGCTCGATCCCTGTAGACCGTGAAATCAGGACAGGCGGAGATTTGGGGCTGCCAGTTACAATCACTAACCCGGGTTCGCCATCTTCGCTTGCGATTCAGGAAATCGCCATGCGGATGCATGCCCAGTTGCATGTAGAAAAGAATTAACCAGGAAAACGCCATGTTAGCTGGAATTCGTTTTTCAAAGGTAGGAAAAATTTATAATTTTGACGCGAGCAATGAGCCTCTGTTGAATATCGGTGACGGCGTTATCGTTGAAACAGCACGTGGGCTTCAGTTAGGCTGGGTAGCAGTTACTGGCGACCGGGTAAAGATTATTGAGAATGAAGAAGTTAAGAAGATCGTCAGGAAAGCTACTCCTCAGGACCTTGTGCAGCGCCAGAAGTGGGAAGTAAAAGAAGTAGCCATAACAGAGCAATGCAGGAACAAGGTTAAAGACCTGGGACTTTCGGGCGTAAAAATTGTCGGCTCAGAATTAAGTTTTGACGGAAGCCGGTTGATCATTCTTTACAACTCAGAAATAGAGGAAAAAGTAGACCTGAAGCTGGTAAAACAGGATGTCCAGAAAGTTTACAATAATGTGCAAATTGAATTACGCCAGGTCGGCCCGCGCGATATGGCGAAATGCCTAGGGGGTATGGGTGCCTGCGGGTTAGAAAACCGTTGCTGTTCACAATTCCTGACTGACTTTTCGTCTATCTCCATTCGAATGGCGAAAGAGCAAGGTATATCATTGACTCCAGGCGAAATTACAGGGATGTGTGGAAGGTTGCGCTGCTGCCTTTTCTATGAGTACGATCAATATATTGCTGCCAAGATGGAACTGCCCAAGCGGAAACAACTGGTGACCACGCCGGACGGGATTGGAAAAGTGATCGATCTTGCCCCGTTGCGGCAGGGGGTAGTGGTTGAACTAAGGGAAAAAGGCATTAAAGAATACCATAAGGATGATATCTCTTTATACGAAGAGCGCTAAATCTAAAATCAGCTGTTAATTCAGCTGATTTTTTCTATTTTCCAATGATGATATTTGTTCATCATAAATATGATTTTCATGAATGGTAAGGACTTAGCGCACAAGGTATACTGAATCATATGATTTATCATATGATTTATCATATGATTTGAGCTTAACGCCTTATGAAACCAAAAGCCAAATTTGTCCCCGTAAATTTTCCCCAGTATGATTTCCTTAGATATCTAGCCACTACATGTGAAGATGACGAAAAATTGCCGGCATTAAGCGATCTGGCTCCCCAGTTAGGCTTGAGTACCTCAAGCCTGAGAGAGCAGATGGAAGTTGCCAGGGCATTGGGGATTATTGAAGTCCGGCCGCGAACCGGTATAAAGCGGCTGCCATACTCCTTTCGTTCTGCCGTTCAACAAAGTTTAAATTATGCACTGATGATCGACCGGGATTACTTTATGGCATTCTCGGACCTACGCATGCACATGGAAGTTGCATATTGGAGCGAAGCTGTTGCTCTTTTAAGGACGGATGATAAAGTTAGACTTAAAGAGCTGGTTCGTTTGGCACGTGAGAAATTAAATCGCAGTCCTGTGCAGATTCCACATGCCGAACACAGGGAATTTCACACAACTTTTTACAAGTATGTGAATAATCCTTTTATGCATGGAGTGCTAGAAGCGTACTGGGACCTTTATGAAGCTGCTGGATTGGATGTATACAACAATTACAGTTATTTAAACCAGGTATGGGATTACCATGCTGAAATGGTTGAAAGTATTAACAAAGGGGAATATCAGGCCGGATTAAACGCCTTAAAAGAGCATTTTAACCTGATTACACACAGGAACCGGCCGACGAATGCACAAAAGTTCGAATGAGCTACAGGAGAACATAAATTATCCATGACTGAGAAAATTGTAAATGATTTCTGTATAACTTTCAGTACTATCAACGGCTCAGGCAGTGCGACGGCGAATACAACCATTCTACGTGCGCTTTTCAAAATGGGGATACCAGTTACCGGTAAGAATATTTTTCCGTCTAATATTCAGGGCTTGCCTACATGGTATTCCATCCGGTTGAGTAAAAAGGGATACCGTGCGAGGCTTGAAAAGGACGATATTGTTATTGCTATGAATCCTGCAACTCTCGTCCGGGAGTACGATTTTGTTTTACCTGGTGGGGTTATCCTTTATCCGGATGATATCACCCTGCCAAAAGTCCGTGAAGATATCATCTGTTATCCGATGCCTGTTAAAGAGCTCTTGCAGGAAGTGGATGCTCCTCCAAAGTTGAGGGATTACATTGCCAACATGGTATATGTTGGAGTTCTTGCACAGATCATTGGCATTGATTTAGAAAAGATTAAATTTGCGCTGGATTTTCACTTCAAAGGGAAAGAAGCTGCTGTCAATTCTAACTATGAAATCGTTGCTAAAGCAGCCAGGTGGGCAGCAGAAAATATAGATAAGCGTGATCCATATTATGTGGAAAAGATGGATGGAACGGACAATTATATTATGGCTGAAGGCAATGTGGCTGGGGCACTTGGATCTATTTTTGGAGGTGTCCAATTTGCTGCTTGGTATCCCATTACACCTGCATCCAGTCTTGCTGAAGCGTTAAATGAGTATTTACCCGTTTTCAGGAAAGACCCTGTTACCGGAAGAGATACCTTTGCTGTTGTTCAGGCTGAAGATGAGCTTGCTGCAATTGGAATGGCAGTTGGTGCAGGTTGGGCTGGACTGCGTTCAATGACCTCAACTTCAGGGCCAGGGTTAAGCCTGATGGCTGAATACCTGGGCCTGGCGTATTTTTCAGAAACACCTGTTGTCGTCTGGGATGTCCAGAGAGTTGGCCCTAGCACAGGTTTGCCTACCAGGACTGCCCAATCTGACCTTAGTTTTGCTTATACCATCAGCCACGGGGATACTCAGCATATTGTACTTCTTCCAGGGACAGTGGATGAATGCTTTGAGTTTGGCTGGAAGGCTTTCGACTACGCTGAACGGTTTCAAACCCCTGTAATGGTGCTGATAGACCTGGATTTGGGCATGAATAACTGGATGTGCAGGCCGTTTCAATACCCGGAACAACCCATGGATCGGGGAAAAGTTTTATGGGAAAAAGATCTGGAAGCCTTTATAAAAGAGCATGAGGGAAAATGGGGGCGCTACTGGGATGTAGACGGAGACGGGATTCCATACCGGACACTACCAGGCAATACCCACCCTGAAGCTGCATATTTTGCCAGGGGAACCGGACATAATGACTTCGCAAGGTACAGCGAGGAACCGGATGTTTGGGAAAAGACTATGGACAGGCTTAAGATGAAGTTAGAAAAAGCAGCTAATGCATTGCCTGAACCGATCTGTTCCGGCGGCGGTAAGGCCGCTATTGGATTAGTTAGTTTTGGATCAAATGATCCTGCTGTAGAAGAAGCACAGGACTTATTCCAGCAGAAAAGTATTCAAACAGATTATCTGAGAATCCGGGCTTTGCCGCTGCATCCTGATATTGAACAATTTATTGAAAGTCATGAGAAGGTATATGTCATCGAGAACAATCGTGATTCACAAATGTGGCAGATTCTGGCGGCAGTTTACCCGCAGCTTGCCGGAAAACTGATAAAAGTTGCACATTGTGACGGACTATCGTTGACTGCAAAATGGATCGTTACAACCATCACTGGTTTGGAGATGTAGAAATGACCGAATCTGTAGATTCAAATTCAGTACAGCAGCAGGTAAACGCTATTGGTTTTACAAGAGCTGACTACAAAGGAGCCCCATCCACTCTCTGCAAAGGATGCGGACATAATGCAGTTGCCAATCAAATTATTGGTGCATGTTATGAGCTCAATATTCATCCGGCAGAAATTATGAAATTCAGCGGGATAGGGTGCTCCAGTAAAAGCCCGACATATTTTCTCAGGAAATCCTTTGGTTTTAATGGTTTGCATGGCAGGATGCCGTCACTTGCTCTTGGCGCATCTTTCGGCAACACGCGATTGAAAGTGATTGGTGTCAGCGGTGACGGGGATACCGCCAGTATCGGAATGGGCCAATTCAAGCATCTTGTGCGCAGAAACCCTCAGATGGTGTACATCATAGAGAACAATGGTGTTTACGGGCTAACAAAAGGTCAGTTTTCAGCCACAACCGATAAAGGTTTGAGCTTGAAGAAGCAAGGGACGAATCCTTACCAACCGATCGATATCTGCCTTGAGGCATTAACTGCTGATGCGAGTTTTGTTGCGCGTTCATTTGCTGGCGACCCGCGCCAGCTCGTCACTCTGCTAAAGGCTGCAATTAGACATAACGGAATTGCAGTGATCGATGTGATCAGCCCCTGTGTTACATTTCATAACCAGGATAACAGCCATCACTCATTCACCTGGACGAGGGCTAATAAGGTTACATTGCAAGACCTTGAGTTTATTCCGCTTGAAGAAGAAATCACCATTGAAAATTTTAATGAAGGCACAGTTCGTGAGGTAAGGTTGTTTGATGGATCAGTAATTAAATTGCGAAAACTTGGAGTCGAGCATGACCCGACCGATAAGCTTAGCGCTTATAAATTGCTGGCTGAAGCTGGCAGAGAAAATCAGCTGATAACAGGTTTGATTTTTATTAATCCCAGCCAGCCAACCTTGCTGGATGTGTACAGTCTTCCTGATGACCTGCCCCTTAATAGGCTGCCCGTTGAAAGGATCCGGCCAAGCCGTGAAAGTATTGAGCAGCTGAACCGGTTGATGTTCTAACCTATAAGGTACACTGGTCAAATATGTTTTTCATAGGTGCGGTGGCATTTATGCCATGTGACACCCATGTTTTCTGAGTCGCTTTTACTGCGGAAATTCCGTTCATCTGCCTGCACGAATTCTGCCTGCATGATATTCCCATGCTCGAGGATTGTTTTTGCAAGCTCAGCATATAAGAGGATATTTGCGCCCATGCCCTGGTATTTTGGCATAAGACCTACCCCGTTCAGGTCGATGATGTCTGTTCGGTTCTTTTCTCTAAGGAGGTCGATCCAGCCAAACGGGTAGACTTTTCCTTTACAGCGCTGAATAGCTTTATTGATATTCGGGAATGCCAGTAAGAATCCTGCAATTTCGTGTTCGTGCATGATCACTTTTATCAGGTCGGGATTGGCAATCTGGATCAGTCCACGGGCAAGCATATCAAATTCTGCTTTTGTAGAAGGATAGAAGGCGGGGTTATGTTTGAAAGCCTCTTCATGCAGAACATCTACTTGCGGGATCATGACCAGCATTTCCTGGTTGCTCTTGAATGTCTTTACCCAAAAATTCCCTTTGCTCTTGATTTTTTCAGCCATCTCCAGCACTTTATCGGGGATTTTATAATTCTCCCTGGTCGCAAAGCCGGATAGGTAATCGGTCTCTTTTGTAAAACCCATATGCTCCATAAGGTTCTGGTAATAAGGGTAGTTGTAATTCATGTTCATTGCAGGCATGTATTCAAAACCGCGCACCAACATGCCAACGCAATTCGACCGGATAAAGCCACGCGGCCCGTAAATCATATCAAGGCCATGTTCACGGGCCCAAGTAATGGCATGGTCAAACAAAGCTGAAGCCACCTGGGTGTCATCCACAGTGTCAAAGTAATAGAAAAACGCGGTCTTTGTTTGGTGATATTTGTTATAGTTCCTGTTATAAAGGACTGAAATTCTGCCGAGAACCTGTTTTTCGCTTTCGGCAACAAAAAATGATGCATCCGAGTGTTGATAGAATGGATGTCTTTGTTTATCCATTACCAGGTGCATGTCACCGATGAATGGAGGCACCCATTGGGGGCAATCCTTGTAGAGATCAAAAGGAAACCTGATAAAAGTATTGCGGCTCTTGCGGTCACCTACATCAATTTTCGTAATTTTCATCTAAACCTCTTTAGTGTCCAAAATTTTACTAAATCAAGTTAATGATGACCGCCAATGTTGTGCAGCAAAGCCATATTAGGGGCTTTCATGGCATCAACTGGCAAACCTGAGACAATGACCACTTGCTGCCCTGGTTTATAAGTGGTCGCAGACTGTAATGATATATCCACGACTGAAATCATCTGTTCAACACTTGAGGCGAATGGAACATGGTGCGGAATGACACCCCAGTACAAAGAAAGGCGGGTATAAGTATCCTGGTTGGGTGTAAATGCATGGATTGACACCCTGGGGCGCACTTTCGACATCAATAACGCTGTCCGGCCGGTAAGTGAAAACACTGCAATACAGGCAACATTACGGTCGTGAGCCAGCTCTTTTGCTGCACGGCAAATGGATACAGCATCATCTCCGTCATTCTCTTCAGGAAGGGCAGGGCAGATGCTCCACGTATCTAAATGTTTTTCTGCATTCCGCACAATTTCATCCATATATCTTACGGATTCTACAGGATAAGCTCCGACAGCCGTCTCACCTGAAAGCATGACAGCGTCTGTTCCATCGAAAACTGCATTGGCGATATCGGAAGCTTCCGCCCTGGTTGGACGGGGGTTCTCGATCATTGATTCAAGCATCTGAGTAGCCGTTATTACGAACCGGGCATGTTTAGTTGCATTTGTGATGGATTCTTTTTGGATGATCGGGACTAATGCAGTACTGGTCTCAATGCCAAGGTCCCCCCTGGCAACCATGATTCCATCTGCTGCTTCAAGGATGCTGTCAAGATCAGCGACAGCTTCAGGCCTTTCGATTTTTGCTATGAGGGGGATGGTTCCGTGAATATCTTTGCAAAACTCAGTAATCTTCTTTCTGGCAGAAATGACATCTGAGCCTTTGCGCACAAAAGAGATCGCAATGGCATCGACGCCTAGGGAGAGTGCAAATTCAAGATCAGAAATATCTTTAGCGGTCAAAGGTTCTACGCTGAGTAAAGAGCCAGGAAGATTGGCTCCTTTGTTTGATTTCAGTAAACCGCCGGTAATTATCCTGGCAGATACGTAGTTTTTTTCAATGCCAGCTACTTCAAGTTCCAACTTACCGTCATCAAGAAGGATCTTATTGCCTGGTAAGAAAACCCTGGAGATGTTTTCAACATTGATTGTAAAGGTTTTCCGGTTGAGGACCGGTTCAATTGGAGGATCATTTAAAGAAAATATATCGACAAATTCGCCTGGAAGCAAAACTAATCCCGGTTCATCAATTTTTCCTACCCTGATTTTTGGTCCGCATAAATCCGCCATAACTGCAACCGGGGTTTTCAATTCAGATGAAGCTTTCCTGATTGCCTCATAGGTAGCCTGGTGTTCTGCATGTGTGCCGTGAGAAAAATTGAGCCGGGCAATATTCATTCCTGCCTGGATCAGAGCTTTCAAAGTATCAATATCCCGACTGGCTGGACCAATGGTAGCGATAATTTTGGAATGTCTTTCCATGGGTAACCCTTTAAGACACTTATTTCCTTCAATAAGATTATAAATGAAGTCTAAAGCAAACAGGGGAACCTTTCAGTTCCCCTGTCAAACAGGTACCTGTATTCCTGCTTCAAAGAATTCATTATTTCATATTAAGTACAGGTCTGATCACATCTACAGCCCAATCGATGGTCTGTTTATCAATCACAAGAGGAGGTGCAAAGCGGATAACATTATCATGCGTTTCCTTTGCAAGCAGTCCATTATGTTGTAATGCTTCACAAAAACGGCGAGCACCACCAGCTTCAGGTTTCAATTCAACGCCAATCAAGAGACCTCTTCCGCGGACCTCCTTCACGTGCGGGCTTGGAATTTCAGAAAGTTGCTCCATGAAGTATTCGCCTAAGGTAGCTGCCTTTTCAATCAGGTTTTCTTCCTTAATGACATTCAGAGACTCGCGAGCAATTGCTGCAGCGACCGGGTTTCCGCCAAAAGTTGAACCATGTTCGCCGGGTTTGATCAAGCCGAGAACTGATTGGTCCGCCAGAACTGCTGAGACCGGGTAGAAGCCGCCGGATAAAGCCTTACCAAGGATCATCATGTCTGGACGTACCCCTTCGTGCTGGCTGGCGAATAACTTGCCTGTTCTTCCCAAACCAGTTTGAATTTCGTCAGCAATGAAAAGGACATTGTTTGTTGAGCAAATATCTGCAACCTCATTCAGGTAACCTGCTGGGGGTATGATCACTCCGCCTTCACCCTGAATGGGTTCAAGCATCACTGCCGCTGTATTTGGGGTGATCGCATTCTTCAGTGATTCTGCATTCCCGTATGGTACGGATTTAAAGCCTGGTGTAAATGGACCAAAATCATCTTTATAAGCAGGCTCAGAAGAAAAGGTAATGATCGAGATAGTTCTGCCGTGAAAATTGCCATCTGCAACAATGATCTCAGCTTCGTGGCGCCTGATACCTTTGTTTGTATAAGCCCATTTACGGGCAACCTTCAGCGCTGTTTCTACAGCTTCTGCACCGCTGTTCATAGGAAGGCACATCTCGTAACCGGTCAGTTCGGATATTTCTTTGTAAAATAGTGGCAGCTGATCATTCCGAAAAGCCCTGGAAGTCAAGGTGACTTTTTTAGCTTGTTCAACCATGGCATTCAGGATCCTGGGATGAACATGGCCCTGGTTAAGGGCTGAATAAGCGCTCAGACAGTCAAGGTAGCGGTTTCCTTCAACATCCCACACCCATACGCCTTCTGCACGGTTAATCACAACGTCGAGCGGGTGATAATTATGGGCGCCGTATTTTTCCTCAAGATCAATGTAATCCTGTGTATTCATAAATTTTCCTTTTGATTATTCAGCAAGCAAGTGAACAAGAATTGCTTTTTGGGCATGCAGCCGGTTGTGTGCCTGGGGGAAAAGGCGGGAATGAGGCCCATCTGCAACCGCATCTGTGATCTCTTGTCCCCGGTGGGCTGGAAGGCAGTGCAGAACAATAACATCGTCTGCTGCCTCAGAAACCAGCTTTTCATTAACCTGGTAAGGTGGAAATACAAGTTCGCGTTTTTTCGTTTCTGCTTCCTGTCCCATACTCGTCCAGGTATCGGTGTAAATAACCTTTGCGTTCTTTACTGCTTCATGCGGGTCTCTCAGGAAGTGCAGCGAACTGCCGGATACTTTTGCAAATTCATTCGCACGGTCAATAGCAGAAGGAACGATATCATATCCCTCTGGTGAAGCGATTGTAAAATTAGCGCCTAACTTAACGCAGATGTGCATGAGAGATACGGCAACATTATTTCCATCTCCAATAAACGTGACATCCAGGTTTTTCAGGGTGCCAAATTCCTCATAGATCGTCAGTGCATCTGCCATGCCCTGGCAGGGATGATTGTAGTCGCTCAAGCCGTTGATAACGGGAATGGTTGACCAGGCAGCCAGCTCCTGGACATGCGGGTGGGCAAAAACCCGCGCCATCAGTACGTCAACATACCCCGAAAGGACTCGTGCAACATCAGAAATACTTTCGCGCTGCCCTAGCCCGATCTCATTCGGTGAAAGGTATAAGGCATCCCCGCCCAAGTGGCGCATTGCCATATCAAAGCTCACCCTTGTACGCAGGCTAGGTTTTTGGAAAATCATACCAAGCACTTTGTTTTTCAGGATTGGCAGGTTGCCTTGCTGAAAGAACTCCTTTTTTAAGGAAACGGCGAGATCGAGAAGATGGAGAAGTTCATCACTGGAATAATCTGAAATTTCAAGAAAATCTTTTTTCATACTTAAACCCTCCGGAAACCTGATTGTAAGACAAGTATAGCAGATAGAAATTTAATGTTAATTGAGGAATGATTGAATTTGCAGATTATTTGTCACCATTTTAGTGGTGGCAGTTTGCGCAGGAATGACCTGAACATGATCCGCAGCTTCCAGATGAGGATGAGCCCGAAGAAGGGCAATCGTAATGGGCAAAAAAAGTACTGAGCTTCCGCTTTACTTTAGTACTTGAGCAGTTTTTGCAGACAGCAGGTGCATCTGCTTGCGAAAAAGGCCGAATTAGGTCAAATGAGGCAGAGCAGGATTGGCAAATATACTCATAGATCGGCATTTTGGTCTCCTGAAGAAGGTTATTTTAATCCTTTACCCTGGCATGGTCAACCGGTGGGCTGGCAAATGATGATGAATGACACTGATTATTTAGGAAATTTTAAGGTAAATTTAGTTTGCATTGCTTTGCATTGTCGCTATAATTATGAAAGTAGGGGTTTTCCCTAACCACATATCTAGAAGGAGAAAAGAGACAATGAAGAAACGATCAATTTTTATTGTTCTGTCCATTTTGGTTGTTAGCGTCATGTTGTTGACCGCATGCGCACCCCAGGTGGCTGAACCCGTCGCTGAGGAACCAGTTGCTGAAGAACCAGTGGTGGAAGAAACCGAAGCCCCAGTGGTAGAGGAAGCGACTGCAGAGCCAGCTGAGGAAGCTGCTGCCCTTGGAACAGCCGAAAATCCTGTCATTCTGGCTTTCGCTCCCTCCATGACCAGTCAGCAGATCATTGAGAGCGGTGGACCGTTAGCTGATGCGCTGATGGAAAAAACCGGCTATGTCATTGAGACAAGCATCCCGACATCCTACTCGGCTTTGATCGAAGCTATGGGTTCCGGCAATGCACATATTGCTCTGTTCCCGACCTTCTCATACCTTATTGCACATGATAAGGGTTACGCAAATGTAGGGCTTGTTGTAGAGCGCTACGGTGCTACCAGCTATGGCGCCCAGTTCGTTGCTGCAAAAGCAAGCGGTTTCACCTCTTATTTTGATTCTGAGACCAACCAGAACACTGCTGATGCAGCCACAGCCCTGGCCCAATTTGCAGACAAGAAACCCTGCTGGACCGATCCGCTTTCCACCTCAGGGTACATTATTCCGTTTGGTATCTTGAATGACAACGGAATCAAAACAAAGGCGGGTGCATTTGTTCAGGGTCACCCGACAGTCATCACTGCCCTTAATGCAGGCGGTATCTGCGATTTCGGCGCCACATTTATTGACGCCCGCACCAACACAACACTGCAGGAATCCATTCCTGATGTTATGGAAAAAATTGATGTTATCTGGAGGACCGATGCTGTAATTCCTAACGATAACATTTCCTTCGCCGCCAGTATGGACGAAGATATGGTCCGCAAGTTTAAGGATGCTTTCCTTGATCTGTCCTCAACTGATGAGGGTAAAGCAATCCTGAAAGCAATTTATGAATTTGAAGCAGTGAAAGAAGTTGACGACACTTTCTACGATGCATTCCGTGTCTACATCCAGGCTGCCGGATTCGACTACACAACCATGCAGTAACCAGCTTTTACCAAAAAAGAGGGAGGCGTGTTCGTCCTCCCTCTTTTTTAAGAAGGGTGATGACATTGTTAGAAGTAAAAAATCTTTCAAAAATATATCCAAATGGCACGCAGGCTTTATATGATGTCAGTTTTACAGTACCCGATGGGCAGTTTTTGGTGGTTATCGGCCTTTCTGGTTCAGGAAAATCGACATTATTGAGATGTATCAACCGGCTCATAGATCCAACAGAAGGGCAGATCATTTGGGACGGCATCGACGTTACAGCTGCAAAAGGCACAGAATTACGACATATCAGGCGTCATATTGGGATGGTTTTCCAGCAGTTCAACCTTGTAAAAAGATCCTCTGTTATGACAAATGTCTTAAGTGGCAGGCTGGGTTATGCCCAAACTTTACCTTCTATTCTTGGAATATGGCCTGCACTAGAAAAGCAAAGAGCACTTGCTGCACTTGAAACAGTTGGAATTCCCGATAAAGCCAAGGAAAGAGCCGACGCCCTGTCCGGCGGACAACAACAAAGGGTGGGTATTGCCAGGGCAATCATGCAGGAGCCAAAGCTGATCCTGGCTGATGAACCTGTAGCCAGCCTTGATCCGGTGTTAGCACACTCTATCCTTCAATACCTTGAACAGCTGAACCAGGAAAAAGGCATGACTGTGATCTGCAGCCTGCATTTCCTTGACCTTGTGCAGCGGTATGCATCCCACGTGATCGCGCTAAAAGACGGAAAAAAAGTCTTTGAAGGCGAACCAAACGAAATTGACAGGCAAAAATTCAAGGATATCTACGGGGAAGAAGCACAGGAAGTCAAGGCTACAATGGTGGGGGCGTAATGGCAAATTCTGCTCCTGAAAAACTAAAAAACAGATCAAAACTCCTTGCGGTCATTTTGTCATTGGTTTTGCCTGGGTTGGGGCAAGTTTTCCAGGGACGGCAGAAACGCGGATCCACGATTATGATCCTTGCTGTTTCTGCTTTTTTGGCTGTGCTCTGGTATAAGCAGACAGTGTGGTATATACCGATAGCACTGTTGTTGGTATGGAACATTCTTGATGTCGTCCTGGAAAAACCTGTTACCATGCTTCTTCCTGTCTTGTTATGGCTGATTGTAGCATATGGGATCGGTTTTAAGGTTACTGAATTCAAGGTTAGCGCGTTATTTCAGAACCAGGAACGCGCCAGTGCGGTAATCAAGCCAATGCTTAAGCCCAGGTTCATGGAGAAAAAATTCGAGAAAATTGACGGTTGGGTTTTTTACCAGGTGCCATGTTCTGACAATCCACCGGTTCCAGAGAGGGTGAATACAAGCGGCATTAAAGTCTCAATTTCTCCTGCCTGCGCGAATATCAATGAATTTATTTCTTTATCCGCTGAAGGGTTATGGCCGAACGAACCGGTTACTTTATACTGGTACGATACCATTTCCTCAACTTCTGGTATGTGGGAATCGGTTGCTGACAGTGAAGGAAAAGCAAATTTCTTTTTCTCCATCCCTCCACAAGCACTTATCAATTCAACTGACCCTACAAAGCCTACTTTGCATCAACCTACCGTTGTGCAAAAGAGAGACCTAAAAGGTTACCAGTTTACGTCAACCATGAAGTACCTATTCCAGGGCATCTATGAAACAATCGCATTGGCATTTCTGGCTACAGTACTAGGCGCGGTTCTGGCCATCCCGATCAGTTTCCTGGCTGCGCGAAACCTGATGGGAAGTAACCCAATCACCAAAGGAATTTACTTCATCGTCAGGACGCTATTAAATATATTCCGGTCAATCGAATCTTTGATCATTGCTATCATATTTGTGGTGATTGTCGGCCTTGGACCATTTCCCGGTTTGCTGGCTATCACTATCCATACGATCGCTGCACTGGGAAAACTTTACTCTGAGGTGATCGAAGGGATTGATACTGGTCCTATTGAAGCAATTCGGGCAACAGGTGCAGATTGGACGCAAGTAGTTAGGTTTGCTGTAATTCCCCAGATCGTTCCAACGTTTACCGCCCTTACCATTTACCGATGGGATATTAATGTGAGATCTTCAACTATTATTGGCTTTGTAGGAGGAGGAGGTATCGGGTTCTTCCTGTACCAGTGGATCTTGTTAGGTGACTACCGGTCTCTTTCCAGCGCATTTATCGCCATCGCCGTAGTTGTCATTGTGCTGGACTTCTTTAGCGCACGTCTCAGGGAGAGGATCAGGTAGCCATGAGATCATTAGAAAAATTCCTCAAACCTGTCCGTTTTATACTGATAATTGTTATTTTGGCAGCCTTGTTCACGATCAGCGTCAGGGTGACCGAATTCGACCTGGTAAAATTAGTGGTATCCGCACCAAAAGCCGAAAATATTCTCAAACAGTTTGCAAAGCCGGACATTTTTACAAGATCTTCAAGTTCAATAAAATATGAGTATGAATTCCCGGTTCCATGCGGCTCAGCAGAACCTGGAGTTTATCCAGATTTTGGTCCCCGTCTTGAAGCCAGTGCCCAGTGCGGTGAACCTGGGGAAACAATCACCGTGTACGGTAAAGAACTGGATAAAAACGTGGAAGTGGCGATGTGGTGGATCTTCCCGGATGGGAACAAGCTGAGCGCAGGTCGGTTTATGACCGATTCAAAGGGAGAATTTCAAAAGGAAATCCAGATTCGGCCTATCTTGGCGACAGTTGACGGTAATCCAGCCAAACTACAGGCGGATGTCAGTATACGCGAAACAAAGTTGATGTTGACCGCGACAATAAAAGAAGTTGTTGATGCCCTGGTGGTAACAATCTTTATGGCTTTGCTGGCTACCACTATAGCGACAATTTTTGCTGTACCGCTGAGCTTTCTTGCGGCAAGTAACATCACCAGGCACGGCGTGGTAGGATCGGCTTTTTACTATATTACAAGATCGATTCTTAACCTGATCCGCTCTTATGAGCCGCTGGTTATGGCTACGATTTTTGCACTGGTTGTTGGTTATGGAACTCCTTTTGCAGGAATTTTAGCCCTGGTACTGGTCACTACAGCTTCTTTAGGCAAAATGTTCTCAGAATCGGTTGAAGGCATTGACCCTGGGCCCATTGAAGCGCTGCGGTCAACGGGGGCAAATCCGGCGCAGGTGATTTTTTATGCCGTCATTCCGCAGATTGTGCCAGATTTCCTTTCTTTCACGATCTATCACTGGGACATCAACGTCCGTATTTCCACGATCATTGGTTTTGTGGGGGGCGGCGGAATTGGGTTTTATTTGTCGCAAAGAATTAATACATTTGAGTATTCAAAAGCTGGAACAGCGATTTACATGATAATCATCGTAGTGTGGATCCTGGATTTCCTGAGCGCACGGATACGAAAAGAGTTAGTCTAAAAAAGACAGCCCGGATGTTTTAGCCGGGCTGTTAACTTAATATATATTGCGTGTAGCCATTTTATATTAATATTTTTTCCATTACTTTTCTAAAATGATATCCATATATCGATAGTGTTATAGCTAGCGGGAACTTTTCTGGAGAGTTCCTCAGGGTATTGAAAAACATTTTCCAGTAGTATTTCCTTTCTTTTCCCAAAATTCCTAGTTTCCAAATCGATAAAAAGAAGGCATAAATCTCTTCAGCCTGAACCTTTACTGCTGCGGTTACTGGTTTGTAGTATTCAAGGAATGTTGATACCCGTTCATAGAATAGGCGAGGTGAATAAATTTCAGATAGGATATGACGGTAACCCTCCATAAGATCGTCTATTTCCATTTTGGGGATGATATTTGTGGAACCATCCGCATTATCCCCTGACATGCCTGAGATTATTCTTCCTTCAGCCTTCAACCTGCGAAATAGTTCTGTTCCAGCAGGGGCTTGCAGCAAGCCTACCATCGCAGTAACAATTCCGCTCGTTTGAATGAATTCGATTTGACGTTTGAAAATACTGACTGTGTCAGTATCAAATCCCACAATAAACCCACCCATTACCTGTAGACCGTTCTGCTGCATCTTTTTTACAGATGAGATTAAATCGCGATTTTTGTTCTGGAATTTTTTACAGTCAGTTAAACCGGCTTCATCAGGTGTCTCTATTCCGACAAAAACGGATTTAAATCCCGCCTGGGTCATGAGCTGCATCAGATCATCGTCATCAGCCAGGTTAATGCTTGCTTCAGTAATAAACTGGCAGCCCGATTTACCTTTTCGCCATGCAATCAAGGCAGGCAAGATTTCTTCTTTCAAGACGCGCTTATTTCCGATGAAATTGTCATCAACAAAGAAAATATTCCGCCGCCAGCCAAGCTGATACATCAAATCAAGTTCTGCAATGATCTGATTTACTGATTTGACCCTGGGCTTATGCCCAAGCAAGGTTGTAATGTTGCAGAAATCGCAATTAAAGGGGCAACCTCTGGAAAACTGAATGCTGAGTGAGTCATAACTTTTCAGGTCAACTAGCTCCCAGGATGGGACTGGTGTAAGAGATAGGTCGCAGAATTCTCCAGTTGAATATACTTTTTGCAATTTATGCGCGTCCAGGTCTGAAAGAAATAAAGGCAGGGTAATTTCTGCTTCATTGAGAACAAAATGGTCAACAAAGTTATTAAAATCCTGCCAGCCTGATGTGAACAAAGGACCGCCAGCCACAACAGTTTTGCCAACCTCTTTGCATTTCTTCAAAATCTCAATTGCAGACTCCTTTTGCACAACCATTGCACTAATGAATACCAAATCCGCCCATTCCAGGTCGGAAAGGAGTAATGGCCGGGTATTGACATCAACCAGTCTCTTCTGCCATTCTGATGGCAGCATGGCGGCCAGAGTGATCAATCCAAGCGGGGGAGAGGATGCTTTCTTTCTAACAAAACGTAATGCATGCTTAAAGCTCCAGAATGTGTCAGGAAATTCCGGATAGACCATCAAGATATTCATCATTGATCCTTTCTTTTCTCCAGAAAATGATACCCAGAACAAACTATGCTGATGAGTTTCACAAGGCACATTCTTGGCATATTTTGAAATGTGCCCTACGGCATATCGATGCAGCCGGGCTCAATGCTATAATTGCACACATGGCGCTCAAATTCCGGTCAAAAATCATGACGGGTACTGGTACAGACCTGGCAATAGCCATGGTTGTTCTGGTAACATACTTCTTTATCTTCAGCAATTTTGGAGTATTTAATGGCTACCAGATTTTTGGGTTAATCATTATCGGGGTAACCTATCTCGCGAATGGCATTTACGGGTACAGTTACTGCTCACAGGACCAATCCAACCTGCTTTCTTCAACTTATATCCTGGTCCAAATCCTGCTAGTTTCTCTGATCGTGCTCTTAACGAAAGGCTTACCGCTTAGTGCATTGCTCTACATGCCTATTGTGGTGCACATTACGGTATTGCTGTCAGCCAAATGGATCCTGATCCTCAATGCAATAATGGCTGCTGTATATGCATTTTGCCTCTACTTCACTGCGGGCAGGGGACTGCTCCTTAATTACCTTCCGTTAATGGTGGGCGGCCAATTCCTGATCGTGAACTTTGTACAGATGATTTTAAATGAAGAAAGGTCACGCATTGAGATTGAAGGTTTGATTAAAGATCTTGAAGCAACCAATGAACAGCTCAGGTCCTATGCATCCCAGATCGAAGACCTCACGTTGAGCCGTGAGCGCAACAGGATGGCAAGGGAGATTCACGATGGATTGGGGCATTATCTGACGACAATTGGTATGCAGATCAAAGCGGCGCAAGCTATCATGCGTAGAAATCCAGATGAAGCCGCTGAACTCTTAAGGACTGCCGAAACATTATCCACAGATGCCTTAAAAGACGTACGCCAATCGGTCAGTGCCTTAAGGGATGTTTCAAGCTCCGAAGAACCATTAATTTCAAGAATTGAAAGATTACTAAAGCCTTTTGAGAACACCGGATATCGCACAATGGTACAAATAACTGGAGAAGATGCTGTACTATCACCTGAAGTGGAAGTATTACTTTTCCGATCTCTTCAAGAAGGACTTTCGAATATTGGGAAGCATTCAAATGCAAAGAATATCGTGGTTGGGTTGACCTATCATACTGAAGGAAAGGTAAGCCTGGATATTTCTGATGATGGTACAGGCGAAAAGAAAATAGACGGCGGTTATGGAATTCAAGGTATCCGTGAAAGGGTTGAACATCTCAACGGGACTTTAGAAATCTCGACCGATAAGAATAAAGGATTTAAATTGCGGGTTACGGTGCCAGAAAAATAATGAGTATATCAATTGTCATAGCGGATGATCAAATCTTATTCCGAGAAGCGCTTCGGACACTGCTTGAAACCCAGGAAGACTTTATGATTACTGCTGAAGCCTCGAATGGATTGGAGGCTGTCAAGTGTGTCCAGGAATGTCAGCCAAACATTGTCCTCATGGACCTGCGAATGCCTGAAATGGACGGTGTGCAGGCTATCAAGATCATTCATGAAACATACCCCGAGGTTCACATCATAATGCTGACCACCTTTGATGAAGATGAAAGCCTGTTTGACGGCTTAAAAGCAGGAGCTATTGGCTTTTTACTGAAAGATATTAAGTCGGACCAGCTTTTCTCAGCCATCCGCACTGCAGCATCCGGTGAATATATTTTTGGACAAACTGCCATGGCAAAGCTGGTGGAAAAAGTTGCAGGCAAGGAAGCTGTAAAGAAAGATTTAGAGGAAAGCCTTATCGAACCGTTGAGTCAGCGGGAAATAGAGGTACTGTCTCTTGTTTCAATTGGATTATCCAACAAGGAAATTGCAGCAAAATTGGTGATCTCGGAAGGAACGGTCAAGAATCATATCAGCAGCATACTGGCTAAATTAGGGGCACGAGACCGCCTGCAGGCAGTCATTAAGGCAAAAGAGTACGGGATTTTGTAAAGATGCAAAGACGGAATTTCAACATTTCGAAAACCAGGGCAACAATCGTTTCATCCGGTGTTGCTTTGGTGCTTTTTGGTTCAGGCTACCTTCTGGGCGAATCTTTGAGAAATGTCATTGCCCTTGTTTTGGCAATCCTGGCTGCCGGCCTTGTCTTCCTGTACTTTGGTTTTACATCTAAAGCCGACGGTCTCAAGGTTGCTGGAACACTGATCATCGGAATTTCATTAACATATTTCATAATCAGGAACTTTGCCAGTACCACACGCATTACCGGGCAAATAGGATTGGGATTGTTTATATTAGGATTATGCTGGATCTTGGCTGCGGTATTGCTTGGGGGAATGAAAAGCACAAACCGGTTATGGCCGCTCATTCCGGCTGGCATAATTTTACCGGTATCAATTTTGCTCATTGAAGGCAGCACAAGCCTGTTGCATTTTGTCCTGGCTGGATGCCTAGGGCTTGGAATTTCCCTATTTCTTTGGGGATTGATTAACAAATGGTTTGGCCTGGTCATACCAGGCTGCATCTTGCTTACCTCAGGACCGGGCATCTTTTTTGCCTGGCGGAGTGAAATGCCCGCCAATGCATTGACCCAAACTGGGACCATGCTGGTCTGGTTTGCAGTTGGTTGGGTACTTATCGCTGTTGCGTCGCGCTTTTTATTTTCGCAGGTCATATGGTGGCCTTTTATTCCAGGCGGTGTACTCGCGTTTGTCGGCTGGGGCTTGGCGCTGGGGGGAAATGCCAGGCTGGCCAAAAGTATCATCGGGAACAGCGGTTCGATCATCGTTATATTGATTGGTTTTTACCTGCTCTTGATCCGAAAAGATATTCATAAGTAGCTTGGTCTGATAGAATTAGCGACTGTATAATATAACCCTCCCGTGAGGTCATTTCACTGAGCATGGAAACAACTGGAACATACAAAGATAAGTGGTTCATTATGGCAGCTGTTGCAATGGGTGTATTCCTGGCAACAATCGATTCAAGTATTGTGAATGTTGCATTACCCACTTTGGTAAATGACCTTGCAACAACCTTTTCCGTGATCGAATGGATCGTGCTGGTATACTTGCTCACCATCTCTGTCTTGATGTTGAGTGTGGGCAGGATTGCAGATATTGTAGGGAAGAAAAAGCTCTACCTTGCAGGTTTTATTGTTTTTTTGACCGGATCGTTGTTAAGCGGATTGGCATCACATGTATATGCATTGATCGGGTTCAGGGTCATCCAGGCTGTCGGCGCAGCTTTTATGATGGTGTTGGGAACAGCCATCGTTACTGAAGCTTTTCCGCCATCTGAACGCGGCATGGCGATGGGCATAATTGGTACAGTTGTTTCTGCAGGGGTAATCACTGGACCCACCCTGGGCGGTATAATTTTACATTACCTGAAATGGAATTGGATCTTCTTTGTCAACCTTCCAGTTGGGACTTTTGGTATCTTGCTTGTTCAGAAATTTGTGCCGGACATCGTTCCCGGGTTGAAACAGCGCTTTGACATCATTGGCGCTGTGTTCATGTTCTTAGGATTAGGAAGTTTCTTATTCAGCCTTTCGTTTGGACAAATGGTTGGATTTAACAAACCAGCCGTGATTGTTCTGTTTATCGTATTCATCACGATGCTCGCGCTATTCATCTGGTTCGAGAGAAAAACCAGTGAACCCATGCTCGACCTTGCATTGTTCAAGAATACCCAGTTCAGCGTGAATGTTTTTACAGGTTTTTTGACATTTGTAGCCAATTCGGGAAATTTTTTCCTGATGCCTTTTTACTTTACAAATGTATTGCATCTCTCTGCAGGAGAAATTGGATTGCTAATGGGGATCATTCCGGGGGTGATGTCGTTTACAGCTCCCATATCCGGAAAGCTCTCAGATAAGCTGGGAACAAGGCCGATATCTCTGGCAGGACTCATTTTCTTGTTCGTTGGAATTTATTCCCTCACATCCCTTGATGTAGTTACCACCATACCGCAATTTATCATCCGGGCTGTGCCTATCGGACTGGGAATGGGACTTTTCCAGTCACCAAACAACAGCGCGATCATGGGAGCGGCACCAATAAACAGGCTTGGAATTGCTGCAGGAATGATGTCATTAACCAGGACTCTGGGCCAGACCACCGGTATTGCCTTAACTGGTGCCTTATGGGCAGGAAGAATCACTCACTACCTAGGAGAGTTCCCTGCCGGTGGAGCTTCTGCTGCGCCTGCAGTTGTCCAGGCGAACAGCCTTCAGGATGTACTGCTTATTTCTTCGGCAGTCGTTATTCTGGCGATTATTGTGGCTGGATTAGCTTTTCACAAAGAAAGAAGGACTTTAAAAGCCGGTGTTCATGAATCCTGATAGAATCCATTTCTGGAGATAGACCATAGATTCTGGATAGTGCTTCTAAGTCGGTTTTCAAGTTCAGCACCGTCCCTGGTTGTCACATCATCAGAATTTTCGAAGACTGCATACGGCACTTGAAAATTGTTGATAGTGATGAATCCCGATGTACCATTAGCCATTGTTCGCCAGTCATCTTCAAAGTACAATCTGCGCATTTTCTCATCCGGAACAGAATGCTCCAGGATGCTGTCGGCATTATCTGGATTAAATCGGCGGCGGTTTTTACGGAAGGACTCTTCCCATGGGACATTTACATACAGGATTGCTGATCTGGATAAGATTTCAGCTGGAATGTTCATAAAAGCTGCCTGATATCCACCATGTTCGCTTCCGCGAGAAAATTCGATGATCACAGATGTCTCTGCATGCAAATCCGGCATTTTTAGGATTAGTTTCCGGTAATCCAGGACTATCAACTGGACCAGAAGATGCCACAGAGAATTATCTTTGAAATAGCCCTGGTCATCGGTGTAAAGACGCGGTCTTCCCATTTTTGCCAGCAAATCATCTTCCTCGAACCAGCGCCAGAGCATAGGAAAATCATCCAGCACTGCCAGGCGTCCAAGGTGATAGTCCTTTTTTCGTTCCTCAGAGGACAGATCAGAAAGGAATTTAATGATCTCGCTTTTACCAGCAGCAGGCCGGGCAATAATGATTAAAACATCAAAATGATCCATTGCTATTTTAATATTCGGGCATCTAAGACAAAGATTTGGTTTCCGGATATGCGGACCGGATTCAGGTCAAGCTCCTTAATCCAGGCATTCGCTGCGAGGAAATCGGACACTCTCACAAGGAACTCCACCAGAGCATTCAGGTCAGCTTTCTCAAGACCTCGGGCTCCCTGAAGGATTGGGTAACCCTTTAATTCTTCCAGCATCTCAAACGCGTCAATTCTTGTGATAGGGACAACCCTGAAACTAACATCCTTTAATATCTCGATGAAAATCCCGCCCAATCCGATCATCAACGTAGGGCCAAACATAACATCCTGCAGCCCGCCGACGATTAATTCAATGCCTGCCTCTGCCTGCCTGCAAACGATAGCACCCATAAATACAGCCCCGGGCGTGTGCTTTGCCAGGGAGGTTTGCAATTCATCAAACGCTTCGATAACGGATTCTGGACTGCTGACATTGACAATGACACCGCCAATATCACTTTTATGGAGAACACCCTCAGCAACTATTTTCAAAACAACCGGATACCCGATCCTGCCGGCAATTTCCACAGCTTCGTTTGATGACCTGGCAAATCCAAATTCGGGATAGGGGATACCACTTTGGCGCAGCAATGCTGCAGCTTCTGGTTCAGGTACTTGGGTAAGGTCGGGCATCCGGTCTCCTTGGCTCTATAGAACGCTTTTTACGAAATCATAACCAAGCTGAAAAGCCTTCTGGTTGATCTTAACAAGCCTTTCTTTCCATTTCTCTTGCATTGCTTTGAATATGTCATCTTGAGAAATTGGAGTAACCTCAAGCGCTACCAACCCGCCAAGTACAACACTGTTCAAGGAGCGTGAATCGCCTGCCTTAATAGCCAAAGATGTTGCATCAATGGTGATGACCTTTGCATCCAACTTTTTCAAGGCGTCTATGATCGCATCCAGGTTGGGGTACTTTACCCTGCCAACAGTTACGTCAACCGGGTACCAGGGATGCGTATTGATTAGTGCGTACCCACCTGGTTTTAGGAACCTTGTCGCTACCCGCAACCCCTCTAACGGTTCAAGAGAAATTACCACATCCGCTTCATCTTCGCGCATCATAGGTGCCCAAACTTCACCGATCCGCACATGAGCGTATACAGATCCACCGCGGGTGGCTGCCCCGAATGTTTCAGCCAGCTTAACATCAAATCCTTCGATCAAGGCGGCATCCGCCAAGAGGTGGGATGTCAGGATACTTCCCTGTCCACCTACGCCTGAAACGATGATATTGGTAACAACGCTTTCTTTGATCATTGAACCACCTCCTCGACAATGGCATTTTCAGGACAGAGCTGCTTGCACATTCCGCAATTCACACAAAGCAGCGGATCAATACCTGCTTTATTGTTATCAAAAGTGGTTGCGGGGCAACCCAGCTGGACACAGATGGTACAGCCGGTGCACGCATCGGTTACAAATGTCTTTGTGGAACCTTTTCCTGACCGCCTCAGCACCTGGAGGGCACATTCCCGCCTGGCTACAACTACTGATGGTCCTTCGAATGCAGATGCTTTCTTCATTGCCGCGATCGTGGCAGGAATGTCATAAGGATCAACAACTTCTACATGCTCAACGCCAAGGCTGGATGCAATACCTTCGATCGGGATGATCTTGGTCTCCTGGTTGCGCGGGTTCAACCCGGTTGCGGGGCAAACCTGGTGACCCGTCATTGAAGTCCAATAGTTATCCATGACAACAAATGTGATATTTGCATTGTTCCAGACTGCATTTATAAGGCTGGGCATGCAGGAATGGTAAAAGGTAGAATCGCCAGCCACAGCCCAATACTGGCTGTTTTCCACACCGGAATGCGCTTCGCCCTGGGCTAGGGAGATCCCAGAGCCCATGATGTGCAGGGTATCCAGAAAATCATACGGCAGCTTTGAAAGGTACCTTTTAGAGGGATCGGCACTGGCTTCCGGCATCTGCCCTTTCACCCCGTACCCGGCCTGCTCATAACAGCCGATATCTCCATTAATTACAGGAATATTTTCAACACCGGTCTTTAAAGCCTTTTTCATAGCCCAATAGGTTCCCAAGTGGGGGCAGCCAGCACATAATGTAGATGAGCGGGGTACAACCACGGAATTTGCTTCTTTCCGGGCAGATTCTCTTTGCAGGTTGAACGGGAGAATGATATCGAGAACCGTGGCCAATGCCGAAACGGCTTTATCAGTGTTCAGCTCACCATGCAGCGGAAAAACTCCATCACCAACCTTCCCAAAGAACTGTACAGGAAGACCATGGTGCTGGGCTAACACCCGTAGCTGGGTTTCCATCAGTGGATCACCGTCTTCTACAACAAGAATCTGTTTGCAGCATTTCAAGACTGGTAATAGTTTCTCTGCAGGTACAGGGTAGGGAGTACCGACTTTTACAAACCAAACCTCATCTTCTTTATGAAGGATACGGACAGCCTCCCGGGAGTAGGCAGCCCCCAGGCCGCAAGCAATGATGGCAACTTGAGATTTACCTTCACGGATCTGCGTAAAGGGGGAAGATTCTGTTTCGTTTCGCATAGCAGGCAATTGAGCCAGTTGCCAGGCATGTTTGCTCTCAGTTCCGGGAGGTCCATACACATTCCAACGGTAAGGAATCTTGTAATGTTTATTAAATCCAGGCACCATTTCGGAAGGCTTGACTTCTCCAACCTCAACCACACCACTGCAGTGGGACAGGCGGGTAGCGGACCGCAAAATAACAGGCATTTCGAGCCTTTCGGAAATGTCGAAGGCTGCTTTTGCCATCTCCTTGGCTTCTTGATGGCTTTCGGGTTCTAGGCAGAGCAAATTCGCCCACTGGGCAGCAATACGGGAATCTTGTTCGTTAGATGAATAGTGGGCACCGGGATCATCTGCTACCACAAGTAAAAATCCTCCCCTGATTCCGGTGTACGGGATGGTCATAAGCATATCCATGATGACATTCAGCCCAGCGCCTTTCAATGCCGTCAAAGCCCGCACACCCATAAGCGAAGCTCCAGTGGAAACTTCAAAAGATATCTTCTCGTTGACGCTCCACTCGGCATAAAAACCAAGATCTTTGGAGCATTCAAGCAATACTTCCACGATTTCAGAGCTTGGTGTACCGGGGTATGCAGCAACGACTCTTACGCCCGCTTCAATTGCTCCTCTGGCAATTGCTTCATTGCCCATCAATACCATCTTTTTACCTGCTGGCGGATTGGATAATCTGTTCAACGTCGTATCTCCTTGAATGAGTAATTACATTGGTTTGCGTGCGTTTTTGTACTTCTGCAGCCATGCAACAGCACCCAGGGCAATTACAGCCCGTTCGGGAGTTGGAAAGACTGGAATTTCTGCCTGGTGAAGCTTCATGCGCTCTTCTTTTTCTACCTGACCTCCGCCCAGGTATGCAACAGCTACCCTGGAGCCAATTTCATTCCTAAGCCAAACTGCAACTTCGGCCGCGCCGGGGATCGGGTCACCGAAAATCAATAGGTAAAGGTCAGCAAGATCTTCCTGCAAAAGTACTTGCAAAGCATTTCTATACTCAAGCGCTGTCGCAACAGTCAGGTCAAGCGGATTTGCAAGGGTTGCATTTGCTGGAATATCAGCCTGGCGGAGTTTTTCAACCATCTCTGCCGTTAATGGCGGTACAATCAGGCCTTGTTTTTCTGCATTATCGACTGCTAGTATGCCTGAACCGCCGGAACTTGTGATCACCATCAGCCGATTGCCGCTGGCAATGTGTAAGGATGAAAGCGCTCTGGACAGATCATAAAGGCTCTCTATATCATTCGCCCTTATCACGCCGATCTGCCTGCAGGCAGCATCGAAAATTTCATCACGGCCAGCCATGGACTTTGTGTGCGATGCAGCTGCCCGCTGGCCGCCTGCAGTCCTGCCGGATTTCAACACAATTAATGGTTTTTTTGCTATCAAGTTTTTGGATGCCTGCAGGAATTTTTGCCCGTCTTTGGCACCCTCAAGGTAAAGAGCAATTGACTTGATGTTGTCATCCTCTGCCAGGGTATTGATCAAGTCAGTTTCATTTACATCTATCTGATTGCCAAGGCTGATAGTTGTTGAGATACCCCATCCTTCTTCTTCTGCCCAACCTGCAAGTGTCGCTGCAACCGTTCCACTTTGGGATATGACAGCCATGCTGCCTTGCTTGGTGATCAATGGCCACGAAGCGCAAAGTTTATTTGGAATGTAATTGATCCCCTGGCAATTTGGGCCAACCAGCCGGATACCGGTTTCGGCTGAAATTTCCAGCAATTCTTTTTCCAGGTCAATCCAGCCTGCTTCACGAAATCCACCGCTTATGATTATCGCTGCTCCGGCACCTTTTGCAGCTGCCTGTCGTAAAACTCCCGGCACCAACGCAGCAGGTACCACGATCACCACAAGGTCAAGTTTTTCCGGAATAGCATCAATGGAGGATAATACCGGTGTACCAAGGATCTCTTTTTCCTTCGGGTTGATCGGGTAAACATGCCCGGTGTACCCTCCCGCCAGGATGTTTGCCAATAGAACATGTCCCAATTTATCCGGGTTTGTTGAAGCACCGACCACTGCAACCGTTCTGGCATAAAAAAAGCGGTCCATATTGCTGGTGTGATCTGCTTTGGTGCAATTCATATTCTTATTTATCCTCTATTTCGGAGTTAGCCGGTCTGGGTGTGAATGGTTTTGAGCGCTGGACAATGATCACTCCGCCCAGAATAAGAAGCAGGGCAACTACATACATAAAGTTGACCTTTGCACCGAACAGCAGCCAGGCCAGGAGCGGCGCAATAGCAACCTGGAGTGAACTCAATGTGCCAGCGCTTGCCAGAGTTGTGTAAAGCATGGCTGTGGTTACTCCAACAAGGGCTGCGGTATTAAAAACACCTGCGAATAATACATTTCCAATGAGCCCAATTGGTGCAGTCCAATACTGGGAAATTTTTCCGCTGACTGCCAGGTAAATGTTTAAGACAAGCAGGCTGAAGATCAACGAGACTGCTAAAGCCTGGAACCGGTCAACTCTATTCCTGGTAGCATTCGTTATGAAAACTCCACCAAGCGCCCAGCAAAAAGCAGCACCAATCGCCAGCGGCACAGCGAAAATCCAGTTTTCAGGCAGCGATATATTGGTGTTCTGTCCTAAGCGAAGCACAAAGACACCAGCAATACTGACCAGGATACCTGCAAGCATGCGCTTGTTCAGGGCTTCACGGAAAACTATAGCGGCGATCAAGGCGCTCCAAAGGACATTTGTCCCAAGCAGCGGTGTAGTTACCATCACACCGCCAGTCCGGAAGGCATTGAACAGTAAAGTATTACCAATCACAAATGTTAACAACCCGTGGCTGATCACAAAAAGGAAATATTTCCAATTTTTGAAAACTGAAACTGCCTCTGGATCCCTTTTGTACATGAAGAAGCTCATGACGAGAGTGAAGAGCATGATGGGTGTAGCGCGCAAGACTACTCCCATGACCGGATCCAATCCCTGCCCATCACTTGTTACGCCCCTGGAAGCGAAAACATTATCAGCGCCATAGGCAAATGCCGAAATCAGCGCCCAAATTTCCCCTTTGCCAAAATGGATATGACGGTTATGTTGCGTACTAACAGTTGCCAAGATATCTCACCTCAATTCAGAATGCAAAAAGGTGTCCTTTGAACAGGTGAAATCCAATTCCGGCAACCAGGCTAGCGATGACGATAATCACCCAGATGGTCAACCAGGCTATGCCACTCTTGCTCCATCGAAATTCGTTCAGATACGTACGCTCTGGATATGCACCAAATGCTTTGCTGTCCAGAGCAAATGCAGTAATTTGAGCTTTACGAAGACTTCGCAGGAGGACTGCAAGGGTAAATGTTTTGTACCTGTTTAGCAAACCCTTTATGCTTTTATCACGCCGAAGGCCACGCAGCTTTTGTGCGTCTTGAATATATCCAATTTCATACGTAAGGATTGGAATATAGTTCAGACCAACAAAGATTGTAAATGCTATCCGGTAAGAAAGGCCCAGTCTGACCAGACCATTCACAAAATCCCGGGGGTTGGTAGCCCAGACGAACAACATAGATGATAACATAATATTGAGAATCCTAGCAGCTGAACCACCCCGGACGATCAAACCTTCGGTGTAATAAACCATTTTTCCTATATTAAAGAGCGGTGTTTCGCCTTTATACGTGAAACCTCCCAGGAGGAAGAGGAAAGCCAGTGCAAGCAGAATGCTTAAGGCCCCGGTTATCCTTTGGCGGTTGATCTTGGCCATAAAAATGGCAGTGCCCAAAATAATGAAGAAAAGGATAAGATTAAATTGAGGAGGGTAGACAAAAACAAGTACCGCAATACAGAAAAGCCAGAAGAATTTACTGAGTGCGTCATACCTGGCAAAAACTGAAGGGATTCGGGCATATTGAAACATGGCTACTTCACCTTAATCGCATTGATAAATGCTGAGGTTGTTGTAATCCCCGGAGGGAAGGCATAACCTTTTTCACGAAGGCTGTGCACCATTGCACAAATAGGGGGTTCCCTGAGGGCCGCTTTTTCGAGCAGCTCAGGCTGTTCAAAAAGCTGTTCAGGAGAGCCATAGAATTCTATCTTTCCAAAGCTCAATAAAAGTACTTTTGTGGCATATTCTGCTACCAATCGCATATCATGAGAAATCATGATCACACTGGTCCCGGACTTAAGTAACTCGGTCAGCCGGTTCATAAGGGCTGTAATTCGTTTCCGATCCTGCCCGTAGGTTGGCTCATCGAGGATCAGCAGCTCCGGTTTTGTACTTAGCATGCAAGCGACACTTACCAGGCGCATTTCGCCGCCGCTAAGCATAAACGGGCTGACATTCTCTTTGCCATTCAATTGGCAACGGTCGATAAGGACATCAACCCTTTCTTTGATATAATCCTCATCAGCATCAATAGCTCGTAAGTTAAATGCTATTTCATCAAAAACCGATTGTCCTTGCGCAACAAATTGATGGTCTGGATATTGAAAAACATAAGCCGCCCGGGCTGCAATTTCAGACAGGTTGGCTTTCCTTGCTTCAAGGCCGCACACTTTTATGCTGCCCGTGGAAGGTTCCAGCAACCCAACAAGCTGCTTCACTAAGGTAGTTTTGCCGGAACCGTTATTGCCTACGATTGCCAGCATATCTCCTTTCGCCATCTCAAAAGAGACACCTTTGAGGATCTCTGGACCTTTACCGTAAGAAAAATGGACATCTTTAACCTGGACAATGCTTTCAGGCTGGGTATTCTCTTGCACGTTCTCAACTTTGTCATACCCACTGATTTCGATCTGACCTGCATCTATGAGTGTCCCCATCCACTGCGCCGCCATCTCTGTCGTCAGTGGTATCATCCCATCTGGTTGTTTTAGACCAGCCCCCTGCAGCCTGACCACAAGCTCCACAACCTGCGGCAATTCGACTCCGAGGGTATCCATGATGTCTTTTCCGTTTTTGAACACTTCAACCGGGGCGCCGTCGTAGGCAACGGTTCCATCCTGTGTCAGGATCACGATCCGGTCGGCCATGTATACGAGCTCATCCAGGCGGTTTTCAATCACGATGCAGGTAGATGCTTCATTGTTTACCAGGTTTCGGATTACCTTGAAAACCTCCATGCTCCCAACTGGATCCAGGTTTGCAGTCGGCATATCAAAGACCAGCACCTTAGGCTGCATGGAAAGCACAGAAGCAATATTTACTTTTTGCTTCTGTCCACCTGAAAGTTCAAAAACGGATTCATACCTGAAATGCTTCAACGAAATCAGATCCAGCAGGGAATTGACCCTGACTTCCAGTTCCTCACGCGCTACTTTCAGGTTTTCTGGACCAAATGCAATTTCATCTTCCAGGAAGAGTGTGCATAACTGGCCCTCTGGATCTTGAAACACCAGGCCGACATCACGCGACATATCCGGCGTGGTTGATTCCCTTGGATCTGTGCCACAGACAGATATTTCTCCAGTAATCGTTGCTGGTGTGGTGTAAGGGATCAAGCCGTTCAAGAGTTGAGCAAAAGTCGATTTGCCGCTTCCGGTCGGACCGCAAAGCAGAACCAGTTCTCCCTGGTTGATTTTCAGGTTGATATCATGCAAAACAGGATGTTCAGTTTCTTCGTACTGCACTGTTAGGTTGCTGATATTAATGATGGGTATGGATGGGGACACTACACTATTCCTCCGGGAAATTAACTCGATTGTTTAGAAATGAGAAAACTCTTCAACAAACCAGTTTTCTTCAGAAGATCGCCTATCAATTTCCCTAACACTCCTGCTTCAATGCCGGCGGAGAAGAATGTGACAACACCCCTCCATACCAGGCCAAAAAAGTCGTACCACTGGTACAAACCAAAAGCGAATACAACTACAACGTAGTTAAACAATCCATCAACACCTGCCGCCAACAGGCATGCAAGCCAGCCCCAGTTTTTATATTTGAACAGGAAGAACACCAATTCAGTTCCCAGACCGTGGGCGATGCCAAATGCAACAGACCACAATCCAGCCGGGTTACCTGCCAGGAATTGGACAAGCCCGTTAATAACACCAGCGAGAATTGCTGCACCTGGTTTACGGACTACATACGCAGCCAGCAAGGTCACAATACCAAATGGGGCAAAGAACAATGCAGCAGTTGGATTGACTGCATTAATCCCTGTGTAAACAATGCCGATCAGATTATTGATGATCCCAAACACCACGCCGAGAATCGCAATAAAAACGAGTTCTACGGTGGTAAAGCCCTTCTTTTGTTGTACAGCCATGCGGTTTCTCCTTTTTAATGACTTGGCTAATCGTGGTTCCAGTCTAAAAGTTGAGGGGTTATACAGCGGTTCAACACACCACCTCGTGGCACAACAACATACACTTCAACAATACGTGGGTTGATGTTTCCGTTTGGTTTAATTACCCTCCTTTCAAATCCTTAGCAATAGGCTTTATTAACAATAGCACCTGCAACCCGGTCAGGCGTGGCTGGCAGGCGGTAAATCCGTACCTTTACGGCATCATAGATGGCATTAATGATAGCCGGTGCACTAGGTACGGCAGCAGCTTCGGCTATACCTTTCGCCCCAAAGGGGCCTGAAGGTTCAGGGTCTTCCAGCAAAACCACATCTATTGATGGCGAGTGGGAAATGGTTGGAATTCCAATTTTTGCAAGGGTATCTGTTGCAAGCTGTCCTTTATTCAGGATAAGTTCTTCAGACAGGGCATACCCCATCCCCATAACACAGCTACCTTCTATCTGCCCCCTTGCACCAAGCGGATTGATCGCCCGGCCGACGTCATGGACTGCGATCATCTTGCGTACTTCTACCTCGCCTGTTGCCGGATCTACATCCAGGATTGCAGCCTGTGTGGCATAACTGAATGTAACAAAGTTGGTGGTTTCACCTTCACCCTTTGCATCCAATGGGTATGTTCTGGGAGGATTGTATGTGTGGGAAACGGATAATTTTCGCTTTTGTGCCTGCAGCGCCCTCCCCGCAGCAACCAGGTCTCGCTCAGTAAAAGGACCCAAATGACCAATCTCATCAGCCAGTTTGGCTGAAAATTCTGGTGCTGCCTCCATAACCGCATTCCCCGACATGTAAGTTGTCCGGGAAGCGCTGGTGATCCCTCCGTCCGGTGTCAAGCCTGTATCACAGGCTAGAACTTCTACCATCTTGTAAGGGATTTTTAATGCATCTGCTGCTATCTGGGCAATGGTTGTATCGGAGCCCTGTCCCAGTTCAGCTCCTCCGAACAGGACCAGGACCTTTCCATCCGGCTGAAGTTCGAAAATCACACCGGTAGGCTCGGGTAATCCCAAACCAAGACCCACGTTTTTATAACTGCTCGCAACCCCAATACCGCGTTTCATTCCAGGCGGAGGAGGGGGAAGTTCTGCCAGTGCACTGGTTATTTCTTCCTCAGCCCGGTCCACTGTCAGCAGGAAAGGAACGCTTGCTTGCAATGTCTGTCCAGTTGCTGTCTGGCTTCCAATACGCAGGCCGTTTTTCCTTCGTATTTCAAATGGCGATAATCCCAGGGATTCTGCAGCTTCATCCACCAGGCATTCAATCGCGTAGGCAGATTGCGGAATGCCAAACCCGCGCATCGCCCCGCAAGGAAGGTTATTGGTATAGACTGATAACCCGTTTATCCGGATGTTGGGTATTTCATACGGACCAGTGGCAAACAGGGTAGCCTGGTCCAGCACTGGTATGCCAGCACTTGAGTAAGCTCCAGTATCCGCCAGGATTTCGCAATCTAATGCCAGGATTTTTCCATCGGATGAGCAGCCAAGCCGCAGTTTATGATACATGGCATGCCGTTTTGTGTGCAGCTGCAAACTCTCCAGGCGGGTCATTACCATCCGTACGGGTTTCTTTGTCTTCCAGGCAGCCAGTGCCAGGTAAGGGTGCAGGCTCATATCATTGCGGGCGCCAAATGCTCCGCCCGGGGATACATGGACCAGACGGACTTTTTCCGGAGGCAGGTTCATGATTGCTGCCACATTGAATGAATGGATAGTGACAGCCTGGCTTGCCATATGAACGGTCACACCTTTTTCATCATCCCATTCAGAAAAACCCGCTTCAGGTTCCATGTAGGCATGGTCAACAAAGGGTGTTTCGAACTCCCTTTCCAGGACCAGGTCAGCAGTCTCCAGTGCTTTATCTACCTCCCCGCGCTCTACATGTGTTCCGTACATCACATTGGAGGGTTTGTCACCTGGTCGGGGATCATGCAGAATGGGTGCGTCAGGTGCGAGCGCATCCCGGGGAGTGAAAATCCCTTGCAGTTCTTCATATTCCACAATCACTTTTTCTGCCGCTTGCCTGGCATGCTTTTCTGATATGCCTATCACCAGGGCGATGATATCCCCCATACATCGCACTTTACTGCCAGCAGGAACCAGGACAAATTGATCCGGAATTATGATCCCCTGTGCATTCTTACCGGGGATATCCTCTGCCAAAACAAAATCGACAACACCTGGCAACGACCTGGCTACATCAAGGTGAATTGCCTTCACCACTGCAAACGGATACTTGCTGAACACAGGGACAGCAAAGAGAGCGCTGTCAGGATAGTAATCAGCTCCGTAGCGGAACGTCCCTTTCACTTTGTCAACCCCGTCCCTGCGCATGAGCGATTTACCCACAACTTCACCCGAAACTGCAGCAGGCAAGCTGATATCCTTTTGATTCCTCAAGGCATATCCCGCTGTTTTAACAGCTTTGATGATTGTTTCGTAACCTGTGCAGCGGCAGAGGTGCCCATTAAAATCGCGCTTGATCGTTTTATCATCCAGATCTGGGTTTTTATCCAGCAACGCTTTAGCTGCCAGCACCATCCCAGGCGTGCAGAACCCGCATTGTACTGCCCCTTCAACCAGGAATGCCTTCTGGATCACATGCAGTTGGTCATGGCTGGTTCCAGAAATACCTTCGATGGTGATTACTTCTCCGCCATTGGCTTTAAAAACAGGCGTTATGCAGGAGGCGACTGGGTGTCCATTTAAGAGCACCGTACAAGCACCGCATTCTCCAACCCCGCAACCGACTTTTGTACCTGTTAAATGCAGCATATCGCGAAGCACCTCAACCAGCATGGTGCCAGGAGTGACATCCAGCTGCACATGAGCGCCATTTACTTTGAACTCAATGTGAGCCATTATTGCCCCTGCCTTTCTGGTACGTTCTGGAGTGCATCAAGAATTGTATTTTCTACAAGGACAGCCACCAAAGATTCTCGGTACATTCGAGAACAACGTAAAAGGCTGTCGCGCGGCTTTGATTCGCTTTGGGCCAGTATGGCAGTTTCCTTGATCACATCCAACGTAGGTTTCTTCCCAACCAGGTATTTTTCAGCTGCATCGGCATGCATTGGGGCTGGCGCTACCGGACCCAGGGCAATAGAAGCGCTGGCGATTTCTTCGCCTTCAATACTAATCACAACAGCAGCACATAAAACTGGAAGGGCAATGGATTTGCACTTTCCTACACGGCGGTACGATGAAACTGTGCTACTTCCGGGTGTGAAAAACCTGAACCGGCGCACAAGCTGGCAAGTGCTGTCTACCTTTGACATGCCCGGTTTTTCGTATAGATGTGCAACCGGTTGCCACATGATGCCTTTTTGGCTGAGAATCTCTGCTTCTGCATTGAGGGCAGTCAACGCCAGCGCAGTGTCTGCAGCCGGCTGGGCATTAATCACATTCCCTCCAACTGTGCCTGCATTCCTGACCTGAGGCGAACCAACTTCATCCGCTGCTAAAGCCAGGCATCTGGCAATGCTGTTTATCAGGGGAGAAGCAGCAAGCTCAGCATGTTTCACAGCCGCTCCAATGTACGTATATCTTTCGTCCTGTTCTATGCTGCACAATTCAGACAATCCAGAAACATCCACAACTGCATCAAGCAGACGCTCCCCAGATTCCATTTGCAGAACCAGGTCAGTGCCGCCGGCAATAATTCTGGCTTTGCCGTTGTAATTGGCAAGCATCTCCAGGGCTTCTGCAGTACTTTTTGGGACCAGATACTCCTGTAACATGCTGAGCTTCCTTTTTTGTTATTTGCCAGTTTCGAGGTACTCAAACAAGCGTTTAACATCCCAACCCGGGTCAATACCCAGTTTCTCAAGAGAACGGCCTTCTATGCGGAAATCACGATCGAGCAAACCGCCTGCCAGATCGACAAGGGCGTTGCTAATCGGTGTCGGCACGCCAAGCCAGCGGCCCAGTTCACAATATGTAAACAATCCGTGCGGGATATCCTCGGTGAGGTGGCGGGTATTCAACTTAAAGGGTCCTTCACAGATGGCCAGTTTCTCCGTATGAATGGCATCATACAATGGCAATACGCCTTCGTTTTCCCGCCCAACCGGGTTCCAGCCAACATGATCAATTTCCTCTTCAAGAGTATATGCCTTGATCCCCAGGGCTTCAGAAATCGCCATTCGTTCACGGTCGACCAATTTGATCAGGTTGACCACCGCTGGTGTATTGGCTTCTTCATCAAACAAATGGAAGGTTGGATCCCCTCGTTCGATCCTGGCTGCATTGCAGATCATGGGTGCAGGGTGGGTGATGGCATTGTAGTCCACAAGGATGGATTCCATTACATTAGCTGCGGGACGGATCGAATACTCTGGGAATGCGGTTTTCAATCCGTGTAATACACGGTCCTGTTTCTTCCCCGGGAATGAGGCAGTGATCAATTCCATCACTCGCGCTTCAATGCGCACCAATGTCGGCCCCATTCGTGTGGCGCCGTACGGCAGTGTATTCGTGTCACCAATGGCAACATCAGCGGTTACGCCCATGTCTGCAAATACTTTGCCATAAATCAGACATGCGCCGCCTTTTCCCCAGATCACGATCGTCTGGCCGTCTTCTACGTAAGGAGCACAGAGTCTGGCAAATGTTTCATGCGCAAATGCTGGTACAGGATTAAAGATCAAATCGGCGCCATTTACGGCTTCAGCTATCTCAGTCGTAACAGTATCCACTTTGCCGAAACCTTCATCGATCACTTCAAGCCCACCGCGCTCCCTGATCGGATCAAGCTTTTCACCTAATTGCGGTACTTCATATAACGCAACGGAATGTCCGCGCATAGACAGGTCTGCTGCTGCAGCACATCCACCATTTCCTGCACCTAAAATAGCAATTCTCGCCATAATAAATCTCCCTGTTTGTTATTTTTTATTGTCGTTTCTGGTTTCTTAATGCTTCAGTGCCAGGTACATCTACCTGCGATTCAACAATGACAACACCGTATGCATCACGGGCTCTTTTAACCGAAATATAGCCATTCAAAACATCATTCAAAACCAATTCTGTTTTCCTCTCCAGTGGATTGCCCCAACCGCCGCCTCCGGATGAATAAACGGTATACACATCACCTTTCTTAAGCTGGCGCATACCTTTCGCTGGCAGGCGGTCTTCATTAGCAGTACCTTCATTAATTACCAGCCTGTTTACGCTACCGGGTTCACCACCAAACAATCCAAATGGAGGATTTACTGCGCCATCACCAAAAATGGCAAGAAATGGTTCGTCATCATAAAACTGGATGGCATACTTTACGCCAAGGCCGCCCCTGAATTTTCCGGCCCCGCCAGAATCCATGTCAAATTCATGAAAAAGGGTAAGGTGCGGCATGTCAATTTCATTTGTTTCAATATTGGGGGCTGTCAACCCACCTAAATCTATCCCATCGCCTATGTAATTTGGTCCGTCCATAAAGGGCATGGCACCCCCGCCGCCCATACCGCAGAAAGCATACCCGACATAGAATTCGCCTTTTCGGGGATCAACACCGGAAATTGCAGGACCGCACCAGCGGTTCCAGGCAGCCGGCGCTTTATGCGGAAGGGCTTTTGACAAAGCCATATACATCGCCTCAAGGATAGCGCATGCGGTATCTAATGTGCAGCTTGCCACCGGGGCAGGCGGAAGCGGGTCAACAATGGTTCCCTTTTCTGTTGTGATGTGAATCGGCGTATAGGCTCCTTCGTTGTGGGGAACTTCCTGGCTTACACAGGTCAGAAACGCTACATAAACAGAAGTAGCAGAGTTGGCAAAAGGGCTGTTAATGAATCCGGTCACCTGCGGGTCTGTCCCGGCGAAGTCCACCCAGACTTCATCCTCTTTTACCTCGATTTTTGTTTTTATTTTGATGTTTGTCGCCTCAAACCCGTCACCATCCAGTACAGCTTCACCCTCATATACTCCATCGGGGATTTTGCTGATTTCAGCCCGCATCATTTGGTCAGCATAACTGTGGATAGCCTCAAGGATCTCTTTCAAGCGCTCAACGCCAAAGTCCTCAGCCATCTCAAGCAGGCGCCTCTCGGCGACGTTACAGGAAGCCACCTGCGCCCGGATATCGCTTTCGAAAAGGTCGGGCATGCGGGTGTTGATCTTCAGTAAATCGATGACGAACTGGATCGGACGCCCGTCCTTGTAGATCTGGATGGCAGGGATGCGAATTCCCTCATGGAAGATCTCTTTCGCCTCAGGGCTGTAGCTTCCAGCCACCATTCCACCAACATCCAGGTGATGGGCACGGTTGATGGCCATGAAAAGCAGCTCACCCTTGTAATAAATCGGTTTAACAACGGTCACATCGGCCAGATGGGTTCCGCCTTCATATGGGTCATTGATCAGGTAAACATCTCCCGGTTTCATATTCTCACGGAATTTTTCCACTACAGCTCTGGCTGCCAGCATAGATGAGGCAGTGTGTGAAGGGACGCCGTCCACCTGGGCAACAATCCGCGGCACCCAGTCGCAAATAGCACAGGAGAAGTCATGCACCTCAGCAAAGATGGGCGAGCGGGAAGTGCGCATCATGGTGATGCCCATTTCTTTGTTTACGGTACCCAGGCGGTTAAAAACCACTGACATTGTGATTGGATCGACTGATTGATTGGTCATTTGTTTTGCTCCAAATTCGCCTTTTATTCTGCACTCATCAGGACAGCTTGAGGGCATTGATCTCGATGACAACATTACCTAGCCGGTCGATAGTTGCTTTATCGAATGGGTTAATCACAATGGTTGTTGTCACTTCTTCAATGATGGCAGGACCTTCGATGATATTGCCCGCTTTCAACTTGCTGCCATCGTATATCCTGGTTTCAACCCAGCCGCCAAGTTCTCCAAAATAAGCCTTGCGGATGCCCTTAATGCCTTCTGAAGCGTCTGCTCCACCAGACTGCCAGCTGGTCAGAGAGGTTTTCGGAATTACCCCTAAACCGGTCAGCCGGATGTTGATCGATTCAAGCGGGCTTTCAGGTTCACTGTACAGGAAAAGCCTGTTATGAGCATCATTGAACCGCTTTTTGATCTCAGGCAGCATGGCTTCATCGATTTTCCCGGCTGGGATTGTGACTGGCACTTCATGATGCTGCCCCATGTACCGCAAGTCAAACCCGCGTTCGATCTGGATCTGGTCTTCATTGAGGCCTTCAGCCAATAAGGTTGCCCTGGCTTCTGCTTCCATCGCATCAAATGCCTGGTTAACCTCATCAAAATCAATATCGTCCAGTGGTTTCCACATAGTCCTGACATAGTCGTGTTTCAGGTCGCTTTCCAGCATACCCATCGCACAGAAAACGGATGCAGTCTTAGGAACAATTACCCTGGGGATTCCAACAATCTCTGCTATCTTGCAGCCATGAAGCGCTCCTGCGCCACCTGCAGCTACCAGCGAGAAATCCCGAGGGTCATGCCCTTTTTCAACGCTTACCACGCGGGTGGCATCAGCCATGTTATTGTTCACCACAGTATAGATGCCGTAAGCGGCTTCGATGGTGTCAATACCCAGTGGGTCCGCAATCTCATTCTTTACAGCATCATACGAAGCCTGCTTATCGATGGAAAATTCACCGCCAAGGTAGAAGTCCGGATTGATGTACCCCAAAACCACATTGATGTCCGTAGTCGCTGGCTTCGTTCCGCCCTTACCATAGCAAGCAGGGCCTGGTACGGCACCGGCAGACTGCGGGCCAACTTTAAGCATATTGCCCTGGTCCAGGTATGCTAGCGAACCGCCGCCTGCGCCAATGGTATGGATATCGATCATGGGCAACGCAACCCGGTAGCGGGCAATTTCACCTTCTGTCGTCATGGAATAGTTGCCGTCTTTGATTAATGTCACGTCATAACTGGTGCCGCCCATATCCATCACAATCAGGTTTGGCATTGAAAGCTGTTTGGCAAAGAACATACCTCCAACTGCGCCGGCAGAAGGGCCGGAAAGCAGTGTGGATGCTCCGTGCTCAACTCCATAACTGGCAGACATAATGCCGCCATTGGATTGGGTGACGAGAACCTCACGTTTCAGGCCGGCATCAGCCAGCTTTTGCTGCAGCTTTGAAAGGTATCTTCCCAGGACGGGTCCAACATACGCGTTGACCGCAGTAGTTGAAGAACGCTCATATTCACGGATTTGGGGAAGTATCTCTGATGAAATGGAGACATAGCACTCCGGGTACTCTTCAAGAATAATTTCGCGTATCCGTTTTTCATGCACTGGGTTCATGAAAGAAAAAAGAGTACAAACCGCAATGGCAGTTACGTTTTCAGCCTTAAGCTGATTGACAACCTTCCGGGTTTCCTCTTCATCAAGCGGGGTAATCACATTCCCTGAGTAATCGATGCGTTCAGTAACACCCAGGCGCAGACGGCGGGGGATGATTGGCGGTGGAGATGCCAGGGACAGGTCCCAGATGTTCTCCTTATGCGCCCGCCGCATTTCCAATGCATCCCGGAAGCCTTTTGTCGTGATCAAGCCGGTCTTAGCCCCGTTGTACTGGAGCATTGTATTGGTAGCCACGGTAGTACCATGCACCAGTAGGTCTACCTTAGCCATAAAGTCCGGGAATTCCAGCTCAAAGAACCTGGCAGCCTTTTTCAAGCAGTCAAACAGGCCAATCGAAGAATCTGCAGGTGTGGAAGGTGATTTGAAGATATACATCTCCCCGGTGCTGGTAACTACAACAAGATCGGTGAAAGTGCCCCCAATGTCTATGCCTACCCGGTATGTGACATCGCTCATTATATTGCTCCTGATTTTTTCCAGAGTTTGGTTGTTTCTTCTACACATTTTTGCTGGATTTCGTCTTCATCCACATTTACCAGCGTGTGGTTATCGACCACGATTTGCCCATCTACCAGGACTGTTTCCACCTCTGAGCCATTTACATCATTAATCAGGGTGTCATAAAAGAGCTGCGGCAGCAGGGGAGAGGGCTGATTTGGTTTTATGATCAATACATCGGCTTTCTTCCCTATCTCCAGCGAGCCGATCTCGTGATCTTTCTGAATGGCATGGGCAGCACTGGTAGTCGAAAGATCGATAGCCTGGAATGAAGGGATAACACCCGGGTTATGATGATGCACCTTATGCAGAAGGTAAGCCATTCGGATATACTGGAACTGGTCCATGGTAAAGAAGCAGTCGTGGCCTATGCTTACGGTGATCCCTTCGTTCAGCATTTCGACTATCGGAGCCACACCACTTCCTCCCAGCATGTTGCTCATCGGCGTATGGGCAACCTTGACATCGTATTCCTTCCACAAGGCAATTTCATCCGGTGTCATATGGATGCAGTGGACTGCAAGCACGTCCGGCCCAAGGAAACCTGTATCCCTGAGAACAAATGGGGCTGTCCTTCCAAATTTCTCAATGACCATCGATGGCGGTATTTCTGCCACATGAATTTTTAGGCCAGCGCCCAGATCAGTAGCAATACCCCTTACTTCACGCAACATCTCTTCGCTGGCCGTGTATGCAGTGTGAACAGCGATTCGCCCTGATACCCGGCTTTCAGGCTGATCTTTCCATTTCTTGAAGAATCGCACATTTTCGTTGATTCCATCACGGGCATTCTCTTTGGATATGCGCTCGGTCGACTCATAACAAATGACAGCACGGCTGCCAAGCTTAAGTACCGCATCTGCAGAAACATCCAGGCAGCCATCAACCACGCTTGGGGCTTCAACCATGTCCACCACAGTTGTGGTACCGGTTTTAAGCATTTTTGCTGCAGCCCAGAGTGAGCACCAGTAGATACTGTCGTAGGTTGAAGCCTCCTCGATATCCGGCCACCACCACTTGGTCAGCATATCCATAAAAGCGTGGAATTTCGAGAAATCGACCGGCATGTTGTGTCCAACCACACTGGGCATGTGGGTATGGGTGCAGATCAATCCTGGCATTACGATCTTACCGCTTGCATCGATAACCTTCTTTGCAGGGAAGCCTTTCTCTACCTCTTCAGTTGGCCCAATTGCCACTATTTTATTGCCTTCAATAGCAACCGCTCCATTAGCAAAGATTCTTCTTTCAGGATCTTGAGTACCTACCAGGGCACCTTTAATCAAGAGATCAGCCATTTTGTCCTCCTCCTAGTCAAAATAGGTGAGACGAATTGCATCAAAAACACATGCGTCACGGCAAAGGCCGCAACCATAACATTTTTCTGAAATGAGATGAACTTTGTGATCTTCACCCATAAAGAGCGCATCATAAACACACGAGACCACACATTTGTTGCATCCTGTGCACTTCTCGGGATCAATCACAGGAGGCTGCGGTTTGGTGACCGCTACCAGGCCTCTCTTTTTCCGGGATTCGATCTTCTTAATCGTGATACCGACAAAATCTTCAACATCGGAATAGCCGTTCTTTGCTACCCACTTATCAATTCCATCAACAACCCGCTGGAAGTGTTTTGTGCCTTTTAAATGACCTGATGTCACAACGCCCACAAACGATGCACCCGCCATGAAGTATTCAATGGCATCTTCGGCACGGTTTATCCCGCCCACACCTATCAAGGGAACATGGACATGCTGCGCCATTTCCATGATCATACGGAGGGCGATAGGTTTGATCGCAGAGCCTGTCAGACCCCCAACGCCGCGCGGGCCGCCAAGGGTAGGTTCTCCCGTTTTAATATCAATCTTCAATGCAGGCCCGAATGCGTCAGCACATGCGATGGCATCAACCCCTGCTTTTTCGCAGGCTACAGCCCATTCAACTACGTTGGCATGAAACAGCATACTGAATTTTGCAATTACCGGAACATTTACAGCTGCCTTAACAGCCTTGATGTTAGCGACATACGGTGCAACATCATGCACTTCAGGAGGCGGCATGGTCAGTCCAGGAAACATGGCCTCCAATATTTCACCCATGTGCGGGCAGACGGTCGGCATTTCGATCATATCCGCCCCGGCAGCCACAGCTTTTGCAGCCAGATCTGCAGCTTCTGCTGGATTTAAGCCAGCAATTGAAGCGATAATCGGAATACCTGCTGCTTTTGATGCAGGCAATTCCACATCAAACCACTGGCTGGCAGCAAGGGTGGTCCCAAAAACACTGTTGATAAAACCGCCTTCAACCATGCTGAAGCATGGACGAACATCCTCAACCGCATTTGCCGTAATCGTCTTGGTTACAACTGCGGCGACACCTGTCTCAGCTACCCTGTTGATATTCGCAGCATCCGCGCCGTGACAACCCGCTGCAACAATGACACGGTTCTTGAAAGGTACACCTGCAAGGTTCAGAGATGCGCTTTTCATTGCACACTCCTTATCAGATTGTCTGGGGAGTGAACACAGATTCACTCCCCATTCTTCATTGAAAATTAAGCGCCTAAAGTAAGTGCAAGGACTGCCTTTTGAGCATGAAGCCTGTTCTCTGCTTCATCCTGGATAAGCGAATTTGGACCGTAAATGACATCGGCCGTCACTTCATGTCCAACGGCAGCAGGCATACAGTGCATGAATTTTGCGCCTGGTTTCCCTAATTTCATGACCTCATCGTCAACCCGCCAATGTTTGAACCGTTCCGGTTCCTTATTATGTGCTGTGGGAGCCTGCCAGTTGTTAGCAGGAGAGCCAGCCCTGAATGCATCCGGCATCACATAGCAATAGGCATTGATGAAATCGGCATCTTTGGCTGCCTTCTTCATGTCATGCACGATTTCAACGCTTGCACCGTTCTCAGCTGCAAATCCCATCGTCCGGTCGATAATGTCCTGCGGGGGTGTATATTCTTCCGGGCAGGCCAGCACAAACTGGAAGTTCTGCAGACGTGAGGCAAGATACATGCTCGAGACAACCAGGCCCATCGGGGGATTGTATTCATGGTATGCCCAAGTAAGGACGTACTTGACATTATCAAAGCGTCCTTTTTTCTCCAGGACTGTTTCGAAATCAGCCAGTGCCTGGAATGGATGTTCGTAATCAGTCGAAGCGTTAAACACAGGGATTGTCAGCAGGTTGGCTGCCTCTTCGAGGGTAGATTGTGCCAGCAGGCGGGCGATCAGGATGTCAAAATAGCGGTCCATTACCCGGCAGGTGTCTCCCCAGCTTTCAACACCGGAATCTGACCAAACTTTCCCGCCGCTGAGATCTTCAGCTGCTCCGCCAAGCTGATGCATTGCCCGCCAGAACGACATGCGCGTGCGTGAAGAAGGGGTTTCAAAAATCATCGCTGCAGCTTTGCCGCGCAGAATATGGTCCTGGAATTCCCCACGCGAAATTCCGCGTTTCAGTTCAAGGGCTGTTTGCAACATGATATCAAGCTCTTCCCGTGAGAAGTCAGCCAATGACAATACATCCCGACCTTTTAAACTAAGTGCACCCATTACAACCTCCTTTTATTTTGATTTGCTGACCACCTTCCATTGGTGGTAAAAATGACAATCGGTCTCCATCATGGAGGAGTTCTTCAAGCACAGCCAGTGATTGGTTATGCCTCCGGTTGACCATGAGCAGAGTTAACGGCGCTGGATTGTTCTCTTCCAGCAGCGGCTTCAGGACAGCATTTGAAAAATCCTGATCAATCCGGTTCCGGAGAATACCCAGGAATTGCCGCAAGGTAATCCCATCATCTACCGTAGCAGATATTTCCTTTGCTCCCGCTAGCAATCGTAAATTGCCTGAGAACCGGACTGCAATTTCTATCACTGGCTTTTTAACCCCAGCGCTTCGAGTTTCTCCGCCGTTGGGTAACCTTTTTCATCCCACCCGCGGACCGAATAATAATCATTGATCAGGTACTCAAAATCCTCTCGGGTCAGTGGCTTATACCCTTCAGGGAAATCAAGTGGAACCTTAAAACAGATCTCCGGCAGGGCATCCTGGGACGGGTCAATGCCAGCATCCAGGTTGTATAACCGTTCCATGTTCCAGATCTTTTCTCCCAGAAGGTCAAATTCCTCCACCGTGTAACTCATCCCACTGGCAGCGTTTAGCATATCGGCAAAATTCTGAGATTTTAGGACAAATTCCGCGAACCGGCAGGCCACCAGGGTAAAAGTCGAATTGACCCTGTTCTGGATATCTGCGACAACTGCCGCCCGGCCGTCCACAGAATCGATCGGGATAAACTCCATCAATTCCAAACCAATCGGAGCCCGCTTATGGCAGGCACCACGGTTTGAAGTCGCAAAAGTGGTTGCCACACCGCGCATGCGTTCCGGCATCCAGGCTGCAAATTCCATCCCCTTGACCTGCAGGGCGAACTTCTCAGCTCCCTGGCCTAATTTTTCACTTGCCCGTTTGACACCTTCAGCGAGCAGGTCCCCAATCCCTTCCCTAGCTGCGATCATGTCGATCAACCGGATGGTAGCGTCAGGATTGCCAAATTCAAGCGTGTAACCGTCTCCTAATACATTCTTGTCCAGGATCCCGCGGTCAACACATTCCATGGCAAAGGCTAAATTGACACCCAGCGAGAGGGTATCCATGCCATACTTCTCTGCCTGGTCATTAGCATACAGCAGCATATCGGAATCACTGTTGAAGCAAAGGGAGCCAATTGAGTACATCGATTCGTACTCAGGTCCGCGTGACCAGACAGTACCCCACTTGGTCTCTGCCGGTTTCCGGACCATTCCACAGTGAACCAGGCACCCTTTGCAGGCAATTGGATGGGTTTCGTACTTCTCAAAGAATGCTTCACCACCGATTTTGTCTGCATGTTCAAACGAAGTGTACTTATGGTGACGGGTCGCAAGGGCATGCTTTTCATTAATCAGCTTGATCCCGTTCCCTGTTCCATACCTTCCAAAACCTCCCAGCAGGCTCCAGGGTTGGGCCAGATCAGCCTTATAAGCCTCTACAGCATTTTGGCAGGCTTCTTCAAATGCTTTCGGGTCAGCGACTCGGATGTCTTTTTCACCGGCAATCCCTATTGCCTTCAGGTTTTTCGAACCGAAAACAGCGCCAACCCCGCCGCGCCCAAATACACGTGTTTCTGAGACTGCAGCAGCATAGCGGATATGATTTTCACCAGCCAGGCCAATCGAAATTGTATGCAGGTCATCCCTGCCGCTGGCTTTTTTCACTTCTTCTTCTGATTCGCTGGTAGGCTTACCCTTAAGCTGCGGGCAATCAACGATTTTTACCCCGCGGGGAGTAATGGTGATGTAAACCAACTGGTCTGCTTTTCCTTCAATAACGATTACGTCATAACCAGCAGACTTAATCGCTGTGGCAACATGTCCACCGCAATATGAATTCACCACACCTGTTGTAAGGGGCGATTTGGTCACGATGCAGGTTTGGGCAAATAATGGCGCAATCGTGCCTGTAAGCGGACCAGTACAGATGAACAACTTGTTGTCCGGGCTTAGCGCATCAGTTGCTGGCGGTACTTCATGGGTGAGCAGTTTTGTTCCGACACCCATGCCACCGACCCAATTCTGCAGCAAATTTTCACCGATTGGCTCTTCTTTTGAGGTTCGGTCAGTCAGGTTTATCCGGAGAAGTTTTTTATTGTAGCAATCGTACATCTCAGCCTCTTTTCCTATGCCTCGATACTCAATGCACCTACGGCGCATTCTGCAACACACAAGTAGCGTCCTTCGCAGGTATCGCATTTGATCGCCAGGCTACTTACCGGATCCAGCCAGACTCCGTCGTAAGGGCAGGCATCCACACAGCTTCCGCATCCAATACATAGGTCATAAATAACCTTGACCGAGCCTTCCGGGGTTAAAACCATTGCCTCAGTCGGGCAGGCTGGCAGGCAATCCGGCCGTTCGCATTGTGAACACAGGTGCGCATCAGGCAAATTCGGCCAGTTTGATATGATCCTGATGCCGGATTTCTTTTCGTTATAGACCATGTGATGCACAAATGAACACTTTAACTCGCATGTCCGGCATTCGGTGCATTTATTCAGGTCAATGATGAGACGCTTTGCCATAAGATCTCCTTAGTATGCAAACGGAACACCCAACCGGGCAAGCTCTTCTTTTACCCGGTCATAACAGGCTTTATGCTCTGGAGTGGGAACCAGTTTTGCAGTATCATAAAGCTGTTCGAAAGGCGCGCCTTTCGGGGCAGTCTCCAGTGTCATCGTGTCCTTGTACTTTTCAAACAACTTTTCCACAATTCCAGCTGCCTGTTCACGGGATAACTTCGCAGCGGCATGACCAACCTCAGCAAAAAGCCGGCCCATCAACGGGCTGACATTATTAAATCCCAGGGGTTCAGCCGGGCGGGGACCGCTTATATTGCTGCCGCTGGTCACCACTGCGAGTTCCAGTGCTGCAAATTCATAAGCATACTGGTCAGCGCCAGCCCTGCCTGCTGTAGTATGTGATGTGGTAGTGATGATTTTGCTGTTCCGGTTTGTAGCCTGGTTTGCCAGCGAGCCCAGGAACAATGAATGGTTGTTGGTCTGGGTCTTGTATTTGATATGCTGTGGACCAATATGGCAAATTTCACTGTTCAGCATGATCGATGCGATAAATGAAGCCACTGCAATAATCGCTGTTCCATCAGGTCCACCGCCATAACCGCCAACCAGGGGTGTATGGGCCATATAGATCGGGGTACCGTATGCCAGGTAATATCCCATCCGTCCCATGGTTACATCATCCACCTGCAACTCTGAGAGAAGTACCATTGCACGCGGGTCAGTTTTTCTCAGACCGAATGCTTCATTTGTACAGGCTATCTCATTCAACGCCATAACAGAGTGTCCGATAATTGCCAATCCGGGACGACCAGCCCTGCGGACAGCCTCGCGGGCCCACTCTCCATAAAGCACAGCTGCACGGCTCGAAAGCCCGGAATTGGGGCGGATCATCAACCCATCCAATTCTTTCAGATAGCCTGGAAGGAAGAGACAGTCAATTATCCGTTCCTGGGCAAAGGCTTCATTAAGCTTGATGAACATATCTTCATGGGTGTCGGCATTAAACGGGCCGCTCATTACGAAAGGAGGGTGGGGATCTTCAACACCTCGATGGTATGCGGTAGTGAACTCCTTCCCTTCGCCCATGTTCACTTTACCTGGCAGGTTGTTAAGTGCATCCTCAATTTCGTCTTTTGTGAACTGGATGACGCGCCGGCTGTTCATGGAAAACAAACCCGATCGGAGGATCAACTCCTTACCGGCTTCCCAGCACCGGTCGGCCAGGCCGTCATCGAGGTTGACAAGCGTTTTACCATCCCACTTGACATCGTATTCCTTTTTCAGGGCAAGAACGTTTGCAGCTACACGCTGCATCAGGAAATCATTTCCTTCCATTAATGGGCCGGTTTCAGCCCGCTTGGCAATCTCTTTGAAATTCATTTTGCCCACTCCTTAGTATGTGCATCCAATACCCGGACCGCCTCAATCGCGTCCCGCGCATACGCATTTGCACCGATCTCATCCGCCCATTTCTGGGTCACAGGGGCGCCGCCGACGATAACAAAGAATTCTTCCTGCAACCCTTTATTTCGCAGCATCTCGAGAACATCACGCTGGTAAAGCATGGTTGTGGAAAGCAGCGCTGAAAGGGCTATCACGTTCGCATGGGTTTCCTGGGCTGCCTGGATAAAACGGGGGGATGGAACTTCCACACCCAGGTCATGGACTTCGTATCCGTTTGCGGAAAGCATGGCGCCAACTACAGTTTTTCCAATGTCATGGATATCGCCCTCAACTGTCCCGAGCACCACAACACCTTTTTTCTCAACCGCGGTACCCTTGGCTTTTAGCGCATTTTCAAGAACTTCCACACCGGCTTTCATGGCATTGGCAGCCATTACCAGCTCAGGAAGGAAGATATCCATGCGCTCAAAAGCCTCACCAATTTCTCGAATAGTTGAGGCAAAGCCCTTATCCAGCGCGACAGCGGGATCGATCCCTGCATCGACCGCTTCCTTTGCAGCCGCAACAGCTGCATCAGAATCATAATTTGCGATTGCATCTTGCATCTTCTTAAAAACGGCTTCTTCAGTCACATTTACCTCCAGTTTATTTGCTAGATCTAGTTTCAGGCATTACCGAACAGGGAAAGCTTTTTGCCAATCCCTTTTTCTGCAGCCAGTTTATAAGCCTGGTAAGAAAGGCACAGATCTTCAGTGCCCATACCAATAGGGGCAAAGAAAATCCGTTCGTCATGGCTTTCCCTGCCGGGTTTTTCCTTGCAGAGGATCTCACCAAGCTCCCAAACATCTTCTTCTTTCAGCATACCATTCGTGATCATCAGAGCTACAACCGGGGTGACACGATGGATTACGTGCTCAAGGCCGTCAACAATTACCTTATTCGAATTCAAGACGACTTCAAACTCCTGTTCCTGGTAGGAGCCGACAGCAGCAAACAGGCTGCCCTTCCTCATCCAGGCTTCTTTTACGATCGGCTCATCCGCCACAGTAACAGTAACCACGATGTCCGCATCCCTAACAGCCTCTTCGGGTGTCTGGACAGCCACTGCTTCAATTCCAAACCGGTCTTTTACCTCTGCAGCGTATTGATTCGCGGCTTCGAAATTGACATCGTATCCTTTGACCAGCTTGATATTCGGTACACCTACTTTCAGTGCCTCAATCTGCGTGCGTGCCTGCACGCCGCAGCCGATCATCGCTACCACTTCTGAATCCTGGTTAGCCAGGTACTTGGCGCCAACTCCAGTTACTGCCCCGGTCCGCATGGCACTGAGCAGCGTGCAATCCATTACTGCAACTGGAAAACCTTTTTCAGCATCGTTCAGGATGTAAAGACCTGTACCTCTGGGCATGCCATATTTACGCGGGTTCTGCGGGAATCCGGCGATCCATTTGATCCCAAATGCATCGTAGTTTCCTCCAACGTACGCCGGCATTGCATTGCAGCGGCCGCGCTCGCGTTCACCCATATCCAGTACTGTTTTATAAGGTAAAAGAGCTTTGCCCTGGTGGTGGAGGGTAAATGCATCCTCAACTGCTTCCATGGCAGTTTTCATATCGATGCCGGTTGCCCGGATGTCAGCCTGGCTTAGAAAAATGAATTCAATATCAGACATTTTGATCCTTTCGGTAATTTACTTGGTTTCTCGTTCTTCAACTTCCCGGACAATCCGCTCGAGTTCTTCCTCTGCAGAAGCATCCAGGGGATCAACTTTATGCTCGGCAATGATCTTCTGTACTTTTTCGTACGCCTTTTCTGCCACACCTTTGGAACCTTCCAGCTCCCATTTATCGCGGGTCAAGCGGTCAGCCAGCGGCGGAATGTAGTGTTCATTCTTCAAGAATTGCATGGTATGACGCTGACCCAGGAAATGGCCGCCTGGTCCAACTTTGTCAATCACGCCCAATGCCAGTGTATCTGCACTGACATTAATGCCATCCAGGGTGCGGTACAGTTCGCCGATGATCTCATCATCGATTACCAGCCCTTCTTTGCTGACCGTCAGGGCGCCTTCCATTGTCCCAGGATAGAAGATTTTATTCACTCCACCCAGCACAGCCATTGAAAGGGTTAATGCCTTTTCATACCCAGCCTGGATATCCAGGGTTTTCGAATCAGTGGCGGATGCGGTCCCTCGGCAGGGGATATCATAGAAATGGGCGATCTGGGCGCTCGCCACATTGATCAAGCCCATCTCGATGGCACCAATGGCAATCCTGCCGACCTTCATATCCATGATTGAGCCGCAGGTGCCATACCAGACCGGGTTGCCGGGATTAGCCAGCTGAACAATGGTAATGCCGCTGATAACATCCGCTGTCTGCTGTGCCAGCAAACCGGCAAGCGTTACGGGTGAAGTTGCCCCAGCCTGGGGTTCACTGGTGAAATCGATCGGGAGGCCATAACTTGCGAACAACAAGGCTCCATCCATCTGGTCACGGTCGTGGTGCAGAGGGGCTACAGGATTGTCCGTTGTAAAGGTATACGGTTTCTTACGCAATTCACATTCACCGCCCGCAATAACAGCAACCATCCTCAAGCAGTCTTCCGCCAGGATGCGTTCGCGTGAGGTAGCCTTGATCACCTTGCTGGAGTTGCGGACCGATTGCAGATACCCATGCACATGGGTAGCCCGGATAGGGACCCCATCGATCTGGGGCATGATGGCGCCTGAATGGAGCAGGTGATAATTGGGAAGGGCGTCTGAAATCTTAATCAAATGCCCGACATCTTCCAGGGTGGTGCGGTGTGTCTTACCGGTTTTGTAATCAAAGCAGTTTAGCCTGCCGATCATAGGCTCGTAGTGCAGGTCACGGGTGGAAACGTGAACATTATTGGTTGGATTACGGGCATAAACCGTAAATGATGAAGGAGCTCGCTTAAGCGCTTCTTCCACAATGTATCCGGGTATGCGGCAGCGCATAGTTTCATCATTAACTACAGCTCCTGCTTGTTTTAAAAGACCACGGGCAGTTTCGGATTTAACCAAAACGCCCGTATTCCAGAGGATCTCCAGTGCGGCCTGGTGGATCTGGTAAATTTGCTCTTCGGAAAGGACTTTCAATTCTGGCTTGAATAACATTGATCAAATACCTCCTGCAAAAGTATATACATGACGGTGTTCCTAAACGAACAGGTACAGCTAACTTTTCTAAAAGCTTAAAAAAGCGGATGTGGAAGCGGGAGTTTCCTGGCCGGGTTATCCGTTTCTGACCCGGCAATTTCACTCAGGTTCCTCTCGATCCGTTCTTTTTCCTGTAAAATATCAAAAAGGCGTTCCCCAACTTCACAGATATGCTTCCTGACAACGCTTCGCGCACTGGTGATATCCCGTTTTTCGAGGGCAACAATGATTGCCAGGTGCGAATTCGCCGCTTCTTCCAGGGTCGGGAAAATGGTATACATTGCCTTGGTAGCCTGAATGAACAGGTGGGTCTGCCCGCTTAGCCGCTCCAAAGTATCAATCAGCATCTGGTGTTTTGACATAGCATACAATGCCAAATGGAATTGCAGATCTGTTTCTACCAGTAAATTGACATCACCTACCTGGGCATACCGCGTCATCATTGCCGCAATTTCGCGTAGGTGTTCTATCTCATCCGGACTTGCCTGTACAACTGCCAGTTCTATTGCGTATTCTTCCAGCAATGAACGCAGCGTGTACAGCTCATTGATGCGCTCGGAAGTCAGTGAGCGGACAAATGTACCTCGGTAGGGGATATTGACCAGGATACCGGTATTTTCAAGTTCGCGGATTACTTCACGGACCAGGCCTCTGCTGACCCCCAGCCATTCGGCAAGTTCAAGCTCGGTAACTTTTTGTCCGTCAACCAGTTCACCTTTGATGATAGCCTGCTTCATGCGCTCAATTACCGCATCACGCAATGATAGGCGTTTAAACTCGCCTTGCGAGCCATTAATTTTACCTTTTAGGGGGATGGGTTGTGCACCCTGATTCATTATGATGGCCGATACAACCTTTTTGCAGATTATCGTCGTCCAATTGCTTTGTAATATTGTATTACAATTCTACAATATTAGAACACAAATTACAAGTACCCAATTTAAGGATCCTGTCATGTTTCTCAGGAATGTTTAATCTGGACTTGATACAATCTGTTTCAATGCCTGAGGTACTTCTGTTTATAAACAGGTAAAATAAGGGATAACCAGTTAATTGAGGAGAAGATCGTGGAAACTTTAGAGATTACTATCATCAATCAAGTGGGGCTGCATGCACGCCCAGCTGCGGCTTTCGTAAAAAAGGCGCAGGGGTTCAAATCTCTGGTAAATATTGAAAATCTCACAAAAAAGACTGATGCAGTGAATGCAAAATCATTTGTAAAGCTGCTTTCTATTGGTGTGGATAGGGATAACTTAATCCGCATTACTGCCGAAGGGGAAGACGAGCTTCAGGCTATTGAAAGCTTGAAAGCATTAATCGAAGAAAATTTCGGCGAACCAGTTGGAGATTAACTAATGAAATCATATCAAGGTGTAGGGATATCAGCAGGAATTGCGATCGGCCCGGTTTTCCGGTATGAGACTGAAACAATCGTCGTTCAAGAAGAGAAATGTTGTGACCCTGATGTTGAATTTCAGCGCCTGGAGGATGCTCTCCAGAAGTCAACCACTGAGCTGGAAGAAATCCTTGAAAAAGCCCGAAAAGATCTGGATACGGGCTCCAATGAAGCGGAGATTTTTGATGCACACTTGATGCTTTTAAGCGACCCTGATCTCTTGGATCAGGTCAAGGAAAACATCTATCAGCAGAGTTTTACAGCTGAATACGCCTGGTACAAAGCAACCGAGTATTATGCCGAGTTGATTGGCGCAATGGATTCGGAGTATCTGGCTGCCCGCAGCGCAGATATAAAAGACGTTGCCCAGCGTGTACTGCGCCACCTCGTTGGTGACAGCGATGCCGCCTGCAGGATGATTTCTGTGCCATCCATTGTTATTGCAAAAGACCTTACACCTTCAGATACTGTCTCATTTGACAAAAGCAAGGTTTTGGGATTCTGTACCATATCTGGAGGTCCCACCAGCCATGTTGCCATCCTTTCCAAAGCGCTTGGAATCCCTGCTGTTGTTGGTATTGGACCCTGGATGGATGAATTAACAGCCGGCAGGCAGGTGATTGTGGACGGTTTTTCCGGCAAAATGTTCCTTGATCCTGATCCGGCTACGATAAAGAAATACAACCAGACTGCCAGTTTGTATGAAGAGAGCTTCAAAAAGGCAATGGAAACAACCCGGGAACATGCGATCACCAAAGACGGGCGGCGGGTGGAAGTAGTTGCAAATATTGGCGGTGTTGAAGATGCCAAAACCGCAGTGGAATTTGGCGCTGAAGGTGTTGGTCTACTGCGGACCGAATTCATCTTCCTTGAGCGAGATACCGCACCGACTGAAGATGAACAGGTCCAGATCTACAAAGAAATCTTTGCCCAATTCGGAAGGAACCCTGTCGTAACACGGACATTAGATATTGGTGGTGACAAACCGGCCAATTACCTGAAAATCCCTGAAGAAATGAACCCGTTCCTGGGCTTGCGCGGCACCAGGCTTGCCCTGGCTCGACCTGAAGTGTTCCATACACAGCTGAGGGCATTAATGCGCGCCGGTATCGGCTGCAACCTGAAGGTTATGTTCCCAATGGTAGGTACGGTGCAGGAAGTGCGTGACATTATGTCACACGTCAACCAGGTCAAACGGGATCTTAGTGCAGAAGGTGTGCCTTACGAAGAAAAAATCGAATGGGGAATCATGATCGAGATTCCTTCGGCAGCAGTGATGGCAGATGCGCTTGCAAAAGAAGTGGATTTCTTCAGTATTGGCACAAACGACCTGTCACAGTACACCCTGGCTGCAGACCGAGGAAATACTAACGTAGTCGGTGTAGCTGATGCATTTGACCCATCTGTACTGCGGTTGATTAAAATGGTGGTTGACGCCGCCCACGCCAACAAGAAATGGGTCGGACTCTGCGGTGAATTGGCTGGAGACGGGATGGCAACACCCGTGCTGCTGGGTTTGGGAATTGATGAATTCAGCATGAACCCCAGGGCAATTCCGCTTGTAAAGCAGGCGATCCGCAGGTTCAGTATGGACACTGCACGCGAGATCGCGAGCCATTCGCTCGGCCTTGCCACCACGGCCGATGTCCGCTATTACTTAAAAAGCTTTCTGTAATCCAGGTGATTCAATGGGTGCATTTACGATCATTTTCATTTCAAAAGACTTTGACCAGGCAGTTCATTTTTACCGTGACAGACTAAAATTTCCAGTGCTCAACCAGTGGGACAGGGGACCCGGAAACCAGGGTTGCATGTTTCGCATAGGTGATGGTCAGCTGGAAATTCTTGCCGTGAAACCAGATGCGGAATACAAACAACCGGCCAACTTCGAAATATCCATTGAAGTTGAGGATGCAGACCAGTTTTATGCTTTCGTGAAATCTGCTGGAATACCCATCCGGGGCGAAATAGCCGATAAGCCATGGGGCGCTCGGGCTTTTTCAGCGACAGATCCCGATGGTATAAAACTGATCTTTTCTTCCAAGATCAAGTAACCCTGCCGCTACATCAACCTTAATAAAAATCAAGGTGTATTGACAAAGGGTGATTTATTAACTAAAATTAAATCTACGTATAACTGGTAATTACCAGTTAACCGCAGGCAAAACGAGTAGATTTGTGATTATTGACAAAAATTCTCAAATTCCACTCCATACCCAGCTGGCAGCACTCTTAAAAGCCCAGATTGCTGCGGGCGTTTTTGCCCCTAATACCAGCCTGCCTTCAGAAAGGGAAATGTGCGAGCAGTATAAGATCAGCCGTACCACTGTGCGTGAAGCCATTCATCAGCTGGAAAGGGAAGGTTTGATCCAGAAGATTCCCGGAAAAGGCATTTATGTTACAGAACCCCAGCAAAAACTGGCTATCCATGTTTCACTTAAAGGGTTTACCTCTGACGTAAAGAGGGAAGGCGGCTTTCCATCCAGTAACCTCGTCAGCGCCAATTTGATAGCTTTTGTACCGAATGATCTGAAGGAAAAGATGGGCCTTGAAACAGAAGATGAGGTGGTAAAAATTATCCGGCTCCGCTGCAATAACGGTGTACCCCTTGCTCTCCATACAGTGTACTTGAACCACAAGTTATGCCCAGGGATACTCGACCATAACCTTTCGCAAGTTTCGTTGTTTAATATCTTAACGGATCATTACGGCCTTGCCCTGGCGCGCGCAGAGGAGCAAATTTATGCCGGACTGGCTAACCAGGATGAATTAAAAACCCTTTCCCTGGTTTATCCGGCTGCAGTCCTGAGGAGCGAGCGGACGACTTATACAGATGCGGGTGAAGTTGTGGAGTTTTCCCAGGCAACGTATTGCGGTGAATCTTACCGTATGATCGTTGACCTGGATGCGCAAATTTCAATAAAATGAGGAACCATAATGATTAATGTTGTTTTAGTTTCACACGGAGACTTATGCGCCCAACTGATAAAATCTGCAGCCATGATCGCAGGCGAGGCGGAGGGTGTTTATTCTGTACCACTTTACCCGGGTGAAACACCAGAAGAGTTTGAGAAAAAGCTAAATGAAGTGCTTGAAAAGATCGGCGATGAAGAGACCTTCATCCTGATGGATATTTTTAGCGGTACACCATACAATGTATCAGCCAGGCAGGTTTTGCGCGATAATGTTCAATGTGTAACTGGCGCAAATCTCCCAATGCTTATAGAATTGTTAATGACAAGAGACTACAATACCCTTTCGGAATTGGCTGAACAGATCACACAATCTGGAATAGAATCAATTAAGAACCTGAAACCATTATTTAAGCCGGAAAGTTAGCAACAACAGCGGCAAATTCCGCTGATGGCAGACCATATGATTGGAGGTGATTACTATTAGCAACTTTGGTTTGGTAAGGATTGATGACCGGTTGATCCATGGTCAGGTGGTTGCAGTTTGGTGCAAGCACAAGAATTTTAAACGCATCATCATTCTGGATGACGGAGTAGCAAAAGACACGTTCATGCAGCAGGTGTTGCGGCTGGCTGCCCCTCCCGGTATCCAGGTTGAGGCCATGGAAGTTGAAGCGAACATCGAGATGTTGAATGCGCTTCCAAACAAAGAAAGCGTTATGCTTTTGATGAAAACCCCCCTGACAGCCAAACGGCTGTTTGATGCTGGTCTGAAATTTACTGACCTGAACATTGGCGGCATGGGGATGATGATGGGACGCAAGAATGTTTACCGAAACATTTCCATGTCCGATGATGAAAAAAGCATGCTGAAGGAATTAAGTGATAATGGGGTGAATATCGCCCTGTATATCCTTCCGAATGATAAATCCAAAGCATTTACGGATTTAGTGTAGCTGCTTTTTTATCCAGCTAAGGAGGTGCGCTTAATAAATATTTTGATTATTTCGAATGCCACTGTCTGCTTTTCAAATTATAAAAAATAAGGAGAGAGCTCGAAATGAAAAATAATAAGAAACAAATCGGGATTGCCATGATTATCAGCATGGTTCTGATGATCCTTGGCTTTGCGTTTGTTAACGCATCCCCATCTGCCCAGGAAGAGGCTCCGAAGGTCAGCCTTTTGATGGCAGCCATCATCGCAATTTTCTACTACCTTGCACAGTCACCCTGGTATGCTAACCTGGGCTTTGCTGTGTTCCAGCGCCCCCTGATGGCTGGCCTTGTTGTCGGCCTGATCATGGGCCGCCCGGCAGAAGGCGTTGCGATGGGTGCCAGTATCAACGTGCTGTACCTGGGCTGGATCTCCGCAGGCGGTTCACTCCCCGGTGATCCTGCTATGGCTGGTTACTTAGGTACCGCCATTGCCCTCGGCTCCGGTTTGGGCGTCCAGGGTGCCCTCGCAATTGCAGCCCCCTTAGGCCTGCTCGGCACCATTACCTGGTCAGTCCGTATGTCTGTCTGCTCTATCTTTGCTCACAAGGCCGATGCGGAAGCTGAGAAAGGCAACATTTGGGGAGTTGCTCGCGCCAACTATGTTTACTCACAAACAATGCTATTCTTCCTGTATGCAGTCCCGGTGTTCCTGGCTGCGTACTTTGGCGCACCGGCCGTTTCTGCAGTCCTGGGTTGGATTGGTATGAACGCTGGCTGGATCATCAGCGGCTTGTTCGTTGCAAGCGGTATGCTGGCTGCCCTCGGTATTGCGCTCAACCTGAAATTCTTGCTCCAGGGTGATGTGTGGCCGTACTTCTTCGTCGGCTTCGTTGTCACCTCCATGATGACCGGCGGCGTCAACCTGCTCATGTTCGCAGTCATCGGTGCAGCCCTGGCATTCATGCATGTCCTCTTCACCAACAAGAAAGAAGAGGGAGAAGCAGCTCCAGTGTTCGATGCCTCAGCTACCAAGGAAACTCCTGGATTGCTTACCAGACGGGATGTGTTCAACTCCTGGTGGCGCTGGCTGTTCTTCTCTCATGCCAACTACAACTGGGAGCGCCTGCAGGGTACCGGTTTTGCCCATGCAATGGCCCCCGTCATTGAAAAACTGTACAAATCCAAAGAAGACATCATTGCTGCCCTCCAGCGCCACCTGATCTTCTTCAACACCCAGCCCGATTTCGGCGGTGTGATCTTCGGTATTGTGATCGCCATGGAAGAAGAACGTGCCGCTGGTGCTGCTGACATTACTGATGAAGCCATCAACGGTGTCAAAGTCGGCCTCATGGGTCCGTTCGCCGGCATCGGCGACAGCATCCAGCAGGGCATCATCATCCCGATCGCTATTGCCCTCGGTATGAGCATCGCCACTGGCGGACAGATTGGTGTAGCCGAACGCGGTTCTGCACTCGGCCCGATCGTCTTCCTGCTCATCATGATGGCCTGGTCGTGGGGCTTTGGCTGGTGGATTTATTACCTGGGCTATCGCCAGGGTCAGAGTGCGGTTACCAACCTCTTGGCAAGCAATGCACTCAATAAACTGATCACCGGCGCCAGCGTACTCGGTAACTTCATCATGGGCGCTCTGGCAGTCTCCTTCATCAGCCTCTCCACCCCGATCGTTTTCTCGATTGGTGGAAACAACTTCAACATCCAGCAAGTATTGAATGAGATCATGCCCAACCTGCTTGAGCTGGTACTTGTTCTCGTGATCTGGTGGCTGCTGAAGAAAAAGAACGTATCCCCAACCGTTATCATGGTTGCCTTAATTGTCATCGGTATCCTCGGTGCAATCCCGATCTTCTGGGGTCTCGATGGTGCCGGCCAGGCGATCCGTGTAGGGTTGTTAGGATAAGCACTGGAAAGCTAGTTCATTAAGTGTTAGAATAAAGGAAAGGCCCAGCTGGCCATATAAGTTGGGCCTTTCTTTACGCCTAATGGCGAAAATTAAAGTTTGATGAGAGTTGAAAGGAGAAATACAATGGATTTACGAGCACATAGATGGAACAGAATTTTTAAACCCGATGGCAGGACCGTTATCTTTGCCATGGACCACGCAGCTGCATTCGGTATGATGGATGGTCTTGAAAAACCGGGTGAGTTAGTTAAGCGTGTAGCCGATGGCGGCGCTGATGCAATTTTGACTACCTTTGGTATTGTCAAGAACTTTGGAAACGAGATCGGCAGAATGGGTATCGTATTGCGCTGTGACGGCGGAACCTCCAAGCTTGGCGCTCCCGCAGCCGGCAGCCTGACCGTGAATGCATATGATGCCTTGCGCGTTGGTGCTGATGCAGTCGGTGTGATGGGCCTTCCTGGCTCAAAATTCGAAGACACCCAGCTTCCTTATTTAGCTGAATTGATCTCACAGTGCACCGAATGGAACATCCCCGTGATGGCCGAAGCTCTTCCCGGCGGTTTTGAAAACCCCAAAGAAATGTGGACACCCGAGAACCTTGGCCATGCAAACCGCATTTGTGCTGAAATGGGTGTTGATTTCCTGAAAACCCAGTACAGCGGCTCCGCTGAATCCTTCAAAAAGATCGTCGACCAGCTTTACGTACCGGTTGTCGTCCTTGGCGGAAGCAAGAGCGAAGATCCCCGCGATCTGCTGAGCAATATCTACAATTCCATCCAGGCAGGCGCGAACGGTGTGGCAGTCGGCAGGAATATTTCCCAGTACCTGCATCCTGAAAAGATCACCGCAGCCATTGTTGCCATTGTCCACGGTAATGCGACTGTTGATGAAGCAGTCAAACTCCTAAAGTAGAAAGCACAAAGGAATCGAGGCAAATAATGGCTACCTACAAACGTACTGTATTTACTGGACCCGGTCAGATCCGCTTTGATGACGTTGAAATTCCGGAACCCGGTCCAAATCAGGCTCTGGTAAAAGTAAAATCCTGTGCCATCTGCACCTGGGAACAGCGCATGTACACCGGCGAAGAAAAATACTATCCGATCTCTGGTGGCCATGAAGTTTCCGGCGAGCTTGTAGCAGTTGGAAAATTCGTTCATACAGATGCCAAAATCGGCGACAAAGTCGTCGCTGCAACATTAAACCGCTGTGGTTACTGTGAATCCTGCCGAAAAGGCCTCGACAGCAACTGCGACAATTCATTCAAGCCCCTGCGCCAGTTCGATGTTGCAGGGCCTTCCGGGTTGTCAGAATATTGCCTGATCGATGATTACATGCTCTACAAAGGCAATAATGACATTTCATATGACGAGCTTGCCCTGACCGAACCGCTTGCATGTGTCATCCGCAGCATTACAAAAGCCCAGGTCCGCTTTGCTGAAAACGTTGTTGTTGTCGGTGCAGGTATCATGGGTTTACTTCACCTCACTGTGGCAAAGAAAACCGGCGCCCGGGTTATCGTCAGCGAACCAAATCCTGAAAGGGCAAAATTTGCCCTGCAGTTAGGCGCTGATGCCGTAATCGACCCAACCAAGGAACCGTTTGCCGACCAGGTAAAAGGTCTCACCAATGGAAGAGGCGCAGATGCCATCTTCTGTGCAGTCAGCATCGCCGGTGCAGTCGAATCCGCAGTCGATGCAGCTGCCAAGGGCGGGCGTGTAATGGTATATGCCAGCATTCACCCGCGCGGCACCAAGATTTCGGTCGACCCCAACGTTTTCCATGGGAAAGAAGTCACCTTGACCGGTACAGTCAGCCAGAGCCGGCAGGATCTGCTGGAGTCTATCCGCATGATCTCCCTCGGCCTGGTAGACCTGAAACCATTTATCTCCAAGGTTTACCCATTCCTGCAACTAGAAGACGCCATCAAGGCAGCATTGAAACCAGATACCTACCGTGTTCTGGTAAACATGTAATTCAGGATATGATGATAAAAACCGCAGGTCAGTCTGATCTGCGGTTTTTTTCTAAGATATTAAAAGGTCACCCTTCAATCGCGTTTAAGTAGCCCTCATCCAGTTCATTATCTGACAAATGGGCGTAACGCTGTGTGACTGCGATGTTTTTATGCCTGGCTAGCTCTTGGGCTAGCTTGAGGTTCCCGGATGCCTGCAGGACGCGTGTCACAAAGTAATGTCGGAAAGAGTGGGGGGTTATCCTGCCGACTGATTCCTCTCCCAAAAATTCAGCAACACGGTGATTGACAATATTCCGGCCGGTGGCAGTTGTAATCGGTTTCACTTTTTTCCCTGCTCCCGGATCATGGCGGGCAAAGAGGGGGAGGGAGCTTAAAGGCTTTCCACTGGCTCCGTCAAAAATGCCCCTTGCGCGTAGATAATCATCGATCGCTGCCTGGGCGCGTTTTGAGAACCGGACTACAGCCTGCTGGTTGCCCTTGCCAATTACAATAGCCCTGCCTTCGTTCCTATCCAGATCGCCTCTGCGCATTCCGCAAGCCTCGTGGACCCTCAAACCCGTGTCGGCAAGGGTCAACAAGAATGCCCGGTCCCGCAAATTCCTGAGCCTTTCTTCCTCATCCTCGGTTATGCGTGTATTTAATTCTGAAGCCTTCTGAAGCAAAATATCCAGGTCATCCTGTGGAAATTGCGGCAGGCGGATTCCCGGTCTCCTGGCACGCTGGTGGATGAGCAGGCGGATCTTCGGCAGGTTGACTTCTGCCAGGTTTTCCCCCGCAATGTAGTCGTAAAACCCTGCCAGGGCTGTCAGGTACAGCCTTTCTGTGGCAGGTGAGTAGTCTTTCAGCCGAGCAGCAAACCAGCTGACAGGCTCCTCGCAGAGATCCGTCACCTGAAGTGTTGCCGGGTCGAGTTTATGGTCCTGCAGTGTGACCAGGAAGAGGGACATGCCATTCATGTAAGTGCGTGACGTATTTGCGCTTCTCGCAGAATTGACTGATTGAATATAGCGTTGAATTGCCGTAATAATTGTAATTGATTCATGCAAAGTCATTTTGCCTCCAGAAGGGGGAATCCCCTTTACTGATAGCATTTTATCATGCTTCCGTTAATCATAGTTATCATAACCATAAGCAATTTTCAGGAAATTTCCATTTTCTTCCATTCCCCCATCTGATCAGTATGCCCGATTTTCCTGTAAACTGTTTTCCGTATAAAATATTCATACATATGATCACAAAATTGACTCCCCTGTGCTATTGCATTTCGAATCCTGTCAGCAAACAGTACCTGCTCTGCGTTAATGGATTCTGGATTCTGGTCGATACTGGACTGGCTGCCTTTAAAAAGCCATTACTGGATCAGGTGCAAAGGTGTATTCCCTCCAATGAGCGCCTATCGGCTATCCTTGTCACCCACGCAGACGCAGATCATTACGGTGGGGCTGCGTATATCCGCAGTGAAACTGGAGCCGGGATCTACGCCAGCGAGATCGAAACATTAGCTATACGCATAGGTCGTATGTCCCGTAAATTAAAGCCAAAGTGGTATGAAAAACCGATCTATTTAGCCAGTTCTGCGTTGTTTTCAGTGTATCCTGTCGAGGTAGATGGCATCCTCAAGCATGGCTGCCCTGCTGTTGATAATTCCGGTTTGATGGTTATCAATACACCCGGGCATACCCCAGGCCATGTGTCCTTCATTTGGAAAAGTGAAAACATCCTGTTTGCCGGAGATTCTATCAAGCAGAATTCGCACGGAAAGCCTGCACCTTCTTCTGGAGCCAATACCTGGAATGCAAAGAAATCGGAAAGGTCGTTTTCTGAGCAGATATCGCTTCAGCCTGATGTTATTGCTTGCGGCCATGCGTTATTTGATTACAGGGAGAAAAGGATATGACCGTAATTCAACTAAAGTATGGCAGAGGCAGCATTGCTGCTTTGCTTCCGAATAATCACCCGGTAAATTGGATCTACCCCCCTTCTGTACCATCTGCTGAAGAGCCTGCCCTGCTGGTTGAAGAAAGTCTGTCGCATCCTTTTGGAAATGTACACCTTGGCTCTCTAGGACCTGATGCCAGGGTAGCAATTGCTATCAATGATAAAACCCGCCCGGTCCCCCACCCTGTTTTACTGCCTGCTTTGCTCGAATGGCTGCATTTCCACGGTGTGCCGGATAAGAATATTACTTTTTACATTGCATCGGGCACCCATGAGCCAATGGAACCCGGTGAATTCTCCCTTGTCCTACCCGAGGTAATTGCAGCAAAGTATGCAGTACTCGCCCACAATTGCCAGGATAAATCATCGCTCATTTACCTGGGCGAGACAATTGGCAATCAAACCCCCGTTTGGGTGAACAGGGACTTTTCCCAATCAAACTACCGGATTGTCGTTGGAAACATCGAACCGCATCATTTTATGGGTTTTTCCGGCGGCGTGAAGACAGCTTCGATCGGCTTAACTGGCCTAGAGACGATCCAGGTAAACCATGCCTTGATGAGCAGGCCTGGATGCTCAACAGCCCGGATTGATGATAATCCCATGCGAAAAGATGTGGAAGAAATTGGAGAGATGATCGGAATCGATCTTGCCATGAACGCCGTCTTAAACGAGAAACGTGAAATTGTCAGTGTGTTTGCCGGTGAGCCTGCCTGTGTGTTTGCAGAAGGCATAAAAACCAGCATAAAAGTATGCCAGACACCTGTTTCTGAACCAGCTGAAATCGTCATAGCCTCTGCTGGCGGCTACCCCAAGGACATTAATTTTTACCAGGCGCAGAAAGCCATGACCAATGCAGCACAGATCACCCGAGACAATGGTTTCCTCATTCTCATTGCTGAATGCATCGAGGGTGCTGGCAGCAAGGGGTTTATCGATTTTATGCAAGGTACTGCAAGCCCTGCTGAGGTCCTTGAGAAATTTACTATCACACCCTTTTCAATCGGAATGCATAAAGCCCTCCTTACTTGCCGAATCCTGAACCGGATCAAAGTGATCCTGGTCTCCAACCTGGATCCAGATGCTGTTCAGTCATGGCATATAGCTCCCGCTGCATCATTACAGGATGCCATCACCGTGGCCTTAAATGCAGCACCACGATCTGAAGAGCAGATTGCTGTTATGCCCTATGCGGTGAATACCGTTCCGCAGCTCCAGATGCCGTAACCAGGGGTGTGAAATATTGTTATAATGCTATAGTTATGTAGAGACCAATTTGGATGACGGAGATGCCATGACAAATAGCAAACGACCACCTGGAAAGACTACTATTGCGCCGGATGTTCTAACCCAGATCACCCGGTTAACTACATTAAATGTAGAAGGTGTTGCTGACCTCGCCCCCATTCCAACCAGTGTTGACAGGCTGTTCTTGAAAAATGCAAATGAAGGTGTTCTGGTTGAAGTCACCGATAACCTGGTCAATGTTGAGATCCATATCCTGGTAAAAAAAGATGTGAATATCCGGGATGTTTGCCATGAGATCCAGTCTCAGGTATCGCGCGCGGTTTCCGAGATGGTAGGGATGGACATCGGTAAAATTAATATTCACGTTGAGGACATTGCTTACTAAGCCTGGCTTGATCTCCAGAAACAAAACACGATGAAATCACGCACCAAAGCACGCAGCATTGCCTTACAGGTCCTTTACGAAATTGACATAACTTCCCATCCAGTCGGAGAAGTTTTTTCCAACCGGTTGGAGGAAATGCCTCTTGAAGACGAATCCCTGGAAAACTTTGCGCTTTCCCTCATCAAAGGGGTGCTGCCAATTACTGCACAGCTGGATGAGTTGATCGCCCGGCATGCGCCAGAATGGCCACTGGACCAGGTTGCCGTTATTGACCGCAATATCTTGCGCATTGCTTTGTATGAATTTGGTGTTGAATGCTGCACACCAGTTAAAGTTGCCATCAATGAAGCCATTGAACTGGCAAAAATGTACGGATCAGACAGTGCCCCCAGGTTTGTGAATGGTGTGTTAGGAGCCCTTGCTTCGAAGGAACATCAGATCATCCAGGCTTTCAAGAAATCCCAAGGATAAAATCCCGGGCAAGCTTTTTTCCATCATGTCAACCATCCGACCATCGATTCTTTCATTATTGAGGATTTGTACAGTCCTGATCATTGTCATCAGTTCGTCTGCCTGTGAATTACAGCAGTATATTTACCCCGAAGAGATCGATCCAGCGGAAACAGTTTTTCCCGGCACCTTGCCTATGCAGGATGTCACTTTTTCTGCATTTGTACCTGAAAGCACCCCGGAAGATGCAGAAGTGTACATTGATATTCTGGATGAGGTGACGGGACTGGCATTCAATCCCAAGCGCTATCCCATGCAAAAGGTTGCAGAACGCTTTTACACGGTGACCATTCCGCTGTCCCAGTATTCCGTCACAAAATACCGCTATCTGCTTTCAACGGAGATTCCATCCCTGGAATTAACCCCTCTTGGAACCAGGATCCGCTACCGGCTTGTGCATGTTATTCCAGGTGTCCAGGTGAGAGATCTGGTCTCCCGATGGGAAAATGACCTCAGCGCCCCTGAAACTGCAGCGACCGGTCGGGTCCAGGGCGTGATACTGGATGCCAACACAAGCAAACCAGTTGGGAATATCCTTGTATCCATCGCCGGCATCAGCACCATAACATCTATTGATGGTTTATATTCACTGGATGGTGTTCCCACAGGCACCCACAACCTGGTTGCCTACAGCCTGGACGGGAGCTACAAGACCTTCCAGCAAGGCGCTCTGGTTGCTGCCTCATCCACCACCCCGGCTACCATCCAGATGGCGCCGGCGAAACTTGTAGAAATTACATTTAATGTTACACCGCCTGCACAATCAGTGGATCAGCAGCCGCCTATCCGCTTGATCGGGAACCTAATCCAGCTTGGCAACATGTTTGCAGACCTTCAAGGAGGATTGTCCACACTGGCTATCAGGGCTCCCGTATTATCAGCTGGAAACAACGGACAATATTCCATTAAACTTCAGTTACCTGCTGGAACATACCTACAATACAAATATAGTATCGGGGATGGCTTTTGGAATGCAGAGCATGCTATTGATGGTAGTTTTCAGCTCAGGGAGATGATCGTCCCTGATAAAAATACCATAGTGAACGATACCGTCCATTCCTGGGAGGCAAGCGGCGCAAAGCCGATCCATTTTTTGATCGATGTCCCGGATGTTACCCCGCAAAACGAGCATATTTCACTCCAGCTTAATCCCTACGGCTGGATGGAACCCATTCCCGTTTGGCAAACAGGGAAAAACCAGTGGGAATTCACCCTGTACAGCCCGATGAACCTTGTCGGTGAAGTATATTACAGGGTTTGCCGCAACGAACAATGTAATACAGCAGTGGACGCATCCATTCTTGGGAAGGACACCGTCATCAGCTCGTTCACACCTTCACTGATTGAGCAGGATATCCACATTTCTGTTGAAAAATGGGCTTTCTTGCAACAATCTCAAGAACCTACACCGGTGGTTACCAGCGCCATCACAAAACAAAAAAGCGGGTACGTAGCTGGAATTGAACTGGCCAGGTTCACCCACCCGTCATGGTATTCAACCTACACACCGGCAATGCAGAACATCAAGAATTTGAGCGCCAACCTGGTTATTGTCACCCCAACTTGGTCTGTAACTGCCATTACACCCCCAATTATCTCCCAGACTCCGGGCATTGACCTCATGCAGCCGGATACCATCGCAATGATCAAGGATGCAAGGGCAGCCGGACTGCAGGTGGTAGTGTACCCACGCTTGAATTTCCCGGCAGATGTGGAAAGCTGGTGGGCTGGCGGAACGCGTGACCAGGACTGGTGGCAGACCTGGTTTGACCGTTATTCGACATTCATACTAAACCAGGCCACAATCGCAGAACAAGCGGGGGCAAGTGCATTAATTATCGGTGGTTATGATATCCTGCCTGCCCTTCCGATGGGAAAACTTTATGACGGCAGCGATTCGGGAGTTCCCTTAGAGGCAGAACCCTACTGGCAGACTTTGATCAGCGACATCCGATCCAGGTTTTCGGGTTCGATAGCCTGGGCTGTAACATATCCTTACCTTTTTGACCGCACACCTGCCTTTGTTGAGCAAATGGATTGGCTGTATGTTTTATGGTCTGCGCCTGCAGCTGCAACATCTGATCCAAACCAGTCAGAAATGGCATCGGAAATACTCAGGCTGCTCAACGACGATATTCAAGTTATGAAATCGGATTTAAACAAACCGGTTGTGCTGGCAGTCCAGTTTGCGTCAGCAAATGGTGCTGCCTCAAATTGCATTACAGCAAATGATGGTTGCTTACAGGTTGACTGGGACACAATCAGTTCCTATACAGACCCGGTTTGCCAGGTTGACCTCCTTGAGCAGGTGGCTTTGTACAATGCATTGTTCATCGCAATCAACCAGGTCGAATGGCTGGATGGGATAGTCAGCAGGGGGTTTTACCCGCCCGCAATTGTGCAGGATTGTTCACCTTCGATCTATGGCAAACCTGCCGCAGATGTGGTATGGTATTGGTATCCAAGAATGCTGGGGATAAAGTAACTTTAACAACAGAATTACGGAGGAAGTCATGCAGATTCAGGGCATGCTCAGCCCATACGGGCTGGATCACCATGGTCTGGAGAATGTAAGCCGCGCTTTCTTTAATCTGGAACCTGCACTTTTAATTGAGCAAATTATCAGCAGATCTGAGGGGGAACTTTCGGACAAGGGTGAAGTATACATTTTTACCGGAAAACACACCGGTCGATCCCCTAAAGCAAAGTATATTGTCGAAAATGAAGCCTTAAACGGCCTCCCCATCTGGTGGGAAGCCAATAAACGCATGCAGCCAAGGGTCTTTGCACACCTGCATGACCGCTTTACGGATTATCTTTCACAGCGTGATATTTATGTCCAGGATGTGTTTGCCTGTGCAGATCCTGCTTATCAATATTCTTTGAGGGTCATTTCGGAGACCGCTTGGGGAGCTCTGTTTGCCAGCAACCTGTTTATCCGAAGCAAGAACAAGAAGAAACCTACCGGTCCACCAGAAATCACCGTTTTTCACTGCCCCAATTTTCACCTGGATCCTGCCGCTGATGGGACTGACTTTGACGTGGTGGTTGCGCTGGACTTTGAAAAAAATGAAATTTTGATTGGAGGAACAGGATACGCGGGCGAGCTGAAGAAATCAGTTTTCACCATGCTCAACTTTCTTCTGCCTGCACGGCAAGTTCTCCCAATGCATTGCTCTTCAAACGAAGATAAGGAGAAAAGAACTGCCCTATTCTTCGGTTTATCCGGTACAGGCAAGACAACCTTATCGAACGACAAGGCTTTCAGGTTGATCGGAGATGACGAACACGGCTGGTCAGATCATGTAGTGTTCAATTTTGAAGGAGGCTGTTACGCCAAAACCATCCGCCTTTCAAGAAAACATGAGCCTGCAATTTGGAATGCTACCAGGCGCTTTGGCACCATCCTTGAAAATGTTACTTATGATAAGGCTAGTAGAATTCCTGATTTTGATTCCTCATACTATACCGAAAATACAAGGTCGGCTTACTCCCTGCAAGGATTAAGCTTCATCAAACCAAGCGGAACTGGTGCTGCGCCGAAAAATATCTTTTTCTTGTCTGCAGACGCCTTTGGGGTGCTCCCGCCCCTTTCCCGGCTGACTGATGATCAAATCCAGTTCTATTTCCTACTGGGATACACTTCAAAATTGGCTGGGACAGAAGTTGGGTTGGGCAAAGAACCCAGTACTACCTTCTCAGCTTGCTTTGCTGCACCATTTCTGCCGCTGCATCCTAAGATTTACACCCAGATGCTGCTTGAAAAAGTAAAACAGTATGGTACTGCTGTCTGGCTGGTTAACACAGGTTGGACTGGTGGTGCTTATGGAACAGGAAAGCGAATTCCTATCCCCTATTCGCGCGGTTTGATACGCGGCGTTCTTGAAGACAAGGTTGACATCAACAAATTCAGGATTGATCCGGTTTTCGGTTTGCACATACCGCAATCATGCCCGGATGTTCCGGACGAAATACTGGATCCAAGGCGGACATGGGTGGATGCGGCAGCTTATGATATCCAGGCGAAAAAGCTCTGGCAGGCTTTTAAGGATACCTATGCGCAAAGATCGGTTTCTTAAAACATAAACAACAGTACTGCCGCACCGGCAACTAGGAATGGTGCATATGGTAGTGGCGTAAAAAGCTTATATTTTCCATTTAACCGGGAGATAAGTAAATACACCAGGCTGCCCACCCCTCCGATGATGATGCCAAGGAACAAGCCGGCAAGGATCCCGGGATAACCCATTACAAGTCCCAGTACTCCTGACAGGTTTACATCGCCGAAACCCAATGCATCTTCATCCATCTTCTCAACCTGTTTCCGGTTAAGAAGCTTTACAAAAAGGACTCCCAAAAGGTACAGAACCAGCATGATCCCAAAACCTGCGGCAAATCCCCAGAGGGTATTCAGCCATCCATGATAAACAACTCCAAATATTGCCCCAAAAACCATCCCGAATATCACAACAGGGATTAATACCGCTCTGTATTCAAGGTCGATCACACAAACCAGAACAAAAAAGACAAGGAGAATCCCCTTCAGTACCAGGTCAAAAACAGGTCCCTGAGAAAGGATGTCCGGACCAATCCTGTTTGGGAAAAACCATAAAAGCAGCAAACCAACCGGGATTAATCCATAGACAACCCAGGTCCGCGCATTCAGGGGGTTCCCACAGCTGGCACACTTTTTCATAAGCAGGTAATCATTCCAAATTTTTTCCTTTAAACAGTGCTGACAGCAAGGTTTGGTGAATTTCCGCTTGACGGGAATTGTATCAGCCAGGTAGTTAACCATCCACCCAGCCAAAACTCCAAATAAAATAATCACGATCACCGAAATAATCGGGGGCATATTTTCCGTCCTTTTTTTAACTATGGAAAACTATGTAGTCTTGCATGTATGTCCTCCAGGTCGATTTTCTTCGTCGCCCCGCCCAGGACCGTTGTGGATAACCCGGCGATGATATTGCCCCAAGAAACACATTCTTCTAAAGATATACCTTTCAGCCATGCTGCAATAAAACCGGCATTAAAATTATCCCCTGCACCGGTTGTATCTACAGCGATGACTGGAATAGCAGGAACATGCCTGAACTCATCTTTGTGCAAGAACACCGCACCATTTGCGCCATCTTTAATTACAACAAGCTGGGAAAATGCCGAAAGTTGCCTTAATGCATTTTCTAGTTTTTTTTCTCCGGTGATGTTCAGGGCTTCATCTCTGTTCAAAATGAAAATATCCACAAATTTCAGGCATTGCTGCACTACATTCTGGTCTAATCGATATTTATCAGACCCGTTTCCGTCCACAATAACCGTCATCTTCCGCAGCCGGGCTATCCTGGCTCCGAGTAGGAAAAGCCAGTCCAGCTTTGTTCCTGGCATGTAAACTGCCCTTGCGTTGGCCCGCAGCAAACCTAAGAAAGCAGCTGGCATCAGGGGACTTGCATCTTCATAACTGAGAAAAGACCGGTTCTGCCGGGTTGATAAGGAGACTGAGATCCTTCGCACCATCCGTTTCAAATGTCTTGAAAACCGTAAATCCACCCCCTCATTCTTTACGGTGTTTATGATGAACTTGCTGAAGGTGTCATTTCCGAAATCAGCAGCCCACGTTACTTTAACTCCCAGACGCTGCAGAACTATCGGTGTCGTAAAACCTCCACCCGGAATTACATGCTGGGCGATCCCATGAAGAACTTGTTTTTCTTCCAACCTCCCATCTAGCCCGGTGAGGATTATATCCAGGCACCCGTCTCCAACTGCCAGTATATCAAACGCGCTAATACCCATGGATTCATTCCAGAACAGGATACTGGCCTCGAAAGGCTTCAATATATTCATCCAGGATATTCCTGGCTGCTGCTTCATCCATCACAAGGGGATGAAAAGTAAGGGCTTGAAGGCATTTTGAATATGAATGGTCACGTATGCCCTCAACCAGAGTGAGCTCATACTTCTTGACCTGTTGCATCAATGCCAGGGCATGCTCAGGAATAGTGCCAATTTTACCTCGGGTAATATTGCCGGCATCTAATGTAACAGGTATTTCCACCACGTCATCATCTTTCATACCAGCGATCGCGCCGTTATTCTGAATATTCACAAGGGCATTTACCTTACCTGAAATCAGACCTTGAATGACCCGGTATGCCACATTGGCATAGCCTAAATGCTCTTTCTCTTTTATCTCCCGCCTGGAGTTTTCATTTGCATACTGCATGTAGGTTTGTGAACGCTTATCCAGGTAATCCCAGTAGGTTTCCCACATATCTGCCAGCTGTTTGTTTTTCTGAAGAAGGTTGAGTTCTTCCTCCAGCAGGCAATTCTGTTTATGCAGATATTCCCCGCGGGTTTTTCCTTCATGGAGAATAGCATTAACGGCTGTTGTACGGTAGTAGTAATAATACAGGTACTCGTTCGGGATCATCCCAAGGGTTTTCACCAGCCAGCCGCTGAAAGGAAGCCCAGGAAGAGAGCTTGCGTCGTCCAGCTGGGAAATGAATGCAGGCAGGATATCCATTCCGTTAACAAGAATTTTCCGCACCCAGCCCAAATGGTTTAGCCCAAAATAATCCAGATGTACAGATTCCTCAGCAACCCCCATCAATTCTGCTGCAAACAGGCGCACCGATTCCGGCCCATCGCAAATACCAATCACTTTTTTCCATCCACCAAGCTTGAGTACCGCCTCAGTCATTAATCCAGATGGATTGGCGAAATTAATAATCCACGCTCTAGGGCAAGCCTTTCGCATAAGGTCAATATAATCCAGCATAACCGGTATTGAGCGCATTGCCATCGAAAAACCGCCTGGACCTGTTGTTTCCTGTCCCAGGAATCCATATTTAAGCGGGATTTTTTCATCTAGGATGCGTCCTTCCATCCCCCCCGCCCTGAAAGTGGTAATCACAAAATCTGCACCAGTCAAAGCCTCTTCAGCAGTATTACTGACACCAATGTTTTCCCGCATGATTTGATCCGGTACAGCATAGCAGATCAAATCATAAACCAGGTTCTGCCGGTTCCGGTCGATGTCATACAATACTATCTTGTTGATCCCAATGTCAAGGAATTTCTGATGCAACGCTTTCAACAATAACGGCGTTCTTAATCCGCCTGCCCCAATGATCACCAGTTTCATTTTTTTTACCTCACATAAAATCCATAAGTGAGTATAAACCAGGTACACTGCAATGACAATTGTTAGTTTTAACTGAATATATTTTCTATAAATTCAGGTACAATATCCTTGGATACACGATCATGAAAAAGCTGGAACAAAATGGCAGATCGATGATCGATCACCTGGTAAAATTTTGGAGCAATGATCCAACATTTAATAGTTATGTTTGCAGTTGGGTTCAACAACCTGAGCAGTCAGCCCAACAAGTTAGCCTGCCCTCAGGTGTCCACCCTGCCCTTGCCCGGGCCCTGGTGAAGAACGGGATCGAATTCCTTTATTCGCATCAGTCAGAATCCTGGAACTGTATAACTGCCGGTAGTAATGCTGTCATAACAACTGGAACTGCCAGTGGAAAATCGCTCTGTTATCAGCTTCCCATACTTCAGACTGCGCTTACATCACCGCAAGCATCTGCATTACTGATATTCCCAACCAAAGCCCTTGCCCAAGACCAGTTGAGTTCATTACGGCACCTGATCTTTGGGTTAGAGACGGAATTGCAGGTCTCAACATCTATCAAGGCTGCAATTTATGATGGTGATACACCAGCTGCACAGCGTCAGCAGATCAGGAAAAAGACAAGGATTCTGATAACCAATCCCGACATGCTCCACATGGCGATGCTTCCCCATCATACCCTCTGGGATACATTCTTCAGTAATTTGCGGTTTGTCGTTATTGATGAGATTCATATATATAGGGGCGTTTTCGGCTCCAACATTACCAATCTACTCCGCCGTTTGAAACGGATTTGCATGTTTTATGGTGCGAAACCGCAGTTCATCATGACTTCAGCCACAATAGCTAATCCCGAGGAGCATGCCAGTAATATGATTGAAGAGCCAGTCAGTTGGATCAAACAGAATGGTTCGCCTAGGGGAAGTAAACACTTCATTCTTATAAACTCGCCTGTGATCCATCCTGAACTGGGGATCCGTCAGAGCCCAACCGTCCAATCCTTGCGGTTGACTTCAGACCTTCTGGCTTACCAGCAGCAGACCTTGATTTTTGTCCGGACGCGCAGGGCAGTGGAAATCCTGTACAAGGAATTGCAAAATAATTTTCCCGGGATCAATATTCAATCATACCGCAGCGGGTATCTCCCAGCCCAAAGGCGCCAGATAGAATTTCAGCTTCGCAATGGGGTAACACGCGTTGCTGTAGCTACCAATGCGCTTGAGCTGGGCATTGACATTGGCGGTATGAATGCCGTTTTACTTGTTGGGTATCCGGGATCAGTGGCAGCAACTGTCCAGCAGGCTGGACGGGCTGGGCGCAAGAAAGACAGCTCAGTTGCTGTATTGATTGCCTCCCAGAATCCCCTTGACCAGTACCTGATGAAACATCCTGAATTCCTTCTTGACTGTTCACCCGAACAAGCTCGGTGCGATCCCGATAATCTCCTGATCTTGCTTGGCCACTTGCGCTGTGCTGCATTTGAGCTGCCGTTTCATGATGGTGAGCATTTTGGAAAAGTCGACAATACCCTAGTCCAAGGGTTGTTGATGTTCCTTATGAAGGATAAACAAGTTTACAAATCCAATGATTCATATTATTGGACTGCTGATAATTATCCAGCCGACAATCTCAACTTGAGGACAAGCGTAGGAATGGTTATTAGCTTAAAGGCCGAAATTGATGGGAAGATGGCCACAATTGGAACTGTAGATGCACCCAGCGCAATCTGGATGGTGCATCCGGATGCGATTTATCTTCACCAGGGAGAAAGCTACCTGGTGCGCGAGCTCGACCTGGAATTGGGACAGGCCGTCTTGCAACATGTCACTGTGGATTACTACACGGAACCGCGCAATGAGATCACCATCGAATTTGCCACTGCAACACAATTTGCCGCAACACCTGAATGCACCCATCTTTTTGGGGATATCCGTATTCAGAATAAGGTTACAGGGTATAAAAAAATCCGCTGGTCCACCAGTGAGATCCTTGAATCCTTCAGCCTGGACATGCCGCCAAATACGCTGGACACTACAGGCTACTGGTTTACCCTTGAGCAGCCAGTTGTGGAAACCCTGCGGAAGCTGGACAGCTGGTCGGGTGACAGCAACCAGTACGGCACGGACTGGCCAAAAACTCGGAAAGCAGTTTTACAACGGGACGGCTACAAGTGCGTGTTGTGCGGTTCCCATGTGGCAGAAGGAAATCTCCACATTCACCATAAGACACCATTCCGGACATTTTCGAACCCCAACGAAGCTAACCAGCCCTGGAACCTGATCACGCTTTGTCCCAGCTGCCACCGCCGGGCAGAGCTGGTGGTTCGAACCCGTTCAGGATTAAATGGACTGAGGTATGTGATGCTAAACCTTGCGCCACTCTTCGTGATGTGTGATCCAACTGACCTGGGATCCTTTGCTGACCCAAAAGCTGGTTTTGCTGAAAACAAACCGGCTGTAATGATTTATGACCAGGTCCCGGGCGGTATCGGTTTATCCAGGGCGCTTTATCAGATCCATGATCAGCTGCTGGCTGGCTGCCGCGACCTGGTGGATGGCTGTCTATGTGAGGACGGTTGTCCTGGTTGTGTCGGCCCAGCGGGAGAAAATGGAACCGGCGGTAAAATTGAAACATTGACCCTCTTGAAAGCACTGGCATTGTAAGAATGGACGATTATTCCTCACTTTTGCGGAGACTGGAAGGCCTGGGAGTAAAACCAGGTTCTAGTCTTCCGGATATTCCTGATACAAAAAAAGTGAAGAAGCATGTCTCGATAGAAGACGTAATCGAGGGATATTTTGAAATCTCTCCATTTGGGGATGTTTTTACCGTCAAAACGGATTACTCAGCAGAGTATTCCCATGGCCTACAGCCGTTAATACCTCCTGCTTCTTTTCAGTATGTATGGAAATGGGCAAAATACCAGGAACCTGACCTGCCAGACATCCGGAAAGTGGTTTTTCTCGATACGGAGACTTCCGGACTGGCTGGAGGCACCGGCACATTCATCTTCATGATTGGGTTGGGCACATTTACCGAATCGGGGTTTTCTGTCACGCAGTTATTTTTACGCGACCCATCCGAAGAGCAGGCTTTCCTGGCTGTCCTCAGTAGGCTGACCGCCCAATTCAGCACTGTTGTCACCTACAACGGAAAGAGCTTTGATATTCCCATGCTCCGCAGCCGGCATGTTCAGAACCATTTCCCGTTTGAGATGGGAGACTGGCACCACATTGACCTCCTGCACCTGGTGCGGCAGGTCTGGAAATACAGCCAGGAATCACGGACACTTAAGGATATGGAAGTAAATATCCTTAACTTCCAGCGGGCGCAGGAAGAAGTGCCTGGCTGGCTTGTTCCACAGCTTTATTTTGAGTACCTGCAGAGCAGGGATCCATCAGCAATGGCAGGCGTTTTTTACCATAATGAGATTGATATCGTCTCTTTAGCCGCGTTGTTTTGCGGAACAGCCCAGCTGCTTGAATATCCATTTGAATCAATCCCCATACCCAGGCAAGAGGCAGACTTGATAGCATTGGCCAGGATCCATGAAAACATTGAATCACTGGATTATGCCGCCAGGCTCTATGCAACCGGGATAAAAAATGGTCTTCCGGTAAAACTCGAGCTGCCAGCCATAATGCGGTATGCCGGTTTTTGTAAACGGAACAGACATTTCGAAGACGCCCTCTACTTATGGGAAAAGGCTGCCAGCCAGGGCTGCGTGGAAGCCTGCCTGGAACTGGCTAAATTTTATGAACACCAGACGCCTGACCTGGCAAAAGCCTCGCGGTATACTGAAACCGCACTAAACTGTCTTCCACAATCACCGCTGTACTCTGTCCGCAAGCAGAAAGAAGAAATCACTCATCGCCAGGCTAGGTTAATGAAGAAAATATCACAGACCAGTCAAGTCAAACCAGGGTGCGAAAATGGCAAATGATGATGCTGCCCGCTGGAATGAACGATACCGGTCCTGTACCCAGTACCACACCAAAACAGCCCGCTCTTTGCTTAAGGATCATATTCACCTGCTTCCCACTTCCGGACTGGCACTCGACGTAGCTACCGGGCTTGGTCATGATTCATGCCTGATGGCACAGCACGGCCTGACCGTTTATGGGATAGACATAGCTGTTGAAGCGCTCAGAAAAGTAAAGAAAAAATGTAAAGATCTGCGCCTTATCCTTGCCGACCTGGAAGAATTTCCCATCGCAAAATTCAGCCCGGACGTTGTCGTCGACTTTTACTATTACCAGCCAGATTTATTACCGCATCTAATTGAATTCCTAAAACCGGGCGGATATTTTCTGTTTGAAACCTTTACAAAACCGATGCTGCAAATAAAACCCGAACTCAATCCAGCCCACCTGGTTGATCCAGACGAGATTAAAGAATTCTTTTTAAACCTGGATATAATATTTAAACACGAAGGTTGGGACGAAAGCAATCCCGATAAACCCAGGTATACGTTCCAGCTTATTGGAAGGAAAAAGGGAAAGCAATGAACACAGGTCCTAAACTTATAGAGGTTTACACCGCTAAAGGTATGCTAGATGCTGAGACAGTCAGGCTGTATTTAAAGTCATATGAAATTGAAGCAACAATCTACCAAGAATCAGCTGGAATTGTTTATGGGCTTACAGTAGGTGAATTGGGAGCTGCACACATTTATGTTGATGAAAAGGATTTTCCATTTGCTTCCCAGCTGATCAAAAAATTGACGGATGATGACTTTCCTAACGAAGACCTTCCTGAGGAGAATGAAGGTTTAGAAGAACCTTAAAACGCTTCCAACCCTTCTTCAATTCGTGAATTAAATTCTTCCATAATTTTGCGTGTTACCGCACCTGGATGACCCAAGCCTATAATCGTGTGATCAATTTTTACCACCGGCAGGACACCCCTGCTGGTGCTGGTAATAAATGCCTCGTCGCAAGTGGTTAAATCTTCTAGATAAATAGTGGAATAATTTACTGACATCTCTAAATGGGCACAGACATCCAGGACGATTTTCCGTGTAACTCCTTCTAGGACACCACTGCCAGCAGTGTAAACCTCTCCTGCTTTTACAAAGAAGGCATTGCTGCTAATGCCTTCAAGCAAGCAGCCATGTCGGCCCACAAGCAATACTTCTTTCACAACACCCTTTATTTGTTTCCGTAAATTGAGGGATTCATGGATGAAGCCCGTTTGCTTCCGGTCCGGCTCCACCCTCTCAAGCTGCGCGGTAATAACCTCCACCCCGTTTGTGTAGTCTTGTATCGATGGCGTGACCAGACCTTCCGTCAGGATGTAAAGACACTTGAGGTCTGTTAACGGAATGATTAACCTGATCCTGCGGTCTGGATCTGTAGACGTCAAAATATGTAGTTTTAAAGCTGACCTAATGCTGGACTTAATTAATACTTGTTTATAAATGGCTACGCGCAATGTCGATAATAACCGGTTGATATGATCTTCAAGATGGAAGGCATTGCAGCCCCCATAGGTTCTAAATGTCGCATAAGCCCCAACGGGCAAAGTCATGCTGACTTCATCAAAGCTGCAGGAAAATTCTTTTCTTTCCACCAACTCAATTTCGCCTGCTTTGGTCTTTAAGTTAAAGCGGTACAGGGACCCCATCATTTCCTCAAGGCATCCTGATAATCTTGCGGCGTATCAATGTCTGCGAATATGGAATTGTTTTGAACCTGGACATATGTGATATCACCGGAGTGCTGGTTTAGAAAAGTCCGCATGTTTTCCGGCGGTTCCATCCCGATAATTTCATCCCACAATTCCCGCGATACCATCCAGGGATGCCCGCGCCTGTTCTCAAAGCTGGGCAAGACCAATAGACAGCTTTTCTTATTCAAGTATTCCCCGGCCACAAGCCTAATTGTCTCTATTTCTATTTGCGGCTGATCTCCTAGGACTATCATTACAGCATTTGTTTCTCCAGAAAGCGATCTAAGTCCTGCCTGCAAAGAGGTCAGCATCTCCCCATTCTCATACTTCTCATTAAAAACATGTTTTACATTGGGAAATGATGTCTGCGATTCCACAGCCAGCCTGTCTCGGCCAGTAACTACAACTATGCTGGTAAATCCAGCCTTTAGAAGCTGTAAAACAACCCATGCTATTACTGTTTTCCCCTTCCAAGGCAACAGAAGCTTGTTTTCTCGCATCCGGCTGGATAATCCAGCCGCTAGTACGATAGCTGCCAGACCCCCCATTTTTATCTCAGCCCTCATCGCGTCCGATCATATCATGATAGTCTTTCACGGTATCAATATCAATGAATTCATCCTCATTTGGATAATCCAGTTCAAAAATACTGTGATCCGGAAAGATGCTCTTGCCGCCTGAATTCGCGCTCAGCATTTTCAGGTCAGGAAAGGTGCTTTTCTTGAATAACACAGGATTGCGGCGTTTTCCAGCACAAACAGGGATGATGATCTCTTCAATCCTGTCATTGGCCATCCCAATTAATCTGTAAATCAGGTCTCTGCTGATCTTCGGCTGGTCAGCGACAAAGAAAATCACAGCATCCGTCTCCGGTTGCAGCCTTGCTGTTCCAAACGATACCGAACTGCCCTGCCCCATAAACCAGTTGGGGTTAACCATGGCTTCACAATTCAACCCTGCCAGTTGAGCACCAACAGCAACACTATCACTGCCCAGCACAGCAATAAATTGGGAAAAATCCATTGAACCGATCAACTCAGCTGCATGACGGATCAACGGCTTACCCTGCCATGGCGCAAGCAGCTTTGGACTCCCAAACCTGCTTGATTCACCCGCTGCTAACAGGATGGCTGCAATTTTCTTCAGTCAAGTCCTCCAATGCCATCCAACACACGCTCAGCCGTCAGCGGAAATTCGTTAAACCAAACCCCGGTTGCATCGTGGATAGCATCAACAACCGCAGGCACCAGCGGCATGTACGGCATTTCGCCCATACCGCGTGCGCCCCATGGTCCTATTGGATCGGCATACTCAAGGATGAGTGAATCCACTTTGTCTGGTATATCCAGAACGGTGGGTATCAGGTAGGTAGACAGTTTCGTTGTCTTTGGTACACCCTGGTCTTGAATGTAATTCTCAAGGATAGCATAACCAGCTGCCTGGACAACAGCACCTTCGATCTGACCCTGGACAATTAAAGGATTCACGGCTTGACCAACATCATCAGCGCAAATGACATTTTTTAATTCCATCTTACCGGTTTCAGTATCCACCTCAACTTCTATAGCCTCGGCTACATATCCATAGGCAAAGTTGGGTTCTGACTTACCGGTTTCCGCATCGTACATACTGGTTTTCGGTGGCTGGTAGACAAACTCGGCAGTGGCAGGCCGCTCTTCGTTGTTCCATTTCTCCAAAGCAAGTGCAGCTGCACCTCTAATCGAGTTGCCAGCCATAAAGGTCAGGCGGGAAGCAGAAGCGCTGCCAGCGAATAATGAGGTAGCAGTGTCTGCTAACACTAATTCAATCTTTTCTATCGGCAACCCCAGTGCTTCAGCAGCCATCTGGGCTATTGCGGTATGGATTCCCTGTCCAACATCGGCAGCCCCTTGATACACTATGGCTTTCTCAATTTCAGAATCCCCCCTCAAAGTAATCCGGGTATCACAATGTTCCGGTGCGCCAAAAGAAAATCCTACATTCTTAAAACCACAAGAAAAACCCAGTCCGCGTTTAATATACGGCTGTGTATTATCAGGTGCAAAATTCGCCTTTGGCTTCTTCCATTTGCCATCAACAACCGTCCATCCAGACTTTTTTGCGCATTGCTCAATCACCTTGTCCAGGCTGACTCCTTTGGGCAATGGGGTACCGACTGATAGAAGATCACCTTCTCGAATCACATTTTTCATCCGGATTTCAACAGGATCCATACCAAGTGCCTCTGCAAGCTTATTCATCTGGTTTTCTGCCGCAAACGCTCCCTGCGGACCACCAAAACCTCGGAAGGCCCCGCCTGGGATGTTGTTGGTATACACCGCATACGAATCTACGCTGACATTTGGAATCAAATATGGGCCGGTGCACATCAACGTTGCATTTCCCAGCACCTTGGTGGATGTGTAAATATATGCACCGCCGTCAGCGATAACTTCCGCCCTTGCTGCAGTAATTTTGCCATCCCTGGTGGCGCCCCACTTAGTCCGGATGGTATAGGCATGCCGCTTATGATGCCCGATGATCGATTCTTCCCGGCTCCAGATGATCTTTACAGGTCTGTCAATGCCGCGCTCATGCAACTTGAACACAGCCAAAGCAAGTGCAATCTGGATGGACACATCCTCCCTTCCTCCAAAAGCACCGCCGATTGCGGGATAGATCACCCTGACCTGATCATGGGAAATACCCAGGGCATGTGCGATCTGTTCCTGGTCTTCATGGGCGCACTGACCGGATACCACAACAGTTACTCTTCCCTCTTCGTCAATATAGGAAACCCCTGCTTCCGGTTGAAGGTATGCGTGCTCCTGTACTGGAGTTGTGTATTCCCCTTCAATTACCACATCTGCTTCTGCAAAAGCCTGCTCGACGTCGCCTTTCCGGATGCGGAAATGACAAAATACATTGGAATCTTTTTCAGGATGGACAAGAAAAGCCCCTTCTTCCATTCCCTGCAGGTGGTCGTTGATAACCGGCAGATCCTCATAGACCACATCGATCATTTCAGCAGCTTTTTCAGCAATATGCTCGCTTTCAGCCACAACCAGGGCTACCTGGTCGCCCACGAACCTCACCCTGTCTGCAAACGGGATATCACTGCCCGGTCCGCACAAGACGGGTTGGTCCATCATGATCATGCCGTAAATATTGACGGGGACGTCCTTTGCTGTCAAAACAGCAACCACCCCATTGAGTTTTTCAGCCCTGGAAGTGTCTATTGACACAACTCGGGCGCTTGGCCTTCTCGCAAACAGGATCTTCATGTGCAGCTGGTTTGGATAATTGAAATCACCAGGGTAAAGGGCTTTGCCGGTAACCTTCTGCGCTGCATCAACTTTTAGAATTGATTTTCCAATGTATTCCATCATTTCCTCATAGAAAGGTCGTTTATCGTTTGTAAGTCTTGCCGCGGTAACGGACATAAGGGGCATCCATTGGTCCATACCGCGACGGCACAAACAGGCTGTAAAGTAAAAACGTAATTGCGCTGAAAACCACGCCGATCAAAAAGATCAAAATCAGCGTAACAATCGCTATCACCAGAATTTGTGGATTGGATGCTTCAGGAATGATCAAGGATTGCGGAATTGCAACCCATCCATTCCTAGCGTTCATGTCCAGCAGCATCACTGCCCCAAAATAACCAAGGATTGGTGTAATGATCATTAAGGCAAACCCAATCCCATTCCAGATAGGGTGGACGCCAGGCCGCAGCGTCCTCGTATCTTCTGAATCCCTGGATGAATAGTACTTGCGCGGCATATGTCACTCTCCGGATACTGCCTTTTCAATTGCCTGAAGAATTGAGTAATATCCTGTGCACCTGCAAAGATTACCAGTAATCGCCTGCTTTACATCATCTTCCCCTGGATGCGATTTCTCTTCCATCAGCATGGCTGCGGAAACCAGGAAGCCGGGAGTGCAATAACCGCATTGCACCGCCCCAGTCTGGATGAACGCCTTCTGAATCGGGTGAAGGACATCGTTTTTTGCTAACCCTTCTACCGTTCTAATATCAGCGCCGTAAGCCCTCTGAGCTGGAACCATGCAGCTCATCACTGCCATCCCGTCCATGATTACCGTGCAAGCCCCGCACTCACCTTCAGCACATCCCTCTTTTGTGCCCGTCATCAACCCGTCTTCCCTTAATAACCTGAGCAGTGATTTATGGTTTGCTGGCGTGTAAGAAACTTTCTTACCGTTTAATGTCAAATGGATTGGGGACTCTGCATCCAGGACCAACGTTTCATTTACTCCATTTGTCTTACCATTTCCAAGTTTTCGCAGCAAAACTGGCTCTTTCGGTAATAAAGTACTGTTGCGGTTATCGCGGATGGCCTGCAAAGCCCTGCGGGTGATCACTTCCAGCATTTTCTTACGGTAAGCCGCACTGCTGCGTATGTCTGAAATCGGTTTTGCGCCTTCAGCACAAAGCCTGGCTGCATCCGTGATGACTTCATCAGTCAGGTTTTTTCCAGAAAGGAATTCTTCCGCCTGGTCAGCATGGATGATTGTTGGTGCAACTGCACCCATGGTTATGGCTGCTTTTTCCACTTTCCCAGCGTCGATTTGAAGAATTACTGCCACATTGACCAGGGAAATCGCCTGGGCATTGCGCAGTGCATACTTATAGAACATACCTTTTGCGTTCTGAGGCATGGCAGGAAACCGCACTTCCACCACCATCTCATCTTCCTGCAAAATATTCTTGCGGACGCCAGTGTAGAATTCTTTTAGGGGAACAATTCTTTCAGCTGTTATGCTGCGCAGAACTACGTCCGCGCTGAGAGCCATTAATGGCGTAATTGAATCATTGGCTGGTGATGCAGTTACCAGGTTGCCGGCAATGGTTCCCCTGTTCCGGATCTGGGGTGAACCAACCTGCCAGCAGGCAAGTGCCAGGGGAAGTGCATTTTCCTGGATCAGCTTTGAGCCAACACAATCGTTGTGGGTGACATTTAATCCCAAATGGATCACACCATCCTCATCCAGGGCGATCAAGTGAGAATTGGGAATCCTGCTGACATCGATCAGGATATCTATATCTTTCCTGATTCCGTTTTCCATTTCCAGCATCAGGTCAGTAGCACCGGATATGATCCTTGAATTTGCTCTATATTGGTGAATATATTTAAGTGCATCTTCAATGCTGGCTGCAATAATATACTTCTTCCACATACTTCATTCCTCCGGGCTATTCTTTCATGTGCTTTCCTGTACCGCCATTCCGCAACAGAGTAATCTCTGCCATAATGCTTACCGCTATCTCTTCTGGTGTTTCTGCCTGCAATTCCAGTCCAATAGGGGAATGGATCTTTTTAAGCTGATCTTCGGTGATTCCCTTTTCAATCAATTGCTTCCGGGTCATGATCCAGCGCCTTCTTGAACCAATAACGCCAAGATAAGCGGGTTCACAATTCAACAAAGCCGGTAGACCTGCCACATCCACATCCGTACCTCTTGTGGTTAAGACCACAAAAGTAAAACGATTGATTTCCATATGCTCAGGAATAAGAGCCATGTCTACCGGCAGAAAAGCATCCCCATCTGGCTGGTACTCTTTCGTACAAAATTCCGCCCTGTCGTCTGAGATGACAATCCTGTAACCCAACCATCTACCCAGGTGAGAAAGCGCTTTTCCTACATGCCCTCCGCCTACAATCAAGAGGGTTGGCTTTGGTAAAACTGGTTCGATATATATATCCAATTGCCCTCCGCAGATCCCGGGGTCACCCCTTGCAGGATCCACCATATTGAAATGGAGAAGGTGAATCTTGCCATCTTCAATCGCCATTTTTGCTTCTTCAATTACCCTGCTTTCTACCTCACCACCCCCGACAGACCCAAGAGTCTTGCCGGCAGCATAATAAATCATTTTGGAACCTTCATGGCGAGGAGTTGAGCCGGAAGATTTGATAATTGAACAAATTGCTCCTGCCTTCCCGGATTTTTCCAGCGCAACAATTTCTTCATAAATACTTCCCATCTATTCCTCCAGCATTCCCAGGACGGTAGGAAGCAGCTGCTTTTTTCGCGAGACCACACCATCTGCAAGGAATGTTCCATCTGTTTGCAAGGCATAGGGCAGGTCTTCAATGATTGGCGGAGCGTTGACTACCAGGATTCGGCTGGAACCGCGGACCACATCTGTTACCATAAGCATGGCAAAATCCAGGTTCCGTGTCTCCTGCAATTTTGCAAGTGCCTGCCTGAGGTCGTCCGCATGTTCAGAAAGCTCGTTCAGGTCGGATACCTCTGCCTGGGCGATGGCAAATTCAAATCCTCCTCCAGTATAGACTTTTAGGTCATTGCTGACAGTCTTCTCTGGAGAAAGAACAGTAATACCTGTGCCAGCTGCTAGCACCTGGTTGCCGTAGCTCTCGATGGTTTCATCATCAAGCCGGCTACCGCCAACAAATGCCCACCTTGCCAGCCGTTGGGCGGCTTTCTTATCACGGTCTGTGGTGGTAGGCGACTTCAGGATAAGCGTGTCTGAAAGAAGCCCGGCCAGCATGATCCCGGCCAGGGCAGGCGGTGCACTTAACCCCGCCTCAGATATCTGCTCCGATACCAGGGTACTGGTACTCCCCACAATATCTACTGTGAATTTGATGGGCATGCGGGTTGAGGGATTACCCAGACGGTGATGGTCCAGAATTTCAAGGATCTCCGCTTCCTCAATAGATGCGACAGCCTGTGAAACCTCATTATGGTCCACCAGGACCAGTTTCAGGCGGGGAGGATTGAGCAGGTCGCGCTGCTTGCAAATACCCATGTAATGATTGCCCTCGTCAACTACCCAGAACTCATCACCTTCAACACGCAGAACACGGCTTAAGACATCCCGGATCCTAGTTGATGCATGGAATCGGGCAACATTTGTGTCAGCCGCATCTTTACACGGTAGGTCCAGCAAAGCAGAAATCTCAACTCCACTCCCTTTTGGATGAGGGCCGACCATTGTATTCAAGAATTCGAATAGGCTTTTTCCATTTATCAGACCAAAAGGTAGTCCATTTTCATTCACAACTGGCGCTACACCACCTGTTTTACTGGCGATTTCCCAGGCTTTCCGAAGAGGTTCATCCGGCAAGGTGGTATCGTAACGCCGCATCACAGACTCAAAACGTGGGGAAGCATCTGTTAAAAGAACCGGGCTTTCCAGGTTCAGTTGTTTTAACACCCAGGAGGTTTGCGGGTTAATTGGCCCTGCCCTGCCTGCAACCGTGTTCACACTGTCACGTTCACGTAACAGCCAGGCGTATCCCATGGCGGATGCAATGGAATCAGTATCAGGGTTAACATGGCCAACTACATAAATCGGGTTTACATCCATACAATTATCCTGGTTTTTGCTTGACCTGTATTGCCCGCCATACTCTTTGGGGAGTGGCAGGATTTTGTTTTAATGCGGCACCACAGGCATCGAAGATCGCATTAGCAACTGCAGGTGCAACACCATCCATAGTGATCTCTGCCACTGCTTTTACACCAAACGGGTGGGATGGTTCGTATGTCTGGATAAAGATAGTGTTCAGCTGAGGCATTTCATTTGCCCGGAAAATATGGTAATCCACCAGGTCACGTTCATAGGATACGCCCTTGTTATCATAGGTCATTTCTTCGGTCACAGCATACCCTAGTGCCTGGGTCATCCCGCCTTCAACCTGGCCACTTGCAGTCAGCGGATTTACGATTACACCACTGTCTACAGCCATAAGCAAATTATCCACAACCACTTCACCTGTAATTGTATCCACTGTAACCTCAGCAAACTGGGCAGCAAACGGTGGCGGCGAAACAGGTGAAACATAAGAAGCCACACCCATGATCTGTTCCTGGTCAAAATGATGGATGGTGGAATGGCCGATTTCACTCATGGTCACAAATTGTCCGTCCGGTGCGAAAGCCTTCCGGTCAGCAAGGCTAATATCAGCATTAGTATAGCTGGTCTTGAATTTCTGGTTGATCAGCCGAGCCGCCCTTTCCTTTACCCTCTCTGCCGCCTTCTGGGCTGCAAATACTGTCGCAGCCCCAGATATATAGGTCGTACTGGACGCATAAGCACCCTTATCAAATGGGGTAAAGTCGGTATCTGACGAGTAGACAATCATATCATCCAGTTTGACACCAAGCACTTCTGCAGCCATTTGCGCCAAAACGGTGTCAGATCCAGTTCCCAGGTCAGTGGCTCCGATCAATAAATTGAATGAACCGTCTTCATTCATCTTGATACTGGCACCGCCCATATCCAGGTATGGAATCGCTGTCCCATGCATGGCGAAGGCAACCCCAATACCTTTCCTCAGGTGAGGTTTTCCGGGAACAGTTTTCCAGGCTTGATTTTTATACTTCTTTTTCCAGCCAATAGCTGTCATCCCTTTAGCAGCACAATCTTCCAACCCAACCGTCTGGATAATCTCGGGCATCGGTTCGCGACCTTCACTCCAGGCAGTACTAAAGGGATGAAGTTCGCCTGGACGCAGGCTGTTCTTCAGCCGGAATTCAATCGGGTCCATGCCAAGGTCAAGTGCGATCCTGTCCATTTGAATTTCCACAGGCCAGAACCCCTGCGGCGCACCATACCCCCTGAACGCACCGGCAGGCGGGGTATTTGTGTAAACAACATCTGTATAGAACCGGATATTAGGTGATTTCCGGTATTTCCCGTCCCCGACATACAGCGCCATTGCTTTATGCCCAGTGTTTCCAGGGACTGTCATGGCATGGCAGCCATATGCGCCTGTATCGGTGAGACAATACATTTCGTTAGCGGTAATTGTGCCATCTTTTTTCACGCCGGTTTTCAACCGGAATTTCATCGGGTGGCGCGACCGTGCCGCGATGAATTCCTCCTCACGCGTATATTCATACCTGACAGGTCGCTTTGTAACAAGGGTCAGATGTGCAGGCACATCTTCGATCAGGACCTCTTGCTTACCGCCAAAGCCGCCGCCAATGCGCGGTTTGATCACCCGTATCCGTTTCATGGGCAGCCCCAGGACAGGCGCCAGCATCCTGCGCACATGGAAAGGAACCTGTGTGCTGGTGCGGATCACCAGCCGTTCATCCTCGTCCCAGCTTGTAATCGTCACATGCGGTTCAATATGGGCTTGCTGTACTTTTGGGACTTCATACTCTTCTTCAAAGATCAGGTCCGCTTCTTCAAATCCTTTTTCCACATCACCAATGTCAATCCGGATCTGGGCAGCAATATTCTTAGCCGGGTTGGATTGGTCGAATTTCTTATACTCAGGCTCATCATGCAAAATAGGCGCACCATCCTGCATGGCTTCTTCAGAATTTAATAATACAGGCAGCTCTTCGTATTCCACCTCGATCAATTCAAGTGCTTTATTTGCGATCTCTTCAGTTTCAGCAGCAACAAAAGCAACACGGTCTCCCACGAACCGCACTTTTTTATCCAGGGAGAACGTATCGAGCGGACCGGGAATAGGGTCAGACTGCCCAGCAGTGGAGAAAATTACCCTGGGAATATCCTGCCAGGTTAGTACTGCTGCAACACCGGGCAATGCTTTTGCTTTTGAGGTGTCAATTTTCTTAATCAATGCATGTGCTACAGGGCTGTGCAAGACTTTTGCGATCAACATACCCCGCTTTTCAACATCATCAGTGAATGAAGGTTTTCCCTGCACCAGTTTGATCGCGTCAACTTTCTGCTCAGGCTTGCCGACTGTACTGAGCGGTGCTGTTTCTGGCAGCACCCAAATTTTCGGCACTATTTGCGTTTCTGTCAGTCCGCCTCCCAAACCGGATAAATCCTCATGCGTGTCAGGCTGATCCAGCGGTTTTAACCATTCTGGTGGAACCTCCAATCCTTCAGGATTGATGGGTTCAACCTCTTCACCCCTGAGTACCGCTGCTGCCCGCATTATGGCTTGAACAGGCTTTAAGTAGCCGGTGCAGCGGCAAAGTACACCCGAAATTGCTTCGCGGATCATAGCTTCTGTCGGATTGGATTCCTTGTCCAGTAAGGCTTTTGCCGCAAGTATGAATGCAGGGGTGCAATAGCCGCATTGGACTGCCCCTGTCTCCACAAAAGCTTGCTGAATCGGGTGCAGCCCTTTTGATCCTGCCCACCCTTTAACTGGATGCTCACCAAGGCTCTCAATAGTTTCAATGGCATGTCCATCTGCCTGGGCTGCCAGCATGCAGCAGGAATTGACGGGTTTTCCATCCAGCAGAACAGCACAAGCCCCGCATTCGCCGTTCTCACAACCGCCCGATTTCGCCCCAAAGTATCCCTGATGCCTGAGAACAGATAATAAGGTATCACCCGGAGCCGTATCCCAGGTAACCGGTTCACCATTTAAATTAATTGAAATTTGCATGCTACCCTCTTGTGACCTTAATAACTTTCCTGCAGCATCTGGCTTACTGTAGCAGGCAATACTGATTTTAAGTATTCTTCATACCTGGAACCAGTAAGCAATGAATTACATCCAGCAATAGTTGCATTAATGCAATCATCAGTGGATTTGCCAGAATACAAAACAACTGGATGACCTTCCCGTACCATCCCGGCAACCACACACAAGCTGTCATCAGGTCCCTTTGCTACTGCCAGGCTTGCAAGCGGGTAATCTTGCGGGCTGCGGGCTAAGAATTTACACTTTAAGTCTTTTATTGTGCTGATTGCTATATGTTCAATCAGCAATCCTGGCGCTGAAATTCTCCGGTCAGCCAGCCAATCTGCCAGCCTGACCTCTTTCTGCCCTGGCTGCCAGGTTACGATTGTATCCAGTGCGGTCAATGCTGTCACCAGTGGTGAACACCCATCCGCCGAGATAACAGTACCGCCTATCGTAGCCATATTTCGCATGTGCAGGTTTGTTTCTCGCTCAATCGCTGGTTTTAAAGAATTTGAAACCTGGTCATAATCCATTAATTGCTGCAATGTGCAGGCTGCGCCGATAATCAGCGCTTCACCTCTGGCTAAAACTTTATTCAACCCGGATTTTTGCAGATCAACAACTGTAAAATCCTCATGCAGCGCTTTCTTGCTAAGTACAGTCCCTCCGCCTAACGGTTTACTCTTTACACCAGCCATGGAAAGCATACGGATTGCTTCTTCCAACCCGGTTGGGCGCAGATACTCAATAATCATGACAGCCTCCAAAAATAAATTAAGCGCTGAATGTATCTATCAGCAGTTTTACATCACCGCCTACCGGGTACAGGATCGGCAGTGTGCAGCCGTTTTTGCGGTATTCTTCGACTTTTGAACGCGCTTCATCAGGCGTTCCTGACGCAGTGATGTGATGGATCAATTCTTCGGGCACCAGGTGCTTCGCTTTCTGGATCTGTTCATGTGTAGCTGGCCATCCAAGGATGGACTGGATCTCCTGGACAATATCCATGGACACACCGGAGGCCTTTGCAATATGGGGTTGCTGCGCCAGATACTGGGTCAACAGCCCGCGGGTGGTATCGATTGCTTTATCGTGATCATAATCGACTGAACATACCACCAGCTGCGGACGGTCGAGATCATCCACTCTGCGCCCGGCTTTCTTGGCGCCGTTATCCAGCAGCTCGAGAGCACGGGTGTTGTATTCGGGGGGGACGCAGTAATTCAGGACAACACCATCGCAAATCTCACCCGTCAGCTCCATCATCTGGTCACCGGTAGCACCGATGTAGACCGGTACATTGCGTGGTTCCTTTCTACCGTGAACCACATCCAGTTCGATCCCATCCACATGGATAAAGTCTCCATGAAATGTGACCCGCTCCATATTCAGCAGCCTCTTAAGCACCAGGACGGTTTCCTTCATTGCGGTCAAAGGTTTTGAACGGGTGATACCCACATTTTTTGCCAGCGGATCCCACCAGGCGCCAATTCCACAGATGATCCGGTTTGGTGCCAGGTCATCTAGTGTCAGAAAAGTGGCAGCCAGCAGTCCGATGTTCCTGGTCCAGTTGTTGATCACCCCTGAACCGATCTTGATCTTCTCACTAACAGCGGCATATGCCGCCATTGGGACGATGGCATCCCGTACCAGGCGGCTTTCAGCCTGCCAGATTGAATCAAATCCCTTTGCCTCAGCATAGCGTACATAATCCAGGCCATCGCGTAAATCATGTGCATCTTGTAAATAAAGTGCTGCGGGTTTTGTCATTTCAAGCTCCTTTTAGAAGAAAATGTGCTCAAAACACGAAATTTCAGGTATGGTGTCACGAATATTCGGGCATAACCTTTCCAGTTCAATCAGATCCTGCTCGGTATCCAGGTCAAACCCAAGGTATGTGGATTCATGGATCATGACGGGTACTTCATTATTCCTGGCAGAATGAAGATGCTTATTGAATGAGTTCCTCCCGAAACGAAAAGGGATCGCATTAAGTGGCATTACCGAAAGGAGGTTGGTGCCTGCCTTAAACCGATCAGGCACGATGATGATTCCACCTTGCTGCATGCGCATTTCATGGATAAAATCCAGCTCACTGGCGGTCAGAAGGATCAAATCGGCAGGCAGAACTGTGATACTGGCGGCTTTTTCCTCAAACAGAACCTTAGTTACAGTCCGCAACGACCGGTTCAGTCCAAAAGGCGGCTCTTCTACGATGGTTTTGTATCCCATCGAAACAGCTATCTCCAGGGCTTCTTCTCCCTTACTGATCACAATAACATTGCATTTCCAACGGCTGTTCTGGACAATGTGCAATGTATGGGAAAGCAATGCTCTGTTCAGCTGGTAACGCTTTTCATCAGAAATCATGCCGGCCAGGCGCGATTTTCCATAAGTGAACGGCTTGACAGGCACACAAATCCAGTGGCTCATTGAAATTCCCTGTTAAAATATTCTCTTAAAGAAGTCTAATACCTCTGCGGCCAGGCGTTTTCTGTCTTCAATGGTATGCATGACCGTATTGGTCACCATTGGAATTATACCTGAGCGCTGGATTTCCCCGGCATAATCAGCATCTACCGAATCCAGGATAAATCCGGTCAGGATATCCTGGTATTGCCGGGCAACAGCAACTGAACTGGCTTTAATTCCCATCTCCTGGAACATTTTTGCTGCAGGTCCTTTGATCGCCTTTCCGCCAACGATTGGCGATACTGCCGCCACTTTCTTCTTCTTGACTTCCACCATAATACCGGGAACCGACAGGATAGGCGCAATACTTACATAAGGATTGGATGGACAGATGATGATCCCATCAGCTGCTTGGATTGCATCCAACACCCCTGGTGCCGGGCTTGCTTTATCGATCCCTTCAAACCGAAATCCAGTCACAACAGGCTCGCACCTGTTTCGGACAAAGTAATCCTGGAATCCCAGTTCTCCTTTTTCCTTCGTTGATACTATTGTAGGTACAGGGTCATTGGTAACTGGTATGACACTGACAGGTACTCCCCATTGTTTGCTAAATACAGCCGCAATTTCGCTCAGCGGTTGCCCGTCATGCAACAGCCTTGTCCTCTCCAGATGAGTAGCAAAGTCTTTATCGCCCAGGTGGAACCAGTCAGGTCCACCCAATTTCACCACATGGTCATAAACCGTCCAGCTTTCACCTGACCGGCCCCAACCGGTATCCGGGTTAGCCAGGCCTGCCAGGGTATAACAGACAGTATCCAGGTCAGGGCAAATATATAAACCCATGTGGGTGAAATCATCCCCTACGTTGACAATGACAGTTAAATCTTCTGCCGTAAGGTTCTGTGCCAGTCCGTCAGCCAGTTTTGCGCCGCCCACACCGCCTGCAAGTGCAACTATTTTCAAAATTTACCCCTTTTGTAAAGAAAATTCGGCTTTAATACCTTCATCATTTTCATTCTGGTAGATGATCTCTACCTTCTCTACCTTGAATTCCATGCCCAAATTTTTCTGGTACAAGTCTTCAACCACACAGGATACCCCTTCAAATGAAAATTTCTGGTGGATAATGGTGATGTGCGGCATCCAGTTTTCCGGGGAATAATGCAGGCTCAGGTCTTTTGCATAACCTGAGCACAAATGCCACAATTCTTCATGCTTTTCCAGCAGTTCCCTGGTTTTAATAATCGGCAGGTAGAGCACCGGTGTCTCGCCAGTAAAAAAACCCAATCCCGAGGTCCTCACCGAAAACTGATTCCAGGTCATTGCCAGGCTCTCGATCGCCGGCAGCAGCTGGTCCATCGAATAAACGCCTGCCACCTGCCAGGAAAAATGCGGAATAGGAAGCGGCAGTAAACCTGAATAATTGCAGCGCTCCAGCATCAGATTCCAGATTTTCTTGCTTTCTGGTGCCTGATCTAGATCAAGCAGCGAGGCAATGGCAATGGTCATCGGAAAAGGTCCTCAGTTTCTGGCCGTATAAGCTCATTCAGACTGGCTTCCCGTAATGGATAAGGAAAACCACGCGCGTGCACAACCGGTGTCCCTTCCGCTGCCTGTCCCATCACCAGCGATGCTCCAGCTGCCAGTTCATCACCTGCTGCTACTTGGGTGATCTTCAACTTGAAACCGAAAAGGTCTGGCTCTCCCCGCAGGTCTACCAGCCCCGGCACACCAGATAACCCGATCACTGCACCCAGAGTACCGTTTCTCCAAGCCCTGCCATGCGAATCAATGATCATAATCCCGATGCGTACACCCAGCCGAGTCTCAATTTTTTCACGGATCCTGCTGGCGCTGCCGTCCGGATTCTCCGGCAATAAAAGCATCCAGTCGTCCGGGTTTCCGCTTGCACCGTGAACATTGGAGTGGTCAATTCCGGCATTAGCACAAACAAATCCAAGTTTATGCTCAACAATGAGCACATTAGTCCGGTATCGCAGGACCTTCCTGCTCTCACTCAAGACCAGTGCGACCATGCGTGGGTCTTTTCCTGTCTTCTCTGCCAGGCTTAACGCTTCTTCAGTTACTTCAACATCGTTCAGGTTCACAAGCCGACCTTCAGATTTTGAGACAATTTTTTGGGCCAGAACGAAAATATCGCCATCCTGGATACTGATGCTTGCTTTCTCGCAGGAATTGATGATGAGGTCAGCCAGATCATCACCAGGCATGACCAGGGGGAAATCTGGAACAGGGGTCAATTCAATTTTCATGATGCTGCCTAGCGGTTCACTCCTGTGATTCTGATGCCCGATGCTTCAACACCATACTGCTTGTTGATCCCAATCAAAACAGACGTCAAGCCTTCCACAACCAATGAATTCTCAATTGGTCCAGCGTCCCAGCCAATTAAACCCACATCCTCAACCAATTTGATCACCACATTCCTTGCAGCTTTCCCTGTGCCCGCAACCAGGACGTCGCAGTCAACTTGTTCTTCTTTAAGCAGGTTCTCGTAGGAAATATTTTGGAAAGCAGCTACCACCTGCACACCCTCTCCCAGTATCTTCTGGGCTTGCAGTGAGGCACTGCCCTCTGGCGGCATTTGAACTTTTGCAACTTTTGGCGGAACCAGCGGTACGGTAACATCGATCAGGATTTTGCCTTGCAGTGCATCTTTCAAGCTTTCCAACATGGGAATATGCGCGCTGAATGGAACCGTCAGCACCACGATATCGCTCAGCCTGGCAGCCTCATCATTCTCCATACCAGTCACGGCTGCCTCACCTCCCAGCAAAGTCCGGATCTCTTCTGCAGCTGCTACTGCTTTTTCAAATGTTCTTGAGCCGATAAGAATGCTGTACCCGGCTTTACTCCAGCGGTAGGCAAGACCTTTGCCTTCTTTTCCCGTACCGCCAAGAATACCGATCGTTTTGATATTGACTTCAGGAATTTCGGTCACAATACCTCCAAGAATTTATAAGAATTTTTCCTGGTAATGCTTCCATAAGGCTGGCGCACAATTCAATGCTTCATGAAAAACCCTGTCGACATCCACCGTCATGATCTCCCGGTCTTTCATCAACACTTTACCGTCCACAATTGTTGTCGTTACCATGCTTTCATGAAATCCGAACAGGATGTGCCAGGGCAGGTTACCGTCAGTCATGGGTGTAAACGGTTTATAGTTTACCAGGATGATATCCGCTTTAGCCCCCGGAACAAGCTTGCCGATTACTTCTCCTCCGAATTGCTGGGACGCAAGTGCGGCATTGTTGTAAATAGCCATTTCTTGGACAGTGTACCCGCCCATTCGCCGCGGATCCAGGTTCCAGAGCTTATGTGCCAGGTAACAGGTTTTCCATTCTTCCCACATCGCGTTGGAGAAACCATCATTCCCGAGGCAAACTTTAATGCCCATCCTCAGCATTGATTCAATTTGTGCAATTCCGACCGCATTGTTCATGTTCGACCTGGGCTGGTGGGTCACCCATGTTCCGGTACCGCGGAGCAGTTCCATCTCTCTTCCGTCAACATGGACCGCATGCACTGCAATTGAACGCGGACCAAGGATGCCATGCTTGTATAGTCGGTCGACTACACGCAATCCGCTAATTTCCTGGGTTTTATACTGGTCGACTGAATGCTCAGCCACATGGATGTGAAAACCTACATCCTCCGGGCATTCCTGCCTGCATTTCTCTAGTGTCTGCTCAGATAACGTCAGGCTGGCATGCAACCCGAAGGTCGCCCCTAACCGTCCATTGAGCGGTTTCTCGTTTTTGACCAGGAGGATATTCTCCAGGTTTTCTTCAATGCCCTCACGAGTGCGCTCTTCACCATCCCGGTCAGTCACCTCATAACACAATGAAGCCCGGATGCCGGTCTCTTCCACCACTCTGGCTATCTCAGAAAGTGATCCGCGTACAGCATTTTGCGATGCATGGTGGTCAATAAGGGTTGTCGTTCCGTGCTGGATGGCTTCAAGTATGCAAACATAGGCTGAATATTTCACATCTTCCAGGGATAAGGATCGGTCAAGCGGCCACCACAATTTATCCAAAATGGCCGGGAAACTATCCGGTGCCGCTCCCGGAATAGCCATGCCGCGCGAATAGGCTCCGTAAAAGTGCGTATGTGCGCAGATATTTCCGGGCATCACAAGCTGGCCGTTCGCATCCAGCCTTTCTTCATCAGGGTAAGCTTCCAGCAATACTTTCTGGTCAGCTATCTGTTTGATAAACCCATTCTGCACCAGGACTGCATGGTTCTGCAGTATTCTGTTTGGCTGCTCATAAGTGATAACTTGGCCATTTGTGATTATCATCTTATCCTCCTGCTTCAAATCCATGCAGTTCTTTGGCTATCGCTTCCTGGTCTACCGGCAGCTCCCTCAGGCGGACTCCGGTTGCATTGTAAATGGCGTTCGTTATGGCAGGCGCAGTAGGTATGCTCACAATTTCCCCAACACCCTTAGCACCAAACGGTCCATCTGCTGCGGGGTGTTCCACAACAATCGAGGTGATTTCAGGCGTCTGGACAATGGAGGGGATACGGTATTTTGCCAACCTGTCTGTCACTACGTAACCGTCTTTCACAATGAACTTTTCTGATAGCGCATGACCCATACCCATCACAACGCCGCCTTCTACCTGTCCCTGGAGTCCCAGCGGGTTGATCGCGGTGCCAACATCATTGGCGGAAATAATCCGCAGGACATCAACCTCGCCGGTAATGGTATTGACTTCCACTTCGGCAGCCTGGGTAGCATAGGAGAAGACAAAATGCATATCTCCCCCCTCGCCCAGCGGCAGGGTTTTCGGAGCCCAGTATTCAAAGCTGGCAGTGAGGATTTTTCCCTCGGCCAGCATAATGCCGGCAATCTCTCCGAAGGTCAACGTTCGGTCATCCACCTGGGCAAGCCCCTCAATGAATTTAACATGATCGGGAGCAACGTCAAAATGCTCAGCCAGGACGCTTGTAATCGCTTCGCGCATGGCCTTTGCTGCCCCCTTTACTGCATTCCCGGTCACATACGTCTGGCGCGAGGCAGTAGTCGGACCCCCGTCAGGGGTTTTATCTGTATCGGAGAGGTAAACATGCACATTTTCCAGCTTTGCTCCCAACTCTTCTGCAGCAATCAGCTGTAAAACGGTTACCAGACCCTGTCCAAGTTCTGCCGAAGAGGTCCGGGCTTCAAAAAATCCGTCCGGGAATAGCTCCACCTCTGCACCAGCCTTATCCGGTGCACCTCCGCCGAGTCCGGTATTTTTGTATCCTACAGCCAAGCCCCATGCCCGTTTTGAATATGGTTTTCCCGGAACTGCTTTCGCAGTGAAGGGATCCCTGCCTCCAAGCAGTTGAACCATCTGCCATGTTTTCTCAAGTGATTCAGTTAAACCAACACTTTCCCGCAGCAACTGTCCTGTGTTGGTGATAGATCCGACACGCAGGGCGTTTTCCGTTCTAATTTCGACTGGGTGGACTCCCAGGATTTCAGCCAGCTCATCCATTGCCGATTCAACTGCAAAGGCAGACTGGTAGACTCCAAAACCCCTGAAAGCTCCTGCCGGCGGATTGTTAGTGTACATTGCATAACAATCAATTTTCACATTCGGGATCTCGTACGGCCCGGTTGAATGTGTTGTCGCCCTTGTCATCACTTTGTCGCCGAGAGAGGCATATGCCCCAGTGTCACCATACAATTCGGTTTGTGCAGCCACGATCTTACCGTCCCGCATTGCACCGATCTTGACCGTGATCTGGGTTGCATGCCTCTTGGGATGCACAACCAGGGATTCGTGCCTGTCATAAAGGATTTTTACCGGCCGCCTGGTTTTCCAAGCCAGCAAGGCAGCATGGATCTGACCCATAATATCTTCTTTCCCGCCAAATCCACCCCCAATCAGCATCCCTTTGATCCGGATCCTGTCTTCAGGCATATTCATTACGGCAGCTACCTGGCTGCGGTCAGAATAAGGTATTTGCGAACCTACATAGACCTCAATTCTTCCCTTTTCAGTTACCCGGGCAATACTGCATTCTGGCTCGATAAAAGCATGGTCGGTTGTCGGTGTGTAGTAGGTTTTCTCGAGAATAACTTCAGCCTCAGCAAAACCTTTCTCTATATCTCCCTTGCGGACTTTGATGTGCTTCAGTAAGTTTCCCTGCTCGTGCACATGGACTGAATCTGGCTGATTTGCCTGCACCGGGTTGGTAATTACCGGTAATGGCTCATACTCTACCTCAATTAAGGACAAGGCTTCCTGCACTGCCGCAGTGCTTTCCCCAGCTACCAGGGCAATAGCATCGCCCACATAGCGAACTTTTTGCCCTACCCCAACCAGGGTTGGCCAGTCTGCATAAACCAGCCCGTGGTTGATCTGCCCGGGGATATCATCTGCAGTGATTACCGCCGTAATCCCAGGAACCAGTTTTGCCTTATCGACATTGAGCTTTCTAACAATTCCATGAGGAATGTTTGACCGTTTAGTTGCGCCAACCAGCATATTGGCAAATTTCAGATCATCGGTATAAAGGGCATGCCCGGTTACCTTCTCGAGGGCTTCAGGCCGAATGTGCGTATGGCCGATATAATTTTTCGCCCTTACTGACTCGGTTACATCCGGATCGGATACCGGAGCTCCGGATCGGATACTTTTCGCAGCTGCCTGGATCGCTCGCTCAATAGTGGGATATCCCCCGCACCGGCAGAGGGTATCTTTCAGGGCATAGCGGATCTCTTCCGATGAAGGATTTGGGTTCTGTTCCAGCAAGGCATAAGAGGTCATGATCTGGCCGGGAATACAAAATCCGCATTGCACTGCACCATGCTTTATGAACGATTCCTGCAAAGGATGCAGGATTTCCTGTCCGTTATGAACTTGTGCCAGTCCTTCAATCGTCAGGATGTTCTTTCCATGCGCCTTAACAGCCGGATAAGTACACGATAGAATTGGTTTTCCATTGACCACCACCGTGCATGCCCCGCACTCAGCTTCATTGCAGCCAATTTTTGTCCCCGTCAGCCCAAGGCGTTCTCGCAACATGTCAGAAAGCATCTCCGATGCTTCCACCTCTACGGTTCGCGATACACCATTCACCACAAATTGAATTTTATGCACTTTGTCTGTCATTCTATTTTGCTCCTACCAGTAATTCAGGCAGCCCGTTTCCAGGCTTCGAGAAGCACATCAGTGAATAATTGCACACAAAGATGTTTCCGATAGCCGGCAGTAGCCCGCATGGCGCTGGTCCTTAATGTTATCCCGCCCAAGAGCAGTTTAACCGCATGCTGCAGGGCAGCATCATCTACTTTTTTACCCGAAAGGAATTCTTCAGCTGCCGCAGCACGGGTTGGAACCGGACCACCTGGACCAACTGCGATTCGAATGGTATTGAGAATATCAGCAGTACGCTCCAACCAAACGGATACATTTAATATTGGCAGTGCTACCCCTTGAGGACGCATAATCCGCTTGAAAGCTGAGGCCTGGTTTTTTCCAGCCGCATCTACCCAAAAACCCAGGATCACATCTTTTGGCTGCAAGGCAGTTTTCCCCGGACCTAGATAAAGCTCCGTCAACTGGTAACGGCCGATGCCATCAGATGTGAGTACATCTGCCTGTGCATCCAAGGCAAGTAATGCAATGCTCCCGTCAGCTGCAGGCAGGGCATGGCCCACATTGCCTCCCAGCGTGGCAACGTTCCGCACCTGCGGACCTCCAATCAACCGGCAGGCTTCATACAGCGCAGTCGCTTTTTCCCTTACCAGGGTAGAACCGGCAATATCAGCCAGCGGTACTGCTGCCCCGATGAAAATCTGTTTACCATTTTCTTCCAGTTGCAACATCTCTGGAACCGCAGACACATCCACCATGAGTTCTACGGGAGGTTTGATGCCCTGTTTAAGCTCAAGCAGTAGATCAGTACCGCCAGACAGAATCCTGGTGTTTGCCGGTGCATTTCCCAGCACCGCTTTCAGGCTTTGTATAGAATCAGGAGAGGAGATGTCAGAATATATTTTCATAGGATCGGTGGACAGCGGATGGCGGCACTTTTCGAAGGGCAACACGGTACCCTACGCCGACCCTGGCACTACCAGGATCGACCACCGAACCCGGTAAGATTATTTTAGCATGTTTTAATAAAAGTACAAACGCACAAACGGTTCGCAAAGAACCATAAAATAGCATATAATCCTGATAATTACCTATAGGAGATTGTGATCATGACATCACCTCGAACCGCAGCGCTTGAGTATGCGAAAAAAAACCGTGAGAAATTTCTGAATTCGCTTGTAGACCTGGTCAGCATCCCTTCGGTTTCCACCGATCCCGCTCATAATAACGATATGCTGAAGGCGTCTCAATGGCTTATGACCAGGTTGGAAAAGCTTGGTTTTGATACACGCCTGATAGAGACTGAAGGACATCCGCTGGTATTTGCCGAGCGGACCATCGACCCAGCCTTTCAAACAGTTTTAATTTACGGTCATTACGATGTACAGCCGGCAGAGCCGCTGGATCTCTGGTTGTCCCCGCCATTCGAAGCAGAGGTACGCGATGATTGCCTTTATGGGCGCGGCGCATCTGATATGAAAGGCCAGGTAATTGCCTGTATGAGCGCTGTTGAGTCGATCCTTAAAACGACCGATCTGAATGTAAATCTCAAGTGGTTGATTGAAGGTGAAGAAGAGATTGGCTCACCCAGCTTGACCCCGGTCCTGGAAGAATATAAAGAGCTGCTCGAAAGTGACATTGTATTAAACACCGATTCCGGCATGATCGCGCGCAATACTCCAACCATAACCTATGGTCTGCGCGGGCTGGCTTATTTTGAGCTGAGAGTGTTTGGCCCGCAAAGCGATCTTCACTCTGGCATCTTTGGCGGCGTTGTGCATAATCCTGCCCAGGCATTATGCGAGCTGATCGCCGGGATGCATGATGAAAAAGGCAGGGTCACCCTGCCCGGGTATTATGATCCCGTCATTCCAGTCTCCGAAAAGGAGCACAAACAGTTGGAAGAATCTCCTCTGGATGAGGATTTTTACCTCAAACAAATGGGGGTTAATGAGTTATGGGGTGAAGAGGGTTATATCCCCGCTGAACGGATTGGAGCCCGCCCTACCCTTGAGGTCAACGGGTTGTACTCAGGATTTACCGGGCAGGGATCCAAAACCGTCATTCCTTCATGGGCAATGGCGAAAATTTCAATGCGGCTGGTCCCCAACCAGGATCCAGCTGAAGTCCAGCAACAGCTCGTGAAATACCTTCAAATCCATGCCCCTAATACAATCCGCTGGGAATTAACCCCTATGGCAGGTGCACCTGCTTCATTACTTGATACAACTTTGCCTGCTTCAGAGGCCCTGGCTGATGCTCTCGAAAAAACATGGGGAAAGAAGACGGTCTACAAGCGCGAGGGAGGCAGCATTCCGATCGTTTTTCACATGCAGACCATCCTCGGCAGCGAATCGATCTTAAGCGGATTTGGCCTGCCGGATGATAATGTCCATGCTCCTAACGAAAAATTGGACCTTCCTACCTGGTACACAGGGATTGATGCCCTCATCCACTTCCTGTTCAATATGCAGGAACTGGAGAAGTAACCAGCATGTCAGAAGAAAGCCGATTACCCAATTACGGCGGTCAGGCGCTGATCGAAGGAGTATTGATGCGCGGCAGCCACTCCCTGGCGGCCGCATTCCGAAAACCCTCGGGGGAAATTGTTGTCCAGACCGAGGAACTCAGTGGAATCTATAAAAGCAATTTGAAAAAAATACCGCTCCTTCGTGGCTTGATCCTGCTTTGGGATGCCCTTGGTCTGGGGATGCGGTACCTGACCATTTCAGCCAATCACCAGAGCGAAACTGAAGATGAAAAGATAGAGGGTCCAACCCTTGTTCTCACCATGATCTTTTCGATCGCGTTGGGGATCGGGTTGTTCTTCCTTTTTCCTGCATTAATAGGGCATTGGTTTGAAAATCTTTTCAACTGGAGCAGCTGGCTGGGCAACCTTTTCGAGGGGATTTTACGCCTTGTCATGCTGTTATTGTACGTTTGGGGAATTAGGAAATTGCCGGAAATTCACCGTGTTTTTCAATATCACGGTGCAGAGCATAAGACCATAAACGGGTTTGAAGCCCGAAAAGAGCTCACTCCTGAAAACCTGATGTCTGTTTCCATCCAGCACCCTCGCTGCGGGACAGCCTTCCTGTTGACGCTTGTCATTCTTTCCATCCTGGTATTCACCCTGCTTGGTCCCTTATCGGTTTGGCTCAGGCTGCTCAGCCGCATTGTTTTGCTGCCCATCATTGCCGGATTGGCGTATGAATATATCCGCTGGACAGCCAATCACCTGGATAATAGGATAGTATGCAACATTGTCAAACCCAACCTTGCCTTACAGCTGCTCACCACAGCCGAACCTGAACCTGCCATGCTGGAAGTATCCATCGCAGCATTCAACGCCATGCTGCAAGAAGAAGAAAAATATAAAACCTGATCATGAATTCCTGGCAGCGCTTTACCCTTGGAGTATGTGCTGGTTTAGCTGCAGCCGGATTGGTTATTCTGATTGCCACCCGGCCTAGAGGTGACGCTTACCAGCTCCACGATGCAGCTACCCCTGCTCCTATCCAGGTCCACATTGATGGCGAGGTGAAGCACCCCGGACTCTATTCTCTACCCAGGTCTGCCAGGATTGCCGATGCAGTTACAGCCGCCGGCGGGTTGACCGATGAAGCCTCAACAGCCCAGATCAATCTGGCAGCGCCCTTACTGGATGGCAGTAAAGTCTTTATTCCAAAAGAAGGCGAGATGCTTCCTGCTGACAAATCATCCGACATTTACGTAACGACAGATGAGCCGGTTCTACCTTCAGCATCCAACCCCCTTAATATCAACACAGCCACAATTGAAGAATTGATGCTCCTGCCAGGCATTGGGTCAACCAGGGCATCAGATATCGTATTTTACCGGCAAATTAATGGTGACTTTGGCTCTACCGAAGAAATCATGGATGTTCCTGGCATCGGGGAAACCACGTATAATCAAATTAAAGACTTAATCAGCGTGAATCCATAGGCAGGTAATTATGACCTTACGGGAAGACATAGGAATAGCAATTCAAAATGCCATGCGCAGTAAAGACGAAACCATGCTGAGGGTACTCAGGCTGCTGCTCAGTGCAGTTAAGCTGGCGGATACCGAAAAAGGTGTGCCAATTGACGAGGCAGCTATCCTTACCTTGGTCCAAAAGGAGATCAAAATCCGCAAAGACTCCATCGAAGGCGCCGAAGCAGCCGGCAGGCTTGAGCTGGTTGAGCAGAACCGGCAGGAAATTGGCATCCTTGAAACCTACTTGCCCAGGCAATTAACCGAAGAAGAACTTACCAGCCTGGCAGCTGAAGCCATCCAGGAAGCACAGGCTGCTTCGCCAGCCGATATGGGCAAAGTGATGAAACTGCTTATGCCCAGGCTACAAGGTAAAGCGCCAAATGCTCAGGTTAGCCAGGTGGTAAGGAAGCTGCTGGAAAAGTAAACCTGATGATTGAGGAAAACGGGAAAAGCTCTACCAGGGAAAAACGGAAAGCTTTTTTGCGCACAATACTCCTGGTCTCAATATCAATTTTGACATTAGGGGCGATTGTCCTCCCGGCTTACCTTGAAAACAACACCTACTCACTTAAAGTGGGCGATGTAGCACCGCATAATATTGTTGCACCATATACCCACACTTTTACCAGCCAAGTTCTCACAGATGAGGCTGTAGAAAAAGCACGCCAATCCGTTCAGCCTATTTACCTACCAGCAGATCCTCAGATCGCCCGCACCCAGCTGGAAAACCTGAGGACAACCCTTGCATATATTTCAAACGTCCGGACTGATTCCTATGCCAGCCCAGAACAAAAGCGGGATGACCTTGCTCACCTTGCAAACCTTACCCTTGAAGACGAGTATGCAGAAACCATTCTGAAAATGCCGCAAACCCGCTGGGTCGCAGTCCAGCAGGAAGCCCTGTCTGTACTTGAACAGGTAATGCGCAATTCCATCCGCGATACCCAGGTAACCGAAGCCCGCCGGTCCGTTGTATCACTTGTTAGTTTCTCACTCACAACTGAACAATCCAGGCTGGTAGATGTTATTGTCAGCCCGTTTATAATACCCACCAGCCTTTTCAGCGAAGAATTGACAGAAGCATCCAGGAAAAGGGCAGCTGATCTGGTTTTACCTGTAACCAAGTCTTTTGTCGCAGAAGAACTCATCGTTCAGCAAGGTCAGGTAATTACTCCGCAGATAGAAGAGACTCTCCACCAGTTTGGCATCATCCGATCCAACCCGATGGCAAACAACCTGGTCGCATCCCTTGCGGTTACCATCATATCCAGCGGATTCATTGCCGTCTACTTCCAGCGCCGCCGTTTTCAGCTCAACTTGAGCATTACCAGCCTTTTCTTGATTTCAGTCTTTTTCCTGTTATTCTTGATTTCAGGCAGATTGCTCATCCCGGGACACACTATCCTTCCTTATTTCTTTCCGCTGGCAGCCTTCGGTTTGACTATTGCGAGCCTTTTCTCTTCAGAACTGGGGCTGGTACTGACGCTGGTTCTGGCGATCACAACTGCATTTGGCATGCCATCAAGCCTGGACTTGACACTTTTCTATTCAATCGCCAGCATGTGCGGCATCCTTGTTTTAGGAAAAGGAAGGCGAGTTACCAGCTACATCTGGGCAGGATTGACGGTTGGACTGGTGGGAAGCATGATTATTCTGGCTTACCGGCTGGTGGAAACCTACACCGATTGGATGGGGATCGCGACATTGATTGGTGCAGTTTTCATCAATGGTGTTGCCTCATCCAGCCTGGCATTACTTCTCCAGTACATCGTCACCCAAATGTTCGGCCTGGCAACCCCGCTCCATTTACTTGAAATTTCACGTTCCGATCATCCCCTGCTGCAATTTATCCTGCAGAATGCGCCGGGATCATACCAGCACAGCCTGCAGGTTTCCAACCTTGCAGAACAGGCCGCAAAAGCGATCGGGGCTGACCCGGTTCTTGTACGCGCCGGTGCCCTGTACCATGATGCGGGGAAAGCTCTCAATCCGCAATTCTTCATCGAAAACCAGGTAGGCACCCAGATCAATCCGCATAATGACTTAAGCCCGCAGGAAAGCGCACGGATCATCATACAGCATGTCACAGACGGGATCTCCCTGGCTAAAAAATACAGGCTGCCCCCACGCATCCGCGATTTTATCCTGGAACATCACGGCACCACCATCACCCGCTACCAGTACAACCGGGCCAAAGAGCTTTCTGTGGTGACAGGTGAAACCTTCGATATGGAAGATTTCCGCTACCCTGGTCCTCGGCCGCAAAGCCGTGAGACAGCCCTCCTGATGCTGGCAGATTGCACTGAAGCAAAAGCACGTGCAGACCTGCCGAAAAACGAAACCGAATTACGTGAAATCGTGAGGAAAGCGGTAGATTTCCAGTTGCAGCAAGGACAGCTGAACGACACGAATTTAACCTTCCTGGACCTGAACCGGACTATCGATTCTTTCGTGTTTACATTACGGAATACCTACCATCCCCGCCTGCGATATCCCGAAAGCGAAAAACCAGCTGAACCTCTAGCCCTTGATGCACCTGCATCGCAGGAGGAACCAGCTAAATGAATGTACAGGTAACTGTCAATTCCAAATACCAGGACCTTGTCGCGGAAAATTGGATAGAGAATCTTACCTATTCTGTTCTGGATAAATATTTCGGCGACCTCAATTCCCAGGTATCCGTTGCGCTGGAAGATGACCAGGCTGTACACGAGCTCAACCTGCAGTATCGCTCAGTCGATTCCACAACTGATGTCCTTTCTTTTGAAGGCGGCTATCCAGATCCTGAAACCGGTTTCTACCACCTTGGTGACATCATCATTTCAATACCCCAAACGCAAAAGCAGGCAGCCGAAGCCAACCATCCGTTCAAGCAGGAACTGGCGCTTCTAATTGTGCACGGTATTCTTCACCTGAAGGGGTACGATCACGCCGAACCTCAGGAAAAAGTGGTCATGTGGAAAGAACAGGACCAAATCTTATACCAGGTGAGGAATTTTTTCGCGGATGAATGAATTTAACAGGAAGAGAATGATTTCATTAAAGCATGCCTTTTCCGGCCTTGCATATGTTTTCCGCACGCAAAAAAATACCCGTGTCTACCTGGTATTTACCATCCTGGTGATTGCATTCGCCTTTATTCTGAGAGTACCCTGGCTGGAATGGTTCATTCTGCTGCTTTTGATTGGGCTGGTTTGGGCCGCTGAATGCATCAACACTGCCATCGAGGCAGGTATCGATCTGTTCACTCAGGAATATCACCCCATTGCCAAAATCGCAAAAGATACGTCCGCTGCCGGGGTGCTCATGCTGGCGCTTACAGCAGCATTGATCGGCCTATTAATTTTTGGAAGGCATTTATTCCCCATCATTTTCCCTGGAGGTTAACTGTATGGCATTAAGTTTCCGTTTCGGCACCGTCGGCTCGCCAATTTCCACACCTAAAAAACCTGGAGGGAGCGCAGGTGCGATCCAGCAAATCAGGGCGTTAAACCTGGATGCGTTTGAGTTGGGCTGGGTCCAGTCAGTAAGGGTCAGTGAAAAAACCTGTGAGGAGATCAACCAGGCTGCCAGGCTAAATAATGTTGGTCTCAGCGTGCATGCACCTTACTTCATCAACCTGAATGCAAATGATGAGGAATGGCCTAAATCACGCAAACGATTAATGGATTCTGCCTATTATGGAAACCTGGCTGGTGCTACTGATATTGTTTTTCACCCTGGATCATATTTCGGGCAAGACCCGGTAGAGGTCTTAAAAACAGCCAATCCCAGGCTGGCAGCCTGCGTCCAGGAATTAACAGCAGCCGGCAACCTTGTAACCTTGCGCCCGGAAACAATGGGGAAAACTGCCATGCTGGGTTCCCTCACAGACACATTGAAAATGGGACAGGAGATCCCTGGTGTATTTCCTTGCTTGGACTTTGCCCACCTGCATGCACGCGCGGGAAACGGGGAAATGAATACCTACGATGAATGGAGCCGTGTGCTTGAAGATTACGGCAATGCGCTGGGAGAAGGTTCGCTTAAAAACCTTCACATCCACCTTTCTGGCATTGAGTATTCTGCCAAAGGGGAAAGGAACCATCTGCCCATTCAAGAATCAGATTTTGACCTGCTTGGGTTATTTAAAGCGCTCTTAACCTTTATGGCTGGTGGACGTATCCTGTGCGAAAGTCCGATCATGGAAGAGGACGCCCTCTTTATGCAGAAAACCTGGCAGGAGATCAGCTCGGAGGAATTATAGGTATTCCTTCAGGTTATGCTCAACAGCATACGCGGCAGCTTCTGCCCGGTTGCTGACATTCAATTTCGAAAGAATACTGCTAACATAGTTTCGGACTGTCCCCTCACCCAGGAACAGTTCCTTCGCGATTTCACGGTTAGTCTTACCCGATGAAACCAGGCCGAGAACATGTTTCTCCTGCTGGCTAAGAGATGCAAAGGCAGAGGCTTCTTCTTCTTTTACCGCCCTTCGTACTTCCTGGAAGACCCGCTGGGTAACTGCCGGATCAAGCAGGGCATCCCCTCTCCCGACAGCCTCTAAAGAACGCACCAGGTCTTCACTGCCAATTTGTTTAAGGATATAACCCGATGCCCCTGCCCGGATGGCGTTGAAAAGCATCTCATCCTCAGCATATGAAGTCAACATAACCACTTTGGTTTGTGGGTAATCCTGTGTTATCTGTTCGCAGGCTTCAATTCCAGACATACCTGGCAGCCGGATATCCATCAGGACGATGTCCGGCTCAAGTTTGCTGACTATTTCTAATGCATCTTTTACATTGCTTGCTTCATCAATAATTTCAAATTGAGGATGCTGCGCCAGGAGCGCCCTCAATCCAATCCGGACCACTTCATGATCATCAACAATCACAATCCGTTTTTTTGCCATAGATTCTCCTGAAGCAATTATATCTGACACGGGATGGTTTTACCAGAAGCACCCGCATTTAATCGCTTTCCTGCCCTGACCCGTGTTCATGTAAACCTGTTCCTTACCATCTTTCCAGTATAATAGTTACCAGTCAACCCTTCGAAAGCCATTGTGCCTGTGAAAACCATTATTTCCAGAAATCTCTCTGCTCCCCACAGGAAACACCTTACACTGACACTGTGTGACACCTTCAGTTCTAGGCTGAAAGGTTTAATGTTCCAGAATAATGTTTCGGCTGATGGTGGTCTGCTTTTCGATGAGAAACGGGATTCCAGGTTGAATTCATCTATTCACATGTTTTTTATGCGAATCCCGATTGCTGTATTCTGGGTGAACAGTGGCAACATCCTGGTTTCAAAGGCATATGCAAAACCCTGGCATCCATTTTATGCTCCTTCCGCACCTGCCAGGTATATTATTGAAACCTGCGCTTCCAACCTGGATTTATGGAATGTCGGTGATAAAATACTTTTCGATGAAATTTAAGATCCTTTGCCTGCTGGTCATATTCAGCCTGTTATCTCTTGCATCGCCGGTTGAAGCCCAATCAGAACCTATCCTGCCGGTTTATGTCATCGAATCCGGTGACACTTTGTACACCGTTGCTTACCGGTTTGGTATAGACCTGAACGATCTCATTGCAGCCAATGACTTTGAGGATCCGAACAACCTGAAAATCGGCGACCGGGTCAGGATACCTGGTTTTGAAGGACTTGACGGCACCATCAGCAGTAAGATGGTTCAGCCCGGGGAGAACTTCCATTACCTGTCCATCTCCACAAATGCAGATATTGCTGCCCTGAGTCGCCTAAGCCGACTGACATCGCCGTCTGAGCTATACATCGGCACTGAGGTGTTCACTATCCAGCCTGAAAATACCAGCACGAAATCCAGCCTGGGTATCTTGCCGGAAGCACAAAGCATATTGGAATCAGCCATATTAACCGGAGTAAATCCCTGGAATATCCGCCTCGCCAGTTCCATTCCAGATCAAAATATTCCGGTCGCTGGAGACCCATTGTTTGTTGCCGGGACGCAAGAAAGCCCACTCGAAGTACCTGCACCGTACCTAACAATTTCTCCTCTTCCAATCGTTCAGGGCAGGTCATTTGCTCTAACCCTCCACAACTTGTCAGAACCGGTGATAAATGCAAAATTCAATGAAATGGCGCTTGTTTTTCATCCGGATGGTGTAAATTCCTTCACCGCGTTAGCTGGCATCCACGCCATGCAAGATCCCGGGTTGGCACCTCTTTCTATCAGCGTGGTGGTAAATAGAAAATCGGTGTATGAGCTTGACCAGAATGTGGTTATCCAAAGCGGGAATTACATAGCAGAAAATATAACGGGAGTGGATTCTTATACCATCGAGCCTGAAACGATCATGGAAGAAGATAGTATCCTGGCAAAACTTGTCCAGAACACAGACACGAAATACTGGATATCAAGGTTCTCATACCCGGTTGATGAACCCTATCTTGGATCAACTTTTGGCCGCCGCCGCAAATATAACGGTGGAGCCTACAACTATTATCATACCGGTGTGGATTTCACCGTCTATACGGCAAATAACCTGAACATTTACGCTGCTGCCCCAGGTAAAGTGGTTTTCTCTGACACCCTTCCCATCAAAGGTTTGTTTACTGTCATCGATCATGGTTGGGGTATATATACTGGCTATGCGCATCAGTCCGAATCCTTTGTTTCTGTGGGACAATCTGTCCAGGCAGGAGAATTGATCGGCACCATCGGCAACACCGGCCGTTCGATCGGCCCGCACCTCCACTGGGAAGTATGGGTAAACGGCATCCCGGTAGATCCGCTGCAATGGATTCAAGAGATTATCCCTTCTTAAGTACGGTATAATTATTTGTCAAAATTTACACCACCTTCCGTGAGTATGCAACATGAGCAATAATATGAATTTTTCGAAGACCTACTGGGACGAATTCCAGGCAACAGACCAGGATATCGAATTCCTGTACAATTTCCTTCTCGAGGTTGAAATTCCCCAGACTTCCCAGGAACTGGTTTCAGCCCTTGTTTCCAGGCGCATCGAAACCGAATTAGCCAGGATCGAGAAAGCCAAAGCCGGTTTAGGCACCGCCTACCTGCCAAAAGAAACATATTCCGCTGGCGATACCCTGATCTTTCCAGCCCTAAATGACCTTCCTGCCAAAGTCGTCAGTGTCCGTGAAGGCTTCAACCCTGATTTTGCTCCATTTAAGGTCATCGAGGTTCAATCAGCAGATAAACAAAACCGCCTATTTGCCAGCGAATTGGATGACCACAAACTGAACCTTCCATCTGCCGTGTCAGGCATCAACCCGTCCCTGGATCCAGCAGCGGTGCTCATCTCCCATAAAGATGCCATCGTTAAAAAATTAGAGACCGCCCTCAAAGCAAACAAAGAACTGGTCCAGATTGCCGGTCGCTGGTTTCCCCGCTCCTTGCTGGTGGATGTCAACATCGGGTACCTTAACCTGGCAGAAGCTCTGCTGGATGAAAAAGGCGGCGGTCCCTTGCCAACCTCATCCATCCTTCAGTCTATTGAATTACCAACCGATACCAACCTGAAATTAACGGAATTCTCCCTCAACCTGGCGCTCCAGGAGGATGAGCGGTTTGATGAGGTTGGTCCAACCGGTGAAGTATTGTGGTACCTGCACCGCCTCGAACCTGAAGCCGTCCTAAACCAGCCCTCCCTATTGAAATTCGGGGCGCTTGAGTATGATTTCAGCACGACAGCCGCATTCCTGGAGCAGCTTTCACCCAATATTGTCGATGAGTTGGAAGCATTACCCAACCGCTCTGCAAGTAAGAATGAGGATGAGGTTATTCTCGCTGTCATTTACCCCCATTGGCGTGCCGGCACCCTTCCGCTGGCTGCCGAAGTTGCCAAATTGATCCCGAGTGCTTATGAATCACCCCGAGTATTGTTCACATTTGTAGATGAAAATAACGGCAAGAAATTCAGCGGCTGGGTTGTCCGATCACAGGGGTATGTCTATGGATTGGCGGATTGGTACAGGGAAAATGATGTCATTCCCGGGAGCCTGATCCGCATCAAGAAAAGTGACAAGCCGGGCGAAGTGAAAATCCTTGCAGAAAAGAAACGCCCATCCAAAGAATACATCCATACCACCCTGGTTGGCGCAGACGGCGGCGTTGTGTTTGCATTGCTGAAACAAAACATCTCCACCGTCATTGATGAGCGGATGGCGGTAGCCGTACCAGATGTCGATTCACTTGACCAGGTGTGGCAGCAATCGCGCGGCGGCAAACCAGCCCTTGAGAAAGCCATCCAGCAGGTTATGGGCAACATGATCAAGCTCAATCCCCAAGGAAATGTGCACGCAGAGGAGTTATATGCAGCCCTCAACACCGTGCGCCGCTGTCCGCCGGGATTGATGCTGTCAGTGCTGCTGGAAAAGCCCTGGGCGAACCACCTGGGCGACCTCTATTTCCGATTCAATGATTCTTCACTGCAGGGAGGATTTGATGGCTGAGATCAAGCGCTTCAGCATGGTAAAACCGACGGAAGCCACATTATTCCACATCGATTTTAATTGGTGGCGCGAGAATGACAACAACTGGAAAGTGTTTCTGCAGAACTACCTGTGCCCTGATCACCAGGCCGCATTTGACAACCCTGGTGATGAAACAAAAATCGATGCAGTAGACCCTGATACTGCTGAAGTTACCCAGATCGACGGTATCCTGCATGTTCTAATGAGCCATTGTTCCTTGCTGCCCGGTTTTATTGATGAACACAATACAGTTGTCGATGCTGTTTTTAAAGTCCTGTTCGTGAATGGCAATAAACCAATGACAGCCAAAGAGATCGGAGAAAAGATCAACCGGCCTGCTGACCTGATCTTGAGAACGCTAGCAGGGCCAAAAGTGTACAGGGGCATCCGCCCGGTCCAATAAACATTCCGCCCCAGTAGCTCAATGGACAGAGCACCGGACTTCTAATCCGATGGTTGAGCGTTCGAGTCGCTCCTGGGGCACCTGACTATTTTACGCCTGTCTTATGCAAATTTTCTGCTCATTCTAACATGGTACCAACTTTTCATCTCCGAGAATTTCATTTTCCAAAAGATTATGAAAGCGTTTTTTCTCTTTGGGAGACAGCCGGGAACGGTATCCATATCGCCCGTTCCGATATGCCCGGAGAGATCGAAAAGAAACTGGCACGCGACCCGGACCTTTTCCTGGTTGCTGAAGAAGGTTCCGGTATCGTTGGGACCGTGATCGGTGGGTTTGACGGCAGGCGGGGAATGATGTACCATCTCGCCGTTGCACCACAGTCCCGGAATCAAGGCATTGCGTCTGCGCTGGTAAGCGAGCTTGAAAAACGCCTTAAAGAGAAAGGCTGCATGCGCATGTACTTGCTTGTTTACCCGGATAACCAGACAGCCATTGACTTCTACCAGAAGCGCAGCTATAAGAAAATGACTGTGGATGTGTATGGAAAGGACCTGCTATGATCAGGTTTGGCATATTGATCATTTCTGACCGCTCCTTCCGGGGAGAAAGGGAAGACCTGACAGCGCCAGTTTTGTCTGAGTCGATCACCAGATCAGGCCATGCGGTTGTGAAACAGCATATCGTGCCAGATGAGGTTGATGCAATTTCCTCCACCCTGGTCGAATGGGCAGACACAGGTGCCGTGGATGTTATCCTGACCAGCGGTGGTACAGGTTTCTCTTCAAGGGATGTCACCCCTGAGGCCACCCTGGCAGTTGTAGAAAGGCTTGCACCCGGCATCAGCGAAGCCATCCGGGCGTTCAGCCTTAAGATCACACCGCATGCCATGCTTTCTCGGGCTGTTTCCGGCATCCGCAAGCGCACCTTGATCATAAACCTTCCAGGCAGCCCAAAAGGCGCCCTGGAAAGCCTGGAATATGTATTTCCAATTCTGCCCCATGCAGTTGATTTGCTTCAGGATTCAAAAGAAGCTGAAAAAGGCCATTCCATCAATCATTGACGCGGATGGGTGTTTTTAACAGACCGGTTTGTCTTTCTTTTCCCGATATAAAGATTTGCGGACAGGATCAAAAGGGCAATCCAACATGCGAGGCTGATACTAGCGCCGATGGTAAAACTGAGCGGTCTGTATCTCATTTCAATCGTATGGTCGCCAACCGGAAGCCATACTGTACGGAAATGGCTGAACCCGCGGACAATTTCCACTTCTTTTCCATCCACGGATGCCTTCCATCCCGGGTACCAGGTATCACTAAACATCACCCAGCCATCCTGCCCGGATGATACCTGCATGCTGATACCCGAAGGCGTTTCTGAGGTTATTTGGAAATCAAATGAACCAGAATCCGGTTTTTCAACGCACTCATGAGCCTCTGTCCCTTCGGTAATTACCACTCCCATCGCAGCAAGTCCGTCCCATTCCGCCAATACTTTCCGTGATAGGTCTAATGCCTCAGCATGGCTGCCGGCGTTTTCATTGCAGGGAAACCACCAGAGCCGCGAATACCCATCAACCTCAGAGAAGCTTACCCCACTTTCTTCTGTGAGGTCCAACTCAGCCACCCACCGCACATCCATTAGCTTCAACCAGTTCAGTTTTTCCTGCTCATCCATCACGGGCAGCGCTTCTATAAGTTCAGAAAATGAGGCAACCAGGAGCGGATCAAAATTATTCACCATCTGTTCAGAAACCAGCAGGTTGGTGTTTGGCAGGATTCCATGCAGCATTTCTTCAGGACTATTGAGAGGACGGTAATCATTTAGTCGGTTAAACTTCGAAAACTTGAGGGTATATTCATCATCCGGGTCCAGGTAAATCCTTCCATCTTTGCTTATGACAACCATTTTGCCTGAATTTTTTTCATATTCCCCGGCTGGTAAGGTGGGATTCAAGCCACATCCGGCAACAATAATATCGACCAGGACAATTAAAATGATCCCACCCATCCAGAAAGGCTGGAATTGTCTTTTTTCTGCATAGCCCCTTACTAATGTCATCCCTCCCATCAAGGCAGACAGGATTCCAAAAATCATCGCAGCCCTGAAAAGATGTTGGCCGATACCTTGAGTAAAAGCCCTCAAGAAAAACGAAGTAATCACAATTGATAGGCTTCCGGCAGTCCCCAACCTGAGCCAGTACAGGCCTTTTCCTGAAGGTGTGATCCAGCGGCTGCTTCCGATCGCTGCCAGCAGGCACAGGCTGATATTTGCCCAAATTAAGAACCGTGCTGGAGAATTAAACATGTCAAAAGTTGGAATGTACCTGTAAAGGAAAACAAAAACCGGGGTGTTCTTTCCGAGGGCAAAAACAAACCCGATAATGACCATAACCCAAAGAAGTATGATACTTTGCCGGATCGCCGGATCTTTATCTGTGAATGGCCGGTTCAGAACCATCCCAATTGTACTGAAGGCCAGAAATAAAGGAATTATTCCAACATAACCTGCGTCTTCCCAATAACTACCAAAACCTGTATAGCTTCCTAAAGTAGGATTGCCGAAAAAATCAGGAGCAAAAAGGGTGATCAACCGCCACGGCCAGTAGGAATAAGCCAGACCGGTTTCAAAAGGAACCGCACTGGATCGCTGTGAGGCTAAGAGCAGCTCAGCGGTTGGAAACAGTTGGATAGCGCTCAACATTGCTGCAAAAACAACAATACAAAAGTATCCACTTATGTGCTTCCACAAAGCTTTCCAGCGCTTTTCGAACATTGTTGTTGCTGCCACCCAAACCCCGGTAAAGAGAAGCATATACCAACAAAACTGGGCATGCCCTGCAAACAGCGTCATGCTAACAATCATTAAACTGGCAAATGGGAAACTATGCGGCTTCCAGACAAAACGGGAAGCAGCCAGGTCGGAAGGAATGCAAACCAGCATCCATGGGAACCATGCGCCCGTCCAAACCATGGGGAAAAAGCCTGCCCTTGCAATGAAGAAGGAACCCAGACTATACGCAAATGCAGAAATTATTATCCCTTCGTATCTTTTCGTGTATTTCTGGGCCAGGCACGCCATACCCAGGCCAGCCCAGGACCCATGCAAAGCCAGCATGAATGTAAAACCCCAGGCTGTTCCCCCGTTTCCAAACAACCAGCCCAGGATGTTGATGATCCAGCCAGGCGGATAAAAGAATGCTGTCTGGTAATTTGCCAATAGAGGAGCTCCCAAACCATTTGCAGAATTCCAGAGCGGAATGAAACCCTGGCTGATCTGTTCCAAACCTAGGATTCGCCATGGTATGAATTGTAATGCCGGTGTGCCCCAGTAGATTGCCTGCCCAGTAACCAGAGGGACAAACCAAAATATGAATGGTGCAATGATCACAACCAGAAGGACAGGGCGCGGCAAATTCTTTATTTGATTCATTGCGCAGCTACCTCGTAAATGACAATTTCCCTCCCGCGAAAAACCGGATTTAAGGATTTCATTATGCTAGGATCCCAATTGCCAATGCTTTTCTCTTCAGGTCCCCAATAGACATACTTCACCTGAAAGTCCAGCAAAAATTCAGTTTCCTGTTCAGGAGAGAGTTGTCCGCCGAAAAAATCGGTCACCATTACATTGATCCTTGCGCCTTCAATACTCTCAGGTCCATGACCGCTGACAACCCTGACGGGAGCCCATGCGGGCAAGGCATTCGATACCGGGTAGGAAGCCAGGACGACGTCACCAGGGTCAACATTATCTGACAAAAAATTAAATGCTTTTACCTCGTCAGAAGTTCGGAAAACAGGAACAGCAGGATGTAATGCAGTCATCAGAGCTCCAGCTAGGATTACAACTGTGCTAAGTGAGAAAATGGCTACTGACCATGCAAGCACTTTTTTACCATGGGTGATTTGCTCACACACCAGAACAACCAGAATGACAAGCGCTACCCAGCCGCCTTCAGCAAGGCGGCGCTGTAAATTAACTGGCAGGTAAACCAGTAAAGGCAAAAATACTACCCAGGTAAGTAAAAATGGCTGCCAGCGGATTTTCTTTATTGTCATTAGTACAATAGAAATTACAAAAAAAGGGATGGTCCAACCATAAGCAAGTAAATAATCTGCAGGCGGTGGCGAAGTGACAATATTCTGCCTTTCCCACATCTGCAAAAACGAATCACGCTGGAAGCTGACCAGGATGATCAATAGGAGGGGAATAGCAGGAGTAACTGTCCATACTAAGCGCTTCTTTGCCTTATGCCATACGTTGAAGATCGCCTTTTTCAAGCAAGAACTTTCATTGAATCGCATTACTACCATTCCGCACAAGGCCAGAAAAACGAGCATGTAACCCAGGGCTGCTGTTACAGGTTGAACCAAAACAAGGACGACAAAATACAGACCAACCAGGTACTCTTTTTTAAAGGGGTGATTGCCATTAATCACTGCACTTATTCCCCATAAAAGGCAAGCCCGGCCTAATGCAAGATGTGGCAATCCAAAAAGGCTTAAAAAACCGAATGTTTCAGGCGAGTAGTACTCCAATGGGAGCCGATTCTGCCACAAACCTCCCATGCCAAGGATGAAAAGGAAACCAAACCCTCCCCCAGCAACGGCAAGCAGGGTGCCAAGTTTTCTTGCCCATATTCTGCTTAAAAAATTCGCCACAAAGTCGTACGTGGCTAGAATGCAAAGGATTCCGGCGATGAACCTGAAGCCATGAAACAGCGCTAACAGCTGGGCATGTATCCCATTACCGGATACCAGTTTACCTAGCAGTATGTAAGGTAGGAAGGCCAGAATCCCGTTTTGGGAAAATGTTGTGTAAGGGGTTCTAAACAACCAGTTCCCGTATGCCCCAGAGAGCATTTTTGCCAGATAAGAATTCCCATCCTCTACGCCGATCAAAAAACCGGTAAACTTCCAGGCGCCTCCTTCATTCGCCAGCGCAGTCAGGTAAGGGATGGTAGTAATTGCCATAAAAACCACACCAAACCACAAAACCCAGAGTCTCTCTCTCTTTGTGGTCATACAGTAATTCTCCGTTTTGCTATGATGCTTAGGAGTATCCCTATCAAAACAACAATCTGGCATGCAAAACCGGCATAAAGCAATACCGGCCGGAAGGAATACTCAACTTCATGGCTTCCTGCAGATATTTCCACCCCGCGTAAAAGACCGCCTATATCCAGAATTTTTGTTTTCTCCCCGTCCACTTCAGCTTTCCACCCGGGATAATTGGGGTCTGTCAGCACCAGGATTCCTGCACCTTCCGCCTGGATAATAACCTTGTTTGGTGAATACTGAATTATCTGGGCAGGCTGGAAGTTTATTGCGGCATTGAGCTCAGTCCCTTCCTGAACCCAGGCAGCTGGCATAACTGCGGTATTCCTGTATATATAAACTCCATCCAGCTCCTTGACTAATTCTATGCCGGCTGATTCCAGCGAAAATGCAGCTACTATGTGGGCAACATTCAGCCAGCCCAGCTTTTCGACATCAAGCAATGCATCCTTGTTATCAAGCCTGGGATTCCCAGTCACAAAGTCAGGTACGGTAACACTGTAGCCGGAAGTTTTCACCCCTGTTGCTTCTGCCATGTAAGCAGAATAAGATGCCAGCTGTAACGGGGCGATCCCATCTGCCAGCCGGATATCATTCAGTGCTGCCATCTCCTGCGGAACACTGTAGGAAGGCGAATATACCCTGCCTTGATTTTCATCCTCAGCAATTATTGTTTTACTGATTTCAATCTTTTCCGCATAAGTTTTAGGTTCATTCTCAAACTGGATCATGGAATGGCTGGTAAAACCCAGGTCCACGATCAATAAAGCCAAAAGGATAGCAAAAACAGCCCGAATGGTGATTCGCTTGTAGGTCATAAACAGGATCGCGCTTCCAACCAGGGCAGAGATGGCTGCTCCCCAAATAAAACCAACTGGTTTTTCTGCGTTCATGCCGAAGAGCAATCCAATTCCAACCGATAACGCAATAAAACCGGCAATAACCAGCCTGATAACCTTTTTTTCCTTTCCTTCAAGGTCGCCAGATAATAACTGCAAACCTGAGGCAGTGATTACTGATAAGCAAATGCCGGCAATGAATAAACACCGTGGCGGAACCCGCAATAATGAAAACACAGGCAGCCTGGCAACAAGTTCTGCGCCGGGGAGATTATCTCCCAGGGAGACCACCAGTGCTACAAAGAACCAGATAATCCAGAAGGACATCTTCGACCTATTCCTTTTGCACGCCAAAACGACCAGAAAGAGAACGATTGGCACCACCCCGAAATAGGTCATCCATTCCGCAGAACCACCGAAATTCGGGTAAACCAGCCCAAAAAGGCTGGCAGGAGGCAGGGACAAATAAAGTGAATCGGTCGTCTTAATGGAATTTCGTGTGCTTAGGCCTATGAACTGGATGAGCGGCAGTAGCAGTGGAGAAGCAATAAGAATAGCGGTAATGCTTTGCTGTGCCTTTTGCCAGGCAATTCTGACAAAAACATTTACTGGTTTGGTTTTTACCCATGCACCCGTTCCCCTAGCCTGGCTATATGCAAATGTCCACCACAACAACCAGCTCCACAACCCCCAGCGGACATCTGCCAGCAGTATCCACCCGGCAGCCAGAGCGGGCAAGACTCTTGAGAAAATGGAATTGGAGACTTGACTGCTCCGGTGTTCCAGGTAAAGCAGCCAGGGCGTCAAACTGACAGCCCAGATCATAGTGATGTGACCTGCCCCCAGATGGGCGTAGAGTTTCGGCATTAATACAAAGACAACCCCGGCAGTATAAGCAGCCAGTTGCCTGAACCCAAGTGCTTCAGCCAGCAAGGCCAACCCTAATCCTCCAGCAGCCACATGTATGATGGTCAGGAAATTCAGTCCAAACGGTGCGGGGAGTGCAACAGCCAGCCAGTATGGCGGGTACCAGAGTGAAGACAAAGGATCGGCGGCATAAGGGTTTCCCGAGAGGATCGCGGTATTCCACAATGGTACCTGCCCCCACTCCTTCAGGCTGTTCTGGGTATACACCAGGTTGGGAAAATGGGTAATGGTAAAGTCGGAATACTCTCCGCTGGCTGGATATGGGAACTGGTCGATTCCGGATAGCAGGAACCAGGAAAACAACAGCAGAACACCCGAGTACAACAGCCAGCGTCTATTCATTGTTAACTGTGAATACCTGGACTTCACCAAACTTTCCAGATGATTCCAAGATACTGAGATCAGGGCCGCTCCCGGTCTCAAGCTCCCTCTGACCATAAACTACATATGTTACATTCATTGCTTGCAGCCAGGATTTCGCGTCTTGTCCAGAGAGGCTTCCAGAATAGAACTGTGTGATTACCTCCTGCCTTGCTTCAGCCTGGATAGATTCAAAAGGATGCCCATACACTACTTTGAGTCCAGCACGGGCAGGGATAAAATTCCCCAATGAAGGGGATGACAGAACCACAATTTGCTCGGATGCATTAGAATCCATCCAGGTGATCGCTTCTGCTTCATCATGTGTTAGGAAAAAGTGAGGATCGTGGTTTTTCAGTCCTGTGAAGAAACCTGCCAGGACAATCAAGTTAGTTAATAAAGATGCGCCTGCAATGCTGATGAGAAAAGCAGTAAATTTTCCCCGTTTGGTTTCTTTAAGCTGATCAAGTAAAATACTTCCCAGAAGCACAACTGGAATGAAATAGCCGGAAAGAAAACGCCTTTGCAGGTCAAAAGGGAAGTACAGCAGAATAAACCCGCCTGCCAGCCATGCAAGCAAAGGCAAGTTTTTGGCAAAGAATGCACCAGATTTCCTGTTTCGCCAAACCACCAAACCTGCCAAAATCAAGGCGGGGCTGAATGAAAGCAGAAAATCATAAATTGCCGGAGCTTTGGTGATGTTCTGCAAATTCCATTGGGCTAGTATCGGGTTATTCTGAATGGAGAAGAATTGATAAAGGAGGTATGTCCCGCCGCCTATTAAAGTGATTGCAGTTTTAACCAGTTCAAATTTCCGTTTCGTGAACCAGTTCCAGGTTTCAACGCATATGATGATTATCCCTGCTATAACAACCGCAAAGGGCTGCACAATCGAGAGCGCAAGCGTCAGATCAAACAACAGGGTGTTCCTTCTCCAGGTGGTTGGCAGCATGAACAAATGGATAATCCATAATAGCAGTGCCCCACCCAGGGGAAAATGGGGATTTGCCATGCCTGACAAGAAAGGATATGCCTCGGCGACCCACATATCTGTGGATATGATGCCAAAGGGAAGCAGGAGCCATCCCATTCCTGAGCCAAATAGCAGGAGCACCATTGCTGCAATTTGAACTTTAGGATTCCTGATAACCTTCTTTACCCACAACGCCAGGGATAAAGCAAGGCATAATGCTCCTGCTATCCTGGCAAGATGGAACATGAGAACAATCGGGATGTGGAATATGCGGCTTAAATGACCCAAAAATATGTAATAGAGGAACAGGTAAGCTCCCTGACCTGTCTCCGGCGAATAAGAAAGGGAAAACTGCCATCCTCCCTGATACCCAAGCTGCATTTTTGCCAGGTAGCTGTTCCCGTCAATAGGGTTAAAAACAAGGCCGTTGAAAACATGCTGGTCACCAGATATAAAATGCCCGTATGCAACCGGGGCGCAGAGCACCACCAGGTACAACAGAATCAGGACAGCGAATTTTCTTTTCATATTAAACATGTTACATATTTTAGACCAGATTGATGGTTTTAGGAACTTGTCAGCGTGCCAACCTGAATCTATAATCAATGCATGAACCAATCTCCTTTCCTTTACCAGTTGCAGCAGCTCGATGACGAAATCGCCCATGCTGAAGCACGTATCAGAAAAATTGAAGAAGAAATCGCCTCTGACAGTGAGATCACCGAGGCAAACGCTGCCCTGACTGAAGCAAAGAATATCGAACACCTGGCTTCCCATGCAGCTTCAGAGGCAGAACACACAGTCAAAGAAATCCGTATAAAAATTGCCACAAGTGAGCAATCCCTTTACAGCGGAAAGATCCATAACCCGAAAGAGCTTCAGGATCTGCAAAGTGAGATCGCTTCATTGAAAAAAAGGTTGGCTGGTGCTGAAGACAATGAACTTGAGCAGATGATCAAACAGGAAGAGGCGTCATCAGTACTCTCACAAGCAGAAAAAAACCTTCAAGATGTGAAAAACAAGAAGGCAAGTGAAATGGCATTGTTATTCGGGGAGCAGGACACCTTGATAAAAAAAGTGGAGCGCCTTCATAAAGAACGTCTCGCCAGGCTCGGATCGATATCTCAGAAAAATCTGCAGACATACGAAAACTTGCGGCGGGCTAAAAATGGAAAAGCTGTAGCCTTAATTGAGGAAAATGCCTGCGAAGTTTGTGGAGCAAGCATCCGTCCAGCAGAAAAACAGGCCGCCCGATCTTCCAGCCAGCTGGTCTACTGTGATACCTGCGGCCGCATTCTCTATTCAGGTTGAGCCTGTGACAAAAAAATCTGAAATCGAATTTCGAAAGCGCTGTTTCGCCTTGCGGGAATTGACCCTGCACCGGGCACAATCCGAGCATCTTCTTGCTGCACTTTGCCCCCTAAACGATATCCTGATCGAACCCCATTTAATGGGCAAGCCATACCCTCTGCCTTCTGATATTTCAGAGGAACAGATCCCAATATCATACAGCTTAGCGCCATACTCACCGGATTTTCCCCAACTTAGCTCACTCCTGCCTTTCCAATCCGTGGACATGGCGGATGCTGTCAATTCAGCAACACATCTCGCGATTCTTGCTCCCGGGGGACATGGAAAGTCAGCTGCACTGGCTGCACTTGCCTCACGGTTCGCACGGAACAGAAATCACGCGAACAGGGAATACACGCTGTTCCCCTTCTACTTTCATGCGTCAGACATAAACTTCAGCAATGAGCAGGATCCACTGATTTCATTGGCGGATACTATCAGCGCTGTTTACCCCACGCAAGATGCCAGGTTCATCCTCAGCCTTATCAAACAATCTTTTGATGCCCATGAAGCCATCCTCCTCGTTGATGGAATGGACGAACTGGACCTCAGCAGATATAAAAAAGCCGCTGCTTTCCTTATCAAGATAAAGAATGCCTACCCATCGATACCGATCGTCACAACGCTTTCTCCGGCAAATATTTCCATCTTGCCCGAGCATGGTTTCGCCCTTGCTGGGCTAGCATTCTGGAAACCTGCCGATTATCAGGAATGGCTGGAAAAGTGGAAAGCGGTTTGGGAAATTTTTTCCAGCCTTGTCGCTGATAACCAGGAATCAATCCTGCGCCTGCCTGAGCTGGTTTTACGCTGGCTGCCTGATCCGGTCATTCAGACGCCCCTGGAATGGACCTTATTGGTATGGGGGTATTGCAGCAATGACCTCTCCGGGCAAAGCCTGCCTGAATTGATCCTGGCTTATATGAACAGGTCGACTGCAGGCTACCTTGATCTTGAAAAATGGAGCCAGACTGCCAGGAAAATGATCGATGCAGGAAAAATTACCTGCGATTCCAGGTCAATCTCAACCACCTTCAACTCAAAAATCAGACCTTCAGAAAAAGACAATGCACCTGGGATTGAAAACGCATTGCAGAACAGCAGCCAGTATCTGGAAATGCTGCAGAATAACGGCTTACTTAAAAGCACAGCTAACGGTGAATTTCGATTCGTACACAGTTTTATTCCGGGTTTTCTGGCTGGTTTGAGTGACAGCGGGCGACAGGATCTATACGATATGAGCTTCCCGCAATGGGAGCCGAGGACCCTTGCAAATGGGATGAGCGCTGTACGGAATAATGACCAGGAATGGTTAAGGGCGGTCCTGAAGCCTGCTGCAGACATGGTTTTTTATTTTCCCGCCATCCTTTCATCTCTGGTAAGCCTGCAATCCTTTCCTGCCCAATGGAAAGGAGAGGTATTTAAGCAACTCCTTTCCTTAATATCCAACCAGGAACTTCCCCTTAGTCTGCGATACCGTTTACTTCCCTTCTTTTGGAAAGAAAAACCTGCACACAGTCTAAAACTATTTCAGTCTTTACTTTCCAACCCTTCCTCAGATGTCCGGAGGATTGCATTGCTTGGTATGGCACCCTATTGTAAGTTGCAGTCTGTCACCGACATCCTGAAACCGCTTCTGACTGATCCCGAACCTGCCGCTAGGTTGACTGCAATTGCCGCTTATTCTTCCTCCTCTCTACCATCAAGCCTGGAATTCTTGATGGACACACTGATTGCAGGGACTGAGAGGGAAAGGATGTTTGCGGCAGAATGCCTGGCATTCCGACCGCAGGACGGATACAGTGTTCTTAAAGAGACCCTTCAGGTCGAAGACCTGTTGATTAAGCGTGCCGGGGTATTCGGTTTATCTCAGGTAAAGGAAGATTGGTCTCAAGACCTTCTCAGGAGTACATCGATCCTGGATAGCGAATGGTTGGTAAAAAATGCAGCATCGCAAGCTCTGGAAGTGAATACCCATCCCCTCCTGTTTCTACCGGTCCCCCAAATCCATCCATCACAAGCACCCTGGTTAATCGAGTTTGCAGGCAGACAGGGAAGGGGAATCCCTGCAGGCAGCATCCCGGTCGAATTATTAATGCAGGCAGCTGAATCACAAAATAGCGTTTATGTCCATCAAGCCCTGGAATACCTGGCACATATCCGCGAGAACGGAATAAAGCAGCTATTACAAACCTGTTCCATGAATAATAATTTCCTTATTCAGGATCATGCTGTATTACTACTGGTTTTCAATAAACTTCGAGGGGTGGATTAATCCCGGTTTTTCGGAACAACGGCCAGAATACGCTCATTAACCTCATCAACGCTTAGGTTAATGATTGATACAAGCTTGTTCCTGCCTTTTTGTCCTGCCACCACATCAATCTGTGATTCGGATACTGAGAGCGTTTTAGCCAGGTACGTAATTAGGGCTGCATTAGCCTTGCCTTCGACTGGTGGAGCAGCAACTTTTATCTTGATAGTTCCATCATCCATGACAGATACAATCTGTGTTTTTGGGGCATTTGGAACCACGCGGATAGCCAGGGCTGCCCCACGTGCCCCATGATTAAACCGGTCTTTATGCGGATCTGACAAAGGAATTCTATCCCAGTGAAACAAGCAGGTTGGTCAAGAGCGTTTCAATAACCTGGACCAGGATGACCAGAACAAGAGGACTGAAGTCAATATTGCCAAGCAATGGCAGTACCTTTCGGATTGGGTTAAGGAAAGGTGCAACGATTGCATCCAGTGTTCTGCGGATCGGGTGGTAAGGCGACATAAAGAAAGAAAGGATTGCCTGGGCAATGACAATGAAGATTAGGGTTCGTGCAAGTACATGGATAAGAGTGATTAAAAAAGCCATGTTCTGATTATACCGGGTTTTCCCTGAGCAGGTTTATGTCCTGGCGCCTAATATGGCTGTGCCAATCCTAACCAGCGTGGCACCTTCTTCAACAGCCACTTCATAATCCTGGCTGGTTCCCATGGATAGGTGCCTGAGAGCCAAAGCAGGGAATTCTTCTTGCAGTTTAACCTGCAATTCGAATAATTGGCGGAAATACACCCGGGATTGCTCGGGTTCGGTGTCAAATGGCGGCATGGTCATCAATCCCTGGATCTGCAAACGAGGCATCTGTATAATCTGGTTTACTTCTTCGGTCCACTGTCCAAACGATATGGTCCGCAGGTCCCATCCGCCTTTGCTGACCTCACCGCTGATATTGACCTCAAGCAGAACCGGCAGACTGCGGTTAATCGCTTCAAGCTGGTTCTCAAGCCTAGCAGCGATAGAAAGCCGGTCCATCGAATGGTACATAGTAAACTTTGAGGCAACGATTGATGCTTTCCTGCTTTGAAGATGACCGATCATGTGCCACCGGATGTCATTATTCCCGGTAAAATACTGGATTTTTTCTACTGCCTGCTCAGGATAGTTTTCACCAAAGTCAGTGATTCCGCACTGGAGTGCAGCCTCGATCTTGGCGATTGGCTGCAATTTCGATGCCGCAATCACGATAACATCCTGGATATTCCGGTTCGCCCGATCAGCAGCGTTCGAAATCTTTTCCTGGACAATTTTCCAGTTATCACGGATTTCTTTGAGGTAAATATTTTCCATTGTTCTCGCTTATTTTAGGCCAATTACTGCGCCGAATCTTCCCGTCAGGCCGTGTTCCATCCTGTGTGAATACCACCGGTCAAGGTTGCAGGCAGTGCATTCATGAGCAATCTCGATGGTCTTTACCCCGGCATCTAGCAGGATATACTTGTTTGCCTGCCAGAGGTCCAGCCACAGCTTATTATCCCGTTTAAAGAAAAACCCCTCTGCAGGATTGCCAAACACAGAATGGAAACGGGTAAACACATCTTTCTGCACTTCATAATGGTCAGGCCCTATGGATGGTCCTACGCCGGCAAGAATATTGATTGGTTTGCAGCCAAAAATGCTTACCATTTTTTCTACTGCCGCCGCCGCAATTTTTTTAACCGTTCCCTGCCAGCCTGCATGAACCAGCCCGGCGACATGGTTTTCCGGATCATACAACATAATTGGCACGCAATCGGCAAAACGCATCAGCAGGGTAATTTCCGGCTTATCGGTAACAATGCCGTCAGCACGAAGGTGCGGTTCATTGAGCGCCTTCGGCTGGTTTGGTAGCAGGATTTCTGCCCCATGGACCTGCCAGACATCAAACAGGCTGTCTACCTGCCTCCCGGTGGCATTAAACATCCGCCTTCGGTTCTCAATGACATTACTGCGCAAATCTCCATTGGTACCCCCCAGGTTTAGGCTTGTAAAAGGCTCGGGACTGACACCGCCTTTGCGTGTGAATATTCCATGGACTATTTCAAAGTCCCTGAAACAGTCAAATTGGAAATACTCCATACCATTGCAGGCAACAAACGGCATATCAGCTGGTCTTTTCCCCGATCAACTGGTTTACTGAAGCAATTTTTTTGGAAAGGATAACCCTCGTATCCCGCATGGTTTCCTCGATCATCGGGTACAGGTACCAGGCGGTCATTAAACCAAATAGTGATCCAGTTAGTGTCCTTAAGAATGGTGTGCTCTCACGAATCATCCAGGATGGCAGTTCGAGTCCAAAGAAACCTAAAAGTTGAGAACCTCCATCGAGTCCAATAGGTACAATACCCAGGAAAACCCAAAGATACCATGGCAATGCCTTGATTTTCCTGCCTGTTACCATAAACACAATTCCAAATAGTAACAATGACCCGTAAAGAGCCACATCCCTTTCACAAAGGGCAACTTTGTACCCAAGCTGTTCATTTCCGATCACCTCACGCGCTTTGTTGAGGTTAGTGCTGTCGTTGCCTGTTATGTCTTCGTAAGTTAAGATGCCGGGGATGCCAGCCAGTTCGCGTGGATAATAAGGCTGTTCACCAAACAGGAACCAGGACCGGAACGCCAGCTGGTGGCAAAAAGGTTTGTAAACAGCATAGATGACTTTTGCGGCGCCATTATTACCGTTCTTCAAAAATACAGGTGCCAAAAAAGGAAGACCCACATATAGGAAGACAAGCAGGTTGAAAACAACCATGTACCATTTACTGAACCAGTAAGAGAACCTGTCAAGGCCGGTCAATTTGCTGCCTTGCTGTTTTCTTTTTACATGTTTCTTATCGTTTGATTCAGATAACTGCTTAAGCCTGTCATGGGTAGCCCCCAGGGTTGCCACCAGGTCAGTTTTCTTGAATGGGGATTTCACCAGATAAGGACCAACCTCAACAACCGGGCAGGAGGCAAAATACCGTTCCCGCAGGATCGGATCTGCCTCTACATTGATCTTTACCACCCGGTGGGGTGTTAAGGACTGAATAGATGCAAGCTCTTCTTCTACCTGCTGGGTTTGCGGATCTTCACTGCGGTGGTACAGTGTAACGGTAACTATGATTTGTTCTTTGTTATTTGTCATATTCCAAAATCCACGAATGTTCCAAAACCGGCTAACCTTTCGAAAATACCCATGAACAGCATCAACCCTAATAATATCATCAAGAAGCCCATGGCCTTCTCTATAGCTAGCATTAACCCTCCATACTTCCGAAGCAGCACTGCCACCCGCCCGACCGCAGCAGCTGCTGCCAGGAAAGGAACTGCCATTCCCAGCGAGTAAACTGAAAGGTATAGGGCGCCAGAGGAAATATCTCCTTCACTCATGACAACAGTAAGAATGGTGCCCAGAACCGGCCCAATACAGGGCGACCATCCTGCAGAAAAGGAAATCCCCATCAGCAAGGAGGCAAGGTATCCATTTTTATGAGGCTTCCCTACAGTGATTCGGGAATCATATTCAAGGGCGGCTATTCTTAGCAATCCAGTCATATGAAGCCCTAGGAAGATCACTATTGTGCCCCCAAGCTTAGCAAGCACCTCCCGCACATCCTGTAATAAATTCCCCATAGCAGCAAAACTGATGCCTAACAAGATAAACACCAGGCTGAAACCGGCTGAAAATATCAATCCGTGCAGGAAAGTACGCAATTTTTGGTTTTGCTCGGCTTCCCCGATGGATTGACCGCTTAAATACCCGACATATGCTGGCACCAAGGATAAAACACAGGGCGAAAGGAATGAAGCAAGCCCTGCCAGAAATGAAAGCCCAATGGTGACTTGCGACATGGGTGGCGCTCAGTTAAATTTCCACTACTTCAACAATGGTACCGCCCGGCATGCTGATGGTGATGTCCCCGGTTTCGAAAGGAACTTCCGGGAGGCACCACCGGAACACCCATTTTGCATCGTCAGGCCTCATATTAACACAGCCATGTGACAACCTTTCGCCATACCCGTTATGCCAGAAAGTCGAATGCAGAGCCATTCCCTCTCCTGCAAACAGGCTCGTCCATGGAATCCCCATGGTATCCCAGCCGGCGCCGGTTGCCCCGCCGCTCATATGCAAGGAAATCAACTTGCGCCAGATCGGATGTGGCCCGACAGGGGTTCCCCATGAATCTACCTTCTCACCAGCAGCGTTGTAAATTGCCCCGGTTGACACCGTGCAGAAATATACTTCCCGTTTCCCTTCAAAGCATGACAATGTTTGTTGCGAAAGGTTGATGACAACCTTTTTTTCCTCAGCGTCAGGGTGTATTGGGCTGATTTCTTCCTGGGTGATCGGCCTGAATGCTTCACCGGCAGCATAAAAGATATCACCATACGTGCCATGAATCTCATTGACCCGGTACAAAACCTGCCCGCTGGAATGGGTTACCATATCATCGATCCATACCACCTGGCTGTAATATAAGCGCGGTGATACCGATTCCTTCAGCCAGGGTGCTCTGGCGGGTGGATTCATCAGGAAAAGGTCCGTATACGGTACGGTGACTTCAGCCCACATTCCTTTACCGGTTGAAATGGTGGGAATTTCTGAAACGATCGGATTGGGTTTGTTTCTGACAGGCTGGAAGCTTGGCGAAAAAATATACCCCTCCGGCGTTTCCACCCATTTCTTGCTGGTCCGGCCGGCCGGTGCTTCACCAACCACTTCCTTTACCCATGGTAAAACCGTGTCTTCATACACCATTTTGATAATTTCACTGTTGGCGCTCGGCGTCTTGCGGATATTTACCATCCCGCCTGTACAGTTCCGGCCCAAGAGCTGATCTTCTGACCAGTTTTGAACCTGGTAAATTTCAGCCCTCATCCGCGGCATTTTCAACCAGGGAGCAACCGCCATTGCGCCTGCCCCAGCTAGCATTTTGTTTAAGAATTCACGACGATTCATCATATTATCTGACTAATTCTACCTTATTTTACCATTTACCAGCCTGGAACCTGGATTCTTTGTTCCCGTAATGCAGCTTCGAGCTTAAACACAGTTGGCTGAAGCCATTGGTCGCCCGGCTTATCACCTGGCACCAGGTCCTTTATCTGCTGGTAAATACCAAGGGTGCCACTCCCAGGCAGCAACTCTGCATCTTGATTCATTCTCAGGTTTAATGCCCTTGCAGCACACAGGTATTCGATTGCGATTATCTTTCGGACATTATCCAGGATCGTTTTTGCATGCATGGCAGCAGTCCACGAATTTGCATTGTGATCTTCTTGCCCGGCGGATGTCGGCAGTGAATGGACGCTGTCTGGGTGGGCTAGTGTCTGGTTTTCCAGCACGAGCGCGGCAGCAGTGTAGTGCAGCATCATGTATCCGCTGTTTAAACCCGCACTCTCGGGTGTATCCACAAGCATTGGGGTCAACCCATCATTCATGGTACTGTTGAGAAGCCGGTAAATTCGCCTTTCAGAGATAGCACCTACTTCTGCCAGGGCTATCCCGGCATAATCCATAGCCTGACCTATGATCTCCCCATGGAAATTTCCTCCGGATAGGCTGACTCCGCCTTCAAAAAGGAGAGGATTGTCCGTTGCAGCATTAATCTCGCGTTCGATCTGCGGCTTAATGAATTCGAGCAGTTCAATCACAGGACCTAAAACTTGCGGAGTGCAGCGTAAGGAATATGCATCTTGTACACGTCCGCTTGAATCCAGCAATGTTGAGCCAGCCGTCAGGTTATTCACCAGCTCAGCAATTGCTTTTTGCCCGGGATGCCTGCGTGCGTTTTGGATCCGCTGATCATATGCAGCCGAACAGCCGCGCAGCGCTTCTAATGATATTGCCATTGCAGCTATGGCATTCTTGAGTAAATATTCCAGATCTTCAACGATTAATGCAGCCAGTCCTGCACAGAAAGACGCCCCATTAGATAATGCCAGACCCTCTTTGGCACTTAAGATGACCCGCTCTAATCCAGCCTTTTTCATGGCAGCTTTACCGCTTAAAAGCTCATGATTGTAAATTGCCTGGCCGGATTCTTCTTCCAGGTCATTCCCATCGGTTGTGAATATCAGCGCCATTTGCGACAACAAGCAAAGGTCGCCGCTGGAGCCCAGTGAACCCTGTGAATAAATCACCGGTTCAACACCTTTGTTCAGCATATCAAGCAGGCGTTCCACAACCTCAACCCTTACCCCGCTATGTCCAGCTGCCAGGGCATTTGCCCTTACCAGCATTCCAGCCCGCACAACTTCCCCCGGCAATGGTTCCCCCAGCGGAACAGAGTGGCTTAAGATCAGGTTGCGGCTTAATTGCTGCATGTCTTCAGGCTGGATCCGCCGGTCAGAGAAAATCCCAAATCCGGTATTGATCCCATAAACCGGGATTTCCTGCCTGAGGATACTATCCAGCCATTGATAGGCTGCGGAGATCTTCTGCCTTCCTTCAGGAGCCAGGGTAACCTTATCTTCATTCCGGGCAATTTTTACCAGCTGGCTTAGTGTAAGTTTTTCCCCGTCAAGTTGTATCATAGCACCTCAGAAAAGTAGATGACCTATAAGCACAGCTATCGCCGGTACCGTAATATTGTCAATATCACTGAATGGCAGCGATTCGACCAATGTGGCAGCTAAAGTGATGACCATTATTGGAACAATATAGGCCGGAAAAGGCACAGGAAAGATTCCCTGTGCTGAGTAAATTGCCACTACAACAAATGAAAAGAAAAGTCCTCCTGCCAGCATGCCTGCACTGCCTGCCAGGGATTTGCCTTTTGACCAGGGGATTTTTGCGCTCAGCACCCGGCTGCCAACAATATCAGCCAGACCGTCTCCACCACAAAGTAGCATAAGGGCAACGATTCCGATAGGGCTGTCTTTCCAGTAAACCAGGGTGAGGATAATGAAGACTATTCCATAGAAGAGCGGTCCGCGCAAGATTTCGGAGCGCTGTCCGCTGCGCGACATTGCATCTACTGAAGCCTGGTCTTTAATCACACCCAGCCCCACCAGGGCAAACTGGGCAGTGATCCCAAGCGGGACGATTGCAGCAAGAAACCGGGAGACAGGTTTATCCGGGAAGAGCAGCCAGCAAAGAACGAAGATCAAACCTGTCCCGGCATGAATGATCTTCCTGCTCAAAGAACTGCTGATAATCCCGCGGTGGGCAAAAAAATCCACCAGCCTGAGCCAGAGGAGTGCAATGACAAGGGTTAAAATAAACGCAATCCAGGCACTTTGTAACATATCCTTCTCCTCTTACCGGATTCTTGCTTTTCTATCCATCTCCCTGGAGAGATCTTTCCTGGCAATGTCAGCCCTTTTATCATAAAGCTTCTTGCCTTTTGCCACTGCAATGTCGATCTTGGCTATCCCATCCTTCAGGTAAACCCTGACTGGAACAACCGTTACCCCTTTTTGCCTAACTTCGTTCCAAAGCTTGGTAATCTCTTTTTTGTGCAGCAGCAGTTTTCGCGGCCGTAGCGGGTCATGATTGAAACGGTTCGCACTTTCATAAGGGGCAATATGCGCATTGACCAGCCATGCTTCATGGGCATCGATCTGCACATAAGCCTCTGCCAGGCTCATTTTCCCTGCCCGGATGGATTTAATCTCGCTTCCAAGAAGCACCAATCCAGCTTCGAAGTGTTCAAGCAGGAAGTATTCAAAACTTGCTTTCCGGTTGGTGGCAACGACTTTTCCAGACATGGCGCAATTGTAGCATATATCCCCTTGCCTCCCAGATACCTTCTAAGGTTAAAGCTGGGCTAATCGCTCAATCTTTCAGTACTAGGTCTATCCATACATATCCTCCTAACTTCCCGTGTAAAATAATGGGGAATAGATATTTCTAGCACGATAATTTTTGAGGGAAGAATGAAAGATATTTCTGTTGCCTTGGGTGGCGGCGGGATACGCGGTATTGCCCACATTGGTGTGCTGCGCGCCCTGGAAAAGTATGGTTTTCGTATAAAAGCAGTCACAGGCACCAGCGCTGGCGGATTGGTCGGCGCTGTGTATGCCTGCGGTTTCTCGCCTGATGAGATAGAAGAGATCCTTGCCAGCGTGGATCAAAGCCATTTCTTTACACTTGCAATAGATAATTCACCGGCACTGTTGAGCCTGGAAGGCCTGGCTGGCATGCTTTCAACATTCATCGGGGACCGCACATTTGAAACTCTGAGAATTCCATTTGCCTGCACTGCAGTTGACCTGGACAGCGCGCAAGAAATAGTCATCAACAGCGGCCGGGTAATCGATGCAGCCCTGGCAACAGCCGCATTTCCGGGCGTGTTTCCTCCGGTGAAGTTGGGGCATTTCAACCTGGTGGATGGCGGTGTGCTGGATCCTGTGCCGGTGGCATTAGCCCGTTGGCTTGCACCAGAATTGCCCGTAATTGCAATCTGTCTTTCACCGGAACCAGAAGAATGGGGAAAACTCCCGCCATTTGCCATGCTTTCTTCCGTCCCGCTGCCCCATAAACTGATCGAACAGGTTACAAGATTAAAATTAACCCAGACATTCCAGGTCTTTACCCGCTCAATGGATGTCGTAAGCCGTTCTCTGACAGAACTCCGGTTGCAGATCGATAAACCGGAAGTGATTATACGTCCGGACCTGGTTGAATTTGGTCTGCTGGATAGCGTGAAACCCCGAACTTTGATCGAAATAGGTGAACAGGCTGTAGGAGACAACCTGACTGCAATTAAGAACAGTCTCACCTGGACAAGCCGGCTCTTCAGGAAATTCAAACATCCTGTCCCGCCCGGAGTGCCCATTTCGGCTGAGCAAAAGAAGAAGCATAAGCATGCCAGTATTGAAAACATGAGGTAATTCAGCATGAAAGATGTTCAAACAGAAGAGTTCAAAGGTGTCACCTATAAGATAAAAAAGCCGGCGGATAGAAGCCCGCAAGCGGTACTTGTGATGATCCACGGCTGGACCGGCAGCGAAACCTCCACCTGGGTACTGACTGAAGGTTTATCAGACAGGTTCACGATTCTTGCCCCTAGAGGTCCTGCAAAAGCCGGTAACCAGGGATATGGCTGGGCAGATATTTCTCTGCCCCAGGACGAGTTATGGGAAACCTACCAGAGATCGACCCATGCACTGTTTGACTGGCTGATGGTATACCTTGAAGCAAATGGCCTGAATGATTTGCCTGTAATACTTGTCGGTTTTTCACAGGGGGCTATGATCGCATATTACTTGATGTTGCTCTATCCTGGAAAATTTCGTCAAGCATCCTGCCTGGCTGGAGCCATTATGCCCCAGGCTGAAATACTCATCACCCCTGAGAGAGTAAGCAACGCCAGGTTTTATATTGCACACGGAACCAGGGATAAGATTATCCCGATACAGCGGGCAAGGAGAGCGGTCCAGCTGCTGGAACAGGCTGGCGCTGAAGTTACCTATTGTGAATCAGATATCGGGCATAAAGCATCCCCCGAATGCTATGCCAATCTGATCCAGTTCCTGAACAGTTTACTTAATTAACGGTTTTGGGTAAGAGTAATCAGGCCTAAAATCCCGCCCAATACTGCCAGGCCGGCAATTATCAATCCCATTGGTATCGAACCAACTGAGGTTGTCGGGCTGTTATCTTCAAAAGTGGGTATCACCAGTTCTGGAGGTGTGGTAAAAGTCGGCAGGCGCGTTGGTGCGCTGGTAACAATAAACTGGGCTGCCAGGGTCGGATCGATCGTTGCAGTAACCAGGGGAGTTGGTGTTGCCGGCGGTACGACAATAGGGAGTTCTTTGCCGCCGACCCCAACCAGCGGTGCATAAACCCAGCCCTGGTTTCCAGGTACTCCCAGGTATTCGACCAGGATCCAATCGCCTCCGCTTGTCCTGCCAAGTGCAGGTACTGTCTGATCTTTTAGAAGGACGCCTATCCCGTCAAATTCTGTTCCTGGACCCGAACGTACATTGATCTGGGGTGTATCCTCGTCATTTCGGACGGTGACCCATGACGCTATCGGGGTTCCAGTGACAGTCGGTGCAGGTTCAGTCACCTGAAGGGCAATTGCCTTTGCCTGAACCGATGAATGGAAAATACTGCCGAGGATTATCCCCAACAGCAGAAAAGACACAAGTAAGAATTTTTTTTGTTTCACAATCGTTCTCCCATAATTTCTGGGGTCCAAATTTGACTTTACGATTATAATCGATTGCATGGACCAGAAAATCTATCACGGAGATGTTACCCCATCAGAAATTGCCCACGGATTACTGGCTTTTTTTCATCGCGGTAATTACCGGGTTCAGCAGGTAGGAAATGATGATGCGATCACAGTCCAGATCGCAACAATACACAACCCCATATCCGGCGGACAGACAGCCATGACAGTCCGGCTACAGAAGGTTACTGATGGAGTTTCCGTAATGATCGGTCAGCAAGCATGGTTCGGCGTGGCTGCCAGCCTTGGTACAACTGCAATTGCCGCTTTGCGCAACCCATTATCCATTCTCGGCAGGCTGGATGACCTCGCTCAGGATATCGAGTCGCTACAATTAAAGGAAAAAGTGCTTCAGGTGATTGACAACCTGGCGCGCGCCCGGGGAGCAGATTTTGAATTATCGGAACGGCTCCGCCGCGTGGTTTGCGCATATTGCCTGACCGCGAATCCGCCGGGTGAACCCAGCTGCATTGCTTGCGGCGCGCCTCTTGGTGAACAACAACCATTTACCTGCGTCTATTGCGGTTTTGTCTTGAAACGAGGTGAAACCGTCTGTCCAAATTGCAACCAAGAAATCCGAATTCCCCGGTGATTCATGAAAGATTTTTAGGACACAAGAAGATGTCCTGAAAATCCCAAACAATATTTATTGTGACAACTTTTGAAGAAGGTTGATACCGAAAAATGACCGGTCAGGAGTATCCAAGCAGAAAAGATATTTTCAGCACAGATTGTGTACCCGGCTTCAGGATTGGGCATGCACAAAATTTTGATGCAATGACTGGCTGTACAGTCATCATTGCAGAAGGTGGCGCAGTCGCAGGCGTCGATCAGCGGGGAGGTTCTCCGGGAACCCGTGAAACAGATCTTCTGCGGCCGATGCACATGGTAGAAAAAGTAAACGCGGTGCTGCTAACCGGAGGTTCTGCCTTTGGGCTTAATGCCGCTTCCGGAGTTATGCAATACCTCGAAGAACGGAAACTGGGCTTCAATACAGGTGTAGCCAGGGTGCCGATTGTGCCTGCGGCTGTACTTTTTGATCTCGCCATTGGCGATCCAAAAGTGCGGCCTGGTCATGAGATGGGTTATCAGGCATGCCTGAATGCTTCTGCTGGATCCGTTGAACAGGGCAATGCCGGGGCAGGCTGCGGAGCAACCGTGGGCAAGGTCTTTGGTATGGCAGGTGCAATGAAATCCGGAATTGGTTATTCTGCACTTGAGATGTCGGCCGGGGTGTTTGTCGGCGCAGTAGTAGCGGTAAACACTTTCGGGGATGTAGTTGATTATCACACAGGGGAGATCATAGCAGGCGCACGGCCGGTGAAAAAGGCAGGCATAACCCTGGGCGGTAAAGAATCATTCGCCAATACACTCGATGTGATGCGCACCATGGCCGGCAAAGCTATCATGAAGTTCGTAACCAGCCAGAACACGACTATCGGTGCAATACTTACCAACGCCAGGCTGACCAAAGAAGAAGCCAATAAAGTAGCACAAATGGCCCAAAACGGCCTTGCCCTTGCGCTCAGGCCCGCCCATACCATGCTGGACGGCGATACCCTGTTTACCATGGCATCTGGGAAAAAAGCGACCGATGTAAATATTGTCGGCAGCTTTGCCCCGCTGGTTGTAGCCCAGGCGATCATGAACGCAATAAAATATGCCGAATCTGCCGGCGGGCTGCCCGCAGTTAATTCTCTCTAAACCAGGAAAGGTGAAATTATGGTCAAAATTGTTGCAGATACAACTTGCAGTATTCCAGTAAATGAATTAGAAGGGATGGGTGCAGCCGTCCTTCCGCAAATCATCATTTTGGGTGACGAAACTTACCGGGATGACACAGAGATCGACCATCCTACATTCCTGGTAAAGCTGAAAGCCTCCTCCACTCTCCCAAAAACAGCAGCTCCGCCGCCTGTATTGTATAACCCTATATTCGAAAGCGAATCCAAGATTGGAAACCCCGTTGTGGTCATTTGTCCATCTGCTGATTTAAGCGGAACATACCGTAGTGCTGAAACTGCCGCCCAGGAGTTCCCGGATGCTGAAATCCACATAATCGATACGCGGACAATCGGTTCAGGACTTGGAAGCATTGTTCGCTGTGCTGTGGAGTGGGCTAAACAAGGATTAAGTGCAGATGAAATCGTCACCAGGGTTAAGGATATGTCAAAAAGGGAGCACGTTTACTTCCTGGTAGATACGCTGGAGTACCTGAAGAAAGGCGGACGCATTGGTGGAGCCCAGGCGCTTTTGGGAACACTGGTGCAGGTCAAACCCATCCTGACAATTGCCAACGGTCGGGCAGAACCATTTGAAAAACAGCGTACCAAGGTCAGGGCTGTGGCAAGGCTGAAAGAACTGGTGCAGTCAGAATGCTCACCTGGAAGGGACGGTTACCTGACAGTGATGCATGGTGCAGCAACAGATGAAGCTGCCATCCTGTCGAAAGAACTGGCCGAAATGATCCATGTTCCGGAGGTTAGGTATTACGACCTGCCGCCAGCCATCATGGTTCATGCAGGCCCAGGTGTTCTGGCTGTTAGCTACTTTGTAAAGTGATTTTTAAGATAACTAAAAAAATCCTGCCTCAGCAGGATTTTTTTATTCCTGAAATGCTTGCAAAAACACTGGTGTTTGCTTGATTCCTATCCTGGGTTCAGCCATCATTGGTGCTACCGTATCGCGCCATATCTGGTAATGCGCGGTTTCACGATGGGCAGCCTGGTCCTCAGGTGAGCGGTAGATTTCAATCAGGTTAAATCTTGACGGATCATCCGCCTGCTGCAAAAAATCAAACCGAAGGATTCCCGGTTCAGTGATGCTGTTTGCTGCATTCTCGAGTGTGGCGGCAATAAACGCATCCAGGTATTCGTTTTTGACATGGATGAGCACATGGACTACATGCATAATTCCTCCAGGAAATTTCATTTCTGCTAAATTGTTGGATAGCATGTCAATAATATATAATAACTCAGATATGTGCTTAAACTTTCAGATGCCTTGCATTTTGCATAAATGATCCAATACTTTGAACGCATCACTCACGAATTCAACCAATCTTTATATGGAAAGGCATTCTTTAGTGCATTAAAAGCATATCTCTTTATCATTTCACTTACAAGCCTTGTCTTCCTGGTCATGGGCTTGAATTTCCCATCAGTCAAACCGCCTGACAGTATAGACCTCTTTAAACCTTACAATTCAATGGATTCACAAACCAGGTTATCCCGTTTACTATCTGATCCCTGGTACCGGTGGGATACAGTTCATTATGTGGAAATAGCAGAGGATGGATACTCAGCCAATCTAAAAAATACAGTCTGGCCGCCTCTTTATCCTGTGTTAATCCGGCTCTTTTCTTTTGGATTTATAAACTCACTGCATTCAGCCCTCATTATTTCCAATATTGCCTGTATCTTTGCATTTTTTCTTCTGTATCTTTTTGTTTGTGATTGCTGGGATGAAAAGACTGCAAGCAAGACATTGCAATTTCTTTCCTTCTTTCCCACTGCCTTCTTTTTGGTAGCAGGCTACACCGAATCTTTATTCCTTGCCATTTCTCTGGGAATTTTTTATGCCCTTAAGAAAGATAATTGGTGGATTGTGACAGTATTAGCGCCGCTAGCTGTTTTAACTCGGTTTCAAGGAGTTATCCTGGCAATACCTATTCTTTGGTGCGGATTAATTAAGGTGAAACAAAATTATCTTCACCCTGTCTGGTTTATAAAAACGCTATCACCCTTGGTGTTAATGTTGGCATCGTTTACTGGTTTTTCCATTTATGTCCATGAGGCATTAAATGCCAGATGGCCGTGGGTCACCCTGGCGGAAGGATGGAATCAGCACATAGGATTGCCATGGCAAGGAATTGTAGGGAATTTTTTGTGGTTAATTTCAAATGGAAATGATTTTTTTGCCTTATCCTTGGCAAAATTCTTTGACCTTGTTTGTATTTTAGTTGCAATAGGAGCACTAATTTTAAGGTGGAAGATGATTCCTTTGAACCAGCTTCTATTTGCACTTTCCAACATTTTTTTGATTTTGGTTAAGGTTGATCAGAAGAATCTACTGGTCAGTGCTTCCCGGTATGTCTTGGTGATATTTCCAATTTTCATTGCGCTGGCATCTGGTAGCAAGAAAATTCCCGAAAGGTTGTGGTTTGGTTTTTCGATTCTTAGTCAGGTTATACTTATCACTTACTTTTACTGGTGGGGATGGGTTGCTTGACGAATATTTAACTAGGAGGATACTATGCAATACGCACATCTTGGAAGATCAGGAGTTATTGTCAGCAAATTGTGTTTGGGAACAATGAATTTTGGACCCCAGACAACAGAAAGAGACAGTTATGAAATTATGGACTATGCAATGGAAGCCGGGATCAATTTCTTTGATACCGCAAACGCTTACGGTAAGGTGGAAGGCGAAGGCGTCACAGAGCAAATCATCGGACGCTGGCTGGCACAGGGCGGGAAAAGGCGTGAAAACATAGTCCTGGCGACCAAAGTTTACGGCAAAATGGGGCCGGGAGTTAACGATCGACGCCTTTCAGCTTACCAGATCATGCGCGCTTGCGAAGGAAGTTTGCGCAGGCTACAAACCGACCATATTGACCTTTACCAGATGCACCACATAGACCCTGAGACCCCCTGGGAAGAGGTCTGGCAGGCGTTTGAAACCCTGATCCGCCAAGGTAAAGTTATCTACGTCGGCAGCAGTAATTTTGCAGCCTGGAATATTGCCCAGGCACAGGAAGAAGCCCGGAAGCGAAATCTTTTTGGGCTGGTTTCGGAGCAAAGCCATTACAACTTGTTGACCAGAACCATTGAACTGGAGGTAATTCCAGCTTGCCGGGCATACGGGTTGGGTTTAATTCCTTGGAGTCCGTTAGCAGGTGGACTTCTGGGTGGAATCCTGCAGAAAGCAGATAAAGGCCGCAGCGCCAAACCCGAGTTAATGACCCGGGTAGAAACAGAACATCAAAAGTTTGCAGCCTATGAACAACTTTGCCGAGACCTGGGCGAGCACCCAGCAGATGTTGCAGTCGCCTGGCTGCTTCATAACCCGGCAGTCACCTCCCCGATCATTGGACCCCGGACTTTAGAGCAGCTCCAGGGTAACTTGCGTGCTCTTGAAATCAAACTATCAGCAGAAACCCTGCAAAAACTGGACGTCCTCTTCCCAGGACCCGGCGGAGAAGCACCTAAAGTCTATGCCTGGTGATAAGAACTATCAAGTTGTCTTAGAGGATGAGGATGTCCTTATTGTCGATAAGCCGTCAGGCCTCAGGACAATCCCTGACGGCTACCAACCTCTTCTTCCGTGCCTTGCCAAACAGTTGCGGGAGGATTTTGGTAATATTTATGTTGTCCATCGCTTGGATAAAGAAACAAGCGGGGTAATCCTTTTTGCAAAAAATGCAAAATCCCACAGGATTCTAAATATTCAGTTTAAAAACCGCCAGGTTGTAAAGACCTATCATGCAATATGCGCTGGATATCCTGAATGGAAGAGCAACACAGATGATTTTCCTCTGAAAGTGAACGGTGACCGAAGGCACAGAACGACCATTGATTTTAATAACGGAAAACCCGCTCAATCAGAATTTTCTATCTTATTTTCTGAAGGTTATTACCACCTGGTTTCAATCCTTCCACATAATGGCTATACGCATATTATCCGGGCACATGCTGCCGCTTTGGCTGTCCCCCTAGTTTCAGACAAGCTTTACCGCCACTCCGCAGTTTCAGAAAGTATCCATATTCGGTTTGATGTAATACCAAGGGTTGCTCTCCATGCGTTCAGGCTGCAATTTATCCACCCTACCTTCAACCAACCGGTCTCTGTCAAGGCAGATTACCCTCCGGATTTTCAGCGTGCATGTGAACTGCTCAGCTTAAAACAAGAAACAGGAGCCTGATGGCTCCTGTTTCTTGTTTTATAAAATTAAAGGCTATTTTTCAGCCGTAATATCTATAGCCGGCCGTTTGCTGGTGGCAATTGCCCAGATTATTGCGGCCAGTAATGCAATGCTGATAACAATTATCAGCCAGAGTTTTCCTTCATCCTTAAAATTGGTCGTAGAAACGATAAGCGGGGCTATCAGAAGGCTGACAAGGTTAACCACTTTGATCATAGGATTCAATGCAGGACCCGCTGTGTCTTTCAATGGGTCCCCTACCGTATCGCCAACCACACCTGCCTTATGGCGTTCTGAGCCTTTGCCGGTGTTCGCTTCCAGATCGCGTGGTTCATCTTCAATGGCTTTCTTGGCATTATCCCAGGCACCGCCGGCATTAGACATGAAGACAGCCAGCAATTGGCCGCTCAGGATGACACCAGCCAGGAAACCTCCCAGCGCTTCCACCTGCAGCACCAGCCCTACCAGGATGGGCAATGCAACCGAGATGACTGCCAGCGGGATCAATTCATGCTGGGCTGATCTGGTGGAAATGGCAACAACCCTGGCGTAATCGGGCTCTTTGGTGCCTTCCATTATGCCGGGCAGACGGAATTGTTCCCGGACTTCCTCGACGATCTCGCCGGCTGCCCGTGAAACTGCTTTTATTGAGAGCGAGCTGAACAGCCAGGGTAATGCGCCACCCAACAAGAACCCAATGAAAACTTTGGTGTCCGATACCCGGATGGATTCGATTGCCGGAATTCCTAATGAAATCTGCACACGAGCCACATCAGTTATATATGAAGCAAATAAGCTTACTGCAGCAATGACAGCAGAAGCGATTGCAACGCCCTTGGTGATAGCTTTGGTGGTGTTGCCCACAGCATCCAGGTCTGCCATGATCTGGCGGGCTTTCTTTGTCTCTTCATCTTCCATGTCATGCCAGGCCATTTCACCAATGCCGTTGGCATTATCAGAAATTGGCCCGTATGAGTCCATGGCAACATTATTGCCTGTGTGGCTGAGCATTCCAATACCGATCATCGCCACGGCATACAGGACATAGGTTGCATCCGATTCACCACCGTAAAGAAGCAGTCCGAGCACGAAAGAAACCGCGATAACAACCAGTGCCCAAACGCTGGATTCCATACCAACAGAAAGCCCAGAAAGGATGGTCGTTGCGGGGCCGGTTTTTGAGGATTTGACGATATCCTTTACAGGTGCTTTGCGGGTAGCAGTAAAGTAAGAGGTTAATGGGTTGAATGCCACAGCCAACCCTACACCGATGGAGGTCAATGCAGCCAAACGCCAGTCTCCTGCGTACAAAATTGCTACAAGGAAGGAAAAAATCACGGTATTTACGCTTGAAACCTCGTAAGACCGGAACATGGCTTCTTCTGCATCATGTGCGCGCAAGAATTTAATGGGGAATTTTTCCCAGACAGGAACTGTGAACGTACCCATAATGGATGAGATCACTCCGATTGCCCGGATGATCAGCGGGTAGACAATCCATTTCAAATTATGGGTTGGGTCAATGGACATCAATGCCAGGCCCAGGATTAGGGCTGAAACGATCGTTACTTCATAACTTTCGAAAATATCAGCTGCCATCCCTGCGCAATCACCTACATTATCTCCCACTAAATCTGCAACTACAGCAGCATTACGGGGATCATCTTCGGGGATGTCTTTTTCTACTTTTCCGACCAGGTCTGCACCAACATCGGCTGCTTTGGTGTAAATACCTCCGCCAACACGCATGAACAAAGCCAGAAGCGTGCCACCAAAACCAAACCCTAGCAGTGCATCCGGCGCAGCTTTGCCAAAGATAATGAAGATCAATGTTCCGCCGAATAAGCCGAGGCCATCCGTCAGCATTCCTGTGATAGTACCGGCATAATAGGCAATTGAAAGGGCTTCATTAAACCCTCTCCGGGCAGCTGAAGCAGCACGGACATTTGCCTCAATAGCCATGCGCATGCCAAGCTGTCCAACTATCAGGGAAAATGAAGCGCCCATGATGAAAGCGAGGGTTCGGCCGATAGCCATGATGATGATCGTGTTTTGCGGAAATTCCTCCACGGCTTCAGGTGTCGGTTTGACCACGTAGACGCTTAAGAACAAAGCCACTGCCAGTAATCCGATTGCGGGTAGGATTGTCTTAAGCTGCCGTTGCAAGTAGCTGTTTGCGCCAACTTTGATGGCATTCCAAACCTCCTGCATCTTTGCGGTCCCCTTATCCTTTTTTAGGACGGTTCCGCGCAGCAGCCAGGCATAAAGCAGTGATGCAAATGCTGTCACCATGACAAGTACAATAGCAATTTGCTCAAAGTTGTTCAGCCCATGTCTTGCCAGACCTAAAAGATTCATATTTCCTCCAGGGTTGAAAAATTTTTACAGCATACAGCGATACGCATGCTGATATTAAACCTTACACAATTTATTGATCTATAAAAATGGAAATCTGGGAAAGAAAAACATTTATCCCTTGTAACGTTGCCAGAAACTTTATTGTGCTGGATGGCTTTGACAATTGTTTCCATACCGCAATCGATCTAGCTAGGATACTTATCGAGTTATTATACAGCAAAACAGTGATTTTGTAACCTGGCTTTTCCTTTTTTTACGTTTTGAAACTCAAACCAACATTTTTAAAAAAATGTAAATTAAGAATACATAAACTATTTAAGGGTTTGATTAGAGTTTTTTAAACCTGTTGACTTTACCCTAGCGAATATTGTATAGTGTTACGCAGTCAAAAAATGGTAACCATTGCGTTGTTCATATTAAGAAGCGGAATGCATCCGCTTCTTATATTCTAACCCGGCTGCCAGATTGTTTTTCGAAGGAGAATACGTATGATCCATGTTCAGGGATTAACCAAGGATTACGGCCAGAGAAGGGCTATATCCGACTTGAACTTTGACATCAAGAAAGGTGAAATTGTCGGATTCCTTGGGCCAAACGGCGCTGGTAAAACAACTACCATGCGTATCCTAACCGGGTACATGCCTCCATCGTATGGAGAGGCAGAAATTGGCGGGTTTGATGTTATAGAAGACCCCCTGGAAGTTAGGCGCCTGGTTGGATATTTGCCAGAAACTGTACCCCTTTACAATGATATGACTGTCTTCGATTATCTAATGTATATGGCAAAGATCCGCCGGGTTGAAGATCCTGAAGACCGTATCGATGATGTCCTGGAAATGGTGTCGATGGAAGACCGTTCCAACGGATACATTGGTAAACTATCCAAAGGTATGCGCCAGCGCATCGGCCTTGCCCAGGCTATCCTGCATAAACCCGAGGTTTTAATCCTCGATGAGCCAACCATCGGCCTTGATCCCGGTCAGATCATCGAAGTGCGCAGCCTGATCCGCGATATCGGTAAGGAACATACGGTTTTGCTGTCCACACACATCCTGTCAGAGGCTCAACAACTTTGTGACCGGGTGATGATCATTAATAAAGGCCTGCTTGTCGCTGAAGATTCAACTGAAAGGCTGCAAACACGGTTGACGGGTGCACAGCGGGTTCTCCTGCGAATCCGCGGAGATATATCTGAAGCAGTCCCCCTGGTAGCCAGTACCCCCGGCGTCACAAGTGTTGTTACAAAGGATATGGAGACCTTGGAGTTTGAAACCCAGCCGGGGCAAGATGCCCGAGCCAGTGTCGCCAGGTCTGTCATCCATGCCGGCCTGGATCTACTCGAACTCAGTAACATCACAATGAGCCTTGAGGACATCTTCCTGCAGCTAACCCGGGATGAAATTTTGCCTGAAACATCTGCAGAATCCCCTGACACTGTACTGGCAGAAGAAGCGAGGTAAGACATAATGCGCAATATCTGGACAATTGCCCAACGTGAATATAGACATTACTTTTCAAGCCCGATTGCCTACGCGGTCGCATTCGTAATCCTGTTGATCCTGGGGATCCTGTTCTATTCCAATCTACTTTCATATGTTTATTACAATGCAGCTCCCGGTATCCAGATCTCGGTTGGTCCGCTGGTTACGTTATTGCTATTCACCACACCCGCTTTGACTATGAACAGCATGTCTGACGAACAAAAATCAGGGACGATAGAATTGCTCATGACATCCCCCATCCGTGACGTGGAAATCATCCTGGGAAAATGGTTGGGTGGCTTTCTCTTTCTCCTTACTGTCCTACTGGTCACCTGGATATTCCCGGTGATCCTTAACCAGCTGGTATCTCCCGGTATCGATCAAGGTGTATTGGTCACCAGTTACCTGGGATTGATCCTGATGAGTGCGGCTTTTGTGGCAATTGGTGTGGCAATTTCGTCATTCTTCACGAACCAGATCGCTTCATTCTTCTTGACCCTCGGTGTGCTGCTGGCCTTATGGATGATCGGATTTCCAGTGGAGGCTGGCGGCGGTTCGGGCGGGGAAATTCTGAAGTATCTTGATCTGGGCAGCCACTTTTTTGATACCTTTTTCCTGGGGATTATCGACCTTAAAGATGTAATCTACTTCTTGAGTCTTACTGTCCTTTCTTTGTTCCTTGGCACAACCTCCATTGAATCAAGGAGGTGGAGATAATGAAAGCAACACTGCGTAAGTTTGCGCCGTATGCCCTGCTTTTCTCACTGATAGCATTAATTGCTTCAGGAGGTTTGTTCATCGTTTATAAAGTGTTTAATACCTATGTGCAGATCGCCCTGGCTGTGGTCGTTTTGAGCCTGGCTGCATGGGTGTTCTTCGATCCTGACCATGTCCGCCAGATTTTTTCAGGCAGGCAGGCAAAACATGGCAGCAATGCAGTCATCATGACCATCGCCTTCATAGGGATCATAGTTGTAGCAAACGTGCTCAGTTACAAGTACAGCCCGCGCTGGGACCTGACAGAAGGCAAGAAAAATACCCTTGCACCTGAGACGATCGAAATATTAGCCCAGCTGCCGGAAAAGGTTTCCGTTCAGGCATTCTACAGCTCTTCCTACCCCAGCACCACGGTTCAGTCACTGCTGGATAACTACAAACGGAATGCCAACGGGAAATTCGAGTTTGAATTTATCGACCCTAACACCAATCCTGTTGCAGCACAGGAAGCCAGGGTCACCATTGATGGCACAATTTTATTGAGGATGGGTGAACGGGAAGAGAAGATTACAACAGCGTCCGAACTTGAACTGGATACCGCTCTCCTGAAGCTGATCAACCCGGATAAACAGAAAATCTATTTTCTGGGTGGTCATGGCGAATTTGATGTCAACACGACCTCTGATTATGGTTACTCAACGGTAAAGGCAACCCTTGAGGATAAGAATTATGCAGTAGAAACTCTTGATCTGCTTACCAATCCTGTTATTCCTGAAGATGCCAGCGTCATCATCATTGCATCACCGCAAAAACCTGTTTCCAGCAAGGAAGTAGAGCTTTTGGGAGACTTTGCAGACAAGGGAGGATCCCTGATCGTGTTTAACGAGCCCTCAGTTGTTTCCCAGTTCGGGTCATATCCAGATCCTCTGGCAGAATACATTCAAGAAAAATGGGGATTTACCTTTGACAATGATATTGTCCTGTTCCTGGATAAAGAGCCATCTGTACTGGCAGTAGCAGGTGGTTATGACACCAACCACCCGATCACGCAGAAAATGAACCAGATCGCAAGCGTCTTCCCAAGCGCGCGTACGATCAGCATTTCAAATGCGCCTATGGAATTAAACCAGAGCATACTGGTTTACACATCTGATCAATACTGGGGAGAAACCGACCTCGCAAATCTTGAGACCGGTGTCTCCTTCGATGCAGAAACTGATCTGGTTGGACCTGTGGCGCTGGTTGGCGCTGCAGAGAACCTGGTCACAGGTTCGCGACTGGTTGTAATTGGCGATGGAGAATTTGCCGCAAATGCATTTGTTTCTTACTACGGCAACCTCGATTTCATCATCAATTCCATCGACTGGGCAGCTCAACAGGAAAACCTGATTAACCTGACCCCCAAGCAAACTACCGATCGTATCCTGGTCATTCCTAATTCCTTAACCCTGGGGATTGTCCTGCTTGTCACCGTGTTTGTCATTCCTTTGCTAGTTATTGCAGCCGGTATCGTCTCCTGGATCCAGAGACGCCGCAGGGGATAGCAAATGGTTAAGAAAAGCACCTGGGTTATCATTATTGTTTTCCTCGTTCTGGTGGTGGCAATGCTTCTCATTGAGAAGTACCCGGTCGGTCCATTTCTTGGAGATCCAACTTCCACTCCCCAGCCAGCGATCATTGAAAGCATCGATTACTCACAAGTGAAAAAAATTCAGATAGCAGGTGATACCGGTAAAGTTGAACTGGAAAATACCGATGGTACCTGGATTGTGAGTGGTGAAAAAGAAATCAATGCGTCACCGGAAAAGGTCGATGAATTGATCTACATCCTGGAAAATCTCGACTCAAAGGCCAGCCTAGATCCTGAAACTCCGATGGAAACCCTTGGCCTGGTTAATCCAAACCAGGTGATCATCCTTGAAACAAGAGATGGAAGCACTTACACAATCCGCATCGGATCAGAGACACCAACTGGCAGCGGTTATTATGCACAGCTCAATGACGGTGCCCCACAGATTATCAGCACTTATGCCGGTACAAGCCTTGCACGGTTTTCCAGCCTGGACTTTATCATGGCTGAAACACCTTCACCATGAAAGTTTACAAATGTAATACCAATACTATGAGCATATCAGGATGTACTTGTATTTTCAGTTGAAAAAGTGTATGCTCTTATACAAACAGAAACGATTCGGAGAGTGCAACTCTCCTTTTAGAAGGGTAATAGTTGGCGCAAATGGAAGATGAATTAGTACACATTTTGGATGATGAAGAATTTTCGAATATGGCCAGGCTTCTGGAATTCGGCCGGCAGAAGACCTACGTCACAATTGATGATATTCTGCACTTTTTCCCGGATGCTGAACAGGAAGTGGAACAGCTCGAGGAAGCATTCTCTGCTTTATTAAGTGCAGGTATTCCTTATATTGAAGACAGCCCAACTGAAGAGCCATCGGACGAAGATCTAGAGCAGGATGAGGAAACAACCAAAGAGCAGGCTCCATTAACAACACTGGATGATCTGGCAAACATAGATACCGATGACACCATCGGGCTCTACCTGAAGGAAGTCAGCCGGGTTCCGCTTCTTACCGCAGAAGAAGAAGTTGAATTAGCTCAACGGATCGAGCGCGGAAGGATGGCTCGTGAAGAACTTGCCCGAACCAATGTCAGCGTCAGGCGCAGGATCGAACTCAGGCACCTGATCGAAGATGGCTGGGCTGCCCGCGAGCATCTTATAACCGCCAATTCACGCCTGGTAATCAGCGTGGCAAAGAAATACATGGGAAGGGGTGTACCTTTCCTGGATCTTATTCAGGAAGGGAATATCGGCTTGATCCGTGCGACTAAGAAATTTGATTACCGACGCGGGCACAAATTCAGCACTTACGCCACCTGGTGGATTCGGCAGGCGGTTACCCGCGCAATTGCAGACCAGGGCAGGACGATCCGTGTGCCCGTCCACATGGGAGACCAGATCAATAAACTGCTGCGCATCCAGCATCAGCTGACCCAGAGACTCGGGCGTGACCCAACAGTAGATGAACTGGCAATTGCGCTGGATGTCCCACCCAAGAAGGTGGAGAACATGATCCAGGTTGCCCGCAGACCATTATCCTTAGAAACCCCTACAGACGATGAGGAAGATTCGGTGCTTGGTGATTTCATTATGGATGATGAAGCGCCGCCGCCTGATGACACCGCAACCTACAACCTGCTAAAAGAACATTTGGATGATGTCCTGAATTCCCTGCCTCCCCGTGAGGTCCGGATTTTACAGCTCCGTTACGGGCTGCTGGACGGCCAGGCATACACACTGGAAGAAGTAGGCAGAAAAATGGGTGTCACACGGGAGCGTGTCCGCCAGATCGAAGCGCAAGCGCTCAGCCGTTTACGACATCCTTCCATCAGGCGCAAATTACGCGATTACCTGGGAGACTAGAACATATGACGGTCAGCAAGCTGACCGTCTTTTTTATGGGTGTTCTTGCAATACTGGCACATTTGATGCATACTTATTAATAGAGGTGCCTATGGGTAACATTTCTTTGCGCGCGTATTTCCAAAAAATTGAAAGCCTGATTGACGCATCGAAAAATGATGAGGCTATCGCACATTGCAAGCACATACTCCTTGCATATCCAAAAAACCTTGAAACCTACCGGCTGCTGGCTAAAGCTTACCTGGAAACAAGACGGTATCCCGATGCCCTCGATATCCTGCAGAGGATCCTCTCGGTTGTCCCGGATGATTTTATTGCACATGTGGGCATGAGTATCATCCGCGAGGATGAAAAAAACCTGGATGCAGCCATCTGGCACATGGAAAGGGCATTTGATGTTCAGCCCTCCAACATCGCCGTTCAAGATGAACTGAAAAGGTTGTTAGGTCAGCGGGATGGCACTGAGCCAGCTAAGATCAGGCTTACCAGGGGTGCGCTGGTCCGCATGTACCTGCGGGGCAACCTGCATACCCAGGCAATAGCCGAAGCAAGGGCAGCCTTGAAGGAAGAGCCCTCTCGAAGCGATCTGAAGGTCATCCTAGCGCGGGCGTATAACCTGGCCGGGCTGAAATCCGAATCAATTGACCTGGCACACCAGCTGCTCGCAGAGCTGCCTTATTGCCTTGAGGCACATAAGATTCTTGCAGCAAACCCGCAACTGGCTGGCAGTGAAGATACTGCGACAGCCCACCAAACACTGGCAGAACTGGATCCATATTATGAGTTCATTTCAGCCAGCATGCCAAGTATCGACCAGATACCCGATAATTCGGTGTTGATCGAAGAATTTGATTGGCAGGCTGACGAATCTTTCTCTTTCAGTACTCCACCGATTCCCCCGGCTGTCCAGGTTTCAGAAAAAGTCGGAACCACACAGCCTGCCTCATGGACCGATGAAGAGATACAAGCATTGGAACTTTCCAGTGATACGGGAGATGAAACCATTCCATCCTCCACAGGGGCAGAACCTGGTCAACCTGAGGATTTTGTCCCCGATTGGATGAAAGATGCAGGGTGGCAGGCAGGCGAAACACCCGAAAAAGGAACGCCTGCTTTGGTGATGGATGAGGAGGAAGCGGAAGATATCGCACCTGCAGAAATACCCGACTGGCTGAAGGCACTTGCCCCCCAGGAGGAAGAAGGCAGTGAAGAAGAGGCAGGTGAAATTTTCGAAAAGTTATCAGCCGAATTGCCTGGATCAGAAGTTCAGACTGAAAGTACGCTTGACACTGTTGAAGCCCCGCAATCCATTGTTGAAATCAGTGCAATGATTCCGGATTCCGAAAACCTGGCTGAGGAAATTGGTGAAGACATCCCTGAACCTGTTGAGTCAGTTGAGGAACTCAGCGAAGCAATCACTGAAGAGGCAGAACTGGCCGGAGAGCTCATCGAAAAAACAGATGAGACTGAAGAGCCTGAACTGGAATTTGTTGAGCCGGGATTTGATTTAGAAGAATCTGCACAGGCTGAACAAATCCTTGAAGAAGCAGGCAAGCCTCTTGAACCAGCCATTGCCATTGAAGAAGAACTAGAACCGATCCAGGATGCTGCTCCCGCCTTCGAGGAAGCAACTTCGGTCCCAACCGCAGAAGAGCAGATTTTTGCGGTAGAAGAACCTGAAGCAGCAAATGGTCTCTCCGATGAACTGCCTGACTGGCTCCGTGCTGCCCTCTCCATTGATGATTCAGAAGTGACTGCCGGAGAAACAGAACAATCTTCTGCTGAAGAAGTTCCTGGATGGATCAAGGAAGAGGAGCTGAACGCAGCGCAAGAGGTAGCACAGGAAGAGATTGTGGAAGCCAAAATGAAGGTTGAAGAGATTATTGATGAAACAATTCAGCCTGAAGCCTTGCAGCCTGCAGAAGCCCAACTTGAAGCGCTCACCGTTGAAACGTCCGCTGAACCTGAATCTCCTGTGCTGGACCTTCAGGAGATGGTTGACCAACCAGAAATTCAGGCTGAAGCCGCTGAAATGGTGGCTGAAGAGCTTGCCGGCACTTCAGGACAGGTTGAAACAGCTTTGCCCGGCGAAGAATCTTTGGAAAGTGTGGTTTCAGAAGCAGAAGAAAGTGTTGACCAGGTTTTACGAAAGGATCTTGAACTCCCTGATGAGGTTGCTGCAGAATTTGAAGGATCGGAAGACGACCTGGGGGAACCAGCCCCGCTTGACCTTCCAGATTGGTTGAAAGGGTATGAAGAAACCCGCGTAACTTCCATTCCCGATGCAGATGAACTTAAAATTTCGGAGCTGGCGGCATCGCTTGAGGAAACTGTTCCTGAAGATAACACGGAGATCACCTCCCCCGTTGAAGTTGCTTCCGCTCCTGATGAATACCTGGAAGAGCTGATGGAGCCCGCATTGGGCGAAGAAGTAACTGGTGTAGCTGCAGCTAAAGAAGAACCGGCCGATCATGAATATCCTGTGCAGCCACTCGAATGCGAACCGGAAGAACTAATCGATGTGGAAGAAGCCCTTCAATCTGCAACCGAGAATATCCTGAACAAACAGAACCTGGATGAGACAATTGACACTTTAGTGAAGATTACCGAAAAGAATCCCGGGAACATCCAGGCATGGCAAACTCTTGGAGATGCTTACCTGAAAAACAATCAAATACAGCAAGCCATCGATGCCTATACGAAGGCAGAGTCGGCTTTGATGTAATCTATTTGGAGGAATCACATTGGAGCGTTCACTGGTACTGATAAAACCCGATGGAGTTCAACGCGGTTTGGTTGGCGAGATCATTAAAAGGCTTGAACAGCGCGGGTTAAAACTTGTTGCGGCGAAATTCATGTGGGTATCCGACCAGCTGGCACAAACCCATTATGCTGTCCATTATGGAAAATCTTTTTATAAAGGCTTGATCGACTATATCTGTTCTGCTCCCGTTATGGCGATGGTGTGGGAAGGAGAGGATGCGATCGCCGCGATTCGCCAGACGATGGGCGCAACCAACCCGACTGCAGCAGCACCAGGAACTATCCGGCATGATTTTGCGATCATTTCCAGCCGTAATTTGACTCACGCGTCTGATACTGTTGAAAACAGTGAGAAAGAAATCGCACTGTGGTTTAAACCGGAAGAACTTGCAGAATGGTCAAAGATTGATGAGGAATGGCTCTTTAAGAGCAATAACTAGCTGAAAGGTAGAAATTTTGCCCGCACCAGTTTCTTGACCGGGTTAATAACGTCTGGTAGAATGTTGCGTGCGCCTCCATCGTCTAGGGGACCAGGACGCAGCCCTTTCAAGGCTAAAACCGGAGTTCGAATCTCCGTGGAGGCATCAGACATCCCTCATTTGAGGGATGTTTTCTTTATGAGATATAATCAAAAAATCCCATGAGCAGGATTACCAGAGTAACCCTAATGCTGGCGGTACTGTTTGCCTTTGACAAGGCCTTGGCATTGCTTCGCCAGGTGATCATCGCCCGCCAGTTTGGCTTATCGCCCGAGCTGGACGCATTCAATGCAGCCAATAACCTGCCTGACCTGTTATTTGCCCTCATCTCAGGCGGGGCGCTGGCAGTTGCATTCATACCCGTTCTAACTTCAGTGTTGTCTGAAGCAGGCAGGAGTTCCTCGTGGTTATTATTCTCCCGCATCTCCAACCTTGCCTTCCTGGTAACGGCCTTGTTCTCCATCATTTTCGCCCTGCTGGCAGACCGTCTGGTAGGATGGGAACTGGGTATTGCTCCCGGTTTTACCACGGAACAGCAGGTTGTGGTCATCCGTTTGATGCGCTTGAACCTGATCGGGACCCTGGTATTTTCCCTGAGTGGATTGGTCATGGCAGGCTTGCAGGCAAACCAGCACTTCCTGCTTCCTGCGCTTGCTCCTATCCTGTACAACACCGGTCAAATATTTGGGGCAATAGTGCTGGCGCCTTCACAGGGATACCGGATCTCCGGTATCACCCTTCCCGCAGCAGGATTGGGGGTGGACGGCCTGGTATATGGCGTGATCCTCGGCGCAGGTTTGCACCTTTTAATACAATTGCCAGGATTGATTAAATTCAAGTTTCGCTGGACTCCCAGCCTGGCGTTGAAAGACACCGCCGTGCAAAGGGTGCTCGCCCTCCTGGGGCCGCGAGTCTTGACCATGCTGCTCATCCAGTTGATCTTTATTGTGCGTGATAACCTTGCTTCCAGGCTGGAATCCGGTGCCGTCACAGCGCTGGCTTACGGCTGGATGATCCAGCAGGTTCCAGAGACATTGATCGGGACTGCCATCGGTACTGCCATGCTGCCCACCCTGGCGGAGTTGGTCTCGCGCGGTGAAAAAGAGAAATTCCAGAAAAGCATCCAGAACGCTGTCAATGTATTGATCGGAATCACCGTACCAGTTGCATTCATTCTGGGCATCGGCTTGCAGCCCTTTTTCCCGGCAGTTTTCGGTTTTGATGAACAGGGATCCCAGTTATTATTGTGGGTAACGAGAGGTTACCTCCTCGGTCTGACTGGCCACTGCCTGCTGGAAGTCGCCGCCAGGGCTTTTTACGCCCAGCAGAATGCCCGAATTCCCCTTTTTGCTGCGGTGGTAAATATTTTTCTGTATATTTCAGTTGGCAGCCTGCTCTTCAAACCTCTCGGTGCAGCAGGGATTAGCCTTACAGATGCAATTGCCTTTACCTCCCAGGCTGTTTTCCTGCTTTTCATGCTCGCAAGCCAGGAAAAAATTTGGTTTACAAGGATTCTCAATTATCTTCATGTCAAGGTTGACCGGAAAACAGCAGTTCTACAAGCAGATCCGACCAGGTACAACTTCCCCGTGCTATTCGCCCCCGGAAGTGTCCTTCTACGTTCCGCATTTGCTGGTATTATTGCTGCTTTGCTTACATACGGTTGTATGCTTATATGCAACCGATTAGGGTTGCATCCAGTCATCGCTGCATCCATCAGCATGTTTCTTGGAGCACTTGCTGCCCTTCCCTTTGTATTACGGGAAGTAAAAACCCTCCTGCGGTTGTAAAAGTTGGATAGGGTATAATAATCTGCATGAACGAAAAAGGCATAAATCAACCGGTCCAGGATATTCCGGACGAATCAGAGGAAAATACAGCTCCCATTAACATTTCGGGCAGGACACAGGAAGATGACTCAATGGCTATCCCTGCCCGCCTACCACCCGAAGATCCTTCTGATAGCCAGCTAAAGAAAGAAGAACCACCCGCCCGGAAACGGCGCGGATTAACCATCCTGCTAGGTTTTTTAGGTTTGGTATTGCTGACAGTCATTGGTGCTGCAATAGGGTACGGTGTGGCTTACAGCAGCCGGCAAAAACAAGCCCGGGAACAAATCGCTTACGATGCTGCCACCCAGTTTCAGCTGGCACTAACCGATATGGAAGCCGGCAATTATGAAAATGCAAAACAGCGGCTCGAGTACATATTGCAGTTGGATCCTGACTTTCCCGGTGCAGTGGAAAAATACACCGAAGTAATGTTGCTGCTTGCCCAGGAGAAAACACCAACACCTGCGCTTCCAACCGCAACGATTGCACCCACACCCACCAATGATTTGCGGCCGGTAGAAGAATTGTATAATGCTGCTCAATCCTACTTGCGCGCAAATGATTGGATCAATGCGATTATCACAATCGAATCTCTCCGGACTGCCGACTTAACGTACCGTGCTATAGATGTTGATGGAATGTACTACATTGCATTGAGAGGCCGTGGGATCCAAAAAATCCTCCAGGAAGGCAACCTGGAAGGTGGGATATACGACCTGACCCTCGTTGAACGCTTCGGTCCCCTGGACAGGGAAGCTGAAGGCTACCGTGCCTGGGCAAGGGCTTACCTGCAGGGTGCCAGTTTCTGGAAAGTTGACTGGGAAAAGGTGGTCACTTATTTCAGCCAGATTTACCCGGCTGTACCCAGCCTGCGTGATGCAGACGGATGGACTGCAGCTGAACGGTACCGCTTTGCACTGGTCCAGTACGGGAATAAACTGTTAGAAGCTGAGAATTTCTGCGGCGCACGCGACGCCTACCAGCTATCCCTGAGTATCGGGAATGACCCGGCAGTTGGTCCAACTGCCACATTTGCGCAATTGCAGTGTGAGCCTCCGACCCCAACGCCGGTTCCATTTACCCCTACACCAACTGTAACCATTACAGAACCCACAGTTGAAGTTACTCCTGATGTCACAGACACAGGTGATTCAGTTACCGTAGAACCTGCCACACCTACCCCTTAGGATTACAATCACAAGAACACCTCCCTTATGGGGAGGTGTTTTTTTCACCCGAAAACAGAAATCCTATATAATTGGTTAAGTATCGGGAAACCTTAAAGAACGCCAAGGAGATTCTATGCGGAAAGAGGTAATTCTAATCACTGGCGCTAATGGTGAAATGGGGCATGGGTTGATTTCCCAGCTTGGTCAGAGTACCGATTCCCAAATCATTGCGATTGATGTTCAACCGCTGGATTCAGAGATATCAAAGTACTGCACCCGGGCAATTCAGGGGGATATTCTTGACAGCCTGCTACTCGGGAGGCTTATCGCGGAGTTCGAGATCAGGACAATTTTCCACCTGGCTTCTATCCTTTCAACCAAGGCCGAATACAACCCCGAGACTGCCCATAAAGTGAATGTTGAAGGCACCCTGAATCTACTGCGTCTGGCAGTTGAGCAATCCCAATGGCAGGGTAAATCAGTCAAATTCATTTACCCCAGCTCAATTGCTGCTTACGGGCTGCCTGACCTTGCCGCGAAGGAACAAGCAGGCAGGGTCAGGGAAGACGAATGGCTGCAGCCGATCACGATGTACGGCATCAATAAATTGTATTGCGAACACCTCGGCCGCTACTATCAGAAACATTACCGCCAACTAGCCGCAGATAAAGCCAGCCATACCATCGACTTCCGGTCCATCCGCTTTCCCGGGCTGATTAGCGCTGTGACTGTCCCTACAGGCGGTACGAGCGATTATGCACCGGAGATGATCCATTCTGCTGCACAAAACCTGCCGTACACCTGTTTTGTCAGGCCTGACACCCGCCTGCCATTCATGGTGATGCCAGATGCCATCAAGGCTCTGCTGATGCTTGAGGCAGCTCCTCAGAAAAACCTTTCTAGACAGGTTTACAACGTCACCAGCTTCAGCCCAACAGCAGATGAAATTTACACCATCGTCAAATCGGCATTTCCTGATGCACAGATAGAATGCTGCTCCCATTCAAGCCGCCAGGCAATCGTAGATTCCTGGCCTGCAGAGGTAGATGACAACGCAGCATGCCGAGATTGGGGATGGATGCCGGATTATGGTCAGGACCAGGCTTTCAACGATTACTTGATCCCCACCATCCAGCAGCGGTATTTACATCAATAATCACAGGGATAGCAATGCCAGACGAAAACATTGCCGCAAAATTCGGATTGGAAGATGATGAAAAAGCTGTTCAGTTAATGGTGTATGTTCAGCATGGCATCTATTGGGGAACGGTCATAGTAAAAAAGCTGGTAAGGTTGAATTCTTGGCTGAGAGGTGTATCAGCTCCAGATAATGTGCGCATCCTCGATGCTAAAGGATTGATCACAACAGCCGGCGGGCAGCCAAAACCGGCTGCATTTCTGGAAACCAACATCCCAACCGAATACATCAACGCTTATCATATCCTCCCCCCCGCCCAGGAAGATGTTGATTATGATAAGAGCGAGCCAAACCGGAAGATGATCCCGGCAACCCTGGCAATCGGCACTTTTCTATGTAAATGCCAGCTTCGGATCGCTACCCTCCAAACGCTGGATAAATTCCTGGATGTCACCCATGAGGAGTTCCTTTCTGCATATAATGCAGAAATCTTTTGCCCAGTCATGCCATCTCTTGGTGTTTTAAAGGTCCCAATGCTTCAAGTAAGGAGAAGCACTACAATCTCAGCAATCAGCCTGGATTGATATGGAGTAAATAATGGCGAGGAAATCAATTGGTTATGTCCAGCTTGTCTGGTTTTGTCCATCCTGTGGAACTAGAAACCCTGGAACACAAAGAACCTGCCAGGGCTGCGGGCTCCCGCAGCCTGATGATGTGAAATTTGTAAAACCGGAACAGGATCAAATAATAAAAGATGAAGCAGCAATTGCCCAGGCTAAGAAAGGGGCAGATATTCACTGTGCCTATTGCGGTGCAAGGAATCCAGCAGGCTCAGCTGTCTGCATCCAATGCGGTGCAGACCTGGCAACCGGTAAGAAACGCCAATCGGGTGAGGTATTAGGAGCGCATCAAACCCAGGCTGTGCCGGAACGACCTTGCCAGAATTGTAAAACGCCCAATCCCATCGACAGCCATACCTGTGTAAAATGCGGTGCACCATTATCTCAGCCTCAGGCAGTCACTCCGGCACCTGCCGGTGCAAGAAAACTGAACCCGATTTTCATTATCATCGGAATAATCATTGCAGTAGTACTGTGCATTATCCTTTCTTCGGTTCTGTTCAGCGGAAATAAAAGCGACACCGTTTCCGGCGTAGTAGATTCAGTCTATTGGGAGCGCTCAGTCGCGGTACTGGGATTGGTTGAGGTCGAGAAAGAAGGCTGGTATTCCAACATCCCTTCAGATGCTGTCTTGGGGAATTGCTCATTGAGGTATCACCATACCCAGGATGAACCGGCAGAAAATTCAAAGGAAGTATGCGGCACTCCTTATGTGGTCGACACTGGAAGCGGTGTTGGCGAACTGGTGCAGGATTGTGTTTATGAAGTCTACTTGGATTACTGTACATACACAGACATCGGCTGGACTACCGTGGATACTGTCACGGCATCAGGGTATGACCTTAATGCCGCCTGGCCGCAGCCATCGATATCAAGCGAGCAGCAATTGGGCGACAAGACCGAGGTATATATCTGTCGGTTTGATACAGGCAGCGGTCTGGTTGAATACCAGACAAAATCGTATGAAGAGTTCAGCCTTTGCCAGATCGGCCGATCTGTTGACCTTGAAGTCAGTTCCGGCGGCAGGGTATTGGATTTCTCGTACTAGATCAGGGATAGTAAAACCAGAAGACCAGGTCGTTCACATTTGTTCCGGTTGGTCCGGTTTTTATGAGCAGACCGGTTTCCTGGAAGAACCCATAAGAATTATTATTCTTTAAAGCCTGTTCAGCTTTTAGCTGAAAGTCTGAAGAGTCTTTTAATGTTGACGAGCTTATACATGCTCCCGCAGCATCGGTCGGTCCATCCTCCCCATCTGTGGCAAGTGTGACGAGGTATTCATGCTTATTTTTCGCCAGTGTTTGCAGTGAACCTAGAGCTAATTCCAGGTTCCTGCCTCCTTTTCCAGTTCCACGTATCGTAACCGTTGATTCTCCCCCGAAAATCACACAGGCGGGTATTCCTGCAGCAATTGATGTTTGCTGCATTCTTCTTGCTTTTTTAATCAGATTTTCTCCCAGTCTGCCGGCTTCCCCGGTAAAGGGTTCCTCGTCAATCATCACCTTGAATCCCCTATTCTCTGCCTGAACCTTGGCTGCATACAGGGCATTTCGGTTACTGGCAATTATGAATGCTTCAGACCTGGTAAAAGCTGGGTGGACTTCCTTAATTGTCTCAGGGAGCAATCCTGCTGCCCCATCAAGTACGAATTTTTTAACAGTTTCAGGGACCTTATCCCACAAGTTGTACCGCGAGAAAATTTCTTGCACATCCTGGAAAGTAGATGGGTCCGCGACTGTTGGACCTGAGGCGATGGATGTAAGAGAATTATCTACTACATCAGAAATAACCAGCGATACTTTGCACATGCCAGTGACAGCAGCAGCTATCTTTCCTCCCTTTACCCTGTCCAGGTGCTTACGGATAATGTTCATCTCCTGTATGGTTACGCCGCAAGTCAGCAGGGTGCTGGTAACCGACCGAATATCCTCAAGTGTCAGCGGCTCTTCCGGCAGGCATACCAAGGATGACCCACCGCCGGAAATCAGGAAGAAAACCACATCATCCTTGCTGCATCCTTTAAGAAAGGAAAGCACAGCATTGGCAGCATCCACACTTTTTCCGCTCGGTACAGGGTGGTTCCCATAAAAAATTGAGTATTTGTTTTCAGGTAAATTGACTGAGGTGCGTGCGTGCTTGGTTACGACAATACCTTTAGTAATCCGCTCTCCAAGAGCTTGGTTCAGTCCATAAACCATCTCCAGCGCAGCTTTACCGATGGCCACAACCATGATCCTGGTTGCGGGTGGGTAATCCATAATGTGCTTACCATTTACCAGCAGGCGCGCGCCGTCAAACACAATTTGCGTTATCACTGCATTAGCAGGGTTTACTGCGTTAAGTGCAGCTTTTATCATGCGCTGCACACAATCTGAAAGCGGTTCAGGAATATGCTGTGGAAAACTCCAGGAATTCTGGTTCATGTCAAGATAAAATACTGACCTATTGAGGATATTTATTACTCACATGTAAATGATGCTTGCGATAAATTTACTCTGGTTCAATACCGGATCAATCCGTAAATGAGGAATTACGGTAAAATATTTATTTAGTGTCGCAATTATTTTACATCCAAATCTGGAGGTTATATCGTGGATAATAAAGAGCTAGACAGTCTGTTCCAACCAAAATCTGTAGCTGTGATTGGTGCATCAGCCACCCCTGGTAAGATCGGCCACTCAGTGATCAAGAACCTGCTGGACGGCAAGTATGAAGGTCAGATCTATCCGATTAACAATAAGTTAACCGAAGTGCAGGGATTGAAATGTTATGCATCCATCATGGACGTTCCCGGACCTGTTGATTCTGCAGTGGTTACCATTCCAGCCCAGTATGTATTACCGGTTGTGGAAGAATGCGGCAAAAAAGGTGTAAAAGCCTTGATTGTCATCACTTCAGGCTTCAGCGAAGTAGGTGATACCGCACTCGAAGAAAAACTGGTGTCAATTTCCAAGTCTTACGGTATGCGCGTCCTTGGTCCCAATATTGTGGGTTACCTTTCCAATACAGACAAACTCAATGCGTCCTTTGCACCATTCCTACCCTTGAAAGGTAAAGCATCCCTTATCACCCAAAGCGGCGCTTTATTGATCGCGATTGATGCTGCCTCGTATACCCGTGGTGTCGGGTTTGATAAACTTGTTTCGATCGGGAACATGAGCGACCTTGACTTCGCAGACCTGATCGCATGGTTAAATGATGACCCGAATACCACCTGTATTACTCTGCACATCGAAGGCTTCAAAGATGGGCGAAAATTCATCGAACAAAGCCGCAAAACAAGCAAACCTATCATTGCATTGAAGGCGGGTGTTTCCTCGCACGGCGCAGCTGCAGCAGCCTCCCATACAGGTTCCCTTGCCGGAGCGACCAAAGTGTACGGCGCTGCATTCCAGCAGGCTGGGGCGGTTCAGGCTACCGACCTGGACAACCTCTTTGACCGGACCCTTGCCCTATCCCTGCAGCCCCAGTTGAAGGGCGAAAACTTGCTCATCATTACCAATGGCGGCGGTGTTGGTGTGCTCGCAACCGATGCAGCAGAAAAGTACGGCGTTCCCCTTAAGTTCGCCCCTAAAGATGTCCAGGAAGCTCTTAAAGAGCACATGCCGGAATTTGGTTCAGCCAAGAACCCTGTGGATATGACCGGCATGGCTGGCAATGAATGGTACAAAGAAACCGTACGCTATTCCCTCACCCACGATTGGGTGGATGGTGTTGTCGTCCTTTATTGTGAAACCGCAATCACGAACCCTTCCGAAATTGCCCAGGCTATCTATGACGCGCTCCAGGAGTCAGGAGTCAAGGACAAACCAGTTACCACTTCATTCGTCGGCGGTGAGCGCTGTGAAGTTGCCATGAAGTGGCTTGTAGATAAAGGCATTCCCGCCTACGGCGCCCCGGATGTGGCTGTGAATGCTATGGCGGCGTTGCGCGAATATGCACAGATCCGTGAATCGATATCTGAAAATTCTGATTTGAAACTGGTGGGAGATAAAGAGGCAGCACTCAAGATCATAGCTAAAGCCCGTGCTGATGGCCGCGATTCACTGACCGAGATCGAAGCCAAAGAAGTATTCAAGGCTTACGGCCTGCCGGTTACCAAGACAGTCCTTTCGACCAGTGAAGATGAAGCGGTTGCTTTTGCTAACAAAGTTGGGTATCCGGTAGTCATGAAGATTGTCTCTCCGGATATCTTGCATAAATCAGATGCCGGCGGTGTTAAGGTCAACGTCAAAGATGACAAATCTGTCCGGGAAGCCTTCCAAACAATAATGAAAAATGCTAAAGAATACAAAGCGGATGCAGATATCCACGGTATAGCCATCCAGGAAATGGCTCCATGGGGTACTGAAGTGATTATGGGTTCGATCAACGACCCAACTTTCGGCCCCACCGTAATGTTTGGGTTGGGTGGGATATTTGTGGAAGTATTAAAAGATGTTACATTCCGTGTAGCTCCTGTTTCCTGTGCCCAGTCAAAACAGATGATTTCGGAAATTCGCGGTGCACCCATCCTGGCTGGTGTTCGCGGTGAGGCACCACGCGACCGGGTCGAACTCGCAAAAACTGTCTGCCAGTACTCGAACATGATCCTGGACCTTGGTGATGAGATCAAAGAGTCTGATGCTAACCCCATTTTGGTTTACGAAGAAGGCCAGGGAGTGAAAGTCGTCGACGCGCGCATCATTCTGAAGTAGAAGAACTTTCCATTTAGGGGGCTGCAATTACAGCCCCCTTCGTTCACTCCCTGTCCGGTGAAACTCTTACAGGTAAAGGCAGGTGAAAATGAATCAATTTTCCAGAGGAGAATTTCTAAGAAGGGCTTCAATAAGCATTGGTGCGCTTGCACTTAGCGCCCTGACAGGCTGCTCATCCCCTGAAGAGGCCAGCCCCGTTGTTTCTGCAACCAGCACTGTGGAACCATCAAAAACGGTTCCGTCCAACAAACCCGGCTTCACGCCGCAACCCGAACAAGAAACTGCAGTCCCGGCTAATTACCCAGACCTGGTAGCAGTCCGGAATGGCGAACCGGAAGACATGATCCGCAGGGCAATTGCTGCCCTTGGGGGTATGGAAAAGTTCGTTCCTTCCGGCAGCACTGTTGTCATAAAACCCAACATTTGTGTTGCATACCATACTTATGAGTATGCGGCCACAACCAACCCATGGGTGGTTGGTGCACTGGTATCCCTCTGTTTTGAAGCTGGGGCAGTAAAAGTCAAGGTAATGGATAACCCATTCGGCGGCACCGCAGAAGAGGCATACAAGAGAAGCAGCATTGGTGATGTAGTCCAGGCTGTTGGAGGGGAGATGGTTCAGATGGTGCGCCGAAAATTTATCAGCACAGAAATACCTGGAGCAACCAGCCTGAAATCTACTGAAATCTATGAAGATATCCTGAATTCTGATGTTCTCATTGACGTGCCGGTTGCCAAGAACCATGGTTTGGCACAGCTAACCCTGGGCATGAAAAACCTGATGGGCGTTATCAGGGACAGGGGCGCGTTACATGCCAATATTGGGCCAAACCTGGCTGACCTGGCAGGTTTCCTGCGGCCAGACCTGACCGTGATTGATGGGGTGCGGGTAATGCTTGAAAACGGACCAACAGGCGGCAGCCTGGATTATGTAAAACAAATGAATACCGTGATTGCCTCGCAGGATATAGTCGCAGCCGACAGTTATGCGGCAAAAACCCTGTTTGGCAAAGACCCATTCTCGCTTGCATATATCCAGGCAGGCGCAGATGCCGGATTGGGTACCGGTGATCTGGAATCAGTCAAAATTGAGGAAATTTCAATCAGCTAAAGAGATTTAATGAAAAGAAAATCTGCACCAAACTGGATAAGCATCCGTAAAGGTGTTCAAGCGGTCAGCCTGCTATTCTTTATTGCTGCTGTTGTGCTCGTCCGCAAAGGGCAGGACCTGGAATGGTTGATCAAGCTGCCCGTCCACCTGGACCCTTTGCTGGTGATCTCATCTACCATTGCCAGCCGAAAGCTGATAACTGGAACTTTCATCACAATGCTGATGCTGCTTCTAACCCTGGTTCTTGGGCGTTTTTGGTGCGGGTGGTTATGCCCGCTCGGGACCACACTGGACATATTCCGATTAATGAAGAAAGAAGTACACAGAATTCCTGGGAAGTTGCGCAATGGGAAATACATCACCCTGGCAGTCATCCTGGTTGGAGCATTTTTTGGTTTACAAACACTGACCTGGCTGGATCCAATTACGATTTTTAACCGCTTGCTGGTTACGGGTATGCTGCCTGCCCTGGACCTGGTAGTTACCAGCCTGCAAAACTGGTTCTTTCCTGTTTCCTTCCTCTCTGGTTTTGTAGATTGGATTGACAGCACTCTGCGCCCTGGTATTCTGCCTTTTGAGCCGTTTAAGTTCCAGAATACAGCCTGGATATTATTGCTGCCGGCTGGAATCATCCTCCTCAATACGATAGCACACCGGTTCTGGTGCCGGTACCTCTGCCCGCTGGGTGGGTTTTATGGGCTTATCAGCAGGTTCGCGGTTATTAAACGGGAAGTGAAATCCGATGCCTGCATCAGCTGCCATGCCTGTTCACAAGCCTGCCCAACTGCAACTATAGATGACAATAACGGGTTCTGTTCTGATCCTGCTGAATGCACTGTATGTATGAATTGCATCAGTCGCTGTCCCACGTCTGCCAACAGTTTCCAAACCAGGCTGCCACAATTAACAAGGTTTGGATATGATCCCTCCAGGCGACAGCTGCTGACTGGCCTCGGTCTCACCACCATGGCAATCCTGTTTGCACGGGTTGCAAAGGTAATCCGGTTCAAGCATATCCGCCCACCCGGGGCTGATCCGCAAGGTTTCCTCTCCCAATGCATCCGCTGTGGTGCATGCTACAAGATCTGCCCCACCAATGCGATACAGCCTGTATCAATCGGTGAAGAAGGACTGGGTTCACCCGAACTTATTCCGCGTATCGGATATTGTGACTATTCATGCAACGCCTGCGGCCTGGTCTGTCCAACCCAGGCAATCCCTGCCCTGAGCCTTGAAGAAAAGCGCACCAAAGTTATTAGTAAAGCGGTAATTTACACGGATCAGTGCATTGCCTGGGCAGAACACCGGGATTGTATTGTCTGTGAAGAAATGTGTCCGATCCCGCAAAAGGCCATTTATCTCAAGGAAGAGACATTCCAAACCCGTGAGGACGGGAATATTCGGGTAAAATTACCATTTGTAGACCGGGACCTGTGTATCGGATGTGGCATCTGTGAGAACAAATGCCCCGTACAGGGTCAAGCTGCGATCAGGGTCAGCCCATCCGGCGCAAATGATGCTTTATGAGCTTAAATAAAACACGCCTTTCAAACCTGGCAATTAAATTATATGTTCCCATTGCACTGCTGGGATTCACCCTCCTGGCATATGCACCCCTGATTTCCACACTTGGGTTCTATTGGGATGACTGGCCTTTGATCTGGTTCGGGCATTTGCTCGGCACTGAAGGGTACCTGGAAGTGCTGGCTGGCGACCGCCCATTCCTGGCGGGGGTCTACCTATTCAGCACCAGCATCCTGGGAGAATCTCCCATGCAATGGCAGATCTTCGCCATTGTCACCCGCTGGGGAGTATCCCTGGCTTGTTGGTGGGCGCTCAGCAAGTTATGGAAGAATTTTCCAGCGCAGGTATTCTGGATTGCAGCATTATTTGCAGTCTACCCCGGTTTTAAACAGCAGCCTATATCGGTTATCTACAGCAATGGATACCTGCTTCTAATCGCATTTTTCCTGTCTTTCGGGTTGACTGTCCTAGCGCTGCAGGATAAACGACGATTCTGGCTGTACACTTCCCTGGCATTAATCTTCGACCTGATTTGCAGCTTCTCAACAGAATATTACTTTGGTTTGAACCTGGTCAGGTTCCTGATCATTTATTTCCTCGTAGAACCAGACAGCCGGTCATTCTGGGACAGGATCAGGAAAATGGGGATCAACTGGCTGCCGTATTTTGCCAGCATGGCTGCTTTTCTCATCTGGCGGGTAATTGTTTTTGGTTTCCCTACTTATGAGCCTCAAACACTAACGAATATTTCTGCGAACAGCACATCTGCGCTTGGAAATTTGCTCTTCAGGTTTTTTTCGGATCCGTTTACTGCCGGTCTGATTGCCTGGTTCAGAACCTTCCGCTTCCCAGCGATTGAAGACTTCCAGATCCTTTCCAAAGTGGTCTTCTGGATCGTTGCCCTTGCAGGCATCGTATTTTCTTTGTTTGTGCTTCTGATTTTCCCACGGCTCAAGGGTATTAATTCCAGCGAGAACAATCCTGTAAACGAAAAAAGCTTCCAGAAACAAGCACCCTGGATCGCACTCTCAGCCCTGATCCTGCCCGGTATTCCATACTGGATCACCAATCTCCCGATTGAATTGCAATTTCCCTGGGACAGGTTCACACTGGCATTTATGTTCGGCAGTGCGATGATACTGGTATGGTTGCTGGATTGGATCATCAGGAAACCTGTCCAAAAACAGGTTATCCTGGCCTTGTTCCTGGCTTTTGCTATGGCCAGCCATGTTGAGAACGCTAACACCTACCGCAGAGAATGGCAGACCCAGAAAGATTTCTTCTGGCAATTAACGTGGCGAGCACCTCAGCTGCAGGAAGGCACAACCATCCTCACCTTTGGAATGCCAATGGATTATTACAGTGATAATTCATTGACAGCTCCGTTGAACTGGATTTACCAACCCGATAACCATTCCACCCGTATGCCGTACTTCCTTGCTTTTACGGATGTGCGCATTGGCGCAAGCATTCCAGACCTGAAAAAAGATCTCCCTATCTACCAGAGATACCGCAATGCCTACTTTGAAGGCAACACCTCCGATATGGTAGTGGTTTATTACTCGCCGCCTTCGTGCTTGCGTGTATTGGATCCTGCCCAGAAAAAGATCAGCCCTTACCTGCCAGATGAACTCTCAAAGGTAATGTTCTTATCAGACCTTTCACGGATTACGGCTGATCAAAGCCCGGAAGTGCCTCCGGAGCAAATATTCGGTGTGCAACCCGACCCCGGCTGGTGCTACTACTTCCAAAAAGCCGATCTTGCCCGCCAATCTGGAGATTGGGATACAATAGTTGCAATGGGCGACCAGGCCAGGGCTGACAATTTTGAACCTGCGGATCCCACCGAGTATTTCATCTTCATCGAAGGATATGCCCATACCGGTAATTGGGAAAGGGTTAATAAATTGGCTGAAAATGCGATGAAATTAAACAGGAATGTAAACCCACAATTATGTAACCTGGTAGCCATATTAATGAAAGCCCTTCCAGCAAATGAACAGAACCTGGCTGGCATTGAAAACCTGCAGAAAAAATACCAGTGTTCAGTAGAATGACCGGGAGGTTTTGTAACCATGACACATGATTCCTGTTCCGTAGTGATTCCGGTCTACAATGGTGCTGAGACACTTTTACCGCTCGTGGAAAGATTAACCCGGGTGTTAGCTCAGGAATTCTCGGATTATGAAATACTGTTGGTTAATGACGGAAGCCCGGATAACAGCTGGCAGGTAATCCGATCGCTGGCTGCGCAGGATCCATTGCACATTATCGGCTATAACCTGATGCGCAATGCCGGTCAACATAATGCCTTATTGTGCGGCGTCAGGGCAGCATCAAAAGAGCTTGTCATCACCATGGATGATGACCTGCAGCACCCGCCCGAAGAAATCCCAGAATTGTTACATGCCTTTGGCAGTGATGTAGATGTGGTTTATGGCATCCCCAGGAAAATGCCGCATTCTGCCTGGAGGAATTTTTTCTCATGGCTTACGAAGCGCAGCCTTGCAAAAGTGATGCGAATCAACACCATTCGTGACATCAGTTCCTTCAGATTATTCCGCACTTCGCTGCGCAAGGCATTTGAGAATTACCAGAGCCCTGGTGTTATCCTGGATGTCCTGCTTTCATGGGGGACAGACCGCTTCAAATCTGTCACAGTGAATGAAGAGCCGCGTATAAAGGGAAAATCAAATTACAACTTCGCGGCTTTGGTATCCCAGGCCTTGCTCATCCTGACAGGATTCAGTACCATCCCCCTGCGGTTTGCTGCCTGGCTGGGCTTCTTCTTCGTCTTATTCGGTTTTGCCATTTTCCTGTATGTGCTGGTCGCCACCCTGACAGCTGGCAGCATCCCCGGCTTTCCTTTCCTTGCCTCCATTGTTGCCATTTTCAGCGGTGTACAGCTTTTTTCACTGGGTTTGATCGGGGAATACATCGCCCGCATTTTTGACCGCAGTATGGAACACCCGCCCTATGTTGTGGGTGAGACCACCCAGAAGCCATAGTATGAAATGTGTCATTTTGCAGCCTTCATACATCCCCTGGCGCGGATATTTCCATCAGATAGCCCTGGCAGATGTATTTGTCTTTTATGATGATGTTCAGTACGATAAACGCGGCTGGCGGAACCGTAACAAGATTAAAACTCCTGACGGCACACGCTGGTTGACCATTCCTGTACATGCAAAAGGCGCCCAGACAGAGAATATTGCCATCAACCAGATCAAGATCGATTGGACACAGCCCTGGAACGAGCAGCACTGGCTGAGCTTAAAGCATGCCTATGCGAAAGCGCCATTTTTTAACCAGTACAGTGCCAGGCTGCAGGAAATTTATGCACAACAGCCTGAATTCCTGGCAGATTTCACCATCTCATTTACAATCGAAGCCGCCAACTGGCTTGGGTTCAATCCGCAATTCATTCGGTCATCTGCAATCCCGTCTCACGGAGAGAAAACTGAACGGTTGATTTCGGTCTTGCAGCATCTGGGGGCAGACCATTACATCTCCGGTCCTTCTGCCAGGGATTACATCGACTCGCTACTCTTTGACCAGGCTGGTATTAAACTGGAATACATGCAATATAATTATCCGGATTACCCCCAGCTGCATCCCCCGTTCGATGGACAGGTTTCATTCCTCGACCTGTTATTCATGACGGGTGACCAGGCCTCAAAATATATAATTGGAAACAGCCATGCCTGATATCCCGAACTTTGAAGGTGTAAAGAATTATTTTGGAAAAGCCCTCTCCGAGCACGGCACAACCGCAGAAGGAGCCGACTGGAATTCAACTTATTCCCAGGAGATCCGCTTTGCCCAGCTCATAAAAGTGATTGAAGAAAATGAAGGTTTTACCATCCTGGATTATGGATGCGGGTATGGCGCCCTGGCAGATTACCTTGCAAATCAAGGATATACATACAACCATTTTTATGGTTGCGATATCCTTCAACCCATGATCTCTGAAGCCTGCCGCTTGCACCCTGACCGCTCCAGGTTTACCTTTTCAACAGAATTTGAAACAATTCCTGATGTGGATTACACAGTTGCCAGCGGGGTTTTTAATGCCCGTTTGGATACCTCCTATGAGGAATGGACAGACTATGTCATTAAAACTCTGCACAGCATTGATGAACGATCCCGTAAGGGATTTGCCGTAAATTTTCTCACCAGGTACTCAGACCTGGAGAAGATGCAGGACCGCCTGTATTATGCTGACCCCGGGTTCCTGTTTGATTACTGTAAGAAAAATATCTCCTTTAATGTAGCATTGCTGCATGACTATGGACTGTATGATTTCACCCTCATCATCCGGAAAAAAGCATGATCGATTTTAATAAGCCTTTTCTCGTCGGTACAGAATTGTCTTACATAATTGAAGCTTTTCAACAAACCCACATTTCTGGTGATGGCTTGTTCACGAAACGCAGCCAGGAATTCCTAGAAAACTGGCTGGGTTCAGCCAAAGTATTGCTTACAACATCCTGCACCCATGCCCTGGAGCTGGCAGCGCTGCTGCTGGATGTTCAGCCCGGCGATGAGGTGATCATTCCTTCCTTCACCTTTGTCTCTACCGTAAATGCATTTGTTTTACGCGGAGCAAAACCTGTATTTGTTGACATCCGCCCTGACACCCTCAACCTGGATGAAACCCTTCTGGAAGGATTGGTCTCCCAAAAAACCAGGGTTGTCGCACCAGTTCATTATGCCGGAGTAGGATGTGAAATGGCGACGATCCTGAAGACAGCAGAGAAATACAATCTTGCTGTTATTGAAGATAATGCTCATGGCCTATTTGGCAGGTACTTCGGAAAACCGCTGGGTTCTCTTGGCTGTATGGCTGCCCAGAGTTTCCACGAAACCAAGAATATTTCCTGTGGGGAGGGCGGCGCCCTGGTGATCAATGATCCCAACCTGGTGGAACGGGCTGAGATTATCCGTGAAAAAGGCACAAACCGCAGCCGTTTCTTCCGCGGAATGGTGGACAAGTATACCTGGGTGGATGTTGGATCAAGTTATCTGCCTTCAGATATCCTGGCTGCAGTACTCTGGTCACAGTTGGAAGTATCGGAAAAGATCCAGAGTCACCGAAAGCAAGTATGGGATTATTACCAGGCAAACCTGGCGCCATGGGCAGAAAAGAACCAGTGCAGGCTGCCCTTCATTCCGCAGCATTGCGAACAGGCTTACCACATGTTTTATCTGATTCTTCCGGATCTAGAAACCCGCCAGAGGTTCATCAGTCACCTGAAAGCCAACCAAGTGCATGCTGTTTTCCACTACCTGCCGCTGCATTTATCCGACATGGGCATTAAGTTTGGCGGTAAGCATGGTGCCTGCCCGGTTACAGAAAATATCAGTGACCGTCTGGTCCGGCTGCCTTTCCATAACACAATCACCCCGGGCGAACAATCCCGGGTGGTTGAAGCGATCCAGTCTTTCCAGTTTTAAGGCTTCGGCTATTTAAGTAGCTGCAGCAGAAACCCCGTCAACTCTGCTTCTGTCACTGTCTGTTGGGTAGCATTCGCGAGGTCTTTGACCGAAACCTTCCCCTCAGCCTTCTCATCCGGTCCCTGCACCAGCACAAACCGCACCCCAATCCTGTCCGCAAATTTAAATTGCTTTTGCAGCTTGGCAACTGCCGGGTAACAAACCATCTCTATGCCGGCATCCCGCACCATTGCAGACAACCTCATTGCGTCATGCATCGAGTTTTCATCAAAAACAGTTATCAAGCCTGCCCGGGTAAAGGGCTTAAGATCTGGCAATAAACCATATTTCTCCAGAACCAGGGTGATCATGACGTCCCCCATGGCAAATCCGACCCCCGGCAAGGGATCTCCACCAACATCCTCCACCAGGTTGTCATAATGTCCGCCGCCCAGAACTGCCCTGCCGCCATCCAGGTCATTTGCTTCGAAAACTGTACCAGTGTAGTAATCCAATCCACGGATAATGTGGGCATCAAAATGGACGAAATTATCAACCTGCATTGCCTTCAATGCATCGAACACCCGCACCAGTGAAGAAGATTTCTCCCAGAGGGAGGAATCATTGATAATTGCCTGTATTCCGCTTATCTGCCGATCTGTAAAGCCCAGTTCCCCGGCGAATGCTTCCCATTCTTTCTGGGGTAATTTATCACTTCTATCGATCAGCTTAAAGGCAGCCTTTTTTTGCTCCCCAGCAATCCCAATCGCGCTCAGCTCACCATCCATCAGCCTGCGGTCATTGACCCTTATCATAATTTGGTCCGGTTTAAGGCCAACACTAAGAAAGAAAGCAGCACACACAGCGATTAATTCAGCGTCAGCTTCCGGGTTGTCTACGCCGATCATGTCAATGTTCCACTGGAAGAATTCGCGTGATCTGCCTTTTTGAGGGCGTTCATACCTCCAGAATGGCCCAAAGGACCACCACCTTAATGGGTAGACCAGCTGGTTTTGTTTCTGGGCAATCATGCGTGCCAGGCTTGGAGTCAGTTCAGGGCGAAGTGCCAGCAAGTCCCCTCCCCGATCATGCAGGACAAATGCCTGTTCTTTTACCAGTTCTTCCCCCGATTTAGCAGCATATAGGTCTACCCTTTCAAGGTAAGGCCCTTCATACTCCTGGTAACCAAAGCTGGTCGAAACAGCTCGTAGTTTTTCATGCAGCCAGACATGGATAGCTTTATCTTCCGGGTAAAAATCGCGCGCCCCTTTTGCTGGGGGGATCAGTTTCTTCATAACAGCCGCCTTGTAATCTTGTGATCAGAACAAGCTAATTATACCTTTCAGGAACGCTTCAACCAAATGACAGTGATTATCAGGAACATTTACACTGCTTCAAAGAGCACCTTTACTGTATGATAAAATTCATTGAATTAAATCAATGAGTAGTATTCACAACAGGAGTGGACAGGTTCAAGATTATGAATGTAAAAAGCTTATTGGAACTGGTTGAAGGAAACCTCATCAATCCAGATTCAAATTTGGAAAGAGAAATCAAGGGCGGCTTTGGAGCCGATTTGATGAGCGATGTCCTAGCTTCAATCCAGCCTGAAGCAGTCTTGCTGACCGGTTTATGCAATCCTCAGGTTGTCCGCACCGCCCTGATGGCAGATGTTGCAGCCATCGTCCTTGTCAGGGGTAAATGCCCTCCCCAGGAAACCATTGATCTGGCTCTGCAAGAACAAATTCCGCTGATCTCCTCCCCGCTTGGCATGTATGAATTAAGCGGCAGGCTTTACCGGGCGGGACTGCCCAGCCTTGAAGGCCGTATCTCAGAACAGCCTTGTGCAAATGACTGCCTTTAATCCTGACTGACCGCGCCTATGGTATTGCCATCTGTCCGAAAAAACATCATTGTTGACGATAATGCTGCGGAAGATATCTCCCGGGTTGAAGAACTCTCGTACGAGTTAAAAATCGCCGAGGTAATGACCCGGGATGTCCTTTTTATTTCCCCCGAAATGTCCATGCGGGATGTAATCGAGCTGTTCCGCAAGAGCCACATCTCCGGCGCACCGGTTGTGGAGGATGAAACGCTGGTAGGTATTATCAGTATGGAAGACTTGATCCGCTGCCTGAGCAATTCAGATCAGGATGCCAGGGCGGCGAATTACATGACCCCCAATGTGATCACGGTGAATTCCCGTGATCCGATCGTTGAGGCGGTTAAATTATTTGTTAATGTTAAAGTAGGCCGGTTGGTAGTGTTGAATGACGACAAGAAGGTAGAAGGCATCATTACCAAGGGGGATATTACCCGCGGTCTTCTGAATGCCCTGCAAACGGATTATAAGCAGGAAGAGATCCGGCGGTACCGCGCTAGCCACCTGTTTGAAGATATTGAATCTGATCGCACCAGCCTGATCCTGCGTTACAACATCAAGGCGCGCGATTTTACGCATGGCGGAGCGGCTTCATCCAACATTAAAAGGGCTTTAATGCGCCTTGGAGCCAGTCCTCAGCTTGCTCGACGGGTTGGCATTGCGGTTTATGAAGCGGAAATAAACCTGATCATCCACACAAACAACGGAGGCTACTTGCGGGTCGAAATCGAACCGCACCGGATTTCCCTTGAAACCACAGATGACGGTCCAGGTATCCCCGATGTTAATAAAGCGCTCAAACCAGGTTACTCAACCGCCACTGAAGAGATCCGTGAACTAGGGTTTGGCGCTGGAATGGGATTGACCAATATGTCCCGCTGCGTGGATACCCTGGTTCTTGAATCTGAACCGGGGAAAGGTACACACTTAAAAATGCGCATTTTCCTGAAAAAAGAAGAATCGGTTGGAGAAGGCTGGTCAGCATCTGCTGATAAGGAGTTGTGATATCCATGAATCTTGCTGAAATCATCGAAAAACTTGACCTGACCGTTTTAACTGATAAGAAGGATTTTTCCAGCATCATCCCTACTGGAGGCTATGCTTCTGATTTGCTGAGCTGCGTAATGGCCGGCGCTACCCATGGCTGCATTTGGGTCACCTTGCAGGCGCACAGCAATATTATTGCGGTTGCTGCGCTGGACGAAGTGAGCGCGGTGATCATCACAGAAGGTGCCATGCCGGATGAAGGGACCATCGCCCGCGCCAACCAGGAAGGGATTATCCTGCTCTCCACGTCAGAACAGACCTTCCCTGTAGTTGGAAAACTGTGGGAACTGGGTGTAAAAGCCTGAACGGGTTAATCCTTTGATCAGACTTCGTGCGGACCTGCACGTGCACACAGTGTTATCTCCCTGTGCTGAAATTGAAATGATACCTCCGCTCATTGTGCAGCAAGCACTTGATTTGGGCATCCATTTAATTGCAATTACGGACCACAACGCCACTGCCAACATCAGTGCTGTCCAAAAGGCTGCCCAGGGTACAAAGCTGAGCGTGCTTCCAGGTATGGAATTGCAAACCAGGGAAGAAGTACATGTCCTCTGCCTGTTTGATACCCTGGAACAGGTGAATGCCTGGCAGGATATTGTAGATGCTTCCATGCCGGATATTGAGAATGATGTGGAGCATTTCGGTGAACAGTTTGTGGTAGATGAAACTGGTGATTTTATCCGCCGTGAAAGGCGGATGCTTACTACTTCTTCTGACCTGTCTATCACAGAGGCATTTCATGCAATTAAGAAACTGAATGGCTGGATGATCCCTGCACATGTTAATCGGAAGACGAACGGGTTGTTATCCATCCTTGGTTTCGTTCCGACCGATATTAACATCGACACCCTGGAAATTTCTCTTCACTTGAGCAGAGATGAAGCCTACAAGAAATTTCCGCAGATCCGGAAGTATCCTCTCATCCAGGATGGAGATGTTCATTTATTGGGTGATTTTGCAGGCACAAATGAATTTTTTATTGAGAAGGTAACGATAGAAGAACTGAGGATGGCAGTCCACCAAATGGAAGGGCGCAAACACCAGATATTGGGTTAGGCATGGATAACTTGCAGGGTATTCTATGACATTTAGTATTTGACCAAAATAAGAGATTGCCATTAAACTTGTTTGGATAAGAACCAGAAATTACTACTAGTTTTATCTGATTAATTCGGAGAAACACATGCAAAAAATCATAGAAAACATTCCAGCAAATGATCCCATCGCCTCACCCGAGAAAAAAGCTGTCATTGATGCGATCCTAAATGCTAATAAAGATCGGCAAGGCGGTTTGATGGTCATCTTGAATGAACTACAGGGCAAAATCGGTTTTGTATCAGAACCAATGCAACAGTATGTCGCCCAAACGCTCCAGATCCCGATGTCTGTTGTCCATGGAGTAATTTCCTTCTATTCGTTCTTCACAACAACCCCGCGCGGGAAACACACCATCAAATTTTGCATGGGAACAGCCTGTTATGTGGGCGGCACCCAGCAACTGATTGACAAAACCAAACAGCTTGTAGGGATTGACCCTGGTCAAACAACCCCGGATGGAAAAATCACCCTGGAACTATGCCGCTGTGTCGGCGCATGCAGCCAGGCGCCCGTAATCGTGGTGGATGATGAAATTGTCGGCCGTGTTAGACCTAACAAAGTACCGCAGGTACTCCGGCCGGTCATGGATGACAAAGCAGACGAGCCAGCTGCTTGAGAGAATTAACACTTCACCTGCTGGATATCGCTGCTAACAGCGTTTCTGCTCTTTCACAAAATATTTACATCGAAGTGGTGGAAGACACCATCCAGGACCGTCTTTACATGAGCGTCAAAGACGATGGTAAAGGAATGGATGCCGAAATGGTCAGGAAAGTGGTCGACCCATTCGTCACCACTCGGACAACACGCAAAGTCGGCCTTGGCATTCCCTTGCTCAAAGCTGCGGCAGAAAGCTGCAACGGCTGGTTCAAGATCGAATCGGAGCTGGGAAAAGGCACTCAGGTGGAAGTGGAGTTCCAACGCAGCCATATCGACCGTATGCCGTTAGGAGACCTGTCAACCACCATTCTTACCATGATCATCGGTTCGCCGGAAGTACACTGGACATTCCGGTACAGGTTCAACCAGGACGAGTTCTTTTTTAATGATGAACCTGTCAAAAAGGAGCTGGATGGGGTTCCCCTGTCTGATCCAATGGTCATCAGTTTTTTGAGGGACTACATCGCTGAAGGGATTCATTCCATTCAGCTGTCAGAATAAAACTATTTTTTCTTGAGAGGAAACCATGGAAAAAATTAAATCACTGGAAGATCTGAAGAGATTACGTGCAGAAGCTTTAGAAAAAAGAACTGCCAAAGTGATCAGCGGCCAAAAAGAGGTCATCGTGGGCATGGGCACTGTAGGCATTGCTGCCGGTGCACGTGAAACCCTAAAAGCTATCTTGGATTACATCGAGTCGGAAGGACTTGAAGATATCGTTGTACGCCAGACCGGCAATATCGGGCTCGATTCATTCGAACCCATCGTCCAGGTTGTGATCGGCGACCAGGCAAAAGTAACTTACGGCCGCGTCACACCGGATGCTGCCCGCAGAATCATGAAAGAACACATTGTTGGCGGAACAGTAGTCAAAGAATATCATATTGAAGGGAAGTAAATCATTACTGCATGCCTGCGGGCATGCACCTGTTACCTGGTAGGTGGAAAATGCCATTTTTTAGATCGCATGTATTAATGTCAGTTGATCCCGAGTGCCTGAAAAGGGGCGCCCATGAAGTTATGGACGCATTACAGGATGAACTGGTTCAGCAAGGCTTGAACGAAGAAGTACAAATCCTGGAAACATCCCGTATTGGGGATCCAGTCCAGTTTGGCCCAGATCTCATGGTCTACCCCGAAGGTGTCCATTACGCCAATCTTTCAGTCGATGACATCCCGTTCCTGGTCGAAGAGCATTTCTTGAAAGGCAGGGTGGTAGATAAATTCGTTGCCCAGGAAACTGTGATCGCGGATGAAGAGCTTGGGATGCCCAAAGCTAAAGAAATCCGGGTGGTGTTGAGGAACTGCGGTAAGATCGACCCGAATAACATTGAAGAGTACATCGCAGAAGATGGCTACATGGCTTTGGGGCGGGTCCTCTCTGAACTGAGCCCGGAAGCTGTAATCGAGGAAGTCCTCCGCTCCGGTCTGCGCGGCCGCGGCGGGGCTGGTTTCCCAACCGGTAAAAAATGGAGTTTTGCACGCGCAAGTGCCAGCACACCAAAATATGTCATATGCAACGCAGATGAAGGCGATCCAGGCGCTTTTATGAACCGCCGTGTTCTTGAAAGTGATCCGCATTCAGTGGTTGAAGGCATGATCATCGCTGCCTACGCCATCGGCTCGTCACAGGGTTACATCTATTGCCGTGCTGAATACCCCCTGGCAGTAAAGACCCTCAATGTCGCCATTCAGCAGGCTCGCGAATTCGGTTTCCTCGGCAAGAACATCCTGGGAACTGATTTCTCCTTTGACCTGGAAGTCCGTATGGGCGCAGGTGCATTTGTGTGCGGTGAAGAAACTGCCCTGATGTCCTCGATCGAAGGAAAACGCGGTGAGCCAAGACCCCGCCCACCCTTCCCGGCTGTGCGCGGCTTATTCATGCAGCCTTCAAATATCAACAATGTTGAGACCTATGCTGTCGTACCACAGATCATGCTTCAAGGACCTGAGTGGTACGCATCGATGGGTACAGAAAAATCAAAGGGCACTAAAACCTTTGCCCTTGCTGGTGATGTCAAAAACACTGGATTGATCGAAGTTCCACTGGGGATCACCCTGCGCGAGATTATTTACGATGTCGGTGGCGGCATTAAAGATAACAAGGGCTTTAAAGCCATCCAGACCGGCGGCCCGATGGGCGGTATGATCCCTGCTTCGCTCCTGGATCTGCCTGTTGATTATGAAAGCCTCGCATCAGCAGGATCGATTATGGGTTCCGGCGGTTTGATCGTCATGGATGATGAAACCTGCATGGTCGACATTGCCAGGTTCTTCATGGACTTTACACAGGATGAGAGCTGTGGAAAATGTGTTCCCTGCCGGGTGGGTACCAGGAGAATCCTCGAGATTTTGAACCGTATCTGCGAAGGCAATGGACGCGATGGCGACATAGAATTACTTGAACAACTCTGCTACGAGATCAAGCGTGATAGCCTGTGCGGCCTTGGTCAGGGTGCTCCAAACCCGGTCGAGACGGCCTTAAAATATTTCCGTGAGGAATTTGAGGCGCACATATACGAAAAACGCTGCCCGGCGAAAGTTTGCCGCAACCTGATCTCCTATGAAGTCATTACAGATGCATGCACTGGTTGTACTGTCTGTGCTAGGAACTGCCCGGTAAATGCAATTTCTGGGGAACGGCGCCAGCCGCACCTTATCGACCCCGATATCTGCATCCGCTGCGGCATCTGCATGCAGGTTTGCAACTTCAATGCAATACACATTATCTAAAGAGTTGATTATTGGTAGTGTTACTTCCTGAATCATCGAGAATGTACCCTTATTCATTAAGTCTGGAGGAGGACTATGGTGGTAGGAGCAACACATAGAAGTGATATAGAAGAAGTTGTTCATGAAGTTGTTGAACAGTATGGCGCATCACGGGATGAGCTGATACCAATTTTGAATGAGATCAACCGCAAAGTTGGTTATCTGCCGAATGGTGTGCTGGAATTGGTGAGCAAGCAGTTGAAGCTGCCTCAGAGCAAGGTTCTCTCTGTGGCCACCTTTTACCAGATGCTTTCGACCAAGCCGAGAGGGCGGCATGTGATCCAGTTTTGCGAAAGCGCACCCTGCCATGTCGCTGGCGGCAGGCAGGTTTGGGAACGCTTGCAGGAGGAACTGAACATCAAGGCAGGGGAGACCACAGAAGACGGAAAATGGTCTTTGATCACAGTTTCTTGTTTGGGTGTTTGTGGGGTTGGTCCAGTTATCGTAATTGACGAGGACCTGTATGGCAACATTACCCCGGATCAGCTGCCGGAAATTCTTTCCCATTACAGTTAAAGGAGCGAGCATGAAAACATACCGATCTCTTGTTTTAGTTTCCAGTGATGCCCGCAGCCTTGAATTGGGAGCGCAGCAGGTATTCCAGAAGATCCAGCAGGAAGTAAACCGGCTGGGTCTGGATGAGGAAGTTTCTGTCTCCATGGTTGGTGATGTCGGGCGGCATGATGCTATCCCGATGGTGATCGTCTACCCCGAAGCTACGATTTACGGGCCGGTTAAAGTGGATGACGTACCATTCCTGGTGGAAGAACACCTGTATAAAGGTAGAATTGCTGCCGGTTTACAGGCGTCACAGCGTGAATTAAGCGGACGCATTGCCTGGATTTCCGCCCGCAAAGGCACCCTTCCCGCAGAAAAGCGGGTCGTCCTGGAACGTGCCGGTGTGATCGATCCAGACAATATCGAGGATTACATCCTACATGATGGATACCAGGCGCTCGGCAAAGCACTAAGTGGAATGAAACCCGAAGATGTCCTTGAGACAGTAAAAAAATCCGGATTACGGGGCCGCGGCGGAGCCGGTTTCCCAACCGGAACCAAGTGGTCTTTTGTTGCCAAGGCGCCCGGAGAACAGAAGTACGTGGTCTGCAATGCAGATGAAAGCGAACCGGGAACATTTAAGGACCGCCTGATTATAGAAGGCGACCCGCATTCCATCCTAGAAGCCATGATTATTGCCGGGTATGCAGTCGGCGCGACAGAAGGCTACATCTATGTCCGCGGAGAATATGCCCTGGCCCAGAGCCGCCTTCGCAATGCCATTCAGCAGGCCAAGGAATTTGGTTTTCTGGGTAATAACATCTTTGGCAGCGGGTTCGACTTTGACATCCACATCCACAGCGGAGCCGGCGCCTATATTTGCGGTGAAGAAACAGCCCTGCTTGAATCCATCGAAGGAAAACGCGGTGAACCCCGCATCCGCCCGCCTTACCCGACCACTTCGGGTCTATGGGGCATGCCTACCCTGGTGAATAATGTTGAAACCCTGGCCAATGTCCCTGCCATTATCCAGCATGGTGCAGAATGGTACCGGTCAATCGGCACCCCCAGCAGCCCGGGTACCAAGGTGTACACCATTCTCGGGAATGTCAACGTAACCGGTTTGATCGAAGTACCGATGGGAATCACGCTGCGTGAAGTGATTGCAATCTACGGTAAAGGGATGAAACCAGGTTCAACCTTCAAACTGGCCCAGACCGGCGGTTCAAGCGGCTCTGTAATCCCGGCCAGCCTGCAGGATACCCCCATGGATTTCGACTCATTCGCCAAGACAGGAGTTGCTCTGGGTTCAGGCGCGCTCTTGATTTGCGATGAAGAAACCTGTGTGGTCGACCTGGCCAAAGTTCTGCTCCAGTTCTTCCGGGTGGAGAGCTGCGGCAAGTGTAACCCCTGCCGTATCGGGACCGAACGTTCGTACACGATCCTTGAATCGATTTCACAAGGCACCGGAACCCTGAAAGACCTGGATGACCTGAAGTCGTTGAGTGAAAAAATGACCACACTTTCGAATTGTGGTTTGGGTCAAACTGCAGGCACCCCCCTGCGGGATGTCATGAATTACTTCCGCGCCGAAGTCGAAGCACACATCCGGCTGAAAGTCTGTCCGGCTGGTGTATGCCCGATGAGCGGCAGGCATTAATCAATTTTGGATTATACGGAGAAGGTGAGTTATGGTAAATATCACAATCAACGGAACGAATTATGAAGTACCTGAGGGTTATACCGTCCTGAAAGCAGCCACAGAAAACGGGATCCATATTCCCACCCTGTGCGATCATCCTGAATTAACCCCATACGGTGGCTGCCGCCTGTGCCTGGTGGAAGTAGATGGCTTCCGGACCCCTCAACCATCCTGCACCCTGCCAGTAAGCAATAACATGGTCATCCGGACAGATACTCCGGCGATCCATGAATCGCGGAAGTTTGTGCTCAGCCTGATCTTCAGCGAGCGCAACCACTTCTGCCCGTATTGCCAGGTTAGCGGCGGTGATTGCGAATTACAGAATAATGCCTATGATGAAGGTATGACCTACTGGCCAATCCAGCCAAACTGGAAAAACTTCCCGGTGGATGCATCCCATCCCTATATCATCCTGGAACACAACCGCTGTATCTTATGCCGCCGGTGTGTGCGCGCCTGTGGTGAACTGGTTGGCAATTTTACCCTGGGCATCGAAGAACGCGGCGCCAACAGCATCCTGATGGCTGACCTTGGCGTTCCCCTGGGCGAAAGCACCTGTATTTCCTGCGGTACCTGCGTCCAGGTATGCCCAACCGGCGCCCTGATCGACCGTTGGAGTGCCTACCGCGGAAGGGAAGAAGAAAGCAAGAGCCAGAAAACCATCTGTACCGCCTGCAGTGTCGGCTGCGGAATTGAGGTCTTCACCCGCAACAATAACATCGTCAAGATCTATGGCGATTGGGATTCCTCCATCAATAAGGGTGTCATTTGCAGCAAAGGACGCTTCCTTCCGATGGTGGAAAAACGCGAACGAGTTCTCACCCCGATTGTAAAACAGGATGGCAAGCCCAAGGCTGCCACATGGCACAATGCACTTGAGGCTGTTTCAGCCAGGTGGAGCAAAGGGGAAGTAGCCGCTCTGGTTTCAGACCGGCTGCCAGCTGAGACATTATCGCTTGTCAGCGACCTGATTGGTTCCGAAATGGTTTCAGTGATCGAATCCAATGGTGATCCAGCCAGCGGCATTAAAAAACCGTTCGAGGGAAAATTGGCTGACTTGAAGAAGGCAGACTGCGTGGTGGTTGTCGGAACCAATCTGATTGAAGACCATGAAGTTGTTGGTTTCTTTATCAAACGGTTGGTCCCCAACGGCGCATCTGTCATTCTTGTCGATTCAGAATCCAATCCACTTGACCAGGTTGCAGATGTTGTCCTCAAACCGGCTAAAGGCGGCGAAGCTGCTCTCCTGCAGGTGCTTGCCGAAGGAAAAGCAACTGAAGTTGCAGCCAAAGCAGCTGAACTCCTGGCAAAAGCTTCCAACCCGGTCTTTATTTACGGCGATTCTGCTGCAGAACTGACGGTTAAGGCATTGGTTGAAGCTGCACAGAAATTCCAAGGTGTGATATTGGGCACCCGCGGGGGGGCAAATTCCCTGCTGACTGCATTCCTTGGAATGGAAAAAGAAGCCCAGCTGGAAAAAGCCAAAGCGGTACTCGTGTTGCTGGCAGACGACGAACCAAGCCAGAAGATAATCCACCAGCTTGAGAAAGTGCCCTTCAAGGCAGTCATGGCTTCATACCATTCACAACTCAGCGCTCAGGCTGATGTTGTCCTGCCGGTTGCGATGTGGGCAGAAGAATCAGGCACTTTCATCAGCATGGACGGGCATGTTCAGCAAGCAGTCGCCTCGGTTAATGCACCCGAAGAAGTAAAATCCAGTAAAGAAGCTGTCCAGGAGCTTGCAACCAAATTGGGTGTGAAGATAAAAGGCGAATCCTGGAAAGAGCTGCTGAAATCCAAATCTGTGATAACTGAAATTGTTGAAGCATAAGCCAGGTATTTATTGTTCTTACGGCATTAAGAGGAGCTGATATGGCAAAACCAAAAATTTCTTCCGACTGGATGGGTGGCTGCGCTGGCTGTCACATGTCCTTCCTGGATATTGATGAACGGATCATCAAGCTGGTAGAACTGGCAGACCTGCGGGCTACCCCCATCACAGACCTGAAGGAACCCGATGAAAGCGGTGTAGATGTCGGCATTCTTGAAGGTTGTGTGATGAATTCTGCCAATGAAGAAGTGGTCAACCGAATGCGGGATCGCTGCAAGATCCTGGTTGCCCTTGGCGACTGCGCAGTATTTGGCGGTGTTCCAGCCATGAGGAACTTCTTCACCATTGAAGAAACCCTGCGGCGCGGTTATGTTGAGACCGAATCTACCGATGAAAACGGTAAAGTCCCTGATGACCCCGAACTTTGCACGCAAACCCGGATCCGCGCCGTGCATGAAGTAGTCCCGGTTGACTTGCATGTTCCTGGCTGCCCGCCCGATCCTGATGTAATTTTCTATGTATTAAGTGAACTGGCTCAAGGCCGGATGCCCGAATTAAAGGGCGATAAGATCAACTGGCATTAGGAGGTAAATAATGGTAGCGCAAAAAATCACAATTGAGCCAGTAACCCGTATTGAAGGTCACGCTAAAGTGACCGTCCACTTGAAACCAGATGGCAAAGTCGAGCATGCTTATCTGCATGTCAACGAGTTCCGCGGTTTTGAAAAATTCTGCGAAGGCCGCATGGTCTTCGAAATGCCCTACATCACACCTCGAATTTGCGGTATCTGCCCGGTTAGCCACCACCTGGCAGCAGCCAAAGCTGGTGATGATGTCCTCAGCTGCCCGCCGCCCAAACCCGCGGTCATGCTGCGAGACTTGATGCACATGGGACAGGTAATTCAGAGTCATGGCATGCACTTCTTTGAATTGGCCGGCCCTGACCTGCTTCTCGGGTTCGATGCTGACCCCGCTATCCGTAATGTGGTTGGCCTTATTCAAACAGCACCAGACCTGACTGTAAAAGCAGTCCGGCTGCGCAAATTTGGCCAGGAGATCATCAAAACTCTCGGCGGACGTAAGATCCATCCCGATTTTGCCGTACCCGGCGGGGTGAATAAAGCCCTGACCGTTTCTGAGCGAGATGAAATCCTCTCACTCATTGACGAGAATATCGCCACAACCCAAATTGGTATCAAGATCATGAAAGATTGGGCTGCCGACCATATGGAAGACATCAATAAGTTTGCTGTCTTGAGGTCTGGATACTTCGGTCTTGTCACTCCAAACAACGGCCTCGAATTATCAGACGGTACAATCCGTTTGAAAGATGCTGAAGGCAATGAACTCGAACACTTCGACGGGCGCAACTACCTCGATTACATCGCAGAACATGTCGAGCCCTGGTCTTACTTGAAATTCCCGTATTACAAAAAGATGGGTTGGCCGGGTGGTGTATACCGGGTTGGACCTTTAGGCCGCCTGAATGCATCCGATGTCATTGAGACCCCACTCGCCGGCGAAGAAATGAAGTCCTGGAAATCCTTAAACAACGGTAAACCAGTAGAGAATACCCTTTACTACCACCTGGCACGCATGATTGAGGTACTTTTCGCCCTGGAACGTGTCCGTATCCTGTGCGAAGACCCGGACATCCTGTCAACTGACATAATCAACACCCGCCAGTACAACAAGGGCGAAGGTGTGGGTGTCATCGAAGCCCCACGCGGAACACTCTTCCACCATTATTGGGCAAATGCCAACGGGCAGCTTGAAAGGGTCAATTTGATCGTAGCTACCGGGCACAATAACTGGGCAATGAGTACAGCAGTAGATTCTGTCGCCAAGACCTACATTGACGGACCTGTTACCGAAGGTATGTTGAACAGGGTTGAAGCCGCTATCCGTGCCCATGATCCCTGCCTTTCCTGCTCTACCCATGCGGTTGGCCAAATGCCCATTGAAATTGAAGTATTGGATGCCGCTGGTCAGCTGGTGAATACAGTAAAACGCAGTCTCTAATAAGAAATGGATTTTATGCAGGGGTTTTGGCATTCAGTCAAAACCCCTGCATTTGCAAGTGCCCATGAAAAAGATACTCATTATCGGATATGGAAATCCTGACCGGGAAGATGATGGTGTAGCCTGGCACATCGTTATGTCTCTGGCGGAAAAATTTGGAATCCCGGCTCCGCAAGACTATCTCGATGGGCTTCTGCCTGAAGGCAATAACCCTGATCTCCTGACTGCACTTCAGCTCACACCCGAGATGGCAGATACCTTTGCAGAATATGATGCCGTTTGCTTTGTGGATGCACACACCGGTGCCCTGCCGGATGACCTTAACGTGAAGCATCTTGAACCAGGTTTCCAGAATTCGCCTTTCACCCATCATATGACCGCTGAGACTTGCCTTTCCATAACCAAGACAATCTACCAGAAAGAACCGGCAGCTTTACTAGTCTCGGTTCGGGGATATTCCTTTAAGTTCTCCCACTCCTTATCCCCGCGCACTGCTGAACTTGCCGGGGAAGCTGTCAATGTTATAACCGCCTGGGTTGACGAATTGTTGGAAAAATGATTTTTAGTGGTGACAATTCCATTACATTTGTTCATTGACCCCTGTCTCTGCAGAATGTAAATTATTAGTAAGGTATTACCCGCAGTAAAAGGCTTATGAGCATAACATCGGATATGAACCTGACATTGAAAAGCATCCCCTGGTTTCATGACCTGCCCCAGGAGAAAATTGACGCACTTGCCCGCATCGCCCGCTTCTGCGATGTATCTGCCGGCACTATGCTTTTCAAGGAAGGCTCAAAACCTGATACTCTTTACATTCTTATCGAAGGTCAGCTAATCCTGGAGTCGTTTGTACCGACACGCGGTTCTGTATTCATGAATAAAGCCGATCCACTGGACATTATCGGCTGGTCGTGTGTCACCCCTGTTGTGCGGGAAAGGACATGCAGCGCCAAAGCGCTTAGCGCCTGCCACCTTGTTTGCTTTGATACAGCCTCGCTTCTCACCCTCTGCGATTCCGATCCGGAGCTAGGGTATGTCATTATGAGGCGCCTTACCAATGTGATTGCCAGCCACTACCTCAACACCCGCCTGCAGCTGTTCGACATTATTGTCCGCCAGCCAGGCAAGGTGATTCCCACCACCCAGGAATAAACTCATTATTCGGACTATTTTGGTATAATATCTTGCGGTGCAAGGTGATTAATCTTGCATGCCGGGTCAAAATAATGATAAAGAAAATCATTGCTAAACGCATACAGATTCAGGGCATCGTCCAGGGTGTCGGTTTTCGGCCATTTGTGTATGAACAGGCAGTAAACAATCACCTGACTGGCTGGGTCCGAAATTCCTCATCCGGTGTTGAAATTGAAGTTACTGGAAAACCAGAAGGTATCGAAAACCTGTTAAGTGCACTGGTAAACCATCTTCCACCGCTTGCCAGGGTCGATTCTCTCATGGCAACTGATATCCAAGCTGAGAAATTTGATAGTTTCAGGATCCTCTCCAGCCAGCCGCAGCCGGGTGAATACATTCCGATCTCACCGGATATTGCCATCTGCAGTGACTGCCAGAAGGAACTTTTCGACCCCCTTGACCGCAGGTACCGGTACCCGTTCATCAATTGCACAAATTGTGGGCCGCGTTTCACGATCATCGAGGATATCCCTTATGACCGCCCCCTCACGACCATGAAGGGCTTCGACTTATGCCCGGAATGCAAGGCTGAATATCGTAACCCGCTGGACAGGCGTTTCCACGCCCAACCCATAGCCTGCCCGGTCTGCGGACCTCACCTCAGTTTCATAACTGGCGGTGAAGAAAAAGCAAAAGACGAAGAGGCACTTCAGCTTGCCAGGAAATGGATCAAGCAAGGAAAAATTATTGCGGTCAAAGGCCTGGGCGGTTATCACCTTGCCTGTGATGCCCGCGATGAGGCTGCGGTATCATCTATGCGCAAAAGGAAGAAACGCAGCGATAAGCCGTTTGCCCTGATGGCTTTCGACCTAAATGCCGTCAAGCTGGCATGTGAAGTTTCCGAAGTTGAAGAAGAACTGCTGCTCTCACGCCAAAAACCGGTGGTGCTTCTCAACCAGAAAGCCGGGAACGGCATCGCCCCTTCAGTCGCGCCAGGGCTGGACACTCTCGGAATTATGCTTGCGTACACTCCCCTGCATCTGCTGCTGCTCGAGCCTGAAGCTGGTTTCCCGGACCTGCTGGTTATGACCAGCGGGAATTTGAGCGAAGAACCCATTGCCTACCGCGATGAAGAAGGGTTAGAACGGCTTCAGCCAATCGCGGATGCATTCTTGAACCACAACCGCCCCATCCATATGCGGGTGGATGATTCAGTTGTCAGGGAAGAGAGGGGCAGGATCTACCCATTGCGTCGGGCCCGTGGCTATGCACCGGATTCTGTCGCCCTTGACCATGCTGTGCCGCAAGTACTGGCAACTGGGGCGCTGCTAAAGAACACATTTTGTCTGACCCGCGATAAATACGCTTTTCTCAGCCACCACATAGGTGACCTGGAAAACTATGAGACTTACCGATCGTTTAAGGAAGGCATTTCGCATTACCAGAATCTGTTCCGGATCACACCTGAACGGGTGGTATGCGACCTGCACCCGGATTTCCTGAGCACCCGCTATGCCCTCGCCTTCGCACGGGAACACCAGGTCTCAATCCTGCAGGTGCAGCATCATTATGCCCACCTGGCAAGCGTGATCGCTGAAAACCACCTGCCGATCGATGAACAGGTGATCGGCTTGTGCTTTGACGGCACCGGCTACGGCACGGACGGCAATATCTGGGGCGGCGAGGTGCTGGTTGGCAATTGCCGCAGTTACCAGCGGTATGCACACCTGGCTTATGAACCTCTGCCGGGAGGGGATGCTGCCATTCACCACCCTGCCCGGATCGCCCTGGCATACCTGTGGAATGAAAAGTTCGACTGGAATGAACACATTCAGCTTGTTGAAAGCAGCCTGTTCAGCGCTGACCGCAGCATCCTGCTTGCCCAGCTGCAGAAAACCATCAACACCCCGCTGACCTCCAGCATGGGACGCCTGTTTGATGCGGTCTCAGCACTGGCGGGAATATGCACCGAAGCCAATTACGAAGCCCAGGCAGCCATTTTGCTCGAAGCTGCAGCCAACCCGGACGCAGAAGGTTCTTACCCTATGCCGTTGGAAGACGGGGTATGGGATGTTGCACCCCTACTGCAGGGAATCATTGCTGACCTTTATAGCCGCACCAGCAAAGCGGATATTGCGGGAAAATTCCATAATTCCATCGCCCTGGCTGCACAAAATGTTTGTGAAGCGGTCCGCTTACAGTCAGGGTGTAACATTGCCGCCTTGAGCGGCGGTGTTTGGCAGAACCGGTTGCTCTTCCGAAAAACTGTAAGTAGATTAGAATCAGAAGGATTTACTGTACTTACCCATCACCGGGTTCCAGCCAATGATGGCGGGGTATCATTGGGGCAGGCCTGGATCGCCGCTCATACCGACCTTACTGGTAATTAGGTAAAAGGAGAAAAAATGTGCCTTGGAGTTCCTGGAAAAATAATCGAAATCCTTGATGGACCGGGTTTAAGGATGGCCAATGTAGATTTTGGAGGTGTCATCCGCCAGGTTTGCATCGAGACTTTACCAGATGCACAGGTGGGAAATTACACCATCGTACACGCTGGCTATGCTTTGAACAAGCTGAGCGAAGAGGAAGCACAGGAAACCCTTGCGATCCTGCGGGAATTGGGTGAATACGAGGAATAACCAGGTGGACTTTACCAGCAGTTTTCGCGACCCGAAAATCGTCACCGCTCTTATTCAGAAGATCCGCCAGACCGTAACCCGCCCCTGGGTCATCATGGAAATTTGCGGTGGGCAGACACACGCCATCATGCATTACGGGCTGGACCAGCTGCTTCCTTCCGAGATCGAACTGGTGCATGGCCCCGGCTGCCCGGTATGCGTGACCTCCCTGGAACTGGTGGATAAAGCACTGGCCATCGCTGCCAGGCCTGAAGTCATTTTCACATCCTACGGCGATATGCTTCGGGTGCCTGGATCAAAAGATGACATATTCAACCTGCGCGCCCGCGGGGCTGCTATCCAGGTGGTCTATTCACCCCTTGACGCAGTCCAGATCGCCAAAGCTAATCCTGACAAGCAGGTGGTGTTTTTTGCCATCGGGTTTGAGACTACTGCCCCTGCCAACCTGGCTGCCCTGGCACAGGCGCGCGCCTTAAACCTGGATAATTTTTCTTTACTGGTTTCGCATGTATGTGTGCCGCCTGCCATGCACGCCATCCTGGGTTCACCGAACAACCGCGTCCAGGGATTCCTGGCTGCGGGGCATGTATGTGCCGTAATGGGCTACTGGGAATATCACCCGATCGCCGAATTGTACAAGGTTCCCATTACTGTAACCGGCTTTGAGCCGGTTGACCTGCTGAATGGCATCCTCCTGACCGTGCAAGCGCTTGAAAAAGGCGAAGTGACAGTCCAGAATGCTTACCCGCGTGTGGTGACTGAACGTGGCAACATCCAGGCGCAGCAATTGATCCAAACCTATTTTGAACCCTGTGACCGCAACTGGCGCGGGATCGGCATGATTCCGATGTCTGGGTGGGCATTGCGGCCTAAATTTTCTCAGTTTGATGCCGAAAAACGCTTTAATGTGGAACATATCCAGACCCATGAATCTGAGGTATGCATCTCCGGCCAAATCCTGCAAGGGATCAAGAAGCCCAACCAGTGTCCTGCATTCGGTACTATTTGTACCCCCCAGAATCCCCTTGGTGCAACCATGGTATCTTCAGAAGGGGCATGCGCTGCATATTACCGCTACGCGCGTAAATAGCATTTGATGGAATATTGGCTGGCTGCCCTGCCCATCATACTCCTTCTCTTCTTGATGGTTGTTTTACGCATGGAAGGGCACCTGGCCGGCCCCATCAGCCTGGCAGCCGGGATACTGATTGGTTTCCTCAATTTCGGGCTGAACGGCCAGGTATTCATGGTGGGGCTTTTAAAAAGCCTCCTCCTCTCTTTCTATGTCCTTTTAATCGTCTGGCCGGCCATGCTCCTGTACCAAACAATGCACCTCTCCGGAGGTATCCAGGCGCTTGCATTAAGCCTGCAGCGCATCATCCCGGATACCGGGTTCCTGTGGCTCATCCTGGCCTGGTGTTTCTCGGCTTTCCTTGAAGGCATTGCGGGATTCGGCATCCCCATAGCTATTGTTGCACCCATCCTCGTGACCCTCGGAATGCCGCCGGTGACAGCAGTAGCCAGCGCCGCAATTGGGCATGCGTGGGCAGTGACCTTCGGCGATATGGGTGTAGTATTTCAAGCCCTGGTGGGGGTTGTGAACATGGACCCTGCCAGCCTCGTAGTTCCTGCCAGTATCTTAATGGGGATTGCCTGCCTGCTCTGCGGAATTGCCGTTGCGGTGGTGATCAAACAAACCAGGCTGCTTCCCTATGTGCTGTTGATCGGGCTTGTAATGGCCTTTGTGCAGGCTGTCCTGGCTTACTTTGACCTTGTCACCCTGAGCGGATTCCTGGCAGGGTTGTCCGGGATACTGGCCGGTGTGCTGATCAAGAAGAAGAACGGCACTAAACTGGCTGAACCGGGTACCCGGCAGAACTTAACCGCTGTATTGGGAGTCTACCTGGCCCTTTCGCTTGTTCTGATAATCGTTTTCTGGCCAGGTGTGATCCGACAGGCACTGCAAGGGATTGTCTGGATTCCCCAGTTTCCATCGGTAGCAACAGGAACAGGGTTTGTCACTCCAGAGGGCAATGGACAGGCTATCCGCCCATTCTCCCACCCCGGTTTCTGGGTCTTATTCACTGCGTTGATTACCCTTATGGTTTATTCCAGGAAAAGGCTGGTTCCGGAAAGGGGTTGGACAACTGCCATTCAGTCGACTTGGAAATCTGCAGCGCCAGCCAGTATTGCCATTGTTGCCACAGTTGCGCTGTCATCGATAATGGAACATACCGGAATGACCCAATCGCTCGCCAAAGGTTTAAGTCATTCATTTAATAGTCTATATCCTTTGGTTTCTTCCTGGGTCGGAATTCTAGGTGCGTTTGCTACCGGGTCCAATACCAATTCCAATATCCTTTTTGGGGCAATGCAGGAAGAAATCGCCTTGCTGCTCCAATATGCCCCTGCCTGGTTGATCGCAGCCCAAACTGCCGGCGGCTCACTGGGAAGCATGCTTTCCCCGGCAAAAGTCATCCTTGGCTGCAGTACGGTTGGTCTCAAAGGTCAGGAGGGATCAGTCCTGAAACTGACATTGCCCATTGGACTGGCAATTGGTTTGCTGCTTGGCGCCTTCGTGCTGCTGGCTGGAGCCTAGCCCAGGATATGTTACAATCGCACCCATGACGGAAACACACGCATTGCCCGAAATGGAAGGCCCGGTTTGCCCGCTTCCCCTGCCGCATAATGAGCAGATCGTTATGGGGCATGGCAGCGGCGGTTTAATGACCCGTGACTTGATTAGCAAGGTATTTTTCCCGTTCCTCTCCAATCCCGTGCTCGATGCCGGTAATGACTTTGGGCTCCTCCCGCCTTCTAATTTAAAGGATCCCAGGCTGGTGGTTTCTACCGATTCGCATATCGTAACCCCCCTCTTCTTTCCTGGTGGAGACATTGGCCGGTTATCAGTCTGCGGGACGGTGAATGATATCAGCATGTCCGGTGCCGTCCCTGCTGGCTTGACAGCAGGCTTCATCCTGGAAGAAGGATTGGACATCCGGGTGCTTCAAAATGTTGTTGCTTCGATGCAGTCTGCCGCACAGGAAGCCGGTGTTTTTATTGCTGCCGGGGATACCAAGGTGGTCAATAAAGGCCAGGGTGACGGCATCTATATCAATACGGCTGGTTTTGGCTGGCTGCCTGCCGGCAGGGATATAAAAGGCGCAAATGCACAGCCAGGGGATGTGGTCATCATTTCGGGCACCATGGGCGACCATGGCATAGCTGTCCTTTCTGCCCGCGGCGAGCTTGGTTTTTCAACTGCGCTGGAATCAGATGTCGCCCCGTTGAATGGCATGATAGCGGAAATCCTTGCTGCTGTACCTGAAGTACATGTTCTGCGCGACCCGACCCGGGGAGGCCTGGCTACCACATTGAATGAGATCGCCAGCCAGAGCCTTGTGAGCATCTGGCTTGAGGAAGACAGCATCCCGGTCAGACCAGTTGTCCGGAATGCCTGCGAGATCCTGGGTTTTGACCCGCTTTACGTTGCAAATGAAGGTAAGGTAATCGTCATCCTGCCTGCACATTACGCAGATGAGACTTTAAAAATCATGAAAAAACACAAGTACGGACAAGATGCAGCCATTATTGGTAAAATTGATAAAGAGGAACCGGGTGCGGTTTTAATCCACACCAGCTTCGGCAGTACAAGAATACTGGATATGCTGGCAGGAGAAATGTTGCCGCGCATTTGTTAATTCATCTATCTGGAGAAAACATGAAAATCAATTATCAGGAAACCACCACAGACCTGGCTCTCCGCATTGATATCCACAACAAGTTTGGCGGTAAGGATATTGATGCCTGGATGCTCGACCTGATCAAACTGCAGCCCGGAAGCAAAATCCTGGATGTGGGATGCGGAGCCGGAAAACAATGTTTTTCCTACCACGACTATCTCAAAGGCAAGGCGGATATCACCGGAGGTGATGTATCCGACGAACTGCTTGCCCAGGCACGCGGTGAAAATGAAAAACGAGGAACCAGCATTCCTTTTATTACATTAAACTTCAACAAGCAATTCCCGTTTGAACATAACCAGTTTGATTTCACCTCGTGCTGTTTTGCTATTTATTATGCGGAAGATGTTCCATTCACCATTTCCGAAATGCACCGGGTACTTAAACCCGGCGGCAGGTTGTTCACAACCGGCCCGATGCCGCAGAACAAGCAGCTTTTCTATGATGTGATCCGTGAAGCAACCAATAAACCCATCCCGCCCATGCCTGGCAGCAGCCGGTATGAGAGCGAGTTCCTGCCGGTTATCCGCAACCTGTTCTCGAGTGTCGAAGTGCATATCTTTGAAAACCCGTTGACCTTTGAAAGTGCAGCGCCGTTTGTGGCTTACACCCGGGCTTCCTTATCTGAAGACCGGAAAATATGGACCAGCCTGTTTGCAGGGAAAGATGATTTCGAGAACTTGATGAGCGAGATCGAAAAAGTGGCCGCCAGGCGGATTGCAGAAGAGGGTAAACTGGTAATGACCAAGGTGGTTGGCGGTTTCCTGGCAACGAAATAGAGGACAGCATGAACCATGACATGACCTTTTATGGGAGTAAGATCTGCTTCATCGGCGCCCACCCTGACGACATAGAGCTGGGAGCAGGAGCGCTGATCGCCCATGTTGCCGGTGTCACAGAGGTCCTCTGTGTTACCCTGTCTGATAACAAGAAAAACCCAGACCTGGTCAATGTGGCGGCAGAACACCGTAGAAGTATGGCAGTCCTGGGTGTTCCGGATGATCATGTCATTGTTGGCGGGTTTGAAACCCGCCGATTTCCGCACTCCCGCCAGGAAATCCTGGAATATCTGATCGATTTAAACCGGTCTTTTCACCCTGAAATTGTGTTTACCCATACCCGGGCTGATATTCACCAGGATCATGCCACCACCACCGAAGAGACCTTGCGTGCTTTTCGTGGTACCACGGTGCTTGGTTTTGATGTGCTTCGTTCCAGCTATGGCTTCTTCCCGAACTTCCTGGTGGATGTCACCGCAGAAGATGTGGAGAAGAAAGTACAGGCTTTAGCAGAATACAAGACCTATACCAGTAAATATTACTTTGACCCGCAGATCACACGCGCAACCATGATCCGGCATGGAGCCCTGGCAGAACGGCAGTACGCTGAAGGGTTTGATATCCTCAGAATTGTTGCCCAATTTGGGTGCTGCTGATTTTTCTTCAAGGATGGCTGCCCGGTATACCCGGGCAGTTTTCATATCGGAACCTTTAGATGTGATTATCCGTCTTAAGGAAAGAAAAGCGAGGTATATGATGAATAAATTTGCCTATCTTCTACTTGTCATTATCCTAGTTTCGGCATGTTCACCGCAGAACCAAAATGGCAGCGCATCTTTAGAAACGAAATCCTCCATCCCACGGAATATGAATCCATCTGTTTCGGAAGGCAGCCTTAAAGAGCTTGTAGAGGGAAATACCACCTTCGGGATCAATTTATATAAATCCATAAAGCAAGGTGACGCAAATCTCATTTTCTCTCCCTACAGTATTTCTGTTGCCCTTGCGATGGCTCAGGCAGGTGCTAAATCTAATACCCTTGAGCAAATGAATGATGTCCTGCATTTCACTTTGCCTGCTGATCAACTGCACCCAGTCATCAACGCTTTACAGCTTGAGTTAAACAACAGGGAAAACAATGACTATGAAGAAGGTAAACAAGATTTCGATCTGAATATTGTCAATTCCATCTGGGGAGAAAAAACCTATACATTTTTACCGGAATACCTGGACCTGCTGGCGGAAAACTACGGCGCCGGATTGCGGCTGGCTGACTTTATCAACCAGCCTGATACCTCACGAAAAGAGATCAACCAGTGGGTCAGCGACCAGACAAATGACCGCATCAATGACCTGCTTCCTGAGGACAGCATCACCGGTTTAACAAGGCTGGTTTTAACCAATGCGATATATTTCAAAGCTAGCTGGCTGCACCAGTTCGAGCCGGGCATGACAGAGGATGCAGATTTCACCTTGATCAGCGGGCAGAAGGTACAGGTCCCAATGATGCGCCAGACCGAGACTTTCGGGTATGCCAGCGAGAATGGATACCAGTTAATTTCTTTGCCTTACGAGGGAAACAAGCTTTCCATGGTCATTATTCTCCCGGATGAAGGGAACTATTCCCGGGTGGAAGAAGGGCTCGGAGATTTTGATATCCAGGGTCTTGCCAGCTCGGTTTCTTATGTACAGCTTGACCTGGAGATGCCTAAATTCAAGATCGAATCATCATTTGGGCTGGCTGATACTTTAGATGCGATGGGTATGAAGGATGCCTTTATTCCTGGCATTGCCGATCTTTCTGGTATGGACGGAACACATGACCTGTACATTTCTGCAGTTCAGCACAAAGCGTTCATTGAAGTTGATGAGACAGGCACTGAAGCAGCTGCAGCTACCGCCGTGGTTGTCGGGATAGAATCAATGCCGATCGATGAACCCATTAAGGTCAGCATTGACCGCCCATTTATCTACTTTATCGTGGACAATAAAACAGGTTCTGTCCTCTTTATGGGCAGGGTCATGAATCCAGGCAGTTAAAAACTGCCAGACCCGGGAAGCCAGTCAAGGCACTAGATTCTGGCTGTTGAATTTGCATGCCACAACCTGACATATAATAAGACAACAACCAACCAGAGCTTTGTGCATGACGATACAACAATGGACGATCCTGGGAACACTGCTGGTCACGCTGGTCCTGTTTATTACCGGCCGGTGGAGATATGACATTGTCGCCCTGCTAGCACTGCTGATTGTGGTGCTTGCAGGCCTGGTTCCAGTTGAACAGGCTTTCACTGGTTTTAGCAACCCGGCTGTCATCACTGTTGCTGCAGTTCTGGTTATCAGCAAAGGTCTCCAGAATTCAGGCCTGGTTGAAGTTATCGGGCAATCAGTCCTCAAATTAAAGGGTGGTACCTCAATCCAACTGCTAGCGCTGACAACCATTGTTGCAGTTTTTTCGGCGTTTATGAATAATGTTGGGGCACTGGCGTTAATGCTGCCGGTAGCCCTTCAGGTCTCCGCCAGGAAAAACCAGCCGGCATCTTCTTTGCTTATGCCACTGGCTTTTGCTTCTCTCCTGGGCGGAATGACCACATTGATCGGAACCCCGCCAAATATCATCGCTTCTTCATTCAGGGAACAAGCTGCTGGCTCGCCCTTCCTGATGTTCGATTTTTCGTATGTCGGGGTTGTAGTTGCCATTTGCGGCATTTTGTTCATCAGTCTTCTTGGATGGCAATTGATTCCAAAAAGGAACAGCAGAACCAGCAATGAGCAGCTTTTTGATATTGGGGAGTACATCACCGAAGTAACCGTACCTTCAGAATCAACCATCACCGGCTTGCGCCTGCGGGAGATCAACCTGAAATTAAAAACACGGATCAATATCCTGGGGATAGTCAGAAAATCTGAGCGCATTTTGGAACCTTCTTCTATGATGAAGGTCCGCGAAAATGATATTTTAATCGTTAGCGCTGATACTGAAAACCTCAATAAGCTTATTTCACAATCAGGTGTGTCGCTGGTAGGAAGTAAGAAAATCCAGAGGACAGATCTGGAGACGGAAGAAGTACGGTTGGTAGAAGCGGTGATTGCACCCGGTTCAATTATGGCAGGCAGTACAGCCCGCAGTCTTAACTTGCGGGCACAGTACGGGGTGAATGTGCTCGCCATTGCCAGGCAATCAAACCTCATGTGGACACGGTTAGACTCCATCCGTTTCAGAACAGGGGATGTTTTGCTGCTGCAATCGCATGTAGAAACACTTAAAGAAGTTCTGGCTGCGCTGGGGTGTCTGCCGCTGGCAGAAAGGGATATCAAGTTAGGCCAAACCAGAAGGCTGGTTTTGGCCTTAGTGATCTTTCTTTCAGCGCTTATCATATCAGCGCTGGGAATCCTCCCAGTGCAAATAACTTTTGTAGCCGCAGCAGTATTGATGATTCTGACTGGTTTGATCAACCTGCAGGAAGCTTACAAGGCAATTGATTGGCCGATCATTTTCCTTTTGGGTGCGATGATCCCTGTTGGCGGGGCATTGGAATCAACGGGTACAGCCCAGGTGATTGCAAATGGCTTGCTGCAGATAGGTGACCAATTCTCAAGCGTTTTCACCCTGATCCTGGTACTGGTTGCAACGATGTTCTTATCCGATCTTGTAAACAACGCTGCTTCAGTTGTTTTGATGGCGCCCATTGGGATCAGTATCGCAAATGGATTGGGTGTTTCAGTTGACCCTTTCATAATTGCCATTGCAATTGGCGCTTCCTGTGCATTTCTCACGCCGATCGGCCATCAATCCAACGCCCTGGTTATGGGTCCCGGCGGGTATAAATTTGGAGATTACTGGCGGCTGGGATTACTGGTCGAAATCATAGTAATCACAGTATCCATCCCCCTGATCCTGCTTTTCTGGAAATTTTAGATTTTCTAATTGTTTTTTGAATTGTAATACAGTAAATCAACCCGGCATTACGAAATCAAGGTAAACCTATTTCGACTTGCCCCTCATTGACCCGCACCGGGTACATGACCGTATCCCGCACCGCTGGCAACCGGGTGGCCTTTCCCGTCCGGATGTCAAACCTGGCACCATGCCTGGGGCAGACCACTTCAAATCCATCAAGGTCTCCATCTCCCAGGGGTCCCCGGTCATGGGTGCACATATCTTTGATAGCAAAAAAGGCATCCCCCACCCGGAAAATCACAATGGGTTCAGTATTTACTTCAATGAAGATGCGTTCGCCGGGTTTGATATTATCAACATGTGCCACAGGATAGTACTGGATCTCATCTTCTGCTGACATCTCAATCCTCCACCAGTGCATCCGTTGCTTCACCAAGCCCATAAACCCCGGCTTTTACCACTTTCAATGAAAGCAAAGCACATTTTAAGCGTACCGGACCGAGTTCGATTCCCAACAGGTCAAGGATATCCTGCTTGGTCATTATTTTCACATCTTCGATATTTTTCCCAATGATGACTTCCATTAAAAGATCGGCTGAAGCCTGGGAAATGGCGCAGCCATGCCCGCTGAACCCTGCATCGGTGATCAATCCATTCTCATTGACCCGCAAATCTACACGAAGCTGGTCGCCGCATAGCGGGTTCTCATCCTCAAAGCTGATATCATGCGGATCTAGCACTTTTTTAAACTGCGGGTCTTTAAAGCGTTCGATGATAATTTCACGGTAAAGGTCATCCATAATCATTTACTCATGAGAATAATTTGATCACATGCCCAAGGGCAGCCATTAATTTGTCAACTTCTTCTAGTGTATTGTACAGGTAAAAACTGGCTCGGGTACTTGCAGGAACCTGGTAACGGGTGTGGAGCGGCATGGCACAATGATGACCTGCCCGAACGGCAATCCCATGCTGGTCCAGGATCTGAGCGACATCGTGCGGATGGGCAATATCCATTACCATCGAGAGGACACCGCCCTTTAATTCAGCTTCTGGACCGAGCACGCTGATCTGCGGGAACTGCCGCACCCGCTCCATCGCATAGGCGATCAGCTCATCCTCAACCGCTTTGATATTTTCCATACCAATTTCGGAAAGGTAATCAATCGCAGCGCCAAATCCAATTGCTTCAGCGATGGCTGGTGTGCCTGCTTCGAACTTATACGGCAGCTCATTTGCAGAAAAGCTGCGCAGCGCCACTTTACGGATCATATCGCCCCCGCCCATGAACGGCGGCATGGCTGCCAGCAGGTTTTCTTTGCCATACAGCACGCCGACAGCTGTTGGTCCGCACATCTTATGGGCAGAAAATGCCAAAAAATCAGCATCCAGGTCTTTCACTGAGACAGGAAAATGCGGCACTGATTGGGCTGCATCTACAAGTGCCAGCGCTCCAGCCTGGTGTGCCAGAGATATGATATCTTGCGCCGGATTAATGGTCCCCAAAACATTGGACATCTGGGTGAAAGCGACCAGCTTAGGCTCAAGTTTCAACAGTTCCTTGAATTTTTCCAGGTCCAGCAGGCCGGCATCTGTCACGGGGATAAACTCCAGCCGGATATCCTTTTCAGCTGCCAGGATTTGCCAGGGGACCAGGTTGGCATGATGCTCCATTTCCGTCAGGATAACCACATCACCATCCTTCAGGAACTTCCTTCCCCATGTATAGGCTACCAGGTTGATCGATTCGGTCGTATTCCTTGTAAATACCACCTCACGTGCCGATCCAGCATCTATGAACTTGGCGATCTTACTACGTGCGCCTTCGTATGCGGCGGTTGCTTCTTCAGCCAGGGTGTGCACGCCGCGATGAATATTTGCATTCATGCTGCGGTAATAAGTATTCATGGCTGAAATCACAACCTCAGGTTTTTGCGAGGTCGCAGCGGAATCAAGATAAACCAGGGGTAACCCTGGTTTAACATCGCGCATTAAAATTGGAAAATCAGCCCGATAGGATTTCACTTTCGCTACCTGCCTGTGGTTTAAGCTGCTTTGGGTAGATCCTTCTTACCGGTTCTTTTTTGGGGAAAGCGGATATGCAGCGAATTGACCGGATACCAGAGGATATGGTCTGGCACCATCCAGCCGTCAGTCAGGAAAACATCTGTCCTGAACTGAACAGCCACCATTTTCGGGTCAACCTGTACCACAATGCCTTTCAGCCAGCCGCGGATACGCTCGCCGTCTTTTTCGTGGTCACAGTAAACCTCTACAGTATCACCAACATCAAAAATAATCCCGGGATCTGGTGCTTTCATAAAGGACATGGATGCTAATTCCTTCTCCATAAAGAATTAATCAAATCAGTATATCATATTATCGTTTTCATCTTTTTTGTGATGGCAGCCTGAAAACGCTCTCGGACACCCTCAAATGGAATCCGCTGCATGATTGGGTCGAAGAAACCCTGCACTACCAGTTTCTCGGCTTCTTTTTCAGGAATGCCGCGGCTGATAAGGTAGAAAACTAATTCAGGGTCTATTTTCCCAACGGTAGCCCCGTGAGTACAACGCACATCATCCGCCAGGATTTCCAAACCCGGGATGGAATCAGCGCGTGCATTACGGCTGAGCACCATGTTCCGGTTGGCCTGGTATCCATCTGTTTTCATTGCATCCGGGGCAACATAGATCATGCCCTGCCAGACTGAACGGCTCTCATCCAGCAAGGCACCCTTGAAAAGAAGATCACTGGTGGTATGCGGAGCTAGATGGTTTTGCTGGGTATCATGGTCGAGATGCTGCTGGTTATTGGTAAAGTAAAACCCCGACATCTTGCCCACTGCCCCCCTGCCGGTAAGCGACAGCTCCGAGAAATTCTTTGTTAGCCGGCTGCCGATCGCCCCGAAAATCCAATCGATCGATCCATCCTGCGCAATCTTTGCCCGTTCGTGGCTGAAATTCCACACATTCTGTCCCCAGGACTGTAATTCAACAAAACCAAGATGGGCGTCCTGTCCAATGAACAACTCAACAACACTCGCATGCATAATTTGACCTGGATCTTCTTCCGGCGAGGCTGATTCATGCACGTATGTTACGCTGGCGCCATCTTCAAGGTATACCAGGATGTGGCTCAGGTATGCAAGTCCTGCTCCTTTACCCCACAACAGGCTGTGAAGCGGTGTCTCAATTTGCACATTCTTGGGCACATACAGAAGGATGCCGGTCCTTGCCAAAGCTGCAGCCAGGGCTGCAAATTTACCCTCTTCATATGAAACCACTTTACCCAGCACCTTTGCAAGCAGGTCTGGATGTTTTTCTTCAGCTTCAGCCAGGTCCGTGAATATCACACCCTGTTTTTGCAGGGTTTCGCTGATGGATTTCACCGCGCCCGAAGCGCTGAGCACGATTTGCCCACCGTGGGATTTCCCCGCAAGTGGTTTTAAAAGATGGGTTGGGACTTTTTCACTTCCGGTTGAACCATTCAAGCCGGCAAGCTGAAACCTGTCCGATTGTAATGCCTGGATATCAGTCCGGCGCCAGGGCTCATCGGTTGGAAGCGGCATGGGCAATTTTTGAAATGCCTGCCAGGCTTGCTGCCGGTAATTATTGATGGTTGGATCATTCCCAAAAGACGGAATCTGTTCTTCAGAAAGAGCAAACTCTGGGGCGCTGGCTGGTGCAGGCCGCCTCCTGCGGGTGATGATGGTAGGGGTTTCTATCATGATGGTTCGCCTGCTCCTATCCTACCGATCCTGCCATTTGCAGCTGGATCAGCCTGTTCATTTCAACCGCATATTCCATCGGCAGTTCCTTTACAAGCGGCTCAATAAACCCGGAAACCACCATGGTTGTGGCTTCTTCTTCGCTCATCCCGCGTGATTTCAGGTAAAAGAGCTGTTCCTCACCCACCTTTGATACGGATGCTTCGTGTCCGATGGTGACATCCTCTTCATCGATTTCGATATAGGGATAGGTATCAGACCGTGAGTGCGGATCCAGCAGAAGCGCATCACAAACCACATTCGATTTGACACCTTCTGCCCCTTTAAATACCTTTACCAATCCGCGGTAAGAGGCCCTGCCGCTGCCTTTGCTGATCGATTTGGACGTGATCTTGCTGGTGGTGAAAGGCGCAAAATGCAGCATCTTGCCGCCCGCATCCTGGTGCTGGCCGTTCCCTGCAAAAGCCATTGAAAGGATCTCCCCGTGGGCTCCTTTTTCCATCAGGTAACAGGATGGGTATTTCATCGTTACCTTTGATCCCAGGTTTGAGTCAACCCATTCCATCGTCCCATTCTCAAAAACCTTAGCACGCTGGGTTACCAGGTTGTAAACATTGGTAGACCAGTTCTGGATAGTGGTATAGCGTACACGGGCATTTTTCTTGACTACGATCTCGATCACCCCGCTGTGAAATGAATCGGTGGTGTACTGGGGAGCTGTGCAGCCTTCAACATAATGCACCTGGGAGCCTTCATCAGCAATAATCAGTGACCGCTCAAACTGCCCGATATTGGCGACATTCAGGCGGAAGTAAGCCTGCAAGGGTAAATCGACCTTTACACCTTTTGGAACATAAACAAATGAACCGCCGGACCAGACTGCGCTATTCAAAGCAGCGAACGTATTATCCTCAATCGGGATGACAGTGCCAAAGTATTCCCGGAATAGATCCGGGTGCTGCTGTAGCCCCTGCTCAATGCTCAGGAAAATAACGCCCTGCTTCTCAAGGTGTTCCTGGATGCTGTGGTAGACCATTTCCGATTCATACTGGGCGCCAACACCGGCCAGGAACTTTTGCTCAGCCTCGGGGATGCCCAGCTTATCAAAGGTGTTTTTGATTGTTTCAGGTACATCATCCCAGCTCTTACTCTCAGCTTCGGCTGGTTTTACATAGTAGTAAATATTATCCAGGTCCAAATTACTGAGGTCCGCGCCCCAGGCTGGAATCGGACGGGATTGGAAGTGCTCCAGTGCCTTTAGACGGAAATTAAGCATCCAGTCGGGTTCATGCTTCATGGCAGAGATCATCTGCACAACTTCCCGGTCCAAACCTTTGCGCGATTTGTAAACTGACACATCCGGGTCAGTAAACCCGTACTTGTAATCACTGATCCTTTCAAGAAAATCGGACGATTGACCGTTACTCATTACAGCCTCCTTGTGCTGCCGGCTCAGGCAGCAGCTCCATTGCTGTATTTTTCTCGCACCCAATCATACCCATGTTCTTCCAGGTGAAGCGCCAGGTCAGCGCCGCCTGATTCAACCACCTTGCCGCCCAGCATCACATGCACATAATCCGGCTTGATGTAATTAAGGATGCGCTGGTAATGGGTAATGAGCAAGACACCCAGATCGGGACCGCGTAAAGCATTCACGCCCTCTGAAACGATGCGCAAAGCGTCAATATCCAGGCCTGAGTCTGTCTCATCCAGGATGGCAATCTCAGGACGCAGAGTGGCCATTTGTAATATTTCAGCCCGTTTTTTCTCCCCTCCCGAAAATCCATCATTCAGGTATCTTCCTGCAAATGAGCTGTCCATCTTCAGCAGCTCCATTTTTTCCTTCAGCATTTTACGGAACTCGACCAAGGAAATTCCTTTATCCTCAGGGTATACCGCCTTCCGTCGGGCATTGAGTGCGGTTCGCAAAAAGTTGGCTACTGTAACGCCAGGAATGGCTACAGGATATTGGAAAGCGAGGAAAATTCCCTTCCGGGAACGTTCATCTGCTTCCATTTCCAGGATGTTTTCACCATTCAGAAAGACCTCTCCTTCAGTAATGGTGTATGCAGGATGTCCCATCAATGCATATGCGAGGGTAGATTTGCCTGTCCCGTTAGGGCCCATGATGGCATGGACCTCACCTTTATTTATTGAAAGGTCAACACCCTTTAAGATTTCTTTGCCTTCAATGCTGACATGTAAGTTTTTAATTTCTAATCCAGACATTTATCCAGCTCCCGATATCAGAGGTCCAAATTCCGTACGAACGGCATTATAGCACATTTAAAGAATTTGGTCAATATTTATTATATTATTCTAGTATATTGACAAAATTATCTTGTTCTACTATACTTAGCCTGAGGAAAAAACAAATGAAAAGTACGAGAGAAAGAATCCTGCAAACGCTGCTCGAAAACCCGCGCTCATCCATCACGGACCTGGCTGAAGTGGTCGGGATCAACCCGATCTCGGTGCGCCATCACCTGTCATCACTGGAAAATGACGGCCTGGTTGACTGGGAAGAAGAACGCCATGGTGTAGGAAGGCCGCGCCTGGTTTACTTTTTAACCGAAACCGGACAGGAGCATTTTCCCACCCGCTATTTCAAGCTGACGAACCAGCTGCTTGAAGAGCTAAAAAGATCACTGCCTGAAGAAACTGTCCGTAAGATCTTTCTCAACATGGCAAACACCCTTTCCTCCGAACATAGCAAACGGGCAAATTCGCTTCCGATGGAAGAACGCTTGAACATCCTGCAGGAATTCCTCACTTCTGAAGGTTTCGTCATCGAATGGGATAAAGATGATGAGAACTTTTACATCAGGGAGATCACCTGCCCGTACTACCATGTCGGTCAATCTCATCCCGAAGTATGCACGCTGGACCAGACTATCATCTCCAATATCCTCAACATCCCCGCCCGCAGGATCAACTGCATCCTGCAGGGAGATCAGCACTGCTCCTTTGTAATCCCTTACAAAGACCTGGAGGCAACCAATGAGTGATGAAAATCGATCTGAAAATATTGCCCGCTGGCAATCTGAAGAAAACGAACCCATTTTGACCGAAAAACTGCGTGAAGGCTTGCGCGAGGTCAAGGATCCGGAGATCGGGCTGGACATCATCGCCCTTGGCCTGGTAAGGGAAGTGGTCATCACTCCTGAAGAAGCCCAAATCAAGATGATCTTGACTACTATCTACTGCCCTTATGGCCCGCATATGCTGGAAAAAACCAGGGAAAAAGCCGAAGAAATCCTGCAGAGGTCAGTCAACCTGGAATTGGGAATGGAAATGTGGGACTACAGTATGATGGAGGATGGCGGAGCAGCTGATAACTGGGGCTGGTATTAACCCTGACCAAAATTAAACAGGCTGATCAGTTTCATAGCAAATGCCATATTCCCTGTTAATTTAATCCTGCCCTGCATAAACGCCTTGGCAGGATCCAATTTTCCCTCAAATAGCTGAATACAATCCTGGCTGGTCATGGATATCACTACATCGGCATTCGGATCGGTACCCTGCTTTACTGCCGCCTCCTGATCCTTGATTTGCAGATACCAGGACTGGTCCATGGCATCCCGCAGGGTGAATTGGGCAATTCCTGCTACCCCTGCTGATTTTTCTGCCTGGAAGGCGCTGTTCACTGTATCATTTACCTGGTCAATGGTGAAATCAGTCATGTGTTTTTCCTCTTAATCAGTATACCGGATATTTAAACGGGCTGCAAAAGCAGCCCGTTTAACGCTGAAGTAATGTGATCCGTTTTAGAACGCTTTATCGGGGGTCCACTCTTTCCAGACCTTACCAGCGAGGGCAGGGCTTGGTTTCAGGGTGGGTTTGCCGGGCGTCCAACCAGAAGGAGTAACTTCGCCTGTGGCGCGTACATGCTGGAATGCCTTCACCTGGCGTAACAGTTCACTAACATTTCGGCCCACTTCCGGGGTCATAACTTCCATGGCACGGATGACAAAGTCAGGATCGATGATAAACCGGCCGCGGATATCCACTCCGGCTGATTCATCATACACGCCATAAACCTCGCCAACCCGTCCGCCTGCATCTGACAGCATCGGGAATGGAACTCCACCGGGCACCATCTTGGATAATTCCTCTTCCTGCCAGATCTTATGCACAAACCGGCTGTCAACGCTAATAGCAAATACTTCTACACCCAACGCTTTCAATTCACCATATTTGACGGCAACTGCCGCCAATTCTGTCGGTCAGACAAAGGTGAAATCACCGGGATAGAAGCAGATAACGATCCACTTTCCCTTGTAATCGGACAACTTGATATTCTTGAAACCACCATCCATATACGCACTTAACTCAAAATCGGGTGCTGGTTTCCCAACTGCTGCTAACATTTTCGGTGCCTCCTTCACTTTTTCAACAATAAGTTCGCCGGCAGATTCTATTGCTGCAGCAATAGGACCCTGTGTTGGCTTAACACATGATTCTTTCTTTTCTGTCATTTTCACCTCCTGTACAGAAATTTTAGTTACTTCAGCGTTGATTACTCCATAATTAGTATACATCAATTATCAATTTCCATGTTTTGTGCAAGCATAATTGTGCATTTGTTTATATAATTCAATACTGGTTACATAAACAATAATGAGGATTAAATGGTCCATTCGACATACCTTCTTGAAAACGGCGAAATTATCCGCTCCCTTGACTTAAACCTTCTCAAAAAGGTTAAAAAGGATAATAATGGCCTTTTATGGATCAATGTCTCCAATCCACAGGAGGATGAGCTTCAGGATATTCTTATCAGTCTCTTTAATTTTCATCCCCTTTCGATAGAGGATTGTTTAAGCAAAGGCTACCAGCCTCCCAAAGTCGATGACTTTGGGGACTACATCTTTCTCATAATGCATGCAGTGCACCCGGGAGTGGATTTCCGGGAAATAGAAACCAGTGAACTGAACATTTATCTTGGGAAGAATTACCTGGTCACGGTCCATCAAGAAGAAACCCTCACAGCAGTCGAATCCCTCACCCAGCGTCTCCAGCGGGATAACAGGGTTCGTCTAAATGGTCCCGACTTTTTATGCCATGCGTTGTTGGATATCGTCGTAGATGAATATTTCCCGATCCTGGATGCCATGGACCTCGAGATCGACCAGCTTGAAGATAATGTCCTTGAAACCCCAAAACCGGAAACGCTTGAAAGGATCCTGGCCTTAAAACATGGGGTAATGTCTTTGAGAAGGATCATTGCCCCGCAGCGCGAGGTAATTAACAGGTTGAGCAGGAACGATTTTGCCCAGATCGATAAGCAGTCCCAAATTTACTTTCGGGATATTTACGATCACCTGGTACGCATCCAGGATACAAGCGAGACAATCCGCGACCTCGTCTCAAGCGCACTGGATATCTACCTTTCCTCGACATCACTTAAACTCAATAATGTTATGAAAGCCCTGACCATTGTATCAACCATATTCCTGCCCATTACCTTCCTGGCAGGGGTTTATGGAATGAATTTTCACTTTATGCCCGAACTGACATGGAGATTTGGCTACCCTATGGTATGGGTTATATCTCTGATAATAATTGCAGGAATGCTCCTGTTATTCAGGAAAAAAAATTGGTTTTAGCCAAGCACCCTGTCCAGTGCGGCGTTGACATCGGGTTCTATCCGGGCTCCCGCCTCGCGCAGGGCGTCCATTTTTCCGGGATGGGTCGATATCCCCCAGAGATGCAGGTCAATCTCCAGCCCTTTTTGCCTTAAAATATCAGCTGCGCTGATACACGACCGCAATCCAGCGTATGAATCCTCGAACACATGGATTTCCAATGCATTTGGAAGTCCATTGAAATTTCCGGTTTCATACAACATTTCCCAGGCCAAAGTTAATGAATCATATTCCTTGCCGAATGCAGCCGCCAGGATAGAAGCCAGCGCTTGAAACGGGGAAGGCTTAAGGATCTTTTCCGGGATGATCCCGTTTTGGCGCGCAATCACGGTAAGCCTGCCATAACCAATTAATGGAAGCCATTCCATTTTTAAGAGCTTTACTGCGATTTCTCCCTCCGGCGAAAATCCAATTTTAGCCATGGGCAATTCTTTGGGTGGGTAAGTCGGCCTGGCAGTCATCAAGCAAGCACCAACCTCAGCGGAGTGCACTTTTTCTAGCAGACGGTTGTAATTTCCATCCGAAAGGTTCACCTGGTCCAGCTCCTGGAGGGCTGAACCAGTGGGAAACAGCGCTTTCTGGCTATACACTTCTTCGAACAAATGGCTGCCGATTATCCTGTTCTGGAACTGGCGCGTGATATGGCACCCCAAGATATCCCGTGTATCTTTCAGCAGGCTCTCGAAGGCTGTCCGTTTATGGAAAAGGGGAAAGGCATCAATTTCCGGCGATTCAGTATGCTTGTAAAGGTTGTATAGATGGGTTGCAGCCAGCTTTTCTTTACCAAATTCAGGGGTGAGCATCTTCAGTAAAGGAGCCAGGTCAATATCCTGCCAGGGTTCATATCCACTGAAAAATGCTTCAAAATCCTCCCGGGTCTGGATGGAATCGGGTGGGTAACACCTTTGCATCAGGATTTCATAAGCTGCTGCCAGGGCAATCGGGATCATATCCCATTCACTGGTCACACCTGTGGATTCAAAGTAAGCAGCCAATTCTTCTGGTCCTGGATGCCAATTCATAATCCCGGCATTCCCCATGTATTTTTCAAGTGATTGGGAAAAAGCCCCTCGGTATCCCAGGTTGCGTAATAGGACTCCATCAATATCAAAAAGTAGCAGCTTTTCAGGGATTTTTCTTTTCACACATCTCCAACTCAGCTATAATGTTTTTTTACCCAAATTTGCGAGGTCAATATGGTTCATATTTTAACGGATAGTGTCTCAGATCTGGGCATGGAATTACCGCAGAAATTCGGGATAGGAATTATCCCATTATCGGTTTTCATAAACGGCCATACTTTTATTGACGGCGGAAACCTTACTTCTGAGATGCTGTATGAAGAAGTAGGAAAATCCGGTGAGCTGCCAAAGACAGCTGCACCTTCTGTAGCAGAATTCGTCAATTTCTTCAGTAGCTATCCCGGTGATATTCTCTTCATCAGCATAGGTTCAAACCTCTCCGCCACCAACCAGAATGCTATCCTGGCTGCTGAAGCCTTACCCGGGAGAAATATCAAGATCATTGACTCAAAGAACTTATCCAGCGGTATTGGTTTGCTGGTACTTGCTGCAGCTGAAAAACGTAACCAGGGTGCTGGTCTTGATGAAATCTACGATTACATAATGTCGTTAATTCCCAGGGTAAACTCATCATTCATTATTGATACCCTTGAATACCTGCATAAGGGCGGCCGCTGCTCAGCAATGGAATCCTTAATGGGCAGCATTCTGAGCATTCATCCCGTTATCGAAGTCCGCCAGGATGGAACCCTTGGGGTCCGGCAGAAATTGCGCGGTTCAGGCACAAAAGTAATGGATGCGATGATAGAAACCTTTAGGCAGGACCTTAACAAGATCGACCTTCACCGTGTTTTTATTACACACAGCGGAGGCGGTATCGACCCGCTTTACATCAAGCAAAAACTGGAAGAGTCGGCGGAAATAGAAGAGATTTGCATCACCCAGGCTGGCGCAACAGTCTCAAGCCATTGCGGCCCGAAGACTATCGGCATCCTTTACATCATGAAAGAATGATTTGTTTTTTAAGGATTTGAAAAGTCCGCCTGAGGGCAACCTCCAGACGGACTTGTTCTGCTAGAAGTGCAGTGCTTCAGAACCACGTGAAATATTGTCTAAAAACTCCATCCGTGAAGCCATATTTGTGCGGAAACTACCAAGCATTGCAGAAGTAGTCATGCGTGCATCGTGCTTTCGTACACCCCGGATCATGGAGCACATATGCATGGCTTCCATTACTACTGCCACACCAGTCGGATGGAGCAGCTCATCCAGGAACTCAGCCACTTGGCGTGTCAATCTTTCCTGGACCTGCAGCCTACGGGAGAACATATCCACTATCCTGGGAATCTTTGAAAGCCCGATCACCTTCCCCTGCGGGATATAGGCGACATGAGCCCTGCCAATGAATGGCAGCATATGGTGCTCGCACATACTGTAAAATTCAATGTCGCGTACAATGACCATTTCATCATAACCTACATCAAATAAAGCCTCATTTACCAGCTTGTATGGGTCAGTACGGTAACCAGACAGTAATTCATCATACATGCGCGAGACACGTTCAGGAGTGCGTTTCAACCCCTCCCGTTCCGGGTCTTCACCGATGGCGACCAGGATATCGCGAGTTGCTTTTTCTAAAAGGTCGCAATCGACATCCTTGTCGGTAATCAATTCAGCAGCTTTATAAACAGCATCGTTATCTTTTGGCATACATGCCTCCTTTATTAGTTATTTCTCGAAAGCAAGTTTACAGTTAAATTCTTGAGAATCTCAAGTATTTCGCTCTCATTGATCGATTGTTCAAGCAGATCCAATGCCTTGCGAGTATGGATATCAGCTTGTTGCACGGCGTACTCCTGGGCTCCGAGGTTTTCCAGCATTTCGGCAAGCTCCTGGGATGCGTCAGGATAACCAATCCCTTGACTCCATTTCTTCGCAAAATCTTCACTCTTGCCTAACCCAAAAAGTATGGGAAGGGTTTTCTTTCCACTCACCAGGTCGCTCTCAGTAGATTTGCCAGTCTTTGCCGCGTCGCCCCATATCCCCAGCCAATCATCCACCACCTGGAAAGCCAGCCCAAGGTGCTGTCCATACCCTGCAAGGCTTGCTAGAATGTTTTGTTCCGCTCCAGAAATAAGCCCTCCCATTTTCGTGCTGCAAGAGGTCAGGGCTGCAGTTTTTCCTGAAATCATTTTCCAGTAATCGCCTACATCTATTTGTTTATGGGTTTCATAATTCAGGTCCAAGAATTGCCCGTATGTTAATGATTCGCAAGTACGGTCAAGGCAGGAAACAGCCTTAAGAACCCGTTCTGCAGGGATAAATCGTGAAATGTCCAGCAAACTGATCCTAGAAAGGGTAAACATCAGGTCACCAGCATTGATTGCATGTGGAATGCCCCACAACTTCCAGACGGTTTTTCTCCCGCGCCTCAGGTCGGAGTCATCCTCAATGTCATCGTGGATTAAGGAAAAGTTATGGACAAGTTCGATCGCCGCCGCAGCCGGAAGGGCATGCTGCCAGTTCCCTCCGCTTCCGGCACAGGTCAGCACTGTGAGCAGCGGGCGTATCCTCTTTCCCTGGGCTGCTGGCCCACTGCCTTCGCCGGTCCAGCCCAAATGGTAGGTTAACATATCCCGCATTTCGCCTGACGGAAGCCGGTAAACTTGTGTTTTTAGTTCGCCTTCGATTGCCCCAAGCAAATCGATTATCCAATCGTTAGATTTCACGGCAAATTTCTCCCTGCTTTAGAAGGGGTGCTTTCCTCAGTTCTTCCAGAGAGCGGCTTCCGGTCGCAAACATGGTGATGCGCAAACCTTCAACCAGGTATTCTGTAAACAAATCGAGGTCTTCCTCAGAAGCTGCTGCTGCCCGCAGGTAAGGTCCGGCTATACCAGACAGGGATGCTCCCAGCCTGATAGATTTGGCGATGTCCTGCCCGTTCATTATTCCACCTGAAGCAAAAGTAAGCATACCTGGTACATCATGCTGGATTTGCTCCAGGCATTCTGCGGTGGAAATGCCCCAATCCTTGAAGTCCTGGGCCAGTTTTCTCCTGGTGTTGTTGTTGTTTCGGAAATACTCCACTTGTGACCACGAAGTTCCCCCTGCGCCAGCAACATCAATCCCCTGGACACCGGCTTCCTGCAGCCGTTTGGCGGTTTTCCCGGAAATTCCCCAACCAACTTCTTTGACCACAATAGGAAAAGGAAAACTCCTGCATAAGTGTTCGATCTTTCGAAGTAACCCTGAAAACCGGGTTTCACCTTCAGGCTGCAATGCTTCCTGCAGTGAATTAAGGTGCAGGAAAAGCCCGTCAGCCTCCACCATTTTTATTGCCTGCAGGCAGTGATCTTCAGTATAGCCATAATTTAGCTGAACAGCCCCTAGATTTGCAAATATTAAAATATCCGGGGCAAACTCCCGCACCTGGTAGGTAAATGTCAGGTCATTATCCTCCAATGCAGCTCTCTGAGAGCCTAATCCCATAGCAAGATGGTACTTCTGGGCAGTTAGAGCCAGCTTGCGGTTAATTTCAAACGCTTCAGGGGTTCCTCCTGTCATGGAAGAGATCAAAATAGGGGCATTTAACTTCCTTCCAAACAGCTCCGAGCTGGTGTTTACAGCCTCAAGATCAATCTCTGGAAGGGCATTATGCTCAAAACGGTACAGATCGAAACCCGCTGGTTGGGAAGATGATACATCTTCCTGTAAATTTATCTTGATATGGTCAGCTTTTCGGGTCGGGAGGATCGAGTTATCGGGCATTTTGCCTGCTTTCGAAACCAAATAGAAGGTTTTGTGTTTTAGAGTATACCAGAGAGAACAAGTCTGTCAAAAGATTGTCGAGGGTTCATTAATCTTTCTTTCAGCACTTGACAGAATTTGAAGCTACCATTACATTTTATACAGTTGACTTTTGGAGGAAAATTTATGGCAGACACATTTGAACAAGTTCGGGATGTTATCGTAGATGTGATGAAATGCGAACCTGAAGCGGTTAAGATCGAAACCCGGTTCATTGAGGATTTAAATGCTGATTCAATGGACCAATTCTTTTTAATTGATGGTTTTTGCGAAAAGTTCGATCTTGCAATTGCAGATGAAGAAGCCCGCAATATCAAAACCGTCTCTGATGCTGTAGACTATATCGACAAACACAAGAAATAATCCGCCTGGAAACCCCACCAGGGTAATGGCGGATAATCTTTAGATTATCTGGAATTTGTAATTAATTAAGCAACGATCCCTCGCCAATCAGGGAGGGATTATTGTTTTTCTTCATTCCGTTTTGCAACGCAAGCAGGTTACTTCAACAAGTCGGGTATCTCTTCCGGCAGCCGGGCCACCTTCACGCCTGATGATTCCAGCACCGCGATCTTATCCTGTGCAGATCCGCTGCCCCTTTCGATGATCGCCCCAGCATGGCCCATGCGAACTCCGGGAGGGGCTGTTTGCCCTGCAATGAACGCAACTACCGGTTTGGTGTACCCTTTAGCAATCATTTCCGCTGCTTTTTGTTCTTCCTGACCACCGATTTCCCCGATCAAAACCACTTTTTCAGTGTCTGGATCATGTTCCAGCTGGTCCAGTACTTCAGAGAAGCCAGTCCCCAGAACCGGGTCTCCACCAATTCCAAGGCAAACACTCACCCCGATACCAGCCTGTTTCAATAGGTTTGCTACCTCATAAGTTAGAGTTCCAGAGCGCGAGACCACTGCGATATTTCCCGGAATGGCTATATCTCCCGGAATGATGCCAATCTTGGCTTGCTTGGGGATCAACATCCCCGGGCTGTTCGGCCCGATCAAAATGACATCATTTTGCTGCAAAATCCACTTAACCCGGACCATATCCTGTACGGGTATCCCCTCAGTAATGGTAAAGATCAGCTTGATACCGGCGTCAATGGCCTCCAGGATTGCATCCTGGGCTGAACGGGCAGGTACAAAGATCACGCTGGTGTTGGCACCGCTGACTTCAACAGCAGTGCGCACGCAGTCAAATACCGGTACTTTCCCGTCCAGCACCCATTCTCCACCTTTACCGGGAGTGACCCCTGCCACAATGGGAACGGGAAAGTGGAGCATTTGCCGGGTATGAAACAACCCTTCATTGCCCGTGACGCCCTGGATTAAAATTTTTGTATGCTTTGTAATGTAAATGCTCATGTCACTCCCGCTGAGATAACTCAACAGCCAGCCTGGCAGCTTCGCTTAAACTTTCAGCCAGGACCAGGTTTTGCGACGCCAGGATCTGCATTCCTTCTTTTGCATTTGTTCCTGCAAGGCGGATTACGATCGGCACCAGGGTATCAATCTGGTGGAGTGCACTGACAATTCCCCGGGCAACTTCATCACATCGGGTGATTCCACCGAAAATGTTAATCAGGATGCTCTTTACGTGCACATCGGACAGGATGATTCGCAGCGCTGCCCCAACTTTTTCAGCACTGGCTCCTCCTCCAATATCCAGGAAGTTTGCTGGTTCACCCCCAAAATGCTTGATCAGGTCCATGGTAGCCATTGCCAATCCAGCGCCGTTCACCATGCAGCCAACCGTTCCCGAGAATGGGATATAAGATAGGCCGAATTTACGCGCTTCGGTATCGATCGTGTTTTCCACTTCGATCCAACGGTATTCAGCCAGTTCAGCCTGGCGGAAAAGGGCATTATCATCAATGATCATCTTTCCATCCAGCGCAATCATACGGTTGTCAGAAGTCAGAACGAGGGGATTGATTTCGACCAGGTTCGCATCATGCTCCCGGAATGCTTTCCAGGTTTCAGACAAGATTTGGGCAAATTGCCGCCAGAATGGGTGCGGCAAATCCATGTTCACTGCAACCAGGCGGGCATGGTACTCCTGGATGCCGAGCAACGGATTGAGGTGCAGTTTAAGGATCTTCTCGGGAGATCGCAGGGCTACTTCCTCGATATCAATCCCCCCTGAGCCGGAAGTGATCAAGATGGGTAGACCAACTTCTCTATCAAGCGTGATGGCAATATAGACCTCCTGGGTGAAGATGACAGCCTCTTCGATGAGCACCTTATTGACCGGCAATCCTTTGATCTCCCGCCCCAGAATCAATGAGGCCAGTTCCTCTCCTTCCTTTGGGCTCTTTGCCAGCCTAATGCCGCCAGCTTTTCCACGTCCGCTGACCAGCACCTGTGCCTTGACTACTACGGGTCCCCCGATTTCTTCTGCAATTTGTTTTGCTTCTCCCGCATTTGTGGCTACTTTGCCACGCGGGGTAGGAATTTCATACTTCCGAAAGATCGACTTTGTTTGATACTCATGCAGTCGCATTTGGCTCCGCCTTGATGCAGGTATAATTGGTATCGATCACATCGCAATCATAGAATAAGTATAATCAAAAAATACAGCCCGGGTTAATTCGGGCTGTATCATTTTCTTTTTGGCTTGCTCCTACCCTTTCAGGAATTCATCCAAGGACTGCTTGCTGATCCGGTATGCGCTGCCAATTTTTCTGGCTTTCAGGTCTCCAGCAGTGATCGCTGCCAGGACATCTTCTTCAGAAACCTTCAGGACTGCGGCTGCTTCAGCCGGGGTCATGACATCGCCTGCAGCTGCCGCGCCAGCTGCCGGAGCTGCAGCTCCCTGGCCTTGAGCCTGGTTGGCTGCTCCCATTCCCTGCAGGGTTTGTGAGATCATGCCGCCAAGCCCAACCCCTGCCCCGATTCCAGCTGTCAGGCCGGCTCCGCCGGAGGGATTCTGTGCGGCTGCAAGGGTTGCATCTGCAACCTGCAGCTGGGTGTAGGTGTTCATGTCGAGAACGCCCATTTGTTTCAGCTCTTCCAGGGACTTCTCAGCAGGTTTCAGGTTTGAAATGTAGAATGATTTAAGCAGCATACCGATAGCTGCAAAGTCATCTTGTGCCTTTGCCCGTACACCTGCGCCAAGTTCTTCGGTCAGGCCGATCAGTTCAACCACGCTCTGTTTGGCTGTGGTTTCTCCTAGAAGGTCCTGCAGTTTTGAAAGCAGCATGGACCGCAGGCGGTTCTCAATATCCGCCATCCGGTATATGCCCTGAGCGCCAACAATCTGGGTAACAAACTGCTGAGGGTCGGCAATCTGCACACTGTAGCTGCCAAAACCCTGCAGAAGGGCTACGCCAATTCCCATACCTGGATTGCGAACAATGATTGGCTGTGGAGTGCCCCACTTGCGGTCAGCGAATTCTTTCATCGAGACAAAGTACACCTCTGCAGTGAAAGGAGTCCTGTCATTGAAGGCTTTCCCAATCAGGTCGATCAGTTTTGGAATGTTGGCGGTAATAATGGTATGCCGGCCGGGTCCAAATGAATCGAGGGCTTTGCCGTCCCGGAAGAAGATAACACGCTGTGATTCGCGGACGATCACCTGGGAGCCGATGCGGAGATCAGCCACACCTGTTTCAGGGAAACGGTGTACCAGTTCATCTGCCATCTCACTTGGATATTCTACAACATCAAAAATTCTGGCCATAGTTATTCTCCATTACCTATTTGAAGGTCTCTTTATTTTTCTTCCTCAGTGCCGCCGCGCATCATTTCTCCACGGCGGTTGAATGCGTCCACGCAGCGCTGTGCCAGGCTGGTGAGCGACCTGATTGCAGCTGGAAGTCCATCTGTTCCGATGGAAATTTCCACATTATCGATGCCATGTTTTACCTCATCGACCATCTCCAGTAAGACCAGGTCATATTCATATACCTTAGCAAGCTCATCTTCTACCACTTTTGTGGCTTCAAAGAAGCTGGAATAACCATAGGATGCAGTCCTTACCCGGTCAATGAACTGCCGGAATTTGATTGCCGCTGACTCGAGGTCATCGATCAAACCAATTTCACCCTGGGAAATGAGGTCGCGCTGCAAGGCGGAGATCCGCTGCCATTGCTCCTCGTAACGCTCTGCAACGGTAGATCTCAGCAGTTTATCTGCTGCACGCCGGTTTGCACGTTCAACATAACCCTTGAACCCGGGGATTTTTGAGATCAATTTCTTCAAGAAATCCTGATCTTCAGTTACTTTGTTAAACAAGTCGCTCATTAGTCCTCCTCAACACTTGGAAAATATTTATTGACGACGTTTACATTATAGCAAAATTAAGGCAACGCATATCAAGAAATTCTGGGGTTAAAGCTGCCTGGCGGCTGTAAGGTATTTGTAATGTGGCTATCTTGATTTTTTCTTCAAATTGCCTATAATACAAAGTGTCGGATTACAGTGGAAAGGAGGAAATGGACATGTTATTCGCACCGAAAGAAAAAGGACAGGGTCTTGTTGAATACGCGTTAATTCTTGTTTTAGTTGCTGTCGTTGTGATTGTTATTCTTGCTATTCTTGGCCCAACGATCGGTAATGTATTCAGCAATATTGTGAGTGCACTTTAACACAACCTGACCAACGTTGAGAAAAAGCTCTGCTTTTGCAGAGCTTTTTCTTTTTTTAACTATACTGATTTGTAAAGTGGCACGTTATATGCATAAGAATTATTTGTTATATAATACCGTTTAGGAATGTATCTCCAATTCCAAGGAGGATGCTATGGCTGCAGGTGGAAGAAAAACAGGACGCATTTTTATACTCGTTGCCTTATTACTTATTCTGCTGGTGGTTGCAGCCTTTGTGCTGTTGCGGGACCAGATTTTCCCCGCCCCAACTGCAAGCAGCGAACCCACACCGATCCCCGCTACTGACCTGGTAAAGATTGCTGTCCTGGCACAACCGGTGACACATGGCACCCAGATCACGCAGGACTTGATCTTGTTTGTGGAATATCCCAGGGCAAGTCTAACAGAAGGGTTATTTTTCACCGAGGACCAGGTTGTAAACGTCCTGGATAAGCGCGCGAAATTTGACCTGGCTCAAGGAACCCCATTAACACCTGCCCTGATTACGGATTCGCCTGCAGGTTCATATGCTTCCTACCTCATCCCCCGCGGGATGGTTGCGGTATCAATCCCGATCAGCAGGCTGACCTCAGTGGCGTATGCCCTCCAGCCGGGAGATCATGTCAATATCATTGGTTCACTTCTACTGGTGGACATGGATGCTGAATTTCAGACAATCCTACCAAACAATTCAGGCGTAATCCTGCTTCCTGGGGGACCACTTGGAGAAGCTAACCTGGGGACAGCGGTGATCCAGGGCGGAGAACTGGTAAGCGGCATGACCGGAAGAACAGTCATTGATACTACCCTTAACCAGGCTTTGTATGTAATTCCATCTGAGGCACAGCGGCCCCGCTTGATCAGCCAGACACTAATCCAGGATGTAGTGGTGCTCTGGGTTGGGAATTTCCCCGAGGGTGAGCTCGTGATGGGACCCAAATCCACCCCAACCCCATCCCCTGAGGGAGAGGGTGAAGGTGAAGTTGTTGTAGAATCTGGGAACCCCGATATTATCAGCCTGATCGTTTCGCCTCAGGATGCCGTCACACTCAATTACCTGATGTTATCAGGAGCCCAGATGAACCTGGCATTAAGGGGTGCAGGAGATGACCAGCGCATTCCAACTGAAGCTGTGACACTCCAATTCCTCATGGAGCAGTACGGTATTCCTTACCCTGCCAAACTTCCCTATGGGATTCAGCCCAGGGTTGATGAGATGATTTACCCATCATTAGAAAACGGGCAATAATGCCCAGTATGGCAACAATTAAACGTTCTTATGGAGAGGGTTATGTCACCTCAGGATAAAATCAGGGTCCTGCTGGTCGATGACATCACAGAAACCCGGGAGAACTTAAAACGGCTGCTTCAATTTGACGCTGCCATTGAAGTAGTCGGCGAAGCCCGTGGCGGGTATGAAGCCATCGAACTGGCAGCTCGCTTGAAACCTGACGTGATCGTCATGGATATTAACATGCCGGATATGGACGGAATCCAGGCTACCGAAGGGATCCGCAAGAAAGTCCCTTACTGCCAGGTGATCATCCTCTCCGTACAGAATGATTTGCAGTACATGCGCCGGGCAATGCTGGTTGGGGCTCGGGATTTTCTTGTAAAACCGCCAACGATTGATGAACTGACCATTGCCGTCCACCGTGCTGGAGAGCTTGCCAGGGAAGAACAGGCTAAGTACAACCTCAACTTGCAGCTGGCATCAGCCCCCGGGGTGACAGGTTTCAGCGCGCAAGCTGTCAATGGAAAAATCATCACCATATACAGTCCGAAAGGTGGAACAGGCTGCACTTCCATTGCCACAAACCTAGGCCTTGCCCTGGATGCTGGTACAAATAAAGTCGTAATGGTGGACAGCAGCATGCAATACGGGGATATCCCGGTATTCCTGAACGAACAGGTGAAAAACTCGGTCCTGGATCTGACTGTCCATTCTGACGAACTGGATCCGGAAATTATTGACGAAGTAATCACGCGGCAGGAAAAAACCGGTCTTTATCTCCTGGCTGCACCGCCGCGACCGGAACTGGCAGAAAAAGTAACCGGCGACCAGTTTGGTAAATTGCTCACCTACATGCGGAACTTGTATAACTACATCATTATTGATACATCCCCGTATCTTTGTGATGCAGTCCAAACAGCACTGGATGTCGCCGATGTGATAGTGCTGGTAACTACACAGGATATCCCTGCTATCAAGAATGCCAGTACTTTCCTGACCCTTGCAGATGCCCTGGGGATTTCCCGTTCGCGGATCCTGTTCATTCTAAACAAATTTGACCGCAGGGTTGCGATTATGCCCGAACGGATTGCGAGCAACCTGAAACAGGAAGTAGTCTTATCTATTCCGCTTGATGACCGCTTCATCAGCAATTCCATCAATCGTGGAGTTCCCCTTTACCTGGAAAACAAGGCGCACCCCTTTATCCGAAGCATGACATCCCTCGCTGACCTGGTGAAAGATAAACTTGGCATCTTGGAAGGGACCCTTTGAGAGGGGTGATACAGGAGCAGTTTTATGTCCATTCTTAAAAGAATTCAAAGCGGTGAAGTACGGACTACCGGCGAGACCCCATCATCTGCACCTGTCCAACCTGCCAAGCCCCCTGTTCAGCCCCCTTCTTTGCAGGCTCGTCGTATCAGCGCTCCTCCCTCATCAATCGGACAGGATACTTACCAGGATCTGAAAACCAGGGTCCAGAATAAGCTGATTGCAGGCCTGGATCCGGGAATGGATGTGACCAAAACTAACGAGGTGAGGGTCACGATCCAGGAGCTCTTCGAATCCATCCTTAACGAAGAGAATATCATTCTCACCCGGCCAGAGCGGAACCGCCTTTTTGAACAAATCTCAGCCGAAATCCTTGGTCTTGGGCCGATCCAGCCGTTGCTGGAAGATGACACCATTACTGAGGTTATGGTAAATGGCGCCAAGAACATTTATATTGAGCGTAAAGGTAAAATCTATCGGGTGCCTTTGAGCTTTGAATCGAATGCCCATGTCATGCGGATCATTGACCGCATTGTTGCACCTATTGGCCGAAGGGTGGATGAATCCAGCCCTTATGTCGATGCACGCCTTCCGGATGGTTCCCGCGTCAATGTGATCATTCCTCCTATCTCGCTGGTCGGACCAGTGATCACAATCCGTAAATTTGCACGAGACCCCATCACCGTTGATCAGCTGATTGAATTTGGCACATCAACGCCGGAAGTAATCGAGTTCTTGAGGGCTTGCGTAACTTCCCGCCTGAACGTTGTCATTTCTGGCGGCACCGGCTCTGGAAAAACTACCTTGCTGAATATCCTGTCAGGGTTTATCCCAGCTGACGAACGCATTGTAACCATTGAAAATGCAGCCGAGCTCCAATTGCGGCAGGAGCATGTCGTCACCTTGGAATCTCGCCCCCCGAATATTGAAAATAAAGGCGAGATCACCATCAGGCAGCTGGTAGTGAATGCCTTGCGCATGAGACCTGACCGCATCATCGTAGGCGAAATCCGTGATGAAGCTGCCATTGACATGCTCCAGGCAATGAATACCGGCCATGACGGCTCAATGACTACCTTGCACTCCAACAGCGCACGCGATACTCTTGCCCGTCTCGAGACGATGGTAATGATGGCCGGCATGGAACTGCCGGTCCGGGCTATCCGGGAGCAGGTGGCATCTGCAATTGACCTGATCGTCCACCAGGAGAGATTGCGTGATGGCACACGTAAGATCTCCTCAGTACAGGAAGTAGTCGGCATGGAAGGCGACATTATCACCATGACCGAGCTGTTTGCCTTTGAACAAACCGGGATTGATAACGGGCAGATCCTAGGCCGGCTTCGCCCAACCGGACTCCGGCCTAAGTTCATGGAAAAGATAGAAGCAGCAGGCATCAATCTCCCGCCAAGTATATTCGGAATTGGCGTAAGAAGATAACCAGAGGTAAATAAATGACCCTCAGTCCACTTCTCATAATAGGTGTTGGCGGTGCACTGGCACTATTGCTACTGATTATTGGTATCGCAGTATCAGTACGCCGTGACAGGTCGCTGGTTGACGAACGCCTGGAGAAGTATGTCGATAAAACAATCCCTATCGAGGAACGCGATCAAGACACTGGTAAATTGACATCTTGGATCGATAAGAGGGTGGCAGACTCCAGCCTTGGAGACAAGATCCGCAGAAACCTATCTCAGGCTGATATCAAGATGAAGAGCGGTGAATACCTGGCCTTGCTTGTCATCTCTGTTGTCCTGGTTGGACTTATAGGATATCTTCTAGGGAACAGGTCCCTAATTTTGGCAATTGCAGGCGGGATACTAGGATTTTTCTTGCCGGGTATGTATGTCAACAATCAGAAAAAACGCCGGTTGGTCCGGTTTAATGACCAGCTAAGCGATATGCTCAACCTGGTAGTTAATGGACTGCGGGCTGGTTACTCAACCATGCAGGCAATGGAATCAGTGAGCAAAGAACTGCCTTCTCCCATTAGTGATGAATTCCGCCGGGTTGTTCAGGAAATGCAGCTGGGTGTATCTATGGAAAAGGCATTGGATAACCTGTTGCGCCGCATTCCTAGTGACGACCTGGATTTGATCATCACTGCCATCAATGTACAGCGCGAAGTTGGTGGAAACCTGGCTGAAATTCTGGATACCATTTCGTACACCATACGTGAAAGGGTCAGGATCAAAGGCGAGATCCGTGTATTGACCACACAAGTAATGTATTCTGGCCGGTTTCTGGCCTTTATGCCATTGCTCGTCATCGGCGTCCTTTACCTGGTAAACCGTCCATATATGATGGAATTTTTCAATGAAAGCAGCGGGGTTTGCGGGTACATTGCATTAGGATTGTCAGCATTATTGATCGTGTTAGGGTATTTCGCAATGAATAAACTTGCTGACATTGAGGTCTGATCTGTAATCCAGGAGTCCAATATGACAGGCATTTTCATTCTTTTATTGATCATTTTAATTATTGGTGGGGTCCTGGTATATGTCGGGCTTCGCGCTCCAAAAGACACTGAAGAAGACCTTTTACAGGACCGCCTGGCTGATTTCATCCAAAAAGGGGAAGCGGTAGATCTCGAAAAACTGGAAATGTCCCGTCCATTCACAGAACGGGTTATCTATCCTGTTGCCAGGAAAATGGGTGAAATAGCAATCAAGTTCACTCCCCAGAATGCATTAAATTCCATTTCACTGCAGCTTGAACGTGCCGGTAACCCGGGCAGAATGGATCCCCCGCTTTTTCTAGCCCTGCAGTTCCTTGCAATGATCCTGCTTGGCGGGCTGATTCTGACGGTATTTACCTTCGGCCAAACCAAAAGGCCTTTCGGTACTGTGCTTCTGCTTGTGTTGGTTTTTGGCATCCTTGGGTTCTTCTTTCCCCGTCTTTGGCTTGGCAGCAGGATCAGCCGCAGGCAAAAATCAGTACGGCGCGCTTTACCGGATGCTCTTGATCTTTTAACAATATGCGTTGAAGCCGGGCTTGGGTTTGATTCAGCCATGCAAAAAGTGACCGAAAAATGGCAGACAGAGCTTTCACTGGCATTTGCCCGGGTTCTGAGAGAAGTCCAGCTTGGAAAACTCCGCCGTGATGCCCTGAGGGATATGGCGGATAAGATCGGCATTTCAGAGTTGACCAGCTTTGTTGCGGCTGTGATCCAGAGTGAACAGCTAGGTGTTAGCCTGGCGAAAGTGCTTCGGATCCAATCAGACCAGATGCGGGTACGCCGGAGGCAGCATGCAGAAGAAGAGGCGCATAAAGCGCCTATCAAAATGCTCATCCCGATGACCTTGCTTATCTTCCCATCCCTTGTTATCGTCCTGCTTACCCCGGCTGCACTCCGCCTGTTCCAATCAACCCTGGCAGATATGTTTAGATAAAGGACCAGAGCATATGGTCAATTTGCTGGCAGGTCGCTCGACCCATCCAGCTTTTCGCATTTATCATACAGCCTGGCAGGCAGCCGATTGGCTATTCCCTCCCAGCTGTGCAGGCTGCGGGAAATTTGGCTACCGCTGGTGTGCAGACTGTGAAGCAGCAATCGAGCATATACCGCAGCCATTTTGTCCGGTTTGCAACCAGACCGTATCCAGACCGGGACTGTGTGACAGCTGTAAGGCTGAACGACCGGCTTTTTCTAAACTCAGGTCAATCGGTTCTTATTCAGGACCTTTACGCAAAGCCATCCTCCAGATCAAGTACAGGCATGATATTGGAGTATGCGAAATATTTGCTTTTAAGCTAATGAATCTTGTAGAATCAAATCAATGGAGTGTTGATCAGGTGACTGCAGTACCGCTTGCCCCCCAACATAAGAAGAACCGGGGTTACAACCAGGCAGAGTTGCTTGCGAAGCCCCTTGCCTGGCTGATGAAGACCCCGTTTTCGCCTGATGCAGCATCCAGGGTCAAGCAAACTGGATCACAGGTTGGTTTAAATTCATTACAGCGGAAAGCGAATGTAGCGAATGCTTTTTTGGCAGACCCTGAACAGGTATCAGGCAAAAGGGTCTTGCTGGTTGATGACATAGCCACAACCTGCTCTACATTAAAAGAATGCAGTAAGGCATTAATCAGCGCAGGTGCAACCAAAGTTTATGCAGTCACCCTGGCCAGGGCAATTTTAAGCCAGGATTCACTGGAACAACTACAATTTCTGGGTTTTCAATCCAATACCCAATTCACATTATCAGGAGGCTAATATGACATTGAAAGTAGATATTTACACCCGTAACATTGAACTAACCGAACAGATCAGCGAGTACGTCAATAAGAAAGTCTCCAAGCTGGACCGCTACCTTCCGAACATTGATGAAACCAGGGTGGACCTTGCATTCGTCAAATCTGCCCGAAGTGCTAATGACCGCCATATCGCCCAGATCACCATCCGCGGACGGGGATTTATCCTGCGCTCAGAGGAACGCGCGGATGATGTATTCGAGGCAGTGGACAAATCACTTGATAAGATCGGCAGGCAGATCGAAAGGTTCAAAGGAAAACGCGTCCGCGGCCGTGGAGACGGCACGCCTGCTGCGCTTGTCGTGAAAGAACCTGCTGTGGAAGAGGAAGCAGCGGGACCTGTAATTGCCCGCAGAAAATCTTTCACCCTGGTTCCCATGGATGAGCATGAGGCCCTTGAACAAATGGCGTTGCTTGGACACGAAAAATTTTTCGTTTTCTACAATGCCAACACCAGTAAAATCAACATCCTTTACAAGCGCCTGGATGGTACATACGGATTGATCGAGCCAAATATTGGTTAAACCAGCATTGCTGAGGAAAACAGGCTGCCTGGTTGATCAGGCAGCCTGTTTTTTCTCTTGCCTAAGGATAGTACGTAGACTATAATTGGGCGTTGCAATTCTAAGAAAAGGAAGAAAACATGATTGATGTTAATGATCTTCGCAAGGGTGTAACTTTTGAGCTCGATAACAGCCTGTATAAAGTTCTTGAATACAGTCATAACAAACCCGGCCGCGGCAATGCCACCATCCGGATTAAAGCCCGCGACCTTCGTACCGGAACTACCCTGGAAAAAACCTTCCAATCGGGCGACCGTGTTCAGGATGTTCGCCTGGACCACCGGATGAGTTCTTACCTGTATACCGACGGTGATCTGTATTATTTTATGGATGTCGAATCTTACGAACAGACCCCTGTTCACAAGACCACCATTGATGAGTATATTGGTTTCTTAAAAGAGAACATGGAAGTCAAACTCACTTTCTACAGTGAGGAAGTAGTTGACATTGAGCTCCCAACTACTGTTGATATGCAGGTGATAGAAGCTGAGACGGCAGTCAGAGGGGATACTGCTACCGGTGTAACCAAGAAAGTAAAAGTAGAAACCGGGCTCGAAGTTTCCACTCCTTATTTCGTGAATACTGGTGATGTCATCCGGATCGATACCCGTACAGGCGGATATGTCACACGGGTAAACTCGTAAAGGAAATCCTATGCCGCTATCCCCTTTGGGGATAGCATTTTAAGTAACGGAAATATACTATGCGCACACCAGCAGGCAAGGAATGCTCATACTTCTTCGGTGATTACTACCGGGGAAGAAATATTGAGAAATGCAACCTGATCGGGGACGAAAAACCGCCGCGGAATTGGAAAGCTGACCTGTGTAAAACATGTCCTGTTCCGGCGATATTGCTTGCTAATGGCTGCGATAAAATGACTCTCGCTGGTGAGGTCAAACCAGGCATACTGGGTATCGGTAGAAAAGTAAATGTGACTGCATACTGTACAAAAGTTCACTCGCAAGTTGAAAATCCATACACCGGTTGCGGTCATTGTCATGGTTCAGTTGCTTTCACTATCGGAGATGAGCGTTGAAATTAACCGTTTTATTCGACCTTGATGGTACCTTACTAGCCACAAACGAACAGCTTTTTATTCCGGCATATTTTCAATCGCTTTCAGCAAAAGTCTGGCCCCAAGATCCGGCTGGGTTCGGCGATCAACTGTTCAAAGCGACTTACACGGGCATGTTTACCAAGGATACCCCGTTAAAGACACTGGAAGAATCGTTTGATGCACTTTTTTACCCATCAATTGGCATTGCCAAATCAGAAATCAATCCTGCGATCCAGTCCTTTTATGAAAATGAATTTGCTAGGTTGAAGGAAATTACTGCCACGTTGCCGGAAGCCGCAGCGCTCATTGATGCAGTGATTGCTGATGGACACCAGGTAGTGATAGCCACCAGTCCATTCTTCCCGCGCGCAGCCACACTGCAACGGCTGGCCTGGGCAGGCTTACCAGCAGACCAATACTCTTTCAGCCTGGTATCCACTTATGAGGATTTCCATTTCGTTAAGCCGAACCCGGCTTATTATGCTGAATTGTTGGCACAGTTAGGGTGGCCTGAATTTCCAGCTGTAATGATCGGAAACGATATGGAACAGGATATTCAGCCAGCGGAATTGCTTGGGATACCAACCTTTCTGGTCTGCGATCCAGCGGATCAAACCAAAACAAACAAGCATCTACTATCCAGCCATGGAAGCTTGGCGGAGGTGCATGCATGGCTTCAGCAGGTTTCTCAACAAGACTTTCAGAATGACTTTACAACGATTGAAGGCATGCTTGCAGTATTAAATGCCACACCTGCTGCCCTGGAAACCCTGGTCAAGGATTTGGAAAATGATTTGTGGAGCAAACGCCCTGACCCATCAGAATGGGCATTGAATGAAATCCTCTGCCACCTTCGCGATGTAGACCGTGAAGTCAACCTGCCACGCATCCAGCGCGTGCTTTCAGAAGCGGATGCATTTATCCCCGGAATTGAAACCGACTCCTGGGCTGAAGAGATGGATTACATCCATCAGAATGGGCAAAATGCCCTGCAGGATTTTCTAAAAGCGCGCCTGCAAATCATTGATCACCTCAGTAAATTACCGCTTTCCACCTGGAACAAATCTTTGCGCCATGCTATCTTTGGTCCAACCACTTTCCATGAACTGGTCAGCTTCATCGTGACACACGATCAAAACCACGTTGCCCAGGTCAAGAAGACTATCCAGATGCTTTCCTGACCGATCCAGTCATCAATTGTAAGAAATTTCTAAAATAACCTGCCAACTCTCTAAATACGCTACCAGCCGCTTGCAGAGATTGGTATAATGCCTGTTGATGTTCCACAATGAATCTTTGTGGACCTGGAGGAATTTGTGAATCAACGAAACCAATCCTATTTGATATACTTGTTGCTTTTTGTCGCGATCGTAGCCTTACTGGTTTACAACTACGGTCAAAACGAGAACAGCACGCAAGCCCTTTCGATCAATGAGGTAGCAGAAGGCGTTAAGAACGGCCAAATCACCAGAATCGTGGAAAACGAAGATAAACTAACCATTTATTACGGTGAAGAAGGAAAACAAGGTACCTCTACCAAGGAACCGACTGCCACGCTTATTGAACAACTGATGCAGCTTGGTGTCACTGCTGACCAGCTTCATCCTGACCAGATCAGGATTGAAATCAAAGCACCCAGTCAACTGGTAGGAATCTTCTCGACGATCGGTTATATTCTACCGTTCATCATCTTAGGCGCAGGCTTCTTCTTCATCATGCGACAGGCTCAGGGAAGCAACAATGCCGCCATGTCCTTCGGGAAATCACGCGCCCGCATGTTTCGCGGCGACCAGCCAACGGTAACATTTGAGGATGTCGCCGGTGTTGATGAATCAAAAGAAGAGCTGCGCGAAGTGGTCGAATTTTTGCGCGAACCGCAGAAATTTATCTCCCTGGGAGCACGTATTCCTAAAGGCGTTCTCCTGGTTGGCCCTCCTGGGACCGGTAAAACTCTGCTGGCAAAGGCAGTATCCGGTGAAGCTGGAGTGCCTTTCTTCTCCATTTCAGGTTCGGAATTCGTTGAAATGTTTGTGGGTGTAGGCGCCAGCCGTGTACGAGACCTTTTCGACCAGGCAAAGAAAAACTCACCCTGTATCGTTTTTGTGGATGAAATTGATGCCGTCGGCCGCCAGCGCGGTGCTGGACTGGGCGGCAGCCATGATGAACGCGAACAAACGCTGAACCAGATGCTTGTTGAAATGGACGGTTTTGATACCGACACCAACGTCATTATCATGGCAGCTACTAACCGTCCTGATATTCTCGATCCCGCCCTCTTGCGTCCCGGCCGTTTTGACCGCCGTGTTGTGCTGGACAGGCCGGATGTGCGAGGCCGTGAAGCTATCCTTAAAGTTCATGCCAAAGGCAAACCCCTCGCCCCCGAAGTAGACCTGGGTGTGCTGGCCCGCAGCACTCCCGGTTTTGTCGGCGCAGACTTAGAAAACCTGATCAATGAAGCAGCCATACTGGCTGCCCGCCGCAACAAGCGAGCCATCACCCAATCAGAGCTGGAAGAAGCTGTCGAACGTGTAATTGCCGGACCTGAGCGGAAGAGCCGCCTGATCAACCAGGAAGAAAAACTGATCATCGCGTACCACGAAGCTGGACATGCAGTTGTGATGAATGCCCTGCCCGAGGCAGATCCCGTGCAGAAAATCACCATTGTCGCCCGCGGAATGGCTGCCGGATACACGATTGCCCTGCCGGTTGACGACCGATCACTCACCGGGCGTAAGAAGCTGCTGGCAGAAATGGTTGGCCTTTTAGGCGGCCGTGCGGCTGAATCCCTCGTTTTTGATGACATTACTTCTGGTGCCGCCAACGATATCGAACGTGTCACCCAGCTGGCCCGAAATATCGTCACCCGCCTGGGAATGAGCGAAGAGCTGGGCCCGATGGTTTACGGCCAGAAGGAAGAATTGATCTTCCTGGGCCGGGAAATCTCTGAACAGCGCGATTATTCGGAAGCGGTAGCGGAAAAGATCGATCGGGAAGTCCGCAAGCTGGTAAATGATGCATTCGAGCAGGCAAAAAACATTCTGACCCAATACCGCGAACAGCTTGATGCTGTGGCACAGAAACTAATGGAAGTGGAAACCATCGGCCATGATGAGTTCGTAAAACTCTTCCCGCCTCCCGTGGAAAAGAAAAGCGGCACCCCTATGAAGAAGGACTGACCGTAAAATAAGACAGACCAAAGAGCAGGCTGAAATACAGCCTGCTCTTTTCTACTTAATTAGGTTAAATAAGAAATGAAAGGTTTATCTCATATCTCTTTAGTAAGGAAACCAGCCACCTGTGATAAGGTATCTTCTTGCATGTTGAACCAGTGGATAGCTTCATCTCGCAAGCTGAACCAGTTCGCCTGGCGGCGAACATAATTCCTGGTTGCTCTTTTTATCAAGACCACTGCCTCTTCCATGCCGATCTTACCATTCAATACTGCAACCATTTCCCGGTAACCAATGGCAGACATGGACGGAGCATCCTCCGGGCAGCCATCCTTCAAGATCGCTGTCACCTCTGTCAGCAGCCCGGCATGGATCATCAGGTCGATCCGCTGATCGATCCGCCGGTAAAGCTCTTCACGCGGCCGGTTCAACCCAATCTGGATAATCCGATAAGGCGGTGGCTCTACCAGCCTCTGGCCGGAAAACGGCCTTCCGGTTTGTATTGTGACTTCCAATGCGCGGATGACCCGCCTGACATTGCGCGGGTCGATCCTTTTTGCAGAAACCGGGTCTCTCTCCTGCAGCTGGGCAAGCAGCCCCTCCACACCATTCCTGGCAGCGTTTTCCTCCAGTTTTCTGCGCAATTCCAGGTTTGGTTTCAGTTCTGGAGGCTTCCAACCTTGCACCACTGCACGGATGTACTGGCCCGTACCTCCTACCAGCATGGGAACTTTCCCCCTCATTTGCAGTTGCTCGATGATCTCCCTGGCCTGGCTCTGGAATACAGCCAGGCTGTACGTCTCTTCCGGTTCGACGATATCGATCAGGTGATGGTGGACAAGTGCCAGCAGTGATTTGTCTGGTTTTGCTGTCCCAATATCCATTTTGCGGTATATTTGGCGCGAATCTGCTGAAATGATTTCAGTCTCCAGCTGTTGTGCCAGCTGTACTGCCAGGTCAGTTTTTCCAACCGCTGTAGGACCAACAATTACAACCAGGGGTGGTTTATTCACTAACAGCATTTTCAAACCACTCCAGTGAGTATTCATCCCAATTCTTCGGGTTAACAGTCAAAGCAGCCACATCAATCCTATAGCTTGCTGCCGCAGAAAGGTTGTTTTGCATATACCATTCTGCACACTGGACTAAATGCAAGCCTTTGCGTGCATCCACTGCCTGTTCAGGGTACCCGAATGCCTGTGAAGAACGGGTTTTTACTTCAATAAACAACAGGCACTCATCCTGTAAAGCCACCAGGTCAATTTCACCGTAAGGCGTCCTTAAATTCCTTTCCAGGACCTGGTACCCCTTTCTGCCCAGATCCTCAGCAGCTTTGAGTTCTCCCCAGCGGGCTAGCCTTTGGCTGCGGTTTGGGGATGAATGCGGTTTGGCCTTTGATTTCATACCTGTTCATTTTACCCGACATGCCAGTAATTAATTATGGCAGGTAAGTGCGATTAATTGACGAACCAGTACCATTCATGCTAAACTTCATCACCTTAATAAAAGGGGCAGCCATGCCATCTATCGAAATTATTGCTATCGGTACCGAATTATTGCTGGGTGAAATCCAGGATACGAACACCCGCTACCTGGCACGCTCAGCCATGGATGCAGGCATCGACCTGTACCGGGCAACCCTGATAGGGGATAACCCTCAGCGAATAGCCGGCGCCATCCAGGAAGCTCTGAACCGGGCGGATATTATCATCACGACCGGCGGGCTTGGACCAACTGTAGATGACCCAACCCGCCTTGCTGTTGCCATGGCAGCAGGAACTGAACTGGAATTCCGCCCGGAACTGTGGGAGCAGATCACAAG
>CAYZCO010000002.1:400514-401629 GCA_964476915.1 uncultured Leptolinea sp. | reverse complement strand
TCCAGCCACCAGATTGCGGTTGCAATGGTGGTGGTGTTTATCACCTTCCTCTCGTTAATCCTGGGCGAACTTCTCCCCAAACAAATCGCTCTATTGAATGCAGAAAAACTTGCGATAGCGCTGGCGCCCATTATGCGTGTGCTTTCTGCTATCAACCGCCCGGTCGTGGCATTCCTTTCCGGCACAACCAGCCTGATCCTGAAGATCCTCGGTTTGAAGCCGTCTGGCGAGCCAGCGGTTACGCTTGAAGATGTGAGGTCAATGATCTCAACCGGAACCAAAGAAGGGGTGTTTGAGACCAGCGAGCAGAATATCGTTGAACGGGTTTTTAAGTTGGATGACCGGGCAGTGTCCTCCTTGATGACCCCCAGGACAGAGGTGGTGTTCATCGACCTGGAAGACAGCTGGGAGCAGATCCGCCAGACTTTGATTGAGCACCCCTACATGAACTTCCCGGTCTATGAAGGCCAGGTCGATTCCATTCAAGGGGTACTGGATGTACGCCTGGTAATGACCTGGATGCTTGAGGGCAAAGAGATCGTGATCCGCGACATGCTTCAACCGGTCATTTTCCTTCCCGAAACCATCACCGCCCTCGACACGCTCGAGCAGATGCGCGAAAATTCAGCTGATATGGCCATAATTATCGACGAGTTCAGTGGAGTTCAGGGCGTTGTTACCCGCAGCGACCTGCTGGAAGTGATGGTCGGTCAGCCGCTCACTCCCCAGCCCCACGTGGAATCAGAGGTCACCCGGCGTTCAGACGGCTCCTTACTGGTGGACGGGCTCTACTCTGCTGATGACCTGAAGGTGCTGCTGGATGTGGAGGAGCTTCCCCGGGAAATTGAAGTTCACTACGAAACCCTCGGCGGGCTGGTCCTCGCCATGCTGGAACGCCTGCCGGTGGCGGGGGATAGATTTGACTGGAACGGTTTCACCTTTGAGGTGTTGGACCTGGACGGTATGCGGGTGGATAAGGTGCTGATCAGCAAGGCGGCAGAGACAGTCAGAAATTCCTAACCTGCATCCTAAAAAATGCACCTGTTCCTGTCATTTGAATGCAAAGTGACTCACCGGGGACTCGACACCGTCCCCTTCCGGGGAACCCCGAACCC
>CAYZCO010000002.1:0-400414 GCA_964476915.1 uncultured Leptolinea sp. | reverse complement strand
GGAACCCCGAACCCTATCAGGTTTTTAAATGCAAAGTGACTCACCGGGGACTCGAACCCCGAACCCATTGATTAAGAGTCAATTGCTCTGCCAGTTGAGCTAGTGAGCCATCTCCCTTTCGGGACGGTTATTATACCCCAAAGAATACACTTCATCCAGATTTAGCAGGGCTCCCGCTCACTTGCCCTGCAGCTTGCGCACCGCCAGCCCGGTGATTCCTTCCAGGTTGATCTGCCTGAAGAGGGCATCATTATCGTTGAAGATTTTCCGCTGCTCACTGCGCAAGACCATACGGATTGCCTGCTCCGGGCAGGCACTGACACAATGCCCGCAGCCGATGCACTTCTCAGCATGCTGCACAAGTTTCTCGTCATTGATTTCATACACATTCATCGGGCAGGCAGGCACACAGGCGCCATGCAGCTGGCATAAGACGGTATTCACCACTGCCACATAGCGTGAAGGCGCACCGACGTTGGTCTGCCCGTGCACCATTGCCTTGATGACCGCACACGAACAGGAGCAGCAGTTGCACAGGGTCTGGATCTTTCCCTTGCAGTTGGATACATTATGGATCAGCCCGGCTTCTTCCGCCTGGTAGAGGATGCGCATGGCTTCCTCATAGTCAACCCGGCGGGCATACCCGGCTTCGAGCTTGGTTTGGGCCAGCTCATTGAAATAAAAACAGGTCTCCATCGGATGCCCGCAGTCTTCCCCGATCAGGCGTTTGGTGGCACGGCAGTAGCAATCGGATACTGCGATCAACTCCTCTTTCTTTACCATTTCAGACACGATATCGATCGGCAACACCTCACGCGGATCCGGGATGGGGATATCCAGCGGGATGGTCACTGCCGGGGCAGCACTGGTCAGAGTGCGTTCTATTGGCAGCACCCTGTAGTACGGGGTGCGGGTTGGCAGTACCTTGACTGCGCCTTCGATGAACGCGTTCATCACTTTGGTGCAGGCTGCCCGCATGGGCGAATCTTCGATCAGGCGCACCTGCAACTCAAGCAGAGAAATGACCAGTGCTCGGGCATACACCCGCCCTTTGTCAGGCTTGACCCAGGTATCCACCAGTCCCTGCGGAACAAATGTCTTCAGGGTTTTCTTAAACACGGCAGCATCAATGCCGATCTTCTCTGCTTTCTTCTCCAGCTTCTGTGGTGTGGTGTTCCCCATGAAGGGCAGCAGGAAGAATACCTGCAGGTCCTGCGGGGTAAACGTGGCTTTCAGCGCCTGGTAGAACTCGTCGCGGAAGGGCATTTCCCCCAGCTGAAATTCATAAAATTTGATCAGCTTTTCATAAAGGTCTTTTTCTGGCATGATAAATCCTCCCGGGTGTACAACACCATATAGCTGTTGGAGAAAGTACCAGTAAATGATGAACAGCTTTGTTAATAATAGAAACAGGGAACAAGCTTGCAGTTAGATAAAAATATTGTATATGAAAAAGGAAATTGCTGCCGGGATATACTGATCCCGTTTGTTATTGATGATAGCCTTGCATGGAATTCACCTTATTTAAGAAGAGAGGCGACGCTCTTCTTATCGGACATGCGGAATAAGATAAGGGCTTTGATCAAATCATGTTATAAATACGCCAATGAGGTGAGCTGTGCCGCGTGATGAAAAAGCCTGGCTCGAAGCCAGGCGCTATTCAGAAGAAAAACTGCAGATCGCACGCCGCATCCTGGAAGAGGTCAGGTCCGGCAGCAGCCTGCAGCGCGCCCTGTTGCGCAACCCGCTGCCCGAAGGTGGTGTGATTGCCAAGCATGTCCTGGTAGCTGCCTACCGCCGGTTGGTACAGGATGGGGACTGGCAGCCTGACCAGAAGGTGCTGGAGAAGATACGCATGAAGCCTATGCGCACACTTTCCGGGGTGACCACGGTCACCGTACTCACTCGGCCTGAAGCCTGCCCCGGGCACTGCATTTTCTGCCCCACAGAAACCCTCATGCCCAAAAGCTACCTGTCGGATGAACCCGGCGGCGCCCGGGCTGTACAGAACGAATTCGATCCCTTCCGGCAGGTATCCTCCCGCCTTGAAGCCTACGACGCCATCGGACATCCAACTGATAAGATCGAGCTGCTCATCCTGGGCGGCAGCTGGACGGCTTACCCTCTGGAGTACCAGGAATGGTTCATCCGGCGCTGCTTTGATGCCATGAACGGCTTCGATAGCCAGACCCTCGACCAGGCACACACCGCCAATGAGACTTCCGCTCACCGCAATGTCGGGCTGGTGATCGAAACCCGCCCGGATGAGATTACCCCAGAACGCCTGACCTGGTTCCGCCGCCTGGGTGTGACCAAGGTGCAGCTGGGGGCACAGTCGATGGACGATGCCATCCTGGAACTGAACAAGCGCGGGCATACCACCGCCCAGACCCTGCAGGCCTGCGCCATGCTGCGCGCTGCTGGGTTCAAAACCGTGCTGCACTGGATGCCCAACCTGCTGGGTGCAACGCTGGAGAGCGACCGGGCTGATTTCAAGCGCCTGTGGGAGAATGCCTGCCCGGATGAGATCAAGATCTATCCCACCCAGCTGCTCAAGAATTCCGCCCTGTACCAGTACTGGCAGCGGGGCGAGTATCACCCTTACAGCACAGAAGACCTGATTGGGCTGATCGCCAACCTCAAGCCGGGCATCCCCGCCTACTGCCGGGTCAACCGGGTGATTCGTGATATTCCTTCCACGCACGTCATCGCCGGCAATAAACGCACCAGTCTGCGCCAGGATGTGATGGAAGAACTGGCTCGCCGGGGGCAGCAGTGCGGATGCATCCGCTGCCGCGAGGTGCGCGGCAAGGGTATTTCAGCAGACGAGCTTGAACTGGTACCAACCGTTTACCATGCCGCACAGGCAGAAGAGCATTTCTTGGAGTACCGCACCCCTGATGGTAAGATCGCCGGATACCTGCGCCTATCGCTGCCGGAGCAGCCAGGCGGTTACTGGAAGGGTTCTGCAGCCAGCAATGAGTTTGCCGAACAACCGCTGGATTTGGCTGGAATGGCTGCCGACCTGGAACAGGCTGCCCTTATCCGCGAGGTGCATGTCTACGGGCAGTCGCTGCCGGTAGGCGGTGAAATGGACGGAGCGGCCCAGCATAGCGGGCTGGGAACACGCCTGCTGGAACTGGCCGAAAAGAAAGCACGCGAGAGGGGGTACAGAAAACTGACCGTCATCGCGGCAGTCGGCACCCGCCTGTATTATGAAAGCCGGGGATTTGAACGTGGTTCACTCTACTTAACGAAAATATTGTAATATTTCAGTTAAACGGCGCGCAAAGCTGGCAGAAATCCTCCTTTCTTTCTGCCAGCATTACGGATCCGGGTAATGTATTTGGAATAGCGGATTAAACTGGAATCCCATTAAGGGTTTACCGGGCGCTTGAAAGCAAACACTGTGACATTGTTTCCGCTGCCGGATGCATTGAAGGTAGCAGCCAGCTGCCAGCCTTCTGTGCCTTTGCTTGCAAGCAAATTGCCTACCATTGTCTCTCCAGAATCTGTTGCACAGACCACATTCTTGCTCCCGCGGTCATATACACAGGTAGCCACGACGGTGGTATATTCCCAAGGATCATAGACCACTGCTTCTGGGGTGACAGTTTCTGCGGCATCTTTATTACCGCAACCGACCAGCAGGATAGTCCCTGCCACGAGGATCAGGATAGCTGCTCCTGCAATTATGAACAGACGCTTCTTGTCCATAAAGGCCTCCTTAAACCACATACTTAATTTGGAAAAAAGGGTAGTTTTCATACCCCTCCTTGTTGCATGATTCTTGCCAAACTGCAATAAAATCGGCACAGAACCTGTTATTCTGTGCCGAAAACCGGAAAAATGACTGGATTTCTACCCTGGATCGGTTATCCAGGGAATAGTTTGGAGTAAATATGGGGCGCGTACTTCTCCACCATGGCTGAAGTGATCCCGTTTTCATGGCAGATTTCCGCATACAGGTCGGCACTTCGGCGGCGGGTGCGCTTCTGTGTCTCTACATCCAGTTCCCACAGTCCAAAGCGCTGGGTCCAGGCGCGTTCCCATTCAAAATTGTCCACCAGGCTCCAGTGGAAATAGCCCCGTACCGGCCAGGTAAAGTTGACTGCCCGCCAAACCTGGAAAAGGTGTTCGATCAGGTATTGCGGGCGCAGGGTATCTTCCGCATCTTCCACGCCGTTTTCGGTGATATACAGAGGTTTGTTATAGCGCAGCGCCCATTTGATAGCCTGGAATATGCCTGTCGGAATATTAGCAATGAACCCGGTCGGGCTGAGTTCGGCATCTTCCGGGAAGCTGAGCTTCATAAATAGTTTTTTGGGGTTCAGGATAAAAGTAACCAGGTCGTTGGAGTAATAATTCACCCCAACGAAGTCCTGTGTTCCCGCTGCCTCAGGAATGCGCATACTCCAATTCAGGAGTTTCAGGCTGCCGCTTGAAATGGCATCCAAAAACCCATGGTTGAAGCTGCGGAAGATCACATCCGCCAGGATGCGGTCGGGCAGGAACCAGGGGCGGGCAGGGCTGAAGGTGCGGTGGTGGTGGGCAATGCCGACCATGGCTTCCGGCTGCATTTCGTGAATAATGTTGTAGGCAATGGCATGCGCCTTTACCAGGTTGGCTGCTACCTTGAAGGCAAGCTTTGGGTCGTTCTTGCCCGGTGGAAACCCGCCATTCAGCCAGCCGCCGTTCAGGAACACATTGGGTTCATTGATCGTGACCCACAGGTTAACGTAGTCCTTAAGCGCTCCAACCGCCTTGCGCACATACCTGCCGAACAATTTCGGGGCGTCATCCCTTTCCCAGCCGCCGGAGCCGAGCACAAAACCGGATGCACCCGGTTCGAAAAGCCACAACGGGTCTGTGAAATGGTGCAGGGTCAGCATGGGAGTAATCTTGCGTTCACGCATGCCGCGCACCATTTCACGGTAAAAGTCCAGGGCTCCCTCATCCCAGCGGTCGGGGTTCGGCTGGATTCGGCTCCATTCGATGGAAAAACGGTGGGAATTCTGCCCTGACTCTGCTGCCCGGTCCAGGTCTTCTTTCCACCTGCCGCCCCACCAGTCGCAGGCCAGCCCAACTTTAGCGCCGTCAACTATGCGACCGGGCTGCTGCTCCCAGGCAGACCAGGAATTGTTCGTATTGCGGCCTTCTACCTGGTGCGCTGCAGTAGCAGTTCCCCAGAGAAAACCGGCTGGAAAATGGATGGAAGCTCGCGGCATGGCTACTCCTGTAATAGTTGGATTGAAGGAAAATTATACCTGACAGGGTATCAGCTCTTCCAGATAAGGGCTGAATTTCCCTGGCACCGGACTATAGAAAGGCAGGTTCACCGCCTGTAACAATCTGGCTCAGGTAAGGCAGGCTGATCCTGAACAGGGTGCCTTTTCCAGCTTTGGAAGTAAAACTAACCGTGCCGCCCAGGTAGCGCTCGCCCAACAACCGGGCACCATACGTACCCAGCCCCCGCCCCGCGCCCTTGGTCGAAAATGAGCGCTGGAATACCTGCAGCCGAACCAGTTCAGGCATAACAGATGGGTTGTGCACACGCAAAACAACCTGGTCTCCCTCCCGGCTACATCCTACGGTTACGGTGTCACCAGCCCGGCTGGCTTCGACCGCATTTTTAACGATATTGAGCAGTATCCGGCGCAGCAACACGGGGTCGGTGATGAATTCCAGTTCCGGATCTAAAACCTCAGCAGCCACCCGAATCCCGGTAACTGGTTCCTGTTTGCGGTAAAGCGCAGCCATCTCCTCCACCAATTCTGCCGGCCGGCACAACTCAGGCTTGACTTCCAGGTCGCCATTCTCCGCCCGGGTAATCTCGCGCTGTGCCTGGATGACATCGATCAACTCCTCGGACATGCGCAGGATGTCATCAGCGAATTCAGGCAATTCATCTTGACTTGCTGTCCTCAGCAGCACGGCAAAATTGCGCAGGTTCCCGGCTGTGTTGAGCACATCATGAAAGAAAATCCGCTCCAGCATGCTGCGGCGTTTCTCATGGCTGACATCCTGGACGGCAAAGATCGTGAAGCGTTCCCCCGTGATGGCATGCGGTGTAGCCCAGACGCGCAGATCCAGGGAATCCCCGCTTTCCTTGCGGGTGATGCGGCATTCCTGGATGTCAAAATTTCCTTCCTGGCTGGACAGGATGGCGTTCAGCGCCCCGCAGGTCTTGCAGAACTCGGAATTCCCGCATCCCCCCGGGGCGGTGTCGGAGTTGACACAATTCAACACTTCACCTGGCCGCAGGCCAAACACGCACCCAAGTTCGTCCAGCTTCAAGAAGCGTGCCAGCGCCCGGTTGGCATAGACCACCTGGCGGCACTGGTTCAGGACCAGAACAATCGATGGATTTGCATCCAGCAATGCGTTCAGCGATACCTTATCTCTGACCAGGGATGCCTGCCGCTCAATGACATCCTTTGAAGCCCTTTCTTCTAATGAATGTGCTTTTATCATCGCCCCGCCCCTTCACGGAAAAAGTGCCCCTACAAGTACAAAGTATACAGGATTCCAGGTGATATAAAAATCAAGGCTGAACAATTCGGTAAGTGTATAATGCGGATATGGATGCTGGAACTGCTGCCGCCCTGGTTGCCATCAACCGCACCTTTTACGAACAATTCGGGGACTCGTTTGCCGCCACCCGACAGCGTGTCCAGCCGGGCATTCTGCATCTTTTCAGCACCTATCCCATCCATGGCAGCTGGCTCGACCTTGGCTGCGGCAATGGCGCGGTGCTTTCTGCCTGGGCTGAAAAAGTGGAACACGGTAGTTACACCGGGTTGGACTTTAGCCAGGCGTTGTTGCAGGAAGCTGGACAGAGAGCTGAAGCAGTTCGCCAGGCTGGCTGGCAGGTCTGGCTGACACAGGCTGATATCGGAGGGGAACAGTGGGAAAAAGCAGTAAGAACCTTGAGGGAAAAAGACCCGGCGTTCCCACCCCAGTTTGATGGTGTAATGAGCTTTGCCAGCATCCACCACATCCCCGGCCGGGAGAATCGCAAAGCATTCTTTACCCGGGTTAACCAGGTGCTCAAACCGGACGGTTTGGTTTTCCTTTCCTGCTGGCAGTTCCAGCATAGTCCCAAACTACTTAGCCGTGTCCAGTCCTGGTCCCTGGTCAGCGTTGACCCCGATTTACTTGATGAAGGTGACACCCTTCTGGACTGGCGTGCTGCCGCAGCAACGCTGCCGGAACAAACCGGCTTGAGATATGTGCACCGCTTCAGCGAGGATGAACTCATTCAACTGGCACAGCAAACGGGTTTCACCGTGGTGGAGACCTTTGAATCTGACGGTGCTGGCGGCAGGCTTGGCCTGTACCAGGTCTGGCGGAAAAACTGAGACCAATTCATACCATCCTATTGACATATATTCCTTAAGCTGTATAATTGCTGAAATTTAGCCAAACCCAAGAGCAACTTTGCACACCAACCTTTACGCCATTTATCTTGTCATATACATGCTTTCCATTATTATTCTGGAGAGAAAATCACTCATTGGGTTGGCGAGGAAACGCAGCATTCTGTAAAAGCAAGTGAATAGGACCATAAACCAGAGCCACCCAAAGACCGGGTGGCTTTTTACTTTATCGGTTCTGGTTGCAGCTGGGCATCAAACAAGGCAAGGAGCATGGAAAAAACAGGAGAAGGTTAATCCTGTTACAAACCGGTTATATCAATTTTTTGAGGAGAAGAAAGATGAGCGATCAAAGTTTGGACCAGAATTTAGTAGAAAGTACCCGGAAACCCGTATTGACCGCCCGGCAGGTCGGCGTTGCCGCTGCCTTTGGCGGCGCAGCCCTGGCGCTGGTGTTGGCAGGGGTAACCATCCCCATTCCGGGTACCCCGGTGGTGACTGATCCGCGTGAGATTTTCACCACTATCGGTGCATCCCTGACCGGACCTGTGGGCGGTATTGTGATCGGATTGCTGGCGGGCATCGCTGAGCCCGGAATCCCGCTTGCCAGCTTGCTCGCTCACCTTGTCGGCGGCGTGTTCAACGGCCTGGTATACAAGCACTTCAGCTGGCGCTTCCACAACAACAAGGTTGCCAGCCTGGCAGCCTGGGCGCTCCAGGTTGTGCTGTACTATGTCGTCTTTGTGATTCCGGGTTTTGCCCTCGGCCTGGCAATCTTTTACCCCGATCCAGCATACGGTGGATTCCTGCCCTTCCTGGGTGCACTCGAAGTGGGTGCTATGCCCGAAATGGTGCTCACCACCGTGGTTACCACCATTATCATGGCAGCCCTGCCGGAACGTTTCCGCCGCCCGCTATGGTAATTTGAAATACAAGTATTAATGAAACATCCAGGCTGCGCATGGTCACATGCGCAGCCTGGAAATCCACTAAGTTGGAAGCAGTTCTATGCCTTACGAAATCAGATTTGAAAATGTTACTTTTGCCTATGCAGGCAGCCCAACGCCTGCCATTAAGAACATCAACCTGTCCGTCGGCCAGGGCGAGATCGTCCTCATTACCGGTCCATCCGGCAGCGGCAAGACCACCCTGTGCTCCTGCATCAACGGGTTGATCCCGCATTACCACGATGGCAACCTGCAGGGAGAGGTCACTGTCGGCCCCTACAGCACCCGTAAAGCCCGGGTGGGCGGTTTGGCATCCATCGTCGGAATGGTCTTCCAGGACCCGGAAAGTCAGATCGTCACCAACAGCGTGATGGACGAAGTCGCCTTCGGACCCGAGAACTTCGGTGTACCGCGCGATGAGATCAACCGGCGCGTGATGGATGCCCTGCAGGCTACCCGCCTGGTGGGTTACGAAGAGCGCGAACCGCAGAACCTGTCCGGCGGTGAACAGCAAGCCTGCGTTATTGCCGCAACATACGCCATGAACCCCGAGGTTTACGTGATGGACGAGCCGCTTGCCAACCTTGACCCAGCCGGCAGGGCGCACATCCTAAAACTGGTCATCCAGGTGGCGAAGGATCGCGGAAAAACCCTGGTGATCGTCGAGCATGCCCTTGAGGATGTCCTTCCGGTGGTAGACCGGGTGATCGTCATGAAACAGGGGGAGATCGTCCGAGACGGTCCTACCCGTGAAGTACTTGCTGCTGGTGACATTCCTCATGTATTCAAACGCCCGGATGTCCTGCGGCTGGCGGAAGATTTCAACCTCTCTGAAAGGCCGTTATCGGCTGATGCCTTTGCACATGCGTTCCGTGCCAGGTACAAAATCAATCCTCTGCAGTTTTCCGGAAACCATAATGGGCATCACCCCGCCTCTGATCCGGTGATCGAATTCAACAATGTCACTTTCCATTATCAGCCCGGCACACCCGCCCTGCATGATGTAAGCCTGACCATCCATGCCGGCGAGCTTGTAGCCATCCTCGGCCGGAACGGCTCCGGTAAGACAACCCTGGTACGGCATGTCATCGGGCTGCAGCAGCCGTCCAGCGGTACGGTTAAAGTGGTCGGCAAAGAAGTTGCCACAACCCCCACCCATATTCTCGCCCAGGATGTCGGTTTTTGCTTCCAGAACCCCAACCACCAGATCGTTTCATTTAATGTACGGGATGAAATGACCTTCGGGTTGAAAACACATAATATTGATCCAGCAGAATATGAAAGCCGCATTCGTGAGGCGCTCGAAATTGTGGATATGACCGGTTACCTCGATACTGAAGTATTCGACCTTGGCAAAGGGCAGAAACAGCGCCTGGCTCTGGCATCGGTCCTGACACTCAAGCCGCGCATCCTGGTAATCGATGAACCTACTACCGGGCAGGACCCGGAAATGATTGATGATATTTTCAAGATCATCAAACGCCTGAACGAAATGGGAACTACCATCCTTTTAATCACCCACCGGATCGACTATGCCGCCCTGTTTGCCAGGAGAGCCGTCGTACTTATGCACGGTAAAGTCTCCTTTGACGGGAACATTCGGGACCTGCTGGAAAACACCAAGTTGATGCATGAGAATTCACTCGACCTGCCCGAGATCACCAAGCTCTCCAGCCAGTTCCAAGGCCACGGCATCCCTCCCTGGACAGTGGATTACGATGAGATGAAAGGATACCTGCAGCAAATGGTGGAGGTGCCGCATGGCAATTGAATTCCAAAAAGGGAGCTCAGTGCTCCATAAGCTGGATGCGCGCACCAAGCTGCTCATGTTCGTCGGGGTCACCGTTGCCGCCATCGTGATCGCAGACCCCGTCCTGTTAGCCGTTCTATTCCTGGCAGTGTACTTCCTGGGCACGCGTGCAGTTGACCGGACCATGTTGAACAAGAACCTGCGCGTGCTGGTGATGATCTTCCTGACCTTTTCGGTTTTCCAGATCATTTTCTTCACCCCAAAAGACGCCCATTTCCTGTTTTACCTGGTGCCCTTCACGAAGCTGGTGCCGGTCACCATTGAAGGCCTCATCCGGGGTGTGGCGGTGTTTTTCCGCTTCTTCAGTGTGGTGCTGGCAGTCCATTTAATGCTGTACACCACCCCTCCGGTGGAACTGGCGCTGACCATCACCGAACGGGGCAAACGCAAATTCGCCCTGGCAGACCTGGCAGCCCCGCTGGTGATCGCCCTCGTCATGGTGGTCTCCCTGCTGCCAGTGCTGATGGACAGCACCAATACTTTCCTGAATCTCAGCCAGCTGTACAGTAACCTGCTGATCATCGCTGCCTGCATCCTGGCCTCTTTCCTGGTTTCCCGACTACTCGGCCGGGGTCTGCCACCCGAAATGGGGCTGGCGCTGACCCTCGGATTCTCCACGGTCGGCTTGCTTACCAAGCAGACCCAGAAGATCACCGATGCCCAGAAGGCACGCGGGTATGATGTCAAACCGAAAAACCTGGTGCGGCGGGTGCAGGTGCTTACGGCCTTGCTGATCCCCATCTTCCTGGCCACCCTGGAACGTTCGCAGGATATCTCCATTGCCATCCTGTCGCGCGGGTTCGATTACAACATCACCAAACGGACCTTCCGGCGCGAGTTCCGCTTCAAACGGATGGACTACATTTTTATTGCGGTGATGCTCAGTATCATTCTGGTTGGTTTGCTGTTGAACCATTTCAACATCGGCAACTTTACCGAACAAGTCATCCTCAACCTGGTAAAGTAAACGCATAAGAGAATGCCTGCATTATTGGAGAATTGATGACACAAAAAATTTGCAGAGAAAATGTATTTTTTGCTTTTGACCCAACCCTTCATCCAGTTGCACGCGTGGAACAGGGTGAAGAAGTGGTCATGGAAACCCATGACTGCTTCGAGGGACAGCTTAAAACAGAAAAAGACCTGATCGACCGCCTGGATTGGGAGCATGTCAACCCGGCCACCGGGCCGGTATTCATTGAAGGGACAAAACCCGGCGATATCCTGCGGGTGGACCTGCTGGAGATGGAAGTGGGCGAGCAGTCCATCATGGTCACACTGCCGGGTGAAGGCGCCCTGGGCGATGTGATCACAGAGATGGAAACCGCCGTCCTGAAAGTGTACGGGGATGATGTGGTTTTCAAAGGTAAGGTGTGCGTCCCGAAGAAACCGATGATCGGGGTGATCGGGGTGGCTCCTGCCAGCGGCAGCGTGCTGAACGGCACGCCCGGAGCGCACGGCGGCAACATGGACTGCACGCTCGTAACCGCAGGCGCCAGCCTGTTCTTCACGGTCGGGGTGGAAGGCGCCCTGTTCGGCGCCGGTGACTTTCACGCTGCCATGGGGGACGGCGAGATCGTTATTTGCGGGGCAGAGGCGCCCGGGCAGTTCCGCTTTAAAGCCAGTGTGGTCAATGAAATGAATGGCCTCCCCACACCGTTTCTGAGCAACAGGGATGTAGTGGCAGCCATCTTTTCAGCGCCAACCCTGGATGAAGCTGCCAGCGGCGCCACCCATGCCATGGTGCGCTTTTTAACCGAGTTTGTGAAGATGCCGGTCAATGACGCCGGCATGCTGATGAGCCTGGCGGGGGAATTAAAGTTCTGCCAGGTGGTGGACCCGGAAAAGACCGTCCGCTTCGAGTTTCCCAGGGCGGTGCTGGAGCAGTACGGGTTCCGGATGTAGAAACCGCACAGGTTGGCTGAAGCTAACCTCCACTGGATAGATCATGTTACATCACTCTGCCTATACTCAAGGCGGAGTTTTCTCTTTGGGTTGACTGTAAACACCCATAACACCTTGCTGAATGGCATTCTGGGGGTGCTTTTTATGTCATTCTGAGGGAGCTTGCGACCGAAGAATCCCGCATTGGACCTTCAAGGCGAGACCCTTCACTGAGTTTAGGGTGACAAATACCCGAATGTCATCCTGAGTGAGCTTTTTATGTCATCCTGAGGTCGGCACGACCGAAGGATCTCGCATTGGAATTTCGGGGTGCGAGACACAAGGCGAGATTCTTCGCTGCGCTCAGAATGACGAACAGAAATATGCGAAGCCTTTCACACTCCTATATCGATACTTGACATTTAGGATAAATTTAGTCATAATATTCATACTGGTTTCGGGCTTGATATTCCCGATCGTTTTTCCTTGAAGGTAACAGGAGGACACTGTGAGACCTTATCTACAGCGGACTGTGAGAGCATCGCTATTCTTATTAATCGTTCTGGTCCTGGCAGCATTCACGCCGGGCACCGTATTTGCTGAAGGGGAAATCCCTGAAACGCCTCCGCCCGAGCCCATCCTTGAGCCTGCGCCTGAACCAGATACCGCCAGCGCTGTACAAACCCTGGCGGAAGCAGGTGCGGTGATCGTCGAGGAATCCGGTGCGTTCACCCCCCTCGCCAGCCAGAAAGCCCTGGCAGGGCTGGGCGACCCCGACCCGTGGTTTTACTGCTCTGCCTGCGCAGGAGGCAAAGCCACCTACCTGGGCGTCAACTCGCTTACCACTGCCCTGTCAGACTGGGCTGCCAAGAAGGGGTACGGGTTCATCTACCTGGAAGGCGGTTACTTACAAACCTCGGTTCTGAATATCTCAGGTATCGACCCCGGCATGGGTACCCTGAAAGGTCTGGTCTGGGACAAAACCACCCCGGGTGCCAAGCCCCGGTTGAATGCACCAACCAATATCGTAAGCTTCAAGAACGGGTTTACCCTCCAGGGCATCTCCATGACTGCCAGTTCAGCGCTTCAGGCATTGCAGCTGAATGGCAACAAGGGCACTATCCGGTTGACCGATGTGGATGTTACCAACCCTACCGGGAGCGGAATTGTCGTAGTCAACCAGGGAAGTATTTTCCTTACCAATGTCCAGGTCATTGACAGCAACGGCTATGGAGCCTACCTGAACAATACCTATTATGACGCCAGCCTGGGGAAATACATTAATACCGGCAATATCACCGTCACCAACAGCGTCTTCCTGAGAAACGGGGGGCCAGCCGACAGTCAGAACCACGCCGGTCTGTACCCGGTTTCAGCAGGGAATATCGTATTGAACGGCGTGGTATCAAATGGAAACTATGGCAACGGCGCGACAATTCTTGCCGTGGGGCCGTCAATCATCATCCGGAACAGCACCTTTTCAAACAACAGCGCCGTGCCAAACAATGACCTCTTCGGCCACGGTATTTATTTCAACCCGGGCGGTACAGCCAACATCACCCTGGATAATGTCTACCTGTTTAACAACGAGAACAGCGGTGCAGTACTTTCAACAACCGGTAATGTAACCCTGAAAATGGTCAACGCAAGCTACAACGGCCGGCATGGCGTCCGGATTGCTTCCCATCCTATCAGTGAATCGCTTGGCGCAAAAAACGTCATTGTACAAAACAGCAACTTCTACCGCAACTTCGTAACCGGCCTGGTAATGTTCACCTCAGGCGCAGTAAAAGTCTCCAACGTTTCCAGCACCAACACCTCCAGCGGAGCCGGTCTGCTTATCGACAACAGCACATACGCCGCCAGCCCCATGCCGGTCTCCGTCATGGGAGCGGTGCTGAACGATAATTTCACTATGGGCCTGTTGGTGCGCAGCAAAGGCAACATCACTGTGGCCGGGATCACTGCACTGGAGAATGGTTTCACTTCACAACTCAGGAACAACTATCCCAACACAACCGGCAGCGTGATCATCTCCGGAGCGCTCGGGTTGAACCAGTTCAATGACACCACCGAGGGCAGCGGGTTGGTCATCACAACCCTCCGAAATGTGAATGTTTCATCTTTACAGGCGAATGGAAATCCTGATTCCGGTTTATCCATCCTCGCTGAAGGACCTGCCAGCAATGTCACCCTGACCAATGTAGAAATTTCCGGGAATGATGGCTTAAACTCCTCTCCGGGAATCACAATTACAGCGACCGGAAATGTAATTCTCGACCGCCTGGCTGTCTCTGAAAACGGGCGTGAAGGTGTAGCAATTGATAACAGTATTGCCCTCACCCCCAGGCTGGTAAGGATCAGCAACAGCACTGCAAACGGCAACGGCAGGGAAGGGATCGTGGTAATTTCGGTTGGCGCCATCAGCCTGGTCAATGTTACTGCCAGCAGCAACAGCCTGAACGGTGCAACCCTGACCAACCGGGTCACCACCCTGCTGCCGCAGGGGATCACTGTTCAAAAATCCACCTTTGATAACAATGGCGCACGCGGGCTGCTGCTGGAATCACAGCGCACAATTTCCCTGGTCAGCATCAATGCTTCCTATAACGCCTCAAATGGACTCCAAGCTAATAATGCATTTGGAGGCAGTACCAGCCCAATCGTCATCACCGGCGTTAACCGCATTATCAGCAACGGGCTGGGAGGAGCAAGCAACGGCATGAACCTGAACACGAATGGGGCTTTGACCTTGAGCGGTATAACGGTCTCCTGGAGCGGGTTCAACGGGATAGGGGCAAGCTCAGGCTCTGTACAGAATACCCTGCGCAATATCGTGGTGCAAGGGAACAATCAAAATGGCATTCACTTAATCACCTTGGGGAATACCGTGCTGAACGGCATCACATCCATCCAGAACAGCCAGGACGGGGTGCGGATTTCTGCCAACACAGCCAAAGTCACGATCACCAACAGCACGGTCCTGGCCAACGGCGTGTACGGTTTGTCGTTCAACGTCAACACCCCGGCAACCGATGTCTATGTGGCACCCAGCACCGTCGTTCTGGGGAATACCAGCGGGAACTTTTATATTTATTAGGTTCACTCCAGGATCCAGCAGTAACTGTGTGGTCATTCGGCTAACCTTTTTCAAATATACTCAGAAAAGTCATCCCGTCCAATAGTTGGGCGGGATGATGATTTAACCTGTCTTCGGAGCAAGACCCCTCACGCTCTCAATACTGATACTTGACTTTTAGGATAATAATTGTCATAATTACCTTATTGGTTACGGGGTCGGTTTTCCCGTTTACTTTTTCTTACCGCTAATAGGAGGACAGTGTGAAACCTCAACAGCACCGATATGGCTTAACCCTGCTTTTATTGTTCATCACCCTGGTCTTTGCAGCATTTACACCAGGTATCGTACATGCCGAAGGGGACATCCCCGAAGCGCCCGCGCCGGAGCCCATCCTTGAACCCGCGCCGGAACCTGCACCAGATACAGCCGGAGCCGTGGAAGCCCTGGCGGAAAGCGGAGCCGTCATCATCGAGGAATCAGGTGCGTTCACCCCCCTCGCCAGCCAGAAAGCCCTGGCCGGGCTGGGCGACCCCGACCCGTGGTTCTACTGCACCAACTGTGCCGGAGGCAAAGCCACCTACCTGGGTGTAAACTCGCTGGCAACTGCCCTGGCGGATTGGGGTCCCAAAAAGGGGTACGGGTTCATCTACCTGGAAGGCGGCTATGTGCACAATGCCTTCCTGGCCATTGACGGCGCCATGCCCGGCGGGAGCACCCTGAAAGGCATCATGTGGGATAAAACCACCCCCGGAGCCAAACCCAGGCTGGATGGACAGACATACATCTACAGCTTCAACAACGGGTTTACCCTGCAGGGTATCTCGATGACGGCGAATTCAGCCGGCCCCTCTTTACAATTCTTCAGCAACAAGGGCACCATCCGGTTAACTGATGTAGATGTAAAGAACACCGGCGGCAGCGGAATCGAGGTGTACAACCAGGGACCCATCATCCTGAACGGGGTGAGCGCCAATGGGAGTAAAGGATATGGGGCTTCCCTTACCAATACCTATTACGATTCATTCCTGGAAAAATACATCAACCAGGGCGGCATCACTGTTACCAACAGCGAGTTCATCCTGAATGGCGGGCCTGCAGACACAACCAATTACAACGGCCTTACGGTGTACACCGCCGGCAATGTCCTCTTAAGCGGCGTGACTGCCAACCGGAACTACGGCAATGGCACAACCATCTCCGCCCTGGGCGCTTCTGCGATCGTCAGGAACAGCACATTTTCGAGTAACACAGCCGTTCCAAATGATGCCTATTACGGAAACGGCCTCTGGATCACCCCCAGCACCGTTGCCGCTGTCACCCTGGATAATGTAAGCCTGTTTGGTAATGAGAACAGCGGCGCCATCCTGGCAACCACCAGCAACATTCTTTTAAAGAACATCAACTCCGCTTATAACGGCAAGAATGGTGTGCTAATTTCCACCGGCCCGTCATTTTCTGTGGTAGGCGCCAGGAATGTTGTTGTGCAAAACAGCAGCTTCTACCTCAACTACCTTACCGGCCTGGAGATGTATGCCTCAGGATCGGTAAAAGTAACCAACCTGTCCAGCTTGAACAGCAGTTCCGGGGCCGGGCTGTACATTGATAACAGCGATGCCCTGCTGCCCGCCCCGGTCACCATTATGGGAGCGGTATTGAACAACAACTTCGGCAGCAGCGGGTTGATGGTCGAAAGTAAGGGCAATATCACCGTGGCCGGCATCACCGCCATTAATAACGGGTTTACTTCATACCTCAGCAACCAGTTCCCCACTGCAAACGGCAGCGTGGTCGTATCCGGCGCCCTCGGGCTCAACCGGTTTAATGAAAACTACACGAATATCGGGCTGGCAATTGCCACCAACCGCAATGTGAGCATTTCTTCCATCCAGGCAAATGGCAATGCTTATTCGGGACTGGATATTTCCGCTAACGGGCCAGCCAGCAATGTCACGATCGTGAACGCAGAGATCACCGGTAATTCAGGCGGTTCTTCTTCACCCGGCTTGTGGATCAGGGCGACCGGCAGTATTGTCCTCAACCGGGTGATCTCCTCCAGCAATGGCAGGATCGGCATCCTGATCGATAATGATGCCGCCAGCACTCCCAGGCCGGTTTTGATCAGCAATACCGAAGCAAATTTCAACAGCCGCGAAGGGATCGTGGTTTATTCGGTCGGCGCCATCAGCCTGAACAATGTTACCGCCAGCGGCAACGGCCTGGATGGTGCGGTGTTGGCCAACCAGTCCACCGGCGGGTTGCCCCAGGGGATCACCATCCAGAAGTCCACCTTTGATGCGAACGGCACGCGGGGGCTTACGGCATCTTCACAGCGCACGATATCCCTGGTAAACGTCAATGCATCCAACAATGAATCTAACGGGATCTATGTAGACAATTACTATGGGACCAGCACCAGCCCGATCGTGATCTCCGGCACCAACCGCTTTACCAGCAACGGGCTGGTAAGTGGTACCTCAGGCGTGCTCCTGGTCACAAACGGGGCTTTAACCTTGAGCGGTATTACTTCCTCCTGGAACGGGTATAACGGGATATCGGCAAGCTCTGGTGCATTCCAAATCACCTTCAGTAAGATCACCTTGCAGGGAAACAGCCAGAACGGCATTAACCTGTCCACCACCGGTAAAACCCTGCTGAATAGTGTCAGCTCCTTCCAGAATGGCCTGGACGGGGTGCGGATCAGTGCGATCAACGCCAAAGTCAGCATTGCCGGCAGCACGATCCTGGGCAACTGGGGGTACGGGATTTCAGTGGATGTCACCACCCCCGCCACCGACCTGTATATTGCCCCCAGCACGGTCATTTTCGGGAACACCGGCGGGAACTACTTCGTGTACTAAGGCCAGGGGAATCCCCCGGCCTTACAGGCGGGGATCAGGAAAAATCATCCCGTCCAGGAATTGGACGGGATGATTTCGTTTATACATTCACTACCTTAGTTGAATTAGTAAACAATCCAGTCCGCATCGCCTGAACCATCCAGGTCATTGCCAAAGAAAACCGTTCCGGTCAGGATTGGGGATCCATATCCGTCATGGATGAGCAAGCCATGCTTGTCATTACCGAAGACCAGGCTGTAGGTGAGCGAGACCAGGTTGTCATGGGCATAGATCTCGATACCGCTCCGGTCGTTGTTACCCAGGTAGTTCCAACCGTTCATCATCACCATCATCTTGCTCATCGTGACCGAACCGTAGCTGTCGATCAGGATGCCGTTGTACGGGTTTTCCGCCACAGTTCCGCTGCTGAGCAGGACCTTGCCGCCGGTTTGGATGTACATGCCAGCGCTTAAAGGATCTGTTGCATATTTTGACCCGTTATTCTTGACCAGGAAATTGCTGAGGGTGACATTCCCGTTGGAAAAAATGCGCATGCCAGCCAGGGCATTGCCCTCAAATACATTCTGCCCCAGTGTGCCCAGCAGGGTGATGGTTCCGGTTGAACCAGTGTAATCATTAAAGAGCGCCAGTCCGCTGCCACCGTTCCATTGGGATTTGATCCCGCCGGCAGTGATATTACCAAAAGAATTGACCACGGCCGGTCCGTACCGATTGTTATCAAAGTTAAGCTTCGACAGGGTGACCGGCTTCATGACCGTGGCTTCACAGCCGCCCAAACCATCCGGCCGGCAGTTATCCAGGTAGGCGGCGTAATAGCCGTTGCCACCCGAGGTGCTGGTGCTGTACATGATCGACCCCAGGGTCTGCACTCCCACTCCGTGAGCGCCGTTCCAGTTCGTTTCCAGCCCGGACAGGTTCACCGTGGCAGGAATTGCGGTGTCATAGTAATTGGTGGTGATATTGACGCCCATATTCCCGTTGTCGTTTGCGTTGAGGTTATTCACCGTCACCGCCCCGTTGCTGTGGATGAACAAGCCGTCTCCCGAATTATTTTGGAGCTGTCCCTTGCTGGTAACCGGGTTGGTGATCGTTACTCCGGCAGTACCCCACTTGTTATCGATCCAGATGCCCGTTCCTCCCAAACCATCATTGGGGAAAACCTTCCCCAAATCTTGCGGCTGGCCTGCACCGTTATCGATAAACTCATACAATTCAAAGCTGTATTTTCCTCTATATTCCGCTTCGACACCGCTGATTTCCAACAGGTATTCATGACCAAATTCCGTATCAAACCAGAAGTACCCATCTGCACTGTCAAATGTGACTTGTTCAGCATCAGTCACATCAAATATCGTAAGCGCTACTGTAAAATCATTCGATGACAACCAGCCTGCGACTGTGTGCGAAGCTGTTGATTCCTGGTAGTTCCAGGTGTCTGGCTGACCCTGGCGGTTCCAGCTTATCTTTTCCCCGACAGACTGCCACAAGCCAATTACACCATCAACCAGGTCATTTCCATTGGCAGATACAGAAGAGAGCTTGACGGGACCCTTGCTCAGGATAAAAAGCCCTTTTCCATCCTTCGTATCATTAAATGTGCTGTTGCTGACAGAGACCGTTTTGCCTGCCCCATCAGGCAATGATCCAAGGTACGCACCATAAAATGGATTATTGAATGCATTCACCCCTTTGACCGTGATACTGCCATAACTGGTTGCATATAATCCAGCAAAACCATTTTCAGAGAAATCCCGGCTGGTGAGGTTGGTGAGCGTAATATTCCCTGTGCTTTCCGTGCCAAGGGTATTGTCCTGATCATTCATCACCCAGACCCCCATGAACCCGTTGCGCGAGGCTTCCACGTTGGTGAGGGTGATGCTGCCGAAACTCTCGGCAAACAACCCGCTGCCCAATTTGTTGTTGCTGAAATTGTTGACCATGCCGGTACCCAGTGTGGAAATGGTGATGCTGCCAGAACCCAGGCAAGGACCATCAATACAATTATCCAGGCTTACCCCATCAACAGAGTTGTCCCAGGCGGAAACATTCACCAGCTTGATATTTCCCTTGCTATAGATCTGCAGACCTGATCCTCCCTGGCTCCCCGAAAAATTATTCATCCAGAGCGGGCTGGCAGAGAGCACCGATACCCCGCCCAACCCGGTTGAATTATCGATATAAACCCCGGATCCGGAGTTGCCATCAGTGGACACATTGGTGACAGAGACAGTACCGCTGGAAATAATGTTCAGGCCTGCTACCCCCGCGCCCCTGTTCCGGTGGAAATTGTTGCCTGAAGTTCCCAGCCCCAGCAGGGTTACATTGCCCGTTCCTGAATTGTTTTGCAGCCAGGCACCATAATCCTCATTATTGGATGCCTCCACCAGCTTCAAGGTGATGTTCTTCTGCGACATGACAGATAAGCCCTGGTAGTTGTCGTTAAAAATGCTGGTGTTGATCGTCACACTGCCAAGTCCATCACTGGAATCGACCACCAGGCCTGCAATCCGGTTATTGTAAGCTTCGATGTTCGTCAGGGTTGCGCTGCCGCGCGTGAGGATGGTTATCCCGTTCTGCTTATTGTCATTAGCTCTGACCCCTGTGATCGTCACCGCCGCCCCAGATAAAAAGCGGTTGTCCAGGTATAGACCCGGGGCATCATCTCCTTCAAGGTTAAAATCCTCTCCCCAGTTGCCCGATATCTCAGTGTTGGCGATTGATACAGGACCCCTGACCAGCGCGTTCACGCCGCCGAAGAAATTCCAGTTGAACTGGCTGTTGGTGATGGTTAACGAATTTACCGTGCCTCCAACCTCAAGACCGTACCCTCCCCAGTTGCCGCTGCTAAATACGTTATTAAGTTTGACCGCACCGGCAGTATCAACTTCGAGTCCGGTATAGCTGTTGTCATACATGCGCACATTATCAAGGGTGATGGCGCCAACCGGGTCGTCTCCCCCAAGTATCCTTATGCCAAATCCCGGAAAGGTTTGTGAGATGGTATCGTAAGGGTGGCTGAAGCCGACATACCCATTCTTGATGGTCACTGCGCCCGCGCCATGCCGGACCAAGACACCCCCGCCATCGTTATCTTTAACAAAGAGACCGTTGATCGATATTGGGCTTTTACTGTTGATATACAATCCGCCATTCCATTTCCTTAATTCATCTGGCGCCCCGCTTAATGTATTAAGAATGGCTATGTTGCTGACCGTTACCGCACCACTGGCAGCACCAGCAGGGTATGTATTATTAACATATACACCGAAGTTACGGGTATTTACCACCCGCAACTGGTTCAGGGTGACCGGCCCGGAATGATTATCGATGTACAAGCCGTAGCCATCGTGGATCTCCTGGTCGAGGGTCATATTATCCAGCTTGATCAGTCCCTTGTTATCCTGGAATTTCACCTCGCCATTGATGGTGAAGCCCTGCAGCAAAAAGCCGCCCAACAGGTTGCTGACAGTAAGATTGCCTTCCAGAATCGGCCGTGCACCTTTACCATCCCAGACAATGCCCTTTAAGGTCTGGAATTCTGGGTTAAAGCCTGAAGCCCCATTTATACCCAGGTATTCATCCCCGACTATTCTCTGGTAAGTTTCTTCCAGGTAGATATATCCAATTCCTTTGAATTCACCCCATTTGGCAAGTGCATCATTAATGGTTATGTAATTGCAAATTCCACCTGAACATAAAGCGCTGTAAAAATAAGGATCCGGCACGCAGGATTCATCCAGCTCGCTTTGCGATGCCAGCGTCACCAGCGCCCCGCCTTCCGCCACGGCCGCGTTGCCGTCCGAGAGCGCCTGTTCCAGGGTCTCGGGGCTTTACTCCCCTTCTGGAGCCGGTGAAGCCGCAGGCGGCGCATCCTCCGGTACTTCGCCTTCGGCGAAGACAGGCTTAACAAAGCCTAAAAGCAGTGTGAACACAACCAGGACAGCCAGAGCGGCATTCAGGAAACGGTGGGTGCTATGGAACATGGTCACTCCTATTACACAATGAAATATTTAGTTGTCAGTCTTTGGTCGGATGGGTAAATGCCCCATTCAGGCACAGGATATATCTTAGATGAATATGAGTTAATTGTCAAATAATTCAGGGATGAATTTTCGAAACTCCCAAACTGGTGCTACCAGCTGTGTATCAGAATATCTAAAGCGGAATCCGTTCAAGCCAGGAGCGAGAACACCAGCCAGGCTGCCAGGGCAATGAACAGCAGCGCCATGCCCAGCTTGACCAGGGCGGCATTCTTCTTCAGGAACCCGGTCAGCTGCTTCGAGGTGGTGCCGTAATACGCCATGATGAAGACCACGATCAGCGGGATGATGAACATCAGGTTGTAGAGCACCAGGTAAAAGATCGCCCTGCCGCGGAGCTCGGGGATCGAGCTGACAAAGATGATGGTCGGCAGGTAGATCTGCCCGGTGCAGGCCAGCTCAAGGAAGGAGATCAGCAACCCGGTCACAAAGGCTCCGGTTGCATACGCCCGGTTTTTACGCCCCTCGCGGATGGTGGCGTTGATGCGCTTGCGCAGCGTCTCCGGCAGGTTGAGCTCCATGTCCTCAATATTGCCCTTGCGCGCCTTCAAAAAGTCGCGGATGCTGAAGAAAGCCAGCACAAGGCAGAAGACAGCGGTCAGGGCGTATACCCAGCGGCCCACCGCCCCCAGCCAGTCGCCAGCCAGGTCGAGCACCTTGTACAGTCCCAGACCTACCACCAGGTAAGCCACGAAAACACCCAGGGCAAAGGAGGCGCCCACGGTCAGCACTTCCTTGCCCTTGCGCCCGCTGATGGTCAGGTACGAGATGAAGAAGATCAGCGTGGCAAAGGCGCACGGGTTCAGGCCGTCTACCAGCCCGGCAAAGACCACCGCCAGCCAGCCCATCGACCGGAAGCGCTCGATGACAGAACTGGAGGCGGCGGTTTCATCAAACTCTTCCCAAAACCGCGGTGAACCGCTTTCGGCCGTTTCATCCAGCACTGTTTGAATTGCCTGGGGTGTTATTTCTTCTTCCCCGATCCAGGCCTGGTTCCCGATAAACAAGGCCGGGGTGCCCATGTCATCCCTGCCTGCCCGCTGGCTCATCCAGTTTGCCAGGGCTGCCTGTTCGTAGATGTTGAATTCCTCCACGATCAGGTTGGGGTACTTGTTCTGCAGGTACTTCAGGTCGGCTTCCACCCGGCTGCAGGCCTGGCAGCCCACCTGGTAGAAATAAGCTGCATAGACCGGCTCACCCGTCTCGCAGGCTTCGGGATCTTCGATGGTGCATTCTTCCTCCACCTCGAACACCGGGTTGCCGTTCTGCAGGGCTGCGGGGTCAAAACCGGGCATGGCCGGCCAGGCGATGCCGGATTCGGCATTCTCTTCCAGGATGGTGGCAAAGCCGGAGCGGGCAGGCTCTTCACCAACCAGCACTTGCTCACCAGCCACGATCACCGGCAGGCCGCGTTCGGCAGGTTTGATTTCGAAGTAGGCCTCCATTGCGATCAGCAGTTCGTAGTTCTCCGGGATGCCGATCTCCAGCAGGCGCAGGTCAAGCTGGCTGCCGTACTTCTCCATCAGGGGGGTGAGCACCTCTTCATACACAACTTTGCAGTGGGCGCAGTCGGTGGCATAAAAATAAAGCACCTGCAGCGGTTCGCCTTCCGCCTGGAAAGCGGAAACCGGGCTGTGGGATATGCTGAAAGTAGCCAGGAGTGCCGCAAGAATGGCTAATGCAAGGATGAACCTGTTTAGTTTAAGCATGGGGGTAAGTTTAACCGATTCAACCAAAACTGGATAGAACCCGCAGACGAAAATATAGGAAGGGTATAATTCTTCCTGGTTGGATGAACGAATTTACTATATGAAGGGATAACAAAATGCCGAACAGTTCCATGCAATCTACCGTGATCCTGCTCACCCGCAACGGGATGGGCACCGCTGACCCTGCCCTTTCACATAAACTGGCTGCCACCTATTTCCGACTGCTGCTGGAGAACGGCGACCTGCCGGCTGCCATTTGTTTCTATGCCGAGGGTATTCACCTGGTGGTGGAGGGTTCCCCGGCCCTGGAAGTGCTGGCTGAACTGGAAGCAAAGGGCGTCAGGCTGATCGTGTGCACCACCTGCCTGAATTTCTACAACCAGATGGACAGGCTGAAAGTGGGCATCCCGGGAGGCATGGGCGACATCCTGGCTGCCCAGGCGGCTGCCGCCAAGGTCATCACGCTGTAGTAGGGTATAATGGAATGCCTTGCCCTGTTGCAGCTTGAACGGGGCAGGAATTTTAGAAACAGGTTTGGTTATGGATTCTGGCTCTGTCCAATCAGTTGATATCGACCAGCAAATGCGTTCCGCCTACCTCGATTACGCCATGAGCGTGATCGTGGCCCGCGCCCTACCCGATGCGCGTGACGGCCTCAAACCCGTCCACCGCCGCATCCTGTATGCCATGCATGACATGGGGCTGCATTCCACCTCCGCCCACAAGAAATCCGCCCGTATCGTCGGTGAGGTGCTGGGCAAGTACCACCCCCACGGCGATTCAGCCGTGTACGATGCCATGGCGCGCATGGCGCAGGACTTCTCCATGCGCTACCCCTTCGTGGACGGGCAGGGCAACTTCGGTTCTGTGGATGGAGATGCCCCCGCAGCCATGCGCTATACCGAAGCCCGCCTGGCAGCAATTGCCGGCGAAATGCTGGCTGATATCGACAAGGACACGGTCGACTTTACCGATAACTTTGACGCATCGTTGAAAGAGCCGGTGGTGCTGCCCGCCAGGCTGCCCAACCTGCTGCTGAACGGCACCTCCGGTATCGCCGTCGGCATGGCAACCAACATCCCGCCCCACAACCTGCGCGAGCTGTGCGCCGCCCTGGTGTACCTGATCGACAACTACCATTCCGTGGACGATGTAACTGTGGAAGACCTGATGCGCTTCCTGCCCGGGCCGGATTTCCCGACCGGCGGGCAGATCATTGGTGAAGAGGGCATCAGCCAGGCGTACGCACACGGGCGCGGCCGGCTGGTGGTGCGCGGTGTGGCTGAGATCCGCCCCTCCTCCGGGGGACGCTCCGAGATCATCATCCGCGAGATCCCCTACCAGGTCAATAAAACCAGCCTGATCGAACGCATTGCCGAACTGGTGCGCGAAGGCCGTATTGAGGACATCACCGACCTGCGCGACGAATCCGACCGCATGGGCATGCGCATTGTACTGGAGGTAAAAAAGGGCGCCCGGCCTAACATCGTGCTCAACCAGCTTTACAAGTACACCCCCCTGCAGTCCACTTTCGGGGTGCAGATGCTGGCGCTGGTTAACGGGGAGCCGCGCACCCTGCCACTGAAGAAAGCCCTCCAGATCTACCTGGACCACCGCCAGGTTGTCATCACCCGCCGGTCCGAGTTCGAGCTCGAAAAAGCCTGCCAGCGCGCCCATATCCTGGAAGGGCTGCTGATCGCCCTGGACAACCTGGATGCGGTTATTGACTTGATCCGCAAATCGCCGGATGCCAATGTTGCGCGTGAACGCCTGATGAGCCAGTTCAAGCTGAGCGAAGCCCAGGCACAGGCCATCCTGGACCTGCAGCTGCGCAGGCTGGCAGCCCTTGAGCGCCAGAAGATCGAAGATGAGCATAAAGAAATGCTCGCGAAGATCGCCTACCTCGAGGACCTGCTGGCACACCCTGAAAAGATCCTGGGCGTCATCCGTGAGGACCTGCTTGAGGTGAGTGAAAAGTACGGTGACAAGCGCCGCACCCAGATCATGGCAGAGGGCGTGGGCGAGTTCAGCGACAAGGACCTGACCGTTGACGAACCCATCCTGATCACCCTCACCGCCCACGGGTATATCAAGCGTGTGGATGTGAAATCCTACCGCCTTACCCGCAGCGGCAGGCGCGGGGTATCCGGGCAGGCTGTCAAAGAAGAGGATGAGATCCTCACCATCCTGCATGCCCGCACCCTGGAAACCATCCTGTTCTTCTCAGACCGGGGCAAGGTTTACTCGGAACGCGCCAAGCAGATCCCGGATGCCAAACCCACCGACAAGGGTGTTCCGGTGGTCAACCTGCTGACGATGGAACCCGGTGAAAGGATCACCGCCGCCCTGGCAGTGACTGCCTTTGAGCCCGGCAAGTACTGCACGTTTACCACCCTGAAAGGCAGGGTCAAACGCATTTCGCTGTCTGAGTTTTCAAGTGTGCGCTCCAGCGGCATGATCGCAATGGGCCTGGAAGATGATGATGAACTGGGCTGGGCGCGCCAGACCAGCGGCAAGGACGACATCCTGCTGGTGACCGCCCGCGGCCAGGCGCTGCGCATCGAAGAGACTACCATCCGTCCGACCGGGCGCACCGCTGCCGGCGTGACCGGCATCAAGCTGGCCAAAGGCGACCGGGTAGCATCGATGGAAGTGGTCGAGCCCGATGGCAGCCTGTTTGTCATCACCACCCTCGGCTTCGGCAAACGCACACCCCTGAGCGAATACCCGGTCAAAGGCCGCGCTACCGGCGGAGTATCGACCTTCGATACCAAGAACCTCGCCCGCACCGGGGAAATATCGGCGGCGCGGGTGGTGCAGGAAGCGGATGAAATCACCTGCATTTCCAGCGCCGGTATGGTTCTGCGCCTGAAGGTGGCAGATATCCGCCAATCCGGCAGGGCGACCCGCGGTTCGCGCCTGATGGACGTCAAGGACGGCGACACGGTCGCCTCGCTGGCACGCCTGACCCCCGAAGAAACGGCGGAGGAAAACGGTGCCGCGAAAAAAGATGAAAAACAGGACACCCTACCCGGGGTTTAACAGGAACAAGTCATGAAATCCGTGAACACCTTTCAACCAGTACGTTCTTTCCTGCTGTTGTCAGGTGTTCTTTGTTTATTGCTCTCAGCTGCCTGCGGCAGTGTCCCCTCCCCCAGCCCTGCCCCGGCGGTAGTTGAAAGCACGGCTACCCCATTCCCGGCTGACCCCACCCCCACCATCACGAGTACCTCCAGGCCTGCCCCCACATCCAGCCCCGAACCGGAAGTTGTCCTGCATCCAGTTCCTACCGGCGCAGAGATCCTGGCATCCAATGCAGCAGCGCTTCAGCCGGCAGCTTCCTGGAACGCTTTCGCCAACACCCTGGTATTCTCACCCGATTCAAGCCTGCTGGCAACCGCTGGTATTGACCGGGTCATCCGCCTGTACTCCCTGCCTTCCGGCACAGAGATCATGCAGCTGGCAGAACCGCCCGATATGGGCTACCTGTACAGCCTGGCATTCTCGCCCAACGGCAAGCTGCTGGCATCCGGCAGCGGCGACCATATTATCCGATTGTGGAATACAGAGACGGGCGAGCTGGTGAGCAAGATCAACGGGCACACCCTGGACGTGCGCGCGGTGGCGTTTTCACCCGACGGGCAGTACCTGGTGAGCGGTTCGCGCGACCAGGCTGTGCGCATCTGGAACATCAGCGACGGCAAACAGACTGGATTCGAAGGTGTTTGCGGTGAATATGTCAACAGCCTTTCCTTCGCCCCCGATGGCTCAGGGTTCGTGGCGGGCTGCGGCAACGGCGAGGTGCGCATTTTTTCTGCAGACGGGCGCTGGAGGCAGACCGGTGCAGGGCACGGCAGCTCGATTAACGCGGTGGCATATTCGCCAAACAGCCAGCTGGTGGCAGCCGGGGCGCGCAATTACGACGTCTGGATTTACGAGCTGGAACACGGCTGGGTGCTGCAGCACCTTTCCGGTCATTCCGGTTTTGTGAATGGCGTGGCTTTCAATCCGGAGGGGAATGTCCTTGCCTCGGCATCACAGGACGGCACCATCCGCTTGTGGAACACGGCCGACTGGTCGACCCTGGCTGTACTGGGGGATGGCAGCAGCGAATTCCTGGCAGTGCAGTTCTCGCCCGACGGACGCATGCTGGCAGCCTCAGCCCGCGATGGCAGGCTGGTAATCTGGACGGTCAATGAATAGACCCTTTCAGAGCAAGAACACGCTCCCTTACAGGCTGAGGTTCTTCATTATTATACTGATATTCATTCTGCCGCTCAACAGCTGCGGGCAGAACCCGGCCGATCTTCCGCCTGCAGATACCGGGGAAGCGGTCGGCGTGTACTTTACCGGCGGAAGACATGACTACAAACAGGTTATCTCGGCGGTAACAGATGCCATCGACACCGCCCAAACCAGCATCGATATTGCCATGTACAACCTGAACCTGCGCGAGGTCGAGCAGGCACTGCGCAACGCCCACCGGCGCGGCGTGAAAGTCCGCCTGGTGGTCGAGAGCGATGCCCTCGACGGCTGGGTGCCGCGCAGCCTGAAAAGCAGCGGTATCCCCGTGGTCAGCGACGGCCGGGAGAGCCTGATGCACAACAAGTTTATGGTCATCGACAAGTGCCAAGTTTGGAGCGGGTCCCTCAACCTGACCGATAACGGGGTGATAGAGGACCGCAACAACCTGGTGAGGATGGACGATGCAGCCGTGGCCGAATATTATGCTCAGGAATTTGAGGAGATGTTCACAGCCGGGCTATTCGGCAATAACAGCCCGGATGGCAGCCCGGAAGACGGCTGGTTCAAGGTAGCTTCCATCCCGGTTGGCGTATTTTTCTCCCCGGATGACGGGGTGATGGATGTCATCCTGGAGGAAGTGGACAACGCCCGCGAGGAGATTGTTTTCCTGGGGTATTCATTCACCTCAGATCCGCTGGCACAAGCGCTGATAGATAAAGCCCGCCAGGGCGTACGCGTGATGGGGGTACTCGACGGTGATATGGTCATTGCCAACACCGGCAGCGATTACGAGTGGCTGCTGGGCGCCGGCCTGCCGGTTTGCCTGGATGGCGAAGCCGGGCTGATGCACAACAAAGTGATCGTCATAGACGGGAAGACGGTGGTCACGGGCTCGTATAATTTCACCGCCAGCGCAGAGAAATACAATGATGAGAATATCATCGTACTGCAAGACCCGCATCTGGCTGAACTGTACCTGGCTGAGTATGATGCAATCAGCACCCTGTGTGCCCCCTGACCTTGCAGGTACGCCCCCATTCACCGCTTAAAGTGCCCATATTTTCTGGCATCTCCCTGTTTTATTGTCCTTCGGTTTACGCTATAATGTTAAAGCTTTGTACAACAAAACTGTTTCGGGGAAAATCAACCTGTAATCTGATAATCTTGAAGGAGGAGAAAAAAATGAAACTTAGTGCACCAACAAAAATAACCTTTTGGGTTTCCTTGATTCTTGGAGTGCTGGGAGTTGTGCTTTTCCTGGCGAATATCTGGGGTCCTGGACTGTGGCTGGCTGTTGCCGGCCTGGCACTGCTGCTTTTAGGTAACGCTACCAAGGGTCTCTAACCAGTAACACATGAGAAGCAGGTATCCGTCTTCCCCGCAGGTTGCCTGCTTCTTAAGACAGGAATAACCTGTCCGTTGTTTCAATCAAATGATCAATCAAAAACTCAGATTCAATAAATGGAGGTAAGTAGAAATGGCAGAAGAAAAGAAAAGCATCTTCAAGAAGATTGGTGAGGCATTCTCCACCAAGGACGAAAAGGCAGCTGTTGAAGCCGCCCAAACCGTGAGCCAGGACGCAGCGAAAGAGGCAGCCAAGGCAAAAATGGAAGCTGAAAAGGCCAAAGAAGAACTGGCTGAAATGAAGAAGAAACAGGAGCTTGAAGAAGCCCGCGAGCGTATTGAAGCCGCCCGCAAAGCCGCCGCCAAGGTAGAAGCCGACAAGGTCATGGCAGCCGCTGCAGCCGCAGAAGCCCTCAAACCCAAGTACACCATCATCAAAGAACACACCCTTACCCCCGATGATACCCTCAGCGGACTGGCATTGCATTTCTACGGCCATGCCACCCCGCCCTACTGGCAGTACATCATCGAAGTCAACAAAGACACCATCGGCTCCGAAGTCAAAGATTACACTCCCGGCAAGGTCATCAAGATCGCTGAATTGTCCGAAGAATTAAAGAAGTAGGAAACATATGGCAACAAACGCATTAGACCTGGGAACCCTTTTCGCGGCTGTCGCCAAGAACTTGAGCGCCAACCAGGAAGCCCTTAACCAGGCAGATGACTACAATCATGACCATGGCACCCACATCGTCGAGATATTCCAGACGGCCGCCCAGGCTGCAAAGGCCAAGAAAGGTGCAACTCCTGCCGAGCAGCTGGCGCACGCCAGCGCAAGGGTAAAGGCAACCCAGCCCAGCGGATCGGGGCAGTTTTATGCCGATTCACTGGCTGCTGCAGCCAGCCAGGTCAAAGGCAAAAAGCAGCTGGACTCAGGCAGCGCCATGGGCTTGATTACTGCCCTCCTGGGCAGCGGACAGCCTGCTCAATCTGCCCCATCCCAGCCGAATGCAGGCGATCTGCTTGGTTCACTGCTGGGTGGAACACAGCAATCTGCATCACAGGATCCAACCACAGAGCTGTTAAACTCATTGCTCGGAGGAACGCAGCAAGGCTCTACCCAGGCACCAGGCGCAGACCTGCTTGGCGCATTGCTCGGCGGACAGCAGCAAGGTTCACAGCCGCAAGGCGGTGATATGCTGGGTGCTTTGCTCGGCGGGCTGACCGGCCAGCAATCCAGCCAGTCTGACGGCAAGCTGGACATCAATGACCTGATCACCGCAGGCATGTCCTTCATGCAATCCAAACAGCGCGGAGCCAGCACCATACAGGCCCTGGTAGGCGCTATCCTGGCTGCCAGTCCCCTGGGACAATCAAAAGCCAGGAGCATGAGCGGCAACATTATTGCCAGCACCTTGCTGAAGAAGATGCAATCCGGGCTGGCAGCTGCAAACCGGTAACAAGAAAAAGAAATCCAATCACGCCCTGCTGTTAGCAGGGCGTGATGTTCTTTATGCCTTAAACAGTACGAAAAACTGGAAGGTTACTCCCCTGCCAGCAGTTCCCCCTGCATGACCATGACTGCCTGACCCGAGATCGCTACCCGATCACCCAGCAGGCTGACCTTCAAGACCCCTCCGCGGGCTGAAACCTGCCAGGCGGTGAAATCCGTTCTCCCCAGTTTAGCGCTCCAGAACGGCGCCAGGGATGTGTGGGCAGAGCCGGTCACCGGATCTTCATTTATCCCTACAGCCGGGCCGAAAAAGCGGCTGACAAAATCAACCCCCTCGGTATCCGCCCGTGCGGTCAGGATCACCCCGCGCACCGGGATTTGCTTCAGGCGGGCAAAATCCGGGGTACACTCCCTCACCAGCCGTTCACTGGTCACTTCCACCAGCAAGTCTTCACCCATCCCGATATAGCGCGGCAGCAAGCCCAATGCCTCTTTCAACCCTTCCGGTTCCGTTACCGTGCGCACCGGGCGGGATGGAAAGTTGAGTGTGATCCAGCCGTCGTTTTCGGCAGCAGAGAGAATTCCGCTGCGGGTATGAAAACGCACTTCCTGCCCGGCCGCCGCCCTGCCGGTGCTGAAGAGGACATGGGCAGATGCCAGGGTGGCATGGCCGCACAGGTCAACCTCAACCTGGGGCGTGAACCAGCGCAGCTGGTAATCCTCACCACTCTTGAGTAGAAAAGCGGTCTCCGACAGGTTCATCTCTGCCGCAACCGACTGCAGCCAGGCATCCGGCATTTCTTTCTCCAGCAGGCAGACAGCCGCCGGGTTGCCGTGAAACATTTCAGATGTGAAGGCATCCACCTGGTATAACGGTATGGTTTTCATCTTATTCCTTTCAGGATCAGGCTAAAAGCTTTGATGCCACTCCCCTTGCCCACTCCCGGATGAGGTCCCAATCACGGTAATCGCCGCGCTCGGCGTTCATCATGACCTTCGACCAGAAGCCGGGTATCTTTTCCGGCACCATCGCCCCGCCAAACAACCCGATGTCGAGCGGCTCTTTCCTCTTGATCAGCGGCTTCAAGTACCCTGTAACGGTCGCCCTGGCTTCGGGCGTATCTTTATACATGGTCAGGCAGGAAACAAAGTAGGCGACTTTCATCCCTTTGATCTGCCTGGAAAATTTTCGGGCAAAGCGCAAGGTTTCCGAAACCAGCCTGCTGATGCGCACCGCGCTGCCCAGCACCAGGGCGCCGTAGGCTTCGAGCGACTCTACCTTCTGCACCGGCAGCACATCCACCATCAACCCCTCCGCTGCCAGCACCTTACCAACCTCTTCTGCCACTTCAGCCGTTGCCCCCGCCCTGCTGGCATACGCGACCAGGACCTTCTTATCCATTACTCACTCCATATTATTAAGATACCCCTGTTTTACTTGCGCACAATATACACCAGTTCGCTGCCAATCTCAAGCCCGCACACATGCCAGGGCTTGCCTTCGGTCAGCTCGGCAAACTGGGCTGCATATGTCTTCCGCATCCCCTTATTGCGCCCCCCCAGGCTGGCAGCCGGGTAAGTGACCACCAGTGTCTCCGCCTTGATCCCTTCCAGCAGGCGTTTGCCGATGCCTTTCTGCAGCTGCTCTAGGCACGGGATGGTCTTCAGCAGCAGGGCTGCCTGCACCGGATGGTCCGGGATATCCTCCACCAGGTCGCACACAAAACCAGCACCGTTAAAACCCAGGTGACTGCGGAAGACATCCACAAAATCCAGCATGTCGCTGAAGATGTCACACAGAAAAACCTGCGCCCCTGGTTTGAGCGGCATCCAGGGCAGAGCCAGCGGGTTCAACCCGCAGGCCAGGTCGAGCAGGCTTTCGATCCCGCTAAGCTCCCCCAGGGTTTGATCATAAAAAGTTTCGATGACCGGCAACCGTTCCCGGGTGGAAGCGTGGAACTGCATCTTCTCCCGGCAGAAAATGCGCAGGGTAGGGTCAGCCGGGTCTTTCGGCAGGGTTTGCAGTGTATCCAGCCATTCAGTATAGGGCGGCACAGCCGGCAGGTAAGCGCCTCCTACCTGGTGCAGCACGCTGCGCACCGCTTTGACAGTTGCCTTGAAGCCCCGCCCTTTAGCCATCTCCTGGCGGGTGATACGCTCAACCAGCCCGGGATCGATGTTCGCATACCCTTTGCCGCCCTGGACTGCTTCAACCACCTGCAATATTTCATCTGCCATTATGGTCAGTCCCTGGTTGTGGAGCGGATAAAGAGCAGGCGCATTAGCAGGTTCATGAAACCCAGGTTGTGCAGGGTTGCCAGGCGGGGGAAAAGCGGGTCGTTCATCTTGAACAGGTGGTGCAGGTATCCGGCAGAGTAGCGCACACATACCGGGCAGGCACAGCCTTCCACCAGCGGGCGGTTGTCTTTGACGTTGTGCTCATCCTGGATGTAGCGGTAGCGCAGCCATTCCTTGCCGGAGGCAAACGGGTCGATAGTCCCGGGCAGCCCGTTCAGGGTGTACAGCCGGCCGTGGCGGGCATCGCGGGTGGGCATGGCGCTGTCGAACATCGGGTAGCCCATGCGGTAGCAGGCTGCCACATTTTCCGGGTGCCCCACCCCCAGCGCATGCAGGGGATATTCCATCGGGATCAGGCTGCGGGTGAAAGCCAGGATGTCGGTGAGCAGGTTGGAATTGGCATCCAGAGGCCAGCCGCCGTAGCCGTAGCCGTCAAAGCCGATCTCCAGCAGGGCTTCGGCACACTCCCGGCGCAGATCACGGGAACCCCCGCCCTGGATAACCCCGAACAGGAGCGGTTTTTGAGCCTGACCGTCTTTCCTGCCTGCCAGCAAGGTGTCAAAGGCCTGCCGGCTGCGCTTTGCCCAGGCGATAGTGCGCTGCACCGAAAGGCGCTGGGCATGGTCGCCTGCATCCACATGGGTGCAGTCATCCAGGCAGACCACGATATCCGCCCCGTAGGAGAGTTGCAGCTGGATGCTCTTTTCGGGTGTGAGCTGCAGCTTGCGCTGGCTGCCCTCCGGCAGGAAGGTCAATCCCTGGTCTGTGATACTTCCAGCTTTGGGGTTGTTATGGATGAGGGAATAAGCCTGGAATCCGCCCGAGTCGGTCATGATGGGCTTGTCCCAGCCGCTCATGCGGTGCAGCCCGCCCAGGGCTTTGATGGTGGTGGAGCCGGGGCGCTGCATCAGGTGGAAGGTGTTCATCACCAGCGCCTGCACCCCGATCCCATCCAGATCCCCGGCATCGGCAGCCCGCACCATCCCGTTGGTGGCGTCGGGCAGGAAGACGGGAAAATTTAGCGTGCCATGTGCCAGGTGCAGGCTGGCCGGAGGGCGTGAACTCATGCAGTCATTATATCTAATTTGGGCAGGGTTTACGGGTTGTGCATAGCAGTGCGGGGTGTGGACCTTATTGCAGTCCACACCCCGACATTGAAATTTCAGCCTGGCATCATGACTTCACGGAGTATAAGGTTCAACTGTGTACGTTCCTCCCCCGTTACCCATGTAATTCACGAGGGACATGTAGAAATCCAGCTTTGGTTTGGGTACATAAATTCTAAAGCCATATCCGTCATTGCCAGTTGCAGTGCTGGAATACAGGTATATCTTTCCACTTATGGAAGCCATGTCCATGCCGGGTAGATGGCCAACAGCCCCATTCAGGAAAGCAAGCAGGTTTCTCACAGTTGTATTGCCCACTGAGGTAGAATACACACCTTCGTTGGAGTTATTCAACACCTGGCTGCTAACCAGCATGATTGTGCCTGCCTGATCGATATCAATTCCTCTTTCCTGGTTATGTGCAGCAGTCACTCCAGAAATCGAGACAGCGCCCTTACTTTTAATCCATAATCCGGAACCCGTGTTCCCGGAGAAATTATTGGTTCCGATCAATGTTATCGGGCTGTTCACCGGAGAATTCGAGTTATCCAGCTGAGCACCCGGGTTATTATTTATCAACCCTGATACTGAATTGAGCGTGATTGGCCCTGTAGCCTTTACAAATAATCCCGTGCCAACATTGTAGTTAAAACTTGATTTTGTAACTGAAACAGGCAGTGCCGAGGTGGTCCAGGCAGTATTATCCAGGCTAGCGCCGTACATCCAGTTCATGGAGGCGGTCACCATATTGAGTGTGATTGCGCCTTTTGAGGAAATGTACAACCCGTCATCCACCTGGTTGCCAATAAAAGTACTGCTGATGACTGAAACCGGTTTGGGGATTGACGCTGTTTCGTTATAAATAAACAAACCTCCTTTGTCATTATCTTCCACATTCACCTTGTTTATCAGAACAATGCCTGAGGAAAGGATTTCGATGCCCTTGTCAGTATTGTCATAGACCCGGTTGATGAAGTAGGGCGCGGTTGCGGTTATGGTGACATTGCCGGTACCCATGTGGTTATCCAGGAGGACACCTTTCCAGTCATTTTCCTCTGCCGTGAAATTCATCAGGGTGATGTTACCCTTGGCGGAAATAATCACTCCACCGCCTTGTCCAGCAAGGTCCTGCCCATTTTGATTGAACTGGTTGCCTGTACCAAGGACCGACACGCTGCCGTTTACAGATATGGCATCCAGACCGTGCAGGTTATTCTGGTTTACCTGTATACCGGAAAGCGTGATGTTGCCGGCTGCGTTGATGAACATGCCTTCATTTGACTTGCTGCCATTAAATTGAACCGGGAAACTGGATGTGCCCTTGATAATCACTGCACCGGCCCCCTGGCAAGCACCAAGACCCTGGCAGGTATCCAAGTAGGCATTTTGTGAGAAATTGTCGTTCACCTGCACCCGGTTCAGGGTGATACTTCCCCTGGTAAAGACGAAGAGCCCTTCCAGGCCGTTGCCGTTAATCGTGTTATAGCCTTCCGGTTTCGTCCGCAAGATGATGAAGTTGCCGCCCTTGCCGATGGGGGCTTCAAAGTAAATACCTGCTCCCGCCGTGTTCCCGCTGGCGCTGATGTTGGTCAATGTGATGCTGCCTAAAGAGTCCAACGACAGGCCGTCAGCCCCCAGGTTATTATCAAAAACAACATCCTTGAGGGTGATATTCTTCGGCAGCCCGGAGGAGTAATTCCTTAATTCAGCGCCCCCGCCAAATTGAGCAGGATCCTGTCCATTATCCCAGGCTCCGCCCCGGTTCCAGGTGATGGTTCCGCCAACCTCAGCAGCGATACCCCAGCCATCATTTCCCCAGCTGGAGACATCGTTGAGCAGCAGGTTGGTTGTCAAACCAGCATTCTCAATGTTAATTCCGTCACCGGTTGAGCTGGATACATTTAGCTTGTTAAGGATAATGTTCCGGGTGGTATTGATCTGCAAACCGTCCTCATCTACAGTCCCGTTGCTTTGGATGGTATTCACCCCAAAGGATGCCAGCATGGTGATGCCACCGGTTGCGCCTGTGAAGGTGAAATTATCCAGGAACACCCCATGGGAATTGTTCCGCGATGCTGTTATGGTGTTGAGGGTTATGTTGCCTTTGCTGAGAACTTTCAACCCGGCGCCTTGATTATCACTGAACGAGCTGCTGGTAATGGTAACTGGCGTTGGGATAATGCTTGTTGAATTATCCAGGTACGCTCCGCCTTCATTGTTGCTGTGAAGTGCGCTCACGCCAGTCAATGTAATCGGACCCAGCGCAGAAACAAACAGATTATCTTTATCGTTGTCAAAGAATCTGCTGTTGGTGATGGCTACAGACCGGGCCGAAGGCGTAAGGCCGGAAATATCTCCCGCAATCCGCAAACCGTTTTCGGCATTGCTAAAAGAAGTAACATTCTTAATGGTCACCACTCCAGAGGTGCCGATATACAGGCCGTCATTGGCATTGGCTGTAGCCACCACATTCTCCAGGGTGATGTTACTGAAAGATTCCTCGTAGACCCACAACCCGAAGCCGTAAGCAGGATCAGCAACAGGGAGAGTTGTATCCTTGAAAACCGCATTCTTAATTATCACAGCACCACCATAAGCTTCAATATCAAGCCCATCCCCTTTATTACCGATAGCGCTGAAGCCATTGATGGTAATAGGATTGCGGGTATTTATCCACAGTCCCCATAAGTTTTCCGCGCTATTCCCGTTGTAGCTGAAGGAACTATCCGTTAACTTTAACGTCCCGCTGATGGAACACTCATCCCAATCGCTCCACCCGCAGGTATTAAGTGTCAAACCGTCCTCATAATTGTGGCTGACATCCACCCTTAGCATTTCTACTGATCCCTTATGGTCGATGTAACCACCAGATCCCCCTGTGTTTGTGACAGCAAGGTCGACCAGCTTCAGTAGTCCTTTATTGTCATAAATGTCTAAACCATAATAGGTTGTATTTGTTAAAATCTGAATACCCTGCAAGGTAAAACCGCCGGCAAACCCATAAATACTTACTGTGTCCGCAATGACCGGTTTGGTAGTGCCGCTGTTATCCCACACGATCCCTTTCAGGGTGGAGAATCCGGCTGCGGTCCCATCCAAATCCACTGCTTCTGGGTAAGTATGATTACCTTCCAGGTAGATCATCCCAACACCTTTCAAATTCACCCAGTTGAAGACAGCTTCTGCAATGGTGGGATATGCCGGTGACTGTCCACCAGTGCAGTTCAGGCAGTAAAACCATGGATCAGCATCGCAAAGGATAGTCAGGGCGCTCTGCGATGCCAGGGGAATGGCGCCGTCTTCACCCGCTAGCTGTGCCCCGTTATCTGCCAGGACCTGCACGATCGTTTCGACTGGTGTTTCAGCTGATGCTCCCGGTTGGGGTTCGGTTGGTGCAACTGGCGGAGTGGTCTCCGGCACATCTCCCTCTGCCTGGACCAGGGTTGGGCTGAAAGCAGCAATGGCCAGAGACAGAATCACGACCAGGGGCAGGACTCTGCTCCAGTGAATATGAGTACGCATAATGCCCTCCTTATTAAAATCACTGATGACACGATCAAGAGAATTTGATCCCCGGCACCGTCCAGGGCATACCTGAGCAATGTATTTTTATACTTCTGGCGTTAATACCATATTAGTGACTAATTAAGAAAAGTCAAGAGGGTAAGCTGCGATCTTTTTATGTCTTATCATGCACGCACAGGCAAAATTCTAAAGTTTCCCCTGCACCGCACTAACCTCTTCAAGCACCTCTTCCAGCTTCCACAGCCCTGATTCCCCGCTGGCACGCAGGCGGTATTCTACCCCGCCCTGCTTGAGGCCGCGCTCGCCAACCGTCAGGCGGATGGGCATGCCCAGCAGGTCGGCATCGTTAAACTTGACCCCCGGGCTGGCCTGCCTGTCATCCAGAATAACCTCCACCCCGGCAGCCTGCAGCTGTTCATACACACTCCGGCCGGCTGCTTCAGCCTGGCCGCTCCTATCGGGCAGGCTGACGATATGCACCAGGTACGGCGCCACGCTGGCAGGCCAGCACAGCCCCCTCTCGTCATGGTGTTCCTCGGCGATGCACGCCAGCAGCCTGCCCAGACCAATGCCGTATGAGCCCATAATGACCGGCTGGCTGCTGCCGTTCTCAGCTACGAAGGTGCAGCCCAGCGCTTCGGAATAACGGGTGCCCAGCTTGAAGATGTGCCCCAGCTCGACCCCGCGCGAGCCCTGCATACCGCTGCCGCAATGCGGGCAGGCATTTCCCTCTTCGGCTGACACGATGTCCGCCGTCATCTCAGCCGTGTAATCACGGCCGTAATTGACATTGAGCAGGTGGTACCCCTCTTCATTCGCCCCCGCCACCAGGTTAGGGCTGTGCGGTATCAGCGCATCCACCACCACCCTGACGGGCATGGCAGCATCATCTCCCCGCCTCAGGTCGAGCCCTACCGGCGAGGCATAACCCGGGGCTGCCCCCAATACTTTTATCTCCTCTTCGGTGGCAGGGCGCAGCGCACTTGCTCCGATCCTGTTCGCCAGCTTGACCTCGTTCAGTTCCATGTCTCCCCGTACCACCGCGAAGATGAACTCTTCGCGCACAGGCTGCCCGGGTTCCTTGTGCGCTGGGGTCGCCATGAGAAAGACCGCCTTTGCCGTCCTTGAGGCGGTAATATCCAGGAAAGCCGCCAGGTCCAGGATGGTCTTGGCGCCCGGGGTGGCAACCTTTTGCAGAGGCAGGGGTTCCTCCGGTTCCGTTTCCGGGCGCTGGAACGCTGCCACCTCGCGGTTGGCGGCGTACCCGCAGGCCGGGCAGTGCAGCAGCGTATCCTCGCCCCAGGGCGAGAGGTACATGAACTCGTGCGCTTCCCTGCCGCCCATCATGCCAGTGTCCGATTCAACCGTCACTGCCGGCACGCCGCAGCGGGCAAATATCCTGCGGTAAGCGTCGTAATGAGCCTGGTATTGCACAGCCAGCCCCTCCCAGTCTGCATCCAGGCTGTAGCTGTCCAGCATGGTGAACTCGCGCGCCCGGATCAATCCTGCCCGCGGACGCGGATCGTCGCGCCACTTGGTCTGGATGTGGTACACCAGGGCTGGCAGCTGGCGGTAGGAGCGCACTTCATTGCGCACCAGGTCGCCCAACGCTTCCTCATGGGTCATAGCCAGCACCATATCCCGTTCCGACTTGTCCTTGAAGCGCCCCATTTCGCTGCCAATCTGGTACCAGCGCCCGGTTTCCTTCCACAGGTCGGCCGGCTGCACCACCGGCATGCTGATCTCCTGCCCGCCGATGGCGTTGATCTCGGAGCGCATGATGGCTTCGATCTTTGCCAGGCTGCGGCGAGCCAGCGGCATGCTGGTGAATATCCCGGCTGCCAGGGGACGGATGAACCCCGCCCGGATGAGCAGCTGGTGGCCGGGCAGTTCGGCATCCGCGGGAACTTCGCGGCGGGTTTGGGAGAAAAGTCGGGACATTAACATGGCGTACTCCACTCAGAATGGCATTAATCAGGATATTCAATTGTACACATTTAGGGGAATCTACAGAAGCCAGATCCACTCGGAAACAGCCCGGTAGAGCGCAATCCCGGCTACGTGCCCGCTGCGCTTCATCAGCCAGGAGAGTAGCACGGTCTGGATCACCGTAATGGCCAGCCGGATCCAGAGCGTTTCGGGCTGCAAAAGCAGGCGCGGCAGCTGCCAGAGGAAGAATGCGGCCGCAGCAGCCAGCCAGCCGAACCGGTCGCCGAAAAAGGAGGAAAGCCGCAGCTGGATGTAGCCCTGGAAAACCGTTGTTTCTGCCAGCGCCAGCAGCAGCCACACCACCAGGCTGCTCAGCTCAGCCGGGGAGACACCATCCATCAGCGAAAAAATGGCACCGCGCAGGAAGATGGCGAGGAATGCCAGCGCCAGCCCCAGCCGCAAGCTCGGGCTGAGCATGGCTTTATTCCAGCCTGCGCTGCGGATAGGCTGGCGGCGGATATAGAGCAGCGCCAGCACCAGCAGCAGGGCGATCAGGCCCGCGACCAGCTGCGCCCATAGTTCACCAGGGACATTCACCAGCGGTTGGGGAACAGGGATGGTTCCGGTATAGAACAGGATGGCAAGCGCCATCAGCAGGCTAAAGAGGATCAGGGTGAATCCCGCCTCGCGGCGGGGGTATTTAAAACCCAGCAAGGGGCGTTCGCGCACGCTCTTGCTCAGGCCTGCCAGCAGCATGACGGCGATCACGCCCAGCACTTCACTGCCGGCCAGGATCAGGGTGCGGCTGTCCATCAGCTAGGTAGCTCCCTCTATCCCATCCGAATCAGGCGGGGGCTGCAGTTCAAGGGGCAGTTCTTCCACCGTCTCTTCCAGGTTGAGGTCGATCTTCTCTTCCATGCGTACTGCCCCGCGCAGGAAAGCGCCTTCTTCGGTGGAGAAGGAAACCGCGGACACATCTCCCCACACCCGGCCGGTGCCGCGGATCTCGAGCTTTTCGGTCACGATGTTGCCCCGCACCAGCCCGGCTACCACTACGGTAGTGGCTTTCATTTCTGGGCAGGTCACCCGGCCGGTCTCGCCGACCACCAGCAAACCGCGGATGGCGATCTCGCCTTCGAAGGTGCCTTCGATGCGGATGCCGCCGCTGCCGCGCAGGTTGCCTTTCCAGATGATGCCGGGGCCGAGAATGGACGTTATGCGTTCACCGGGGACAAAGATCGGAGAGGAAACAGGCTGGGTAGTTTTTCGGAACATGGATGGCACCAAATGGTTCAGGATAATTGCTTACGCAAAGGTAATTGTACCAGACCCATATAAGTGCAAACACAGCAGGTCATTTTGCAGGTCAGCGGGTAACGGCGGCTTTGACTACATGCCGGTCAACAGCGCCGAAGCGGTACTTGTATTCCTCATCCCCGCGCATGAAATCGAGCGCCTCGCGCCCGCTGCTGATAGCCCACTGGATCATGTGCCCCAGCAGCACCCAGCCGGGGGAGGTTTCGAAGAATTTGGTGTTAAATCCCGAGTTGTACACCCAGACCCGGTTGAGGTAATCAAAGCTCAGGTAAGCGGCAGCTTTTGCTTCGCCGAACTGCAGGAAGGCCAGGTTCAGGCACCCGCAGGTAAAGGCCATGCGCATGGTCTGGCGCATCTGGTCGCGCATGGGTTCGGTCAGGAAGCGCGCCTTGGCATCATCCTGCGCCATCAGGCTCAGGAAGGCCTCGATCTCCGCATCCAGGCTGGCTGCATCATCCACGATATGCAGGCTGGCAGGCGGTTCCAGCTCGGCCGCCCGGCGCATCTTGCGCCGGATCTCGTGGCGCTGCTTCTTGTCCACTCCCGCAAGGTAGGTTTCCCAATCCTGCGGCAGGGAAATGTAAGGCGAGCGCTGCAGCACCTCGACCTGGCATTCCTTGCCCAGGCTGCCAGCCAGCGCCTGCAAAGCCGGCAGGGTGGGTGAATCATCCAGCAGGTTGTGCAATACCAGCGCTTGCCAGGGCAGGTCCAGCCCCTCCAGGAACGGCAGCAGTTCCCCCAGGAAGCCCTCCAGCTTATCGGGCAGGGCGATGATATCCAGGTAATCGGAGATCTCCACTGCTCCTACCAGCAGCAGGGAAGGTTTTTCGGTTTGCGTGGTAAAGAAGAGGGGAGCCACCCCAACCAGGGTATCCCCTTCATGGGCAGTGACGATCAACAGGTCAGCCTGCTGCCATTCTCCTCCGCCGCGCGTGGCCCACCAGTCTTTTTGGTACTCATAGCGCAGGAAGGGAACATGGGTGGTACTTTTCGAAAGCAGGTCATTCCAGGCAGCGTGCAGGTCTTCGGGGAAAGTGCGGTGCAGTGTCAGTTTCATATCCCCCCATTATAAAGCCGGATGCGCCCTGCTGCACCCGGAAGAAATAAAAGCCGCACCAACCGGGCGGGTGCGGCTCTTTGCCCCGGGGGCACCCGGAGCACAATTATACAATTGCCAGCCTAAAACAGGCTGCGGATGATCAGCAGCAGGGCAAAGATGATGAGCGGCACGCCGACTATAGCGCCAACAACGGTCAGGCTGACCACTACACCAACAATCAGCAGCGCCAGCCCGATGACAGCCCCCACCACCCTGCCGGTCACGCTGATGATAAAGACCACCAGTTTCCAGATCGCCCAGAAGGGCCACAGGTACCAGGGCACACCCCGTTTAGTTTGTGATTCAGTCATGTTATTCACCTCATTCTATATACGCAGGCAAGCCCGAAAAGTTGTGCCTGCCGGGAAAATTCATAGTATAGTTACAGCCAGTAAGCATTACACAACGGTCATGGTGAAACAATGGCTTCCCTTCCCTCGATGATCGACCCGGCTTTTCCCCTGTGCGAGCTGCACCGGCACCTCGACGGCAGTGTGCGCCTCTCCACCATCCTGGAGCTTGGGCAGCGCTATAACCTCCCCCTGCCAGCCGGTACGCTGGATGGGCTGCGCCCGTTCGTGCAGGTTTCAGAACCTCAGCCCGGGGTGATGGCCTTTATGCAGAAGTTCAAATGGCAGACGATCGTCATGGTGGACCTGGATGCCTGCCGCCGCATCGCCTGCGAGAATGTGCTGGATGCCGCTGCCGAGGGGCTGGATTACATTGAGCTGCGCTTCAGCCCGCTCTTCATGGCAGAAACTCACTGGCTCGACCCGGAAGCCGTGACTGCCGCCGTGGTCGAAGGGGTCGAGGAAGGCAGGCGCATGACCGGCCTGAAGGTGAACCTGGTCGGCATCATCAGCCGCACCTACGGCGCGGAAAAAGGATGGCAGGAGCTGGAAGCCCTGCTGGCACACAGGCACGCCATCACCGCCCTCGACCTGGCCGGCGACGAAGCCAATTACCCCGGCGAGTTATTTGTGGAGCATTTCAAGGCAGCCCGCGACGCCGGCTGGCATATCACCGTCCACGCCGGTGAAGCTGCCGGCCCGCAATCCATCTGGCAGGCGCTGGAAGGGCTGGGCGCCGAGCGCATCGGGCACTGCCTGAGCGCGGTCAATGACCCTGCCTTGATGGATTATCTCAAGCAGGAGCGTATCGGGATCGAGTGCAGCCTGACCAGCAACGTGCAGACCAGCGCGGTGGCGGGTTATGCAGCCCACCCGATCCGTACCTTCCTCGAACACGGCCTGCAGCCATCCCTCAGCACCGACGACCCGGGCATCTCAGCCATCACCATCGCTGATGAGTATAATTTTGCCGCGCCGAAAGCCGGGCTGACCCGGGAGATGATCCACCACCTGCAGTATAATGCGCTCGAGGTTGCCTTCATTTCAACTGCCGAGAAGAAGGAACTCATCCAGAAAAAAGCGGCAACCCGGGAGGGGAAAGTATGAGCATTATCACGATCATCGGGGCCGGGGTGATGGGTACAGCATTAAGCTGGCCTTTGACAGACAACAGCCACAGCGTCCGCCTGGTGGGCACGCCGCTTGACAATGACATTATCCGCAGCCTGAAAGAGACCCGCATCCACCCCAGGCACCAGCGCACCATCCCCCCTTCGGTGGAAGCGGTTTTTGTGGACGAGCTGCCCCAGGCGATGGAAGGCGCTGACCTGGTGGTTAGCGGGGTGAGCAGCTTCGGCGTGCGCTGGCTTGCCAGCCAGGCTGCCCCGCATTTCGCCCCCGGCACCCCGGTCATTTCAGTCACCAAGGGCTTGTTCGACCAGCCAAACGGCACGCTCCTGACCGTGCCGCAGGCAACGGATGCCTGGCTGCCCGATAATCTAAAAGGCCGGATCCCCCTGCATGCCATCGGCGGACCATGCATCGCCCAGGAACTGGCTGCCCGCCGCCAGACCGGTGTATTCTTCTGCGGGCAGGATGCCGGGCTGCTAGACTGGATCGCCGGCCTGTTCAGGACAGGTTACTACCATGTCCAAACATCCAGCGACAGCATCGGGGTGGAAACCTGCGCCGCCCTTAAAAACGCCTATGCCATGGGGATCAACCTGGTCGTTGGTGAGCACGAAGCAAAGGGACCGGACGGGTTGGCCAACCGTTTCAACCCGCAGGCAGCCCTGTTCGCCCAGAGCCTGGTTGAGATGCGCAAAATGGTGGAATGGATGGGCGGGGACGGGAACCTGGTCCACCAGCTGCCCGGGGCCGGCGACCTGTACGTGACCGTATTCGCCGGGCGCACCGCCCGCCTGGGCAGGCTGCTCGGGAAGGGCTATACGATTGCCGAAGCGCGCCTGGAGATGGCAGGCGAAACGCTCGAAGCAGTGGAGATCATCAACAGCGCAACGCGCGCCATTACGGCGCTGGAAAAAGCAGGCAAAGCTAACTGGCAGGATTACCCCCTCCTGCGCCACATGGCGAACCTGCTCCAGGGCATCCCTTCCGAAATACCCTGGAGTCGGATGGCCTGATTATTCTTCTACAGCCACCATCACATTGGATGCTTTGACAACCGCATAGACCGGCTTGCCGACCGCTAGCCCGAGGCTTTCGACCGAGCTGAGGGTGATGACCGAGACGATCTCAGCCCCACCGGGCAGGGTGATGATCACTTCGGCGTTTACGGCGCCGGGATGGATGGCTTTTACAGTTCCCTTGAGTACATTGCGTGCACTGATCTTCATGATTTTTCCTCCATAAGACTTTCTACCAGTATTTTAACAATCGCAGGCGTTCACTTCAATAATGACATGCACCAGCCCGTCCAGCCCGTCCAGCAGGCCTCGGTAATGCTCTGCCGGGCGCGGCTGGCTGGTCACCACTGAAATGGTCGCCATCAGGTGCTCTGAATCGACCCGCCAGACGTGCAGGTCGCAGACCTGGTTGTCGGCATCGGCTTCGATGCGCGAGCGCATCGTTTCCACCAAAAGGGTATCCACGCTGCTGTCCAGCAGGATCCTGCCGGTATCCAGGATCAGCCCGACTGCCCAGCGTGTGATCACAAGCGCCCCGGCAATACCCACCACCGCGTCCATCCAGACCCAGCCCAGCCACTTGCCCGCCACCAGCGCGGCAATGGCAAAGACCGAGGTCAGCGCATCCGCCAGCACGTGCAGGTAAGCCGCCCGGATGTTGTGGTCGGAGTGCCCGTGGGCATGATGGTCACCGTCCGCATGGCTGTGACCGTGCCCGCCGTGGTCCCCGCGCAGCAGGAAAGCGCTGACCAGGTTGACGGTCAGCCCGATGCCAGCCACGATGAGGGCCTCATTGAACTGGATGCCCTGGGGCTCGATAAGGCGTTCGACCGATTCAACCACCATCAAACCGGCCACCACCAGCAGCAGGAGCGCGCTGGTGTAGCCCCCCAGCACCCCCACCTTGCCGGTGCCGAAGGTGAACTTCGGGTTGCGGGCATGCCGGCGCGAGTACATGTACGCCAGCAGGGTGATGCCCAGGGCGACAGCATGCGTGCCCATGTGCCAGCCGTCTGCCAGCAGCGCCATCGAGCCGAACAGGCTGCCGCCCGTGATCTCGAGCGCCATCATCACCACGGTGAAGATGACCACCGCCAGCGTGCGGCGTTCATTGCTGCGGCTGTCGCCGTTGAAGTCGTGGTTGTACGCCAGTTCGGGGTGTGCGTGTTTGTGTGCCATGATCCGTGAAGGGCATTATAACAAAAGCAGGGGGCAGAATCCAGCGCGGGCAATTCCCCGCCCCGGGTTAACGCTTGTTTTTCAGCCGGGACTATAATTCTGGCATGAAAACGATCACGGCCTACCTCAAACGCGAACCCTTTTCCGTCCTGCTGATAGCCATCCCCTTTGCCATCCTGGCCTCACTGCTGGACTGGAACCCGCTGTGGGTCTTCGGCCTGTCCGCCCTGGGCGTTATCCCGCTGGCCGGGCTGATCGGCGACGGCACCGAAGGGCTGGCATCGCACACCGGACCCAAGATCGGCGGGCTGATCAACGCCACCCTCGGCAACGCGGCTGAGCTGATCATCACCCTCTTCGCCATCCAGCGCGGCCTGCTGGAACTGGTCAAGGCCTCCATCACCGGCTCGATCATCGGCAACCTGTTGCTCGTGCTGGGGGTTTCCATCCTGGCGGGCGGCCTCAAGAACGGCACCCAGAAGTTCGACCGCCAGCACACCGTCAACAGCACCATCCTGCTCTCCATCGCCATCCTCGGGCTGGTCATCCCGTCCCTCTTCAGCCACTCCACCGCCTCCGGCATCAGCCAGAAGGTCGAAGCCCTCAGCCTGTCGGTGGCCGGGGTGATGATCCTGCTGTACGTGCTGGGGATCGTTTTCTCCCTCAGGTCAAACAAAGCCCTCAGCCTGGCGGCGCCGGCCGTGCATGACTCCGGCCAGCCCCTCTGGAGCGTGCGCAAGTCGCTGTTCGTGCTGGCGCTGGCAACCGGCGGGATCGTATGGCTGAGCGAGATGCTGGTGGGCAGCGTCGAAGCGGTGGTGGCCGGCTCGGGCATCTCCGAGTTCTTCCTGGGCATCATCCTGGTGCCGATCATCGGCAACGTGGCCGAGCACCTGGTGGCCATCACGGTGGCGCTCAAAAACAAGATGGAACTGAGCATGGAGATCGCGGTCTCTTCCAGCCTGCAGATCGCCCTGTTCGTGGCGCCCTTCCTGGTCTTTATCAGCCTGCTGATGGGCAACCCGCTCACGCTGGTGTTCAACACCTTCGAGCTGGCAGCCCTGGTGGCGGCGGTGGTCATCAGTTACTTTGTAGCCGCCGACGGGGAATCGAACTGGCTGGAAGGCGCCGCCCTGCTGGCGGTGTATGCCATCTTCGGCCTGGCATTCTTCATCTTCCCTGGGTAAGGGGGAGAAAGGTTTTTATTTCAAATTCAGGGGAGAATAGAGAAGAAGAATTAAGATGAATGTTGCCCTGAAAAAGATACCTGGTATTCAAAGTATGTAACTATCAAGAGGATTAAGGTATCAATTTGTACAGGAGGAAAAATGAATGCATTCGAGCAGATTGTCGAAGGACTTTTTCAAGCACAGGGTTTTTGGACGATCATTGGCTATAAAGTTAAATTAGAAAAACCAGAGAAGGTAAAAATTGGTTTTCCATCCATGCCACGAGCAGAGTTGGATGTTCTGGCATATAAAGGTCAGACTAACGAATTGATCTGGATAGAATGTAAATCATTCATGGATTCCGGTGGAGTGAAATATGAAAGCTTCACAAATCCAAAAGATCCTGGATATAACAGGTACAAGATGTTCAACTACCCAACTTATAGGGATATTATTTCTCATGCTTTAAAGCGCCAAACCGTTCAGGACGGGTTAACCCAGACAAATCCAGCCTTAAAGTACTGCCTGGTAGCAGGGAATACTCGTTCACCGCAAAACCGAGATTCTATCAAAAAGCATTTTGATTCCAATGGATGGTTATTTTATGCTGAGGATTGGTTAATTGATCAACTTGGAAAATACAAAGATTTAGCCTACGAGGATGATATTGCAACTATGATGTCAAAACTCTTGCTAAGAAATTCTCACAAATAGCTCTTAGGAGAACATGAAATAAAGGAATGTATTAATTCATGATGATTTTGTTTTGGAGTGAGTATGAACCTCAACACATTGTTCAATGTTGGTTACCACTCAACCTAACAGCTAGAACAAAAACACCCTGCTCTTAACAGGGTGTTAAAGGTGGGCGCAGAACATCCTTTAAGAAATTCCACACTGCCCGGGGGCGAACCCGGGCAGTGTATCGTCGTAATCAGGTTAAATGGGTTTCCTCAGTTCCAACATACCCATTCACATTTGTAACCATATTCATCAACCATATATCGCCAACAAGGGTCCTTGCTCGGCGGCGGTGGTGTCGGATTCGGGCACTTTCCGCTAACCTTCACAGGATCCTCACCCGGTTTGGCTGTCGGGGCAAGCGGAACGAAGCACTTCTTGACGTTATAGCCCGTCTCACTGCCGAATACCCAACCGCAAGTGTTGTCATACTCGAACAGTGCATCGGCGGCCTGGCTGTCCACAAAGTCGAACAGCCCGGCATCAAAAGTACCGCGCATGGCGCCCGCCCACCACATCAGCGAGTTCTTGCTTTCCAGCATGCCGGTCTTGAAGGCGAACTGGACCTGGTTGGGGGTATCCGGCCGGCGGCGCGCCCATGCCAGGTCGGGGTCATCCCCCTGCCCGCTGTCGAACAGCAGGGTTTCGTACCCGTTGCCCGTTGAGGTGTCGGGACGGATGGCAGTGGGTCCGCCCACATCGCCGTCGCTGTCCTTCCATACCCGCACTCCCTCGACCGTCCACTCGGAAGCATCCAGGCTCAGGTTCGTCACCCCTATCAGGTAATCTCCCCTGCCGTCCTGGTCCACATCCAGTTCGAGGAAGTAGGTCACGTCCGCGCCGTCATCCGGCATGGCGGCTTCATACACCTCGATATTGCCGAAGAACCACTGGTAGTCTGTCCCGAAGCGCGAGGACAGGATATCCAGGTAGCTGTAGAATATCTTCAGGTCGGCTGATAATGGGCGCTCGATCAGGTTGGTGCCCCAGTTATCGCAGGGCGCCCCGATCTTGACTGTTCCCCGGTTGAAGCTGTGGATGGTGTTGCATTCCTCGTAGGTCTGCTTACCGGGATATCGGTATGCACAACCGGCTCAGCAGTAACAGCCGCCTCAGGGGTTTCGGCTGCCTCGGTATCTGCCGGTGATTCAACCACTTCCGGTGCCGGGGTATCTGCAGCCGGAACTTCGGTCTCTTCGGCTGTTGCCGGCTCCGGTGTGCTGGCAGCCGGCGGGTCGGCTTTGGGCGAGGAACAACCCGCTGCCAGGGCGATTATTATGGCCAGTACGATCAGGGTAAGCTTTTTCATGGTTTCTCCTTTGGTCATTGTGTGCGATTATTAATCGAAAGGGCGCAATCCTGCATAGATTACAGAATACCCATCCCCTGGTTATGGTTTTTTAAATTACGCTGTTCAATTCAGTTGTAAACAAGGAAACCTGGAATTAAGTATACAGGAAATTAATAATTGCATTCCAGTGAAGCTCCTGATCCTTCACCTTGCTAACCAGCTTATTCTCTCCCCCTTCCACACCCGGCTTGCATTCCTGTATAATTTTCCCAATATCGCATTCATCCTTTTCTCATTTTCCCGGAGGTTCTGCATGAAAAAAGCAACCTGGCTGTTCCCCGTGCTTGTCGTGATAATCAGCACTGCCTGCCTTACATCCACCCCTGCCCCGATCCTTCCAGCGCCTACAGCCCAGCCTGAGACGGAAGAGTCCGAAACCGCCGAACCGGAAACCGAGGAAACCACTGCACCCCAAGTTGAGCCGACAGCAACCCCGCCGCAAGCCCAATACAGCGGTTCGCTCTATGTGTTCGGCGCAAAGGTAGACGGGCAGACCGACCTCTACCTGGCGGATTGGGATTCGGGGGAATACAGGAGGTTGACCAACGATGACCTGGTAGAAGATGCCTTTTTCTGGTCTCCGGACGGCAGCTGGTTGAGCATCCGGGTGATCGTAGAGGATGACCCCTGGGGAACCGGCCGCCCGTACCTGCGGAATTACCTGCTGAACATCTATGACGGCGCGGTCATCGACCTGGTCGATTGCCCCTACACATGCAGCCCGGCACGCTGGTCGCCAGATGGCACCCGGCTGGCTGTGGTCGTGGAGGGGGAAGACCAGCTGGATGACCTCGATGTCTTTGATGCCGACGGATCAAACCGCTGGACGCTCCTGCCTGAAATGCCCTTGATCGACTATATTAACTGGTCGCCAGACGGATCGCATATTGGCATGACCTTCAGTTATGGCGACATGAACAGGGATTATCAGATACGGCACCTGGCGCTGGTTGACCTTTCGGGCAGCTTTACCCAGTTGACAGACGGGTATTTGCTTTACGGGCAGGTGTTCAACCGCTGGACCCCCGACGGTTCAGCCGTCATCTATTATGAGGTGGACGAAGAATACAAAGAACACTGGTTCAAAATAGACCTTGGCGGCAATTCCTTGGTGGAGTTATCTGTCCCGGAGTCTTCTTTTACACCGTTCGGGTGGATGGCTGACGGCAGCCTGATCGCCACATCCGGCAACAACCTGATTTCCCAGCCACTGGATGGCAGCCCCTATTCCATTCTCTACGAGTTCCCGTGGGAGATCTATCCGCCTGCTCTTTCCTCAGACGGAAGCGCGGTGCTGGTAGGGTGTTATGTTTCTGACCCCGACACCCCCGCCAACAATGCCATTACCGAGATCTACCTGTGGGATTTCCAGACCAGCCCGGACCTGGTGGCGAACGGAAACATGCTGCCCGGGCTGGACACGTTTACCCACCTGCTCAAGTGGCAGCCGGTGCCATAGTTTTATTCTCTTGAAGCTAAGTATATAAACAAAAACACCCTGCGCATAACAGGGTGTTCAAGGTGGGCGCGAAATCCTTAAGCAAAGATCGCTCAAGGGCAGGCCCTGAAGGAAGATCGCTTCAGGACTCGTGGCTCGCAACCGGCGGACCTTCGCGCAGCACCCCCGGAGGGGGCTCGGATGTGAACTGTAAAAAGAAAACACCCTGCACAAAACAGGGTGTCTTGAGGTGGGCGCGAGACCCTCGGAGTGTAGTTCTCTCCGGGGCTGGTGGCTCGCAACCTGCGGTCCTGTGCGAAGCCTCCCCGAAGGAGACACGGATGTGAACCAAAAAAGAAAGACACCTTGTAATGCACAAGGTGTCTAAAAGGTGGGCGCGATAGGGCTCGAACCTACGGACCTCACGGATGTGAACCGTGCGCTCTAACCAACTGAGCTACGCGCCCCTTCAGAATGCAATAAAGATTTTAACATGCCAGCATCAGAAGTGCAAGACTAAGAAAAGAAAGCTTTTATGCATGATGATTTTCCTCTAATTACTTCAGGTGGGCGCGAGACCCTGGAGCACAGTTCGCTCCAGGGCAGGTGGCTCGAACCTGCGGACCTTCGCGCAGCACCCCCGCAGGGGGCTCGGATGTGTGCACTCTAACCAACAGACCAGTCTACAATTGTATCTACCTGCCCAGAAAAACACATCGTCTACCTTTCATCCGCCTTGCAAGGCGGCTTTCTGCTATACTATCCCTCATGCGCCGTTTCAGCGGATACATCTTCACCATCATCTCAGCCGTCTCTTTCGGCATCATGCCCATCCTGGCGCGCTTCGCCTATGCCTCCGGGGCGGAACCCATCACGGTGCTCTTCCTGCGCTTCCTGGCCGCATCCATCCTGATGTTTGCCATCCTCTTCCTGCGCAGGATCCCCCTGCCGCGCGGCAAGACCCTCTTCCACCTCTTCCTGATGGGCGGGCTGGGCTACGTCGGCCAGTCGATGTGCTACTTCAACGCCCTTACCCTGGCATCCGCCAGCCTGGTATCGCTGCTGCTCTACCTCTACCCGGTGCTGGTGACCGTCCTGTCGGCTGTCGTCCTCAAAGAAAGGATCACCCCGCTCAAGCTGGCTGCGCTCGGTCTGGCGCTGCTCGGCGCCTTCCTGACGATCGGTTTCAGCGGCGAGGGCACCCCGCTGGGCATCGTGCTGGGTCTGGGTGCGGCCGTCATCTACTCGGTTTACATCGTGGCCGGCTCAAAGGTGATGCAGAACGTGCAGGCGCTGCCGGCTTCGGCGGTGATCATGGCATCCGCCAGCATGGTATACGGCGGGCTGGCAGCCGTGCGCGGCACCGTGCTGCCCGCCACCCCGGGGGGCTGGTGGGCCATCCTCGGCATCGCCGTGCTCTGCACGGTGGTGGCCATCACCACCTTCATGGCAGGCATCGAGCGCATCGGCCCAACCAATGCCGCCACTGTTTCCACGCTTGAGCCGGTCGTGGCGGTCGTGCTGGCCGGGCTGCTGCTGAACGAATCCCTCTCGCCCCTCAAGCTGTTCGGCGGGGCGCTCATCCTGGCAGCGGTGGTCATCCTGACGCGCACCGGGCAGCGTGCAGACGCCTGAAAGCGCCCGCAATATTGACAAACCTGGACCCATTCGGGTATGCTTAAGCCGTTCGCCAACAGAAAGAGAAAGTACAGTGATTCGCACGCGGTAAACACCCCCTGACTCCTGCCCCGGCAGCTTTCGCTGCACATGCGGGCATTGCCGCCACTACGGGCATTGCTGCCCTTGCGGGCGGGTTTGGCTATTTCATCAGCAAACATGGAGGCGGATATGCTTACCGCTCATCATTTAAGTAAGTCCTTCGAACTGCAACCATTATTTATAGACGCAACCTTTTCCATCAACCCGGGCGACCGCATCGGGCTGGTAGGCGCCAACGGCTGCGGCAAAACCACCCTGCTGCGCATTTTGGCCGGTCTGGAACCGCCGACCTCCGGCTCGATCCACCGCGACCCTGCCCTGCGCATCGGCTACCTGCCGCAGGGCTTTGAGCCGGACAAGGATGCAACCGTGGAAGAGATCCTCGGCAAGGCCGTCGGCAGCATCACCGCCCTGGAGGATGAACTGGCAGCCCTCTCAGCTTCACTCGCCCAAGCCCCGCAAGATCCGCTGCTTGTGCGCCAGTACGATGCCCTGCTGCAGCGTATCCAGGCAGCCGACCCCGGCCGGGTGGGCGGGATATTGGACGGGTTGGGCTTATCCGGCCTCGACCAAGATATGCCGGCAGCCCACCTGAGCGGCGGCCAGAAAACGCGCCTGTCGCTGGCGCTGGTCCTGCTCAAGGACCCCCAGGTGCTGCTGCTGGACGAACCCACCAACCACCTTGATATCCGCATGCTCGAATGGCTGGAAACCTGGCTGAGAGGTTTACCCGGCGGGGTGCTGATCGTCAGCCACGACCGCACATTCCTGGACAACACCGTCACCCGCATCCTGGAGATGGACATACTGCAGCACAAGGTGCGCGAGTTCCCCGGCAATTACAGCGCCTACCTCGAACAGCACCAGGTGGAGTTAGAGCACCAGCTGGCTGAGTACAACGACCAGCGCATAAGGGTGCGCCAGATGAAGCAGGATATCGCCCGCGCCAAAAACCAGGCAGCCTGGACCGAACGGCAGGCCAGTTCTATCCGCATCGGCGGACCGGAGATGAAGATAAAGGGCGCCAAGGATTACCACCGTTCCATGGCAAAGAAAGTAGCCAAGAAAGCCAAAGCCCGCGAGAAACGCCTGGAACATTACCTGGAATCGGAAGAGCGGGTGGAAAAACCGGCCTACGCGCCCCAGGCGCGCTTTACCTTTGGCAAGCTCAGCCACCTCGGGCAGTCTGTGTTCGAGCTGGAAAACCTCAGCGTTGGTTACCGCTTGGATGCCCCCCTGCTGCAGAACCTGCGCCTGCAGACGCTGGCTGGCAGGCGCATCGTGATCACCGGACCCAACGGGGCGGGCAAGACTACCCTGCTGCGCACCATCGCGGGCGAACTGCCGCCCCTTGCCGGCCGGATCGTGATGGGTCCCTCCGTGCAGATGGGAATGATGGACCAGGAACAAAGCAGCCTCGATCCCGGTATGACCGCGGTGGAGACGGTGATATCCAAATTTTCAAACGAGACCGAAGCGCGCAGCTACCTGTCTGCCTTCCTGCTGCTGGGCGACGAACCCACCAAGCAGGTGCGCTATTTGAGCTACGGGCAGCGCTCGCGCCTGATGCTTGCCAAACTGATCTGTGAAGGCTGCAGCTGCCTGCTGCTGGACGAGCCCATCAACCACCTCGACATCCCCAGCCGCACCCAGTTTGAGACCGCCCTCAGCCAGTACGAAGGTACTGTGCTGGCGGTGGTGCACGACCGCTATTTCATTGACCGGTTTGCTGATGAGGTGTGGTGGGTGGAGAACGGCGGGGTGCGGGTAGAGTACCACGCCGGAGGCATAGCCAAAATCAGGTGAGCCCGGCGGTTTTCAACGGTTTGCCGCTTTCGTATGCCAGCCGGTTGGAACGGACGTACACATCAAAGTCCTGCTCCCAGGCCTGGCGCGGGTCCCAGCCGAACAGGCGTTCAAAGGCGCGATAGAGGGTGATGTTTTTTTCGGCAAAGGCATGCGGGTTGCGGAAGAACATCTCAAAATAGCCGGCGATGAACTCGCTGTCGTTTTGGAAAACATACGGGCTGCCGAGCGGCATCGGTCCCCTGCCCGCTTCTGATTGCATACTCCAATCCAGGTAGCGTTCTTTTTCCAGTCGCTTGCCCTCCAGAAAAAGGGTGCGGGCTTCCGGGTTGAACAGGCTGCCGTCGCTTTCCAGCATGCCGGGCAGCAGCCGGGTGCCGGGCAGCATCAATCCCCTGCGGCTGTTGAAGTGCTCCAGCATGTGCCCCAACTCGTGTAAAAAGGGAGCCTGCCCGGGCATGGCGCCGTAGAATCCCTCGAAGAAGCGCTGCATGTAAAGGCGGATGCAGCGCAAGACGGGATGGTAAGAGCCTCCACCGGCTCCGCCAGCAGCCTGGTACGCCCTCCGGTCCGGGTACACCCAGAAGCTGCGCCGGCTTTTAAAGAACCGCGCCAGCATCTCCGGCTGGAAGAAGAACACCTCCAGGATGTGCCCGGCAGCCAGGATGCGCACCCCTTCAGGGGCTTCGCTGAACGTTGTATCCTCCGGCAGGCCTTTCATCACCACCCGCAGTTCATAACTGCTTGCCAGCTGCTGCAAGCGGGCATGGAACTCGATCTGCTGCCTTTCGTCCAGGATGCGCAGGAGCGGGAAGTAATGGGTAAGGGCTTCGGGGCGGCCGGTGACCTGGTAAACCAGGATGGCTGCCTGGGGCTGGCACTCGCCCCCGCTCAAAAGGGAGTAGGGCTTGAGGGCATCCGCCAGCGCCTGTACCGGGATGGAACCAAAAGGCGCATTCAGCCTGAGCGAATCACCGGGGTCATATTCCCGTTCGCCGATCCGAATGCGCCCCTGTGCGGGCGTAACCCGGCAGTGCCGGATATCATCAAATTGCATACTTTATTATGGCACGCCTTTGCTTGCACAACAAGGCTGAGGCGTGTGCTTAAGCCGCTCCCGCTGCAGATGCATCATTCTGGTGGGCTTTTTCATAGTCCGCCCGCTCGCGCATCTGCTGCCGCAGCACAGCCACATCCTTGGGTATGAGGAAGGCTGCTACGATAAAGAAGACGGCACACAAAGCCCAGGCGCTCATGCAGATGATCAGCATGGCCTGTTCGATCGAGAGCGCATCGGCGATGATGCCGGTCAGCAAGGGCGCCAGGGCAGCCCCGCCGGATTCAATGAAGCTTTCAACTGCCAGGCTGGTGGAACGCACCTCCGGCAGGGTGACATCATAAACGGTGGAGATCACGTTCGGCGAGGCGAACGGCATGAACAGGGCAGCCAGCGACATGAAAACGGTGAACTGGGTCTGGTTGTCAACCGGAGTTTTAAGCGCCAGGAAGAGGAAGACCGCACCCATAATGACGCCGACCGTGCCGATAATGGCGCGCCCGCTGGTGGTGCGCTTGAAGAGCGCATCCCCCAGGAAACCGCCGATCGGGTACCCGGCTGCCAGCACAATGATCGCCAGCCCCATCACGATCAGCTTGGTCTGGTCATCATACATGCGCTCATTGGTCAGGTAGAGGAAGAAGAAAAAGGTGATCACATTCCAGGGGAAGACCCCGAAGAAACCCTGCAGGAAGATCAGGATCATTGAGGGTTTCTTGAAGATGCCCTTGACATGCTTCCAGTCGAACTTGTACACGCCGATCTTTTCCAGGTCCTGCAGCTCGGGCTCGCTCTTGCCGCGCGGGGCTTCCTTAACCCCGAAGAAGATGATAATTGCCACCACGATCCCGAGGGAGCCGGTGATGTAAAAGAGGTTGCGCCAGCCCAGCGTGCCGCCCACCAGGGTTGCCACCACCATACCGATCAGGTAACCCAGCGGCTGGGTCAGCTGCATCAGCCCGTACACCTTACCGCGCATGGTTGGGCTGAAGTAGTCGCTCACCAGGCTGAACATGCCCGGGTAGCTCGAGTCATCGATGCCGGTGGATGAGCGGGTGATCAGGAAGGAAGTATAGTTCGGGGCAATGGCGTTCAGCCAGGTGGTGGAACCCCAGATGGCGGATGCTAGGGCCATCAGCTTGGCACGCGAAAAGCGGTCGGCCAGGTAGCCCCAAACGGGGTAGAGCAAAGCTCCAACCAGCAGCGCCCCGGTCGAAAACGCCCCGATCTGGGTGTTGGTCAGGTCAAATTCCTTCTGAATGTCCGGGGTAAGCGGGCTGATCAGCAGCTTATCCGATTGGTGCAACAGCATGAAAACAAAAAAGACAGCAACAACAAACCAGCGGTAACCATTAGACTTTTTTGGGGGCATTTCCTGCTCCTTCAGTAATGAGATCTGGCAGTGCTTAAAACTACAGTATTACGATCTAGCTCTTAAGAAACAAGCAAACTCTCAATGAGCGGGTGAAAGCGCTCATAGCGGAAAGCTTCACCCAGGGCGTACCCGCCCCGGCTGCCGGCAGCAGCTGCCTGCTGCTGGACCACCAGGGTCAACGCTGCCAGCGGGTCCTGCCTCGCAGCAGCCACCAGGTCATGCCCTCCCAGCCCGGCTGCCTCAGCCTGTAGCAGGATATCCTCTACCAGGAATTCAACCTGGCTCTGGTGGGCAGCCAGGGCTTCCATCTTGCGCTCAAAGGTTGCGGTGATATCGATCACCTTGTCTGTCAGCGCAGGTGATTCGGAGTAAAACAGCTTTTCAGTGACAAAATGGGGTTTCAGCCCAGCTTCGGTATGGGCAGGGTAAACCAGCGGCAGGCTGGCATATGCAACTGCGTCCGCTGCTGCCCGCGCCACCGCCCTGTGGTCGGGATGGGATTCGTCAATGTAGCGGACATCCTCAGCTACAAGCACATCCGGCCGGTACTGGCGGATCAGGCGCACGAACTGCTCGCGGAGCATACCAGCCGGCAGCAGGTCAAGCTCCTGGTCTGGATGCCCCAGGAATAGGATCTCCGCCGCCCCGAGGATATCAGCTGCTTTCTGTGCTTCCTCACGGCGCAGCGCTGCCAGTTCGGCAGCGGTATGGCGGTAGCTGCCCTTGTCGCCGCTGGTTACTGTGACTAGTATAACTTTATGCCCCTGCTGCGCCATAAGCGCCAGGGTACCGCCGGCATAATATTCAGCGTCATCAGGATGGGGGGCAAAGACCAGTACAGTTTTCAAGCATGAAACCTTTTTGAAGTGGTATGTTACTGGCTGGAAACACTGCTAGGTAAAAATATTATACTCTCAAACGCCGAACCGGCTTCTGAACTGATAGATATGGCCGGTATGGTCGCGCAAATGCCAGAGCGACCGCCTGACCACCTTGCGCGGCGACCATAATTCGCCAGAACGCATCTCGACCTGCGCTGATCCAGCCAGGGAGGGCAAAGCAGCCAGTAAGGTTTTCTGCGCCAGCGCAAGCCGCTCCTCCCAGCCGTGCGGTTCATCCATGTGCCTGGGCGCTATGTCAATACGGTCGAGGTACCACCAGGCTGCCCGGCTGCAGTGCATCAGGATGCCGAGGATATTCCATTCCCCCTCAACCGGGGTCTGTAAGACCTCCGGCGCTAATCCGGATGCGGCCGCCAGCAACCCGGCATAGGATGCATTTAGAACTGTCCTGAACACCGGGATTTCCTCCTCCCGGAGCGGGAGGGCATCGCTTGCAAAAAAAGCGTTCACTATGTAATCAGGATCGGGCGGATAAGCCCACTCTTTGACAACCTCATCTATGCGCAATTCAGCTGAGACATCTGGCAGGGTATTTCTATCCCCCAGTTCCCGCCGCCAGGCAAGGTATGCTTCGATGGCGTCCGGCAGGAGCGCCAATGCCTGCTCACGGGTATCTGCGCTGGCAAAACAGCCTGGCAGGCTGGATGCATGCGCCACCCAGCGTGTTTCCATTTCCTCCAGGCAGACGGAAAACGGTTCAGCCATTTTTTGGTTCCCGAAGAATTATGGCAATGATGATGGTTCCCGCTTCCCCGATGTGATCCACTTCGCAGGATTAATGGCTTTCATATTCTGGGTGAACCAGGCTGCCTTATTCTGTGCCTGCAGCATGCGCTTGGGGATGATAACAAAGTTCTGCTCGCTGCCGAAGTAGAGCACAAACACATCGGGGTTCTCGTGGATCATGCTCACCCGATTAAGATCAAAGCGGTAGGGGCGCTTCTCTTCCGGCTGGTAGATATCCATGTTGGTTTCACTGATCAGGAAGCGGTACTCTTTGCGCCAGCCTTTATTGATCTTGTAATCCAGGAGCGGCATAAGGTAATAGGTCAGGAAAGGCACGATGAGGAATACCAGTGCCACAACCGCAGGGGATACCCAGCTGCGGGATGATTCCGCAAGCTGCAGCTGCCCCCAGACCAGGTAGCCTATAGAGATCAGGCCGAGAAAAATGACAATCTTGAGGCGCGAACTTTGCAGAAAGCGCATGCGCTGAGCTGAAACAACATCCTGTTTTTCGTACTTGAGGGAGTAGGTGATTTCCATGCCTGTGATTATAGCATGCTGTCAGGCTGGAGCCGTGACACAGGGAGCTGTCATCCTGAGGAAATATTCGACCGAAGGAAATTGCCCTGGATATTTCAAGGCGAGATTCTCCACTTTGTTTAGAATGACAAACAATAGCTTGTCATCCTGAGTGAGCTTGCGAACGAAGGATCTTGCCCTGGACTTTCAATGAATAACCATCATAATTAAAATCAAAAGGCTGTCCCAAAAAGAGACAGCCTAATTATTGAACGCGCACAAATATTCTAAAACGGTACAACCCTGCCAGTTAGCAGCAGGCACAGGGTTCCCAGGATGATCACCAGGATGAACAGCATCAGCACCACCACAAAACGCTGTACCGATGTCATTCCCAGGAAAGGTCCCCTGGCGCGCTTTTTCTTTTCACGCCGGGCATCCACCTCCGGCGGGATAGTCTCCTCATAGGATGAAGCTGCTGAGTTGCGTAGATCATCTAACATTCCAACCTCCCAATAATCCTGTCACTTTCCTTTTGCCGGGCGCAGGCTGACATCACCTGCTGCCACATCTCTTGTTGTACCATCATCCAGCCTGATTCGCAAGCTGCCGGCTGGTGATATCCCTGCCAACCTGCCTGAGATCCTGCCCCCTGCCGGTGAAAGTACTTCGACCATTTCTCCTTTAAAAGCCAGGCGGTCTTCCCATTCCCCGAAAAATCCAGCGCTGCCGACCGCGGAACGGCTGTACACCAGCTCAGTGATGATCGCGCACAGCAGATACCAGCGGTCAATGGCTTTGCCTGCCGCTTCCTCTATGCTCCCTGCTGGAAATGCCAGCTCCTGCAAAGGCGGCACTGATTCTGGTGCAACATTCACACCAATCCCAACCACCACCCCCCGGCAGGATAGCCCGTCCCAAACTGCTTCAGATAAAATGCCGGCAACCTTCCTGCCGCCAAGCAATACATCATTCGGCCACTTGATCTGCGCGGAGAGCCCCAGGCTGGCTTCCAGCGCCTTGCATACCGCCAACCCGGCAAACGGTGCCAGCAGGGAAACTGATTCGGGGTTCCTGCCCCCGGCGTGGAAAATGACACTGAATGCCAGTGAAGCATCCGGCGTACTGTACCAGGTACGCTCCATCCGGCCTCGACCGCGCGTCTGCATTCCGGTACACACCAGGCTGGCATCCGGCGCACCTTCTTCCAGCCATTGCAGGGCGTCATCGTTGGTCGAGGCGGTTTCCTCTGTATAACGCACTTCCCCAACCGGAAGTCCTGAGAGCAATTTCTGTAAAGCAGCCTGATCCATACGACTATTCTACCTGATAAGCACCCCAAGCCAGGCAGGTTGTCAAATATGTAAATCTACCTGATGGTAGAATCTATCCATCAACCAGAAGCGAGGTGCATTATGCGCGAAGTGGTAATTGTCGATGCGGTCCGGACCCCGATCGGCAGCCTTGGAGGCGGGCTGGCATCCATCCGCCCGGACGACCTGGCAGCTCATGTGATTAAAACCCTAATAGAACGCACATCCCTAGATGCTTCGCTCATAGATGATGTATACATGGGGTGCAGCAACCAGGCCGGTGAAGACAACCGCAATGTTGCCCGTATGGCAGTGCTCCTGGCAGGGTTGCCGGCATCTATTCCAGGGATGACCGTCAACCGCCTATGCGCCTCCGGGTTGGCTGCTGTCAATGTGGCTGCCCAGGCTATCCGGGCTGGAGAGGCAGAGATCATCCTGGCGGGTGGGGTAGAGAGCATGTCACGCGCCCCGTATGCCCTGCCGAAATCCGAACAGGCCTTTGGCACTGGCAGCCTGACCGCCTGGGACACCGCCATCGGCTGGCGTTTTCCCAACCCGCGCATGGAAGCAGCCTATGGGGTTGAACCCATGGGGATGACGGCAGAAAATATCGCCGAAATGACCGGCATCACCCGCCAGGAGCAGGACGCTTTTGCCTATCAATCCCATATGCGGGCGGTGGCAGCTATAGACTCAGGCCGGTTCCAGGCTGAGATCATACCTGTGCCCATCCCGCAGCGCAAAGTCGGCCCGGTGTTGTTCACCACTGATGAACGCCCCCGCCGCGACACCTCGCTGGAAGCCCTGGCAAAATTGAAGCCCGCATTCAAGAAAGACGGCACGGTCACTGCCGGCAATTCCTCCGGGTTGAATGACGGTGCAGCCGTGCTGCTGGTGATGGAAGCGGAAAAAGCCCGGTCTATGGGATACAAACCGCTGGTGCGTTACATCTCCTCTGCAGCCAGCGGGATCGAACCACGCATCATGGGGCTGGGGCCTGTCAATGCTGCCCGCAAGGCCTTGCAGCAGGCTGGCCTGCAGGTACCTGACCTGCAGCTGGTGGAATTAAACGAAGCATTTGCCGTGCAGGCGCTGGCAGTGCTGCGCGAGCTGGGCATCTCTGAAGAGATCACCAATGTAAACGGCGGGGCCATTGCCCTCGGACATCCGCTGGGTTGCTCCGGGGCACGCATTTTAACCACCCTGCTGCATGAAATGCGCAAGCGTTCTGCATCAGCACAAAAACCCTACTACGGCATGGCTGCACTGTGTGTCGGGGTAGGTCAGGGCGCAGCTACAGTTATTGAAGCCCTTCCGGCATGATCGCCCTGGTAACCGGTTCCACGGGTTTCATCGGGGCAAACCTGTGCCGGGAGCTTTGCAACCTTGGCATCCAGGTACGCGCTTTTCACCGCACCAACAGCAGCACCATGCTGCTGGACGGACTGCCGGTAGAGCACATTACCGGAGACCTGACCCAGCCTGAAAGCCTGCTTCCTGCCCTCAAGGATGTAGATGTGCTTTTCCATTCCGGAGCACAGCTGAACAGCAGGGGCGGGCTGGAAAGCCTGGTCCAAGTCAACGTCTCTGGCACCCGGTCTCTCCTGGATGCCGCCCTGCAGCAGGGGGTGAAACGGGTGGTTTACACCAGCTCCACCGCTGCGCTCGGAGCGCCAAAGCTCACAGGAGGAACAGGCAGCAAGGCAGAGTTCCTGACCGAAGCGCACACCTGGAATTTGAAACCGGAACAATGGCTGTACGGGTATTCAAAGTACTTGTCTGAAATGGAAGCCCAGTACGCCGTCAGTAGAGGACTGGATGTGGTCATCGTCAACCCGGCGGTGGTGTTTGGACCCGGGAATATCCACCGGCGTTACAACTCCCCGGTTATGCTGGTAGCCAACCGCCACCTGCCGGTCACTGTTCCGGCTGGCATGAATATTGTCCATGTCCGGGATGTGGTTGCCGGACACCTGGCAGCCTGGCAGCGCGGAAAAACCGGCGAACGCTATATCCTTGGCGCACACAATATCGAGATGGACGCCTTGCTTACCAAAATCGCCGGCCTGACCGGAGGAAAAGCCCCCAGCTTCCGCATTCCAGCTGTACTTGCCCGGCAGCTGGCGCGGTTTTCAAAGCTTGCACAGCTCATCACCCGGACCCCCCTCGATACCAGCCTGCTTTACCTGGCAGGATACCGATTCTTTTATGATACAGGCAAGGCAAATAAAGAACTGCAGCTTCCGGAGCCGCAGCCTCTGGATATCTGTATTCTGAACACATACGAATGGTTTAAAAGGACTGCCTGAGACAGGCAAATATTTCCAACTAGCTTCTCAGGCTTTTTCCATGTCCTTCTGGCGTTTATACAGGTAAAGCGCCTGGTCGGCAAAACTGATCAGGTCTTCAGCATTACCCGCCTGGTCCGGGTAAATGGCAATGCCGAAGGATGCGGAGTGGTGACGGATGCGGCTGTCGGGTAAACCATACGGACATGATGAAATTACCTTTTCAAGCCTTGAAACCAGCCGGGTTGAAGTTTCCAGGTTGCTTTCCGGCAGGATAATGGCAAATTCATCACCGCCAATGCGGGCTATGAAGTCTGTATCGCGGATCTCATCCAGGATGCATTTCACAAACTGGGCCAGGTATCTATCCCCCCGGGGATGGCCGTAGGTATCATTAACTTTCTTGAAATTATCAATGTCTATGGTAACCAGGCCAAAAGTATGGTGGTATCGGGCTGAACGTAATATCTCATCCCGCAGGCGGGCTTCAAAGGATCGCCGGTTGGGAATTCCTGTCAACACATCCGTGAGTGCCTGGCTCTCGATCAACTGGTGCAGCCTCGCATTTTCAATCGCCACAGCAGCCTGAGCACCCAGCAGGTTCAATAACCGGAGTTCTTCTTCAGTGGTCTCATGGGCTGCAGCATACACCAGGTTCATCACACCGACAACAATTTTTTTCGATTTAAGGGGAATACCGGTCACACCCTGGTCTTTCTCGGGATGTGTGTCAGTGAAAAGAGGGTGGTTCCGGATATTCTTGATAATGACCGGTTCGCCAGTCTGGGCAACCAGGTACGTCAGCCCGAATTTCCTGGGTATAGCCACCGGTTCCTTGTTTTCAAGATCCCGCCAGCGGGCTGCCTCAAAGCTCAGTTTTTCACCGTCGTAGAGGAATATCTGGGCATTGCTAGTTTGCGGAAAGAGGTACATCACACTGTCCAGAACAGATTCCATGACCTCGGTGAGATGCAGGAAAGCATTTACCTTAAGGCTGGATTGGTAAATCCCTTCCAGCTGGTCATTCTGCCATTTTAAACTGGAGATCAGGGTTACTTTTTCCAGAGAGGTGGCAATCTGGCTCGAAATGAAACTCATGACCGATTTCTCAAAATCGTTCACATGCTGCTGCTGGTTGTTAAATCCCAACAGCATAATCCCTTGCAGCTGGTTCCTGCTCGAAATAGTGGAAAGCAGGAATTGGGCAATGCCCATCTGGCGGATTGCCATCGAGGCTTTGCTTCGCGAGGGCAGATCCTTGGTGCGCAAGAGGATCGGTTCGCTTGTATCTGCCACGCTGGTGATACTGACCAGGTCTGCCAGCACCTGCGGTTGAAGGTTCCTGGATGCATCGCTGCTGCTTGGCAGGAACTCCTGGGTTTCTACTCGGTAGGGGGCAAAAATACACAGGTCGGCGCGCGCCATTGGGCAAAGCTGGTTGGTCACCACCGCAGCTATGCTCTCCTGGTCCAGGCAGGCAGCAATCAACCGGTTAATCCGGTTTAAATGCTTGAACAGCTCCTTGCTGTCAAGCCCTGCAGCCGGCTTTACGCCTTCTTCTTGAAATCCAGGAATTACAGGTATACCAGGCTCCTTATTTCCTGCGTGCCGTTACCATCGCGATGATGAATTCCAATCCCTTTGCTTACCGATGAACAGACAACCTTGTGGAAATATATTTTACATGAAATATTTAATTCTTGCTTAATAGAAACCTTACAGTTTACCAGCCTCCAGCCAAACGGCGGGGAAGAAGGTTTTTCAAGCGGTCTTTGAGGATCTTCGCCAAGCCAAGGTATCTGCCCCGGCTGTCGGTGACAAGCACTACCTGACGCAGGGAAAACATTCTCTGTGGCTCACCGGGAATATCGGAGCCGCGCAGCCATAGATCGACCTGCCCATCAGGTAGGTGATAACGCGCTGATTGAAATTTTGATTCAAACCGCGCCATCCAATCATGGGCAGGCAGGTACCCATCCGGGGTAATTTCTGCCAGCGGCAGCCCGGCGCTGGTGAGCGTAAGGAAAGAACCCCCGCCGAAAAACCAGTGCGGTGCAGCGTAGAGGTCTTTGCCGTTTTGCACCACCAGCAGGTTGTTCTCCTCCAGGATTTCAGCCAGTTTGAAATCAAATTGCTCCTGCCACTGCCGGATAAGTTCATCTACCAACCTGTTGGGCAGGGGCTCAAAGCGGTTAGACTTGCTCCGGTTGATTTCGCTTTTAGGTAAAGCAGTGTTTCCCGCCAACCGTGTGAACCTGGCAGCAAAAAAACCGGCTGTGCCGAAAATGTGCGGCCACAGGCGGGCAGTTTTCCGCACCTCTTCAGAGTACTCTGCCTCCCCATCCCGCAGGATGCCCTGCGCCCCAGCCGGCATGGCAGAGGAGATATCTTCCAGCCGCAGGCTGGTGCCGAACCGCTTGAGCACAGCATCAACAACACCTTCATCCTCTTCCGGGGTAAGGGTACAGGTGGAATACACGATCTGCCCGCCGGTTCTGGCTGCCAGCACAGCGCTCACCAGCAGGCGCTGCTGCCTGAGCGCCAATCCGCTCTTCTCTCTCGCAGTGATAGAACGCACCCGGTGGGTCTCTGTGCTGCGCAAGCCCTGCATCGAACAGGGGGCATCCAGCAGGACGGCATCAAACAGACCCGGGCACATCTCTCCAAATTGCTGCCCCGGATAGCAGGTGACCCCCGTATTCACTGCACCCCAATTGCGTAAAACCAGGCGCAGGGCAGTCAGGCGCGAGGTGCTGGAATCATTCGCCACGATCACATTGCGGTCGCCCAATCGGGCAGCCAGATGGGTGGTTTTGCCGCCCGGCGAGGCAGCCATGTCAAGCACCAGCGACCCCGGCTGCAGGGGAAAGTCGAATAGCTCAGCCGGCAGCATGGAGGCGGCATCCTGGATGTAGTACTGCCCCAGGCGGTGTTCCCAGGACTGGCTGACCGGCGCCTTGCTGTTCTCAACCCAGTACCCGGTCGGGCAGTAAGGCACCTGGCGTAGAGACCAGCCATACGCCTGGGACCACTCGCGGATGGCATGCTCGACATCAACCTTGAGGGGATTGACCCGTATGGAAGGCAGCAGGGGCTGCTGCAGGGAGCCCAGCAGGGCAGCATAAGCTTTTTCATCCAGCAGGTGGGCAAAGCTCTCCGGTCCGCTGGGCAGGCTGCGCTCGGTTGCGGCGGCTTTCCGTTTTGCCATCTAGATGCGCCCCCTCACAACCGGCTGGATGCAGAACACTATTTCATCCTGGAAGATCAGTTCTTCCACTTTCCAATCTAATCCTTGCAGCGTATTGCCCACCAGGTTGCGCTGGCGTTCCAGCAGCGAATGCTGGCCGGTCAGGTTTCGAGTCGGCAAAGACACCAGCAGGTGTTTTACATCCAGGGCTTGCCAGAAAGCCCGGTTGCAGCCATGCTGGCGCTGTTCAAAACGATGGGCTTCCTTGAAAAAGAATGCCGAATCCGCCCGGATCTGCGGCGGGTCGACCAGGATATCCTGCTGGGCGGCAAGCGGTTGCATTCCCCAGCCTTGCAGGAAACAGTTGATCAACTGGACCCTGGGTTTATGGATATCATAGGCATGGTAGCGTACCCCTGCATCCAAGCCCATCCAGGGGATGGCAAACGGGTTCAACCCGCAAGCCAGGTCCAGGATAACCTGCGGCTTGCCAGTGTATGCATACAGCTGCCTGTAGAAATCCTCCATGGAAGGAATACGCTCCCGGGTGGAGGCATGGCTCCCCAGCAGATTAAGGCAGATATTCCGCACGCGGTCCTTGTCATCCTGCTGGAATGCTTCTCTCAGGTCGGATTCTGCCTGCTGGTAATCTGGGTCGCCCAGGTAAGGGGCCACCAGGTTATGGAGTTTTTTTCGCACCGCCTGCATGGCATCAGCCCTGTTCTTATGACGCGGCACCTCCTGCAAGATCAGGTCCTGCAGGGTACTGTCCGGCAAAGCCAGGGCGCGGTACTTTTTCCCCTCCCTCAGCCCGGCAATCCACCCCTCGAGTTCAGCTGGATCCAAAATAATGTCAACCACTGACTATCAACCCGACCGTGACATTCCAAGAATAACCACGGCAATAATCAGATAGATGAACGCCATCCCAACCCCGATTACCAGCTGGGCGACAAAATAATGCCCCCAAATTGCAAAGGCGCGTGAGATAAAGCTGCTGCTGAGGATATTGGTCCTGGGCAGGTACCGGTCAATTTCCTGCTGAAACGCCAGGCGGTCGCTCCGGTTGGCAGTATCAGTCCTTTCCTTCAGTATGCGGTTTTCCGATTCCAGAGCAATGATCCGGTTCTCCATGTTGTTGAGGTAAGACAGCATTTCAGTCATATTTGAAAAAGATGCGGGGGACATATCAGCCTCCTGAATAGATTCCGTTGGTACCTATATTATAAGGAGTATGCCAGCAATGGGGTTTAACGATTTGGAAATGCTATAATTTTGGCATGTCCGGCTCTGAAAACTGCAGGAATTGTTTACCCGGGGGGCGCAAGCTGTTCGCGCGTATCCGCCCGAACTCAATGAAAGATCCGGACAGGCACCTCCATCAACCCGGCAGACAAACCCAGCCCGGTCACCTTCCAGGGCAGCAGCAATCGTCCCGGCGGGGGATGCCAGGCTGGGAGAGGACAGAGATACTGCTTTTCGCCCTGGCGCTCGCCATTTACCTTGCCACCCGCCTGGCAAACCTTTCCAGTTACCCCATTTACTTCTTCACGGATGAGGCGGTACAGACTGTTTTGGCGGATGAATTTATCGCCCGCGGCGCAAGGGGTAGCGACGGTCTGTTATTTCCCACATATTTCCTGAATTCCTACCAGTATAACCTAGGCACATCCGTTTACCTGCAGGTGCTGCCCACCCTGATTTTCGGCAAGAGTGTGTTTGTCACCCGGGCAGCTTCCATGCTGGTGACAGCCCTGTCTGCTGCCTGGCTGGGTTTGATCCTCAAACGGGTGTTCGGATCAACCCGCCCCTGGCTGGGGGTGCTGGTACTGTCCATTGCCCCGGCCTGGTTTCTGCACTCACGCACCGCCTTCGAGACTGCCCTGGCGGCCAGCCTGTTTGCTGGCTTTTTGTATTATTACCTGCTTTACCGGCAGGGTGAAGTTAAAAAGATTTACCTGGCAGTGCTCTTGGGAGCACTCACCTTTTACGCCTACAGCCCTATTCGGATGGTTCTGGTTGTTTGTGCCCTGCTGTTGCTGGTATCGGATATCAAGTATCACTTGCAGCATCGGAAAACGGTTGCTGCGGCTTTTGGATTATCCCTGGTCTCTGCGCTGCCGCTGCTGCGCTTCATGCTGGTGCATCCGGAAGAAACCCTGCGCCACCTTCAGGTGCTCAATTCCTACTGGATCCAGAACATTTCCTGGGGCCAGAAGCTGGCATTATTCGGTAAAGAATATTTGTCCGGGTTGAACCCATTGTACTGGTTCTTTAGCAACGACCATGATCTTGCCCGCCACCAAATGGACGGCTACGGGCATATCTTCTGGTTCATGCTTCCCTTTGTCTTACTCGGGATCGTACTGGTTGTTTCCCGTTTCCGCCTGCCAGTGTATAGGATACTGCTCCTCGCCCTTCTGGCTGCCCCCAGCGGGGCTGCCCTGGCAAAGCTGGGCATCACCCGCATCCTGGTGATGGTTATTCCCTTATCGCTGCTGGGAGCTTTGGGGATCAACTGGCTGCTGGACAAGGTACCCAATTCCAGGAGAAAACTGCCACAGGCTGCCAGCATGGGCGTGTTCACCCTGCTGGCAGGGATCAACATCTTCCTGTGTGTACAGGCGCTGACCGTCGGTGCTTTATGGTCGCAGGACTATGGGTTGGGCGGAATGCAGTACGGCGCCAAGCAGCTGACTGCGGCCATCAACAAGTACCTTGATGAGAATCCCGGCACCCCAATTCTTGTCTCACCCTCCTGGGCTAACGGGACCGATACCACAATGCGTTTCTTCTACAAGGACGGCCTGCCATTCGGCATGGGGTCTGTGGAAGGTTACTTCAATGAACGCAGGGATGATATTGAAAGCACCTTGTTTGTGATGATCCCGGATGAATACCGCATGGTAGTTGAAAGCGACAAATTCACCGGCATCCAGGTGGAAAAAGTGTTACCCTACCCCAATGGTGAACCGGGTTTCTACTTTGTAAGCCTGCATTATGCAGATGACTTTGATGAGATGCTTGCGGAAGAAAAAGCCGCCCGCCAGGTGCTGCAGAAAGAAGTGCTTGCGGTTCAGGGAATAAAAACCCGGGTATCCTATTCTTACCTGGATATGGGCAGCATCAGCAACCTGTTTGACGGGGATGACCTGAGCCTGGTGCGCACCCTGGAAGCCAACCCCCTGCAGGTAAACCTGGAATGGGATATCCCGCGTGATATTGAACGCATCCTGATTCGGATAGGCGGAGCAACCACCACCCTCAGCCTGGCAGGATTTAATTCCAGTGGAGAACGCACCCTCCACCAGGTGTACGAAATTGCCCAGGATCCCAATCCACGCACCATCACGGTGGACCTGCCGGGCAGGCTTTCACTTAACCGGCTTGAAATAGATGTAATGAATACCTACGACAGCGAACCAACGCACGTTCACCTGTGGGAAATTACATTACAATAACTGAATGAAACGGCAGAACAGGACATTCGATCTGAAGGTGCTGGTATTCCTGTTTTTCCTGGCATCCGTGCTGGGCTGGATGCGGATGCGTCAGGCACTGGTGTATACCGCTGTCCTGAGCCGGCTGGAGATCAGCATTCCCCCGCTTTACCTGGCCATCAGCGGTGCAGTTTTCGGTATCACCCTGCTTGCAGCCGGGGTATGGCTGTGGCTGGGCTTGCCCGGTTACCGCCCTCTTACGGCAAGCGTAGTCATCCTGTTCACTGCCTGGTTCTGGCTCGACCGCCTGATGCTGACCCGCAATCCGGTCACGCGTACCAATGATGCCTTCTTACTGGCTGCGACTGCCTTTTTCCTGGTTTTCACACTGGCTGTGCTGGCAGCGCATCCACCCCTAAACCCAGAGGGTAAATCCCTTCCCTCGCCACCTGCCCCGGCAGAGGAAGATCACCGATCAAATGGAAGAGATTGAAGCCAAGTTTTATATTGCCAACCTGGAAGCGCTTCAGGACCGGCTGGTCCGGTCCGGTGCTGTGCTGCTGGAACCGCGTGTGCTGGAAACCAACCTGCGCTTTGATTCAGCGAACCATACCTTGATGCAAAACCAGCAGGTGCTGCGCTTGCGCAAAGACAGCCTCAACCGGCTGACATACAAAGATTCAACCCGCCTGCAGGATGGTGTCCTGGTCCGGCGCGAGATTGAGTTTGAAGTCAGCGATTTTAACGCTGCCCGTCAATTCCTGAAAGCACTGGGGTATGAGGTAGCCGTCATCTACGAAAAGTACCGCACCGCTTATTCACTGTTGGGCTGCGAGGTTCTGCTGGATGAGCTGCCTTACGGGAATTTCTGTGAAATTGAAGGCGAAGATATTGAAACAATCCATAAGGTGGCAGACATGCTGGGGTTGCACTGGCACGATAGCATCCCAAACAGTTATTTGGGGCTCTTCAGCCAGCTGCGCTATGCAAAGAAAGTAAAAGCGGAGAACCTCACCTTTCAGGCATTCGAGGACCTTCGCTTTACGGCTGAAGACCTGGGTGTCATCCCCGCCGACCTGGGATCCGGTTAGTTTACTTCTTGAGCGCCCTGGCGCGGTCCTGCAAGGCTACATCTTCGGGTGTGGATGGTTCGATCATCAGCCCATGCGGCTGCGGCTTGCCCTGCAAGTCCACGTTGACAAAGGTCAGAAAACCCTCCAGCGCCAGCTGTCCTAATACAGATGCGCCCACATACGCGATCAGGCTGGTCTTTCCGGTCAGGACGATCTTGCTGGTAAAGGTCACGATCTCGCCGCGCTGCACCGGGCGGGTAAATTCCATCCCGTGAATCATAACGCACAGGATATGCTCCGGCCCGCACAGGCTGGCTGCAGCAGTAAAACCTGATTCAACAAACCATTCGGCTGATCTGCCGGCGTATAAAGTCCCATGGTGGTTCAGGTCTTCACTTTTAATCAGGTGGTAGGTGGTAAAAGATACAACATCCATAATTATTCTTCTCTCTTTCCAAGAGAGGCCACATAGATGGCAAACTGCGTTTCACCGTCCACCCCCAGGGCATCATTCAACAGTTCATCATCAAAAGCAGCAATAGCACACACACCGCAGTCGGCAGCCTCAGCAGCCAGGTAGAGGTTCTGGCAGACGTGCCCGGCATCAAGATGCAGATAGCGGTAGCTGCGTTCGCTGTAGCGCCAGTACATTCTTTCCAGTACTGCCACCCAGAAGAAGGTCACCGCGCTGGTAGCCACCTGGTTCTGGTCCAGGCATGCATGCGTCAGCCTTGGGTTCCATTCAGGGTCAAGTGAAACCTCGACCAGGGCATGGTCGATGGCGGCATATCGATAAAAGCCAGGCGTTATACCATCTACCAGGTTAACCAACAGGTAGGTCTCAAACGCATGGCGTGCCCCGGCAGAAGGAACCGTCCTCAGGGTAACCGGGCGGCGGCTGACCCGCTCAACCCCCTGGCTAGCCCATAGGAAGAATGACAGCTCTTCAAGCGTGAGCGGAACCTGTTTGTACTGGCGCAAGGTGCGGCGTTTTTCGATCAAGGCAGCCAGGTCCTGGGCTGGTAATTTCACCTCTTGCGGTTTTGGCAAGGGGATGACCTTCGCACCTGCAGGTATCGGCAGCTCGAGCGGAGGCTGCGGTTCACCCTGTGATTGCGCCGAGGCCGGCAGGGTGCTGTAGCGTGATGAGATCATGTAGTCTTTTCCGGTTACGTACATTTCTACCTCTTTTCGGTGATTAATGAATCCGCCTGGCAGTCCACTGCCAGGCGGAAAAGTATCACAATCTGGCTCCTCTATTTTACATAATTAAAGTGTGCAGTGAGGGTATTGACAATGTAATTTTCCCACAATGGGATCATTTGCTCATACTTGTAGTCATGGGTCGAGAAGGTCTGGAAGATCATGCGCCCGTCCTCGCAGGTTGCCAGCGTGCCGTAAGAGCTTTTCTCCTTGGGATACAGTCCTGCCAGCATGGTGGCGTTCCCGCCGCTGGCAAGCTTGATCTGATCGCCCGCATCGGTGAACCAGTAGTTGGTTGAACTATACAACGGCTGAACCATATTAGGCGAGGAGATGATCGGGCTGCTGGTATCCAGCCAGTACATCGAGTAATCCAGCGGGTCATAATTGTAAGGGCGTTCCCAGTTGCGCTGGAAACTGACACCGCACTGGCTCATCAGGGGAGCAATGCGGCCGTTGGCGATCTGATCGAGGTGCCATAGCTCAATGATCACCGCAGCACCATCGTTTAACCGGTCGATCACCCCGTCAAACATTTCGCCGCTGAAGTTAGTGCGCACTTCTACGGAAATGATGATCAGGTCCCACTTGGTCGGCGAGTAAATCTCCTTCTGGAAGTTGCCCAGGCCATCTCCCACATTGGTGACATGGTTCAGGTCCATGGATTGTGTTACGCGTGTCACCCAGGGTGCCAGGTCATAAAATCCGCGTATATCCTCAAAGACCAGGATGTTAGCATTCTTGATCTTTTCGCTCATATCCACCTGTAACTCCACAGTTGGAGCAGGAGGATTGGTTGCAACGACCACCGGTTGAGTTGTATAAGTCGGGTATGGCGTATAAGTTGGCGCTTCGGTGGGCGGCAGCGTGGGTGGAATGGCATTTTTCGTCGCCTTTTCCGCCACCTCGGTTTCGCGGTCTTGCAGCGCTTCTTCGGTCTTCTCGACATCCACCACCTGGGCTTCAGTTGGTTCCGGGTTGTTGCTGGTCCCCCCAGGCAGATTGCAGGCCTGGAAAACAATAAAAGTAATAACAAGACCTATGAATAAATGCCAACGGCGCTTCATCGTTATCCTCCTTTAATAGTATTAAATATTATAGCGGTTTCATCAGGAGAATCATAGTACCCATGAAACCAGCACCTCGGGTTTTGGTTGTCAAAATTGCAAGGAAACGCCTGACCATGCCCACAATCAGGGGTTGTACCTTACGAATCCCAGGCTTTCTGCAAACGCCTGTGGGTTTCAGCAACCTCTTCAGGCAGGACACGGGTCTCACCCAGGCTGCTCATAAAGTTGGTATCGCCCACCCAGCGGGGAACAATGTGAAAATGGAAGTGCCCCGGAACACCAGCGCCGGCTGCCGCACCCAGGTTGGCGCCGATATTAAACCCCTCCGGCTGGTAGACCTTCTGAAGAACACCCTGTGCTTTCGCCAGCAAGCCGATCAATTCCTGCATCACTTCGGGATCCATACCTTCCAGGGAAGGGATGTGCTCCTTGGGAACAACCATGATGTGCCCGCTTGCATAAGGGTAGCGGTTAACGATCACAAACGCCCGGCTGCCATAATGCACCACCAGGTGCTGTGAATCCTGCGGGTTGGCAGCCGCCTCACAGAAGAAGCAACCATTACTTTCCCCGGGCTGGTCGATGTACTTCATGCGCCAGGGTGACCACATCCGTTTCATAGCACCACCTTACGGTCAGAATAAGCCCCAGAATGCAGTAAGGCTGGTAATATTTTAACCCCGATTGCTAATGCATGCCACAAACATAAGCGCAGGCCGCCCGAAACGTACCTCGTTGTCTGCATGTTATACTGAATTAATTCAGAAGGGTATCGGGAATGGCGACTGGGCTCCAAAGAATCATGATCTGGATAGCAGTTATCCTCCTGCTGGCAGGTTGTAAACCTGTCAGCATAGAGACAGCCACGCCAACAGAAATTCAGCAAAATCCAACTGCAACACCCTCCCCATCACCCTCGGCGACCCTGACCCCCACGCCCACCGAGCTGGTGTCAGCCCTGGCAGGCACCCCCCATTTCACCCCCTCAGAAGCTATCCGTGCCGAGAACCTGGAAAAGTTGACACTGCTGGCTTCTTACGGAAGCGGTTATGCCAGCCAGTTCGCCTGGAGCCCAGATGGCAGCCAGGTGGCAGCAGCCACCAGCCGGGGTATCGCCTTCTTCTCGGCAGGTGACTTTACGTACCAGTACACCCTGCCCACACCCTACCCTCTCCTGGTCCTGGCATTCAGCCCGGATGGCAGCAGGCTGGCTACCGGAAGTACCGGCGGGAAGATCGCAATCTGGGAGATAGATTCTGAAAGGGTCATTTCCGAACTGCAGGCGGGATACCAGGCAGTGTCTGCGCTGGCCTTCAGCCAGGAAGGTAGCCTGCTGGCGGCCGCTACAGGAGACTCCCTGGTGCAATTGTGGGATGCTACATCCTGGAACAAAGTACACACCTTGAAAGGGCACCAATCCGCTCCCAGCGTGCTGCAATTCAGCGCCAATGGCAGCACGCTTTTCTCATACACCCCACGGGAACAGGTCAGGTGCTGGCAGCTGCCAGGAGGAACAGCCGCAAAAGAGCTGTACATCGGGATCGACTCACTCAAGAACGCAGCTTTGGCTGGAGCATTCTCCGGGGATGGGGCATGCTTTGCGGCTGCACAGGACAACACGGTGCGCATCTTCGATACCGGCAAGGGAACCACGCGGTTCCTGATTCCATCCTTTTCAGGTCGGGTCACTGCCGTTGCCCTTAATGCCGATTGCAGCCTGCTGGGCGCAGTTGATTCCAGTCGCATGACTGTGTGGGATTTAAACCAAACTACCCCTGTCCAGAATTCGGAACTATCGCTGGAGATCATCCCCGGATCGCTCAACTTCTCACCGGATGGGAGCAGAATCCTGCTGAGCAGCCCCTTCATGGCAGTCGTGGATACTGCCAGCCAGGCAATCCTGCCGCTCAGCGGTGCAGCTTTTCTGTCCGGCTCAACTCTCAGCCGGGAATATCTGCCCGAAACCGATACCCTTGCCCGGGTATTTATGGAAGGTGCTGTCCAACAGACCTACATGGATTCTGGCAGCACGCTCTGGACCCTGATGACCGGCCAACGATGGAATGTTTCAGCAGCCAGCCTGGATGGAGAATGGGTTGCAGGCGGCGGGGTGGATGGTCAGATTTCCATCTGGAATACCCTTACCCCTGAAGCAGCAAGGTTCATGTTCTACCCTGACCGCACCCGCAGCCCATCAACCGCCCTGGCATTTGATCCCGGCAGAATGCGGCTGGCAGCAGCCAATGCGGCCGGCAGGGTATGGATCATCAGCCTGGAAGATGGTTCCATCCAGGTTGAGCTGCAACCGGGGTTTCCTGTCTCAGCCCTGGATTTCAGCCCTTCAGGCAATCTCCTCCTGGCTGCCGGGCGTGGGCAGGTCCGTGTTTTCCAGGCCGGAGCCGATAACTCCTGGAATGAAGCCGCAGCATTCGAGGGGCTGATGCCTGCTTTCCTGTCAGAGGATGTGCTATTCTTCCGTTCGTACAGTGAAGACGGTTCACCCGTCACCTTTGCCAACCCGCTAACGGGCAAGGTGATCAACCAGCTGGTTATACCGCCTGGTGAACTGGCAGTTTCCACCAGCGGCAGCCTGCTGGCTGTCAGCGGTTTACAGCTGCAGTTTTACAGCCTGCCAGACGGGAACTTGCTGCACAGCATGGATACCGGCAGCTTATATGCGCACGTGTTCTTTAATCGGGAGAATACCCTGCTCACCACAATCACCTGGGATGGGGTGGTACAGCTGTTGGGTATAAAAAATGAGTGATCTGGTATACACCGGACCACCCATTCTCCAATCGGTTCAACCTGGTTTCAGGATAAATACTCGCGCAGATACCTGCTGCGGGTGGGATGGCGCAGCTTGCGCAGCGCTTTGGCTTCGATCTGGCGGATGCGCTCCCGGGTGACATTAAAATAACGGCTGACCTCTTCAAGCGTATGATCTTTGCCGTCGATCAACCCGAAGCGCAGTTCCAGTACCTGGCGCTCGCGTTCCGAAAGATTTGCAAGAGCGAACTGCACCTGCTCGCGCAGCATCTCACGCGCTGCAGCATCCATGGGCTCCAGCGCTTCCTCATCTTCAATAAAGTCGCCCAGCTGGCTGCTATCTTCATCACCGACCGGCCGTTCGAGCGAGACCGGCTCTTCGGCGGATTGTAAGATCCGCTGTACTTTCTGCACGCCCTGGGTCAGGCGTTTCTGCAGTTCATTATCCAGCGACTGGTTATCCTTGCGGGCTTTCTTGATCGCTTCTTCATCATCAGGAGCAAGCATGCCTGCCTGGATGGTCAGTTCCTCAATGGTCGGCTCCCGTCCCAGCTGCTGCACCAGGTTGCGTTGTTCGCGCAGCAGGCGGGTGATGGCTTCGAACAGGTGTACCGGGATGCGGATGGTGCGCGCCTGCTCTGCAATATACCGTGAGATGGACTGGCGGATCCACCAGGTTGCATAGGTGCTGAACTTGAATCCCCGGGTAGGGTCGAACTTGGCGACTGCCCGCAGTAGACCAAGATTGCCTTCCTGGATCAAGTCCAGGAACGTGATTCCGCGCCCGAGGTAGCGCTTGGCAATGGCTACGACCAGGCGCAGGTTGGCACGGATCAGGGTCTGGTTAGCATCGGTTGCCCGGTACTCAATACCTTTAAGCTCGTTTACAAGAACTGAAAAAGAAGGGGTATGCCGGGTGAAAAAAGACATGGTCGGCATATTTGCGCTTCGCAGGATGTATTTATCCAGTTCCTGGAAAACGCTGGATGGCAGCAGGTAAAAACCCTCAAACAGGATAAATGCCTGGCGGACCGGCTGGTTCCAGTTGGCATCTTTACCCCAGTTGCCATCATTATCCAGGTAATTGCGCAGGTAGGAGGGATCCGGAGACTGCCAGGTTTTACGGAGTTCCTGGGCTTCAGCCAGCACCAGCCTTAAGTCGGGAGGGTCCCCCTGGTTCAATCTGACCAGGTCATCCTGTAATCTGCCCCAAGCTGTAATAATTTCCTTGCATACTGCTAGGTACAACTTACGGAAGTGTTCAGGAGAATCTAAAGGGGACCTGGTTGCTTCTGATAAACGCCGGAGAAACAGCCTGGCTTCAATCCGGATGGCCAGCCTGAATTCGCTGTCGGTATCCAGCAGCGGTATCTGGCCAATCTCCTTTAAGTACAGGCGTACCGGATCTTCCGATAGCTCAACTACATAGGAAGGGTCGGCAATGATCTCCAGGCTGTCCCCCAGGATGGGTTCAAGTTCATCATCCGCCTGGGGCTGCAACAGCTTTTGCTCGGGATCCTCCTTCTCTTGATCCCTGTCGCCCACAAGGTTTTTAATGATCTCGCCTACTATCGTATCCTGGTCATCCAGGCTGAGGTCTTCAGGTAAGTTAATTTCCTGTCCATCGGAAAAGTTTGCCTGTTTACGGCGGCTGGTTTTCCCAGGGGCGGCCGCAAGGTTGAGAGCAGGTTCAGTTTTTCTACGTCGTGGTAGAGCCTTTTGCTCAGGATCTTCTTTTTCCTGGTCTCTCTCTTGGAAAATATTACGGATAATCACATCCTCTGCCGCGTCCTGATCATCAATCCTCAAATCTTCAGGCTGCAGGGTCTCATGCTCGTCTGAAAAATCAGCCTGTTTACGGCGGTTGGTTTTCCCGGCAGCGGGCGCAAGATAGAGATCGGGTTCAGTTTTTTTACGGCGGGGCATATTTAACTATACCATAATCCTAAAACCGGGGATTCCGGGCGGTTTATCTCAATCGGGGATGAAAGGTTCATGCAGCGCACGATTGATGCGCGCCAGGGTCTGTGAATTCTGCAGGATGCGTTCAACATATTCATCCTGCTCAGGTTCGTTTTGCTCCTGGACTTCCTGCTGAATGAACCGCAGCTGGTTGATCTCGCGGTTGATCTGCTCCTGCCTTTTCCGCAGCACCGTCCTGAAAAGTTCCTCCAGCTGGCGGTTCTCAGTGAGCTTTTCCAGCTTCAGGCTTTCTTTGATCTCACGCGCAGCATCCTCAAACTCTACTGGAACCTGCCGGGAAATGTAATCGGCAGTTTCCATACTGTCCTGCTCTACCGCTTCATAAATCAAACCGGCAAGAGTTTGGTGTTCCACCAGTTCCATCCCGTCTGACTGGAAAGGAAGCAAGCCATAAACTTGCAGCATGCGGTTGAGGGAATAGATCAAACCCGGGTTGTTGAGGAGGATCGCCAAAATATGCTTCTCCAGCCGGTGGATCAGATCATGCCCGGGTACAGCCAATCCGCCCGCTGCTTCCTGCCTGGCAGCAGGAGCCTGGCGTGTCCTGGGCGCTGTGCGCCGGGGAACAGCTGCGCTTCCACCCAGGATGCTTTCATCCACCCTCAACAGGCGTGCCAGGCGCTGGCGGTAGGTGTCGCGTTCGATCGGGTTGGGAACATCCTCTATCAGCGGCATGACCTTCCTGGCAATGTCCGACTTGACCTTTGCATCCTCCAGGTCCTGATGGGCAGCCAGGGCCTCCATGACATGCACAACAACCGGTTGGGCCTTGCGCAGTATCTCCGTCCATTCTTCCGGGCTGCGCAGCACCACCTCATCCGGGTCCATACCCTCAGGGATGGTGGTCACCCTCAGGTCAGCTTGCAAGCGGCCTTCGGTCCGTACCAGCCCGCGGGCATTGAAAATACCGCTGGCGTCGCTGCTGATCTCCGCCGTGCGGTCCATCGCCTGGCGGGCAACTTCCAGCCCGCGCAAGGTGGCTTTTTCGCCGGCTGCATCTGCATCCAGCGCCAGGACGATTCGGCGGGCATACTTCTTGAGCATGCGCAGCTGGTCTTCCGTCAGGGCGGTGCCCATCGGGGAAACAGTGTTGGTAAAGCCCCCCTGGTGCAGCACAATCACATCCAGGTAACCCTCCACGATTACCGCCTCATCGCTGGTGCGGATCGCCTTGCGGGCTTTATCCATGCCGTACAGCAAGCGCCCTTTATCAAAAAGGGGTGTCTGGGGAGAGTTCAGGAACTTGGGAACATCATCCGGGTTCAGGATGCGCGCCCCAAACCCTGCCATCCTGCCATTGGCATCGTGGATCGGGAAAAGCACCCGGTTGCGGAAACGGTCGTAAAAGCCGCCGCCTTCCGCCCGTTCTGTGACCAACCCTGCTTCCAGCAGGTCCTCCGAGGAGACGCCTTTGGCCGTGAAGTGGCTGAGTGCAGCATCCCAGGCATCGGGCGCATAACCCAACCCGAAAGCTTCGATGGTCTGGTCTGTAAGGCCGCGCCGGTGCAGGAAATCGAGGGCGGGTTTGCCTGCCGCCGTCTGGGTCAGGTGATGGCGGTAGAACACTACCGCCTGCTCCAGCAACCCGCGCAGGGTATCCAGCCGGTCTTCATGTTCTTTTTTCTGCGGGGTGAGCGGTTCAAGCACTACCCCGGCCCGGTCAGCCAAGAACTTGAGGGTCTGGTTAAAATCCCAGCCTTCTTTCTTCATCACAAAGCGGAAGATATCGCCGCCTTCATTGCATTGCCCGAAGCAGCGCCAGGTGCCCGAATCCGGGAAGACCACGAACGCCGGCGTACGCGTGTTGGGATGGAATGGGCAGAACCCGGTATAGTTCTTGCCAGCCCGGCGCAGTTTCACAGATTGTGAAATGAAGTCCACAATATCAAGGCGGGATTTGATTTCGTCAATAGCAGTCATTGTTCACCAGGCAGCACTGCCGCTGTACCGTTTAATGTATAGCAGAATCGAATTATAAGCAAGGGCAGCACATCCTGCTTGTGCACCTATGGAAAACCGCCCTGCGGGATAGCCCTCGCTGTTTTTCTGTATAATAACCTCGATGATGCGCACCTTATGCCTGTTTACGCTATGCCTGCTGCTGGCGCTTACCCCGGGTTGTTCTTTTACAGGACAACCCGCAGGGGAGACAGTGCCGCCAACTGCACCCAGCCTTCAGCCCTCAGCCACCCTGGCTCCAGCTGCCACACCAACCCCCACCATCGAGCCGCTGCCGGTTGCCCCGGGCGAGATCTGGCTGGTGAACGAAACCGACCGTGCCTTGCTGTGCTTTGACGCCCAGACCCTGGCACAAAAATCCGTCATTGAACTGGAAGAGGGGTTGTCCACGCTCATCCAGGGGAAACAAGGCGTTTGGGCAGTCAACAGCAGCGGCACCCAGTTGATGAGAATCGATCCTCAGGAACACAGGATTGCCAGCCAGTTTAGCCCGGCCGGGTACACCCTGCTGGCTCTGGCGGCCGGTGAAGAGGGCCTTTGGGCAGGCGTGCAGCCCAATCCATTGCCAGAGCCGGAAGTCCCGGGCGCTTCTCCCGGGGGCGGGCTGCTGCTGATCGACCCGCATCGCCTGGAGGGTATCACCTATATCGAACTCGGCGCCCCGGTTAGCGATGTGGAACTTTTCGGCGGCTGGGTATGGGCAGTAACATCCTGGAACGGGCTCAGTTCGGTGTTTATCATCGAACCGCTGACCTATGAAGTGTTCCAGCCTGACCAGGGCAGCCTGTGGTACGGCACCACCCGTATTGCCGTCAGCGGTTCCGGGATCTGGCTTATCAACGCCATGGCGCCTGCCGCGCTGGTGCTGCTGCCGGTTCCATCCGGTGCAAACCAGGTTCTCATCCCACTCGAAGGCATGCGCGGAAATGCTTCTGATGTACAGGCAGCTGGCAGCATTGTCTGGGTGGTATCTGACCGGGGCGAGGTGGTGAAGATCGACCCCGCAGAACGCAAGGTGAAAGCGGTCTTCCCAGTTTCACGGGCCGAAGCCAGCCTGACTGCCACTGAAGAGATGGTCTGGCTGGTCAGCCAGTGGGACGGGATGATTTATGCCATTTCTCCCATTGAAGAGCGGGTCATGGTCATGGTGACCACCGGGAACCGTAAACCCACCCCCACCCGCACTCCCACCATCACGCCCTACCCGACCGAAGCACAGCTGCCCGACTGCCAGGCAGGGTATTCCACCCGCCTGAAGGTAGGCGCGCGCGCCATTGTCGAATCCGAACCTGCCCTGCCGAACCGCATCCGGCAGGAAGCCGGGTTGGATGGCAAGGTGCTGGGCTTAATCCAGCAATACGAAACCGTAACGGTGCTGGCGGGCCCAATCTGCAGGGATAACTGGGTCTGGTGGAAGGTGCGGTCTGAACAGTCTTACATTGTCGGCTGGACAGCAGAAGGGGACGAAGAAACCTACTGGCTGCAGCCGCTTGAATGACAGGCTAATTAAACCTTATTACATGGGTAAACATGGCATTTATGGAGGTAAAAAGATGGAATACCGCAATCTAGGGTCAACCGGGTGCAAGGTTTCACGCCTGTGCCTGGGTACCATGCAGTTCGGCTGGACCGCTGATGAGCCTGCCAGCTTCCAGGTGCTCTCGGCAGCCTATGAAGCCGGCATCAACTTTATTGATACCGCTGATGTGTATTCGCGCTTTGTGCCCGGCAATCAGGGCGGTGAAGCCGAAACTATCATCGGAAAATGGATCAAACAGAGCGGTATCCCGCGTGACCGCCTGGTCCTGGCAACCAAAGTGTTCAACCCGATGAGCGCTGACCCCAACGATCGCGGGCTTTCGCGGGTGCACATTCTGAAAAGCATCGACGATTCCCTCAAACGCCTGCAGACCGATTATGTCGATCTCTACCAGTCGCACCGCCCTGACCCTGAAACTTCGGTAGAAGAGACCATGACCGCTTTTGACAGCCTGGTAAAGGCAGGAAAAGTACGCTACATCGGCTGCTCTGGTTTCCAGGGCTGGCAGGTTATTGAATCGCTCTGGGCTGCCCAAAAGCTGGGTGTTGAACCTTATATCAGCCTGCAGCCTGGATATAACCTGGTTCGGCGGCAGGAATACGAGTATGACGTTGAAGAGGTCGCCCGGCGCTACCGCCTGGCAGTCATCCCCTACAGCCCGCTGGCAGCCGGTTTCCTGACCGGCAAGTACCGCCCCGGCCAGACCGAAGTGGAAAGCGGCAGGCACAGCAAAGCTGCCTTGAACTTCACCCCGTTCGGCTGGTCGGTGCTGGAAGCGCTCGATACGGTGGCAGCCCAACTGGGCGGTATACCCATCTCGCAGGTTGCCCTGGCATGGGTGATGCGCAACCCGACCATCACCAGCCCGATCATCGGGCCGCGCAGCCTCGCCCAGCTGGGTGACAACCTGAAATCGCTCGATGTGGCGCTTTCTGATGAGCAGTATGCTTACCTCAATAAAGTAAGCGATTGGAAAACAGCCTGAGCAACCCGGGCAACAATCAGCCCGAATTCAGCACCCAGCAGGTATAATGGTTTCCCGGAGGTTCCAGCCGCATGTCTTATTGGGAAATCATTCTGATCGCAGTCAGCCTGGCCATGGACTGCTTTGCCGTCTCGCTCTGCCTGGGTACCAGCGGCAGGGCTAACGGACACCGGCCTATCTTCCGGATCGTATTCCACTTCGGGTTGTTCCAGGGGTTAATGGCCTTTTTAGGCTGGCTGGCAGGAACCACCATCCTGTCATTGATTTCCCGTTTCGACCACTGGTTGGTGTTCGGGCTGCTTGCCTTTGTCGGTGTGCGCATGATTATCGAAAGTTTTGAAAAAGAGAAAGAGGAAGAAACCTGCATTGATTCCACCCGCGGGATCACGCTGGTTGTGCTTGCTCTTGCCACCAGCCTGGATGCGCTGGCAGTTGGCATCAGCATGGCGCTGCTGGATGTGAAGATCCTCAATGCCGCCCTGACGATCGGGATCGTATCATCCATCTTTTCCCTGGCAGGAATGCTGGGCGGTGATTTTCTGGGAAAGAAGTTCGGCAAGCGCATGGAGCTGGTTGGCGGGGTAATTCTTATATTCATAGGCATCCGGGTCCTGATCACGCACATGACACAGATGGGGTAGATTATGAAATCATTCCGGAAAGAGATTATCATGCACCTGCCCACCGAGCGAGGGTTTGTGAATATCACCCCGCAGGTAGAGCAGGCGATCGCTGAAAGCGGCATCAAGGAAGGGTTGGTGCTGGTCAATGCCATGCACATCACCGCATCCGTATTCATCAATGATGATGAGCGTGGGCTGCACCATGATTTTGATGTCTGGCTGGAAGAACTGGCACCCCATGCCCCCATCAGCCGCTACCATCACAACCTGACCGGGGAAGACAATGCCGATGCCCACCTGAAAAGACAGGTGATGGGGCGCGAGGTTGTGGCTGCCATTACGGAAGGCAGGCTCGATTTCGGTACCTGGGAACAGATCTTTTACGGTGAATTTGACGGCCGCCGCCGCAAGCGGGTGCTGGTCAAGATCATCGGGGAGTAACCCTTTCTGATTCCTAACAAAGCTGTATAGCCGTATCCCTGCCTGGGGGAATTGAATCCTGCAGGAGAAGTTCCTATAATGATAATGCCTTGCGGTGCAAGGAAATGGAGGAGAACATGAAACGACGCATGCAGGTTTTTTCCCTTCTGCTGGCAGGGGCTGTGCTTCTAAGCGCCTGCAGCATCCCGTTCCTGCAACCCGATCCTGCAGACAGCATGGAGGCCATCCAAACAGCGGCTGCCCAGACGGTAGCCGCCATGGAAACCAGCCAGGCGCTCAACCCCGGAGGCACACCCGGGCCTGGCATTACACCGCTCGGGCCGGGATACACCCCGGTCATCACCACCCTCCTCCCCACCCATACCGCCTTCCCCACCCAGACGCCTTACCCAAGCCTGACGCCCATTCCCCTGTCGGCGAAAAAGGTATGCGACCGGGCTGCCTGGGTGAAAGATGTCACCATCCCGGACGGCACGGCTATAACGCCCAACACCAGTTTTGTAAAAACCTGGCGCCTGCGCAATGACGGCACCTGCACCTGGACAACCGCCTATAAACTGGTGTTTATCAGCGGCGACAGCATGGGTGCAGCAGCATCCATCCCCCTCACTGCCAGCGTTGCCCCGGGCCAGGAGGTGGACCTGAGTGTCACCTTTAAATCACCCGGCGTTGCCGGGACATACAAGAGCAATTGGAAATTACAGAACGCCGACGGGGTTTCCTTCGCCCTGGGCGCAGTAGACCAGGCATTCTATGCCCTGATCAACGTACCAAAACCGCAATCCAGCTTTGCCGTAACCAGTGTGACAGGCTCCGCCTCACCGGACACATGGAATAATGCCTGCCCGTATTCCATAACCCTGAGTGCCGATATTACCTCCAGCGGGGCTGGGGAAGTGACGTACTTCTTTGAAAGCAGCGATGGCACCAAACTCAAGAAACGCAGCCTTACCTTCGAGAAGGCCGGAACCCAAACGGTGACCGAAGACCTGACCGGGGGCTCAGCAGGCTTTACCTTTACCGGCAGTTACAAGGTGTATATCGACAATCCCAACCACCAGTACTTCACTCCGGGCATTAAAGTTTCCATCACCTGCCCTTAACCCCGCCATAACCTACCCATCAGCCCCTGCTTGCACAGCAGGGGCTTTTATTGTCTCTTCAAATAATCTTTAACAATTCTTTACATTCATTTGCTATCATCCAGAACGTAAATAAGGAGCAGGAATGAATAATTCAACATGCGTTTCAAAACAGACACAAACATACTGGTATGTATCTTTTGCCGTATTTCTCAGCGCCATCGTGGTACTGGCAAGCAGCCTGTACTTCCTGTATTTCCCGTCGGGATACCAGGGCGGGCGCAACCCGTACTATGACACGGTGATCATTTTCAACCGTACCACCTGGGACCTCGTTCACCTTTGGAGCGGGATCATCTTCACCGCTGCTATCCTGGTACACCTCCCGCTGCACTGGCGCTGGATCAAGGGTACAGCCAACAGGGTAATTACTGGCATGCGTTCAGGTAAGAGCACAATGAACGCCAAGGTGCGCCTCAATATTGTCGTAGATGCGGTAATCCTGATTAGTTTTGTTGTCGCTGCTTTCACAGGGATGTACTTTGCCTTCTTCCCCAAGCACAGCGGAACCGGTTTCCTGTTCAGCGACACTACCTGGGACCTGATCCACACCTGGTCCGGCGTCATCATGACGATTGCCGCCCTGGCACATTTTGCCATCCACTGGAACTGGATCATCAAAGTGACACCAAAGGTTATCAGTGCGCCATTCCGCAAGGAAGACACGCCTGCCATAGCTGAAATCAATGGCATCCCCATGCCAACCTTGAACAAATAAAATTTACCTGAAAAATAGGAGAAAACATCATGATTAAAAGTATTTTGCTGGGAATTACATTTACCGCCCTTGCGGGTGGACTGATCTTCGGCGGGGTGAACCGCACCCTGGCACAGACAGTGGATAAAGAACCCGTTGCACAACTCCTGCGCCTGGAAAAGAATGAAGCCAACCTGGAAAAACTGGAAGAAAGGCTTGAAATCAAGCAAGGTGTAGGGATCGGCAATGGCGGCGCTGGGCAAGGAATTGGAACCGGCAATGGAAATGAAGGAATCAATGGCGGCGGCAAGGGCAATGGCTCAACGAACGACGCTTACGAGCAATCCGGCGACGGTGTTCCATTCGGGGACGGCGAACCGGATGCGTTAGTAGACGAATGGGTCACCCTGCAAGGTACCGTTACCGCAGTGGATGCCAACCTGCTTGAAGTTACCACCAGTGATGGAAAAGTGGTTGTGGTGGAGAATCGTGCCTGGTGGTTCGCCCAGGAACAGGGATTCACCCTCGCAGTGGGTGATACGGTCAGCCTGACGGGTTTTTACGAAGACGTTGATTTTGAAGCTGGCAGCATCACCAGCCTGGCAACCAACCAGACCGTTAGCCTGAGGGATGCCGACGGCCGCCCGCTGTGGGCTGGCAGGGGGAATGGCGGCGGAAGGAACAACTAAGTTTATCAACCCGCACCCTGTATGATTAAAAGTCTCAGCGCTCCGGCAACCGGAGCGCTTTTTTATCTTTCCGGGTGGTTTTTGATTGGCATCCTGAGGTTGTTTTTGGTGGTAATCCTGAGGTTGTTTTCGGTTGTCTTCCTGAGTGTGATTTTTTAGTTGTCATCCTGAGTGAGCTTGCGAGCGAAGGATCTCGCCCTGGAACTTCAAAGCAAGATTCTACACTTCGTTCAGGGCGGCAAAACAGCAAGGCAAGCCCCTGCCCTGTGGTCCGGAGAGCGAACACACAAAACAACCCGGCATGGAGGGCGTCCATGCCGGGTGATGGAGGAGAAAAGAACTCTCCCTGTAACCTTCTGATACCCCCGTTTAGTTGATGATCTTCTCACCCATCAGGTTGCCAAACAGGTTGGTGTTATAGATGAACACATAACTGGAATATGGCTCCTGTGCATTGATGCTTAACCCATACCCACCGTTGCCGATCAGGGTGCTGTTGTAGATATAGATCTTCGGACTTAGATCGCCATACTCTCCATAAATGGTCAGACCAGAGGTGGATGTAGTTGTTCCATTCGTAAACAAATTCAGGTTTGTCAGCAGAATCTTTACCTTGCCATAAATGTATACACCGTTCAAGTAATTCCCCATGGCGGAAATATTGCTCATGGTGACCGTACCTTCTGTGTCAATGTAGATCCCTCTCCCGCCATTGTCTGTTGCGGTACTGCCGGAAACCACCACATTACCAACGCTCCAGACATACAACCCATGTTCCGTATTGCCGCTGAATGAATTCTTCCCGGTGACAGACACCAGGCTGGGCAGGCTGGTGATATCGTTTTGAACCCATACGCCATGCCTAACATTGTATGAAGCAGTGATGCTGTTCAGGTAAACCGCCCTGTCGGATAGAATGCTTAACCCATCCGACCCGGTATTGTATTGAAAGGTTCCCTTGGTCACCCTGACCGGCCGGTTATATGCCAGGATGGTAGGAGGGGCGGCATTCCTGTTTTGGATAGCGGCGCCTAGTCCACCATTATTGGATGCTGTTACAGAGGTTAAGGTAACCGCGCCGCTGGCAGTAACAACAATGCCCGAGTATGCACCAAACTGATCGTTATTGTTAAAAACGCTGTTCAACACGGTCACCGGGGCAAGAACAGGTACATCACACCATGCACCATTGTATCGGCAGTTGTCAATTAACGCGCCATGTCCATCTTCGGTAAATGAGGCGGATAAGCGGTTAATATACACCACGCCTTTGGAGTTAATGGTCAGCCCGGGCACAGACCCGGCTTTGTTGCGCTCGATGGTGTTAAACCCGGAAGCCAGCGAACGGGTGATGGTTACCTTGCCATTCAACCCATACGAGTTGTTGATGGACACCCCGCCCCTGGCATTATCATCAGCAGCCAGGTTGGTAATGGTCACCGAGCCTTTGGATAAGACAACCAGTCCTGAACCATTCAGGTTATTGTTGAAGCTAACATCCCGCAGAACCACATTACGTGTCACACAGGAAGAGTTGTTCGAAAGGGTTGCACCTCCGGTTGATGCCGTGACAAGCCCGTTGCCATTAGCACTGCCCCGGGTCCAGGTAATTGCCCCGGTTGCCTGGACATCCACCCCAAACCCATCATTGCTGCTGGCAGTCACATCTGTCATGGTCACATTGCTGATGTCACCGTAAGCCCTGATAAGGATACCTGTCCCATTGTTGTCCGCCTGTACCTTGCTCAGGACCACATTCTTGCCGGTATCGATTTCCAGGCCTGTATAATTTGGAAAGCCATTATTAAATCGATTTATCCCAAGGCTGGATAACACATACACACTGCCAGTTGCTCCTGCAATAGCTGCTGGATCATTTGAGAGATAGGCATTATTCCCAAAGGTAAATTCAACAGTGATCCCGTTCAGGATAATATTCCCTTTACTGAGTACATACAAACCATGATCAAGGATTGACTTGATGGTTACATTTTTTATGTTTACGCTGGATGGAATGCTTGCAAGGCGGTTTGATACATACAATGAACCGGAGGATGAAAAAGCATTTACATTTGTTAGTGTAATGCTTCCTGTGGCCTCAATCCACAATGGCCGGTTATTGTTATAGAAAGTGCTGTCAGACAATATAATATTCTTTCCTGCAGGGTCAGAGGTGTATCCGTTTGTAATACGAACACCTGTTCCCAGGTTTTCAGAAGCAGTGACCCGTTTAAGAGTGATGTTGTTGGTGGTCTGAAGAAATGCTCCATTTTGTTGATTGTAATACAGCAACACATTATCCAGCAAGATGGCACCAGTGCTTTCAGCGTGTGTGCGGATGCCATTGCCCCCATTGGTGGCATCATACTGGATCGATTTGGCAAAGGTGCTGTTCTTGATCACCACTGGACCAAACGCGCCCAGGTACAGCCCATCGCCTTCGTTCCCGTGGGCTGTAACGGCATTCAAAGTAATTGCACCGCCCGATTGGATCCACAAGCCCCGGTCATTGATATCCAACCCGGCTGCCAGCCCGTTCTGATTGAAAGAGCTGTTGGTCACCTTCACATACCCGGTGGAGGGGCACAATCCGCTTGCCAGGGTGCAATTGCTGATCCAGGCGCCTAACCCCTTATTCCCCGAGGAATCCACCCGCAGCAGCTCCACCGGCCCGGTATTACGGATATAGATGCCATCACCTGTTTCATAATTCGTGACCACATCCACATCCACCAGCTTGATCAGCCCGGTGTTGTTGATGATATTAAGTGCATTCCCGCCAGTGGCAGTGACAACGATTTTCAACCCCTGGATGGTAAAGCCGGTTTTAAAATCATACACCTGCAGACGGGCATTGTTGACTGGCATAGCCAGCCCATTGCTGGTGTCCCAGACAATACCTCTCAATGTTGGGTAAACATCACCGTCAATGGACAGGTTCTCAGCTTGAATGTATCCGCCCTCAACGTAAATAAATCCTTTTCCTTTCATGGTCACCCAAGAATTCAATGCAGCCTGGATGGTAAGGTAGCCCAGGCACTTCCCGCCCGGACAGACAGTTCCATAGAACCACGGGTCCGGGTCGCAAAGCACGTCCAGGGCGGTTTGCGATACCAGGGGGACCGGAGCGCCATCGGGGTCAACGATCACCGCCCCATTCTCCGCCAGCGCTTCCACTGCAGAGTGTATATCCTCCTCTATGGGATCCTCTTCCGCCACCTGAGGTTCGGGCGGCGGTGCCTCCGGGATATCCCCCTCTGCAAAGACCGCCGCAGGCGTCAGTGCAGCTGCTGCCAGGCTGATGATCACCACCAGGGATAACAACATGCCGCTTCGCGTGATTGTGCGCATGATACCCTCCTGTACTTTTTATTCAGTTTTCAAGAGTTTGGTGGGGGTTTCCCCCCTGTAAATAAACAGGGGCTGCCTGTGCGGCGAAAGATTTTTGCAGATGTTAATACATAGTACAAGTTTTTATAGGGTAAGTCAATACCTTTCCCGCTTTTTCTGCCGCCCAGGTGGTGTTTCGTTATCATCCCAAGGCGGTTTTTGGTTCTCGTCCTGAGTGTGATTTTTTGGTTGTCATCCTGAGGAAGCCGCTGCTTGTCATCCTGAGGAAGCTTGCGACCGAAGGATCTCGCTCTGGACCTTCGGAGCGAGACCCTTTACTTCGTTCAGGGCTACAAAAATTACAGGGCGAGACCCTGCTAAAGGCTCAAGGCGAGATTCTTTGCTTCGCTCAGATTGCCAAAGAAGTCATTTCAGGGCAGGGGTCCGGCAAGCTCGACGGCGGTGATAAGCGCCAAACGGGTCAGCTCAAAGCCGGTGTATGGATTGATATTCTTGAAGGTATCGTCAGCGGTGTGCATGTATGGGTTGAATTCCGGCGGTTCGCAGGTGTTCTCGCGCCCGTCGATCAGGTTGGCGCTCAAAAGAACCGCCCCCACACCTTCTTGCCAGAAGGGCGAGTGGTCGGAGGCATCAATGGCATCATCGGTAAAATATTCCACCTGCAGGTCCAGGTTGTAGGTCTCGACCATCCGCAGCATCGTCAATCCGATGTTTTCCGATTGCGCCAGGGTGCCGGCATGCAGGTCGGCGCACTGGTCGTTGTTGGGATCGTAGGAAATCACATCCAGGTTGATGACGGCTTCAATGTTATCCATATCGTTCTGGTTTGTGTATGCCCGGCTACCCCACAGGCCGTATTCTTCGCCGGAGAAAAAGATGATCTTTACCGTGCGCTCAAAATCATACTGGCTGAAGACGGCCAGCGCTTCGAGCAGGGCTGCCACGCCAGAGGCATTGTCATCTGCGCCGGGGGCGGATGCATCTGCGTCAAAAGCATAGGTGGCAGAATCCATGTGGGCGGTGAGCAGGATCTCTTCATCCGGCCGGGTTTTGCCAGGCAGGGTGACGATGATATTTGACCATTGCTGCCTGCCGTTTTCATCCCGGAACTCATAGTCCTGCACCTCGATCTGGTCGTCAGGAACCAGCTCACCAGCGCGCATCAACAGGTATTCAAATGCCGGGGCAGGTTCAGTACCGGGGAAGAGATCCTCAGACAGGCGGGTGGTGATGGTGTACTGCTTCCCGTCCATGATGAAGGGTTCCGCCCCGGAGAACTGGCGCACGGTCTTCTCCCAGCTTTCTTGCGATGCTAGGGCAAGCATGCTTTCGACCTGTTCAACCCGGCTGGCGGGCACCTCCCGGGTGGGGAGCGGGCTGGGGGTGGCTGCGCTGCCCAACGTTGACAGCGGTTTTTCGGTGGCGGCGGGTAATGTCGCCTGTGCGGTACCGATGCCTTCCATGACAGACTGCAGCCCGGGCAGATTGCAGCAGCAGGCTGAAATGACAAGAATGATCAACAGGGAAGCGATGCGGGTCATGGGCTTTTCCTAGAGCTTAATTGTACCCTTTTAACCCTGCTATCCCCTACCCGATTCCAATAACGGGTTTTATGGTTTAATTAACCAGCCGGGATAACCGGCACCGGAGAGCAACCCTTAATCAATTCCGGCACCAGGAGGAAGTATGACCGCTTATGAACCGAGCCTGACCCCCTTCTTTCACCCCCGCGGGGTAGTGTTGATCGGCGCTTCACGCGAGCCTTCTAAGCTGGGTTACGGGCTGGCGCGCAACCTGGTGCGCAGCGGGTACCCGGGCGCGATCCATTTCGTCAACCCGAAGGGCGGGCAGCTGTTCGGGCGGGAAATTTTCCGGCAGGTGTCTGAAATACCCGACCCGGTCGACCTGGCGGTGATCCTTGCCCCGGCCGGCGCGGTACCGGCAGCGCTGGAAGAGAGCGGCAAACGCGGTATCAAGGCGGCCATCATCGCCTCGGGCGGGTTCCGCGAAACGGGAGCAGAAGGCGCCCAGCTGGAAGCGGAATGCCTGCAGGTGGCAGGGCAATTCGGTATGCGCTTGATCGGCCCCAACTGCATCGGGCTGTTGGACACCCACCTGCCGCTGGATACCACTTTCCTGCAACCGCCCGGTCCGCAGGCGGGAGAGATCGCCTTCATATCGCATTCGGGGGCAATCTGCGCCGTGATCGTGGACTGGATCTCCGGGCAGGGTATCGGGCTTTCGCGGTTAATCAGCCTGGGCAACCAGGCGGATGTGAACGAGACCGATATGCTGGCTGTTGTCGGGGCGGATGAGCAGACCCGGGTGTTGACCTTGTATATGGAAGGCGTCAGCGATGGTAGGCGCTTTATTGAAGAAGCCCGCAATGTGGTGCAGCACAAGCCGGTGGTGGCATTGAAGGTTGGCAGGTCTGAAAGCGGCCGGAAAGCCGCCGCCTCGCATACAGGCGCCCTGGCCGGAACGGATACCGCCTTTGAGGCAGCCTTCCGCAAAGCGGGGGTGCTGCGGGCAGAGTCCACTGAGCAGCTTATCCAGTGGGCCAAGACGCTGGCCTGGTGCCCGCTGCCCAAAGGGCCGCGCGTGGCCGTGCTGACGAATGCCGGAGGACCCGGGGTAACGGCCGCGGATGCGATCGAGGAGGAAGGGCTGCAGCTGGCGCAGATCAGCGAGGCCACCCGGGCCGCGTTATTGAAGCTGCTGCCGTCAGCAGCCAGCGTACATAACCCGGTTGACATGCTGGCATCCGCCAGCCCTGAGGTATATGCCGCCTGCCTGGAGGTGCTCCTGGCAGACGAGGGAGTGGACAGTGTGATGGTGCTTTGCCCGCCGCCGCCAGCCTATTCTGCCGGGTGGGTGGCAAAGCTGCTTATCCCGATCATCCAGTCCAGCGAAAAACCGGTCATCGTGGTGATGATGGGCGAACGCCTGATCCAGGAGGGTGTGGCTTTCCTGCGGGCAGCCGAGATTGTGGAATTTCGCTTTGCCGAAACAGCTGCCTCTGCCCTCGGGGCATTATGGAGACGGGCGCAGTACCTGCAGCAGCCGGTTGTGGACGAAAGCACGATAGGGTTTGTGCCAGGATTGTGCGAGTGGGTGCAAAGCCTGCCGGACGGCTGGCTGGCTGCCCCTGACGTGACGGAACTGTTCAACCGGGCCGGGCTGCCCATCCTGCAAACTGCGCGGGCGGGCAGCGCCGATGCTGCCGTGAAAGCGGCGGAGCGGCTGGGCTACCCGGTGGTGATGAAGATCGACTCGCCCGACATCCTCCACAAGTCGGATGTGGGCGGGGTGCTGCTGGACCTGCGCAATGCCGAAGCCGTCAGCCGGGGGTATGAGCTGGTGATGAAGCGTGCCGGGAATGCCAGGCTGGATGCACAGCTGGATGGGGTACTGTTGCAGCAGATGGCAGGTCAGGGGCAGGAGGTGATCGCGGGCATGGTGCGCGACCCGCAGTTCGGGCCGATGATGATGTTCGGGCTGGGCGGCACTGAAGTGGAAGGGTTGAAGGATGTCGCTTTTGAGCTAGCGCCGCTGACAAACCAGGAAGCGGAAGGCATGCTTTCCGGCACCTGGGCAGGCCGGAAGCTGGACGGGTTCCGCAACATCCCGCCGGCTGACCGCCATGCGGTGGTGGCCGTGCTGATGCGGCTTTCACAGCTGGCGGAGCAGGTGCCCGAACTTACCGAAGTGGAGATCAACCCGCTGCGCGTGCTGACGCCAGGCAGCGGAGCCCAGGCGATCGATGTGCGCGTCCGCAAAGGCGAGTAAAGGAAATTCACCCCCAGGGAAAGTTCTTAGAATTTTAGCGGGCTGCACAAGCCAGATGCATGCCCGCATTTATTATATATCCCGCAAGACCGTGTTTAAAAACCTTATTGACTCTCCGCTTTAAAAGTTGTACTATATAAAAAGCACTGATTAATCGCTCACTTCGCTTGGGCAGACCCTGCACAACGCAGGGGGATCGACAATCCCCTCAAACTTCTATTCATTTGTACCAATTTTATAAGGAAGGCTATCATGTTATTCTATTCGCGTAAGTGTCTATTGCTGTCCCTGCTGGTCGTGGTCAGCCTGGTTCTGGCTGCCTTGACCCCAGGTGTGGTGTACGCGGAAGGGGATGTGCCTGAGGTCCCGCCTGCGGATACACCGGTCGAGGCTGCTGCACCAGAAGAGGATGCTGGCAGCGTTGTCGAAGCCCTGGCAGAAAGCGGGGCTGCCATTGTGGATGCCGGAGGAGAAAGTGTGCCCCTGGCATCGCAGGCTGCCCTGGATGTGATCTGCGAACCGGACCCGTGGTTCTACTGCAGCGTTGGGTGCCCTGGGGGAAAATCCGGGTTCTATGCTACCATCAACGATGCGCTGGCAGGCTGGGCAGCCAAGAAAGGGTATGGTTACATCTTCCTGGAGAGCGGGTACATCTCTGACCAGGCGGTCACCCTGGTGGGTACTGACCCGCGCATGCCAACCTTGAAGGGCATCAAGTGGCTGACACCGACCATTGGCGACAAACCCCAGGTGAACGGGCTGATCGATATCTCAAAATTTATTTATGGGTTCACCTTATGGGGCATTTCGGTAAATGTTTCCAGTATCAGTCCGGCTATCAATATCCATGAAAATATTGGGACGATCAGGTTGATTGATGTTGATGTCACCAATAGCCTTGGTACCGGGATCAACATTGAAAATAGAGGAAGCATCAACCTGAACGATGTGACCTCATCCGGCAACGGCTTTGAGGGGGCAACCCTCAAAAACCGCTATTATCACCCGTTGCTGCTCAAGTTTGTTTCCAGCGGCAATATCTCCATCCTCAACAGTACATTCGATGGGAACGGCTACCTGAATGACGGGGATAACTACCCGGGGTTGATCGTCAACTCGAATGGGGCTGTTACACTGAACGGGGTGAGCGCATCCGGCAACTACGGCAGCGGCGCTGAGGTTGGGGCGTACGGGCTTGCCCTAACGATCAAGAACAGTGTCTTCTCAAACAACCAGGATACCCCGGATATCCCTGATAATGGCTACGGCCTGGTCATGTACGAAGGCAGCCCAGCGGCTGTGATCCTGGAGAATGTTGTCCTGAATGGGAATGACTCGGATGGAGCATTCTTGCGGACTACGAGAGGCATCACCCTGAACAAGGTAACTGCCTCCCTCAATGACCTGTACGGGGTACGCATTGAAGGATTCCCCGGAAATATTGACAACCGGGCTGTAGGGGCGAGGAACGTTACCGTGCTGAGCAGTACTTTTGACGGGAATTACGAAGCCAACCTGTCGATCAGGGCGAATGGGCTGGTCACGGTGAAGAAGTTGACCAGTGTGAATGCAGGAAGAAGAGGATACAGTCCATTGCCTTATGGTTTATACATCAACAATACTTACTTCTCTTCTTACCCGCAAGGGGTCATCATCCAGGGTGCGACCATAACCAATAATTATTACAAGGGTGTGTATGTCCTCAGCAAACGCGCCATCACCGTGTCAGGGATTGTGTCTACCGGGAACGGCGCCAACGGGATGTACTTGAAAAATGATGAGGATGGCACCGGCGGTGTGAAGGTCAGCAACCTGCTTGGCCTCAACCAGTTCAACGGCAACACCGGGGTTGGGCTGGTGGTTTACACCAACGGCAGTGTTTCAATGGCGTCAGTCCAGGCAAACGGCAACAATGAAGGCGGCGTAAGCGTTCATGGCAACGGGCTGGTCAGTAACGTGACCATGGTGAATGTTGAAACCAGCGGCAACCAGGGAGTGGCAAATACTGGGCTTCTCATATTCACCTCTGGCGCGGTTAGCCTGGATAAGATCATTTCATCAGATAACAAGGGAGAAGGCATCTATATTGATAACACTTCTTCCGCTTACGCCAGGACGGTAAGCGTCAGGAACAGCACTGCCAGCCTGAACGGAAAAGAAGGGGTGAAGGTCGTCTCAGTTGGTGGAATCAGCCTGTACAAAGTGGTTGCGAACAGCAATACCCTGGAAGGTGCCGATCTTATTAATCACCTGACCCCGCTTATCACCCAGGTGCCCAAGGGAATTACCGTTGCCTATTCCACCTTTGACGGCAATAGCGGGATGGGTCTGTACATGTTGACCCAGCGCGGGATGACCCTGAACAGCATCCAGGCTTCCAACACCAAGGCGAACGGTAGTGGGCTTGGAATTGGGGTTTATGCTGTCAATACCTCATCCACCATCAGCAGTTCGGTTGTAATTGGAGGGATTAACCATTTTGACGGTAACGAAAATACCGGCTTGTATGTGAGAACCAACGGTGCCTTAACTGCCAGAGGGGCCACGGCTTCAGCGAACGGCGGGTTCGGTGTGGATGCAATCACTGCCAGGGGCATCATCATGTCAGCAGTGCAGGCCAACGGCAATACCCTGGGCGGTGTAAACCTCTATGATTACGGCCTTGCCGGGAACGCAACCCTGTCGAATATCGAAACCATCGGGAATTTGGGTGCGGCAAACAGCGGGCTGCGTATTGAGAATGCCGGCGCGGTGGTCCTTTACAAAATCACAGCATTGCAGAATGCGGGCGAGGGAATTTTCGTGAACAACACCGCATCAACCATTGCCCGCCAGGTGCGCATCACTTATGCCACTGCCAGCAATAACGGCAAGGAAGGGCTGAAAGTTGGTTCAGTTGGACCGATCACACTGGTCAGCGTTATCGCAAATGAAAATGCCTTGATGGGTGCTGACCTGCATAATCACCTGACCCCTCACAGCACACAGGTTCCGCAAGCCGTCATTGTGGTCCGCTCGACCTTTGACGGGAACAACGGGGCGGGATTGTATATTTTGAGCCAGCGCAAGATCACCCTGAACAGCGTCAATGCATCCGGCAATAAGGCAGATGCCTTTGGGGCAGGGGTTGGCGTGTATGCTGTCAATACTTCTTCCACGGTCTTTAGCCCACTGGTGGTGACGGGGATCAACCACTTTTACAGCAATGCTTCCACCGGTCTGTACCTGGAAAGCAACGGCGCATTGACCATCAGCGGGGTAACTTCTTCGTTGAATAGCGGCCACGGCATGCAAGCCATTACCGGGATGGGTGCGCTGATCACTACCAGCCAGTTCAGCAGTAATGTCAACAGCGGCGTGGTACTGAATGCCAGTGCGGTGGTGAAGATTAGCGGGGTCACCATCAGCCAGAATGGGCTGACCACCAATGCTGATGGGCTGGTGATCACTGACCTGGGTGGAAAGGTGTATATTTACAAGAATTTCATTATCCAGAACGGCGGCTGGGGCGTGAACATTGATGTGCTCATCGCACCCACTGACGTGTACATTTCGCCTTACGCGGTGATCTCGGAGAACGTTGCCGGGGACATGAATATTTATTAAAGATACCGGAAAGTACATGCTTTTCTGCTCCCTGCATACTGCCCGGTATGCAGGGAGCTTTCTTTGTCACCCCGAGTCTTTTACAGGGTCTCGCTCTGTCTTTATTGTCACCCTGAACGCAGTGAAGGGTCTCGCCCTGAGTTTTTATCAGGGTCTTGCTCTGGAAAGTCCAGGGCAAGATCCTTCGGCCATTCTTCCCTCGGGATGAACATCCAAAAAAAGGGTTATTGACTAACACCTGTAAAAGTTGTACATTAAGCATGAGCGCCGCGGAAGTACAACACAAACCAGGCAGACCCTGCACGACGCAGGGGACGAAGATCCCCGGTAGAACAACAAACAGTTTCATAGGAGGGCAACATGAAGTACCAGATTCGGGCAGGATTGGTTTTTTCGGTTTTAATCATGGTTTGCCTGGTGCTGGGCGCGTTGACGCCAACGGTGGTATTTGCAGAAGGGGATGTGCCGGAAGCGCCGCCGCCTGAGACGGCCCCGCCAGAGGAACCCGAACCGGAGGATGCAGCCAGCGCGGTGGAAGCGCTGGCGGAGAGCGGGTCGGTCATCGTGCAGGTGGGCCAAACCCTGCCGCTGGCGAGCCAGGCGGCGCTGGAGGTGGTGTGCGACCCGGACCCGTGGTTCTACTGCACCAAACCGGATTCAACGTATTGTGTGAGTGGCAGGACCATCGATTTCAATACCTTTGCGGAAGCGAAGGCCTACTGGGTGCTGCTGGGTGGTTACGGATATATGTACCTGTACGGCAGCGACACATATGCCGGAGAGAATTTCGATGTAACTGCCATGCCGGGGTTGAAGGGAATCGTGTGGGATACCACCCATGGGACAACCCGGCCGGAGATCACCAGCAAACTGACGATCACAAACTTCAGCAGCGGTTTCACCCTGCAGGGACTGAGCTTCATCGGCAATGCTTCCGATTCACTGCTCTTTATCAATGGAGGCAAGGGAACGCTGCGGCTGACGGATATTGATGTACAAAATACGCAGGATGACGGGATTGGGATCCGCAATTACGGCCCGGTAATCCTGACGAGGGTATCTTCCAGCCGGAATTTCGGCAGGGGGGCAATGCTGGAAACTGCCTTCGATGATGGGACCGGGTTAAAGAATTACGGCGGTATTACAATCAACAGCAGCAGTTTTAATGGGAACGGAACCGGTGTCAATTCGTTCGGGCTGATCATCACATCAGGAGGAGCCACGCTCCTGAACGGGGTTTCGGCAACAGGGAACGGAGGCAGCGGAGCTGGAATCACTTCATATGCCTTACCTTCCATTGTCATCAAGAACAGCGTGTTTTCACACAATGTTGATTTTGATACCAGTGCTGATTATGGAGAAGGGCTGATCGCCGGGCATAATGCAGGCGGATCCATCACCCTGGAGAACGTGACCCTGGATGGGAACAATGCCGATGGGGCTTTCCTGTTCGCCCCGGCGGGGAGCATCACCCTGAAGCAGGTGCGGGCTGGGAACAATGGCAGGCATGGTGTTTATATTTCAGGGAGCAAAAGTGTCGATACTTCCGGGGCAAAGAATGTGACGGTCCTCAACAGCTCCTTTTACAATAACTCTTCCCATAACCTGGCCATCCATGCTTCCGGAGCGGTGAATATCACCAACCTGGTCAGTTCAAGTGCTCAGGGAGGCGCTGGTTTAATCTTAAAAAACAGCTATGGATTGCCCCTGCCGGTCACCATCCTGGGGGCGATATTTTCCGGGAACATGTCTGGAGGGATACGGATTGAAACAAATGGTTCGGTCCTGGCGGCTGGGATACAGTCGAGCGGCAATAATTTAACTGGCATGAACATCGTACAGACTGCTTCAGCGGTCGGCAACATCGTGGTATCGGGATCGCTGGGGCTGAACCGTTTTAACAACAACCATGGTGCATTCGGGATAGTGGTTCTTTCATATAAAAACGTGAACCTCACCTCCATCCAGGCTGTTGCTAATAAATACAGCGGTGTGGTTGTTGATGGCAAAGGCTCTGCTAGCAATGTGACCCTGGTGAATGTGGAAGCCAGCGGAAGCATTGACGATGGCGAGAATGGGGTCGAAATAGTGACAACCGGGGTGGTCCTGCTGGACCGGGTGACGGCGATGGACAATGCGGAAACCGGGATCTACATTGACAACGATAGTGCAGCCTACGCCCGGGCGGTGACAGTGCGCAACAGCACCTCCAGCAACAATGGGGGACACGGGATCTGGGTATCTTCTGTAGGCGCCATCACCCTGTTGAGTGTGACCGCAAACAACAACCAAACTGTAGCTGATGGTGTAGATGAGTATGGTGCTTACCTCAGCAATAACAACCTCACACTGCCAACCCAGGTGCCGCAGGGGATCACGGTCAGCAAGTCAACTTTCAGTGATAACGAGTATGGGATGGAGATTCTATCTTTACGCAAAGTTTCCATCAGCAGCGTGACAGCCTGGGGCAATAAGTATGCCGGTATTCTGATACGAAACAAATCCATAGCGGCAAGCCCTGTTGCTGTCTCGGGCGTCAACCAGGTAAGTTACAACTCTATCGGTTTTGCACACACTGGATTGCTGATCGAAAGCGACGGGCTTGTAACCGTCAGCGGGGTGACTGCCCTTTCAAACGGCGATAATGGGCTATACGTGAATAGCTCTTCCAGTATCGCACTTTCCGGCATCCAGGCAGTTGGGAACAATGGGACTGGTGTTTACATACGTGGAATTGGCACGGCCAGCAATGTGACCCTGGTGAACGTAGTGGCTAACGGCAGCACACAACCTGATCAGAACGGGGTGGATATTGAAACCAGCGGGGTTGTGCTGCTGGACCGGGTGACTGCCATGAATAACACGAAAAACGGCATCTATATCGATAACAGCGGTACACCGATCGCCCGGGCGGTGACGGTGCGCAACACTACTGCCGGCGATAATGTGGGTACAGGGCTTGATGTGGATTCTGTTGGTGCCATCACCCTGAGCAATGTGATAGCCAGCGGGAACGGCACAGATCCAATCGAAAATGAGTTTGGTGCATATCTCAGCAACAGCAGCATTACGCAGCCCACCCAGGTGCCGCAGGGGATCATGGTGGTCAAATCATCGTTCGACAACAATGATGATTACGGGCTGGTGGTTTTCAGCCAGCGAAAGATCACACTGACCAGTGTTAATGCATCCGGAAATAAAGTAATGGGTATGCAGGTTGACAATTCTTTATCCACTGTATCCAGCCCTGTGGTGATCAATGGAGCCAGCCAGGTCAACTTTAATGGGGTGAATGCAATTGATGCTCCCGGCCTTGGGGTCTATAGCCTTGGACCAGTGACTATTTCCGGGGTGAGCGCATCCTGGAATTTCAACTCCGGAATTCGAGTGCTAACCATCGCATCAACAGGTGTAACGATTACCAACAGCCAGGTAGATAACAACCGGTCATATGGGATCTATATCGGCTCGAGTACCTTTAAGGCCGGACTGGTCACCCTGAGCGGGGTGCGGGTATTCGCGAACGGGTTTGAGGATGATGCCCCGGGAGTTTACATCATCAGCAATAACAAGGTTTCGTTCAGCGGGGGCTATTACATGGGCAATGCCGGGGCCGGCATCTACCTGGACCTGTACGGGGGTGCAGCAAGCTACAGCATCGCCCCTACGGTAGTGCTCATTGGGAATGATGCCAGGCCGACATACAATGACGCGGATTTAAGGGTGTATTACTACCCCTAAACGCACGTAGACCGACCCAACAACCGGTTAGTCAGTCCTGCCCGCACTCATAAAGTGCGGGCAGGTTTTTTATTCCCTGCCTGATGCCCCCCTGCAGTGCTCCCCTCTGTCACCCCTAGTCTTTTTCGGGGTCTTACTCTGTCTTGCTTGTCACCCTGAGTTTTTATCAGGGTCTCGCCTTTAAAAAATCCAGGGCTAGATCCTTCGGTCGTTTACTCCCTCAGGATGAGACCCCCCCTGTATCCCCCCAATTCCGATGGAATTGGGGAGAGGCGGAAAGGGGGTGCTGCCCTTCCCTGCACTTTCCTGCATGCCTGCAGCCATAAACCTGCATATTTCGACAGGTTGACGGGCGGCGGTTCCCCGCTATACTGTATGTAAATAGAACAAGATTTCTAAGAAAGGATGCGAATGACCGAACCGCAAAAACGCGGCGCACCGCAGGGCAACCTTAACGCACTCAAATACGGGTTTTACTCGCGCCAGTTCCGTGAGCTGGAGAACGCCGACCTGACCCGGGTATCGGACGGGCTGAAGGATGAGATCAACATGCTGCGCGTGCTCATCCGGCGAATGTTCAGCCTGGCCAGCGATGAGGACGGCGACCTGGAGCAGATGGCTGGGTGCCTGAACGCCCTCGGGATGGCTTCGACCCGCCTGGCAAACCTGCTGCGCACCGATCAGAAGCTCAGTGTGGACCGCAGTGAATTTGCCGGCAGCCTGAGCCAGGCGCTGTCGGAGACGATCAACTCCCTTTCGAAACCGGAGCGCAGGCGGGCAGGGGCAGACCGTGGATGAGAACAATCCCGCCCTGCTGGCGGAACAGCTCCGGCATACCATCGACCTGCTCAAGGCTGAGCTGGATACCCTGGAGATCCGCCTGGAGCATACCACCCGCATGATGGAGCAGCAGCTAGCGGACCTGGAGAAGATGGCAGCCGACCACGAGCAGCACCTGCGCACGGTCAGCGACGGGGTGACCCAGCTCAAGGTGTATTCGTCGCTCATGTCGGGCAGCTCATCGGTGCTTTCGATAGCTGCCCTGGTCAAATCCTTTTTCGGAATGTGAGGAACGCAATGGCAGATGGCCCTGGTGCAGGAAGTAGAGAAGGAGAACACGGACCGGTGAAATGGGCAAAGGGCAAACAGGCTCCCACCCTTTATTTCCTGCATCCGGGCTATGCCTGCCGGGAGGAAGATGGACGCAAGCATGCTGGCAAGGCTCAAAACCGTATTACGCGACCCGCTGGTATTCGCCCGGGCAGCTTCGGGCATCACCCTGCGCGCATACCAGCAGCCGGTGATACAGGCGGTAGCCGATTCGGTCTTCAAGCAGCGCGGGCTGAGTTTCGTGGTCATGTTCCCGCGCCAGTCGGGCAAGAACGAGCTGCAGGCGCAGCTGGAGGTTTACCTGTTAATGCTCCTATCGCAAACCCTGCCGGGCAGTGAGCTGGTGAAGGTCAGCCCCACCTGGAAACCGCAGTCGCTGAATGCCATGCGGCGGCTGGAGGGGGTGCTTAAACGCAACCTGTTCACCCGCAGCCTGTGGCAGAAAGAGTCTGGCTACATATACCGGGTGGGCGAGGCCAGGATCACCTTCCTGAGCGGCGCGCCGGAAGCCAATATCGTTGGCGCCACCGCCAGCACCCTGCTTGAGGTGGACGAAGCCCAGGACGTGCAGACCGCCAAGTACGACCGCGAGATTGCCCCGATGGCAGCCTCGACCAATGCGACCCGCGTTTTCTGGGGCACCGCCTGGACGCGTGACACCCTGCTGGGGCGCGAGCTGCGGGCGGCGCAGGAAGCTCAGGATGCCGACGGCATCCGCAGGGTTTTCCGGGTGGACGGCGATACGGTGGCGGCGGAGGTGCCGGCCTACGGCAGGTTTGTGCAGGGGCAGGTGGCCAAACTGGGGCGGATGCACCCGATGGTGCGCACCCAGTTCTTTTCCGAGGAGATCGATGCCGATGGGGCGCTCTTTCCCCCCGAGCGGACCAGCCGGATGCGCGGTTCACACCCGCCCTGCCTTTCTGCTGAACCTGGGCGGCAGTACGCCGTGCTGGTGGATGTGGCCGGCGAGGCTGAAACCCCGTCTGAGCCGGGCCTGCAGGCGGCGGAGAACGGGCGGCGCGACAGCACCGCCGTGACGGTGGTGGACGCGGCTCAAGCGCCGACCGGGACAGTGTACCGGGTGGTTTGGCGCGGTCAGTACACCGGCATGCAGCACACGGATGTGTTCAACATCCTGCGCTTATTGATGGAACGCTACCGCGCCCGCTGGCTGGTGGTGGACGCCACCGGGGTGGGGGCGGGGCTGGAATCGCTGTGCAGCCGGGCGTTCCCGGGCAAGGTGACCGCCTTCGTTTTCAACACGGCCACCAAGTCAGAGCTGGGCTGGACCTTCCTTAACCTGGCGGATGCAGGGCGGTTCCTCGAGTATGCCCTGCCGGAAGGGCCGGATGCACAGTTTAACCGCCTGCTTGAACTGCAGGGTTTATTCCTGCGCCAGCTCAGCCGGGTGCAATACGACATCCCGGCCGGACCGGAAAAGAGGATGCGCTGGTCGGTTCCGGACGGCACACGCGACCCGCTCAGCGGCGGATACCTGCATGATGACCTGGTGCTCTCGGCTGCCCTGGTTGGGGCGCTGGAAAAGATGGACATGCAGCCCATCTCGCAGGCGCTCATCATCCCGGCGGCGGATCCGCTCAAGGAACTGGATAAAGGGTTTTAGGTCCTGCCCAATGCAGGGAGACAAGGAAGGAGAATGGTGGAGAATTCACTGAAAAAGAAAGAAAAGGTAAATTGGATCGGGCGGCTGGGTGGGCTTCTGCCGCGCACGGGCAGGGAAAGCACAACCCGCCAGGCACTGGCGGCAGTCGAGACGGATGCCAGCCTGCAGGCTGGGGCATATGCCTGGAACCAGGCGCAGCGCGACCGCCTGCCGTACGACCGCCAGGAGGTACTGGAACAGTCGCTGGAAGCCTGGCGGGTGAACCCGCTGGCACGGCGCATCGTCAGCCTGACCACCCAGTACGTGGTGGGAAGCGGTGTGGGCATCCACTGCCGGGATGAAACGGCGCACCAGGCGCTGCTGGCGTTCTGGAGTCACCCGCTCAACCGTATGGATGTGCGCATCTTCGAGCTGTGCGACGAGCTGACCCGCACGGGCAACCTGTTCCTGCTGCTCAGCACTGACGGCGGGGGTAATTCGTATATCCGTGCGTATCCCTCCACCGCGATCGAGGGCATCACCGCCCGGGCAAATGACATCGAGCAGCCGCTTTCGTTCAACCTGCGCGCCACCCCCGATGACCCGGATCCGGAACCGGTTCCGGCCTATGACCCCCTGCAGGATGACCCGTCACGGCCTGCCATGCTGCATTACAGCATCAACCGCCCGGTGGGGGCGCAGTGGGGCGAGTCGGACCTGGCGCCGCTGCTGCGCTGGCTGAGCCGCTATGCCAGCTGGCTGGAGGACCGGGCGCGCCTCAACCGCTTCCGCAATGCTTTCGTGTACGTGGTCAAGTCGCGCTTCTCTTCCGAATCGGACCGCTACGCCAGGCAGCAGCACCTGAATGCCAACCCGCCCATGCCGGGCGCCATCCTGGTGACCGATGAGGGCGAGGAGTGGTCGGTTCTGAACCCCCAGCTCGAAAGCCGCGATGCCGGCGAAGACGGGCTGGCGCTGAAGAAGATGGTTGCATCCGGGGCGGGGGTGCCGCTGCACTTCCTGGCGGAACCGGAGAGCGCCACACGCACCACGGCTGAGGCTGCAGGGGGTCCGACCTACCGATTTTACGAGCAGCGCCAGCGCTACTTCCTGTGGGTGCTGGAGGACATCCTGCGGGCGGCGCTGCAGCGCAAGGCACTCTTCAACCCCGCCCTGGACCCGCAGGCGGATTTCCACCTGCAGGGCTCGGATATCTCGGTGCGTGACAACCTGTCGCTCAGCCAGGCGGCTGCCACCATGCTGCCGGTGCTGGTGGAACTGCGCAACCGCGGCCTGATCGATGATGCCGAGATGATGCGCCTGGCATACCGCTTTGCCGGCGAACAACTGGAAAAATGAAGGAGGAATGGTTTTGGAAAACACACTGATGACGGATATGGTCCGGCTGGTTGACAACCCGGGGGGAGGCAAAACCGGAAAGGAGGAGACAGGATCCAGGAAGAAGGGCAACAGCCTGATCACGCTGGTGGAAGCGCATGCCAGCCTGCGCCTGCATTTACAGCAGCAGGCCGGGGAAGGCTTTGAGATCCTGGCGATCACTTCCGGCAGCGGCAACGGCTGGGAATTCAGCCCCGACTGCCTGCAGGCATCCCTGCCGCTGTGGGACGGGGTGGAATGTTTTGTGGACCATGCCCGGGCTGCCCGCTCGGTGCGCGACCTGGCAGGGGTTTGCCGCAGCCCCGCCTGGGATGAGGGCAGCTCCGGCGTCCGGCTGCAGCTGGTGCCGGGCGGACCGTCGGCCGGCCTGCTGCGCCAGGTGGGCGAAGAGATGCTGCAGGAGAAGTCGCCCCTGCCCGGGGTGGGTTTCTCTGCCGATGTGCTCTTCCGGCCCAACGGGCGGCAGGTCGAACAGATCCTCAAGGTGAACTCGGTGGATCTGGTCATGGAGCCTGCCCGCGGCGGCAGGTTCATCAAGAAAGTGACTCTCACAAAAGGAAAAGGAGAAAGGATGGAGGAAACAAAGATGATCGAAGAAACCCTGCCGCAGGCTGTGCAGGAGACCCCGGCTGGGGAAGGCGCAAACCCCCAGGCGGCTGCCGAAGGGATGTGCGGGGTGCTGCTTGAAAGCACGCTCAGTGCTGCCCGCCTGCCCCATGCGCTGGGTGAACGCGTCCGGCGCCAGTTCAGCGGGCGTACGTTTGAGCCGCTGGAGCTGCAGCATGCCGTGGCGGATGCCCGCAGCCTGTGGAGCGAACTGACCGCCGGGCAGGTGGTGCAGGGGCCTGGCCGGGTGCATTCCGTGTTCTCGAGCGAAGACCAGCTGCAGGCCGCCGTGGATGACCTGTTTGGGGCTCCGCGCGAGGCCCGGCTGCAGGCGCTGCGCCCGGCCCGGTTGAGCGGCATCCGCGAGCTGTACCTGACGCTTACCGGCGACGACGACCTGCACGGCGGCTTTTACCCGCAGCGTGCCCGCCTGGCGACCACCGCGGATTTCACCGGGCTGGTGAAGAACGCCCTCAACAAGGTGGTGGTTAACCGCTGGAACGAACTGGGCAGGGCGGGCTATGACTGGTGGCAGAAGATCGCCGCCGTGGAGCACTTCAACACCCTCAACCAGGTGACCGGCACGCTGGTCGGCACGGTCGGCAGCCTGCCGCAAGTATCGGAAGGGGGAGCCTATACCGAGCTGGCGGTGGGTGACAGCCCTGAGGTGGTCAATTTCACCAAGTACGGCGGCTACATCCCGCTCACGCTCGAGCTGATCGACCGGGACGAAACCCACAAGCTGAAGGCCTACCCGCGCGAGCTGGCGGCAGCCGGGCTGCGCAAGATTTCCAGCCTGGTGGCGGCAATTTTTACCGCCTGCAGCGGAGTCGGTCCGACCATGGCAGACAGCGGGGCATTGTTCAACACCACCGCGGTGACCACTGCCGGCGGGCATGCCAACCTGCGCACGGTGGCGCTCTCGGCTGCCGAGTGGGATACGGTTTGCAGCAAGGTATATGCCCAGCCGCTGCTGGTTAAGAATGCGGCCGGCGTGATTGGCACAGGCCCGGCGATGGCGGTCAACCCGCGCTACCTGCTGGTACCGCGCGTGCTGCAGCTGGCAGCCATGAAGATCGTCTACCCCACCCTGGAGAACGCCGCCAATATCAACTCGGAGAACATGCAGCGCGGCCAGCCAGGCGATGTGGTCACTGTGCCGGAGTGGACGGACGCGACCGACTGGGCGGCAGCCTGCGACCCGAATGTGGCGCCGGCCATTTTCATCGGCGAGCGCTTCGGGCTGCTGCCCGAGATCTTCATTGCCGGGGGCGAGTATTCCCCGGCGGTATTCACCAATGACGAGCACCGCCTGAAGGTTCGCCATTTCCTGGCGGTGTGGGTCAATGATTTCCGCCCGCTGCACAAGTCGAATGTAGCCGGGTAACAATGGAGGATATGGATGAGTAAATGGGTTCAGTTGTTCGGTTCGCGCAAGTTCTGGGCAGCCGTGGTGGGCATGGCGCTGGTGATCGTGCGCAACGCCTTCCCCGACTTCCCGCTGGAGGATGAGTCCCTGATCGGGATGCTCTCGGTGCTGGCAGCTTACATCCTGGGCGTTGCCATTGAGGATAGTGGCCTGCACCGCAAAAGCCTGTAAATAACATACACTGCAGTACAGCCGTCCCTGCCCGGGGCGGCTGGCTGGAGGAGAACTGGAGCAGAAATGCAAACGATCTATTTTTACCCGTGCAGCGAGGAATACCCGGTTTCGCAACAGTTCGGGGAGAACCCCGGCCTGTACCGGCAGTACGGGCTGGCGGGCCACAACGGGCTGGATATTGCCCTGCCGGTTGGCCAGCCGGTGTATGCTGCGGCCGACGGTGAAGTTGTCCTGGCGGAAGCACAGGGCACCTCCTCTTACGGCAGGCAGGTCCGGCTGCAGCATAAAGAAGCCCTCAGCCTGTACGCCCACCTGTCGCGCCTGCAGGTGCAGCAGGGCGAGCAGGTGCAGGCCAGGCAGCTGATCGGATTTTCGGGCGGGGCAGTCTCTGACCCGTATGCCGGCAATTCGACCGGACCGCATTTGCACTTCGAGTTGCGCCCGGCAGCGGGCGGGGTGCCGGGCTTTGGAGGGGCGGTCAATCCCCTGCCGCTGCTGTGCAGCCATGATTATGACCCGGCTGCTGTGCCCATTTACCAGGTACAGGTGGTGGTGCCGGCGCTCAACCTGCGCACCAGGCCGGATACCGCCAGCCGGATCGCGGAGACAGCCGGGCTGGGCGCTGAGTTTTCCATCCTGAAAGAGGTGGAGAAGGAAGGTATGCTCTGGCTGCGGGTGCGGGCGCCGCTGACGCGCTACCTGTGCGCACGGCAGGGCAGCCAGACCTACGCCCGCCGCCTGCTTGTGTATGCCAGCCGCCCGGCAGCTGAGAACTGGGCCGTGTCGGTGACCGCTTTCCTGCGCAGCATCGGCTATACCGGACCGGCGCCCCAGCAAGAACACTGAGAAAGGAGCATGACGATGGCAATCCATAATGATCCGGATGTTATCCGGAAGCACCCCGCTTACCCGCGCTGGCAGGAATTGATCCGTTCCCACCCTGACGGGGTGGAAGGCGTGCCGCTCGCGGTAGGGGATTTCACCCAAAAACTGGTATTGATCGACTGCGTTGGGCACAAGCTGGTCTTCCCGGCTTCAGAAAAGCAGCCCCCGGCGGAAGGGCAGGAAAGCCAGCCGCCTGAAACGAAAGAGAAGGTTGAAAGGAGGGCAGGCAGATGAGCGACTGGGACACCCTCAAGACGCGGGTTTTGAACCTGCTGGGCGACAGCGGCGGCGCACGCTATTCCGATGTCCTGCTGGAGCAGGCCGCCCTGCAGGCTGTGAGTCTGTACAGCAGCACCCTGCCGCAGTTGTGCTTCCTGGAGGTAGAGGTAACAGAGCCGGTTGACGAGGTGACGCTTGAGGACGCGGTTGGGCTGAGTGCGGTCATCTCCGCCAGCTGGTGCTGCGCAGAGAATACCCGGCCGGTGCCGGAGGCTTTCACCTGGAGCCTGTCCAGCGGTACGCCTTACCTGCGCTTTACGCAGGCGCAAAGCGGGCGGCTGCGCGTGGTCTACAGCGCCGGGCACACCCTGGCAGGCCTGCTGGATGCTGAATCCACCACCGTGCCGCCGGTGCACTTTGACATGCTCGCCTGGACAATTGCAGGCTATGCCATGCAGCTGCGGGCAGATGTGGTGCGCGAAGCCTACAGCGCAAAGAGCAGCGAGGCGAAAACCATCGCTGCGGCTGCCGAGAAGATGATCCTGCACAGCCGGCAGCAGCTGGACAGCCTGCGCTACAACCAGGTGCTCAGCCCCGAATGGAACGCCCCGGGCTGGCAGCTGGAAACGATCGCAGGCGGAGCCTGAACCATGCCGGTCATTGGACAGGACTGTCACATCATATTGAGCCACCCTTCGGTTAACGCGGGCGAGCCCGGCGGGTTTGTGCTGGACAGCGCCTCGAAACTGCGCCCGGAAGGCATCATGCTCACCCGCCAGTTCGTCAGCGGGCAGGGGATCACCATCTGGATCTACTTTGATGCCCTGCTGGCAGACAGCCTGCTCACGCCGGCAGGCGGCTTATCGCCCGAAACACGCAGCGGGCAGTATGCCCTGCTGTCGGCATACCTTCAGGAGACGGAAGGCATCACGCTGCAGACTGCCATCGGGACGTTCGTCAACCTGGGGGCGGTCGGCTTCACAGCGCATGAGTACCATACCCCCGCATTTTCGCTGGTGAAAGCCTGCCTGACGAATGCCGGGGTGTACTTCCCGCCGGTTGACCCGGCCATGCTGACCCTTTCGGTTTGGGACGGCAGCCTGACCTGGGAGACCTCGTACTGGCGCTAGGTTTTATTTGATGCATAAGGAAAGAAAGGATAAGAATGACATACCCAACCTCCAGCCCGGTATCAGCCGGGCAGCCCACCGCCAGCAGCCACTACAACACCCTGCGCGCCGATGCGCTGTACCTCGGGCAGCTTGAGCGCGACAGTACTTCGCTGGGCGCCCTGCTGCAGCGCTACGAGTCCGGGCTGTGCCTGGAATACCTGGCGGTCAACCGCCTGCGCGTGCCTGCCAGCGCAAGTGCGCCCGTCAGCATTCTCATCAACGGCTGCATGCTGCTGGCCGATGCAGACATCGACCTGCCCGGAGGGGCTGTGCCGACCGGACCGGCAGCAGCCTGGTACGTGTTTGCCGTGCAGTCGGAAGGCAGTCGCAGCTTTACCATCGACTGTAACACCAGCCCGGGCGAGAGCAGCAGCCGGCGGCGGATCGGGTCGTTCTACTGGAATGGCAGCGCCATCCAGCGCGGCAGCATCCGCACTGAAACCGCTAGTTTCCTGCGCAGCCTGCTGCCGTACACCGATCCGCTCACCTGCCAGGGCAGGCTTACGCTTGCCAGCGGGAGCCCGGTGCCTTCTGCGGACGTGACCGCGGCGGGTACGCTCTACTTCAGCCCGTACCGCGGCAGCCAGGTTTCGCTGTACACTCCCCTGGGCTGGCGGTTGCACTCCTTCAGCGGGGTCAGCCTGAGCCTTTCCAGCCTGGGGGGCGGCACGAACTATGACATCTTCCTGTACGATCTGGAAGGTGTGCTGACCCTGCAGGCAGCAGCCTGGACGGCGGATACCACCCGCGCCGCTGCCCTGGCCTGGCAGGACGGGGTGCCGGTGCAGTCCGGCGCGCCCGAACGGCGCTACCTGGGCACCATCCGCACCAGCGCGGCCGGGCAGTGTGAAGACAGCATGCTCAGGCGTTTTGTGTGGAATGACCAAAACCGGCGGGTGCGCAGCCTGCGTGTGGACGAGCAGGCCGACCTGTGGACTTACAACGTGCGCACCCTGCGGCCGTTCAACAACAGCACCGCCAACCGGGTCGAGTTCGTGCTGGGGCTGCTGGAGGATGCCGTCCAGTTGAATTTCTGTGCTTTTGCCAAGGCGGCCTCGGCTTCCAACTTCAGCATCGGGATCGGGCTGGACAGCACTACCGCCGATGACCCGCTGGTGGTGAAGAATGCGGGCGGCAGCACCACCGGCGACGGGCTGAACGCCGTGTACAGCGGGGTGCCTGCCCAGGCCGGGTACCATTACCTGCAGCTGCTCGAGATCGCCGCCAGCGCGGTGACCACCACCTACTACGGCAACCGCGGGCTGGAGCTGGAGCAGTCCGGTGCAGCCGGGTTTGTGATAGCGTGAAGGATTATATAGGGCGTACAATAATCCTGCAGCGGTAAACTAATCCGGACAGTGACCGGCAGACCCTGCTGCAGGAGGAGCAAGAAATGGATCGCAAGCATCCGGTATGTTTTGTCACCATGGTGAACGGGGAAGAAGATATCCGGCTTGCGCGGCTCATGCTGGCAAGCCTGCGGAAATTCGGTGGCGGGCTGAAGGACAGCCCGGTCTGTGTTTTCAGCCCCGATCCCGGGGGGCTGGGGCAGGTTGCGGCTATGCCGGGGGTTGAAGTCCTTCCGCTGGAACTCTCGGGACCAGCCGGGCGCTATACCCTGGCGGAGAAGGTCTTTGCCTGCGCCAGGGCAGAGCAGCTCTTGCAGAACGAAGCGGGATCGCTGGCATGGATCAACCCGGACTGCCTGGTGGTGCAGCCGCCCCTGTTGTTAGCCCTCGGAGGGCAGGCTGATGCCGCCTTCCGCCCGGTGCACATCCGCAATATCGGGCTGCCGGCCGGGTCTGCCCCTGACGCCTACTGGCAGGGGATCTGCCATGCGGCAGGAGCGGGGGATGCGGGATACACGGTGGAGTCGTTTGTGGATGGGCAGGTGTTGCGGCCGTATTTCAATACACATTGCTTTGCCGTCAACCCGGCGCTGGGTCTGCTGCATACCTGGGGTGAGCTGTTCACCCGGCTGGTGCTGGATGAGGCATTCCAGGCTGCTGCCTGCGGAGACGGCCTGCACCGGCTCTTCCTGCACCAAGCAGCGCTGAGTGCGCTGGCGCTGAAGCACGTCCGGCGGGAGAGGCTTCTGATCCTGCCGCCGGAATACAGCTACCCGCTCCACCTGCAGGAGAAGATCCCGGCAGAGAAGCGCATCGGGCTGCTGGACCGCCTGGTTATCGCGGCTTACGAGGAACCGCAGTATCTGCAGGCGGCAGGGGCAAGCCCGGAGCTGCGGGCGTGGCTGAGGGAGAACCTGGAGGGTGGAGAGTGAACAACCTGGACAGTGAATGGCAGATTTGCATTATTCAAGTTTAAGGTATACAAATGTGTTAGGAATTTACTTGTAACTCCTAACTTACTATAAGAAACAAGAAACAAATAGCAATGCCATTTACTGGTACTAGGTATTCCCTTCACCTATTATGCTGTCTCTTTTTCTGCTCAAAGATGTTTTCACAATAAAGGAGTACAAATGGCGACTCTTACATATCAATACTCAAATTTCTTCAATCCAGTGATAAATGCCTTAAGAAAGCTTGGGGGTTCTGGTTCTAATGAGGAAATTAATAACCATGTTGCCGAAATGCTTAATATTCCCTTTGAGGAGTTGGATATACTTCATAACCCCGAAAAAGGAGGGATGACAGAATTTGAGTACAGGTTGATGTGGACAAGGACATACTTGAAATTGTATGGTCTTATTGAGAATTCATCCCGAGGTATTTGGGCTTTCACTGATAAAGGTTCTCACACCTCTTCCGTTGACGAAAAAGAGGTAGTCAGGTCAGTTCGTGCATTAATGAAAAAGCACAAGAAAGTCTCTGACTTAGATGATGAAGAACCAAATGCAGTTGTAAAGTGGCAAGAAGAATTGCTTGGTGTAATTTTGAAGATGAAACCAGATGCTTTTGAAAGACTAATCCAACGCATGTTGCGAGAATCTGGTTTTATTCAGGTTGATGTAACTGGGAAAACAGGTGATGGTGGCATCGATGGACATGGCATTTTTCGATTGGGTGGCTTCTTGAGCTTCCAGGTAATTTTTCAGGCTAAAAGATGGAAAAATGCAGTTGGTGCAAAAGAAATCCGTGACTTCAGGGGTGCAATGGTTGGGAGAGCGGATAAGGGGGTATTAATTACAACAGGAACATTTACAAAAGAAGCAATCAAGGAGGCTGGACGCGATGGCGCGCCAGCGATTGACCTAATTGATGGTGATCAACTGGTTGAGAAACTGAAACTATTGACTCTTGGTGTTACGACAAAAAAGGTTGAAGTGGAGCAAGTGACTGTTGATCAAAAATGGTTTCAAAGCATATAAACCTGATTTGTCAAAAACTTGAGTGATAATTATGTTCATATAGAGTCTTCTACCCTACTCGAACTTCCTGATTGAATTCTCATCCCCGGATTGTTATAATTACCTGTATTGCATCCCTGAAAAATTCATCCGATAAAAACCGGATAATGCAGGTTTACTATGTTTTCTGCATTTTACCGGTCAGGCAGAAGAAAGGAAAAGACCATGTCAGATACCATCTTGGTGGCATATGCCACACGCTACGGTTCCACCCTCGAGGCGGCAGAGAAGATCGGGGAGGTGCTGCATACCAGCGGGCTGAAAGCAGAGGTGCGCCCTGCACGGAACGTGAGCTCGCTTGAGCCGTACCGCGCAGCGGTGCTGGGGGCGCCGGTCTTCATCGGCAGCCTGCAAAAGGATATCAAACGCTTCCTGGCGAAGCATCAAAAAGCCCTGGAGGGAATGCCGGTTGCTTTCTTTTCGCTTGGCCCCCTCGATGCAACGGCTGAGATGGCCGGGGCGGAGGAGCAGCTGGATAAGGAACTGGCAAAATTCCCCTGGCTGAAATTAAGGTCAAAGAAAATGTTCGGCGGGAAGTACGATCCTGCTTCCCTGCGTTTTCCGGATTCGATTCTGTCCAAGCCGAAATTCAGCCCGTTGTACGGCAGGCAGGCCAGCGATGCACGCGATTGGGATGCCATCCAGGACTGGACGCTCAGCCTGGCAGAAATCTTGAAGTAGGGCTGCATTTCAGGCGCGTGCGGATGGGGGAGCAGAACCGGGAGAGCCCGGGTCTCTGGACGCACAGGTAAAAACACCAGGCAGCAGCCGGGATGCGGCTGTCACTGATTCAAGGTTGAAATTAACATGCCGGGAAGCGTATAATTAAATCCGGAGGGACCTGCCTGCGGAAAGACAGGCTCCTGAAAGGAGGGAGCCATGATGATCAAAGCCAACTTGCTGGGGGCGGTTACGGCTATCCTGTTTTTTATTTCTGCCAGCCTGGTGTTCGTTTTCAGGCTCCTCAACAAAACCCAATGGGGGCACTGGCTGGGGTATTTTGAATTCCTGCTGGCCATCCCGCTGGTGTACCTGCTGGTCAGGGCGCCGCAGCTGCAGCGCCCCTGGCTTTACTATGTGCAGATAGGGTGCATGCTGCTGTGGCTGGCAGTTGAAGCCCTGCTGGATTACCTTCTCAAGATCGATTTCCGCAGCACCCGCTGGATTGTGATCAGCTACGTGGTCCTGTTCTTCGCAGGAGCAGGGGGAATGCTGGGGATCGCTTCGCTTGCCGGCAGGGGCTGGAGCATTGCTGCCATTGTCCTGTTCCTGATCATGGCAGCGCTGACATTCATCCAGCGTGCAGTAACCGGTAAGTGAACCATTAAACGTTGCGCAATTATCACTGGCATGCGAGGAGCATCGATGAAAACCATTGGACTGATCGGCGGGATGAGCTGGGAATCATCCCTGGAGTATTACCGTCTTATAAATGAATGCGTCAAAGCACAGCTGGGCGGGCTGCATTCGGCGAAATGCATTATGCTCTCAGTCGATTTTGCCGAGGTGGAGGAACTCCAGCGCAGCGGGAAATGGGAGCAATCAGGCCGGATGATGGCGCAGGCTGCTGCTTCCCTGCAGGCGAGCGGTGCTGATTTCATCCTGCTGTGCACAAACACCATGCATATCGTATCCGGCGACATCCAGCAGGCGGTCTGCATCCCTTTCCTGCACATCGCTGATGCTGCTGCTGAGGCGGTGCTGGCAGCCGGCATCCGCAAGGTTGCCCTGCTGGGGACGCGCTTCACGATGGAAAAGGAGTTCTACCGGGATCGGTTGAAGGAGAAGTTCGGGCTGGAAGTGCTCATCCCGGCAGAGATTGACCGGGAGATCGTGCACCGGGTCATTTATGACGAGCTGGTGCTGGGTATCATCCGGGAGGAATCACGGCGGTAGTACATCCGCATCATCGATGCCATGCGGCAGCAGGGAGCGCAGGGGGTTATCCTGGGCTGCACCGAGATCGGCCTGCTGGTCAGGCCGGAAGACAGCCCGCTGCCGCTGTTCGATACCACCCGTATCCATGCCGAAGCGGCTGTGGCGTTTGCACTGAAGCCGGCAGAAGGGATCACAGAACCCGGTCAGGAAAAACTATGAACGCTATTCCCCTTGGAGGAGTCGTTACTTTGCTTGTCCTGCTGCCCAACCTGGCGGCGGTATTTTTCCCGCCCAGGAAGCAGCTGGATAAGTCAGGTAGACCCGACCCAAAACAATTACAGCTGTTCACTGTATTTGAGCGTATCGGGCAGGTTGCTTGTTTTGTCCTTCCGTTCTTCTACCGGCTTGCCTGCTCCAGCGTGAAAGGGGGCATAGCCCTGGCAGTAATGGCATTGGCGCTGGCAGTGTATTATGCGGGCTGGGTGCGGTACCTGGTTTTTGGGCGGGACGAAGCTTTGTTTTACCGGCCGCTGATTGGAATTCCACTGCCGATGGCGGTCATGCCGGTGCTGTACTTCATGGCTGCAGCACTCCTGCTGGGTTCTTCCTGGCTGCTGCTGGCAGCAATTCTTCTGGGGATTGGGCACATCCAGGTAACCAGGATGAATGCGCCTGGGGAGTAAACTGTGTTTACCGCTGGGCGGATCCGGCGGCCAGCAGCCCGAGCAGGGGCAGGGCAGCTTTAACCGCCCTAGCGCGGTGGCTGAGCTGGTTCTTTTCCTGGGTGCTCAATTCCGCCATGGTGCATACCATGCCGGCCATCAGGAAGATCGGGTCATAACCGAAACCGTTGCGGCCGCGCTCACCTTCAATAATTTCCCCCTCACAGGTGCCTTCCGTTTGGTAAAGGGTGATTCCATCTTCCACCGCTGCAGGCGTGATCCCTCCCGGCAGGGCATGCCCGGCAGGCACGGCAACCATGACCGTGCAGCGGAAGCGTGCGGTCCAGGGCTTGGGTTTTCCCTGCAGGTTCTGCAGCAATGCCATGCGCCGGTCGGCATCATTGGCTCCGGGTATGCCCGAGTAACGGGCGGAATGCAGCCCGGGCGCGCCATCCAGGGCGTCCACCTCCAGGCCTGAGTCATCTGCCAGGGTTAGCAAGCCGGAGGCCTGGCAGTACTGCAGGGCTTTGTGGGCGGCATTCTCGGCATAAGTGGCGCCGTCTTCGGCTACCCGAAATGTCACACCCGCGTCCTCAAGGGTCAATAATTTGTAAACTGCTGCGGGCTGGGCGGTTTGGCCGGGCGCAGAAGGACTGGAAACCAGGGTAAAGGTGCTATCGCCAGCGCTGGGGGATGCTGCAGTGGAGCCGCCAGAAGTGCCGGAAGGCTCGGCAGCCAGCCCTGCCAGCAGGGCGCGCATTTCATGCACCTTGCCAAAATTCCAGGTTGCCAGTAAGAGAGGGATCGGCATCATCTTAACCTGTAATATTTATGAATTTACTCATAAATAATTGACTTCGTATATTCATTGTGCTATAATACGCGTTAGTTTACACCACGTACCGGCAGACGTGCCGGAGGATGCATGCGCACTCTGAATCTTACCCTGAACACCAGACCACGCCATAAGCGATAGCTCCGCGTGGTTTATTGTTATGTATTATACATAATATTGCAAACGGGAATAGCACTGTGAGTGGGTATCGGAATCCTTTAAAAATTAATGTCGGTTTTTTGCTTAACCAGGCAGTCGGAGCCAGCCGCGACATCCATTTTGACCAGCCCGAGATGCGGCTTTCTTCCGACTTCATTTTGCAGGATTTCAAGGGGGTTGTCCGGGTAGGGCGTACGCCCCAGGGAATCCTGGTACAGGCAGAATTTACGGCGAGCCTGAAAGCTGAATGTGTCCGCTGCCTGGCGGAGTTTCACCAGCCGCTGCAGGCAGCCTTTAAAGAACTTTTTGCTTTCGACAGCCGCGCGGTAACTGAATCTGGGCTGTATGTACCAGAAGACGGCAACATCGACCTCGCGCCTCTGGTACGCGAGTTTATTCTGCTCGATTTGCCGATCAAACCGTTATGCAAACCGGATTGCAAGGGTTTATGTGTTATTTGCGGTGAAGATCTCAACACCGCCACCTGTGAGCATGTAAAGAAATAGCAGGTGAGGCAGCTCAAGCTGCAGTCAATGAATAAAGGGCGGATAGTTAGTACTCGGATTGGAGGGCAAAGTATGACTACAGTAGGACGGCGGAACCAGGGTATCGAAACGCTGACAGTATTGCTTGAAAGGGCCGAACTGCAGGGATATCTCACCACGGATGACCTGATGGAAGTTTGCCCGGACGTGTCCCACGACAGCGAACGCTTCGAAGCCATCATGCACGCGCTGCGCCGCAGGGGGGTGGAAATCCTTGACCAGGCGGACACGGATGAACTGGCGGAAGAAGAGGATCTAGATAATACCCGCGAGTTCAACCCGTATGCTGACCTGAGCCCCATTTCCAGCGACGATACCATCGGGCTTTACTTGAAAGAGATGGCCCGTGTACCGCTCCTCAACATGAGCGAGGAGGTTGACCTTGCCAAGCGGATTGAAAGCGGCAAGGAAGCCAACAAGGAAATGATCCGGCATAATGGCGACTGCCCGCCCGAACTGCGCCTGCAGCTGCAGGAAAAAGTAACAGACGGGCAGATGGCGCGTGAGCACCTGATCAAGGCCAACACCCGCCTGGTGGTCAGCGTAGCCAAACGATACATCGGCCGCGGTGTGCCCTTCCTCGACCTGATCCAGGAGGGCAACCTGGGCTTGATGAAGGCGGTTGAAAAATATGAATACCAGCGCGGTTTCCGCTTTTCCACCTATGCCACCTGGTGGATCCGGCAGACGATCACACGCGCCATTGCCGACCAGGGGCGGACCATCCGGGTGCCGGTGCACATGGTGGACCGTATCCGCCAGCTGTACAAGACCTCGCATGAGATCGAGCAGAAACTGGGGCGTGAACCAACCATCGAAGAACTGGCTGAGGCGATCGAAGTGCCTGTAAACAAGGTGGACTGGATGCTGCAGGTGTCCTGGCTGCCGCTCTCGCTGGAAAGCCCGATCAATGACGACGATGAGGAATCGGAGCTGGGCAACTTCGTGGAAGATACCATCAGCCCCACACCCATCCAAAGCACCTACAGCCGCCTGCTGCGCGATAAGATCGAAGAAGTCCTTGAAACCCTGCCGCCGCGAGAGGCGCGCATTCTACGGCTGCGCTACGGGTTGGAAAACGGGCGCAACTATACCCTTGAAGAAGTGGGCGCCAAGTTTGGGCTGACGCGTGAACGCATCCGCCAGATCGAGGGCAAAGCCCTGCGGCGCCTGCGCCACCCGCGCCGGTCACGCCAGCTGCGCGATTACGTGTAACCAGCAATATGCATTTGATACTGTGAAGGGTGCGTTACCGATGCACCCTTTTTGTTATCCATACAATGAGGTCGGGGTGAAAATAAAACCGGGTTATCGGCTCTGCTGATAACCCGGCTGCTGTTTTCTGGAGCAGCTAGAATTTCGAACCGCGCTGAATGGCCTCGATATTGGCCGGCAGCAGTTTCTGGTGGCGGGCGGGCAAATGGTCCTTAAGGGCTTTCTCGATCGCACTGAGCGGCAGCACATCCAGGTGCGCCAGCAGTCCGCCCAGCATGACCATGTTCGCCATGCGTTTGTCGCCCAGCTCTTCGGCGATATCGTTAGCCGGCACAAGCACAACGGTAATATCTTTGCGGGCAACTTCGCGCGGCACCATCGAGCTGTTCACAACCAGCACGCCGCCTTCTTTCACCAGCGGCTCGTACTTGTCCAGCGAAGGCAGGTTCATAACCAGTACGGCCTTGGGGTTGCGCACCAGGGGCGAGCCGATTTCCTCATCAGCGATCACAACCGTGCAGTTGGCAGTGCCGCCGCGCATTTCAGGTCCGTAAGACGGGATCCAGGTGACTTCTTTGCCCTCATCCATGGCTGCATACGCCAGCAGCTGCCCGGCAAAGAGTACACCCTGACCGCCAAAACCAGCTATGATGATCTCGTTTTGCATATTCTCTCCCCTCCTATATCTTTACTTCTGCCAGCATCGGGTGGACCTTGTAATCACCCAGCGGGTAGAAGGGGATCATTTTTTCTTCGATCCAGTGCATCGCATTGACTGCGCTCATTCCCCAGTTGGTCGGGCAGATCGAGAGCAGTTCAACCATAGAGAAACCCAGCCCGCGCTGCTGTACTTCAAATGCAGCCCGGATGGCGCGCTTGGCCTGTCGGATGCTCTTGGGGTCGTGCAGGCTCCGGCGCACGCTGTAGCTGGTGCCTTCAAGCGTGGCGAGCAATTCGGCTGCCCGCACCGGGTAACCCTGGGTTTCCACATCCCTTCCCCTGGGAGAGGAGGTGGTCTTCTGCCCTGGCAGGGTTGTGGGGGCCATTTGACCGCCGGTCATACCGTAGTTGGCGTTGTTGATGAAGATGACGGTTATGTTCTCGCCGCGGGCTGCGGCTGCCACGATCTCGCCCATGCCGATGGATGCCATATCGCCATCCCCCTGGTAGGTGAAGATGGTTCGGTCAGGCAGCACCCGCTTGACACCGGTAGCCATAGCCGGGGCGCGCCCGTGGGGTGCCTGGACGAAGTCAATATCGAAATAGTTGTAGGCAAACACTGAACAGCCCACAGACGCAACACCGACCGTCGTCTCACGCAAGCCCATCTCATCGAGCACTTCGGCTACCAGGCGGTGGGCTACACCGTGCGTGCAGCCGGGGCAGTAATGGGTCTGGACAGTGGTAAGGGATTCCGGGCGGGTGTAAATGGTCTTTTCTAATTCAGGTGCACTAATTGTCATCAGAATTCTCCTGTACCGTTAAGCCATGATCTGCGGCATGCGTTCCAGCCAGCGGTCACGCGGGTGACCCTGGGTCGAGAGAGGCTGGCGTGCCATGCGGCGGATCTCATTCAGGATCTCGTCCGGCAAGGGGACGATTCCGCCCACGCGGGCAAAGAATTCCACCGGGATCCTGCCTTTCACATCCCGCAGCACATCTTCCAGCATCTGGCCGGCATTCATTTCCACCACCAGGATGGAATCGACCGTCTCAACCAGCTTTTCGATCTGCTTATGCGGGAAGGGATTGAGGGTAACGGGGCGAAGCAATCCTACCGGGATGCCTTCTGCCCGGGCTGCCCGCACTGCAGACAGCGCCACCCGACCAGAGGTGCCAAAACCAACCACTGCGATTTTTGCGTCTTCCAGCATGTATTCTTTGTAACGTACCTCGTTGGATTCCACTTCTTTCCAGCGGTTGAGCATGCGAACGTTGGCAACTTCTTCTGCCGGCGGGTCAAGGTAAATTGATGACAGCACCCGGCGTGAGTCACCTGGTTCACCGCGGGCTGCCCACTCGGGGTAGACGGTCTTGAGCGGTTTCATGGGCGGCAGCTCAGCAGGCTCCATCATCTGCCCCAGACTGCCGTCCAGCAACACCACCACGATCGAGCGGTACTTCTCCGCCAGGTCAAATGCCAGCACGGTCAGGTCAACCGCTTCCTGCACGCTGGAGGGAGCCAGCACCAGCAGGTTGTAATCGCCATGCCCGCCACCGTGGACGATCTGGTTGTAGTCTGCTTGGGCGGGAGCGATATTTCCCAGCCCGGGTCCCCCGCGCATCACATCTACGATCACAGCCGGCAATTCTGTGCCGGCGATGTAGGAGATGCCTTCCATCATCAGGCTGACGCCCGGGCTGGATGAGGAGGTCATTACCCTGGCGCCGGTGCAGGCTGCACCGTACACCATGTTGATTGCGCCCAGCTCGCTTTCGGCCTGGACAAAAGCCCGGCCCAGTTCGGGCATGCGGGCAGACATCCACTCCAGCAATTCTGTCTGCGGGGTGATGGGATAACCGAAGTATGCCTGCAGGCCGGCGCGGATGGCGGCCTCGGCAATGGCTACATTGCCTTTCAACAACTCTTTTGCCATACCCGCCTCCTATTCCTTGCCTTCAGCCGGGCTCTGGGTTACTTCCCGGAAGACAGTAATAGCTGCTTCAGGGCAGACAATGGTGCAGATGCCGCAACCAGTGCAGCCCGATTTGATCATTTCCGCCGGGTGATAACCCTTGGCGTTCAACCGTTCCGCTGCCAAACCAATAACACCTTGCGGACAGGCATCCACGCACAGTTCGCACCCTTTACAGAACAATTCATTGACAACAATTCTACCCTTTGGGGGCATTCATACCTCCTGTGGTTGGAATTAATCCTGCACTAAGCTTTTTCTACCTTTCACATTATCACTATATCAGGCAAACCGGCAAAGTGTCAAATTACCCGAGACTCCAGAACAATATTCCCTGCCCTCGTGAGCTTCTAAGGGTCCTCCCGGGTGAGGTACGGTGGTACATCCAGTTTCAGGTGATAGATCTCACGGCCGGGAAAGGCAGCCATAATGATGCCATTTGCCGTCGGGCCGATATCACGAGCGTATATGATATTTGCTTTTGCCAGGTTAACCGGGTTATCCCAGGCCAGGCTGGCATAATCGGTCCAGTAATTCGAGGTGACAAAAACGATTGCATGACGTACATTTGATTTTTCAACCAGGCGAACATAATCGCGGTTAATGTTGTACAGGTCTCTGGCATTTTCAAAGGCTGGCCTGGTAACCATGGTGATATTCCACATTGTGAAAACCAGCAGAGCTGCCCGGATGATCCATTTATTAACCGGGTATTGCGCAAACTTCAACACGCCCCTGGCTGCCAGGATCCACAAGAATGGCAGGGCTTCTGCATAATAGCGGGGACCGTAAGCACCGCCGCTGCTGGCCCAGTAGGCTGTATATGCGGTTATTAGGATTGCAGGTGGAATCAGCAAGCAGGCTTCAATTTTCTTCCGCTCAGGCAGTACGATACCTAGCAAGATAAAAATCGCGCTCAAGGAAATACCGCTGATTACAGGCCAGCCCAGGTTAAAGGACAGCAGGTCAGTAAAATCACCCTTCAGGTTAATCCATAATTTTTGAAGGTTGTACCCGTTGGGTCCGAATTCCGGCCCGAAGCCCACCCGGTCATACTCCCAGATCAAGGTATAGGTGTTGAGCAGTGGATCTCCGGTTGTGAGGTAGTTGTAAAGCGGAACCAGGCTAGCCAGGATTACTGCCAGCAGCAATGCCGCCACGTAGGGTTTGAGGTAAAGCCTGGGAACACGGAAAAAGCAGACAAGTGCATAGGTGACGAATGGTAGGCCGACTGCAACGGCTGTCCAGGGGCGGGTGGCAATCGTCAAGCCCATCAGCAGCCCGCACAGGATGGCATAACGCATCCTTTCAGCCGGATCTACCCGGTGCAGGCGGAGGAACGACCAGGCGAAGTAAGTGAGCAATACCAGGGACAATGTGTGTGACAGGAGCGATCCCGCTAGCAGCATGTACATGGGGGAGATGACCCCCAAAGCCGCTGCTAACAGTCCATTCCTTTCATCGAACAGCTCACGTGCCAGAAGGAATACTGCGAAGATGGCGGCACCTGCCAGGAGAGGATTGATGATCCATGGCAGCCTTAGCAGGACACCCAGTGCAAGGACGAGAGAAAACCCGGGAGTGTATTTACTGAATTGCCTGCCGTTGTATTCCACCACGAATGGCAGGCCGAAAGACGGAGGTGAAGGCAGCAGCTCCCTGGTGACCTGACCGTTGGCGAATAATTTAGCCTGAAAGTAGTAGGCGTGCTCGTCCTCCAGGTGCGGCACTGCATCAAAGACCCCCCAGGAAACCGCTACACCGATGAGAACCGCTGCCAGGCAGAGGATTAGGATTTTGGGTTTCACACCAACGTTCATTCTACTAAGGTATAGCATATCACAGCTTTGTAATACCGATTCTTCCTGCAAGATTCTATGGTAAAACTATCAGTAACCAGACAGGGCGTCTTTTTCTTGCAAGTCTGACATGCGGGAAATACTTATGCCAGATACCTCATCCGAACCATTTGAATTTTCCAGGCTGATGCAGCTGATGATGGAATCATTCCCTGACCATATCTATGTCTGGGACATCCAGAAGAATACCCGCATCATGGAGAATAACAACACCGCCAATGTGCTGGGTTACAAACTGGATCCACTCATCGATGCGGAGAACCTGCAGGCTTTCTACAGGTTGATCGTGCGGCCTGATTGTTCAGAGATCCACCGCAAGTTCAGGGAAGCTGTCCACAATGCACAGGAAAATGAAATTTATGAAATGACACTTTGCGTAAGGGCAGTCGATGGATCATGGAAATGGCTGAACTACAGAGAGAAACTGCTGCGCAGGGATGAAGCCGGCAACCCGCAGCTGATGCTGGGCGTGGCGCGCGATGTTTCAGAATTGAAAGAAGCTGAATTTGAACTCAAGCAGGCATACGATGAACTGGCTGCCAGCCAGGCGCGCCTGAAAGCGATCATAGAAAGCCAGACGGTGTTTGTGTGCAGGTATAAATCGGATGGAACATTGACTTTTGCCAACCAGGCGGTCAGTGACCTTGTTCACCGGTCACCTGATGAATTGATCGGCAAATCTTTCTTCCGGCTTTTTACAGACGATGACCGGCGCAGGCTTAAGGCAGACCTGGCAGAACTCAGCCATGCTTCCCCACTCCATGTAGGAGAATACCAGGTCAAGCTTTACGGCAGTAAAACCGGCTGGCAGCATTGGATCAACCGCGGCATATTTGATGAAAACGGGGCGCTGGTTGAGTACCAGTCTACAGGGTGGGATATAACCGAACAGAAGGAAGCCCAGCAGCGCTCAAGGCAGCTGATCGATATCCTGGAAGCCACGCCGGACATTGTTGCCACGGTGGACGCCGCTAACCGGATCATCTACCTCAACCAGGCAGGCTGCGATTTTCTCAAGATCCCTCCCGGAACTGACCTGACCCATATGAATGCTCTCGATTTTTATCCCGGTGAAGTAAAAGAATACATCGAGCACCAGGTTATACCGGTCCTTATGGAAAAAGGGATATGGGGAGGGGAGACGGTCATCCGTAATGGGAATAATGAAGATATCCCTGTCTCGCAGGTATTGATCGCGCACCATGAAGGTGGAAAGGTAACCCGGTTTTCTACCATCCTGCGGGATATCCGCTACTTTAAGGAGATCGAGCAGCGGTTCCGGGAACGGGAACTGCATGTCCAGGAGCAGCAGACCCGCACGATCGTAAATGAACTGCATGACCGCATCGGACAAAATCTGACAGCCTTGAATTTAAACCTGGCTATGATGGATAAACAGATCTCCCTTACTGAAAACGGGTTTTTAAAGCAGCGCATGGATGATTCCCTTCATCTGGTAGATGAAACCATGTCCTCCATCCGCGGGATCATGTCAGACCTGAGGCCGCCTGAGCTGGATGATTACGGACTGTTAGCCGCCCTCCGAAGCTCCGCCAGGCAGCTGGAGCGCCGGACAGGGATCAAAGTTGAGCTGCAGGGTGAGGATATGAAACCGCGCTTGCCGCTGGCCCATTCCTTTGCGCTCTACCGGATCGCCCAGGAAGCGCTGACCAATGTTGCCAAACATTCACAGGCAACCCAAGTGGTGATCGAATTGAAAGACAGAAATAACATTGTTACATTAACCATAACCGATAACGGGAAAGGGGTTAACCTGCGCAGCCTGCCGAAAAGACAGGGACACTCAGGGTGGGGTATCTCCAGCATGCGCACCAGGGCTGAGGATCTTGGGGCGCGTTTTACTTTCACCAGTTCACCGGGTAAAGGGGCACGGGTAAAAGTGGAATTGGAGCGGGGGATATGACCATTCAGGTTTACCTGGTGGATGACCATGCCGTGGTTCTCGAGGCATTTAAAATGCTTCTTGAGAGCGACCCTGAGATCAGCGTGGCGGGCATGGCTGGCAACGGGCGCAGTGCAGTGGCAGAATTGCGCGAGCTTGCGGCAGACCTGGTGATCATGGACATCACCATGCCGGAGCTTAACGGTATTGAAGCTATCAAGCAGATCAGGGAATTCAATAAAGAGATCCGTATCCTGGTATTGAGCATGCACTCAACATCCGAACACATTTTCCGCGCATTTGAGGCCGGCGCATCCGGGTTCCTGTTAAAGGAAGAGACCCGCGACCTGGTGCAGGCGGTGCACGCCATTATGAATGGGGAAAGGCTGGTAAGCAGCAGGCTGTCAGACCTGGACATGGAACAGTACCAGTCTGCACACCGGCGCAGCCCGCTAGATGCGCTCTCAGACCGCGAGCGCGAGGTGCTGCAGCTGACCGTGGAGGGTAAATCTGCCGAAGAGATAGCCGAAATCCTGGCGCTCTCGGCCAAGTCTGTTGAGACATACCGCACCCGGATAAAGAAAAAGCTTGGCGTAAGTGACTTGCCAGCCCTGGTCATGTTTGCCATCCAGCACGGGATCACCCCGCTGCGTTGAGATTCACCTGAATTCTGCTTGACAGTATGGTTACAGTAATTTATATTTAATAGATGTGGGGAGTAGCTGCCCTTTTTGGGTGGGCTGTCGTCATCCCGGAGTTTCACTCCCGGCAGCCTTTTCGTACCATGCGATAGCAAGACCACCATACCTGACCCGTGGTGGTCTTATTATTTGGAGGACAAATGCAAGATTGGCATCTGAAGACAAGCGATGAAATTATCCAGATTTTGGAGAGTGATGAGGCAAAAGGATTAACCCAGCAGGAAACTGAAATAAGGCTGGAAAAGTACGGGCTGAATGAACTGGTAGATAAGGGGCAAAAACCCTGGTGGAAGATCCTGCTGGACCAGTTCAAAGGAATGATGGTGGTCATCCTCTTTGTCTCTGCCCTGATCTCCGTGTTCCTGCATGAATACATTGATGCTATTGTCATCCTGGCGATTGTGGTTATTAATGCCATCCTGGGCTATGTGCAGGAATCAAAAGCCGAGAAAGCCCTGGCCGCCCTGAAAAAGATGGCAGTACCGGTGGTGCGGGTCAGGCGGGACGGGCATGTGCGTGAGATCCCGGCTGCCCGGCTGGTACCAGGAGATGTCCTGCTGCTGGAGGCCGGTAATTCTGTTCCCGCGGACTGCCGGGTGCTGGAAGGCGTCAACCTGCGGTTGCAGGAAGCCGTGCTGACTGGGGAATCGACCACGGTTGACAAGGTAAATACTGTCCTTAAGGGAGAGAAACTCCCAATCGGTGACCGGAGCAACATGCTCTATATGGGTACTTCTGTAGCCTATGGGCGCGGCACCGCCCTGGTGGTGGAAACTGGGATGCGGACTGAGCTGGGGCACATTGCCGACCTGCTCCAATCGGTTGGACAGGAAACCACACCCTTGCAAAAACGGCTTGACCACATGGGAAAGATCCTGGCCGTCATCGCCCTTGCTATTGTTGCTGTTGTGTTTGCGTTGGGTGTATTGCAGGGCAATGAACTGCGGCTGATGTTCCAGACTGCCATCAGTATGGCAGTTGCCGCCATTCCTGAAGGCCTGACAGCAGTGGTGACCATTTCCCTGGCGCTGGGCGCACAGCGAATGCTTAGACGCAATGCACTCATCCGCAAGCTGCCCGCCGTGGAGACACTGGGCTCGGTGACGGTGATCTGCTCGGATAAAACCGGTACGCTTACACAAAACAGGATGACCGTGACTGTGCTCGACACAGCTGGTCACAAAATGGATTTCCAGGAAACTCTCCATTTCTACAGCCCTTCTCTCAATCCAAAAAGCGACCAGCCCCGCCTGGTGGAACACAGCGCTGAAGCCATTCTGCTGATCGGGGGCAGCATCTGTAATGATGCCGTCCTGGAGGAAGAAACAGATAACCCGGGCACCTTCAGCACGGTGGGTGACCCGACCGAAGGTGCACTGGTAGTGGCTGCAGCCCAGGCAGGATTCTTTAAAAGTGAATTGGAGAAGACTCTCCCCAGGATATCTGAGCTTCCTTTTGATTCTGACCGAAAACGCATGACAACCATCCATGCATTTGAGGCGGGTGAGCTGCATCAGGGTTTCAAGACCCTCTGGAATACACGCCGCCCTGATCCCAGTTGGGAGTTTATCGCCATAACCAAAGGTGCAGTAGACGGATTGCTCCAGATCTCTGACCGGGTATGGACTGACGACCGGATCGAGCCGATGAGTGATGAATGGCGCGGGCGAATTAAAAAAGCCAATGCAGATATTGCCATGAACGGAATGCGGGTGCTTGGGTTGGCGGTCCAGTTCCGTCCCAACAGTGATACGAAGGATGCCCGGCTCCCAATTGAGAAGGACCTTATCTTCGTCGGTTTGATCGGCATGATTGACCCGGCCCGTCCAGAAGTAAATGCTGCAGTCAATGAAGCCTTATCTGCGGGTATCCACCCGATGATGATCACTGGCGATCATCCCCTCACAGCGCTCTACATAGCCAAAGAATTGAATATCACCGGAAACGATCGCGTGGTTACTGGCGCCCAGCTGGCAGAGATGAACGAAACTGAACTGGCAGAGGCTGTTTCCAGTACTTCGGTGTATGCCAGGGTTTCACCTGAACATAAACTGCGTATTGTGGATGCCCTGCAAAGCAAAGGGCAGATCGTGGCCATGACCGGTGACGGTGTGAACGATGCCCCGGCATTGAAGAAAGCGGATATTGGGGTTGCAATGGGCATTACCGGCACAGATGTGTCCAAGGAGGCATCTGACATGGTGCTCATGGACGACAACTTTGCCACCATTGTGGCTGCTGTACGCGAAGGCCGCCGCATTTATGACAACATCCGCAAGTTCATCCGCTACACGATGGGCTCTAACGCCGGTGAAATTGTTGTTATGCTGGCAGCGCCCCTCTTTGGCCTGCCCATTCCCCTGACACCCCTGCAGATCCTGTGGATCAACCTGGTCACAGATGGACTGCCCGGACTGGCATTATCGCAGGAGTCTGCTGAGCGGAATGTGATGCAACGTCCGCCGCGGTTGCCAAACGAAAAGCTCTTTGACCGCAGCATGATCTTAAACATCCTGTGGGTAGGTATCCTGATCGGTGTTACTTCGCTGATCAGCGGTTATGTTACCCATAAACCGGATGGTGATATTTGGCGCACAATGGTGTTTACCACTCTTACCATGGCGCAGATGGGCCAGGCCCTGGTGGTTCGGTCTGAGCGGGACCTGTTACTCGAGATCGGTTTCTTCTCCAACAAACAGCTTATCGGGGCAGTCCTGTTGACGGTTGTATTGCAGCTCGGTGTGATTTACCTGCCATTCATGCAAACGATCTTTGAAACCACAGCCCTGTCATTCGGCAACCTGCTTCTCAGTATTGCCCTTGGGGCGGTTGTGTTAGTAGTCGGCGAAATAACCAAGCTGGTTGTGAAAAGTCTGAGAAAAGGGCAATAGTCCCTGCTTTGCTGGTTATGTAAGGACCAGCACCTTTAAATAAAACATCCGAAGTCTTTCTGACTTCGGATGTTATTTAATATGCATGAATGTTGTTACTCATTCACCTTTTTGATCTCTCCCAGGCCTTCGACTTTCTGCTCCACTACCGGGTCGCCGAAGTATTCGATTGAGCCGCCGCCGGAGATGCGGGCATCCAGGGTATCACTCACCTGCAGTTTGGCGGAACCTAACCCGGAGATCCTGACCTCGGCATCTTTACTGGCAAGTTCTTTGGCCTTGTAGTTGCCGGATCCACTGATGGTGACAGTTTGCGTCTCAACCTCGCCGCTTATGGTGATATCTCCCAGCCCGGCGATCTCGATCCGCAGGGTTTTTGCGGAAAGGTTCCTGATATTGGCATTGCCAGACCCTTTCACGAGGACTGCCAGCCCTTCGGTCTGCAGTCCATCCATATCCACATCCCCAAGCCCGTTCAGTTCGACCTGGCTCAAGTCTTTCACGGTCAGGGTGTAAACAAGTCCTGCGGTAGGATTGATGGAATAGCCCTTCTTTATGCCTATCACAAGCGTACCGTTGTTTACTTCGCTTGTGATCAAAGGCAGAATGTTGTCATCGCCTTCAATCTGCAGGTTTTCCTGGTCGCCCTGGGAAATATTCAGGGTGCCAACCCCGTTCAGTTCAATTTTGCTGAAACCGCTTACATGGCGGGTTTCAGTCTCTGAATTTCCGCTTCCAGTGACGATCTCAAAATTCACATCAGGGATATTCATGCTGCATGCGAGTGTTGTTGCAAGGATCACTGCAAGTGCAAGTAAAATTTTAATTGTTCTCATCTCGGCCTCCATTACCATATACGGAAGAATGCCGAAAAGGTTGTACTATCCAAAGGAAATGTTTTCTTGTTCCACCATCGCGGCTGCAGGTGGATCGAACCAGCGTGGGAATGCCAGGATCATCACCAGCAGGTAGAGCACGGTCATCACCGCCCAGACAATCAGGCTGAGTGCGGCATCATACGATTGGATGGTGAATAGGGCGGGCGACGGCAGGGCGCTGCCGGGGAAAGTAACGATCAGGCTGGCATACAGGTTGTTTGCCAGGTGCAGCCCAAGCGCCAGCTCCAGTGACCGGGCACGGAGGGTGATCCACCCCAGGACCAGCCCAAAGCCGATGTAGAAAGGAATTGTGAGCAGGAAACCATAGGTGTCCACCTCGGGGTTCAGGCTGTGCAGCAGCCCGAACACGACCGCAGGAATGATCCAGGGCAGCCAGAAGCCCGGAGTAAACCGCGAAAGTCCCTGGGGCAGGTATGCTCTGAAGACGAATTCTTCGGTGGAAGTCTGGATGGGGATGACGATCAGGGTTACCAGCAGGTACGGGATAAAACGGGCAATGTCCAGGCTCCAGCGATAATTGCCCTGCTGAATCAAGGCAAGCACCAGGTCGGAAATGCCTGCCAGCAGGAACCACAGGCTGGCTGATATGAAAAATTGTTTCCAGTTTATTCTCTGGAATGGGGTAACCAGGCTGCGGAAACGGCGTTTGTGCAGCACCCGCATCCCAAACCACAAAGCCAGCAAGGTGAATGGGAATGGGATGGTCCCCAGCAAGAGCATGACCAGCGGGGGATACTGGCTGAGGTCTGTACCATTGAACAGAATGGTGACGAGGCTGCCAACCAGGGAAACCCAGAAACTAACTGCGATCATCAACCCGAGGGTGAGCAGGTAGCGCCAAAACTCGTTGCGGCCATCCTTCGCCAGATCCAGAAACTGGTTCGCCTTCATGCATTCTCCAATGTTTCTCGATTATATCAGCAGCCAATGGTGAACAGATAACTATTGGCACCGACAGGTGTTTTGATAATTAATTGGATGCTGGTCAGACAATTCTTTGGAATTCAGCAGCTTTATTCCGGTAGGCTTACCTGGGATTGTAGAACCCTGAGGTTGATTTTCATGCCATGCCGTGTCAAAATAGAAAGAAATCAGGTGAGGAGTCCACTGCATGCGCCGTTCTATCAAACAAATTATGACCCCGGCATCATTTCAGGGGACAAACAGCAAAGCTCCGTACTTTGAGGGCTGGTACTACAAGCTGGTGGATGCCAGCGGGAAACACCGCCTAGCGGTCATCCCCGGTATGCTGCTGGATCCTAAGCCGGAGAATAACCAGGCTTTTATCCAGGTAATGGATGGTGAATCGGTCCAGGTTGTGTTTAAGCAGTTCCCGCTCTCCGCCTTCAATCCGCAGAAGAATGTACTGGATGTCCATGTTGGGGAAAACCATTTCAGTCGTGAGCACATGTCACTTGACCTCGAACAGGATGGCTTTTCTATCCGGGGCGAGGTCGCCTTTGGCAGCCTGGCCCCCTGGCCGGTGACATTGATCAGCCCCGGCATCATGGGCTGGTTCGCCTGGATCCCTTTCATGCAATGTTACCATGGGCTGGTCAGTTTTGACCACAGCCTGGCTGGAAAGTTGACAATCAACGGGACCGAGGTTGACTTTACCGGCGGGCGGGGTTACATCGAAAAGGATTGGGGCAGTTCTTTTCCGGAATGCTGGATCTGGATGCAAACCAACCACTTCACACAACCTGGCACGAGTTTGAGCGCCTCGATTGCCCGTATCCCCTGGCTGGGAAGCTCGTTCCCCGGGTACATTGTCGGTCTCTGGCACCAGGGAGAGCTGTATCGTTTCGCAACTTACAATGAGACGCGGGTGGAGCGGCTGGAAATGACTCCCGCTAAGATTTACTGGACGCTCGCCAGCCGGACCCACCACCTGGAGCTGGCTGCCGACCGGGCTGGTGCTGGATTACTGTATGCGCCGGGTGATGCCGGTATGGCCCGGAGAGTGGCTGAAAGCCTTGCTGCCAGGGTGGATGTGCGGTTGACCACGCTGAAAGGTGAAGTTCTTTTTGAGGACACAGGTTCCTGTGCCGGGCTGGAAGTGGTGGGGGATGTCCGCCGGCTGGGTGCAGCAGTGAAGGAATAATTTTCGTCAGAGCATATCCGGCGGATCGACCTCGATGCGCCAGTCTGCCAGGGGGTGATCCCGCAAGATCTCAACCGGGTTAGGTCCGCGCAGGACCACCTGCCAGCGATACATTCCATTCACCCGCGCAAAGTAACACGGCACCGGGCCGATCAGGTCGGTAGCGCTGTAATTCCCATCTGTGATCCATTTCCTTATCTTCTCTGCAGCATGGCCGGCTTCCTGCCGGGCTTTCAATTCATCCAGGTGGCGGTATTCCAGCCTTACCAGGCGGTTGAAGGGGGGATACCCCAGCCGTTTCCGGGCCTTGATCTCCTCCCGGTAGAACTGCAGAAAATCATGCCTGGCTGCCGCCTGGATGGCAGGCTGGGACGGGTCAAATGTCTGCAGGATGACCTGCCCGCCCAGGGGTGAGCGGCCTGCCCTGCCTGCTACCTGGGTTAATAGCTGGTAACCGCGCTCGGTTGTGCGGTAATCCGGGAAATTTAACCCGGCATCCGCCAGGACGATTCCCACCAGGGTAACAAGTGGAAGGTCCAGCCCTTTTGCCAGCATCTGGGTGCCCACCAGGATATCAGCCTGGTGGTTGCTGAAGTAGGACAGGATCAGGTCGTGGGCTCCCTTAGCTCGGGTGGTATCGGCATCCCAGCGCAGTACGCGCGCTTTGGGAAATACCTGGTTCACCTCTTCTTCCAGTTTTTCGGTGCCGATGCCAAACTGCTTGATGGCCTTGCTCTGGCATTGCGGGCATTTCTCCGGCATCTGCCTGTGGTAATTGCAGGTATGGCAGTGAAGCTCTTTACCGCCGGAATGCGCAACCAGGGGGACGCTGCACCTGGGGCAGCGCAGGCTAAACCCGCATGAGCGGCAGAACACGTAGGTAGCCGCCCCCCTGCGGTTGAGGTACAGGATGGTCTGCTGCCCGGCATCCAGCACGCCCTGCAATGCTTGTTGCAATACCCGGCTGAAGATGGAGCGGTTGCCAGCTTTCAGTTCATCACGCATATCCACAACCTGCACAGGCGGGAGGGGCAGGCTGGCTGTATCCCCATCTAGGGTGTAACGGCTGGGCTGGGCTGCAGTTTCCAACCTGTGTTTTTCGATAGTCTTGCGGTGGGCGAGCACCCTGTCCGGCAGGGTGAGGACATGCCAGGCTTCTTTTTCAGCCCGCCAGTACAGGCTCACATCCGGTGTGGCGGATCCCATCAGGATCAGGCTACTGGTCATGCTTGCATAAGCAATTGCCGCTTCCACGGCGGAGTAATACGGCAACAGGTCGCGCTGGTAAAAATGCTCGTCGTGGCATTCGTCGATGATGATCAACCCAAGGTTGGGCAGTGGGGTGAACAATGCGCTGCGCGGTCCGACAATGATCTTTAGTTGACCGCTGCGCGCCCTGCGCCAGGTGTCGTAACGTTCCCCGTCCGACAGGCGCGAGTGGATCAATCCCGTCAGACCCGGGAACCGCCCGGCTACGCGGTGGACTGCCTGGGGGGTGAGGGCAATTTCAGGTACCATCATAAGTACCTGTTTGCCGACTTTGAGTGCCTGGTCGACTGCCCGCAGGTAGATCTCGGTCTTGCCGGAACCGGTTACCCCATGCAGCAGCACTGGTTTGCCTTTCCTGCCTGCAATCCTGCCAGCCAGTTCCTTCTGGACCACACCGAACACCTGCTCCTGTGCCGGGGTCAGTTCAAAAGGCTCAAGAGGGGTGATCTCATACCTTTCCAGCGGATCGCGGAAGATCTCAGTCTCACCCAGCTGCACCAGGCCAAGCTCAGCCAGAAGGGTAAGGTCTGCCATGTTGGAGCTGGTGGCGGCAAAGACCCAGTTGACCAGAACCGGCAGCGGCTCGTTCTTAAGGAAATCCAGTACCGCCAGGCGGCGCTGGGCAGTATCGCCCTTTCCAAGCAGGTTCCTGTTAACATCAACCTCTTCCTGGCTGGCGGAGTACCTGGCGGTGCGGACATAGCGCGGACGGACTGCAGGAGGCGGGAGGATGGGACTGCCTGCAACCCATCCTTGTCTGACCAGACGCGAGGCGGCTGGTTTCCACTCCAGTTTCGGGATCGCACGCCCGATCTGCCGGCCGCGCAACGGACCTCTTTTCCGCAGCAGGGACAGGATCCGCTTCTCAATTTGTGCTGAAGGCTCTTCAACCCCAGGCTCTTCCGCCAGTCTGTAGAGCGTATCGGCATGCTGAGAAATGCCTGGCGGCAGCATGGCATCCAGGCATGCCGCCAGCGGGCTTAATGTGGTGTGGGAGATCCAGGAGCCAAGTTCCAGCTGGGCGGGGGTCAAAGCCGGCAGGGTATCGAGAACTCCAGTGATCTCCCTGGTCTCTTCCACGGCAGGGGTTTCAACCAGTTCCACCACGATCCCCTGGACAACCTGTTTTCCAAAGGGAACCACTACCAGCGTTCCTGGATGGATATCCTTTTCCAGGGCAGGAGGAACGGAATAATCAAATACTCCGCTGATGGTGGGGATGTTTACTGTAACACGGATAAACATGCGGTCTGCCTTGCGGTTATCAGGCAGCTTTCAGTACAACTGCCGCGCCGTACCCCACTACCTGGCTGCGGTCACCGGTTTCATCGCCGGATGTGCTGTGGTGAAGCACCTGCACATGGTTCGCCCCCAATTCCTGCGCTGCCCATAAGACGGCAGCCACAGCGGGGGCGCCGCAGGCATACCCTTTGCCAGTGGATTCGGCTTCAAGCACTGAATCCGGTTCAAAGAACCCGATAGCCTCCAGCATCCCGGAATCCAGGCGGCGGGCAACCATTTCGGGGTAGAAGTGCGAGAGGTCGGTGCTGGCAACCAGGAGCACTTTCTTATTCGCCAGCACTTGAGCCAGGGCTATACCCAGCGCTTGCAGCACGGCTGGTGCCTGAGTCCTGACCATGATGGGCAGCAGGTCAAAGCTGCCAGCCAGCGCCCTTTGCAGGAAAGGCAACTCGATCTCCAGCGAATGCTCGCCATCATTGGCAACCGGGGTGAGTTCCACACCGGTACGGTCGTGCAGCAGCCTGGTTAGTCCTTCCACGAGGTCTTTGGAAATGGGGATGTTCCCCAAAGGAGTGCTGTAAAACCGGTGGGCTGAGGTTAAGAGACCGGCAGGATGGTAGCCGTGCATGGGAGATATCACTGCGACGACATCAAAAGATGCTCCCTTGACCGAACGGAAGGCATAGCCGGCAGTAGGGCCGGAGTACCGGTACCCGGCATGCGGGGCAATAACGCCGATCACATCCCCTTCGAGCGGGGGTAAATGTGCTGCTGAAATATACTCATCCACCTCCTTTGCCAGGCGTTTTGGGTCAGCGGTATACCACATTCCCGCAATGGGCGAAGGGCGGACATCAAAAATACCAGCCATTTCTTACCTCCATTGATTAAAGATTATAGCATGTGCGCTTTCGGTTTTACCTGTTTACAGCCTGTAACCGCATTCCTGGGTTAAAATTAACTTATGCCAACCAGAATTGAAATATCCCCTGACCTGTGTATACGTTGCGGCGCCTGTGTGGAAGTCTGCCCGGCTGAGGTTTTTGCTGCGATAGACGATGATTCTCCACCGCAGGTGGTCAAATCGCAAAGCTGCATCGCCTGCGGGCACTGTGTATCAGCCTGCCCGGAAGATGCCATCAGCCACAGCCGCTTTCCAGCCAGTTCGCTCTTCCCCATCCAGCCGGAGATGCAACTGGATGGTGGAACTGTGCTGAACTGGATGCAAACCCGCCGATCTGTGCGGGAATTCACCCGCCAGCCAGTTCCGAAAGAAAAAATGCAGCTGGTTGTCAAAGCAGCCCGTTCTGCCCCAATTGCCAGTAATTTTCCCACCACACGCTATACCCTGGTGCAAACCCCTGAGCTTCTTGGGCAGGTGGTGGAGCTGACGGTATTCCAGTTTGCGAACCAGGCTGCCCTGCTGCGCAACCGGTTCCTGTCATGGGTGATTAAGACCTTTGCCCCTAAAAAGCTGGCGATCGGCAAGGCTTACCTGCCCCTGGTGGAGAAAATGATCGAACAGGTCAAGAACGGCGAGGATCCGATCCTGCACCATGCCACCCTGCTTATGCTTTTTCATGGGTCTCCCGAGCGCCGTTTTGCGAATGAAAATGCCCAGCTGGCCTGCCAGAATGCGGCATTAATGTGCCATACGCTTGGGCTAGGGGCATTTTACACCGGTTACCTCGTCAGGGCTGCTGAAAACAACCCGGCAATTTCCCGGCTGGTAGAGATCCCGGAGAGAGACACCATATTTGCCGGTCTGGCTATCGGGGTTCCAGCCATTCCTTATCACAAAGGCATCCGCCATCCAGACCCGCAGGCAAAGTGGGTGTAGAAATGTGAAAAATCAAAATAATTCAGGCCTGGAGATTTCTCCAGGCCTGATATTTATCGTGGTTGCATGTTTACTGCTTCTGTCCGCATTTCGGGCAGAAGACTGCCCCCGGCCGCAGCGGTTCACCGCAATGGTGGCATTCTGTCTGCGCTGGCGGCGGTGGGGGTACGTCAAGCGGTCCTCCGCAGCGAGCACAGAATTTTGCCTGTGATGTGCGCGGAGCACCGCAATGCGGGCAGACTGCTGCTGGTGCAGCTTGCGGCGGCGGGGCAGGCCGCTGCTGGACAATCGGACGCGGTGGTACTGCAGCAGGTACTGGCGGACGGGGTGCCTGCGGTGCAACTGGCCGGGCGGCTTGTGGAGCCTGGGGCGGGCGATAGGGAGCGGCTGGCCTTGGCGGAGGTATTGGGCGGCGCGGTTTCTTGCGCCGGCTGAGCAGCACCACCAGCAGGACGATGCCAAAGACCACCAGCAGGCTGAAGCAACAGAAGAGACCTGCAATGAATTTCCAGGTATTGTCCATTTCATTCACAGTGTCAATGGGTTTTATTTCTTCCTTATCCACCTCCTCGCGGTCTTCATCTTCCTCGGTGGGTTCAGGTTCTACCGCTACCACTATCGGGGTCTCAGTCGGGGCATCCGGTTCTTCTTCGGGCGGTGCTGTGATGACTACCTCTTCACCAGGCGGGTCTCCCATCCACAACAGTCCTTGGCCATACTGCGGGTCAGGCCCAGCAGGTCCTCTGTCCTGAGCCCTGTCAAGCAGGAAGGCTTTGACTTGGTCAACACTAAATTCGGGAAATGCCTGCCTGATAAGGGTTGCAGCACCGGCTACCTGGGGAGATGAATTGGATGTACCGGCAAATTCCTCCCCAAATGCCACGCTGTATGTCTCGGTTGGGCCGCACATTTCGGGTTTAAGACGCCCGTCTACGGTTGGTCCCTGGGAACTGTAGTCGGTCAGTTCTCCGCTTTTCCAGTTGGTGGCGCAGATGGTAAATGATGTTTTTGCATCAGATGGACTGAGGAGGCTGTACTGGGGAACAATGAACGCAGGGTCGAAATCGGCGTAAGTGGCAAATACGTCGATAGTAATTTCACGGGTAACATTGGTTCCAGTGATAACAAGATAATAAGGGCCGTAATCCGGAAATTCATAAGAAACATATTCGTAGGGTGTGTAACCATCGATACCATTTTGGACATTCCTGGATGCATAAAGAATATCCCCGTTAATATCAACAATAAAAATGTCCAGGTCCTGGGTCATGCTGTCCCAATCGTCCCACTGCACAAGCAGTCCCGTATTGTAAAAAGGATAGAAGACCAATCCATAGGTTCCGTCACTTAAGAATTCGTGCACTCCATCCCCATTGGTGTCAGTGTACTTGCCGCGCCAGTGGCGGCTGCCGCTGTTGCCGGAGGAGTTGACCCAAAGAATTCCGCTGGATGAGATGCGGTCAATAGTTAGTGCATCCTCAGCTGTACCATCTTTTGGGCCATATGCCCCGCCGCCCGAATGGTTAATGATGGAAACATTCTGGCTAACCAGCCAATCCACTGCCTCGTAAAACTCTGCATCTGTGGAGTAAGCGGCAAAGACCAGGTAGGCATCCGGCGCAATGGCGTGAATAACCTCAGCCACTGCGGTGCCGTGATTGATCCCTGTTTGGTCGATCTCTGTGCCGGCGATGAATGACCGGGCTGTCACCATGGAGGAATCCGGGAGCTCACTCCCCAGTTCATCCAGGTACTCATCAAAGCCGAAGTCCAAGATCCCGACGCGCATTCCCTGCCCGGTGAAGCCTGCCTCATGCCAGGCTGGGGCATTAATGACCGGGAGAGATTCAAGCGCCATCTGGTAGACTGGCGCTTGATCGTGGAGGTTCAGGCTGCTGTCGGGAGTGGATATTTTCGGCAGCCGGACGCGGGTGACATGCTCCAATTCGGTCAATTCCTCGAATATTGCAGCCGGGTCATCCGATTCGAGCTGCTCTTTGATCAAGTCCACTGGGATGCCGATATCCAGCAGGTTGCCGTGGACAGTGTTGATGCTGATGCCTTCCCCCTTAAGCTGTTCCTGGACAGCGGTTGTGTCTTCCACGTCAAACTCAAGGGTCACCATCAGTTCGCCTTTGGAATTGATCATGCCACGTGCCCTGGCGAGTTCTATGGCACCGTCAACACCATTTTCCTGGTAAGCGACGAGGAAATCCTTGTAAGCTGTATCCAGCGTGGGATCCAGGAGGATATCCGCGTATTCCGGATATTCATCTGCCAGTTCCTCAAGGGAAGGAGGCAGTTCGAAATGCGTGAGCGGCGGGGCTGTGGGTGTTGGTTTGAAGTACTTGTTGTATACAACGATTCCGGTAACCGCTGCAATGATGAGAAACACCACGATCGCTGCAATCAGGATGGTGATACCCTTGCGGGTGGATAATTTGTCCAGAAACCCCTGTTTTTGCTGGCCGGCATCCTGGGAATAGTTTACCTTCTCGGTCTCTGGGTTGGCATGCGGTTCTTGAGTAGTTTCGGCAGGTTGTTGGTCATCAGACATTCTTGCCTCCTGTTGGTAAAACGAATTGATATTCCTGGTTTACATAAACACTGAACAATTTTCCGGCTCCGATTTCAATAAGGAGTAAGGTGTATTTCTCAAGGGATGGTGATGATATTTTCGACGGTATAGGTACCTGCCTGGTAATCATCATAGCCGTCATTCAACGGCTGAGACATGCTGAAACTGTAGGTGATGGTATGGATACCAGGTTTTAATCCTTCGATGTAGGTGCGGTAAGCATAGCAGGTACCGACGGAATTCGTATAACCCATGAAAGCAGTGTCACGGTCAATATCCACTTTCACATCATCGACCTGAAGGGTATAGGACATGAGCGCCCAGTTCTGGTCGAGGATCTCTTGCGTGGAAGTACACCAGCCCATGTTGATCACCAGGGGTTTTCCGGCCGGTACAACACAGCTGTACGAATATTTGATGGGTGACAGCACCGGGTCATTGGACCGCGAGCAAAGGCTGTTCAGGTTAGCAGCCCCGGCAGAAGGGTTGGGTGTGCCGTCATAGGCCGGGTAGATGTAAAAATCGGGGAGATGTGTGGCAGTGAAAACTGCCGTTGGCGGCATGCTTTCAGAAGCTTCAGTTTCTTCCTCCTCAACTTTTACTACCTCCTTATCATCATTGATGATGTCAGGTAAATTGAAAAGGGAAGGCGCTGCCAGTACCAGGATGACCACGGTGACTATCCCCAGCAATACGAGAGCCCCAGCTGCAATCCCTCCCCACAGCAGGCAGGACCTGTTTTTAGGCGGTTTAGCCTGTCCAGGTGGCAAAGGGTCATAAACCCGCATTGCCGGGGCGGCGGGTTCCTCGATCACCTGTTCCGTAGGCACATTGTACCGTCCTGGAACAGGAATAGTGGTCAGGGGGGCGGCGGTGGGTTGGGGGATTTCTATAGCAGCCATCAGGCGCTGCTTTACCTCTTCAATGGACTGGTAGCGTTCTTCGGGTTCCATTGCCATGCAGCGGGCAATACAATCCGAAAAATCTGGAGGGATGCTGCTGTTCAGGCTGCGGACGGTCGGGAGAACTGCGCCGTTAAACCGGATGATGCTGTCCGGGGGTACTTCACCGCTTAGCAGGGTGAACAATGTTGCGCCAAGAGAATAAATATCTGAGCGCGCATCCACTATACCTGAAGTCAGCTGCTCGTAAGGCGCGTAAACGCTGGCAGCTACCTGATAGATCGGGGCTGTTGCGGGCTGCGCAGCGGGTTTGTTTATGGTCCCGATGCCTGTCAATACCGCTTTGTTTTCCGGTGTAATGATTATATTGGACGGCTGCACATCGCCATGAAACAACGGAACTGGCAGGGTGTGCAGGGCTTGCAGCGCATCACAAACCTGTGTTATCCAGGGCTTTAAAGCTGACAAGGGAATTGTTCCGCTGCTGTCTTTTTGCTTTTGCTGGAGGCTTTGGCCTTCGATAAACGGCATTACCAGGTAATTTCCCTGGCCGGCTAAGCTGAAATGGTTGCTTACTTTTACCAGGTTGGGATGGTCCAGGCTGGCCAGGCGGTCAGCCAATTCTTCAAATTCCTGCAGTTCTGTTTCAGAAACATCCGTGAATTCCCTGATGACTACCGGCTGGTTGAGGGGAACATCCCAGGCACGGTAAGTTGAGCCTGTGCTGTTACTGGAAAGCAGTTTCGCTATCCTGTAACGATCTTGTAAAACCTGGCCTTGATTGAGCATATTCACCTGCGCATCAGCCTAAGAAATAGCTTTAATATAGACAAACTCTATCATATTATACAGATTAATACTTTGTTTTTACAACAAGAGGTTTAAAATCATGGCAATGGGATGACCACGAAATTGGAAAAGTCGGTGCTGTACCCGGGTATTTCATTGCCAGTGTACAACCCGCTGGCAGCGGAGACGCTGCCTTCAGCCTGGCTGTTGGAAAGGTCCAGTTCGCTCACCAGGGTATCATTGCAATAAAGCCAACCTTTTTGTCCCAGGGCGATTAAGGTGAAATCGTTGCTTTCCCCTGCGCCTGTTTTCAGGTTATTGATATACCCGGATCCGACCTGAGTGCCCTCCGAGTTTCCGGAATGGAAAGCCAGCTGCCAGCCCGTATTCTCGGCAACTGTAAGGCGGTACTGGTCATTACCGCCCAGGTTGCGGAACATGTACCCGTAATCAAAATTACCGGTGCTGGTGCTGTAAGGATTCTTAAATGTCACTTCAGCAATAAAGTTCGTGTAATTTCCACCAGGGCTGTATTCTTCGATGTATCCATCCTGATCGTGCACCAGGCTACCCGTTTCCGGTGTGAGGTTGGTTTGAAAAATGTTGAAATTCTGGTACGGGGTTGCCTTGCCATCCATCTCGTTGCCAGAGTAAAGGCCGACTGCCAGCTCAACATTTCCAGGAGTTGTTTTGCTGGTCAGGTCTAATTCGGAGACCAGGGTTCCATTCAGGAAAAACCAACCGCGTGCCCCAAAGGTCACCAGCATGACATTGTTGACGTCTCCTTCACGGGTATTCAGGTTGGTAAGCGAACCGCTGGCAATTTCAGTTCCATCCGATTGGCCGGTATGGTCTGTTACATACCAGGTGCTATCGGAGAGGATAGCCAGGCGGTATTGCTGGTTGAAACCCTGTTCCCTGAAGAGAAAACCCATATCCCATGACCCGGTGCTTGTGCTGTAGGGCGTGATAAAGTCCACCTGGGCAATAAAGTCGGCAACCGATACTTTTGGATCTACTGTGCCTATCAAACCATCAGTGGCGTTATGCAAAATATCGCCTTCCAGGGGACCGGAAACCAGCGCCAGCTGGGTGGACGGGTTGATCGTAGGGGAAGTGCGCATGACTGGTGTGCGGGTGACAAAAACCGTTGGCGTATCTTCCGGAACGGGTGAGGATGTCCGGGTGGCAGTCCTGGTTTTGGTTACGGCTGCCGGAGTATTGGTGGCAAAGGTTGGCTTTAATTCTGGAATCAAGAAAACCAGTGCACACAACCCGCCCAGCAGCCCCACACCGGTCATGGCGATCAATGCTATCGCCCAGCCGGGCAGTTTCTTCTTCAGCGGTTTGGCACTGACCGGCAAAGACTGTGCAGGTGCGGGGTAGGAGACAGGCTGCGGAATCCCAGAAGGCGGTTGTGCAGGAGCTGTTTCAGTGCTGGAAGCTCCTAAAGCTGTACGAAACTGGCGGATTGCCCGGAAGCGGTTTTCGGGGGAGAGAGCCATAGCCTGCGTGACCGCATTGCCAACCCTGGCCGAAATGCGCGGGTTGACCACATGCGCCGGGCGGAGCGTGTCGCTGGCTACCCTTTGGACGCTCTCGGGAGGCTGGATGCCTGTCAGCAGGGCGTACATGGTTGCGCCGAGGGCGTAAATATCGGTCCTTGTATCCGTATTTCCCTGCCCGTACTGTTCAGGAGGGGAATAACCGGGGGTGATTGCCCGGGCGCCAACCGTGGTCTTGACATGGCTGTCGAAAAGTTTTACCAGCCCAAAATCCACCAGGACGGCCTTCCCTTCCTGAGTGATTTTAATGTTGGCTGGTTTGATGTCGCGGTGCAACACGGGCGGTGTTCGCCCGTGCAGGTATTCGAGTGCCTCTATCACCTGCGCCATCCAGGTGAGCACTTTATCTTGCGGTACAGCGCCGTCCTTTTCCAGAATAGACTGCAGGTCATCCCCTTCAACGAAATCCATTACCAGGTACTGGCCCTGGTCTGGGATGATGAAGTGGTCGGTAACGCGCGGCAGGTTGGGATGAGAAAGGTTGGCCAGCACGGTTGCTTCACGCGTGAACTGGCGCTGGGCGTCCAGCGAAGTGTCAAGGTTTTCTTTCACCGCGCAGGAGTGGCTCAAGTTAAGGTCCCAGGCTTTGTAAACCGCTCCAAAGCCCCCCTGTCCGAGCAGTTTCACGATCCTGTACCTGCTGTTGAGGATATAGCCGGCTTCAAATGCCATGCATATATTATAAGGAGAATGGCCTTAAATTACCAAACATTGGTTTACGCCAGAATCCGTGCGGGTATATCGAAGCGGTAAAGGGTTGGAAATCATCAAGGAATATGTGAAGTGGTTTTATTCTATGTCCATAGTGGTGGCATACAATCACAGGTACGATAGATAAAACCAGCCCTGGAGTTCTCCAGGGCTGGACAGCATGTAAACCGTACGAAGCTAGGGAATGTTATACACAAAAAAGTTCCAGTATTCGGTGAATTTCCCGGCTATCAGGTCTCCGGTGTACATACCGGTTGCCACAAAGATATCTCCTTCAGTAGCCCGTGCAGAAAGATCCAGTTCACTGATGAATTCGCCATTGACCATCAGTTCGCCGTAATTATCATAAGCCACAACCTGGACGGTATTCGAGCCGAATTCAGAGGTATCCAGGTTTGGGATTGTTCCTGAGTCAACCAAAGTACCATCAGGTTCACCGGTATTGTTGTACAGCTCCCATTCACCAGTGGAGGAGATGATCAGGCGGTATTGCTGATTTGCACCCTCATGGCGGAAGAGGAACCCGTAATCCCAAGATCCTGCACTGGTGCTGTAGGGGTTGAGGAAAGTGGCTTCGACAAGGAAATTCTTGAGGCTAACATCCGCACTCGTTCCGGGGATAAAGCCGTCAGTTGTATGCTCGAGGCTTCCAGAAGAGGGTCCAAAAACAAGCGCTGGAGAGCCGTAGCTTTCAGCTGTTGTTGTGATCGCCTGGACGGCACTTACGGTTGCGGCTGCTTCGGTCATCACCACCTGGGCTGCCTGTGTCATTTCAACTTGGGCAGCTTCAGTGGCTTTCTCCTCCTCCAACTTTTGATCTGCCCGTTCAGTGCGGGTCCGCTGGACTGCCAGGGCTTCAGAAGTAGCGGTGGCAGATTTGTTGGCTGCCGAGCCGATGCTGTACAGTGCAATACAGATGATGGCAACGATTGCCACCAGCCCACCGGCGATGCCTAAGATCAACCCGGTTTTTGGTTTCTTCTTAACGGGCACTGCATACTGCGCTCCCGGCGGCAGCGGTTCCTGGCTGATATAGGTTCCTGAGCTGGCAACCGGAATAGTAGCCTGCATTACCGGTCCGGGCTGCAGGTTGACGGTTTGGGCCGGGGATACACGCTGGCTGCTGATGGCGTTGCGGAAATCCATCATGGTTGGGAAACGGTTGGTGGGTACCATATCCATCGCGCGTGAGATGGCCATGCCCATGCCGGGCGGAACGCGCGGGTTGACCAGGTGTGCCGGGCGCAGGGTGTCCCCGGCGACACGCTGGACACTTTCGGGCGGGTTGACACCGGTGACCAGCATGTAGAAAGTTGCACCAAGGGCGTAAATATCGGAACGCACATCCGTGCTGCCCTGGCCGTATTGCTCGGGCGGCGAGTAACCGGGGGTGATTGCCCGTGCGCCCATGGTGGTCTTGGTGTGGCTGTCGTACAGTTTAACCAGGCCGAAGTCCACCAGTACAGCCTTGCCCTCAGGGGTGATCTTGATATTGGCCGGCTTGATGTCGCGGTGGAGCACAGGCGGGGTACGCCCGTGCAGGTAGATCAACGCATCCATCACCTGGGAAATGTAGTGGGCTGCCCTGGGTGGGTCGATTGCGCCGTCTTTTTCGACGGTGCGCTGCAGGTCGTCGCCCTCGATGAAATCCATCACCAGGTATTGCCCCTGGTCAGGGATGATAAAGTGGTCGGTTACCCGGGGCAGGTTGGGGTGTGAAAGGTTTGCCAGCACAGTAGCTTCGCGCAGGAACTGGCGCTGGGCTTCCTGTGAAGTATCCAGATTTTCCTTAACGGCAACGAGCTTGTCAAGGTTGGCATCGCGCGCTTTATAGACTGCGCCAAATCCTCCCTGTCCAAGCAAAGATTCAATGTGGTAACGGCTATTCAAGATGTGCCTGGGCGAGAGTGTCATTTTTGCTCCTGTAAAGATTCAAAAAATTCTATCAAATTATTCGTTGCATTTGTTACGTGAGAGTATCATTTGTTTCAGTTAATCCATGCTAGCAACCGGTGAATTACTTTCTTTATTTTTCGAGGATAAAAACTTCATCCAAGATCACATTTCCTACAAAGGAAAGGCTCCCATCTGCGTTAAGATCAGGAGGTATGATACCAACTGAGCATAGTTCTTTTCCCTCCATGTACAGGCTTATCCTGTTTTCTTCTATACCAATTACGTAGTTGTAGTAACCGTCATAAATATTTTTAGCAATATTGCATGTAGCAATCTCAATATTATTGGTTGTGTCATAAATGGTTAATTCTTGTCGTGTCGTGCTGATAAGTACCTGGATTGCTGCCGGTATGTTTAATCCTTCAGCCGGAGACACCAGGCTATCCAGTGTCCAGCGGATAACAAAAGCATCATTGGGTGGAACATCATAAATGCTGGCCAGCACACCGATTTCCATCCCGGGTGAAAGAGGAGGTAACATAACGGAATTTATCCCGGAGCCATCAGAGGGAGAGCTGAATAATACCAGCTTGCCATCATTGGCATCTTTTGGCAAATTCGGCCCGAAAACACTCCACCAATCATTCAAGCCGGTTTCGAACGAATCATAAAAAGTATATTCAGGTTCCGGTGTTGGTGTCATGGTAGGCGTCAGCGTCAGGGTCGGCGTAAAGGTCGGCTCCGGCGTTTCGGTTGCGGTCGGCGTTTTCGTTGGTTTAGGCGTCCTGGTTGGTTCGCTGGTGGGTGTTGCCGGTTGCAGGCGGCTGGATAACTCCTCCAGCGGGTCAGGCAGCTGCAGGTCGCCGAAGGTGCCCCTGAGCGCCAGGAAAGCGACAGCAGCCAGGGCGCATAGGATTACCAGGAGCAGGATCAGGACAACCAGCCAACCTTTCTTTTTGCCCTTTTTCCGGGGCGGCTCTGCAGCGGAAGGCGGTTGGACGGGTGGAAGGATTGCGGGAGGTGGCGGTACTGCCGGGCTAATGTCAGACTGGCTGGAGGTCCCAAGTGTTTGCCCGGCACTTCCGGTTGGATTGCCGCAGAAGTTGCAGAATTTTATGCCCTGGCGGATCGTTTTCCCGCAGTGCAGGCAAATCTCACTGGCGGGTGCGCTGGAATGCGTTTCAGCCGGCTGGGGTCCTGTGGAAGCCGCCTCAGGGGCAGCAGCTTCCGGTACGGGATCAAGTACATTTTCCGGCGGGAGGGCTGCCTCCTGAGACAGGGGGATGGTAGCAGGCATTTCTTTGCCACAATGGCTGCAGAATTTGGCACCTGTTCGGACCGATTTACCACAATTCGGGCATGTAGCTGACATTTTGACCTCCTGGGGTCAAGCAATTGGATCAGTTAGATTTTTATTGTAAACCTTCACCCTGCAATGGAATAGTCATGATTGTACAAATAAATCCGCTGCTTTTCAACCGTTAACGATTCCCGGTATTTCTCCCGGGAAAAATACTTCATAAATGCCGGCTCAGTCCAGGCGGACGGTCTTGCGGCTGGTCAGGCGGATGGTCTTGGATCCTTCTTCAGAGATGCCTTTGCCCTGTTCCAGGTTCTGGGCTTCCTTTTCCATTTGCTGTGCCAGCTGGGTTTCGCCCTGGTTGAGCAGGATGGTTACTGCCTGGCGCAGCCGCTGGGTCGCCCCGGGGATGTTCCCGGCAGTTGCCTCATCAAGCGCCTGGGTTTGCAGCTTGAAGGCAGTCACCTTTTCTACAATACCCATCACCCTGTTGTCCAGCTGGTTTACCAGGGTTGGGTCATTGCTGAAATTAACGACCAGGTCAGCTGCTGCCCTGCCGGAGGATTTCTGCATGCTGGTGTAGGTAACATCCACCTGGGCTGCCCGCATTACCCCTTCCGGCCTGGGAGGAAGTACCAGTTCCACAAGGAATGCCGCCCCGCTCTTATCCAGGTCGCCAACGGGGATGACCACTGAGCGGCCCTGGATGGTTTTTAAGCTGATATCTTTGATCATGGGAGTGACCTGCCAGACACGCCGGGCTTCCATGCCCTGCACCATGCGCACGGTAGCGGTAACATTCTTGCATACGATCTGCATGCTCTGGAACACTTGCTGGAAAATGCTGAAGGCCTGGTCTGGTGTGGCAATGTAATCTGCATACCCGACCCGGCTTTTCGGTGCTGCCAGCAGGCTGCGGTCAGCCAGTTCCTGGATAAAATCGGTATTCCAATCGCTTCCCAAACCGAGGCCGATGATTGGGATGCCAAGCGCGCCGGCATTGTCCGCCTCGCGGAATGAATCGGCTTCTTTGTCGGTCACCTCGCCGTCGGTCAGGAGAATGATGCGGCTGATACGCTCGGAATTGTGGAATGTGCTCACCTGGTTGACCGCCTCCCGGAGGGCAGGTGCCATACTGGTACCGCCCCCGTCGCGGATGCTGTCCACCATGCTTTTCAGCAACGGTTTATTTCCAACCCCCTGGGCAGGAATAAGCACCTGGGTTGTGGATTCAAAAGTGATAACCGAAATCACATCCGTCGGGTCCAGCTGGTCAATAATGTTCTTGACCGCCTCCCGCATGATGCGGATTTTTTCGCCCGCCATTGAGCCGCTGCGGTCAAGCACGAGGGCGAAATTCAACGGCAGGCGCACATTCGGGGCAAACCCGCCGGGCGTAATTTCAGAAAGGACGTACAAAAGCTGAGCCTTATCCATCACGGGAACGGCTGTTTTGTTGCTCAAACAGGTAAGTTGGATATCATCTGGCATTCAGTACTCCTTGTTGCAGGTGCTTCCAATAATGAGGCACAGGTTTCTAAGATCTTTCCGTAATCCTGACAGCCGGTCAACTTGGGGCTGGTAAATCGACCTTCCGCCCGCAAGCCGGGCAAAACTTCAGGTCAGGGCTGAGCGGCATCTTGCACTTGGGGCAGCGCCTGACCCTGGCTGGACCTGCCGGGTTCCCCTGCGGGAATTTCCTCCTGGCCGGCGAATCAATATTGCAGCAAGCTAGCAGCATGGGCAGAACCGCGTCCTGGCTTTCAACCAGATCTGCCCTGCAGCGCCACTTGCCGCCCGGCATCGGCGCATACCAGGCAAAAGGTGGGCTTTCCCTGGTATGGTTCAATGCCAGGCGCCCGAGCTCATCTTCAATATACAGGTGTATCCGGGCATTCCCCTGCCAGTATAAAAGCACGAAGGCATTCTTCCCTTGCAGCGGGGAGAAGTCAATTGAAATTGAAGGATTCATTCCTGAAAGCAGGAATGGGTACTCAGCGGCAACTGAGGCACGCTCTTTCTTCACTTTCTCCAGCATGCCTTTCCTGAATGGCTGCGTCTGGGTAGTTGCTGCCAGGAACAAGACGAGTGTATCCTCTTTTTCAAGGATTCCCAAAGGGAAAGGCTGGCAGAAGACATAGCCGCCGCCATGCGTGAATGCAAACACGACCGGTAAAGGCTCCAGCCCTGCTAGCTGCACGAACACCTGCAGGTTTTCCCCTTCAACCTGCGGTATTACCAGGGGTGTGGTGAGGTCCACCGCGATTTTCTCGCCGGCAAGGTGCGCCAGGGCGGGATCGGTAATTGAAAATACGGTTTGGCCGGTCTCTACCTTGTGGATACCTGTAACCAATTCCGGGAATGCCGATGCTAACACGGCTGCACTCTCACCCAGGACAGTCAGGCCGCCGCCGTTATGGACATAATCCCGCAAGGTGGCGGAAAAGGAAGCAGCTTGTTCATCCCGCTGCTCCAAGGAGGGGAAATCCGAGAGGATCAATGCCTGCTGCAGCCTGGCCGGTTCTTCTGCCATGTCAACCCAGGTGGATATTTCGTATGCTTGAAGGCCGTTTAAGGCATTGAGCTTTTCGATAACCCTTTCCGAATTGCTGGTGATGATCCAGTTCGCCTGCATGATTTCTGTCATGTCCCTATCAGAAGCCTGGCAGTTACTTCTTATCCTGTGCTTTCAGGAAAACCATCGATAAAATGATACTAAGGATCCCGAATCCAAGCAGGACACCCCAGGAAGTAAGCAGGTGGCTTTCTGTACGGTTGTATCCGACAAAGAAGTCCATCTGCGATTTAACATCCTTGTTCAGTTCCTGGATCCTGACCTCGCCCATGTCGTTGAGGCGGTCCATATCCACGCTGGTTCCCAGTGCTTCGATCGCCCAGCGGCTTGAAGTTGCGTAGGAAATGGGGTTGGCTGCATCCGGGAGGGGGAAGAGGGTGCCGCAGAAGATTAACTGCACGAACAGGATTACCAGGATGATGTAGATGACCGTGTTACTGTTCTTCACCAGTGTAGAGATTAACAGCCCCAGCCCTATCGCGGAAAACATTCCGATCAGCAGAGTCAGGTACATCTCCACCACCGGGGCAAATAACAATCCGCGGGTGGGGTACTCCACCTTCAAACCGACAACCGCCAGCAGCAGCAGGCACTGGATAACGCCGAAACCCATCAGCACGGTGACCTTGGACATCATATACGGGACGATGCCCAGGTTGATCATGCGTTCGCGTTCGTACACTGCCCTTTCTTTAACAACCTCGTAGGCGGAACCGAAAAGCCCGAGGAAGATGGCAGAAAATGCCAGCATATTGATCAGCGCCTGAGCATCTTTGGCAATCGAGTACACCCCGTTGGTCTTCAGCTGGTACCAGATCTCCCGTTCGGTATCGCCGACAAATGCCATTGGTTCGGCGATCAAGAGCAGGAAAATTCCGATAATCGGCATAACCGCGCACAGGACAAACAAACTGATCTTATCCCTGAAGATCAGGTCGAGATAGCGGCGGGTGAGGATGGCATACTGTCGCAGGCTGGCCGCCAGGCTGTTGCTTTTCTTTTTTTGACTGGTTGGAATGCTGCTGGTCGGGTTGGGGATCTCACCCTGGCGCTGGAGAACAAACTGTTTATAGTCCTCAGACTGTTTATAGTTTTCGGCAGCAGCTTTTGATTCCGGTTTGGTATCCACCTTGGCATAGATTGTCGCAAAGTCCGGCACCTGGAAGTGCGAGATGGCTTTCTGGGGCGGCCCGAAGTACACCAGCTGCCCGTGTGCCAGGAAGATGACATGGTCGCAGGAATCGAGGATATTGGAAGTGGCATGGGTGGTCACCAGCACGGTGCATCCGCTGTCGGCCAGGTTATTGAGGGTGCGCATCATCTTCTTGTCCAGGCCGGGATCCAGCCCCGAAGTGGGCTCATCCAGGAACAGCAGGCGCGGTTCAGAAAGCATTTCGGAGGCGATGCTGACCCGTTTACGCTGCCCGCCGCTCAACTGGCTGATCTGCACATCCTTCTGGTCTGCCATATCCACAATATCGAGCACATCATTGATTCGGTTCTCGATCTCGGCTTTCCGGGTGTCCGGTGGCAGCCGAAGCATGGCGGTGTAGCTCAGGGCATTCTTGACGGTCAGGTTGGTGTGCAGGATGTCCGCCTGGGGTACATAGCCCATATCGCGCCGGTAAGCGTCATAATGGCGGTAGAGGTCGTCGCCGTTGATTAACACCCTGCCCTTATTCGCACGGCGGGAGCCGTTGAGGGCATCCATCAGGGTGGATTTGCCCGCGCCGCTGCCGCCGACCAGGGCAACAAATTCGCGCGGCTGGATCGTCAGGGAAACATCGTTGAGGATGACCTTGACCCCCTGGCTGGTGTTCACTTCCCTGCGAAGGTTTACCCCGTCCAGGCGCAGGCTGGCTGCCTGGGCGACGATGGCTGTCTGCCCGTACACCATCTTGAAGGGACCGATCTGGATACTGTCACCCAACTTGAGCGATACACGCTTGATGCGCTTGCCGTTCACAAAGGTGCCGTTGGTCGAGCCGAGGTCCTCCAGGTCATGGCCTTTTTCCGTGTGGATAAACTGGGCATGCTTCCAGGAAACGATCGGGGCGCTTAACGGGATGTTCGAATCGGGGTCGCGGCCGATGGTCGTGACCGGCTGGCTGGCGATCATAGCCATGTCGATGGCGAATGCGGTGGCTACCGCTTCGGTTGTGTCCTTTGTTTCCAGGTATGTCAGGGAAACGGAATTACCGTAAATGTCGCCGATACGGATAATATCGCCGTTTTGGAGGGGTACAGGGGTGTTCGCAGCGATCTGTCGCCCGCGGACAAACGTGCCGTTGCGGCTGCCAAGGTCCTCGATGGTATACCCGCCTTCGGCCGGGGAAATGCGGGCATGGCGGCGTGAGATATCCGGTAGACCAGCCGGGTTTTGCTGGGTGGGAAGGCCGATCTGGACATCCGCTGAGGGGTCGCGCCCGATCGTAAGAGGGGTTTTCCGCAGCAAGATGGTCCGCTCAGAAGCCCCTTCGCGCACAAGGATCCTGGGTTGTTCTTCAGCACGTTTTGGCTGCGCAGCTGGCTGGTAGTCGCTGGCCCTGACGGTCCGAGGCGCTGAAGGTGCTGGTGCTGCTTGGGGAGCTGCTTTTAGGGCAGGTTCTTCCACCGGTTGGGATACAGCAGGAGAAATTAACTCCATTTCTTCCGGTTGAATGGGCTCAGGTTCAACAGCTGCCGGTTCAACCGGCTTGCCGCAGGACGGGCAGAAGCGGGCTTCAGCCCTGAGGGGAGCATTACAATGGGGACAGGAGGGTGATTGGGTCATTGGTTTATCCTGACAATATCCTTGCTTCAGGTTATGCGAATGGTTTGACCGCCAAGGATCCAGGCAATGGTTTAATGAAAGGGATGCCAGTACAGGCAGCAGGTCACTGGTTGAAAACCAGCTTTAACCTGCCGAGCAGGACCTCATCCCCATCCTGGATGGGATACTTCTGACCTGGAACAAGGGGCAGGCCCCGCAGGTAAGTTTTATTGACCGAATTTAAGTCTTCGATCATTACCTGGGATTCCTGGATGGAAAGCTTGCAGTGCTGCCGGCTGACACCCAGGTTAAGTGCTTCATAAGGGTCAAGGTTGACATCCGGAAAATTGCCGCTGACCGGGTCTTCCCTGCCAACCAGGATCTCACTTTTTCCATCCGGGATGGGAATGATTGCACCAGTTCCGGCAACCTGCAGGGAACCGGAAATGTAAACCGGGGCAGGCGGTGCGGCTGGGGGAACCGGCGGCTCTTCAGGAGCAGCTGGAATTTCCGGCGGTACCTCGTCAATCAGGGGAGCCGGTATATACTCCACGTATGCCGGAGTAGCAGGTTCGGGCTGCTGTACGGGAGGGGCAAGCGGTTCCGGGGGGATGGGCTCAGCAATAGGGATAACTGGGGGTATGGCTTCCGCGGAAGGCTGGGGTGTTAACGTAGCCAGGGAGGTGCCGCAGTTCTCACAAAAAGCTGCCCCTGCGATGTTTTCAAATTTACACACCGGGCATGGGAGCAAGCCGGAGGATGGTGCTGCAACCAGAGCCGGCGCTTCAACCGGGGTTGGGGGTGCTGCTGGAACCAGCCGGTTGCCGCAGTTGTCACAGAAAATTGCCCCCGGCATAACCGGTTGGCCGCAAGAAGAACATACATCACTCATACTCACACCTCCATCACTTTTAACCTGCCTGCAGGAGAGGCTTTCATAAATATGTTTTCCAGCGAAACCCCATGAACCCTGCCAGGTAATTAGAAATCGGGTTGGTTTAATTTTGCAGCCGGAGGATGTATGCGGCTGCCGTAAATCCTTTCTGTGCTGCAGCTGGCTCCCTCAGTTGCTTGCGCCTGGAGAATGCCAGCTAATCAAGCTTATTATCCTATTATGCGGGCATCTTTGCAAGATAGATTCAAACCTGGCAGGGTTCACCTGCCAGGCGCAAATTCAAAAAAACTTTCCCGGGCTTACCCTGCCTTGACAGCTTCGACTAGGATGGCGGTGATGTTATCTTCACCGCCGGCTGTGTTGGCTGCCGCGATCAGTTTTTCACAAGCAGCCTGCGGGTTTGCGCTTTCCCGGATGATCTGCAAGGTCGTCTCATCCTCCAGCATCTCCCACAAGCCGTCTGAACAAAGCAGGACCTTATCACCGGGTTCAAGGGTGAGCGTAAATACATCCACATCTACCTGTTCTTTGTCCCCGATGGTGCGGTACACCACGTTGCGCTGCGGGTGGGTCCTGCCTTCTTCCCGGCGGATCTGCCCGGTAGCGATCAGACGTTCCACCAGGGAGTGGTCTGTGGTAATCCGCTCAATGCCCTGGCTGTTGACCAGGTAAGCGCGGCTGTCGCCGACATTTGCCAGGTAGGCTTTTAAACCATCCATGACTGCCATTACGAGCGTGGAGCCCATATCGGTTCCTGCTGCGGTGCGCATGTCATACACGGCTTTATTAGCCCCATTCACGGTCTCTTTCAACCAGTCGCTCCAGTTCATCCCGCCGGTTTGCGCCTGGATGGTAGCCAGGTCTTGCGGGGCGCGCTGGGCAAAATAACCGACAATGGTGCCGCTGGCAACCTCGCCAGCGGAGTGACCGCCCATCCCATCTGCGACAACAAAGATGCCGAGCGGCTGGGGATGGGATTGCACCACCCGTGCAGTCTCAATGGAATACATGGCGTCTTCGTTCAGGTCCCGTACCATGCCGGTATGGGTCCGTTTGCCGATGTTGTAATCAATGGGAAGTGCAGAAAGCGAATCGTTCACAATGGTCTCAAGGGCAGCAGCCAGCTCTCTGCCGCTGCGGAAGCCTTCCGGACCAAAGGCCTTTTCGGTAAGCCTGTTGAGGGGAGTGGGCAGTTCGGGATCCGCTTCAAACGTGGTCTTCCCGGTAAGCCACTGGAAAAGAAGGGTTACCAGGCTTTTCAGGTCGTTGATCCTGCCCTGCTCCAGGATATCATTCTCCAGGATGACAGCATTGCGGAAATTTGACCAGACCAGGTGGTTGTTGCTCAACCCGATCGAGGTGACATCTGCCTGACCATTGAATGAAACCTGGTTGCGGTAGAGGTAATCCACGGCGCGTGCCAGGCCGGCTGTCCAGCGGATGGCCTGGTTTTGCTCCACGGTCTGCGGAAGCGGATCGGCTGGAGGGGTGACCAGGCAGTAGCGGTTGACCCCTGCCAGGATCTCGCTGAAGGCAGCAACAGGAGCGCGCACATTGGCATGCACCAGACCCATTTGGGCGATCTGAACCACACTGTCCGGCAGCGGGTCTGTACTTTCAAACAGCTGCAGGCTTACCTTTGAAGCTTCCATCTGTGTGCCGCACGAGCTGCAGAACCGGTCCGGTTCTGCCCCCTCTTCCCACCTGGAATGCACTGCCCCGCAAGACGGGCATTGCCGCAGCAGAAGCCTGGCATTGCTCCCAATCTCTTCCACCTGGTATGCGGCGCTGGATTGATTATCACTGTAAAGCAGACCTGTACTTAGAAATCGGTCGGCAAAGATGGCATGGTTTGGCCTGGGCTCCAGGGCTGCGGGCGGCGGTAAAGGTTTCGTCCCATGGCGGGCAGGGTCAGTCTCCAGGTTTTTGACAGGAATGGTTGGCGCAGGCAGGTCTTCCAGTTTCCTGGTTGGGCGTGCCTGGGGCTCGTCTAGCCTGGCGCCACAGCGGGTGCAAAATTTTGCGCCTTCGTTGTTTTCCTGATGGCATTTCGGGCATTCGGTCATAGCATGCTCCTGTAATAAATTCGCTTTACGATGGAATGTAACCGGTATCCTGGTACACCAGTGACACATCACCAATGGTGATCTGGTCGCCGCTGTTCAGGATGTTTTTGCGGGTGGGCTTACCGTTGACCAGGACTCCATTCAGGGAATTCTGGTCTTCGATACAAACTGCCTGCAGAACCGGATCGTAGTACAGCCTGGCGTGGATGGTTGATACAGCATCAGAGGTGAGGACCAGCGTATTGCCGTTAATCCGTCCGATGGTGGCTGGCAGTCCAGAGAGGGTAAATTTCTTCCCGTCCGGCAGGGTGAACTGCAACCCGAACCCGCTACTTGCTGCTGCGGCGGCCTGGACTGGCTCGCCTGCTTGCTGCGGAAGCGCAGAAACTGGCCGGGTAGCAGCCGGACGGGCCATGCTCACCGGCCTTGCATTGCGCCTGGTTTTCTTTTTCTTGTTGCGGTTGAAGATCGATAAGATGAGGATCAGGATCAGCAGCAGGATAATGACAACCGTTGCCAGGAATACCGCAATGATCACCTGGTTTGACAAGCCGGTGACATCTGCCCAGCGACCAACTTGTTCATTGAACGTGTTGAGGAAACCAGAGAAAACAGCTGTCAGTGAGCCGTCTGCCTGGCCTGGGCTGGGTGTTGCCTGCGGTTCTGGGCCATCAAACAAAAAAATGCGAAGCAGATTTGTTTCCACGGGTTGTCCTCCTTGGGCAGCAGCTTGCAGCGGCTGCCGTTTCTGTATTTTTTATTATAGTACAGACTAAATGACGTCAAATTGACAATATTTAATTCCATGCAAGTTTTATGCTAGAATGATTAATCTCCTTTACTGGCAGATCATGCCGCCGGATTTTTTCTCCAGCCTAATCTCTGGAAAAATGAAAAACTATGAGAACGTGGTTTTCCCGCATTTTTCCTTTCATCCTTGTCATCATCACGCTTGTGATCCATATCGCTGTCTCTGCTGCCCCAGCCAACAGCCTGGTTAACTGGTTTACCATTGATGATGCTTATTATTACTTCAAAGAGGCTCAGAATGTCAGTGAAGGGCTGGGTTTTACCTTTGACGGGATCAATACCGCCAGCGGCTTCCACCCGCTCTGGATGTTCATCTGCATCCCGGTTTTTGCCCTGGCACGTTATGACCTTCTCCTGCCCTTGCGCATTTTGGTGATCATAGCCGGCTTTCTGAATGCTGCCAGCGGGGTGCTGCTGTTCTCCACATTCCGCAAAGTGCTGTCGGCCGCACCGTCCGCATTGCTCAGCTTCTTCTGGGTCATTTCACCCCTGGTGCAGCCTGTCATTTCACATAACGGGATGGAAGCAGGCATCAATGCCTTTGCTACGATCCTGTTCATGTTCCTGCTGGTGCGGTATGGGCTGCATACAACAGCAGAGGGTGAGCACAGGGTAAATTGGAAATCCCTGGCGGGGTTGGGCGCGGCGGCTGTGCTGGTGCTTTTCAGCCGGCTGGATAACATCTTCCTGGTGTCAGCCGCCGGGTTGTGGCTAATTTACCGCCAGGGAGAAAAGCGCTACCCGGTCATCCTGGCCTTGCTGTTAAGCACTGCCAGCGTTTTTATTAGTTTCATGCTGCGAGTTGGTTTCCGTGAAGCCTACATCCAGTACCTTCCTTCCATCTACTGGATGCTAGGGCTAAGCATTATCCTGAAGATGGCTGCTTTTACCCTGGGCGGACTGTTTGACCTAAATCCCGGCAGGGCATTTTGGAAACCCGGATTGAGGGTTGTCCTGGCGGCTACCAGCACAGGCGCTCTGCTGGGTGCGGTGATGCTGGGCGTCTATGCCCTGGGGCTTTTTGACCGTTTTCCGCGAACGGTCCTCCTGATTGATTGGGCTATTACCCTGGCAGGAGCTCTGCTGATTGCGTGGCTTTACCGCAGGTTTACGCCAAAGGAGCACAATTCCGGGCTGCCTGTTTCCCCCTGGAAACAAGTCAGGTTGCACCTGGACATCTGGCGGCAGCGAGGAGCTGCCTATTTTGCACCGGTGGCTGCAGCCCTGATCCTCTACATGGGATGGAGCAAGCTTACCTTTGGCACACTCTCCCCGGTCAGCGGGCAGATCAAGCACTGGTGGGGTACCCTGTACACCGTCTATGGCAAACCGGTCAACAGTCTGCTGGAGTTCTTCGGGTATGATGCCCGCCTCAAGCGCGGGCCCTGGTCGCTGGCACTCTCCGGCTGGACTGATCTGGCAGAAAAGCTGCAGCGCTGGCACTGGATCAGGAAGGATGAAGCGGCCATGACAGTGGGCTTGTTTTTCCTGGCGCTCCTGGCTGTTTTTATCCTGCTGGCAGTTTTTGACCGCCAGCACTTCCGAAAGAATATCCATTCCCTGGCGCTGCTGCCCCTGGCTGCCGGGTCGCTGCTGCAGTTGTTCTACTACAACGGCACCGGGTATGTGAACACGCGTGACTGGTACTGGATCAGTCAGATGCTGACAATTCTCTGGCTGGCGGCTGTTTTCACCGATTTGCTCTACCACAGGCTGCTGGCATGGAAAATTCCGGCTTTACTCCCTGCGGCTGCAATGGTTGTGTTTGGAGTTGCCTGGCTGCTCAGCTATGCCAGGGACATCCATACTCTGGTTCCCCCAACTGTGGTACCCGAAAATGAAACTGCCTACCTGGGCTCTATCCAGCTGCTGGAACAGGCAACCGAACCGGGTGCGGTCATCGGCTCGACCGGAGGCGGTAATATTGCCTATTTTATCCAGGATAGGACGATCGTCAACCTGGACGGCTTGATGAACAGCGTCGCGTATTTTGAAAGCATGAAGAACGGGACAGCAGCCGAATTTCTCAGTCAGCTGGGGATGGATTACGTTTTTGCCAATGCGTACATGGTGACTGAAAGCGAACCGTATGAGGGAATATTCGCCGGCAGGCTGGTTGAACTGGATACTTTTGCAAGTGCCACCCTGTTCAAGTTTTCCTGTAATGGTTGTGAGTAGAGCAGCCCGGTTTCAGGCCGGGAATCTGAAAGATCGGCAGATTAAGCGTTACAATTGGTGTTTGAAAAAGACGCGGACCCGCTGCTCTCCCATTACAAGTCTCCCTTAATGGTTATAAACTGCTGGAATTATTAAGATCAACCCTGAGATTAACCGGGGATATTCGCAGAAGAAGTGCCTGCATGGAATATCAAAATTTGAGGAATGGAATGCCCATTATAGCCTCCATCGAAGACCTTGAAAATTATGTCAACCAGATTGGAGAATGCCTGGTGTATCCCGATAACAACGGGAGAGATATCACCAGTCTGGTCGCAGAAGGAAGCCTGGCGGAACGCCGCCAGCGCGCTTTGCAGTGGGCAGAATCGCTGCACCTTGCGAAGAAACTGTTCTTATGCCTAGCTGCCGGGCAGCAGTACAGCCTTTTTTCCTGGCAGCACTTCGTACAGGTGTATCCACGCAGTTCAAACCAGTATCTCAACCTGGATGAAGACGGTTTGCTGGGAACCATCCGCGGGCATGGCGCAGGAACGCGCCGGGCTTTGCTCCAGGCGAGCGGAATGCCTGCCGGCAGGTTCACGGCTGCGCTGAATGGCCTTCAAATGAAAATGCTGGTTACTTTCTGCGGCGCTGCTTCCGATGAAGATGGCAGGCCGATGGAATGCTTTGACCTGACCGATAACTGGCTGCCGGACGAATTCGGCATTTGATCTTTCCGGGAATTATTCTATGTAAATGAAGGCGACTGCGTCTACAGCCAGCTCGCCTGTTGTTGAACCCGATACGGTTTCCATCACGAGCGACAACCTGGCAGACGGGCTGTAGAAGGGGCTGATCTCCCACTCGCCCACCGGCATCCATGCGCCGCCCTGGCGGTTGCCATGCACGATCGGGCCTGGATCGGTTCCTTCAACCGCAGTCAGCTGGTCTTCATTCGCCATCAGCCGGTATTTCGCCTGGGCATTCCCGTTTACTTCCGGAATCCAGACCCAGACGGCATACCTGCCGATAGGGATGGGATCCTGCATGCTCCAGGTTACCCTGAGGGTATCATCCGGGTTGACGATCACTTCTGCTTTATTATTCCAGGCTAACTTGCCATCCATCGGGATAATGGTCTGAGCATTTTCGATCAATGCATTTGGGTCATCTAGGATGATGATCTTCTTCCCGAGAGGCAGTTTTGACATGATGCTGTACGTCGCAGCCGGGCGGGGGATAATCATCACCCGGTCTACCGCCACAATGGTGTATTCGTCGCGTACATCCCAGCTGGTAGCAACCGATATGATGCCTTCCTGTTCCAGGTTGTACATCCCGATCGAGTGCCAGATATCCTGTTCCTGCTGGGGGGTGCCGCGCAGGGACTGGTAATTCACCACCTGGGTGCCCAGGTATGGGAAGATATCCATCCCGTTGTTCATCACTCTGAATGTTAATGAACCGCCCGAGGAAAAGACCGTATCCATGACATAAATCTCATACAACCCGGGGGGAAGGTTTTCATCCATGCTCCAGGTCACGCTGGCAGCCCCGAGGGTTGCATAGAACGGCTCGAGGATCTCAAACCCAAGCTGGGTGGATATGGTGGCTGAATTGGTCCAGATGGGGTTGTCAAAGCCCGGGTTAGCTGTCACTGCATTGCTTTCATCCAGGATGAACCCAGAACCTGTCTCGCCGGGCAGGGCAGGGTCGATCGTAGAGAGGTCGGCCACAAAATAGGCGGATGAGGCAGCCATACTGGTGGGTGTGGTGGTAGGGCGCAGGGTTGCAGTCGGCATGACCGTCGAGGTGCGGGTCGGCCACAGGGTGGGCGTTGGCAGGGCAGCAGTTTCTGAAGGTGCAGGTCTCGTAAAATGATAGATGGCAGGGTAGTACAGCCAGGCAATGAAGGCCAGGGTAATAAATGCGGTCAAGAGCCAGGCTATCCAGCGTGTCCGGCGCAGGCTGGCAGTTTCATGGGATGCGTTTTGTTCTGGTTTGTTTTCAGTTTCTTCAGGCATACCGCGTTCCAAAGTTGCTGAGGAATTATACCAAACGGAAGCAGTGCTGCCGAAAAGTTTTCCTCCCAGGACCGCCACAGTCCTGGGGAATGCCTGCGTGCCAATTCAGGGGTATTTCTGTATAATTTTACGTATGCAGAAAAAAGGAAACAGCAGAACCGTTTTTAACTTCTTGCGCTGGAATAAAACCAGTTATGCCCTACTGAGCGGTTTCCTGGCTCTTATCGGCCTCATTCTTTACGTTTGGTGGCCGCTGGCTGAGGAGTACATCAGCCTGTTCACCCCGGATATACCCGTTTGGAAGCAGCTCGATTACCTGCTTGTGGGTAATTTCCTGGTGATGACCGTGCTAATCATGGGCAGTGCTGACCTGCGCCATGACCTTCCGCTGGCCTTTGTGGGGCTGGCAGGCGGGCTGGTGATCGAAGCCTGGGGAACACAAACCGGCATTTGGAGTTATTACACTAACGAACGCCCACCGCTGTGGATCGTGCCTGCCTGGCCGATTGCCACACTTTCGATCGACCGGCTGTACCGCATCCTCGACCACCTGGCGCGCAGGCTGCCAGACCGGGTGGTAAATGCCGGTTACTGGGTTATCTTTGGGGCATTCCTGGCGCTGATGATCTGGTTTGTCTTACCCACCCTGGATAAGAGTCTGACGGTGATGGCAGTTTTGTTATGCCTTTTCCTTTACTTCACGCCAACCAATAAACAGGCTATGCTGTTCATTTTCTTGATGGGCGCTGCCCTGGGCTACTTCCTCGAGCGCTGGGGAACCAGCCGCGTGTGCTGGACATACTACACAGGGCAAACCCCGCCTGTTTTTGCAGTTTTTGCGCACGGCATGGCTTCGGTGGCATTCTGGCGGGCAAACAAGGCAATGCTGTTTGTCTTCCATAAATTTTCCAGCTGGGATCTTTCCTTCAATCGCCAGAAAGCTAATTAGGCTGACCAGAATTGGGTGGTTAAAATTCGCTGATTTTGCGCTATGATATACCTATATCTTAAATTCACCTGTTAGCAGTCCATATTGTCTTACAAGCAAATCGGAGGGAAGATGAAAACGACCAAAACTGGCATTTTCGCTGGATGGATTGTGTTGCTGTTGGTGGCTATGTCCTGCGGCATCCCGGGTAAAAGCGGGGAGGTTGACCTTACCAGTGTGGCGGGAACTGTAGCAGTTGAGTTGACAGAGAGGGTTGCCCCTCCCGGAACAGAAGTGCCGCCAGGAGCGACAGTTCAAGCAGGGGAAACACAGTTGCCATCCGCAACCATCACAGAAACTGCGGTTCCATCAAGCACTGTAACCATCACGCCGACAACTACACACACTCCCATCCCATGCAACAAGGCTTCTTTCCAGGGGGATATCACCATCCCGGATGGCACCGAGATCACTGCTGGCACCAGTTTCATCAAAACCTGGCGGATAAAAAATGAAGGATCCTGCACCTGGAATTCCAGTTACCAGGTGGTCTTTTCCGATGGCGAAAAGATGCAGGCTCCAGACTCAATCCAGCTGACACCGGGATCGGTAGCGCCTGGCGGTACGGTGGACATCTCTATCCAACTCAAGGCGCCAGCCAGCCCGGGGGACTACACCGGTTACTTCCGCATCAAGGCTGGAGACGGGACGATATTTGGCGTAGGAGCTTCTAATGCTTCGTTATCAGTAGTGATCAAGTCGGTTGCTGCCGCAGCAACCGCTACCTTCACCCTGCCGCCGCCACCCACACCGCTCCTGCCGGACCTGTACGTCAGCGAGTTCCAGATCAACAATGGCAACCCGATCGATGATGACATTAACATTCATGTGCGGGTGGGGGTGTATAACAAGGGTACTGCTACTTCAGGTCCGTTCACCGTCCGCTTCTGGGGATTGGAGACATTTGCCAATTCCAGCTGCGGGTGGGATGTAGGTAGCCTGGTGAAGAATGGGGGTTATATCCTGGAATGCGACATGCAGTATGCCTCCACGTATGCAGACGGGCTGAAGGCAAAAGTAATGGTGGATACGGGCGGCACGGTTGCTGAACTGGACGAATCCAATAATGTGTTCCTGTATTCCCTCAACTTTGTACCGTAATTGCTAAAATCAAATCCTCCCCGTTGTTTTTAGCGGGGAGGACTTTTCTTACTGGTGGGATATATAACAGGTTACTTCAAGTTCACGGAGATCGAATAGGTATACTTCGGCCCGGAGTCGGTCCAGTCATCGATCACAAGGATGTAGTAGGTATCATCTTCGTACAGTTCATATTCCAGCAGGGCATCTTCACCGCCGCCGCTGTCGCCATCCCATTCATAAAACATCTGGTCTGATCCCATCAAGATGACTGTTGGGTTCATATCTGAAGATGTTCCACTGGTGACTGAGATCGTGACTTTTTGACCGTCCTTGCCGTCAAAGTAATACAGATCGCCTGGGCCTGAAAATCCCAGGTAGGTCAGGTCGAGGTAATCTGAATCCTCAATAGTTCCCGCAACTGCGGTACCGTTGGTCTGGATTTCCTTTGCAGTTGCCATCTCCGGGTTGTAGGAACCCTTTTTCAAAGTGATCTCAAAATCCTTTGCATCACCTGAGCTGTAAGAGTTCACCTTTGCATAGAGATAATTGGTATCTTCCCCGTTCGTCCAGAACACAAGCGGGTTCCAGCCGGGGCCGGAGTCGTCGTCATAGGTCAGGTAGTTTCCGTCCCGGTCGTACAGGTTGATTGCCAGGTTGAGGTCTTCATCGCTGGCAATGGCATACAGGGTATATGCCTGATCGGGCTCAGCTTTGAACCGGAAACATGCTTCATAAGTGTCCTCGTCGAGCGCGCCCTTGATCGATTCATCCACCTGCAAGGTCGCCGCGCCGGGGCAGATACTGCTGCTGTAATAAGGGTACCCGAAGTAGAAGGTGTCAAACGGGTTCAAGGTTGCCCATTCCACATCCAGGAAGGCTGCATCTTCATACAACACTTCGTAATCTTCTTCGCCGTTTATGTTAACCTTGCGTACCTCGACCTCATCGTAATCTTCTCCGGACTGAACCGAGTAGATCACCTCTTTGCCATTGACCGTGAAGGTGGCGTTGAGCATGGAGTAAATGTCATCGTCATCCAGTTCAACCTTATCCGAACCGCCGGTTGCGTCCAGGGTGAACAGGATGGTGTCGTCGTCATATTCTTCCCGGCCGCTGAACAAGAGGGTTTTTCCATCCGGGCTGATGGCATGCAGATACACGGATGCCCAGTCCTCAAGGATGTAATCCCCATCTTCACTGCCGATTGTGGTGGAGAAGATGTTGTACAGGCTGTCTTCATTGCTGATCAAGAGGATCAGCTTATCTGTACCAATGGGGTTGTAGATCGAGTCAATATAGATGTCTGATTCAGAGAACAGCTCAACCAGGTCAGAACCATCGCTGTTCGCGCTGTACAGGGTCTCGTCCCCGTCTTCGTCGGTTTCTTGGATCAGCAGGATACCAGACCAGATATTGTAGCTGAAGGTCAACCCCTCGCCGCTCATCACTTCAACATCATCATCACCGTCCATCGGGTGGACAAAAATGGTTTGTTCACCCTCTTCATCCCCTACCATGTACACCAGGTTTTCACCTTTTTTATCAAAGCCAGTCAGGAAGCTGGTGCCGCTGGCGACCATGTTTTGGTCAGAACCTGTGATGGTATACAGCTCGAGCAGACCTTCATCGTTTTCGGCGGTGAATGAGATGCTGTCACCCGCCATGCTGGAGCTGGTGGTAACAATATCGAAGAAGGTATCGCTCTCGGCGATGACCTCACCGTCTTCGGTGCTGACCACCTTGACCTTCGCTCCGTCGTCGTCCTCGATCGTGAAGAAGATGAACTTGCCGTCAACGGTGTGACTGTAGTAATTATCCCGGACGTTTTCTTCATCATCCAGGACCATGACTTCGTTCTCCCCCTTGATGTCATACGCTTTGACTGTCAGGTAGCCTTTGCTGGAGACATCTTTGACAAGGATGATCTTACCTTCAGGTGCGATCCAGCACTCATCGCCCTTGGCTACTTCCTCAGCCTCTTTACCGTTCTCCGATACATAGCAGCGCTGGCTGTTATCGCGGATTTCATTGATAAAGATTGTCTTTCCGCCATCCAGCACCAGTGCATAGACTTCATTATCGGTTTCAAAGAATGGGGCGATCTCTTTTGGGTTGGTGCTGAAGCGGTACATGCTGATATCACCGTCATCGTTATAGCTCAGCAAAACCTCTTTTGTCCCCTTGATATATCCACCGCTGAGATCCCAGAAACCGAGGTTACGGTAGCCGTTCTCCAGGTCATAGGTATAGATGTACCCGCCTTCAAGGGTACCGTCCTCAAGGATGGGATCAAAGTCTTCCAGTGGTTTTCCCAATTTCAGGGAATAGACCTCTGCTTCGTCAGACTTGTTAGGAACCGCGATCAGGACCCCATCCCCCTTTGAGGTTTTTTGGAAGGAGAGCCCGCCTCCACCGAGCAGTTTACCCAAAATAAGCACGGCTGCGATAATTACACCGATCAGCAAAAGGGCGCCGAGGATGATCAGCCACAGCCAGCTTTTCTTTTTCGGCGGCAGGGGGGGAATGGCTGCAACTGGGGGCGGGGGCGCAGCCTGCCAATCAGGCTGTTGCGGTGCCTGCCATCCGCTGCCGGAAACTTGTTCTTGCGGCTGCACAGGGATAGTTGCCTGTGGCGCTGCAGGGGTTTCCTGCACCTGGATCGTTTCGTTCGGGGCGCCGCAATTGGGGCAGAAATAACTGCCGTCTTCATATACTGCATCACATTTAGGACATCTCATAATTCTTCCTCCATCAAGGGTTGTTAAATTGGCTGTTATGAATGTAAAACAATAAGATCAGGGGAAACAATTTGCCGGGTGCTTTCGGGTGTGTAAAGTGTATACCCAAACGCTGCACCCGGCAACTTTTTTTACTTAATATCCCGTCTTTCTCCGCAAGATCACGTATTTCAGCTAAAAGGCAGTAACTGGAGACGAGAAGTAATTGTAGCTGTCAAAGTTGTCCATCACCTTCCATTCAACATCCAGAAGCAGGGCTTCTTCGAACAGCAATTCAACGTCCTCTTCACCGCCCAATTTGACCTTGCGGATTTCATATTCATCGTAATCCGTACCGACTTTTGCGTTGTAAACCAGGAATTTATCATCGGCAGTAAAAACGGCTGCTGTGACCGATGTCAGGTCGTCATCGTCTAGTTCGGTTAATTCAGCTCCTGTTGCCAGGTCGATGGTGAACAGGATCAAGTCATCATCGCTTTCTTCTTTACCCGATAGTGCCAGGGTTTTTCCATCGGCGCTGATGTCATGCATCGTGATGCTTGCCCATTCTTCAAGGATGAATTCGCCTTCCTCACTGCCGAGAGAAGTGGAGTACAGGCTTACCAACCCATCATCATCAATTAAACGGATGAACAGGCGCGAGGAATTCAGCGGGCTGAGGATGGAATCGATATTGTAATCGGCATCCGAGAATAATTCTGCCAGGCCGCTCCCGTCGGATTTGACCGAGTATAGTGTGACCTGGGCATCTTCAAGATCGGTTTCCTTAATGAGGACAACATTTTTCCAAAGCATCATATACATGGAAAGGTTTTCTCCTTGCATCACTTCGATGTCATCCCCGCCTTTCACCGGGTGAACAAAAACAGTCTGTTCGCCGTCCTCATCCCCAACAATGTAGACCAGGTTTTCACCTTTCTGGTCAAAAGCAGCCAGCAAGCTGTAGCCGCTCTCGATCAGTGTCTGGCCTTCTGCGCCGAGTGTGTACAGTTCGAGTTCTTCATCATCATTCACGGCAATAAACCAGACCTTGTCCCCCGCAAAAGCCCGGTCATAGGAGCGGATATTTTCAAATTCATCGCTCTCTGCGATCACCTCACCATTTTTCGCATCAATCAATTTTAGGAAGGCTGTATCGCCGTCATCGATCAGGACATAAATCTGGGAACCCAGGTCATTGTATCCATAGGCATTGTTGCGTACGTCCTCTTCTTCATCCAGAAGAACCACTTCATTTTCTCCCCGGATATCATACGATTTAACGGTCAATTCACCATCCTTTGATACTTCTTTAGTGAAGATAACCTGTCCGGATGCAGCAATGGTACACTGGTCGCCTTTGGCTACCTGTTCGGCTTCTTCTCCTTTAAAAGACACATAACACCGTTCACTGTTGTCTCGGGCTTCATTGATAAAAATGACCTCCCCGCCATCCAGCGAGAGGGCAAAGAAATTATTCTCGGATTCAAAGATGGGTTCCATTTCTTTTGGGTTGGGGGTATTGCGGTACATCGCCATGTCGCCGTCGTCATAGTAGGAAAGGAACAGGTACGGGCTGCCTTCCACATAACCGCCTGCATACCCGAAACGCCCGATGATCCGGTACCCATTTGAAGTGAACTCGTACACATTGCCGCCATCCAGGTCGCCGTCTTCTAGCATGGGAGTGTAGTCGTCCAGGGATTTACCCAGCTGTAGGGCATAAATATCGGTGACATCTTCTTTTTCGGCAATCCCAACCAGGATGCCGTCCCCCTTGGATCTGCCTCCAAAAATGTTGATGCCCAGCGCCGGGGCGACCACAAAAACAGCCAGGGCAGCCAGGCCGATCAACAGTACCGCGCCAACAGGAACCAGCCAGAGCAGGTTTTTCTTTTTGGCTGGGGGCGGAGCTGCCGGTTCAAGGGGCAAGTCTACTGCAGGGACTGATTCGGCAGAGGTCTCAGGCTGTGTCTGGCTTTGGGTGGTTATGGTCTCGTTTGGGGCGCCGCAATTAGGACAATAATAGCTCTCATCTTCATAGATCTGGTCGCACTTGGTACATTTCATGATATGCCTCCAATCTGTTGTCTTTTAATTATACGAAAAATCGGCCCGTTTTAACCTATCGGTTTTAATAGTCTCTTAACGATGGCACACAGCCGGTGGAATTTGATGGTTGTTCAGGGTAGTTTATAATGAACATGAATGGGTTCAACATTGCAATGCTGTCGGTAAATCAGGTCATCCATAACCGTTACCGCGTCGAACGCCTGGTAGGCCAGGGAGGTTTCGGGGCGGTTTACCGCGTCCGTGATCTGCAGCTGAACCTGGTATGCGCCCTGAAAGAAAACTTTGAAACCAGCGCGGCTGCCCAGCGACAATTCGTCCATGAAGCCACCATCCTTTCCGGTCTCAGGCACCCAAACCTGACCCGGGTGACAGACCATTTTACCCTCCCCGGGCAGGGGCAATACCTGGTGATGGATTACATCGAGGGGGTGGACCTCAAGACAAAACTGCAGCAGGCCGGCACCCCCTTGCCCATTTCCCAGGTCATCCCCTGGATTTTACAGATTGCCGATGCCCTGGCGTACCTGCACGGGCAAAAACCGCCGATCATCCACCGTGACCTGAAGCCTGAAAATATCATCATCACTCCCCAAAACACGGCCATGCTGGTGGATTTCGGGGTTGCAAAAGTATATGACCCTGCCTTGAAGACTACCATCGGGGCCAGGGCGGTAACCCCGGGTTTCTCCCCGCCCGAGCAGTATGGTCAGGGAACTACCGACAACCGCAGCGATATCTACGCTTTGGGGGCAACCCTGTATACCCTGGTCACCAACCAGGAACCGGTTGAGAGCATCCAGCGCACCCTGCGGGTACCCATTGTTCCTCCCCGTCAGGTCAATCCGCTGGTCTCACCTGCGCTGGACGCTGCCATTCTGAAAGCGATGCAGCCGGTACCGGCAGACCGTTTTCAACGCATGGAGCATTTCAAGGCAGCCCTGACGCAGCAGCAAAGTATGGCACCCAGGCCGCGTCCTGTGGCTGTACCGATGAAAAAAGCCGCCAGCCCGGCTGCCAGGAACCAGGCTGCATCCATTATGCCGCCCCGGTCCATGCTCCTGTTGATCCTGGGGGCTGCTGCTGTCATAATCCTGCTGGCAGCCCTTGGATTATCGCGCTTGTCTTCCCAGCAATCCCCTTTGCCAGCTGACCTGCCGGTATTGACACCCACCATAACAGAGAGCCTGCCTGGAGCAATCCAGGAAACAGCCAGTGCAGAACAGACCCAGGCTGCCAGCCTGCTATTACCGGCAGTAACGCCTTTTCCGACCAGCACCCTGAAGCTATCGGCGTCGACCGCCACCCGCATTCCTGTCAGTGCCAGTAAAACCCCCATTGACAAAGGCGATTACACCTGTGTACTGGTCGCTTATCTGCAGGATATTACCGTACCGGATGGGTCGGTTTTTTCCCCGGGAAGCACCTTTATTAAAACCTGGCGGCTGCAAAATGTCAGTAACTGTACCCTAGAAAAAGACGCCAGGCTGGTTTTCCTGGGAGGCGATCCAATGGGGGGTGAAGAAGAATTACCCATTACCATCGAGGTTGTCCCCGGGCAGGTTTTTAATGTCTCCATTCCGCTGGCAGCCCCCGGCACGGCCGGAAAATACAAGGGCGAATGGGTGATCAAAACCCGTGATGGCAGCTTGATCTCAGGTTTGCAGTTGTCTGTTGAGATTGAAGTGCGCTGACAATCTGTAATGGTACAATCCAGCCATGAAACCCCGCTGGTTTCCAGGCGTTTTGCTCACCGCGAGTTTGTTCCTGATTGCCCTGCCGGGCTGCAGCTCATTCCAGGCGCTGCAGGGTACTGAGACTCTGCCTGTTTCCCTCCCGCCCGCTTCCACCGCCACTTTACCTTTCCAGGTACAGACAGCAACCCTTACGGTTGCCCCCAGCCCGACTACTTTACCCACGCCGTATCCGTATTTTGAACCTGCCGGATGCTTGCAGCCAGAAGAGAATTACAACCTGGTGGAAGTGAGTGGCTGGTATCTCAACCAGCGCACCCTCAGTATGCTGGAGCATGCCTCTATGCTTTTCAACGGCGAACCTGCGTATCTCCCTTCGCTCATCACCCAGGGCAGTTACCATGATAACGGTGCTGCCAGCTGGGGAACGCACCTTGGGGGAGGTGCAGTGGACCTGTCTGTCATGCTGCCGGGTACTTACACCATTACTGCTTCAGAAATCAGCCTGATGATCAGGGCGTTGCGGGCAGCGGGATTCGCTGCCTGGTACCGGGATGCCAATGAGCTGTACTCCGGGTCAGCGGTGCACATCCATGCCATTGCGGTTGGCGATGCCCAGCTTTCTGAGCCTGCCCAGGCACAGCTGACCAGCCGGGAGGGCTACTTCTTCGGTTTCAACGGCATTCCGGTTGAAAACGGTGATCCGGTTCCCGACCGGCACGGCAAGCCGGTGGTGTGCAGCTGGATGGTCAACAGCGGCTACCCGGAATTGGTTGTACCGCTTAATGGCAGAACTGGTTGGAAAGAAAGGCTGCTGCAAGCCGCCAGCAGCGTGTTGACCGCTAATGGCCAGGAGACCTGGAAACTGGCTGAATCACTGGGTTTTTACCCGGGTACACTTCGGGGCATGCAGGACCTGGAAGGACCCCTGGTGATGCAGATGCTGCATGAAAGCGGGCTGGTTGCTGGGGAAGATGCCCCTTATTTCCAGCTGCCGAGGTTCCGGCTTTCCAGTCTAAATGATGAGTGGCGCTTCTGGGCACAATTTACGCAAGGGGTTTTCACCCGATTTGAGCATGCCAATCCGGCAGGAGCTTTTGATTTTTCTGCCTGGCCTCTGCTGCCGGGAGATGTGGTGGTCAGCAGTTCTAATGGTGTGTATGATCATCTTTTCATGGTGACAGAAGGTGGCGGCGGCGCAGCGGCATACAGCGTTGTGCCGAGCGAACAACTGGATGGTACTTTCCTGGTTCAGCGGGTACTGCTTTATGATCCTGGCAATCCGGGTGAAGGGCTGCTGAAAACAACCTGGTCAGGCTGCAGCACTGCAGAATGTACAGATGTTGGCAGTTTGCTGGTGCTTCGCCGGCAGGACCTGCACCTGCCGCCGGGCAGCCTGGTGACCCGCATGGTAAAACCGGGCGACAGCCTGCCGTTGCTGGCAGCCTGGTATGACTCCACCCTGGAGGACATCATTGCCGCCAATCCGGGGCTGGCTGCAGGTCAATTAAGCGTGGGGGAACCTGTTTCTGTCCCGGTCAACACCATTCCAAGCGGTGAATAACCCGTCAACCTGGCAGCCTGCGGTTCTTTTTTACATAATCAAGCAGACCACCCATCCCCATTTTACCAAATGCCTTGCGGGCAGCCCGGAAACCGGAGCCATAGGTACGGGAACGGTTCTGGTGCATATTTTCGAGCAAGCGGCTTGCCAGCGGGTCTGGGTGACTCTCAAGCCAAAGGGCGGCAGCGAGCTCACAAAGGCCTTCCTCTACCCTGGGCGTCAGGCGGGGGAAGCTGCTGGAAAATAACCAGGCGTGCATGGCCTCATGGGCAAGCACCATCTCCAGGTGCACCCGGGGCAGGCTCGTCAGTGCCAGGATGGCTGTTACTTCACGCGTGACAGGCATTCCAAGCAGGCTGCTCTCCCGCACCAGGGTTAACCCGTGCGGACGGTGGGGAGACCGCCTGGCATGGCTGCGGCGCAGTTCTGCCATGCTCACCAGCCTTAAAGGGATTTTCCCGGGGTCAATCTTCAGGTTGTACTCTGCCAGGTGGTGGCAGACTTCAGCGAAAAGGCTGCCTGCTTCAGCTGGATCCGAGACTGCTGTAGCCAGGCAGGCATTGCAGACCGAGTGGGTGCTTGAAAAATACTTACCCCCGCCGCCAGGTTGTGATTTGATTAGTTTCCCGCAGGAAATGCACAGGCGGTGTGACCGGTCGCGCTTGCTGCAGACTTTGTTGCCTGCAGCGTCCAGCTGGTAGGTACCAGTAATGGGCTGACCGCAAACACTGCATTGCAATCCAAAAAGGCGGGTGTAATCTTCTTTGCAGTAAGGTTTACCATCGTGCACATGAAACTGCCGGGTGCGGATGCGTATACCGCAGTAGGCACACACAAAATGCTCAGGATGGTACATGTGCCGCAGTGCCTGGATATGTTCACCGATGACCGGCTTGCCGCATGTGGGGCAGATCGGGGAAAAAACATGCTGGAAGCAGGCGGTATGGTAGGGCTTGCCAGCCTTTGCTTTAAAACCGGAATCGCGGATAGGCAGGTCGCAGCCTGCGCAGCGGAAACAGTCCGCATGCCAGACCTTGCGCATAGCTTTTACATAAGCCGTCAAGATTGGTTTACCGCATCCTGCACAGGTCAACATTTCAGTGCCCGGAAGCTGTTGGAATTACACTGCATGGCCTGATTTTACTATGCAACCCTTTATACAAGCACGATTGGGCTTGCTGATTTCTTCTCCTGCGGTTAAGGTCATAGCCCGAAAATCTATCTTAAGGCACATGACAGGCGCTTCCCAATCATCTAGAATCCGGTCTGTGTGAAAAGAATTTATAAAATGAGGGAAAAAAGATGATATTAGTAACAGGTGCAGCGGGGCACTTGGGCAACGTTCTCGTCCGGGAACTGGCCGACCAGGGGAAAACTGTCCGGGCTATGGTGTTACCCGGAGAAGACCGGCAGGCAATTGAAGATCTTGGGATTGAAATCGTGGAAGGCAACATCCTGGATATGCCGTCAGTAATGCAGGCGATGCAGGGTGTGGATGAGGTTTTCCATATGGCTGCCCTGGTGGCGATCAGCCCTGGGAGCGAAACCCTCCTGCGGCGCGTGAATGTTGAAGGCACTCGGAACATGCTCAAAGCAGCCAAGGCATGTGGCATCAAGCGGTTTGTGTACACCAGCTCTATCCATGCGCTGGCACGGCCCCCAATTGGTACCGTGATAGATGAAACCCAGCCCTTTGATGTCAATAACCCGGCTGGAATGTACGATTCCACCAAAGCAGAGGCTTCCCTCGAAGTGATGAAAGCCGCGAAAGAGGGATTAAACGCAGTTATCGTCTGCCCAACCGGTGTGATCGGCCCATACGATTACCGCCGGTCTGAGCTTGGTGAGATGTTCATCTCGTGGATGAAGAAAACCGGCAGTATTGTGGTTGAAGGCGCTTTTGATTTCGTGGATGTGCGTGATGTTGCCAGGGGACATATCCTCGCCCTGACGAAAGGAAAACCCGGGAATACCTACATCCTCGGCGGTACCCACATTCAGGTTAAATTCCTGGTCCAGATGGTAAAGAAACTGGTTGGTGCATACTCCCCCATTATCGTACTGCCGCCAAAACTGGCTAATTTTGCAGCCCTGTTAGCAGAGAAGTATTACAAGATAACCCGCACCCGGCCGAAATTTACACGTTATTCGCTCGAAACCCTGGCCAGCAATTCGGATATCAGCTCGGAGAAAGCCCGGCGAGAGCTGGGTTACAAGCCGCGCAGCCTGGCAGAGACCCTGGCGGATACAATCGGCTGGTGGAAGGATAATGCCAGGAAGATCAAGTCACGGTTAAGGCTGTAAACGGTAAAAGTATAAGACAGATAATCCCGTGCAAGTGGTCATTCTGCACGGGATTTGTAATTTAAATTGCCAGGACTGCTCCGGCTGCTTTAATCCTGGGCTGGTTCTGGCGCAGGTTCGGTTTCTGAAGGCTCCTCCGGCGCAGGTTTAGGAATGGGCGGCTTCTTTTCACGGGTAAGGACGGCAACACCATACGGTTCCATCATATAGGTGCCGTCAATGATGATGCCTGCCAGATGTTCCCGCGCATACCAGGGCCAGATGATCCGCTGTGGACGGGGAGTGTGGTTGATGACAAAGAACACTTCACTCCCGTCATTCCGTTTTCGGACTGAAAACTGCACACCGGCAGGTGTTTTGGGCGGGAAGATCAGGGCGCTGTGCGCCAGCCGGTTGGTCACAGCTGCCTGCGAGGTATCATCCAGCCAGCAGCCGATATAGTACACCAATCCCCTTCCGAAAGACCGCACGGTCATGGCGAGCTCTTCGTTCAGCCAGCGGTTCAGCCCTGTGCCGTAATGGGCTACCTCGATGGCGTTGGTATCCAGCCTGTGCAGGCGTTCTGCCCAGGTTCTTGCGCTGCCCTGGAAATAATTGGCGCGCACTGCAACCGGCTCAGAAAGGGCGAAAGCTTCTTCTACCACCACACCTGCCAGTTCGGTCAATCCTCCCGGAGGCCTGGAGGGGAGGAAGGCATTATCCCGGTCCTTCACGCCGCTGCGCAAGGTGAGCACCAGGTGCCCGCCGTCTTTTACAAACCCGCTTAATGCGGCTGCTCTTTCGTCCGTCAGGATGGTAAGGGCTGGGGCGATCACCAGCTTGTACCCCTGCAGGGGTGAGTCTGCTGGGATGATATCGTAAGAAATGTTTGCAGCTGCCAGCGCCCGGGCATAATGCTGCAGGTGCTGGGTGTAATCGAAGTCAACATGCATGGGTAATGCATTGATCGACCAGCGGCTGCCGCTGTCATACAGGATGGCAACCTCACTGTTCACTGAGCTGCCGGCAAGCAGGTCCTGCACCTGGGCAAACTCGCTCCCTGCCTGGGCAATTTCATCGTAAACCAGGCGTGGACCGCCAGCCTGGTTCACCAGACTACCATGAAACTGGTCCATCCCGCTAGGCGAGGGGCGCCAGTGCCAGAAAAGCAACCCATCAGCGCCTTTAGCGACTGCGTGCCAGGCCATACTGCGGACAGCGCCTTTATCGAGCGTATTGCTGACGGATGCCCAGTTGACATTGCCGGGTTGGGATTCGAGCACCCAGAAGCTCTGTTTCTTTAATCCGCGGGTGTAAGCCAGTTCCGCACTGCTGGTGCGGTAGTCATGCTGTCCTCGCCCGATGTACCAGTCCATTCCGGCAGTGTCCAGCTGCCCGGTTAAAACAGCCGAATCCAGGGGGCTGTCCATGCCCTGGAAGTTATGGGTCAGCCAGGCGGATTCAGAAATCCCTTTCCGCAACAGGCCAGCCAACATCGCCAGGTACTTCTCATAACAGCGGGTCACAAACCGTTTATGTTCCAGCAGGAGAGCCGGATGATGGCTTTGAACCGGTAAAGGGATCTGATCCCAGCTGGTGTATTCCTGGCTGCGTACCCGGCCGCTCCAGCGCTGGTTCAGGTCTGCTAGTGACCCATATTCATTTTTAAGGTATTCCTGGAACTGCACCTGGCACCTGCTGCAGTAGCAGACCCGCTGGAAAGCGTTATCCGCCTGCCAGCCGATGATGGATGGGTGCTTCCCGAAGGCTGCCAGCATGGCTTTCACGATTTTGCTGGCGGCAGTGTGGTGTTCGGGTGAGGTGATGCACACCGGGCACCGGTTTTCAGGCAGCATCCGCCTGCCGTTTTCCTGCATGGCAAGCAAATCAGGGTGACGGTGCGTCAGCCATGCCGGCGGAGCGGAAGCGGGTGTCGCCATGATGACAGCGATTCCTGCCTCTGCAAACCGGTCCAGCAGGCCAGCCATCCAATCCAGGGTGAAAGTATTCACGTCTGGCTGCAAGGCAGACCAGGCGGTATCTCCCAGCCTGACTGCTGTCAGCCCGGCCCTCTGCATCAGGGCGATGTCCTCTTCCCATTGCCCGGCAGGTAACTGCTCGGCATAGTAGGTTGAGCCAAGGAATATGCTTAGTTTTTGCGGTGCTGTCGGCATCTTTATTCAACTCCGGTTGGGATGAAACAATTATACGCCACTCAACAGGGTATCAGCGGGGCGAACCAGGTCTGCGGCAATGCAGGCAGGTCACAGTGACTTTGTACCTATTTACCTATTTTTGGGTTAATAGATTGTACTTCTCTTTTTTCTCGGTGATAATCGGACATGCTTTGTAGTTTCATCATCTGGTTGCGGCTTACGGCTAAACCTGGGGATGAAAAATCTGGCAAGAAGGATGCGGTTCATGCAATTATTAACAGACAGGGGTGCAGATATCACCCCGGAAGTAATCGAAAAATACGGAATAAAATTCGCCACGCTGCGGATCATCCTGGACGGCAAGACCTACAACAGCGGCATCGACCTGGATGGGGCAACCTTTTACAAAATGCTGGGGGAAACGGAAAGCTTTCCCACCACCTCCATGCCCTCCGCAGGTGAGTTTGCTGAGATGTACCGCGAGCTTGCAAAAAGCGACCCTGAGATCCTGTCCATGCATATCTCTTCCGGTTTGAGCGGCACAATGAATGCAGCCCAGGCTGGTGCAGCTATGGTGCCCGAGGCAAAGGTGACCTTCTGGGACAGCATGACCCTTTCCTGCCCGTTCGGCTGGCAGGTGGAAACGGCCGCTAAAATGCTGCATGCCGGGAAAAACCTGGACGAGATCAGGCAGAAGCTTGGGGTGCTGCAGCAGAAGGTGAACGGCATGTTTACCCTCAGCGACCTGCGCTATCTCATCCACGGCGGGCGCATCAGCCACATTTCGGGGCTGGTGGCATCCCTGTTGAACATTAAGCCGATCATCGGTGTGGATAAGCAGCATGGCAAGTACTACCAGGTAGGGAAGTTTATCTCCCTCAACAGGGCACTGCAGGGGATGGTCCACCAGATCGAGCACTGGTATGGCACCGCCACCCGGCTGCGCGTGCAGCTATTACATGGGGATAACCTGGAAGCTGTGGAGCAGCTGCGCGAAAAGGTCAGCGCTGCATTTGACTGCGTCTTTGACCCGGTGCTGCCGATCGCCCCTGTACTGGGTGCCCATACCGGCCCTACCATGGTCGGACTTTCAGTTGGACCCGAAGCCTTGTTTACCGATATCGATTGAAATTCAGAAAATCTAAATTAATCGACCTGCCTGCTTAGATTAGAAGGCAGGTCGTTTTTATCTACCCAGGCTCGAAGCAGTCCTGCAAATTGCAGGGAACTGGTCAAAGCCCAGTTATGCTCTTCAGCCAGGCTGGCGTGTTTCCCCAGGTTTAAAATTACCAGGCTGGCATCGGGCAGTGTCTTTTTTAACAATCTGGCGGAGTCCTGCATGGCACGGTACTCCTTTTTGCCGCACACGATAAACGCTGGTACCTGGACTTTTTCCAGCCCTTCCGGCAGCCTGAAACGCTGGTTAGCAGTCATGAGGTTAATAAAGCTGTCTTCAGTGGTATTCTGGAAGTCTTGCTTAAAATGGGCAAAGTACTGATCAGGAATTCCAGCAGCATACTTCATATTTAACCTGATCCAGTAGTCCCAGTTCTTGAACGGCTGCAATGTGAGCCGGTAAGCCCAGCGGGCTGCCCATTTATTTGCAAATATTCCGGCCCCGGGTACTGGCAGCAGCAAGGCGCTTGAGATAAAGGCGGATTTCAGCAATTCTGGGTGCGTAGCGAGCATCTGCACAGCCACCTGGGCGCCTTCGGAGAGGCCTGCCAGGTGCACCGGTTCATCTGGGCTGAGAAAATCGACTAGCTCTGCAACCTTCTCTGCCGCGTAGGGAATGCTGAAAGGGCCAATGTCCTTGCTTTTGCCGTGTTGCGGCAGGTCTACAGCAATGCAATGGTACTGGGGAAGCAGGGCGGTTACTGGTCTCCACATCCAGGACGAACTGCCGCCGCCATGCAGGAATACGATCTTTGATTTCTGGAAGTCACCGGTTTGGGTAAGGTATAGCAAGTGGGGTGCCATATTATCCTTTCAAAAAGCAAAAACAGGTCTTGTTATTGGCTGCCTTTATTCTTCGGATTGTTTTGCCGGGCGGCCCCGCCTCCGGCTTGTGAATCCTGCAACAGGCTGATTAAGCACCTGCCTGCGGCTGACTTCCAGTTTATCCAGCCAGTGCAGGTCAATTTCAAGGTGAGAAAGGCTGTGGTCCAACAGCAAAGTGTAAACCAGGTTAGCCTGTGGATCAATCCGGTTTCGTAAAGCAGCAATGGACTGCATTTCCTGGCGCAGGCTGGATCTCTGGAGGGTGATTAATTCATAAGCCTCATCCGGTTGTATCAACAGTTTGAGGGCGAGTTTTGTGAAGAATTCGTTGCGCGGGTAGAAAGTTGGTGCAGGGGCTGACAGCCAGTCCATAAGAGCCTGTTGACCGGAAGGGGTGATGCTGTAAATTGTTTTCTGGCTGCCAGCAGGATCAGAAATTGGGCGGCTGGAGACCATCCCCGAGGCTTGCAGCCTCTCCAGGGTAGTATATACCTGGGCGGGTTTCACGTCCCAGCCTTGCTTCTCACCAATCATATCCTGCAAAGCTGCGTACACCTCGTATGCATGGCGGGGTTTGTCAAATAATAAGCCAAGGATTGCATTTTTTACACTCATAAATATTCTACAAGTTAATAATATAACAGAATATCCTCCTATTGGCAACACCATAATGTGAAACATCCTGGGGATAAATTCAGTACAGGAAGAACTGGTAGCCCTGTTCTATAGAAAGAATGTTCTCGGGATATTTTGAAAACATGGTTATGCAATGCCTGTACAAAGCAGGGAATAAACTTTTCAACGTGATATAATTTCCAAAAAATAAATTAGAGGAGAGACCGATGAGTATTATCCGGCGATTTAACGGAACTGAAAATGCATTCACCTGGGAAGGTGTGGATATTAAACGCTACAGTGAGGAATTTGACGGCGTTACCAAACAGGTACCGGTCGGACCGGAAGAGGATTCCAACAACTTCCACATCCGCTACTTCAGGCTGGAGCCTGGAAAGCACAGCAACAAGGAATTCCATCCGCACGAACATGGCGTCATTATCATGCATGGCAGGGCCAGGGTTCAAATAAAAGAAGATTTCTTTGAGGTTGGTCCCAAAGACGCGATCTTCATTTCCGGAAATGACCTGCACCAGTTTGTGGTGCTGGGCGATGAACCGCTCGGTTTTCTGTGTGTTGTAGTTGGAGGACGCTAAATTTTTTTTATGCAGAAATTCCAGGGGAATTTTGCTTCAAAAGGGGAATCAGCGCCAAACGAATTGTTAATAACCCGGTCTTTTTCGAGATGGGGTAAAAATTAAAAATTGGAGACAAGTATGGCAACAAATAAAACAGTAAGTATTGAGGCAAAGAGCCTGCAAGGTTATGCCGTTGAGGTCAAGGCGCGCCAGTTTTCTATGCTGGTCGACCAGCCGCCCGCTGGCGGTGGTGTGGATTCCGGTCCCACTCCGCTGGAATACCTGTTCTTCTCGCTGGCGAGCTGTATTGTGACCATCGGGATGATCAAAGCCTTCCAGGAAAAGCTGCCGATCCGCGGAATCCAGGTTAAGATCGATGGTGACATTGACACAACCGTGCTGATGGGTAAGAATAAAGAAGACCGCGCCGGTTTCCAGGATATTCGCGTGACCGTGAATGTTGACGGCGACCTTACCAAAGAAGAAAAAGAAAAATTTATCCACGAAGTAGATCTGCGCTGCCCGATCTCGGACAATATCGCAAATGTTTCGTCGGTAAAGTTTTTTGTCGAGTAGGTTCGTTCACAATCTGCAAGAGAAAGAGGCTGCCCCAGTTTTTGGGCAGCCTCTATTTTATATTCAGCGCAAGATCCTTCGGTAATTTACTCCCCCAAATTGGGAATTGAAGGAATTCCTCACCCCAATGCCTTCATCTGCCGCACGAATTCTGCCTTATCCGGCGCTCCAAAGAAGGCAGAACCGCTGATCAGCCTTTGCGCTCCAGCTGCTACCAGGGCAGGGGCTGTCTTCAGAGAAACCCCGCCGTCAATCGCGATGGGAATGCCGGGTTTTTCTTTTTCGATCATGCGGCACATCTGATGGATGCGCTCACCCATCTGCGGGTACATCGGCTGCCCGCCAAAACCCGGGTTGACACCCAGCATCAGGACCTCGTCCAACATATTAATGAAAGGCAGCGCCTGTTCAAGGGGAACGTCCACATTGACGCACATGCTGACCTTGGTGCCTCGCTTCAAGATACGTTCAATCGTAGCTTTTGGGTCCGGTGACCGGTCCAGCTGGAAGGAGATAATGTCTGCATCCAGCTTGCCGAACGTGTCCAGCACCTGGTCGGGGTTGCCCAGCTCAAGGTGCAGGCTGAAAGGCAGGCTGGTGTAAGGCCGCAGGGTAATGAGGTGCTGCGGGGAGAGGGCTATGTTGGGTACGTAATGGCCGTCCATTACATCAAAATGGAATGAATCCGCTCCGGCTTCAACGGCAAGGGCAACTTCTTTAGCCAGGTTTGCGTAGTCTGCGGCAAGCAATGATGCTGAAACTTCAATGGTCATCCGAGTGTCTCCTGCTTTTGGTTGATGTTTGGTACCTGTAAACTTCCGACAATTAACTCATACCGGTGTGTACTATACCCATGCCGGGAAGAACTGTCAATACCAAATAAAACAGCCCTGGAACCTTCCAGGGCTGTTTTTCTCTCACAATATGGTGTTTCTTCAGCGGCGTTCGTTACGCTTGGAAACACCCCAGGCGATCGCGCCAACGCTGGCGATCAGCATTCCCACGAGGGAGATGATGTAGGAGAAGAAGTTCAGGAAAAAAGTCGACTCTATCACATCCAGCACCATCAGGAATGGCAGGACAATGCCAAGGATCATCAGCACCAGGCCGATGAGTATCATTCTCCCCGTGGTCAGCCAGGCTCTCATTTCATCAGCCAGCAAGCCACAAAGTGGCCGGGTTCAGGTTCAAAATCTGGCGGCTCTTCCACATTGCATAACCCATCAATGATGTGCGGGCAGCGTGGGTGGAAACGGCAGCCAGCCGGAGGTTTCACCAGGCTGGGCGGTTCTCCCGGTGGGATCTCTTTTTGCACCAGGGCATTCTTGGCGTCCGGGTCAGATGTTGCCTCCAGCAGGGCAAAGGTGTAGGGGTGCTTGGTATTGTTGAGCACCTGCGACACGCTGCCGCGCTCGATCAGCTGCCCGGCGTACATAACGAAGATCTTCTCTGAGAAGTAGCGTACCGTGGAAAGGTCGTGGGTGATGTAGATCACACCCAGGTTGTGGCTTTCCTGCAAGTTGCGCAACAGTTTCAGGATCTCGACACGCACCGAAGCATCCAGCATGGATACCGGTTCGTCGGCGATCAGCATGCGGGGATTCATGATCATGGCACGGGCAATGACCACACGCTGCTGCTGCCCGCCGCTCAACTGGTGCGGGAACTTGGGCATGAACTCTTCCGCCGGGCTCATCTTGACTTCTTCCAGGGCTTTCTTTACCCGGTTGAACAATTCGGTTTTATCCTTGACACCATTGACGCGCAGCGGTTCCTCGAGGATATTCTTCACGGTCATGAAGGGCGGCAAAGCGCCGTACGGGTCCTGCTGAACATAACCCAGCAGCGAACGGTAATCCTTAAGTTCGGATGGCTTCAGGTTGTTGATCACTTTGCCGTCGAATTTGACCTCACCCTTGGTGGGGTGGTTCAGGCGCAGGATGGTGCGCATCAGGCTGGTCTTGCCGCAGCCGCTCTCTCCCACGATGGCGATGGTTTGGCCATCTTTCAGGTCGAAATTGACTCCATCCACCGCCCGGACATACCCGGCATGGCCGAAACCGAAGCGGCGCAGTTCAAACCAGACGTGCAGGTCATTAACTTCCAGCAGAACTCCCTCACGGGATTTACGGTTATCTGCCTGAGGCGCAGTTTTTTCTTGGGTTATCTCTTTTTCCATAATGTCACACTCTCGCCTTATACATATAACCAGCACTTTACTATATCGTCACCGATGTTGGTGATGGGCGGTTCTTCAGAGCAGCGTTCAAACCGCCGAGGGCAGCGGGCTGCAAAGCGGCAACCGGTGGGCGGCTTGATCAAGCTTGGGGGTTGCCCGGTTATGAAATCGGGCTCAGCATCGCCGCGCAGCCTGGGTACGCTCGCCATCAGCTTGGCTGAATAGGGGTGCCGGGGTTCCTTGAAGAAACGGCTTGAATCAGCCACTTCTACGATCTGCCCGGCGTACATAACTGCCACACGGTCTGCCAGTTCGCTGGAGGTGGCAATGTCATGGGTGATGAGCACAAAGCTGGTAGCCATCTCTGACTTGATCCGTTTGAGCAGGTTGAAGATGTTGGCCTGGGTCAACACATCCAGGGCGGAGGTTGGTTCGTCCAACATCACCAGGTCAGGTGCGGTTACCAGGGCCATGGCCAGGGCAACACGCTGGCGCATACCGCCTGAAAGCTCGAACGGGTAGCGGTTGATGAAGTCCACCGGTACACCCACATGCTGAAACATCTTGATGGCCTGCTGCAGGGCTTCTTCTTTCTTGACCCCGTAATGGACAGACATCGGTTCAGCCACCTGGTCGCCCACCCGGATGACCGGGTTGAGGGCGTTCATGGCTGCCTGGGGCACAAGCGACATTTTTACCCAGCGGATCTGCTTGCGGTATTCCTCATCATCCAGGCTCATGGTTTCAATGTCATTCAGGTAAACCTTGCCCGAGTAATGTTCCACGTTGCGGGGTAAGAGGCGCAATACTGCTTTAGAGAGCGAGGTCTTGCCGCAGCCGGATTCACCAACCACAACCACAGCCTGGTTGGTTTTTAATTTGAAGTCGACACCATCCACAGCCTGAACTGTACCTCTGGTGGTGCGGAAATGGAGCTTGAGGTTTTGGATGTCTAAGACAATATTATTCTTTTCCATGTCTCTACATGCCTCTCAGTCTTGGGTTGAAGATGCGGTCGAGTGCGAAACCGAGCATGGCAAAGCCAAAACCGGTGATCATCAACAGAACAGCCGGCTGAAGGATCCAGTAGTAATGCCCTTTATACAAAGCAGCATCCACCCAGGCATCATTGATGGTTTTGCCCCAGGTTGGGATGACGGGATCGCCGATACCGAGCACCGCCAGGGTGGCTTCGAGGAACACGTAGGCTGGCACAGCGGATACCAGTGCGGGCAATAGCAGGGGAATCATGCGGGGCAGCAAGTAGCGGAAGATCAACCGCCCTGAGCCTGCGCCGTACGCCTGGGCTGCTTCGATATAGGTGGATTCTTTCACCTGCAGGAATATGGAGCGGTAGCCTTTAATCGCTCCGGTAAAGATAGACAACAAAATGGTAACCCCCAGGATCACCCAGATCGAGCGCGAATAAAACGTCGCCACCATGATCAGGATGGACAGGAAGGGAAGCACCATGTTCACCTCGGTAACTCGCTGGATGAGTGCATCTACCACGCCGCCGTACCAGGCGCCAATGGCAGCGATGATCATGGTCAACACGGAGGTAAATAGCGCTGCCAGCAGACCGAAGGTAAGCGCAATGGGGATACCCCATCGCAGGGGGATGCTCAGGTCGCGCCGATAGTTGTCTGTGCCCGCCCAGCCGTAAACCTGCCCGTAGAGGACAAATTCTGCGGTGTAACTGGAATCGGGTTCAAATGTTACAGCTTCGATCACCAGCTGGTAGGTGCCTTTTACCACGGTCTGGTTGGGATCTTCCGGGTCAATGAACAGGCCGATATTTGGCACAATTCCGTTCAACCGTTTCGATTGTAATTTGTCATCCTGGATGAACCGGTACGTCTGTTTCGGGCTGACCGCAAAACTGGCGACCTTAACTTCCCGGCCATCTGGTGTCAGCCATTTTAAGGAAACGAAAGGCTGCTTCTGGTCATACTGCGCAGTGAAGTAAATGGCAAGGTCCTGCGGGAAGGTGTCAAAGTCGTAATCAAAGGTGAAGGTCTCGGTGATCATCTTCACGCCTTCATCCCGTTCTTCTACCTCACGGACAATACCCTCTTCTTCTTCGTCAGTATCCTTCATGGTGAATGACTCAACCAGTTTATCTTTCCTGAACCAGTTGAACCACTTGGGCGGGGCATAGCGCGGGTTGGCATACCAGGATTCTTCGCCGCCGCGCCAGAATTCGATCGTTTCTTTGTAGGGCATGGTGATCAATACTACAACTGCGGCTATGACGAGGGCCAGGATGATCACTGAACCCACGATAGCAGATGGGTATTTCCTGATTTCGCGGAGAGAGTTAAAGAAATTTTTCATGGTTAATTCCCTCCACCAATCTTAACCCGGGGGTCGACCAGGGCGTAGACAAAATCAAGCAAGAATACGGTAATGGCTAACAGGTAAGCATAAATGATCGTGGTACCGACTATCACCGGGGTATCATATAACCCGATGGCTTTGAAAATGGTGCGTCCCAGGCCAGGCCACTGGAAAACGGTTTCGGTCACAATGGCTCCGGTCCAGATACCGATCAGCATCAAGGCGAAATTAGTCACAATATAAGGCAGCGTGGGGCGCAGGATGTAACGGCGTTCAATATCCCGGCCTTGCAGCCCTTTGGCTTTGGCGGTATCCACGTAATCTTCACTGGAATTGATTAAAAAGAATGTGCGCCAGTTGTAAATGCTGAGGAAAAACGTGCTGATGATCAGCGCACTGGCGGGCAGAATGAGGTGTTCTAAAACACTTAATGCTCTTGCAAAAAAACTTTCCGGTATGGGGGCATCCATAACACCCCCGAAAGGTAGAATTCTAAGCACCGCCGCAAAGATGAGGATGAAGAAAATACCGTAAAACCAGGCGGGTGCTGAAGAGGTTGGAGTCAGGGCGATCACAATCTTGTCCCAGATGCTGCCATACTTGCGCGATAGTGCCAGCGCAAGGAACATGGCGCTGAAGAACAGGACCAGGTTGGAAGTGCCCATCAACAGCAGGGTGTACGGCAGCCTTTCCAGGATGATCAGGCGCACCTGGCGGGAGCCCGCATCGCTGTTCATGTTGACTGCCCGGCCCAGGTTGAGGGTCAGCGCATTCTTCAAATAATTGACAGAACGGACAACCAGGGGTTTGTCCAATCCCATGCGCTTCTCTTCCAGGGTAATGCGTTCATTTACCAACACGGCCAGTTCATCTTTGGGCATGTTTTTGTTGGCGGGGTTGTTCGCAACAGTAAGGGTTACCCGCTCCCGGATCTCTGCCTTCATGATGGTATCGACGTAACCGCCCATATTGGCGATCATGATCGTCAGGTACACACCCAGCACCACCGTAACAAACAGGGTGATCAGGCGGACGAAAGAATAGCGGAAAATGCGCTGGAAAGCGCTGGATGAGGCACTTTTTTTGACTTCCGGCTTACTTGTAACAATGGGTTCGGAAACGGTATCCATGTAAACCCACCTCCTCTATAGGGATGAAACGGGGCAAGGAACAAACGTTCTCTCCTTGCCCCATTCCAAAATCACAAAATCATGGGTTCGTTTACAGTCAATGAATTACTTGACGGTTACGAACTCCAGGTCAGCAAAGGTCGGGATGCTGACGATGAGCGGAACCACAGCCACTTCCACCTTGCTGGCGCCGGCTTCGAATGCAGCCGTCTTGTCAGCAGGAATGGTGGCGGTGTACATGCCATCCTCAACCAGGTCGGCGAGTCCGGTGTAAACGATCAAACCGGTCGCATCGTAAACCATGACCTTGACCTCTTTGATATCCTTGGCGGCATAGGGCTCACCATTGAAGGTAACGGCGACGTCAAAGACGAAGTCGGTACCGAGGACAGCCTGGGCTTCACCGTCGAGGGCAACTTCAGCAACCTTCGGCACGCCGAACATGTTCCATTTGTCGGACAGATCGGGGTAGTCGGGGTTGTTCACGATGGTCACAATCTTCTCGGTGGTGTTAACCGAGTTGAGAATGTAGGGACCAGTTCCGATCCAGTAGTGGCCATATTTCTCGAAGAATGCTTTGGTGCTCGCATAGCGGGCAGCGGCATCTTCGGGGGTGATGTACTCACTCATGGTCGGGGCATACGGGATGTAGGATTCAGCGGCAGCCTGGTCGAGGTATTTGGTCATGACCTCGAGGCTGGGACCGGCGATGAAACTGGTCCATTCCACTTCGTTGGCCTCAGATTTATCGGCGGAGAACGCCAGCTCGCCAGCTGCTTCAGCCAGGGAGGCTGCAGTCATGGTCTGCCAGGGGGCTTCACCGTAGGTCAGGGTGGGCCACAGGGTGGTTACGTTGATTTCTGCATCCAGGGCATAGGTATCGGTGTAGAACTCAACCGTCAGAGGATCGGTGGAAGTGAATTTGATACCCTTGATGTTGGCGTTGACTGCATCCAGGTTGGCTGCAATCGCCTCATCATAGATGGCGCTTTCCGGTTTAGCAGGATCGAAGCCCATGATGAGGGTGTAGACAAAGTCTGCCATGGTGACGGGGGAGCCGTCGTGCCATTTCACAGTTGTCCACAGGTCGGCCGGGTAGACAGCCACACTCTTGATATTGGCGGTCAGGCCTTCGGGGTATTTCTCGCCAACGGTGATCCATTTCTGGTTCACGGCGTCCCAGTCAACCCATGCATCTTCCGGAACAACGTTCTCGGGTACGAATTCGAGGGTCACCCAGTCGAGGGTCTTGCCGATGGGGAGGCCTTCTTTAGCGTACACAGCACCGGATTCGATGCGCAGCGGCCAGTAAAGGCCAGTGTGGGGATCGGGCAGGATACCGCTGCCAGTGGTGGCGCGGATGACCTGGTTGTCAAATGCCCAGTTGGTACCGGCAAGCGGGTTCCAGGGGTCAACCAGGATGTCAGGGGTACCCCAGGTAATGGTTCCGCCTTCTACACCAGTTTGGCGCAGGGTGAAAGGCCAGATGTAGGAGCCGTCAATACCGGCTGCCAGGTCATAGGAGACTTCGATGCCTTCGCGCCAGGGGGCGAAGTTCTTGCCGTCGATCAACCAGACGGGGTTGGAGTCTTCCATGGAGAGTTCGAGGGCGCGGGCAAATGCAGTGCGGCGTTCCTCGAGGGTGGTGAACTTGTTGTAGGCCAGTTTGTCAGCCAGTTCGTTGAACTCGGGGTTCTGTCCTACACCTTTTGCCTGCCAGAGGGCGGAGAAGCCGTAGAGGCTTTCGGGAGTGTAGAAGAACTGGAAGTTGTCACCCTGGTCGCGATCGATGACCGTGGCGGACCATGCACCAGTATAGATGTGGAACAGGCCGTCATCAGGATTGCCGTTCACCCAGATGGGGGAGGCTTCGGATGACTTCTTGTACTGGCGGTCGGTGGTGAAACCGATGGTTTCGAGCTGGTTGGCTACATAATCGCCAATCGGAACGCGGGTTCCGTCGGAGTCGTTTCTGATGAGCATGATGATGGTAACGGGCTCATCTTTGTAGGTCCATTTACCGTCCACGAGGGTGGCGCCCATGGCTTCCATTTCAGCGGTGATGACTTCGTTAGCCTTCTCGGGATTGTATGCGTACTTGTTCTCGAGGGCTTTCACGACGTCGGCCAGGTCAGCATAATCCGGGAACTGGGTGGTGATGGTGAACCACTTGAGCAGAGCACCGCCGGCATAGATTTCCTGGTTCAGGTATTGGCGGTCGATCAGCCAGTTCATGGCTTCGCGGACTTTGGCGCTGGAGAACGGGTTGAGTTTGCCAGTGGCGGGGAATTCAGGGCCAACGGGGTTGAAGGTCAACTCGTAGTACAGACCATTCTGCTTTGAGTACTGTAAACCGGCTGCCTGAATTTCGGGCAGTTTGTCAGATGAAAGACCGGAGCCGTAGATATCAATGGCGCCAGCCTGGATCTGGGTTACAGCTGAAGCAGAGTCGACGACGGTGAAGACGACCTCATCCGCCCAGCCACCGTGACGGGTGGTGGGGGGAGGGGTGGGTTCTGCAGTTTCGACGACTTCGGTCTCTTGGACCTCGACGACAGGGGCTTCAGTTTCTTCTACTGGAGCCTCGGTAGCAGGTGCCCCTGGCTGGCAAGCAGTTAATGCCATGCTTGCGATGACCAGCAGCGCTACTACAAACAAGAAACTCTTTTTAGACATGCTTATTCCTCCTCAGAATTTGAAATACAGATATTTTTGGCAAGTACTGTATTTTTCCCATAACGCAATTGTGTGGTTGACCACCTCCTTTCAAAAGGTACGCGCTCGTTGCTTCAATTATTCTATAAAAGCAACCTGTTTTTCACGTTCGTTTTAATGTTCAATTACAGTGAAGCAAGCCAATGGTAGACTTCTTCACAGATAATATCGATAAATTGTTAACTTCTGATAAGCTGCACCGTAATTGCTCCCTGTGTTGCGGCCAAACTTCGTTGATAGATCCGGTACCAACTTTACCAGTAATTTTGCGGAAGATACTCTCCGCCGTACACCAATTATTAAAGTAAGATTGGCGCGTCCTTTTCCTTACAGGGTTCGCCAATCTAGAAACCAAACCTGCCGATAATACGATTTTTAGGAGTTACCAAACCAGTGGTTTGCACCTCAGTACTCACTCCTCATTAAACGAAAACATTTTTGATGCATCGACGGTTTTAGCATCAGAGGATTCTACTTTCACCATCCATCTTTGTCAACCTGATAGCGCATCAATTTTTTTCCGACTGATTCATTATACAGTTGATTAAATCCAGTGTCAAACAGGAATAAAATCCTTGTTTTGATCATATTTCCCCGCCATGAATATGACATTCCCTTGCCTGTGCCAGGAGCCGGAAAATGCAGCCGCACAGCCGCAGAACGCATTTGGTATACTAGATAGGCATGGTCCTGAGTTTCCTTAACCAGTATCACCCTGCGGGGTTGTTGCTGCCTACCAAACATGAAAAAACTGCCCGATATCCTTGAACAAGTAGATCGAACCACCAGCCTGTGGTGGTCAAAGGCGGTACATGCCCTCGCCCGGGCAAACAGGCGCCTGAAAGGGTGGCCGAAGATCCTGCTTGTCTCACTCAATGAGGCATTAAGGCCGAGTTCGGGTGTGATGGCCGCCGCTGTGGCATATTTTGCTTTCCTGTCCATCTTTCCCCTGGTTCTGCTTGTGGTTTCCATATCCAGCCTGTGGTTGGGCCGCCTGGTTACTGAAAATCAGATCATTGAACAGCTGGAGTTCATCGCTCCCGCCCTCGGGCAGCTGCTGGGCAGGAACATCGATGAGATCCTGCAGACACGCGGTACAGTTTCGGGGCTGGCATTGCTGGGGCTGATCTGGTCGGCTTCCAGTATCTTTTACATGCTTAACCGCACCCAGAGCATGGTCTGGAAGTATGACAAAGGACCTTCCACCTGGAAACGGCGCGGGCTTGCCATTTTGATCGTGCTGGTGATAACCGGACCGCTGCTGTTCCTGGGTTCATTTGCCGGCAGTACGCTTGGCAGCATCCGCGAGTTGATCCCTGATTCAATTTTTGCCATCCAGTATGAACTCACCCAGCTCTTTTCCATCATCATGGACATCTTGATGTTCTTTGTCCTGTACATCCTCCTGCCGCATGGTTCATCCTCCTGGAAGGACTGTTTCCCGGGCGCGGTATTGGCCGGGCTGTTGTGGGAAGCGGCCAAGAAAGCCTTTTTGCTGTTCATCACCAGCTACCTTACATCCTCCAACCTGGTTTACGGTTCACTGGCATCCATCATCGCATTCATGACCTGGGTCTACTTCTCGTGTGTGATCTTCTTCTTCGGCGGATACATCAATTACCACAACCATCAGGTCAGGTCGTTTTCCAGGCAGAGAGAAGGCACGATAGCCGACCTGGTGGATGAATAGTCAGGTTAGCGGGTGATTAAAACAAAAAGGGATCCAAGGATCCCTTTTTTATATTCAACTGGTTTGTTATTCCGGGTCGCCAAAGAATGTATCGTTCAGCGCCTCTAGAGCCTTCAAGGCTGCTTCGGCATCCTCGCCTTCGGCGTTCAAGGTGATTGCAGCCCCCTGTTCCGCACCCAGGGTGAGGACCGACAGGATGCTCTTGGCATTTACAGTTTTCTCGCCGCAGGTGACCATAATGGTGGATTTGAATTTCGCCGCCTCACGGACGAACACCGTTGCCGGGCGGGCATGCAGGCCGACTTTATTCTTAATGTTGAAAGTAATCTCAGGCATGGCTGGTTGATTCTCCTTCTATTTTCTGAGTTAATTCAGCTATCTTTTCTAACGGTAAGAGCTTATCAATGGTCTTTTCATTGCTCAGGTATAACCGGATGCTGCCTGGCGGGGTGATGAAGGGAATCCAGGACTTTTTTAAGATTACCTTCCAGGGGATGCGGGCTTTCTTCACCATCTGGACCAGGCTGCCTTTGCCCTTCTTTTGCAGCTGGCTGCCGTATTTTTCATTTAGAAAGAGTACCACACTGCTGGTGATTTGCTTGTAGTTGCGGTGCGCAAGTACGACCAGGAGCGCATACAGGAGGATAATTCCATTGATCCATAAACTGTTGGCAATGTAAAAATCGAGAAGGACGTTCCCCCAATCCCCTAATATCGAACGAATGAATGCATCAATCATAAGGTTATTATAATAAAAAATTCCGGGGCGGCCTGGGAAACCACCCCGGAGTCTAAGGTGATGTTACTCGGCTGCCTGCTCGTCAGGAGCGCCAGCCATGAGTTCCCACTTGCGCGGGTTCTTCAGGAAGAAGAACATAGCCACGGCAAACAGGGCAGCAATGATCAGCAGACCGAACCAGCCAAGCCACTGGCTGAAGCGGGTGAAGATCCACACTGGCCAGAGGAAGCCGTCGCCGATGCTGGTGACACGCACTGCATTCTCGGGAACGCTGAAACCAGAATCAATGGCGGTCTTGGTGAAGATATCCGCCAGGCCGGTTGCGAAGTAGAAGCCAACCAGCAGTTCGAGCGTGCCAGCGATGACCATGCGGAAGATATTACCCTTCATAAGGGGAGCGAAGAGCGCCACCACGAAGGGGATGATCGCCAGGTCAGCAAACAGGATGACACGGTTGCCGGGCAGGATGATGGACAGCAGGATGGCAATCGGTACCAGCAGCAGGGAGGATGAAATCGCAGCCGGGTGGCCGATCAGGATGGCTGAGTCGAGGCCGATGTAGATCTCACGGCCAGCAGCGCGTTTCTTCATGAATTCGCGGGCTGCTTCGGAAACAGGGATCAGGCCTTCCATCAGGATCTGGACCATGCGGGGCAGCAGGAGCATAACAGCTGCCAGGTTCATTCCAGTGAGGAGGACTTTGGTTACAACGGTGATGAAGCTGCCTGCATTGAAGAAGGCCAGGATGCCCAGGATCACACCGATTACCAGGCCAAGGATGACGGGTTCACCCATCACACCCCAGCGCCTGCGGATGGATTCGGGATCTGCCTTGACGTTCTTCAGGCCGGGGATCTTGTCCACGATCCAGTTGGTAACGATGGCAAATGGAACACCGGGGGCGGTAGTGAGGTGGGGGATGGAAATACCGGGAGTGCCATAGAATGACTGCACTGCTTTGGCTGTCCAATCCGCCAGGAACAGGGCGAACGCAGCGGCGATGGCTGCGGCCACCAGGCCCATGCCCAGGCTGCCGGTGGCAGCAACGACCATAGAGCCAACAAAGGCAAAGTGCCAGAAGTTCCAGATGTCGATGTTGAGGGTTTTGGTCAGGCGCAGTACCAGGAAGAGCACATTGACCAGAAGGGCGATCGGGATCACCCACAGGCCGACATTACTGCCAAAGGCGATGGCAGCAGCAGACGGCCAACCCACATCCATTACATCACGCTGAATGTTCAGGTTGGCAACCATCGCCTGACCAACTTCGGTCAGCGTACCCCACATCAGGCCGATGACCAGGTTAATGCCGATAAAGGCAATACCGATGGTAACGGCAGCGCGGAACGCGCGTCCAGCCTTGGCGCCCAGGATCAAGGCAATGATAAAGATGAAGATGGGCAGCAAGACAGTTGAGCCTAAAGTATCAACAAACATCTTCAGGCCGGCAAGAAATCCTTCCATATTTCATTCTCCTTTCAATAGTTAATGTGGTTAAGAAATTGAGCTAAATTTACTTACTCAGCTCAGCAACGATTTGTTCAAGCACTTCTTCTTTCCCTATACCTGTGAGAAAAGCAAGGGTTTGGATCACCGGCACTCCCAGGTTGCCGGGGACTGGCGTTGTGGTCACAACAAGGTCCATACCTTGCACCAGGCTGGGCACTTCAGATGCCTTGCACTGGCGAATGGTGACATTGATTCCGCGGTCTTTCAGCGCTTCTTCGATCGCCATGGCCACAACTGTTGAGGTTGCGATCGCGGTGCCGCAGGATACAAGAATACGTTTTGGTGCTCCCATTTTTATTCCTCCTTCAATGATCAAATACTTAATGCGTTATGCTTTCTGCAGCGCTTGAAGCAGTGTTTCAACACTGTCTGCATCCACCAGTTCTTTTACCAGGGCAGGGTTTTGCAGCACCCCGGCGACTTCCTGCAGCATTTCCACCTGTGATTTGGGCTGGTCCAGCGCCAGCACAAACACCAGCCTGACCGGAACGGTCTCTTCCGGGTTGACCATGTTTTGGAAGGGTACTTCGTGCGCGAGGGTGGCCAGCCCGACCCCGGATTTGATGACATGCACAATGTCGGTATGCGGGATGGCAGCATTGTACTCGCCGCCCAGCGGCAGCCCGGTTGGGATGTTCATTTCCCTGGACAGGGCGTTATCAACAAAAGTATCATGCACAAAGCCGGCATCGAATAATTTTGCGCCGACTGCTTTGATGATCTCCTCGGAGGTTTGCGCTTTCATTCCAAGGATCACGGCTTCAGGTACCAGGAATTCCAGTAATTTTGTCGTCAAAGGTCCCTCGTTTGGGGTGTCTCTCCACCCATAATTAATGATGTACTGCAGTTGTCTTTACATTGCAATTTTCAGTAAATCTCAGACTGTATAACACGCTAAAATCCGATTCGTTACAAATTATACCAAAATTCTTAATGTTTCTCTCATAATTGGACTGAGTATATTGATTATTGATTCACGATTCTATGTGAATATTTCTGGCTTACCTGGTATCCTTTTAGCCGGCGTTACTTCTGGTACAGGATCACGAGGTTGGCATTTGCACCCAATTCTACCAAGGGGCTGAAATTCTCCAGGCGTCCAGTATCATCAATGCCCATTTGCGCAAGTGCGGCGCTGCCTAACAGGGGCGTGGGTGAAAAATCTCCCTGTACCGGCAGATTACTGGCTGAAAGCGTAAAACCAGCTGCGGGTTCATCCCCCAGGTTCACCAGTGTCAGGATCACCTCATCACCGAGGATCCGCATACTCGCCAGCACCTGGGGAGAGCTGCTGTTGAGCTTGATGAATTGGCCGTATTGCAGGGCAGGATGCTCCTGCCTGAGATGAACAAGTTGGCGGTAATGGTTTAGCAGTGACCCTTCATTTAGGTCCTGGTCTGCCACGTTGTAATACGTATACATCAGGCTCGGTTTTTCCCAGGGTGTACCGCTGGAGAAACCTGCATTTTCGGTATTGCTCCATTGCATCGGGGTGCGGATCATTTCATCCGGTTTTTGTCCGGTCATGCCGATCTCTTCGCCGTAATAAATAAAAGGTGTGCCGGGGAAAGTGAAGAGGATGGTTGCCGCCGCTTTGGCTTTCTCCTCTTCCATGTTCACCACGTTCATCACCCGGTCCATGTCATGGTTGGTCAGGAAAATGCCTGCTCTTTCCTGTTGGTAAACATCGGTTTCGAGCTCTATGGCGCTGGCGAGGTTGGCAGCATCCTGGCGGATGACGTTTTCAATGATGGCACTCGAAAGGTCAAAGTTGAAAGCCATATCCAGCGCATCGCTTTGCAAGTATTGCATGACCGAGTAGGAGGAATCCCATACCTCGCCCAGCACAAGCGCATCGCTATTTACCCCGTGTACATAGGCAGTGAAGTCCTGCAGCCATTCAATCGTCTGGGGGGAATTAGCCTGAACCTCGCCTTCTTCAATGAGGTGACGGGCGGCATCGAGCCGGAAACCGTCTACATTCATGTCTTCCAGCCAGAAGCGGGCGATCTTGTAGACCTCCTCGTTCACTTCCGGGTTAGTGAGGTTCAGGTCCGGCATGCCGCTCCAGAAGATGCCGTAGTAATACAGCCCGTTGTCTCCCTTGTGCCAGACCGTTTCGCTCCAGGGGCCAGGGTAACCCGGATCTTTCTCCGACCAGATGTACCAATCGTGGTACGGGCTGGAGGGGTCGTTTGCCTGTTCAAACCAGGGGTGCTGTTCAGAGGTATGGTTGATGACAAGGTCGATGATGACTCGGATGCCGCGTTTGTGCGCCTCTGCCAGCAGGTTCTTGAAATCCTCCACCGTGCCATATTGCGGGTTGACGGTGTAGTAGTCCGTAACATCATAGCCGTGGTAGCTGGGTGAAGGGAAGATGGGCATCAGCCAGATCCCGGTCACACCCAGGTCTGTGGTGGTGGCAGGGTCGCCGTCGTTCAGGTAGTCCATCTTTTCGGCAATCCCGTTGAAGTCGCCGATGCCGTCGCCGTCACTGTCGAAAAAGCTGCGGACGAAGATCTCATAGAAGACAGTTCCGTCCCACCAGCGGATCTGCCCCGGATCGTAGGCTGGCAGGTCTGTCGGGGCGGCGGTTGGTGGTATTGCGGTAACCTCAACTGCACCGGTTTGGGTTGGGGCTGCCGGGGTGAGGCTGCTGGCGGGCTGGCAGGAAACAGCCAGGATTGCCAGGAGGATGAGAAGATGGAATGATTGCAACAGATGGGAAGGGGATTTGGGGGGCATAGGTTTTGTATGAGAAAGGGGAGGTGGTTTGTTCACACCTCCCCGGTAAAACGAAAGTACTGCGGGATCAGCCTTTGACGCCGCCGAGTGTTAAACCGGACACGATATAGCGCTGGAAGGCGTAGAAGATCAGGATAATCGGGATGCTCATCAGGATCGACATGGCCGAAAAGTCCGACCAGGGGGTAGTGTATTCACCCTGCATTGACCGCAGAGCCATCGCCAGCGTGAAGCGGGACGGGTCTTCGAGGAATGTCCACGCCAGGATGAATTCCGTCCAGCCGGTCATGAAGGAGAACAGGACAGTGATGGCCATGGCGGGCAGCGAGAGCGGGAGGATGACACGCGTGAATGCCGAGGTGACGTTGCAGCCGTCGATCAGTGCAGCTTCCTCCAGTTCCTTTGGAATAGTGTCGAAATAGCCTTTCAGGTTCCAGATGGCAAAAGGCAGTGTACCTGATGCGTAAGCAATCATCAGTCCGATCAGGGACGCTCTCAGCGGCTCACCTCCGATCTTGACCAGCGAAAGCAATACATACAGCGGTGCCAGCGTGGCAGTGGAGGGCAGCATCAGCAGGACGATGAAGCCCAGCATGCCGGCTTGGCGGCCGATGAATTTGAAGCGGGAGAAGGCATAGGCTGCCGATGAACCCAGTACAACCGCGAAGACACTTGTACCGAGTGCAACCAGCAAACTGTTTGCCAGCAACTTGCCAAAGAACATACAGGTGCTGGTATCCTGGGGGTTTTTGCACAACTGGGAGAAGGGCTCAAAAAGCACCCGCTTAAAGGCTGCCAGGGATGCACCCGGAGGGATGAGGGTCAGCTCGAGGGGTTTGTCTATATTGCGGGAGTCGAGCGCCATGGAGAAGATCCACAGGATGGGGAAAAGGACAGAGGCGGTGATCAGCAGCAGGAAGATCTGCAAGCCGATCTGCTTTAAGATGGCATTGCGTTTTCTATGCATTGTAGGCCTCCGTAGCTTTGGTTACCCGGTTGTTCAATATGGTGATAACCAGCAGGATCAGGAACACAACGATGCTGAATGCGGCTGCAACCCCGTACAGGCGCTGCTGGTAGACCAGTTTAAATGCCTGGGTTACCAGGATCTCTGTCATCCCGAAAGGTCCGCCCTCTGAAATAAAGTAAATGACGTTGAAGTTATTAAACGTCCAGATAGTACCCAGCATGATGGCGGGTACCATGGCAGGGCGGATGAGGGGCACCGTAACCGACCAGAATTTTCTCCACCCGTTGGCTCCGTCCATCTCGGCTGCTTCATACAATTCAGATGGAATGGATTGCAGGGCGCCGGTGGCAACCACCGTCATGAACGGCCAGCCTAACCAGACATTGGTGACCAGCAGACAGTAGAAGGCCAGCGGCAGGAAACTCAAGAAACTGCCGATGGGCGGGTTGGGGTCAGTCAGCCAGGAGATGTCAGTTTGCAGGGATGTTCCCAGGGCATTGTTGATCACTCCGAAGAGCTGATTCACCGCGCCAAAGGTCTCGTTAAACATGTTCTTCCAGGTCAGGGCGGCGATGTATCCGGGGACTGCCCAGGGCAGCACAAACAAAGCCCGGTAGACTTTCCTGCCGATCACACCTTTGCTGTTGAGGGCAACTGCGATCAATACGCCCAGCCCAACATGGAATACCAGGTTGGCAACAGTCCAGACAATGTTAAAAATCAGGATCCGCCCGAAGTTGTAATTGGTGATCGAGAGGTTGTTCTGCAGGATGTCGATGAAGTTCTGCAGCCCGACCATGCTTGGGGCAAACTGGGCAGTATCAGGGTTGATGGGATTGAAGCGGAGGTTCTTGATGGCATAGTCTGTAAATGCCATCCAGATCTGGTACACCTGGGGCAGCATGGTGATGATGATCATCAACAGGCCAGCTGGCAGGATATAGATCCAGGCTGTTACTGATTTCTTTACTTCTTTGGAAAAACTGGATTCTGGCTTCTTCCTGGGCGTTTCACGTCTGTCAGCGAGAACAGCCATGTTTCCTCCTTTTATTCGTAATGAAATGAGTTCTGCCAGAAATCAAGCAGGTGGATATACATTATTGTATATCCACCTGCTTTTGCTTACATTACTGATTCTCCATAGGGAGGATCAATTGGTTACTTGACAGCACCAGAAACTGCATCAAATGCTTCCTGCAGGGCTACAGCAGGATCGGTGCCCTTGTCCAGTACGGACAGGATGGCATTGTTCATGGGATCCCAGTACACACCCATCTGCGGGATGACGGGGAAGGCGGTACCGCCGGCAAAGCAAGCGATAGCTTGCTTGGCAAGCGGATCGGTCACTTCCATGCCTTTGACAACAGGGATGCCTGCTGCCATGGGCATTTCAGGGGTTCCAGAGGAGGCCCAGAACGCCTGGGCTTCGGGGGAGACAAAGAATTCCATGAATTTGTAGGTGGCAGCTGCATCGTCGCCAGCTGCGGAGGTGGTCAGGTAGATGTTGTCGTTCTGGACATAGCCGGACATGCCAGCAGGCCAGGGATCGATCGCCAGGTTCTCAGCGCCAATGGCATCGGAGAGTGCTTTAACGTTCCACAGGCCGTCGATGATCATACCTGCTTTGCCAACCTTGAACAGGTTGACATCATCGTCGTTGTTGTTGACGGTGGGGATGCCGGCATCTTTTACGTTCTTGAGGGCGGTCAGCCATGCCACGCCAGCTTCATCATTGAACGTGGGAACACCGGAAGTGGTATCCATCAGGTCAGCACCGAGGGCATACAGGTGGCCAGCTGCAAAGAAGAAACCGGTCTCGAAGACCATACCCTGCACGTCACCGGAGGTGGCTGCCTGGGCTTTGGCGATCAGGTCATTCCAATCAGCGGCGGGTTCAGGAACAATGGTCTTATTGCGGTAGAGCAGCACACCCTTCAGGTTGATGGGCAGACCGACTACAGCGCCTTTATATCTCACTGAATTGGCGGCAGCATCATTAAGGGTATCCAGCAGACCAGGGGTCATCAAGGGGGTGAGGTCCTGGACGAGCATGGCATCATAAGATGCGGGACCCCAGTCAGCATTACCAATGATCATGGTCGGGCCGGAGCCGGTGGCAACCGCGGTCTCGAACTTGTTGCGCAGGTCATCAGCCGGGACGAACAGCTGTTCGAACTCAACGCCGGGATATTTCTCTTTAAAAGCGATGACTATGGCATTCAAGCTGTTGGTCTCTTCATTTTTCTTAGAATGCCAGATCGTGACCGTACCGGTCAGTTCTTCATCAGCCGGTGCCGCAACTTCGGTTTCTTCAGCAACAGGTGCCTCGGTTTCGGGTGCGGGCTCTTCGGCTACGGGTTCTTCAACCACAGGGGCTTCAGTCGCTTTGGGCGAGCAGGCTGCCAGGGCGAAGGACAGGATCAGCAGAATGCTGATCAGGGGCAATAATTTTTTCGACATATATCTCTCCTTATTTAATATGTTTGTTTAACACTTGAACAACCAGGGCTAAGAAATTTATCTCAGTGATCACCTCTTTCTCATTGAAAATGGTCAGCCACCGAACGATGGCATAGATAAGCTCAACTGTGAGAGGATATGGTTTGAAACCAAACCAGTTACGATGGTGTATTGGCGGATTAACAGGCTGGGACGCTTGCCAGTGGCAAGGAAGGCTTGATGGAAGTTACCGCTAATTATGTCCATATTTCCCACTTATTCTTACGATAACACTAACGAAATTCTATCTTACAGAAACAAACCTTTTTTGTCAAGTTTGCTCATAAACTTTTAACATAGTAAAGGTTTTTCTGTACAATCTGCAGGTTCACATTGGAGGAATAACTTCCGTCCTCGTAAAAACCCGGCAGGAAAGGTTCCACCGCCCTGAAGGTACTTTTCAAGGCGGTGGCGTATTATTTATCCTGTAATGTCAATCGTGGTATAGGATGCTTCCACCTCCCAGCGGAAGTTCGGTGAATGTGTCATACAACAGGTCGCCGTTTTCTTCCCAGATCTTGATGCGGATGGTGTCAGTTTCGGCATCTGTGACCCATACCCAGAAATGGTAGTTTCCAGATCCGTTCAGCATGCCCTGTCCCTTGAATTGTGCGGTCATAGCAGCCTGGTCGATCACCAGCCAATCTATTTTGGTGCTGGTGAGCAGGAATGGTGTCTGGTCAAACTGGAACATGAAATCACCATCCATCTGGATTTTCTTACCGCGTTTGAAGCGCACGGCAAACTCAAACTGGGCTTTCTCTGCCAGGGATGGGTCGGCGGAATATGCGCCGGCCGGTGTGTCAATCCAACCTCCGCCGGTTACAAATCCACCTTCGGGATCGTAAACCACCACAAATTCGTAAATGGATTCATTGGATGCGGCTCCATGATTATCATAGACCACCATCATCACCCGGTAAACCCCGGGAGTGGTGTAAGTGTGGGTCCCGGAGGCTGTTCCAGAACCTCCTGCCTCGCTGACGATTGCTTCAGTGGTTGCCCCGTCACCCCAGTCGATCCATGCTGTGTGGGAATCGAAAATGCCGGGATCGGTAAAGGAAGCGCTTGCGGTTACTTCAGTATTGATCTTAAGTAAGTCAGGCACTACAGTCAGCTCTCCCAGGGTGGGGGGAACATTATCCAGCTCCAGGTCGACCAGCACGGGGTCGTGGTCGGAGATACGGAATTCATCCGGAGCATACAGGGTTGCAATCAGGTTGGTTGTCTTGTACTCGGTGTTGTAATCAAGCACGGTTGGTTCATCTGCGTTGATATGCCAGTCGGCCACACCGCGCACCTGCCCGGTCAGGTTTTCGGTGGCCAGGGCGTGATCGAGGTAACCCCACTGTCCATCATATACGTATGAGTAGGCATCACTTCCCACCATGTAGTCGATCAGGTTAATATATCCCGCAGCCTTGATGGCGGTGATGGGATCTTCCATAGCGTAAGAGTTCAGATCGCCCAGGATGATCACATCCGGGTCATCGATCCCGGTTGGGTCGCTGGCAAGCCATGCTGTCAGCAGGTTTGCTGCGTTAGTCCTCACGATGTTGCAGTTGCCCTGTCCGTCCAGCGCATCCGGGACGTCACAGGCGCTGCCCTTACTCTTGAGGTGGTTGACTGACACTACGAACCGGGCACCGCTGCTGATCTCCTGGAAAGCCTGTGCCAGGGCGGGGCGGTTGCGGATGTCAGTATCACCGCCGGTGACAAATTCAACTGAATTTAACGCGGCTGTGGTGCCCACAGGAATTACGCTGGCGGGTTTGTAGATCATCCCGACCTTGATCGCGTCCAGACCAAGGGCGTTCACCTGGCCGGTGCCTGCATCGGCATCGATAAAGGCATAGGTGCCGGGAGCTGTAGCAATATTCAGGTAATCTACCAGTTCCTGGATGGCGCTGTCCGGTCCGTAGCCGTCATTTTCCAGTTCCACCAACCCGATCACGTCTGCATTGGTCCCAATGATGGCAGCCACAGTCTTGGGTACCTGGCGGTCATACTCAACCTGGTTGGATGCACCTCGGCAGTCGGTTGGTAAACCATCCACGCCGTTGGTGCAGCCGGTAAAGGTATTAAAGAAGTTGAGCAGGTTCATGCCTGCCACGCGCAGCCGGCTGCCTTCCGCCAATTCGGGAGCCCCCTCAGGGCGCGGGTTGGTTGGTTCAAAGTAGACATACCCGCCCAGGGCATAGATCGGCCTGACACGGTATTTATCATAGGTATAGTTCAATACACCAACTATCCCGGTTGCCGTGTCCCCGCCCCTGAGCGTATTCGAAGCGGAGAGCGGCAACCCTTCCCTTGCCAGGACGATCGGGTCTGCATTCTGTCCGGTTTTGGCGTCTTCGATCACGATCTGGTTCAGGTCGTTTGCAGCCTGCAATGCCAGCGCCGCTGCACCGGGTTCTTCAACATTGGTTGGCTGCTGTAAGCGCCCGTTGGCAGACACCAGCACATCGCCGTACCTGCCCAGTTCGTAATGTTCGGTCACGTACAGGGTTTGCGGCAGGTTCACCAGCATGCCTTCGTATTGCTCCGGTTGTGTTGCAGAGGAAAAAGGCAGGGTTACATCGGTGGGTGCCACCGTGCCGGTGCCGCAATAGACCACGCTGGTGGGCGAAGTTGCGGATACTTGGGTTTGACCGTAATATTCGCTGACCCTGCCGGTCACCCGGACGACATCACCCACATTGACCGTATCCAGGGTGTACCCATGGAAGACAAAGATGGCATCCGAGGTAGCCGGGTCGCCGTCACCGGCCAGGTCCTGGAGGAAGAAACCGCCATAGTTTGGGCTGCCCCCTTCATAGTCGCCGACCACCACACCCTGGGTGGTGACTGTTGTGCCGCTCATGGGTGAGGTCAACCCGCTGCCCTGGATGTTGTAAGCAGGGGTGTAGCTGAGGGAGCAAACGTCATCCATGGTCGTAAAACTGAAGGTTTGGTCGGCAGCCATGTTGTCTGGCGGGTCATTGGTATCTGCATCGGAGACCTGGGCCGCATAAATGGTAAGATTACATGGTTCCGCAAAAGCAAGGTCAGTTGTTGGATCCAGCACAAAGGTTGTTGGTCCTCCACTTACAGCTGCTGTATGGTCACCCGAGATCGAACAGCTAAGTGCGAACCAGTCTCCAGTTACATTTACGTCTTCACTGAATGTGAGACTGATATTCTGGTTAATCGGGATGTTTACCGCACCATTGCCGGGTGTTGTACTGGTAACAGCAGGAGCGGGGTCAATGACAGGAATGTATCCATTGGCTGTCAGAGTCAGGTCATCTACCGCCAGGCCGTCGTCAGAGCTGTAGGCATTAAAATCTTTCCAGCGGATCCAGAAGGTTGTGCCGGTTGGAATATTAAGCCCGGTGATGCTGCTGCTCAAAGCAGTTCGGAACTCCGTGACGTTTCCATTTTTTGCACCAACTGTCCCAGTAGAGACAGGCGCTACAAAATCCAGAGCATCAAAGTCAGACCATGTTCCGGTTGATAGGCTGGCAGCATCCAGGCTGTATTGAAAATCCAACCGGTCGTTTACGGTTCGTCCAGAATAGCCTAATCGCCACTGTTCACCGATATAACTGAAATCCAGGGATGTGATTATCCCTCCGGTATTGTTGGTAAATTGGGCACCTATTGTGGGGTCTAAAGTGCCGCTTAGGAGGCCACCAAAAGCACGTTCAATGTTGCCTGCAGCACCAAAGCTGTAGGTATCGCCGGCATTATTGGAACCTGTACCAGCACCATAAGCTCCGTTATTAAGGGAACTGGTCCCTGTTTCGTTCAGAAACCAGCCGGGCGGCAAGTTGGTGTTGGTTGTACCTGTGATGGCCAGGGTATTAAAATCCTGGGTATATACTGCACCCAGTGTGTCCAGGCTGACTGTACCCTCTGCCTGAACCTTGTCTACGGGCATGACCAGCAGCCCAAATACGAGTGTGATGCAAGCAACGATCGATATCAAACGGTTGATTCGCAAGTTACTATTCACAGTGCCTCCCTAGTATTTAATTGCAAAAATATCGGACACTTTCATTCTAGCGGGTGCCGCAGAAATTGCAATATCTTAAAGCTTAAAAATTCACGAAATCAGGAAGAATTACCTCGGCAGGCAGTCCCAGACGGCATTGGAGATGAGCGCCCATCGGCTGCCAGTTTCACTGTCAGAAAGCATGCCGTTGCAGGTAAAAGCGGTTACCAGCCCAGCTTTACGGTCTGCCCACACCATGCAGGTGCCCATGCCCATGGCTGAAAAAGTTGCCCCGCTGCTGCCATATCCGTGCGGGCTGGAGCGGTCATTCCGGGTATCCGGATCCGACCCGCCCATAATCAGCCCCAGACCCCAATTCATATTAGTTTTGATGAAGTGATCGTACCCGCTGTAATGCGCACGGGCGGCCTCCCGGATGGTTGCCGGCTGAAGGTAGCGCCTGCCGAGGTATTCCCCGTCCGCCAGCAGCATCTGGAAAAAGCAAGCCAGTTCCCGCGCATTGCTGTGCAGCCCGGCGGCAGGGATGAGCGCTTTGCGGATAGCAGGCAGGTTGAACAGCCTTGCGGCTGCGCGCATCTGTGGATGAATCGCTTGCAGCTTCGGAGTGTGCGGCAATGTTTTTGCCGGGATGCGCATCCAGGAGTGCTCCAGCCCCATCGGTTCAAAGAAGGTCTTCTTCAAGTACAGGTCGATCGGCATTCCGGTCACCCGCCGCACTACCTCTCCCAGGATAAAACCGAAATTGACCAGGTGATAAGCGGAGTATGCCCCGGGGGTAAATTCCGCTTTTGAGCGGGCCACATGGTGGGTGACCAGGCGCCAGTTTGGCCAGAGGATGAGCTGCTGGTAGAGGTGCGGGGCGGGAATGCCTGCCTGGTGCAGCAGGGCGTGCCGGATGGTGGCAGTCTCTTTACCCTTTTGCCCGAATTCAGGCCAGTAGCGGGCAATGGGCGCATCCAGTTCTAATTTCCCTTCATCCAGCAGGCGCCAGATAGCCGCCGCGGTAAAACCTTTGGAAACCGAAAAGATAATGAAAGGGGTATCGGTGGTGATGCCGCTTGAACCGGGGGAACTCCCGGCAATATCCAGCACGGTCTCGCCCCGGTGGATGACGCACACCTGGGCGGAGATGTCTTTGGGTTGGCCTTTCAGGTAAGAATAAAATACAGCGGCTGCGTGCTCAAATGTTGTTTGCATGTTGTTTACCCCGAAAAATTATATCCCAAACCGGGTACTGGATGAAAAAGGTGTCCTGCCCAACATATCGTTAACTTATGCGGCATCTTGGTTTTCTTTCCGTTCTGCGCGATACTGTATTTGCGTTATCCGATGCAAGGTGATTTAGCAACTCATTATTATTGCTACTTGTATTAAACCCTTACTGGTAATAATGAATGTTTTATACTCCGGCCTTTACTTGCAATGAAGATGTTGGACAGGTTTAATGCAATCATAAAAAGCTACCGCAGCGCAGGCAGATCGAAGGTTCTAGTTCAAATGGCCTGTGAATGCAACGAGAGGAGGTCCATGTGAAAGAAGTCGTTGGTTCTACCAACAAGGTGCTGGAGATCGACCTGTCGAACAGCACCGTAAAAGAGACCATCATCACACCGGAAGAAAGGCAATTGTATATCGGGGGTAAAGGGCTGGGCCTGTACTACCTCTCACAGCGGCTCAATCCCGGGATCGACCCCCTCTCGGCTGAAAACCCGCTCATCTTGATGATGGGTCCGCTGCTGGGTACCAATGCACCCTGCAGCGGGCGGTTCGACGCGGTCAGCAAGTCGCCCCTAACAGGCATCGTGGTCACCTCCTCCTGCGGCGGACCGTTCGGTATGGCGCTGAAAACAGCCGGGTATGAGGGACTAATCCTGACCGGCAGGGCTGCAAACCCAACCACGCTGGTTATCACCCCTGAAGGGATCACCCTGCAGGATGCTGATGCTGTATGGGGTCAGCCGGCACGGGCAGCCCAGGCGTCCCTGGAACTGGGGAAGCAGGATGGCGCCCTGGTGATCGGGCCAGCCGGGGAAAACTTGGTGCGTTTTGCCAGCATCATCTCGGGCGAACGTTTCCTGGGCAGGGGCGGCCTTGGCGCCGTGATGGGCTCCAAGAACCTGAAAGCGGTTGTTGCCCGTGGCGGTGCTTACAAGATAATCTCTGCTGACCCGCAGCAATTTGCCAAAACCCACAAACTGGCGGTAAGGCAGATCAATACCAACAAGTTCACCGGAACCATGTACCGAAACTTTGGTACCGCCGCCAATGTTAACTTATGTAATGAAGGAAATATCCTGCCGGTCAACAACTTCACTGTCGGGCGGGACGACCGGGCAGGAGCAATCTCCGGTGAGACCAGCCGGGAAGCATTCGGGTATAAACCATCCACTTGCCGACCCTGTTCCATCCTGTGCGGGCATAAAGGCGTGTACGCAGGTGAGACCCGCCAGGCGCCGGAATATGAGACCGTGGGGCTGCTTGGCTCCAACCTGGGCATCTTTGACCCGCTCAAGATCTCGGAGTGGAATGAGATCTGCGCAGATATGGGCATGGATACCATTTCCGCCGGGGGAACCCTGGCATACGTGATGGAAGCTGCAGAGAAGGGGCTGCTGCCCTCAGGCCTGCGCTTCGGCAATCCTGATGGTGTCAGCGGGATGTTGAAAGACATCGCCTTCCGTCGCGGCTTGGGGGATGAGGCAGCCAACGGTTCACGCTGGCTGGCACAAAAGTACGGCGGGATGGAATTTGCCAGTCAGGTAAAAGGGATGGAAATGGCAGGCTATGACCCGCGCGGTTCCTGGGGACAGGGGCTGGCGTACGCCGTGGCGAACCGGGGCGCCTGCCACCTTTCTGCCACCCTATTCCCTCTGGAGGTTTTCTTCAAATACATAGACCCCTTCACCACTAGGGCTAAAGCCGAGTTTGTCCGCTTCTTGGAAAACCTGTACAGCGCGGTAAACTCGATGCAGACCTGCCTGTTCACCGGGTTTGCCTATATCTTTGAAGCGCCGCTGGTGAAGTACACACCCAAATTCATCCTGGGGTTTGCCATGCAGTACCTGCCGGCAGTGGCAATCCAGCTGATCGACATCAGCATGTTCTCGAAACTGCTGAGCCTGGCTACAGGAGTGAAATTCAGTCCCGGCAAATTCCTGGCCGCCGGGGATCGCATCCACCTTTTAGAGCGCTACCTGAACACACGAGAGGGCATCTCCCGCAAGGATGACCAGCTTCCGAAAAGGTTCCTGACCGAAGGCCGCCAGGCTGATGCCCTGGGACAGGTGGTTCCCCTGGAACAGATGCTGGACAGCTATTATGCCTTGAGGGGATTCACCCCGGCAGGGCTGCCAAAGGTTAGCACCCTCCAGAAAGCAGGCATAACCCAGGCTGAAGACTACGGGCAGCTGCTGGATTCCCTGGACTATAAAACTTTGAAGCCGCGCAAGGGTTGGTTCAAGCAATTGGTGGTAAGCACGGTCTTTTTCATCCTCGGCCGATCCTTGCAGTCCCTCTCCAAGCGTGATGAGACCATCCGCAGGGAGGTTGCCGCCTGGCCGGAGGGGACAAAAGTGCTCTTCAGGGTTCTCCCGAAAGGCCCAAAGCTGGCATTTGGAAACAAGCAGGACGGAACCCTGAAGTACCTGGGCAATAAGGTTGGCGAACAGGATGCGACCCTGGTGATCAACTTCAAGAACCTCGAAGCCGCATTCCTGATGATGACCGCCCAGCTGGGGACAGCCCGGGCATATGCCGAACACCGCATGAGCGTGCGCGGAGACTTGACGATCGCTTTATCCAATATCCGCTGCCTGAATGTGGTCGAGCGTTACCTGTTCCCCACTTTCATAGCAAAGAATGTTGTTAAACGCCTGCCAGATATCCCGGCTGGAAAACGGTATGCCAGGCGCTTGTGGGTGTATACGATGGGTATTGTGTTTGGAAAATAATATTCCAGGAGGATGAAAATGATCCCAGATTATTACGAATTTTTCAGCCCGATCAAAATTGTTTCAGGCAACAAAGCGCTCGAGAACCTGCCCTATGAACTGGACCAGATGAACGCCCACCGTCCGCTGCTGATCAGCGATAAAGGGGTCTCAGGAGCTGGCCTGCTGCAGAAGGTGGTGGATACCTTTGCGGATTCGCAGGTGGTTGCAGGGGCTGTGTTTGACGAGGTGCCGCAAGATTCCTCTAATGTGGTGGTGAACCGGCTGGCTGAGATCTACCGCCAGGCTGGCTGCGATTCGATCGTCGCGATCGGAGGCGGCTCAGTCATCGATACTTCCAAAGGGGTGAATATCGTCATTACCGAGAACTCGGACGACCTGCTTAAATTCTCAGGCGCAGAGATGCTGAAAAAGCCGCTCAAACCCTTCATCGTCATTCCCACCACTGCCGGAACAGGTTCGGAGGTCACCTGCGTAGCGGTGATTTCTGATCCCGAGCGCCACTTGAAAATGACATTCACCTCGAATGTGCTGTTTCCGCGGGTTGCCATCCTCGACCCGCGTATGACATTGACCCTTCCCCCACTGTTTACCGCCGCCACAGGGATGGATGCCCTCACCCACGCCGTTGAATCATACATCAGCATGCAGAAGAACCCGCTCAGCGATGCTTATGCAATGAAAGCTATTGAGATCATCGCCGGCACACTGCCCTCCGTGGTGGAGAACGGCAACGACCGCGAAGGCAGGCTGGCGCTGGCAAACGCTTCCACCATGGCAGGAATTGCCTTTTCCAATGCGATGGTCGGGGTTGTGCACAACCTGGGACATGCCACAGGCGGGGTCTGCCGGGTGCCGCACGGGATCGCTATGAGCATTTTCCTGCCCTTTGGGCTGGAATACAACCTGCCAAAGGCTGCCAGCCAGATCGGGGAACTGCTCCTGCCGCTGGCGGGCAGCGAGGTATTCAGCAAGACAGTGCTGGATGAGCGCCCGGCAAGGGTCATCTCGTTTATCCGGCAAATGAAAGACGAATTGTTCGGATTGTGCAAACTGCCGCGCACATTGAAAGAAGCCGGGGTAGACCGCGAGAAGCTGCCGGATATCGCCCATGCAGCCATGAACGATGGCTCATCTACATATAACGTGATCGAAGTGGATTACAAGGACGCATTAGGGCTGCTGGAAAAAGCCTACGAATGAAACAGACATCCCCCGGCATAGCAACCGGGGGAAGTTTCTTCATACGATTGTTCATCAAACCAATAAACGCTTTTTGGCAACCTATAATTCATTATCCCCGTTACTGGCTTCCATTACAAATAAATCGGGCACGAAAGTCTGGTCGGTGATGGGCGGGCGGACATAGCCGTGCTCGCTCTGGCGAGGGGGAAGTTCCATCGGTTCAGGGGTCAGGTCTGCATACGGGATCATGCTGAGCAGGTGGGAGATGCAGTTCAGTCGGGCGCACATCTTGTTATCGGCGTTGACCACATACCAGGGCGCCTGCTTGATATCGGTGTGGGCGAACATCTCATCTTTAGCTTTGGAGTACTCCACCCACTTTGAGCGCGATTGCAGATCCATCGGGCTGAGCTTCCAGCGCTTGGTGGGGTCATTGATGCGCGCCTGGAAGCGTTTCTCCTGTTCCCTGTCGCTAACTGAAAACCAGTACTTGATCAGGATGATGCCTGACCGCACCAGCATGCGCTCGAACTCAGGCACCGAGCGCAGGAACTCCCTGTACTCATCATCGGTACAGAACCCCATCACCCGTTCTACCCCGGCGCGGTTATACCAGCTGCGGTCGAACAGCACCATCTCGCCGCCTGCCGGTAGGTTCGCCACATAACGCTGGAAGTACCACTGGGTTTTCTCACGTTCAGTGGCGGTGGGCAGGGCAACCACCCGGCAGACGCGCGGGTTAAGGCTCTCAGTGATGCGCTTGATCGCACCGCCCTTCCCGGCGGCATCCCTGCCTTCGAAAAGCACTACAACTTTCAACCCTTTGAACCGGACCCACTCCTGAAGCTTGACCAGCTCGATCTGCAGTTTGCGAAGCTCTTCCCAGTAGGTCTTCTTAGTGATCCGTTTCTGCACTTGCGGAACCTGGGTGGGGCTTGCAACAGCGGGTGGTGCAGAGACGGGCTGGGCTTTCTCTCCGGATTTGTGTTCAGGCTCTTTCTTCCCCTTTTTTGCCATGCTTCCTCCTCATATATACTAACAGGAACGTTGTTCATGATTAAGAGAGGGTCACATCACTTACAATTAATATTATAGTGAGGAATCCTTTGAGTGGAACACCAGACTGAAGAAAAATGCCAGAAAACAGCATCCTGATCTATTACCTCATCATCAACCTGGTTACCCTGCTTATTTGGGGTGTAGATAAGAGCCGGGCAATAAGGCAACAGTGGCGCATCCCCGAGAAATGGCTGTTCTTCCTGGCTTTCATCGGCGGCGCATTTGGTTCCCTGGCTGGCATGCTCCTGTTCCGCCACAAGATCCGCAAAACCCGGTTCTGGCTGTTCGTCACCCTGTTCCTGGTTATGCACAGCCTTCTATTCGTCTATGTGTATTGATGTTTGCTGGCAGGTGCCTTGCTGGTGTAAGCCTTCCTGAGTAGTCTTGACTCTCCTGGTCTGATTTCCTATAATGAATTTTAGAGACATTTAACCGCACATTGTTGAGGCAATTCTTCGCAGTATTACTGCAGGCCGTTCGTATCCAATACGGGCGGCTTAATTGTTATTGGGAGGTTGTGATGATCCAGCTGAATTTGACCACGAATGAGACACTGCTCCTGCGCGACCTGGCTGAAACCTGCCTGACCGACCTGAGGGTTGAGATTACCTCTACTGACAATATCGGCTACAAAGCCATGCTCAAGAGACGCAAAGATATCATTGCCAAGCTGCTGCAGGCGATCAATGAAGCGCTTGAAGTCGAAACAGAAGAGTTGTAGCAGCAGTGGGCACAGGTTTACTGTGCGGTGTGTTCGGTTTGTTTCGGGGGAAACGTAATCACTATGCTTGTTCCCTGGTTTTTCCCAGCGGATAGGGCGCGGATCTTACCGCCTTGTGCGCTTACCAGAGCTTTACAGATCGCCAGTCCCAGTCCCATCTTGCCCGAATTAGCCTGCCGGGCTTTATCTGCCCGGTAAAAGCGGTCAAAGACGTAAGGCAGGTCATCTGATTCGATGCCCTCACCACTGTCGGTGACCCTCAGTTCAACCAGGTTTTCGCCTTCCGCTTCCAGGGTGACTTTCCCGCCTTTAGGCGTGTGCCTTAGGGCATTTTCCACCAAATTTTTCAACACCTGCAGCATGCGGCCTTCATCCACATAAATTGAAGGCAGCCCGGAATGTACAATTATTTCCAGTCCGACACCTTCCCCGGCAGCAATCGGCTGGTAAGCCTGGTAGACCCGTTCGAGCAGCCGCTCGGGCGGTACACTCTCTGCCTGGAACTCGAGTCCACCGGCTTCCACCTGTGCCAGGGTGGTCAGATCGCTCACCATGCGGCGCAGGTGGTCTATTTCGGTCTTGATGATCTCGATCCTGTCCTGGGTCAGGGTAACCTGCCCGTTCTCCAGCATTTCAATGTAACCTGAGATGATCTGCAAGGGGGTGCTCAGGTCGTGGGTGATATCAGCTGTAAGCCTCTTGCGCTGCAGGTCTGCCTGGTGAAGGTCATTGCTCATCTGGTTGAAGGTTTCTGTAAGCAGGCCGAGCTCATCCTGCGAAGTGACCGGGACCTGCTGTTTCAGGTCTCCCTCAGCCAGGGCTTTGGAAGCTGCGGTTAACCGCTGGATGGGCTTGACCAGGTAGCCGGTCAGCAGAACACCCATCAGGATGGCGATGACCACACCGACTGCTGCAGCTGTTCCGATCGCCAGAGAGGTGCGTTTAAGGAAAAGCTCTTCTTCTGCGCTCAGTTTGAACTGGAATTTTGTGTCCGGCAAGATCCAGGCTATGGTTTCGCCATCCACTTTTACCGCAACAGGATTCTTGATCATCTCTGCCGGAACCGGCTGACCGATATCAATACCGAAGGTGGGCATGACTGCCCGGTAGTTTACATCCACCAGCCCATATACGCCGCGTATGTCACCCATATCCGGCGCTTTGTTCAGATCGGCTGGATCATCGGGGCGGGGTTGATACGGCCTGTTCTGGATGTAATAGTGAAAGAAACCGTCCAGGCTGTCGCTGGCAGTGTAATAACTTGTAACCGCTTCTTCCAGCTGGGCGGTCTGCTGCTCAACCACCAGGTTCATGAGCGATTGGCCGGAGGTAAGCCGGATCAGGGCGGAAACCACCAGCACGGTTACCAAAGCCACCACCAGGAAGGAGAAAATGAGTTTGAGCCTGAGCGAGCGTTTCATTCTGCCGGCTCCAAAAAGCGGTATCCAACTCCGAAGACAGTCTCGATGAATTTTGGCTCTTCCAGGTCGTCTTCCAACTTGCTGCGCAGGTTGTGGATGTGGATCTTCAAAGTGGCTTCAGAGCCGGAGAAACCGTTTTCCATCAGGTACATACCGAGGTCTACCCGTTTGACCACTTTCCCGCATGCCTGCATCAGCAGTTCCAGGATCTTGAATTCGATCGGGGTTAAGACTACCTGGATACCTTGTTTTGTTGTTTCGTGCCGGCTGCGGTCCAGCGAGATATCACCAATGGTTATCACACCTTCCTGAGCCGATTGCGCCTCTGACCTGCGCAGCACAGCCCGCATGCGCACGAGCAACTCACGCATACGGAATGGTTTGGTGATGTAATCGTCTGCGCCCAGGTCAAAGCCTTTGATCAGATCTGCTTCCTGCTGCCTGGCGGTGATCATGATAACCGGCGCGCTTGATTCCTTCCGCAGCTGTGTGATGAACTGGTAGCCGTCCATGTCAGGCATCATGATATCCAGCAGCACCAGATCGGGCTGTTCCCGGCGGAACACATCCAGCGCCTCGCGGCCGTCACAGGCAGTCAATACTTCATATTCCTGGCTGCTGAGAAAATCGGTCAACATCACCTGAACATTCAATGTATCATCAACCACTAAGATCTTTCTGGCCATAGCTGAATTATAGCCAACCTTTCATACCGTTGAACCGGGAATGTGAAGAGGATGGGCTTCCAACCCATCCTGCTTCATTTTTTTGGAGGAGAGAGTTTTTATTTGTTCTTAAACGTGCTGTGTGCATCACAAAGTCAATATTAATGATTTTCAATTTTGTCTGGTTTATTTTCCGTATAGCTGGTCTGACCTGTCCTGCTCCCTTCACTTTTTTGTGTGTGTACCTGCAGACGACTAACTGGCATCATCTTTCGAAACCGTGATATATGCAGGTTCCTCACCGTTCAGCCAGCCTTCCTGTAAAAGATCGTCATAATACACCTTGATATCTGCCACGTCCCGCAGGAAATCGATCTTTCCGATGGCGATGCGCTTGACCTTCAGGCCCGTACGCACCTCCAGGTCTGCAAGCAGCTCCTGCCTGCGTTCCGGGCGGATCAGGTCGATCTTCTCATACACGATCCGCTTGGAGGCTTCGTAATGGAAGCCCCATTCCTTCTCGAGGATGAACATAACCGCCAAGATGGCCAGGTTGGCGGAGACAAGCTGCCACCAGATCAAGCTGCTCGCCCCGGCAGAATTCATCACTGGCAATGCGGCAAAGATGAACAAGTAGGTCATCTCGCGGATGGGGATTGGGTCGGTGCGGTAGCGCAGGATGGTGAAAATGGCAAACAGGCCAAAGCCGACGCCTATCCCGATCTCGATCCTGGTCAGGAAACTCAACACGAAGTAGATCACTGTATTGAAAGCCAAAAAGGTGAAGACATAAGCTTTATTATGGGTAGATGGGTAGTAGATCCAGCGGACAAGGATGAAAGCAACCAGCAGGTTGAACCCGAACCCGAGCAGGAAATTTGCGAAATCATTCATAACAGGGAATCCCTTCTTCGATCTTTGATACCTGCAGCATTTTACGCTTCAGGGAATTTTTCTTGACCTGGTCATACAGCATGGAAACACCCATGCAATACTTGCTGAACCCCATCGGACGGATGTGGCTGGTATGCATGGTTGCCATAAAGGGAGAGGTATGGTTCTGCGCTCTCACCTTTATCTCTGCAACGCAAACACCTTCCAATTTCCGCATCCCGCAGTCTGAAGCGAATGTGAGGTCGACATCCAGGGTAACCCTCTCGGACTGCTCCAGGCTGACCAGGGTAATCCGCGTGAAGGAGTTTGCCAGTTTGGGTTCCAGGCATGCGCTTTCATACGGAAATACGCTTTGCAGCCATTGGCCATCGTTCACCGTCAGCTGCAAAACCTGGCTGGCGGTCGGGATACGCTGTTTGACTGTCCGGTTCTTCCTGGTTCTTTGCTTCACTTCCAGGAAAGAGATGTTTGAATCAACGTATTCGCGACTACGCACCTTATAGCGTTCTGTACGATTGTTGATATGCAGTGCGTAAAGGGTAAACTCAGGGGTGTCGAAGTACAGGGTGCGATAGTGCATCAGCCTGCGTCCGTGGATTGAAAGGATCCGGTAATCCGGCGCCAGTGTCTTCAAGGTGTAAACCAGCAGCTGAAACGATAGGACATACTTAGTATCGATCCTGTCCAATAGAGCTACAGAATCCATTTCTTTCAGCGATACAGGGTCGAATTGCGCTGCAGCCAATGCCAGGTCCGTTAACCGTTTATTCCATATGTTCCCGGCAGGGCTGAGCGCCCAGCGGCTGGCTGGGGCTTCTGCCTGGATCGGGGGCACCCAAAAAGTGTTTTGCATGATTTTCTCCAGTGTGTTAGGGGTGATCATTTGTAAAGATGATATCCCCGTCCTGGAGTTGAGTGGTTTAGATTTTGTTTATTCTGCTTTTATGCCTGCGCCGGCATCTTTTTTAGGCTGGCATCCTGGCAGGGCTCCTCTGAAACCTGTTTTTGCTATAATAAAGAATGAGAGCTGGTCCATCAGCCTCAATCATGGCCGGTTGGCTATCCAGGCAATAACTCAATCCTTATTGATAGACCATTCTGAGGTGAACATGGGAACCCTGTTAGTAAAGAATGCGATAGTAGTGTTGACGAACAATGCTGAGCTGGGGGAGATCCGTAACAGCAGCATCTTTGTGCGGGATAACGTGATCGAGCAAATTGGGAAGGGGGAGGAACTGCCCGGCGAAGCGGATGTGGTGATCGATGCAGGGAACACGGTAGTGATGCCCGGGATCATCAACACGCACCATCATTTTTACCAGACATTGACGAGGGCAGTACCGGGAGCACAGAATGAAGAACTGTTCGACTGGCTGGTGAGGCTGTACCCGATCTGGGGCGAGTTGACAGAAGAAGCGGTATATATCAGCACCCAGACCGCCATGGCGGAAATGATGCTTTCAGGCGGGACAACCAGCAGCGACCATCTGTACCTGTACCCGAATAATTCGACACTGGATGCGCAAGTGAGGGCGGCGAGAGAAATAGGGATGCGCTTTCATGTGACGCGTGGTTCGATGTCGCTGGGGAGGAGCAAAGGGGGACTGCCGCCGGATCACGTAGTGCAGGAAGAGGATGATATTCTAAAGGACTGCCAGCGGGTGATCGAGGCCTACCATGACCCTGAGCGGTATTCCATGCTGCGGGTAGCGCTGGCGCCGTGTTCGCCGTTCTCAGTGACAGGGGAACTGTTGAAACAGAGTGCCAGGCTGGCACGGTCGTACCGGGGAGTGATGCTGCATACGCATGTGGCGGAGACGAAGGATGAGGAGACCTTCTGCATGCAGCGGTTTGGGATGCGTCCGGCGGCGTACATGAAGAGTGTGGAGTGGACAGGGCCGGAGGTATGGTGGGCGCACTCGGTGTGGGTGAACTCGGATGAAATCCGGATGATGGCGGAGACGGGCACGGGAGTAGCGCACTGCCCGGGGTCAAACATGCGGCTGGGGTCGGGGATCGCACCGATTCGGGAGATGCTTGATGCAGGGGTGAAGGTAGGGATCGGGGTAGATGGATCGGCGAGCAATGACCAGGGGCACATGATTGATGAAGCCAGGCTGGCGCTGCTGCTGCAGCGGGTCAACCTGGGGGCATCGGCGTTCTCAGTGAGGGAAGCATTACAGCTTGCGACCAGGGGGAGCGCCTCGGTGTTGGGGCGGGATGAATTGGGCGAGCTGGTGCCGGGGAAGGCAGCAGACTTTGTAGGAGTGCCGCTGGACACGGTATCGATGGCAGGCGGAGCGGTGCATGATGCGGTAGGTGCGCTGCTGTTATGCAATGTGGGTACGGTTGCGTTCTCGGTGATCAACGGCAGGCAGGTTGTGAAAGATGGAAAGCTGCTGACGGTGGACTTGGAGAAACTGGTGGAGCGGCACAACCAGATCGCGGAAGAGATCGTTTCCAAATACCCGGTTCCTGAACGTTTTAAACTGGTGTGATGACCCGGCCTGTAAAGACTGATGATATGAAGGCAATCCTGGCGCCATGACCACCCTGACCAGTTCTACCGGCTCCTGTACTTTTGGTACAGGGCACCCTGCTGTGATCGGCGGTACCCTGATCAATACCGTGGAGTATAAGTCCCTTGCTCGCAGCCTGGGCAGCGGGGATTATGATGCGGTCAGGCGGCTGGCTGAAAAGCAGTGCATCGAAGGGGTCGGGTTCCTGGAGGTACTGGTTTCCAGCCCGGAACTGGACGAGGAGGATGTATTGCCGAAAGCCTGCCTGGCGGCGCATGATGCTTCCAGGCTGCCGATCTACATCGATTCCACCAATGTCAGTGCCATTCGTAAGACCCTGGATGTTTTTCCATACAAGCCTGTTTTGTCTGTCTCCGGTGATGCCTGCCGGATGGAACCTGTGCTTGACCTGGTACAACAAAGCGGCTGCGCCGTGATCTGCCTTTGCATGGATGAAAAAGGCATCCCGGCTGAATCCGCCGGCAGGATCGCTGCCGGCGAGCGCATCATCGAAAATGCCCGCGCAAGGGGGATACCGGATGATGATATTGTTATCGATCCGCTTGTGATGGCAGCCGGTGCCAGTGAACCTGGTTCGATGCTGGTGACTCTGGATGCACTACGGTATTTTAAACAGAAGTATCCCTTTTCAACCTGCCTTGGGATTGGAAATGCCGGTTTAGGATTGCCGGAAAAAGATGCTATTGAAATGGCTTACCTGGTAGCTGCCATTCCCGCCGGACTCGACGCAGCCTTGATGGATCCGCCCCTGCTCAGCAGCTTGGGCAGGACCGGCCAAAACCTGTTGTTTGCATCAAACTTTCTGGGCGGGCGAGACCCGTATGCGAAGAAGTACCTTAATTATTTACGTAAGAATAACCTGATCAAAGTGAGGAGTAATAACAATGATGAATAAAGCCATCAGTCTGCATGAAATTTCGACTAACACCGCTGCAGACCTGCCCCTGTCTGCCCGCATCGCCATCTTCCCGATCGGTTCCAATGAGCAGCACGGCCCGCATTTACCCACCGGGACGGATACGATCATCCTGAATGCTGTTGTGGAAGGGGTGAAACAGGAGCTCAAGGCAGAAGAGCCGTTTGTGTTCCTGCCATCCATGCCGATCGGAAAAAGCCCCGAGCATATGGATTTCTGCGGTACCGTGACCTTCAGGGCTACCACCCTGATCGCTATCTTGCAGGATATTGTCTCTTCCATGCAGAAACACGGCGTGCGGAAAATGGTTTTCCTGAACAGTCACGGCGGTAACACCGCCCTGTTGAACGGGGTAGCCAATGAATTGCATTACACCTATGGCGTGGAGATCACCTGCCTGAACCTGTGGAGCCGGGAGTTTACCAGCAGTGCGGAATATAAACAGCTGTTACCTCAGCTGGCCTATCCTGACATCCATGCATCCTTTGTTGAGACCTCGCTCCTGCTCTACCTGGCGCCCGACCTGGTAGGGAATGTGCCGCACGGCATCCTGCCCAAGGCATCCTTCCCGCGACTGAGCACAGGCTGGGTCACCAAAGACCTTTCTGATACAGGTGTGATTGGCGACCTGGCAGACTGCAATGCAGAGGACGGAAAGAAGATTTACACCTATATGGTCCAAAAAACAGCGGCGTACCTGAGGGAGATTGCTGGCTGAAATTATGGTTCACCAAACAAGCAACAAGGCGCTGCCATTGGCAGCGCCTTGCCTTTTCCTGCCTAGCGGCGCATTCCAACCGAACCGATGGCAGTAACCTTTTCAGAGACTGTGAATGTGGTGTACTCGCTCCCGCCAGTGTAAGTGCTGGATTCGTACAACCCGTCGATATCTTCCCCCTGCACACTACCGCCCAGGAAAACGGTGTAGGTTTCACCAGTCACCAGGTAAGGCGAGGAGTAGGTAATGGACTGGTATTCCTTAGAAGGTATGAAGGTGAGCACATCTTTCCCGGTGTTGTCCTGGATGTGGATGGTAGTACCTGCTTGCTGGGGGGAGGCCAGGTTTAGCAGCAGGGAATTCTGGCTGGAGGATGCATCTGGCGCCTGCGCCATGCCGGCACTGCCGGCAGTGACCAGGAAACCGCCTGTGATCTTGAAACCGCCCATGTAATCCAGGGCTCCATTCATGTCTTGTGTTGGCCCGTTTACGATCACGATCCCGTTTGTCATCTCGATGGTGCCGTTGACATCGATCCCGTCACCGCCTGCGTCCACAGAGATCAATCCTCCGTTGATGTACAGATAGTACTCACCCGAATAGGTGAAGGTATCCTGCCCTGGCGGCACTCCGGGACCTTGTTTACCTTCCAATGGTCGTCCGCCCGGCATCATGCCGGATCCATCCACACCGCCGGATACATTGATCCCGTCATCGCTGGCGTTTACTTTGACACTGCCATTATTGAGGGTAATGACTGCACTTTCGATGCCTTCATAAGATTTAAGGATACGGACATCACCCGCATTGATCGTGATGGCAGTATCTGCGTGCATACCGTCATCGCCGCTGGATAAGGTCACAACACCGTTGTTTATCGTGATGCTGTTATTTGAGTGCAGGCTGTCATCGGCCGAGTTAATGGTAATGATTCCGTTGCCGATAGTAACGCTTGAACCGCCTTTGATGCCTTTTGCAGACAATGTCTCATCGATAACTGCGTTGCTTCCTCCGCCGGCAGTCAGGATCAGCTCGCCGCCGGATACCAGCACATTGGTTTGGGCGCTGACGGCATCGCCCCCGGAGGTTACCTCGATCCTGCCCAGGTCAATGGTGATAAATCCTTTGCTGGTATCAGTATCGTTGTCCGATTTGATCCCGTCACCCCCTGCAATTACGGTAATTGAGCCCTCTTTGATGTAAACATAATCCTTGCCGCGGATACCGTCATCCATCGCATTGACGGTGATTGTTCCGGCTGCCAGGATCAGGCCGTCCTTGCTGGCAATGCCGTCGTTATAATTACCGGTTACACTCAAAGCGCCGGAGCCGGTGATGGTCAGGTCGGAGGCAGCGAAAATCGCCGCATTCGGCTCATCAGATTCGGGGTCAGCCAGGACATAGGCTGATCCATCCGTGATAGTGTTGGCTGATCCGCCAGCCAGTACCAGGATGGTCTTTTCAGCCTTGCTGATATAGATTGGTGCGCTGGAGGATGAGTTGAGATCCACGCCGTCCAGGATAAGGCGGACGGTGTCTTCATCTTCTGTATCAACAACGATCTGACCGTCAGCCAGGCTGCCGGTCAGGCGGTAGGTGCCGGCTTCTGTGATGGTGGCTGTGCTGCCTTCGACGGCAACATCCGGGCTGCCGGCGGTGATGGAATCGCCATTGAGCTGGATGGCAATTTCCGCTGTTTCATCCCAGGTGTAATCAGCTTCATCATCATGGGTTTCCCCGTTAACTGGGATTTTGGCGGCGGCAGCAACGGTGCTTTCTGCGGTTCCGGCTGCTGCTTCAGTGGTTGACTGTGCAGTTGCCGCGCTTTCTGTGACGCTTCCCTGGCTGCTGCAGGCAGCCAGGGTGAGTATCACGATTAAGGCAATAATGAGTACTACTTTCTTATGCATATTTTCTCCAGGTTTGATATTGTACTTGCATTCCACCATGACCCTGTGAAAGAAGATCATTAGGGCGATTTCATGTCCTGGATTGTAAGAAGATTGTGCGGGTACAGGGTAAAGATTTGGTTTAGCTTGAAGGAAGGTTATTTCTCAGACATAAACTGGCGTGCATATAACCCGGCATACAGCCCGCCCTTTGCCAGCAGGTCAGCGTGTGCGCCCTGTTCGGCGATCCTGCCCTGGTCGATCACATAAACCCAGTCAGCATTCCGCACAGTGGTCAGTCGGTGGGCGATAACGATGGCAGTTCTGCCTTGCAGCAGGCGGGCTAAAGCATCCTGGATCAATGCTTCGGTGACGGTATCAATGTTGGCGGTGGCCTCGTCGAGGATGAGGATGCGCGGGTCAGCCAGAAGCGCCCTGGCGATGCTGACCAGCTGGCGCTGCCCCTGGGAGAGGTTTACCCCGCCTTCCAGTATGTGCGTGCTGTACCCTTCCGGCAGCTGGGTGATGAAATCATGGGCATTAGCCTGCCGGGCAGCTTCCACTACCTGGTCCAGTGTTGCATCCGGCATCCCGTAACGGATATTATCGGCGATGCTGCGCGAAAACAGGAATGGATCTTGGGTCACCACCCGAACCTGCCTATGCAGGGAGGACTGGCTGACATCGCGGATATCGTGCCCATCTATCAGGATTGCCCCATCTGTAACTTCATAAAACCGGGCTGCCAGGCTGGCAATGGTGGTCTTGCCTGCGCCGGTTGGGCCTACCAGGGCAGCGGTTTGGCCGGGGGCTATTTCCAGGCTGATATCCTTCAGTACCAGCGGGGCATCAGGGCTATAGCGGAAGCTGACATGCTCCAGCTTGATTTCGCCTTTCACTGGGGGGAGATCCACGGCATCCAGCCTATCCTCGATCTCCAGCGGGGTATCCAGCAATTTGATCACCTGTTCACCGCCCGCCATGGCAGACTGGAAGGTGGTGTACAGCCGGCTGAGTTCCTGGATGGGTTGGAAAAAGCGGGTGACATAGGAGAGAAACGCTACCATCACGCCCAGGGTAACCTGGTCCTGCAGCACAAAACGCCCGCCGAACCATAACACGATCACAGTGGCCAGCATCCCCAGGAATTCAATCGCCGGCAGGAAGATGAAGGACAGCGACATGGCATTAATGTATGCGTTGCGGTTTTCCTTGTTAACCTGTTCAAACCGCTCCTGGGATGCCTTTTCACGGGTGAAAGCCTGGATGGCGCGCATGCCATTAATATCCTCTGCCAGGTCGCCCACCACTGCAGCAACCTTTGACCTGGTTTCGCGGAAAGCCGAGCGGGCCTGGTGCGAGAACCACCAGGTAGCCAGGAACATGAGCGGCAGCACCACAAAGGTCAGAAGTGCCAGTTTTGGGCTCATGGTGATCATAATGATAATGATCCCGACCAGCACGACCACATCCCCGAGCAGGGTGATCACACCCTGCGAAAGCAGCTCGTTGATTTCTGCCACATCGTTGATCACCCGGCTGACAGTCACGCCCACAATGTGCCGGTCGTGGTATCCCAGCGGCAGTCGCTGCAGGTGGCTGAAGAGGTCCTTGCGCAGGGCGGCCAGGACGCGCTGCCCAACCCACGAAAGCAGGTAGCGTTGACCCGAGCTGACAGCGAACAGTGCGATGAACGAGGCAGTGATCAGCATGGCGATGCTGCCCAGCCCCTCCATGTTCTTCGGGGTGATGTACTGGTCGATAGCCACTTTCACCAGGTAAGGTGAAAGCAGGGTCAGCCCGGATTCAAGCAGGGTGAAGATGAACGCTGCAGCCATTTTCCAGCTGTAAGGTTTCAGGTAGGCAAGCATGCGGCGGACCACTTTCGGGTTGTACACTTCACCGCCCTTTTGTTCAACGCTCCCGAACTGGTCAAGTGCAGAGCGGGGACCCATGCCAACAGAGCCGCTTCCAATTGAGAAACTCATGGCTGGCTCTCCTGCTTTTTTAGCTGCTGGTTGTAAATTGTGCGGTAGAGGTGTGAGCCTTCCAACAGGGTTGGGTGAGTGCCGCTGGCAGAAATCCTGCCTGCATCCAGCACCAGGATCAAGTCTGCGTTCTTTATGGTGCTCAGGCGGTGGGCGATCACAAAGGTGGTCCTGCCCTGCACCAGCCTGGCAAAAGCCTGCTGGATAAGATGTTCGGTCTCAGTATCCACGGAGGAGGTGGCATCATCCAGGATCAAGATGCGCGGGTCCAACAGTAAAGCACGCGCGATTGCCAGCCTCTGCTTCTGGCCGCCGGAAAGGGTCACTCCTCTTTCGCCGACCCTGGTATCATACCCCTGGGGAGTGGCAAGAATGAACTCATGCGCCTGGGCAGCTTTGGCAGCTTCAAGGATATCTTCTTCGGTGGCGTGCTCACTGCCGAAGGCGATGTTCTCCCGGATTGTCCCGGTAAACAGGGTGGACTCCTGGAGTACGATCCCGATCTGGCTGCGCAGCGATTGCAGGGTGACATGCCGGATATCCCGCCCGTCAATGCGGATCCGGCCAGAGGAGGGGTCATAAAAGCGCGGGATCAGGTTGATGATGGAAGATTTGCCGGAGCCGGTGGAACCAAGCAGGGCAACCGTTTGGCCAGGCTGTACTTCAAAGGAAATGTCTTTCAAAACCCGCCGTTTCCCATAACTGAACGATACGTTCTCGAAGGACACTTTGCCAGTTATGTTCCCCAGCGGCATTGCGTCCGGTTCATCCTTCACATCCGAAACTGTATCGAGGATATCGAATATGCGCTCGGCGGCGGAACCCGCGATTGCAACGGCAGGGATGATCAATCCCAGCCGGCGGACAGGTTCGATCAGCTGACCCAGGTAAGAGATGAAGGCAATCACCACTCCGATGGTCAGGGTATCCGAAATCACCCGGCTGCCGCCGTAGAGCACGATGGCCACATTCCCCAGGTTGGCAATCAGGAAGAGGAGCGGCAGATTGATCGCCTGCATGCTTGCGGCACGCTGCGAAAGGGTAAACCAGCGGTTATTCTCAGTTTCAAAATGGCCGATCTCGGCCTCTTCTTGCGCATAGGCTTTCACCACCCTGGCGCCGCGCAGGTTCTGCTCCACGGTGGTGGTCAGCACCGCCAGCTGTTTTTGCACCTGGAGCGATAAAGGCCGGTATCGGGTGCCAAAGCGCAGCGCCTGGAAAACCAGCAAAGGCATCGTAACCAGGATGAGCAGCCCCAGGCGGTAATCCATGATGAGCATGACGATCATGGTAAAGATGAGCATCAGCACCCCGTCAATAATGCGCAGCGAAGCCCTGCCTGTAAGGAAGCGGATGCGCTCAACATCCTGTACCGCCCGTGAAAGCAGCTCACCGGTTTCGGACTGGTCGTGGAAGGAAAATGACAGCTGGGTGAGCTTTTTCTGGATCTCATTGCGCAGATCATATGCCACATTCTGGGATGCTTTCTCGCTCAGCATTCCCTGAAAGTAGTTAAAGACTCCCTTAATGAGCGTCAGCCCCAACAGAGCTGCCACAGACCAGGTCAGCACATCCAGGCGCTGCCCCTTAATGCCGGTATCGATGATCCAGCGCAGGAACTGCGGGATGAGCATATTCAAAGCCAGGATGCCGAGAATGCTGCCGTAAGCACCAAGGACCTGTTTCCAGTATGGACGCAGGTAGGCAAAAACCCTTCGCAGGATGTGAAAGAGCGGGGTAGAAGGGTGCGGTATTGGAATCGGTTTGTTTTGCAGCTGGTTGACTGACATTGGTCTGTTCTATTTATAGCCACAGTTGCTGAATCTGTAAATGGATTGGATTGTGCAATGCTTCCTGTTAATGGCAGCCTATTGTATTAAAAGCATCCTGCAGCGGACCAGGTTGCGCTGCAGGATGATACAGGGAAAAACACCGCTCTGGGTCCTGGGCTCCCCCTTTGCATAATCAGCAATTTCAAACCGCAGGAAACGGGCGGGTGAGTATGAAGGCGGTAATCAGCCTGTGATACTCTTACTCTTCGGGCTCAAGTGAAGCATCGATGCAGCCCTGCGGGAAAGAGATGCTGACCGGCTGGTTGATCTCGTTCATTTCCAGGTAAGTCTCTATCCGGCTGATCTCTGAATCGGATTCCATGCTCATCTCGATCACCAGTGAATATTTCACCAGGTATTGCCCATCAACTGCCAGCCAGTAATCCCCTTCGTTGACCCTTACTTCAGCGCCTGACCGGGCACCCAATCCGGCAACGCTGAAGGAAAAGTGGTTGGATGGGATTCCGTTGATCTCTTCTTCACCAACGAACTCGGGATCTTCGATCAATGGTGTAAACCCAATCAACCGGTTTGCCAATTCCTGCAATTCTCGTTCCGCATCAGTGCTCGACTGCCAGTCCCAGCCTTCGGCATCCGAGCCGCTGCAGCGGTCATTCCCGACCCGGTATATGTAATTGTCGCTGCTTGAATTATCTGAGCCATCCTCTGAAGAGCTTAAATTGTTGATATAAGTTGATGAAGAATCGCTTTCTTTTGAGCGTTGACTTTCAACTTTGTAAGAGCTTGATGTCCCGGGGTCGGGGCCGATTGTGTTGATCTCAAAGGTCAGCAAGTAGCTGTCCAGGCTGGCAAGGCCCTCATTAAAAGACACGGGAACCGGGTTTGGTTCATCTTTGCCCAGCAAGATACCTCCGCCATCATCAGATCCTTCCTCACTGCCTTCGCGGTCAGTATTGATTGAGGGCAGGCTGCAGGCCAGCATGATGACAAGTACTGCTGAAAGTAAAACCAGGACTATTTTCTTCATAAGAACCTCCTTCATTATTCTGCATGAAGTTGCGCTGCCAGATTGACCCGGCTCAACCACCAGGCCGGCAGCACACTGCCCGCTGTCATGATGAGGCCAGCGGCGAAAATGATGGAAACGGCTGCACCCCTTTCAAGGGTCGGAACAAGTGTAAAAGATGGGAGGGTCATTTTAACAAGTATGGTGAACGCTGCAGTGAAAATGATACCAAAAATGAATCCTAAAGCCGTGATACATGCTGCTTGTGTAAAGAGGTATTCAATCAGGAACAGCACCGGGAACCCGTTCGTACGGATGACAGCCATTTCTTTGCGCCGGAGCCATGCCAGGCGCAGCAGGACGTTGCTTAAAGCAAGAGCGCTGGCAGCACTTAATATGATCACTACCAGTTGTAACAGGTCGAAGATAGGTTTGTATTGGTCGAGGGTAAATTTCAGACTTTCTCCTTTCCGGGTTACCGTAATTCCTTCCAGGATGGGGTCGCCTTCCTGCACAATTCCTTCATCGGGGATGATAAAAACCGATACATCAGTTCCCCATCCTAAAAGTGTTTGGGCGTCAGAAAGGGATATCCAGGCCTGGTTATCCATGTAAGTGCCGTTCTTAAATATCCCAATCACCGAAAAATCTCTCCCGCGCAGGGATATGATGTCACCTGTTGACAGTCCGCGGCTGGCTGCCAGCCGCCAACCGATCATGGCATTCCTGTGAGCCTCTCCAGGTAATAGCTGCCTGCCGGTTAGGATTGAAAAACTTTCCAGCTGCGTGTATTGCTCCAGGTCTACCCCGCGCACGAGCACGGCATTTTCGGCACTTGTGCCCGCTACTGCCCGCAGTTCCGGGATCACCCGGCTGATTCCAAGCGCCAGCAGGCTTTCGCCCACACTGGCAGGTATCCGGCTGCCGTAGAATTCTCCCAGCGTCTGGTTCTCGTGTACCAGCAGATACTGCGGGGCAAGTTCGGTATATTTGGTTTTCATCCCGGCACGGTAGAGCTCTATGCCTGCAAAAATAGTGATGGTAATCGCAATTGAAAGCGCCATGACCAGAACCAGTTTCTTATGGTGCATGAGGTTGAGCAGCCCCAGTTTCACTGCCAGGAAAAAGCCGTTCATTCCGCCTTGCTCCCTTCCGCAAGGTTAATCTTAAGGAGGTTCCGGGTGGTCAGGCTGACGCCTGCAATAGTAAAGAGGAGAGATAATCCCATTCCAGCCAGCACTGAACCGGTAGACAGGTTCAAGCTGACCTGGAGGTCAGAAATACCCAACGCCATGTAGGCATGCTGGTAGGCAAAAATGGCCAGTGCGGCAGCCAGGCTGACGGCATAGGCGATAAGGGTTAAACCAAGCGCCCTGGCAGTTAATACCAGATGGATCTTCTGGCGGGAAAACCCCAGCACCCTGAGGAGGATAACCTGCCGACTGCGTTCGGCCAGGCTCAGGCTGGTGGCATTGTAGATCCCGAAAGTAACAGCCCCCAGGGCGAAGGCTGCCATGATGCTGCCGAGCAGGATGATGTTGCGGCTGAGCTGCTGGTAATTGCTGCTGAGAGCGCTTTCAAGGTAAACCGTGTACTGCCCCTCTATGTTCGGGTCAGCCTGCAAGAAAGCACGAACCACTTCGGGATCGGTGCCCGGTACGAGCACCAGGTAGGCAGCCTGGTACCCCTTTCTCTGGACAAACAGGTCCCGGCCGGCTTCGTAATCCAGCCAGATAGAACCTGAATTCCTTTCGTTTGAACGGACTATGCCTGAGACTGAAAAATTGCTGCCGTATATATTGACCAAACTGCCGGTCTTCCATTTTGATGCCTGGGCAAGGCTTTCACCCACAACAATTTCATGGATTGCCGCTGGCCAGCTGCCTTCCACCAGGGTCAAGCCTAAAGAAAGGGGCATTTCAGAAACAGGCACAGCACGGACCTGGGAAATGCGGTCTTCAACTCTAAGATGGCGGAAAATGACAGGAAAGGTCCGGTCGATATATCCCGGATCCACATCTGAAATTGTTGTGAGCAGGCTGTCATCCAGGGTGCTTTCCATCGGGTCGATCACATTGGCTGCCACCACTACCAGGTTGCTGCTTGGTACGGTTTGCTGTCCCACTGTTTTGATCGTATTTGATGCCGCGGATAGGATGAGGTATCCGATCATGATGACTACCAGGCTGCTGATGGTCAGAACGCTGCGCCAGCAATCATGAAGGATGTCTTTGATCGTGAAGTACCCCAGGGCTTTCATGTTTATCCTGGTCCCAACCTTTTTAACCTTCCGTCAACCAGTTCGTAGGCTGTTGTTGCTGCATCCAGGAACGCTGGATTATGCGTGGCAACAATAATAGTGATGTCCTGGCTGCGGTTTAATTCTTTCATCAGGCTGATGATGCTGGCAGCATTGCTTGCATCCAGGTCCCCCGTGGGTTCATCGGCAAAGATAACGTCCGGTTCATGCACCATTGCCCGGGCAATCGCTACTCTTTGCTGCTCACCTCCCGAAAGCTGCCAGGGAGTGTGGCTGATACGATGCCCCAACCCAACCCTTTCCAGCATGGCGATTCCTTTTTCCCTGGCATTCTTCCAGCTGCAGCCATTCGCCAGTAAAGGAAGGATCACATTATCTAGTGCATTTAACGACGGCAGCAGGTTGTAGAACTGGAAAATGAAACCAATATGCTCACGGCGGAAACGGGTAAGTTCAGCTTCACTTGCTGTCGTCAGGTTCACTCCGCTAACCGATAGCTTGCCGCGGGTAGGCTGGTCTATTCCGCCCAGCAGGTGCAGCAGGGTGGATTTACCGCTGCCGCTGGGTCCGAGGATGACCACAAATTCCCCCTTTTTAACTGCCAGGTCGACTGAGCGGAGGGCAATTAATTCCTCGTTTCCGCGTTTATAGACTTTCTCCAACCCGGCAGCGCTGATTAGTTTTTCGTTTCCGGTTTCAGGCATAAAATTAAACTCCTCGCGGTTCGACATGCTGCGACAAACATTTGTTAGGGTTTGTGCACCGCGCCAAACACATCGGCAATATCCTCAAGCTTGTCAACATCACCGCAAAATGCTGGTTCCAGGTTTTCGATCACTTCAATATGGTCTTTGAAAATCTGGTAGTCTAAGGCAGTAAATTTATCAACAGTCATTTTTTTACATTGTGAGATGATGAGTGTTTTTAGTATTGTGAAGATGTTGCGTTCTTGAATCATCCAGCGCACAAAGAACTTGAAAGTAAAACCGAAGTCTTTCCGCATACTTTCAATGCTGTTCAGCAAGTTCTCAAACGATTCCAGCCTTGCCTCATCATAATCACGCACTGTGATAAATTCGCTATCAGGCGAATGTCCAGGAAAGAATCTAAAGTATTCGCCATTGATGAAATACACAAATGGTGATGTGAACCAGCCTTTCTTATCTGCAAGATAGAATTTGTAAAACCGTTTGTGTGGAAATTTCTGTTCCACCAGCTGCGTGGGAACCACTGTAAAGATCACATCAGCTATTGACCTGGACGCCCGGGGTACCAGCTCGTCGATCATGCTGGCGGTTACAGCCGGGATATCACACGGCATCAGCATGATATTCTTACTCTTTATCCCTTCTTTACCGTAATACCTTGCGATCTTGCGTAACGCATCAGTAAAACCTGCACCAGGAGACGGGATGTCACGCCCTTTTTCCAGGATGACAACTTTACCGGCGGGGGAGAGATGCGGCAGCAGGTCAACACCCGGATCCTGGATAATGAATATCTTTTCGATGCTGGATTGTTCTGCCGCCTGGACAATGTAATCTAAAAGGGGCCGGCCGTTCACTGGAAAGAGTGCCTTGGGAGAAGGCGCACCGCCAGGTAAACTATTCATGGTACCTCCAGCAGGGATGAGCGCTACAGTAGATCTGTTCATTGGCCACCCATTTAATCAGCGGAGACAGTATTAATAGAAATTCGATATTTGGCAAGCATGATAATGATTGCAATTCCTGAAAAAGTTAGGCTGGCTGCTAATAGCCAGTGGAGAATAAAGGAGACGTCCAGTACCGGTACTGGCAAGGCTTGCCAGGCGGCATTCCCAAGAAAGAAGAAAAAGAGTACCCAAATGGTCAGCTGTATCAGGACCCCGGTGATGAAACGGTGGAATGGAAGTTTCAGGGTTCCTGCAAGCAAAGAAACAGGCAGCATCATCCCGGGCAGTAAGCGGCCAAAGGTTACGGCTGCAAAAGAAGATCTGGCTAGTATCTTTGCAGCTTTCACACTGCGTGACGGGTTAAAATGAGGCAGGTATCTCAGCCAACGGGTGCTGTTTGACCTGGCTAAATAGAAAACGAGGGTTGCGCCGAACAAACTTCCCATCAGGGCGGTGAGGATTATTGCTGCACCTACCCGGATGCTTCCATAGCTGGTTTCAAACACCGCATAAAGTATCATGCTGTGCATCAACCCAAAGGTAGGTATCCCTGCCTCCTTCAAAGCCTGGGCGAGGAAGCATACGAATAAAAGGAAAAGGATGAATCCCGCCTGTTGAATGCCCTGATGCATGCAATACCCCATTTCTCCGCTGGAAAAGCAAATGCGATTATGATTAACAAAAAGCAGGAAAATTAAAAATTAAGCTATGCATAAATTATACAGTCTGGCAAGAAACTTACAATCACGCTTATCCAATGGGCAAGGAGAAGCAAAAACAGCAAAGGCGGTCTGTGCCTTTGCTGTTTTTATTGATTTCGTTCAGTTCCAGTGATTTCTCAGCCGGTTAGTTGACCCAGTTATTCAGATTTATCTGCTTTTCCGAGCTGTTCGTTAATGGCTGCAAGCTGGTTTTCAAGCCAGGCTTTGCGCTGTTCAAGAAAAGGTTTTTCCACCTCAGCATTGAAAGGCACAGGCGGAAATCCCCAACCGAATCTGGCTCCACGCCCGACACCCTTTCCATAACCTCTGCCAGCGTATCCGCCTCCGCAAGGTCCTAACCCTCTGCCAAATGGTCCTGTGCCCATAGGTCCTGTTCCATCAAATCTAGGCATAATTTTCCTCCTAATCCTTAATATTTAAGACTTTATCTGTTGTTAAAACGGTTACCACGGCGGCGCCCGAAAAGGCGCCCTACGGTAGAATCCCATAAACCAAATGAGCGGTAAGGCCTGTTAGTTATGGGAACCTGTGCCTGGTTTAATCCAGTTTGCCCTGGTGCACAATTCCCCAGCCCCCTGCCTGTACGGGATCCCTGTCCCATTGGTCCTGTTCCATCCCTTCCTGGCATTTTATTCTCCTTTCTAATTCTCCGACCGTTCTAACAGCCGGGCAATCATATCCTGGCTGTGAACCAGCTCGCGCTTCCAGTTATGCAGCGCTTCTATTCCCGCCGGGGTGATCCGGTAGGTCCGCCTTGGCGGCCCTTGTGTCTGGCTGGTATCCCAATCAGAAGTGATCCAGCCCAGTAATTCCATATCCCGCAATGTCCGGTAAACCACACTGGGATGGATGGTTCCCATTCCCAGCTGGTTCAGGTCCTGCAGCAGGGTGTATCCATGCCTGGCTTGTTCATTGATCAGGAACAACAGCGCTGGTTCAAGCAGGGATACGGTCAGCGGGGTATGAGATGAAGCGCTCTCGCCTTCGTGGTGAAACGCCCAACCTCTTCTTCGTCGTGGCATTGTTCTCCTTTATGATGGATTCATTTTAGCAAACTATTCTATATATGTCAATAGATTATAAGAGAATATTCTAATATAAAAAGATTTACGGACAGAAACGATATATCTTTTTACAATGTCTTGTTTAATTGGGGGCTATAAAGTAGAATAACCGTACACATACCAATATATTAGTTGTGAAAGGAGAAAACATGGGAACCAGAGGACGGGCTATTGTTGGAATGGATGTTGATGAACTGGTGAAAATGCTGAATAAAGCATTTGCGGATGAATGGCTGGCTTATTACCAGTACTGGCTGGGAGCCAAGGTTGTAAAAGGGCCAATGAAGGATGCGGTGGCTGCTGAACTTACCCTGCACGCAACCGAAGAGTTAGGGCATGCTGACCTGCTTGCCCTCAGGATCATCCAGCTGGGCGGCACGCCCCTGGTAAAGCCTGAGGAATGGTTGAAATACACCAATTGCGGATATGACGCTCCATCCGATCCTTTTGTGAAAGAAATTGTTGCCCAGAACATCAAGGGCGAGCAATGTGCAATTGACACATACCAGAAGCTCTTATCCGTGGTAAAGGATGCAGATCCTGTGACATACAACCTGGTGCTTACCATCCTTTCTGATGAAGTGGAGCATGAAGAAGACCTCCAATCGCTGGATGAGGATCTGGATTCCCTGATTCTGCGTAATTCCTGACCCTAAGGTTCAGCACTGTTTCTAAAATGGTTTTGTCCAATGCATCAATGAGTACAACCTTTTCATGCATTGGACAATTCTTCTATGCCAGGAGTAAAAATTCCAGCTTGGGGGCTGAAAGGTCAGGTGTAATTGCATGAACAAATCCAAACCTGTTGACGCCAGGAGCGACCAGGATGACGCTCCGGAAGTACTGGTTGGGCGAAAACTCAGGGAGATACGCATTAACCAGGGTCTTTCTCTGCGGGCACTGGCAGAATTGAGCGGGTTGAACGTCAATACCCTTAGCCTGGTAGAGAATGGCAAATCTTCTCCTTCTGTCAGTACACTGCAGCAAATGGCACTGGCTCTCAAGGTTCCCATTACAGCATTCTTTGAATCTGAACCGGAACAGAAATCAGTGGTTTTTACCCCTGCCAACCTGCGGCCGCAAAGCAGTTTCGGCAGCACGATTATGGAAAACCTGGGTAAGGATATCACTGGGAATAATGTACAGCCGTTTATTGTCACAATTCAGCCGGGCAAGGGAAGCGGCGAAAAAGAGATCGTTCACACCGGCTATGAATTTGTTTACTGTCTCGAGGGCTGCCTGCTTTACCATGTGGATGGTGAGGAGTTTTACCTAAACCCGGGAGACAGCCTGTTGTTCGAAGCCCACCTTCCGCATACCTGGGAAAATTGTGACGATGAGGCAACCAGTATTCTCTTAATCCTGTACCCAACCGATAAACGGGAAGAACCAGGCGGGCGGCATTTCAGCCTGGATGCATTGAAAAAGGAGATCAATATGAAAATTGCAGCAATTACGGATGATGGTCAGACCATCAGCCAGCACTTTGGGCGGGCGCCATATTACCTGGTCTTGACGATCGAAGAAGGGAAAGTGGTCCAGCGTGAGATGCGTGAAAAAATGGGGCATTCCCACTTTGCAGAACAGCATAGTTCCGGGGAATCAAGCGGGCAGGGTCATGGTATGGATGCTGCTTCACATAATAAACATGTCAGCATGGCAACCGTCATTGGTGATTGTAAAGCCTTGCTGTGCGGCGGCATGGGTATGGGAGCTTATGAAAGTATGCGCCAGTTGAATATTCAGCCGGTGGTCACAGATATCAGCAATATCGATGAAGCAGTACAGGCTTTCATTGACGGCAAGCTGATTGACCATACCGAATTACTGCATTAAGAAAAAGCAGGTTTCCATGAATAATTCCAGGTATAAAAAAGCCTGGTTAGCGGCATTCCTGTTGTTAGCAACAGTGCTGGCCTTGTCTGTCCCGGTCCAGCAGACTTTTGCTGAGACACCTGAACCGCAACTTCCTGTCGCAGTCTACCTGTTTTACGGGGAAGGATGCCCGCATTGTGCAAAAGCCAAGCCGTTTATGGAAAGCCTGGCTGAAAAATACCCGCAGTTGAATTTACGGTCCTTCGAAGTGTATTACAACGAGGTGAACCAGAAATTCTTTGTGGAAATAGCTGAAAAATTTGGACTGGAACAGATGTATGTACCCACCCTGTTTATTGGGGGGAAATACATGGTGGGCTATTCCGATGATTACCGGGCAGATATTGAGGCAGAAGTTGTCTATTGCCTGCAAAACGGGTGCGTGGATCCGGCAGAAGGGCTGCAAGTGCCTGGATCATCCGGGATTGTTATCAACACCACAACACCGGCAGCTACAAGCCCCGTACCCACCACTACGCCGCCGGAAGTGGAAGCCACCCAGCCTCCGGTTGAAACGCCCGAGCCGGTAAAGGAAAAATTTGAGATTAAACTACCCATACTTGGGTCAGTAAACCTGGATTCGAAATCCATCACATTGAGCACCATCCTGATCGCATTCCTGGATGGGTTCAATCCGTGTTCCCTGTGGGTTCTCTCCATGCTGCTGGCACTGACGCTTCATACCGGTTCAAGAAAAAAGATCCTTGTTGTCGGGCTGGTTTTCATAACCGTAACCGCAGCTATTTATGCCCTGTTTATTGCCGGTCTATTCAGCATCCTGCAAGTAGCCAGCTTTATGGGTTGGGTACGGGTAGTGGTGGCCTTGATCGCCATGTTTTTTGCTGCAGTAAACATCAAGGATTACTTCTGGTACAAAGAAGGAATTTCCCTGACCATTGCTGATGAGAAAAAGCCGGGGATCTACCGGCGCATGCAGGCAGTTATGGATGCCAGCCATTCCTGGTGGGGCCTGGTTGGAGCTACCGTGGTACTGGCGGCAGGCGTTTCGCTTGTGGAGTTTTCCTGTACGGCAGGTTTTCCAGTGCTGTGGACAAACCTTCTGACGGCACAAAATGTCAGCATGGCTGCATTTGCAGGTTTGCTATTAATGTACATGTTGATCTACCAGCTTGATGAGCTACTCATTTTCTTTGTTGCTGTGACCACACTGCGAGCCAGCCGGCTGGAAGAAAAGCACGGGCGTATTTTGAAACTGGTAAGCGGTGTCTTTATGCTTACCCTTTCACTAGTGATGCTCATCAACCCTGCTTTGATGAACAACCTTATAACCACCCTGCTGATCTTTGTTATTGCTATTATGGCAAGCCTGCTGGTGCTGCTGGTTCACCGGGTAATATTACCGGAGCTTGGTGTAAGGATAGGTACTGAATTTAGAGAGTAAAAAATCCTATGAGGAGGATCAGATGATTGTAGTTTTTTCCGCAAGACAGGATACCCTGGAAAGTCCAGTTGAGCCGCGGTTTGGCAGGTGTGCTTACCTGGTAATGGTGGATACTGAAACTAATGAATGGAAGGCTTTCACCAATCCGGGTGTCAGCCAGTCTGGCGGTGCAGGAATTGCTGCAGCCCAGTTTGTGATCGATCAGAAAGCTGCTGCAGTTGTAAGTGGTGATTTTGGTCCTAATGCATCGAACACATTTAAAGCTGCCGGTGTTGATATGTACCTGTACGGCGGTGAAGTACCCACGGTTGAGCAGGCTGTTGGATTGTTTAAGCAGGAAAAGCTTCAAAAGTTCAATTAGGGCTTACTAAGGAGAAAAAATGAAAATTGCCATTGCCAGCGGCAAAGGAGGCACTGGAAAAACCACCATTGCCACCAGCCTGGCACGCAGCCTGGTTCCACTTGGCGAGGTCTGGTATGTTGACTGTGACGTGGAAGCACCCAACGGGCACCTGTTTTTAAAACCGGATTTACCCGAACAAACCCAGGCGGTTGTCCGCATCCCCAGGATTGATAAAGAAAAGTGCACTGTTTGCGGCAGGTGTGTTGAAGTATGCATGTTCAATGCACTGGCAAAAGTGGGCAAGAACATTCTTGTTTTCCCGCAGCTCTGTCATGGCTGCGGCAGCTGCACCTGGAACTGCCCGGAAGGAGCAATTGCTGAAGTTCCCAATCCCATAGGTGTTTTGGAAAGCGGAAAATCTGGGGATGGAATTCATTTTGCGCGCGGGGTTCTCACTATAAGCGAACCCATGCCGACTCCGGTCATCCGCCAGCTGAAAAAAATGACCAGTCCTCCTGAAAACGTTGTTGTTATCTACGATTCTCCGCCGGGGGCATCCTGCTCGGTTGTCGAAACACTACGCGGGGCTGATTTTGCTTTGCTGGTCACTGAGCCTACCCCATTTGGGCTGCACGATTTGAAGCAGATGCTGGGAATTGTGGCTGAAATGCACATCCCTGCAGGGATTGTGATCAACCGTTCGGGAATTGGGAATAGGGATATGGATGCATACCTGGCTGAAAAGAACCTGCCTGTATTGCTGCGGGTTCCTTTCAGCAGAGAACTGGCTTCGGGAATTGCTGGAGGGAAAAACCTGGTTGAAATCTATCCGGAATACCTGGAACTAATGCAGCAGGTTTTCATGCAGATTATGGGTTTGGTAAATGGAGGAAAGCCATGACCTTTCCTGAGCAACGCGCCAGGCAGCTGGTTATTTTGAGCGGTAAAGGCGGAACCGGGAAAACCAGCCTGGGTGCGGCTTTTGCACACCTGAGCACCTTGCCGGAGTACTCTCTGAACGCTGTTTTTGCTGATGCTGATGTAGATGCTGCCAACCTGAGCCTGGTGTTAACACCTCAAACCGGGGAACCGAAAGCGTTTTGGGGCGGCAGCCTTGCGGAAGTGGATCCACAGACTTGTACGGGTTGTGAAGCTTGCATTTCCGTTTGCCGATATGATGCCATCTTCCCGGACCAAACCAACCCTGCGGTAATGTGGATAGACCCGGTTGCCTGTGACGGGTGTGCGGCCTGCATGTATGCCTGCCCGGAAGGGGCAATAAAGATGGTCCCCCAGCAGGAGGGGAACTGGTATCAATCTTCAACCCCTTACGGGGCTTTATTTCATGCCGACCTGTTCCCTGGCAGAGAAAATTCAGGCAAACTGGTAACCTTGGTTAAGCAGCAGGCGCGTCTTTATGCTGAAGATACCCGGGCGCCGCTTGTGATCATCGACGGACCGCCTGGGATCGGCTGCCCCGTTATCTCCGCTTGTGCAGGGGTGGATCTCGGCCTGGTAGTAACTGAACCCAGCCTGGCAGGATTGCATGATATGAAGCGCGTGCTTGGCACCCTGAGGCATTTCAGAGTTCCTGCGGTCATTTGCATAAATAAAGCAGATATCTATCCCGAAGGAGTAAAACAAATCCAGGAATATGCGCAGTCTGAAGGGATCGAGATTGTTGGACAGATTCCTTTTGATGAGAATATTCCGCGAGCTATGCTACACGGGTTGCCGATATCAGCATTCAGCCCAGATTCAGCGGCATCACGTGAAATAAAAGCCATATGGAAATCAACCCTTGACCGGGTATTTGTGGAAAAGGAGCGTTGATTATGGATACAGAAACCCTCAGGAATGCGGTTATTGAAAAACTGTCCGCTGTGATTGACCCTGAGACAGGGGTTGATGTCATTCATATGCGCTTGGTACAGAACATGGAGATATCAGGGGATGGTAAAGTCTCTTACGTATTTCGGCCGTCATCCCCATTATGCCCGATTGCTGTGCAGCTGGCACTGGGTATCATCCAAGCAATACGGGAAGTACCGGGTGTCAGCGGGCAGAAAATCACCGTCGTGGATTATGTCCAGGCTGATGAATTAAATGAAATCCTTAAAACAATCGTAGAAGAGTAATCCTGTAACAACTTGAGAGGTCTAATGCCTGAAAAAATCAAGATAGGGATCATCATTTGTGACCGTTATCGAAGATGTGCTGGCGGGAAATGTTTCAGGGCGCTTCGCAACCGGGAAGGCGCATTCAGTATGTATTCCGGCTCAGAAGTTGAGGTGGTTGGTTACACTACATGTGATGGCTGCCCAGGTGGAAATATCGAGTATGCCGGCGATGAAATGGTGAAGAACGGCGCCCAGGTTATCCATTTTGCAACTGGATTGCTGGTAGGATACCCGCCTTGCCCGTATATCGATACCTTTAAGAGGTTCCTGGAGAACCGCTATGGCGTCAAGGTAATCCTTGGTACACACCCCATTCCGCAAAAATACCTGGATATGCACGCCCACCTGGGTACCTGGGACGACCCCAGCTGGCAAAAATGGATTTCAGCGGTTCTGGCGAGCGAAGAGACCAGTAAAGCTTATAACTGAGGAAAAAAATGATTGCTTTTGGTCCAGTTCCATCCCGTAGACTGGGTTTCAGCCTGGGGATCAACCATATTCCACCTAAAAATTGCCCTTATTCCTGTGTGTATTGCCAGGTTGGAAGAACAGAAAAGTATACAACCCGGCGGCAGGCATTTTATCCCATGGGCCAGATCATGGCGAATGTGGCACAAAAAATTACTGAGGCTGAGGGGCACGGGCGGAAGATCAATTACCTGACACTGGTGCCGGATGGCGAACCGGCATTGGATTTAAACCTGGAAACTATTATCCGGGAACTTAAAACCTTCAAAATTCCCATTGCTGTAATATCCAATGCTTCATTGATCGGCCAGGAAGCTGTCCAGCAAGCATTGCTTCAGGCTGATTGGGTTTCCCTCAAGGTGGATGCCGTGCAGGAGAAGGCATGGAAAAAGGTCAACCGCCCTCACCGTGAGATCTCTTTACCGACGATACTGGATGGGATCTATCAATTTGGGCTCCGCTTTACCGGTCAGCTGGTGACTGAAAGCATGCTCGTTGACGGGATCAATGACCATGATGAGGATTTGCAGGGTCTGGTTGAATACTTTCTAAAGTTGAGGCCGTCCAAAGCATATTTAGCCATACCCACCAGGCCGCCGGCAGAAAAATGGGTAAAGCCGCCAGCACCGGAACGGTTGCAGGAAATTCTGCAGTTCTTCGCGGGAAAAATTGATTTCCTGGACCTTCTTTTTGAGGCTGAAGTAAATGATTTTGCCTCTACAGGAAACCTGGAGGAAGATATCGTTTCAATCACTTCTGTTCATCCCATCCGGGAGGAAGCATTGCGTGATATGGTTGCAAAAAGCGGAGCTGCTTGGGGTGTGATTGACGCCATGCTGGATGCGAAACAGATTGTTTGCCTTGATTACCAGACCCAAAAATTCTACCTGCGGAATTTTCGAAAAAGCTTGAGCACCTGACCATCTAGCCGGGAAAAAGTTATGCTGAAAATTACTTGTGTGGTTGATAACGATGCACGAACTGGTTCACACCTGAAGAAAGAGCATGGGGTTTCTTTCTGGATCGAGGTGGGTGGCCGTACCCTGCTGTTTGATACAGGACAAAGCGTTGAAGTATTTTCCTCCAACCTGAAAAAACTGGACCTCAATGTAGGGCAGCTTGACGCGCTTGCACTGAGTCATTCGCATTATGACCATACCGGCGGTCTAAACGCAATTCTCTCGGTTGGAACAAAACTGCCGTTGTATGCCCTGCCGGATTTGTTCACTCCCCGTTATTCCCTTCGGAAAGGGGAATACAAGGAAATTGGACTCTCATATTCCCGGGAGCAAATGGGAACCTTTTTAGACTTGAAATTGAGCAATGAACCCCAGGAGATAGCACCCGGCCTGTGGACTACAGGAGAAATTGCCGAACGGCCTGAAAGGGTGGGAGGCAGCGACCATCTGCTGGTCCAGTCAGGAGATGCTTGGATGCCTGACACATACAAAGATGATATGTCGCTCGTGATTAAAAGTAAAGCGGGATTGGTGCTGGTTTGCGGCTGCTGCCATGCCGGAATCTTGAACACGCTTTTTCATGTAGAAAAGCTTTTTAATGCGAAGGTAAAAATAGTGGTTGGTGGTACACACCTGGTTTCAGCAGATGAACAGTACCTGGAATATGTCATCCATGTCTTCCAGACCAGGTATCAAGATTGCCTGTTCTTTTTAAACCACTGCACTGGCGGGAAAGCCTTGCAAAGGATGCGTATGGTCATGCCTGACCGGGTGAGGCCTTGCCCGGCAGGGACTGTGATCGAACTGGACAATGAGGGTGTAATCTTGTAGCCGGTGATAGGTGCCCTGAGGGTTTGTTTTTTGTTTATACCTGGTTTGAAATACCCTGATCAATTCTTATGCCAGACATTGCAACTTCATCATATAATAAGGCGTTATGTTAACTGATCTCTCGCCGCTTCTGAACATTTTTCTTCTCAGCCTGATGGCGAGCATGGGCACAGGGATTGGGGGCTTGATTGCAGTCCTGAAGCGTCCGGGTAAACGGTCGTACGGGCTGCTGATGGGTATTACAGCCGGGGTGATGATCACGCTGGCATACCTGGAACTCGTAAACGAAGCCTGGAAGCTGGGCGGTTTCTGGACAGCGACCATAGGGTTCGGTATCGGGGCAGTGTTCATGTTTGTGCTTGATTTCTTCGCCCCCCATATGCGCTTTGGCATGATCGAAGCGCATGGTTCTGAGGTAGCACCGGCCGATCATGTAAATGGTGACATGTTTCCAGGCAGACGCCGCTATGGCAGGCTGCGCCGCGGGCACAATGCGTATGACTTAAGGTTGGTCAATACCGGCCTGCTGCTGGCAATCGGGATTACCCTGCATAACCTGCCGGAAGGAATTGCGGTCGGGGCGGGATACCTGCACAACCCGCAATTTGGCTTCTTTATTGCGGTTGCCATTCTACTGCACAATATACCTGAGGGAATTGCAACTGCCCTTCCTCTGTGCACTGGCGGCATCTGCCGTAAGGATGCCTTCATGGTGGCTTTGCTTTCCGGGCTGGCTGAACCTGTCGGCGCGTTGCTGGCCAGTTTCTTCCTGGTCACATTCCAAAAGCTGCTGCCGGGGGCGCTGGCTTTCGCTGGCGGGGTGATGGTTTTCATCACACTGGATGAGCTGATCCCTACTGCCCGCGAACACGGGCACCAGCACTTTACTGCTTTGGGAATTATCCTCGGCTCGTTGTTTGTTTTCATCTTATCCGGCCTGTTCGGAGTGTAAATCTACCCGGAAGAATAAGGATCCGTTATGAAGCTTCTTCACTCTATCCTTACTGCTTTACCAGCTGACCCTGTGCCTGTCCGCAAAGTAATCATTGGGGTGCACTGGACCGTTGTGTGCAGCACAGGCTGCGGGCTGGCTTCTACCATGCTCAGCAGCCGGCATCCTCACCATGCGCCCATCCAGGATGCAGGCGAACTGCACCACCGTACCGCCCAGGATCTGGCGGAGTGGATTCTTTCGGATAACCTGCTGGAAGCCAGCATAGGGATGGCGGCGGTAAATTCCCTGACTGAGATTGATGAAAGCCGGTTGGTGGATATCAATGCGGCTGAAGTCATCAAAGAGAAAAGCAAGGACAGGAACCTGGCAGTTGTGGGTCATTTCCCCTTTGTTGAAAAGATCAGGAAAATCCCGCGGAATTGCTGGGTGATCGAAAAACAGCCTGTTGGGGATGACTTTCCAGAAGATGCAGCCGGGGAGTACATTCCGCAAGCCGATGTGGTGGCCATCACCGGTACTGCTTTCATCAACCACACCATGAAACACCTGCTTACTCTGTGCCGGCCGGGGGCGATGGTTATGGTGTTGGGTCCTTCGACACCCATGCTGCCTTTGCTGTTTGACCATGGCATTCATTACCTTTCCGGCTCGCGTATCGTAGATGAAGAGGCCGCAATTGCCACGATTCAGCAAGGCGCCAGCTTTCCGCAGGTGCGCGGGGTGCGGCTGGTGACGATGGGGGATGGGAAAACCCCGTTCTAATAGGGTATACCCTGTACAGCATTTTTTTCTCAAATCTTGGCTACCATCAGCACGAGTTCAACCGGCTGGTTCAAGGCAATTCCCTATTGACAAACGCCAAACAAATTCCTATAATACTATCATCTACACGATTAGACAGCACGAGTAGAATCTTCCACTTCGAGGGTTTGACATGGCTGTTACTTCAGAAGATGTTGCTCATCTGGCGGGAGTTTCAAGGGCGACAGTTTCCTATGTGGTCAATAATGGGCCGCGCCCAGTCGCGCATGAGACCCGCCAACGGGTTCTACAGGCTATCCAAAAACTGGGATACCAGCCCAACGCGGTCGCGCGTAATCTGCGCATGCAGCGCTCATCGACCCTGGGTTTGATCGTGCCGGATACGCATAATCCCTACTTTTCCGAGGTGGCGCGCGGGATCGAGCGGATCGCCTTCGAACACGGTTACACCGTGTTCCTATGCCACTCCGGCTCAGACCTGGCCAGCGAGATCAAGTACATCGATATGCTGCATGCCCAGCGGGTGGCAGGTATCATCTGGATCCCCGGCACTGCTGATTTCACCCCTTACCAGCGCCTGAGCGGTTACGGTATCCGGACGGTCATTATCGACCGCCTGGTTTCGAATGACAAAGTTCCCGCGGTGACAGCCGATAATTACCATGGCGGAATCCTGGCGACAAAACACCTGCTTGATTTGGGCCACCGCCGGATCGGGTATATCAGCCGCCCGGTAGACCTGAGCCACAGCAAGGGACGTTTTCAAGGCTTCCAGGCAGCCTTGCAGCAAGCCGGAATCGGATATGACCCTGACCTGGTCGTCAAGGGCGGCTTTATGCTGGAGGACGGTAAGCGCGCTGTCCAGCAGCTGCTTGCCCTGGATGAACCGCCGACCGCCATTTTTGCCTATAACGACATAATGGCGATTGGGGCGCTGCGCGCCCTGCACGAACATGGGCTGCGCGTGCCCGAAGACTTTTCCCTGGTTGGGTTTGACGATATCGCCCAGGCATCCTTTACATGCCCGGCGCTGACAACGGTCTACCTGCCTAAATACGAAATGGGCCAGCGCGGAGCCGAGCTGTTGATCTCACTGATCGAAAAGAAAAAACCGGATGCCAGTGTACTGGCGCCGCTGGATGTTGAACTGGTGGTCCGCGAGTCGACTGGACCTGTAAAGAACCAACCTGAAACCCGGAGTGCACATTGAGAAAGATCCATATCAGCAGCGACCATGTGTCGCTCGTCCTGAAAGAAGCAGTGGTACAGCACCTCAGGCAACGCGGCTGCACAGTCATTGATCACGGCACATTTTCGGCAGATGTAATGGTCGATTACCACGATTACGCCCAGAAAGTCGCCCTGGCGGTTGCTGCCGAACCGGGCGGGGCAGGGATCGTGATCTGCGGAACCGGGCTGGGGGCATCGATTGCCGCCAACAAGGTGCGTGGGGTCAGGGCTGCGCTCTGCCACGATGTTTTTACCGCCCACCAGGCACGGGCGCACAATGATGCCAATGTGTTGGCGATGGGCGGCTGGGTGGTCAGCCCTCAGCGCATGCCCTGGATTGTGAACGAATGGCTGGATACCCCTTTTGAAGGCGGCAGGCATGTTGCCCGGGTGATTGCGTTGGACCGCCACATCCCCGTTACCGATAATGAAAGCCGTCAATTTGACCCCAACCAGTTCAATTACTCCATGGCCTTATCCATCAAACCCACCCTTTTTGGACCGGTGCTTTTTGGCGGCAGGCTGGAAGAAGGGTTGAAGGCGTTAAGCTCGGCCGGATTTGGACATGTTGAACTCAGCCTGCGCAATGCAGATGACCTCCCGTTTGCTGAACTGGAAAGCCTGCTTAACAAATATCACCTGCAGGTCTCAGCCCTGGCCACCGGGCAGGGCTGCATCCACGACCAGCTGTGCCTGGTAACAACCGACCCTGACCTGCACCAGGCTGCCCTCAAGCGCCTGGAAGCGATCATCGAGCTGGGCAGCAGGTTGAATGCAGATGTTATCCTGGGGGGAGTGCGCGGGAAGCTGACTGGCAGCCAGGAGGAACAAGCAGCCCAGCGGGTTGCATTGACTGAAAGTGTGCTGCACTGCAGCCGGTATGCAGAAAAGTTCGGTGTGCAGCTGCTGCTTGAGGCGATCAACCGCTATGAGACCAACCTGATAAACTCTGCCGCCGATGCCGTTGCATTTATCAACGAAATTGGTGTTTCCAACATCAAGGTACTGCTGGATATCTTCCACATGAACATTGAAGAAGTGGATATCCCTACCGCCATCCGCATGACCGGAGACCGGCTGGGGTACTTGCACATAGTCGACAGCAACCGCCAGGCTCCCGGGCAAGGGCATGTGGATATTCAAGCAGTCCTGTCTGCTTTAGCCGGGAGCGGTTACCAGGGGATTGTTTCTGCTGAAATTCTGCCCCTGCCGGATGATGCCAGTGCAGTCCTGCGGACTGCCAACTACCTGGAATCCATCGGCGTGCAAATGCCAGGCAACGCATAAAAGCAGCCCGGCCTGATGACGGCTGAAAAAGGAGTTCAAGATGCCCGAAGAAATCGACATTCTTATCCACAAGGGATTGATCGTCACCCAGGATCCGGAGCATCACATCTATCACGACTGCGACCTGGCCATTAAGGGTGAACGCATCTTGGCGATCGGTAAAGCGCTGCCGTACACGGCAAAAAAGGTCATCGACGGGCAGCGCAAGCTGGTGATGCCCGGCTTGGTGGACCCGCACATGCATGAGACCATCACCCGAGGCATTTGCGAAGACCTCCCGCTGGACCGCTGGCTGGAAGAAATCTGTTTCCCGCTCGACAAACAACAATCCTGGGAAGTGATGTACGCAGCCGGGTTGATGAACCAGTTGGAAATGATCCGCGGCGGGATCACCACTTTCATCGACATTTACCAGTATCCTGATGCATGCGCCCAGGTTGCTCTCATATCCGGCTTGCGGGGCATTTATGTCCCCCAGATCATCTTGGATCCCCCGGGAGCGGGTGAGACGATCGAGAGCGCTGAGGAATTTGTGAAAAAATGGAAAGGGGTCAGCCCGCTCATCATGCCCGGTTTCGGGCCGCATGCACCTTATTCCAACACTATCGAAGATTATCAAAAGGTCGGCGAACTGGCTGAAAAATTTGATGTGCCGATCCACACCCACCTTTCTGAGACACAGTGGGAAGTCGGTATTATCCGTGAAAGGTATGGCTGTACCGCTACTGAGATGCTGCTAAAAGCAGGCGTTCTCAGCCCGCGCCTGAGTGTAGCCCACGGAGTGTACCTGACGGACAGCGACGTTGACTTGCTGGTGGCGCATGGGGTAGGCCTGGCGTACAACCCCACCAGCAACATGAAGCTGGCATCCGGCATCGCCCGCATCCCCGATTACCAGGCCAGGGGCTTGGTAGTGGGGGTGGGTACGGATTCCAACTTGTCTAACAACAATCTCGACATGTTCGAAGAGATGCGCCTGGGAGCCATGCTGCAAAAAATGGGGCGCAACGACCCATCCGCCATGCCGGTGCGCCTGATGCTGGATATGGCAACCATCCATGCCGCCAAAGTGCTGGGGCTGGATAAAGAAGTAGGCTCGCTGGAGGTTGGCAAGCAGGCCGATGTGATCCTGCTGGACCTCAACCATCCCCACCTGTGGCCGATGGTATCCGGCATCCGCTCCAACATTGAGGAGCAGATCGTCTATTCGGCTAATGCCGGCGATGTAAGCCACACCATCGTTGCGGGTAAGGTTTTGATGGAAGACGGGGTAGTTTTGACCCTCGATACCGAAGAAGCTTATGAAATCGTAAACAGCACGAACGATAAGTTCTTGAAACGTGCCGGTTTGCTGTAAAAAACCAAACCAAAGGTAACACCATGACATTTTCTGACCGAATCCCTCCCTCTATCTTAGGCGGTGACCCGTTCAATCAGTTCAGGTTCCTCTACCGGCGTGAATTGCTTTGGAAGCTGTTTGATGAAGATTACTGTTACACGGTTATGAAAGCCAGTTATGATGCAGGTGGTACCGCTTACGACCTTTCTTTCGAAGTGAATACCCGCCTCTTCCGGCGCCTGCTGGACGAAACCGGTGCGGACCTGCTCGGGTTTGGCAACCCCTCCTGGGAGCAGGGGGTGTTCTTCAACGGCAAGTATATCCATTACCACCGTGACCGAATCCTGAAGACGCTGGTGGAACGAAAATTCCCGAAGCCGGTTGCGAAACTGGTGGATGAAAAACTGGCACAGGATGATCTGATGGTCTTTGGATACGACCGCAAGGTGGATACCCTTTCAGATGATGAAATTGGCTCGATCCACCTGGATAAATGGGCATTCGTCCAGCGTATCTCCATTTTTAAAGACTGCCAGTACCTCTTCCTGGGCGGCTCGGATGCCGACTGGCTGGTCTCGCTGGGGCGGATGGACATCCTGCAGGAAATGGTCGCGCTTTCCCGAAGCCTGGGATTTGTCCCCTATATCCTGTGCCAGTACGCCAGCCACATCATCCCGCTGATCGAAGATGTACACCTGGATGTGGAGGGCTATGCGGTCCCATTGAACCGGGATTGGTCCTGGATGGACCTCGGTTCTACCCTCGAAGTGGTGCGCGGGCTCAAGAAACCAGTGGTCGCCTTTATGCCGTTTGCCAGCGGCGGTTTGCGGGCAGATATCCGCGGTGCCCTGGATTGGTTGTATGGTGAAGCGGAAGTGGATTCGATCCTCTTTGGTACTGCTACACCAGAACATGCCAGCCATACCACGCAGCTGGCAGCTGAATCCAGGAATGCAATTGCATCCCGAAAAAAGTGAAGGGATAATTAAAGATGCCGATTATTGAAGTCGAGAATATTTCTTTCAAGTACCGTGAAGCCAAAGACCTGGCGCTGAAAGGCGTCTCCCTGACAGTGGAACCGGGCGAATTCGTCGGGATCATTGGGCCGACCGGCGCCGGAAAATCGACCCTGTGCTGGGTGCTCTCAGGAGTAATTCCCCAGATCATCCAGGGCAAGCTTTCGGGTAAAGTGCTGGTCAAAGGCCTGCCGTCGAACAAGACACCGGTTGCCACCATTTCCCAGGTGATCGGGCTGGTCCAGCAGGATGCAGCTGCCCAGCTCCTCATGACAGATATCGAGAAGGAAATTGTTTTTCCGCTCGAGAACCTGGGGCTTCCTCGCGAGGAGATCGATAAACGTTTGAACTACATCCTGGACTTGGTGAATTTACGCTCCGAGCGGCTACGCCACCCGTTTTATCTATCCGGCGGGCAAAAGCAGCGTGTGGCAGTGGCTGCCGCCCTGGCAATGGAACCTGAGATCCTTATCCTGGATGAGGCAACCTCTGAGCTGGACCCGATCGGGGCGGAAGAGGTGCATGACCTGGCATATTCCCTGCGCAAGCAGGGCAAAACTGTGCTTATGGTCGAACATAATATTGACGAACTTGCCCAGGTGGCTGACCGGATCATTGTGATGGACCAGGGCAGAATCCTGATGGATGCCCCCATCCGTGAAGTGCTGGCTCAGGTGGATATGTTATGCGACCTGGGTATTTACCCGCCCCAGGTAACCCAGACAGCATTTGCATTGAAAAAGCAGGGGATTGAGATCGGCGAAGTGCCGATCACACTGGATGAGGGGATTGACCTTCTAAAAAGGATAAACCAGGATGCCTGAGCCCATTATTCAAGTTGATCACCTGTATTACAAGTACGATACCCGCGATACTTATGCCGTGGAAGATGTGAACCTGACCATTGATGAAGGTGAATTTGTTGCCATTATCGGTCAGAATGGTTCCGGCAAGACCACCATGGTCAAGCATTTCAACGGATTGCACAAGCCCACCAAAGGGCGCGTGATCGTTGAAGGCCAGGATACCAAGAACCTGTTGACATCCGACCTGGCCCGGTCGGTAGGGTATGTCTTCCAGAATCCCGACCACCAGATCTTTGCCGAAACGGTCCTGGATGAAGTCTCGTTCGGACCCAAGAACCTGGGTTTCAGTGAAGAGCATATCAAGAAAGTGGTCAGCAAAGTCCTGGGGGAAATGGCGCTGTCTGGCAAAGAAGAGGATATGCCTTTCCAGCTGAGCAGGGGGCAGCGCCAGCGCCTGGCGGTGGCTTCTGTGCTTGCCATGGAACCTTCTATCCTGATCATCGACGAGCCGACGACGGGACAGGACTGGCGCGAATCGATCTCCCTGATGGACCTGGTAAGCGAATTGAACCAGAAGGGGCACACCTGTGTTGTGACAACCCACAACATGAACCTGGTTTCACTTTATGCCCGGCGTGTGATCGTCATGCGCCAGGCGAAAGTGGTCCTGGATGGCCCTACACAGGATGTGTTCAGGGAAGTGGATGAGCTGCGTAAGGCAGCCATTAAGCCGCCGGATGTGTATGCACTGACTGAAACCATCTACCCGGGAATTAAACTGGATAAACCGATCTTGCCGGATGACCTGGCAGATTTGATCATCAGCAAAAAGAAAGCTGGGAGGTAGGCATGGCTTTTGTCCTTCAAATGTTAGAGATGGGAAAACGAAAATCCTGGTTCCATTCCCTGAACCCCAGCGCCAAGTTGATCTGGTGGGTCTTTATGATCGTTGTGCCCATCCTGGTCACCAATCCTTTTTTCCTGCTGGCTGTCACCGTCATGATCTGGTTGATGTCGATCGGCGCCGGTATCGGCAAACAGATGTACAAATTCCTGGTTGTCACTTACCCGATCACGGTTGGCTTTATCATCATCCTGTGGCCATTCTTTTATGCAGCCACGCCGGACCAGCATTTCCTGTTCAACTGGTCCATTTTCCATTACAGCCTGGAAGGGTTCATTTACGCCCTGGCAATGGGTATGCGAATCGTCCTGGCGCTGACCGCCTGTACCTTTTTTGTGATGACCACTGACCTGATGGACCTCGCTTCATCCCTGGGCGAGTTTATGCAGAATAAATTAAAAATATCCTATATGTATCCGCTGATGATCATCAGTTCATTCAAGTTCCTGCCTGAGCTGGGAGGCGATTACCAGACCATTGTAGAATCCTTCAAATCCAGGGCTATGGACCTGGATAAAGGCTCTTTTGCGCAGCGGTTAAAGAAATACATCCCCATCGCCATTCCCTTGATCGACAGCATGCTCAGGCGCGCTACCCAAATAGCGATCGCGCTAGAGTTGAAGGCATTCAGTGCAGCCAATAAGTCGCGTTCTTTTTACAAACACCATCCTTTCCGGTGGCGCGATGTGGTTTTTGTGCTGCTGGGTGTAGCTGCTGTAGCAGCAAGTATCGTGATCAAGCAGTTTGGCTGGGGTGCTGTTGAAATGTATTTGTAATGCGTATCCATTAATCACACAACAGGAGGTGTCTATCGAAGGAATGAAAACAAGGAAAGAAGAAATTGAATCTGTTTGCTGTCCATCAACAATATAGGAGGAAGCTGTAATGAAAGAAAGCTGGTTATTTCCAAAGAAAATTGTCTGGACCCAAAAATTTGGGTCACTGGAGATCGCCCTGACCATCATCGGTGGTGTTTTGTATGGCCTGGGCGCGTTCTCAACCATGAGCTGGGCGATCGGTTTCATAACCCTGCGCCCATTTGCTTTTATCGCTGTGCTTTGGGGCGTTCTCTTTGGTCCGTGGGTTGGAGGCCTTGCAGCACTCATCGGTAACACCTTCATCTCCGACATTCTGGCCGGCTGGTTTGGGATCGGTGGTGTTGGCGGCGCAGTTGGCAACTTCCTGATGGCCTTCATTCCCGGTCTGCTAGTTTCACACCCAAAGAACTGGAAGGGTGTGGCTCTCTGGGGCGGCATCGTTGGTACCCTGGTGTGCGCCGTTTGTGTTGGCGGCTGGATCGCCCTGATGGGGTTTGCTCCCTTCATCACCCTGTTCACCTCTGTCCTGATCGCTGACATTCCGCCAAACCTGATCCTCGCCCCGATCATCGCGGGCTGGGTGTTCAGCCGTGTGCAGAAGCGGGGTTTGTACTGGCGTGACAGGCTGGAAAAGAAGGAAGAAGCAGAAGCTTAGGCAGAGTAAGGCTGACCTCTTCAGGATATTCGTTATACGATGTCTGGAAGAACCGGTAAATCAGATCTGATCTCCAGACAACCGGTTAAATGACAGTGGAGGGCAGGCTGCCTGCCCTCCCAAAACCAGGAAAGAAAGATACGAACAGAAAAATTTTACCGGTGAAAGAAAAATGCACGCGGAGTAAACTGCATGATCAGGATAGATAATGCCAGGGTCTGGACCGGAGAGGGGCTGCAGCAGCTCTCGATCGCAGTAAATGGGGAGAGGATTGCTGCCCTAATCCAGCCTACGGATGCACAGGGTTTTGCTGTTGATGAGGTCGTGGATGCCAGCGGGTTGTGGATCCTGCCGGGCGGAATTGATATGCACGTCCACATTTCTGAGGCTGATGAGACCTTCCAGCGGGGTTCCTGCTGTGCGGCTTCTGGCGGGATAACCACTGTTTTCGATATGGCGCCTTTTCATGCTTGTATCACGGTGGATCAGCTGGAGCAAAAAACTGCCGCAGTTGAAGCGGAGAGTGTAATTGATGTAGGCCTGATCGGCGGGATCGTTATCGAAAACAGCGACCTTGACCACATGGATGATCTGGCAGCAGCAGGCACAGCATTCTTCAAAGTCTTCCAACCGGCAGAGCCGCCTGTCTGCACCGAGACGATCTGGAAGGCAGTGCAAACCGCTGCACGCACAGGTATGCGGCTGGTTCTGCATGCTGAGGACCCGTCATATTTGCTCCCCCTGGGAGACCCGCGTGACCCTTTGAGCTTTCCACACTCCCGCCCTGCCGTGGCTGAAACCAGCGTGGTTGCCCAGGTTATTGATATGGCCAGGGCTGCTGGGGCGCCTATCCACATCTGCCATATTTCCACCGGCAGAACAGCCGAACTGGTTGCCTGGGGTAAATCACATGGGGTTGATGTCACCTGCGAAACCACTCCTCATTACCTGCTGCTGAATGAAACCGATTTTTCGGTACTTGGCTCAAGGGTTAAGACCACCCCGCCCCTCAGGACAAAGGAAGATTGCGAGGAGCTCTGGCAGGCGCTTGAATGCGGGACCATTGATGCGCTTATCAGTGACCACTATACCGAAAGCAGTGAACCCCTTCCTGTCCATGCGGAATTCATTCCGGATGCAGCTGCGGGGATTGCCGGTCTGGAAGTATCCCTGCCGCTGATCATACATGAAGTACTGGGCGGAAGACTGAGCTTGCAGCGCTTCGTAGAAATCACTGCAGCAACACCTGCCAGGTTGGCGGGCATCTCGACCATGAAAGGCAGCATCCTGCCGGGAATGGATGCTGACCTGGCATTTTGGGATCCGGAAGCCAGCTGGTTTGTTGCACCATCAACAGGATTTTCCCGCATCCATACCACACCCTTTGCGGGAAGGATCTTGAACGGGGTCATTACCCAAACCTGGGTCAGGGGCAGGCAGGTATGGGATGGCAGAAAAATTCAAGCCGCCCCCGGTTTTGGCCGGCGGGTAAGAACATTATGAGGTGAGAAATGGAATATATTAATAGTCCGCTGTACGAAATGACGAGAACAACCAGAACCGATTACTGGAACGACTCATGCTCTCCAGATGAGTTGAATTATGCCATCGCCAGGGGCGCAGTGGGGGCAACCACCAACCCGCAGATCGTGCTGACCGTGCTCAAGAAAGACATGGCTTACTGGAAAGAAGAGATCAAAAAGGTCATCCAGGATAACCCGACCTGGTCTGAATTCCAGATCGCCTGGAAGGTCTTTGAAATGGTGTCCTTACGGGGGGCGAAGGTGTTGCAGCCGGTTTTCGAACAGAACAAAGGTGTGAACGGGCGTTTATCTATCCAGACAAACCCCCAGAATTACCGTAACGCAGCTGCGCTGGTTGACCAGGCGGTTTACTACAACTCCCTGGCGCCTAACATCCAGGTGAAAGTTCCGGTTACAAGGGCAGGGATTGAGGCTCTTGAAGAGATCGTTTACCGCGGGATCAACATTAACGCCACGGTCAGCTTTACCCTCCCGCAGGCGCTTGCAGTGGCTGAGGCGGTTGAGCGGGGGCTGAACCGCAGGGAAAAAGAAGGCAAAGATATCTCCAGCATGCACCATGTCTGTACCTTGATGGTGGGGCGACTGGACGATTGGCTTCAGATCGTCGCAAATAAAGAAGACATCCTGGTGGACCCCGGTTATCTGTACTGGCCTGGCATCGCTGTGTTCAAGCGGGCTTATGAGATCTACCAGGAGCGCGGGTACCGGACACGTCCGCTGGTTGCCGCATACCGCCATCACATGCATTGGAGCGCCCTGATCGGCGGGGATATTGTCCACACCATCCCGTACAACTGGCAGGTGCAGTACAATGCCTCTGATATCCCGGTTGTTCCGACCCAGGATAAACCGGTCGACCCGGTGATCGTGGAGACCCTTTACAAGAAATTCCCGGATTTCCGGAAAGCCTATGAGCCGGATGGGATGAGCGTTCAAGAATTTGATACTTACGGTGCCACGGTACGGACATTACGCGGATTCATTGGTGCAGTACACGACCTGACAGCGATCATCAGGGACGTCATGCTTCCAAACCCGGATATTAAATAGGAGAGATCAAGATGAGTGACGAGGTGAAAGAACTGGTACAACGGGCGCGTGAAGCCCAAAGAGTGATCGAATTCTGGAGCCAGGAGCAGGTGGATGAGATGGTGGCTGCTGCCGGCTGGGAAGTATACAAGGAAGAGCATGCCCGAGAATGTGCCCGACTGGCAGCGGAAGAAACCAGGCTGGGACGGTTTGACCATAAATTTGCCAAGCACCAGAAGAAGACCCTGGGCACCTTGAGGGACCTGCACGGTCTGCGCACCGTCGGTGTGATCGATGAAAATAAGGAAAAGGGGCTTATCCAGGTGGCTAAACCGGTTGGTGTAATTGGCGCGTTAACGCCGGTTACCAATGCCTCCTCTACCATTGCGGTGAATGGATTAGCCATGCTGAAATGCCGGAATGCGGTCGTATTTGCCCCGCACCCCTCGGCTAAACGCACCTGCGACCTGGCGGCGGGGTATATGCGGGAGGGGCTGCGTAAAGTGGGGGCTCCGGAAGACCTCGTATTGAATTTAAAAGAACCATCCATCGAGACAACCCAGGCATTGATGCGGGAAGTTGACCTGGTGGTGGCAACCGGCGGCGCCGGTATGGTTAAAGCAGCATACTCCAGCGGCACCCCTGCTTATGGTGTCGGTGCAGGCAATTCGATTACCGTGATCGACGAAACGGCTGACCTTGCAGATGCAGCCAGGTTGATCTTTACCAGCAAGACCTTCGACAACGCTACTTCGTGTTCGGCTGAGAACTCAGCAGTGATCCTGGGCGAAGTTTACGATGCCATGCTGGTAGAGTTCCTGAAAGTTGGAGGTTACCTGTGCTCTGCTGAAGAAAAAGAAATCCTCCGGAAGTGTATGTGGCCGGATGGGGTCCACCTTAATCGCCAGATCGTCGGGCAGCATGCCCTAAAGATCGCTGAAATTGCCGGTCTCACGGTGCCTGAAAGCACCACATTCCTGATGGTAGTGGGCGAAAAGATTGGAACTGAAGATATGTTCAGCGGGGAAAAGCTCTCCCCCGTGCTGACATTGTGGAAGGTGGATACGTTTGAGCAGGCAATCAAGATGGTTCAGGATCTGACTGCCTACTCCGGGCCGGGCCACAGCTGCGGCTTGCACACCACCCGCGAGGACCGCATTTACCAGCTGGGGGAAAAGGCGCGTGTCAGCCGCATGATGGTTCGGCAGGCACAGTGCCTGGCGAACAGCGGTAATTATGATAATGGGATGCCTTTTTCATTAACATTGGGATGCGGTACATGGGGCGGTAACATCGCCAATGAAAACATCCACTGGAAGCACTTCATCAATACCACCTGGATTTCCAAGCCTATCCCTCCGGTAGTGCCGGATGAGAATGTGATCTTTGGCAGTCACTGGGAAAAATACGGGAAGTAAACCTGGTTCATCGTACATAAAGCCGTCCAGCTGACTGGACGGCTTTTTTCGTATTTCGGATTTTACCCGGGTCGGCGGAACTCGAGTCCCAAGCCTTTTAGGCGCACACCTTCACGCAGCCGGGTATAAGGAATCTTGCTCGGGTCTTCGATAATGGCGCTGGGAGCTTCCACGTTGATGATGGCAGAAGAGATCGGCCCAAAATGGGCACGGTAATGGTTGGCGCTTTTCAGCGCCATAATTCCCATTTTTTCCGGTTCGATCCCCACCACGCGGAATTGTGACTGGTCCAGCACCTGCATGCGAACAGTGGAGACGACCACATGCACATCATCCACCAGCAGGTGAGCCATTTTCCCCAGGTTAAGCTGGCGGTCTTTGACCATCGGCCCGGTACCGGTGAACTCGCCGTCATGAACTTTTACGACAGTGTATTTGGCTGTAAAAGGCCTGTGCCCCGGGAGTGCATGCCCGCCAACGCTCAGCTCAACCACAGCGCCTTCGCCGGCGTCAAATGCCCTGGCTGCAGCTTCCGGGTCGTGGATCAAGCCGATGGCTGCGTTTTTGGCACCCTGTTTCACCAGCTCTTCCAGCAGCCAGGTAGAATCGGATGGGCTGCCGCCGCCGGCATTATCCTGGATATCGGCCATCAGGACAGGTTTATCCGACCGGGCAGCCAGCTGGATAGCTTTAGCGACCGCCTGGTCGCATGGCAGCAGGTCAGTGGTGAACTGGTCCTCACGCGCCAGGATGAAGTCCAGCAGTTTTTGGGCAGTTTCATCTGCCAGCTGTTGTGTTTCGGCGTAGGCAAATATGGAAGGCCCGGTATGGGGCAGGTCGCAGGGGGGAAAGCCCTCCATCATGGTGACGGAAAGTACACCTTCCCCGGCTTCCAGCTCTTCCACATACTGGTAGACCGCCCGGGCAGGGTCGCGCGTGGTAGGCTGGGTGGTGCTGGGCATCAGGAAGGGGGATTGGCGGAATGCCCCGAAGCACTTTTCACCTTTCACCAGGTGCGCCATCAATGCGGCACAACGCTGGCCGTTTTCAAAACCGTCTACATGCGGATAGGTGCGGTAGCCGATCAAGGCTGTTGCCAGCTCAAAGCTCTCAGGATCAACATTACCATGCAGGTCCAGCGATACCACAATCGGGAGATTGCCAACAACTTTTCGCACCTGGCGCAGGATTTCAGTTTGGCCGTCCTGCAGGTTGCCGTATACCATCGCCCCGTGCAAGTCCAGGAACAGCCCGTCCAGGGGCAGGTTTTGCTTGAGGGTGTCAATCAGAATTCCAAGCAGGGTTTTAAAGGTCTCCTGCGTTGCAGGTGCGGAAGGTTCAGCCCCGCACCACATCAGGGGAACCATTTCAAACCCGTAAGAGGGGGCATCTGCCAGGAAACCGCTTGCAGCAATGTTGAATTTTCCCTGGCCAAATTTAAAGATCTCATCGCCCTTGCGCATTTCAGGGTAAAAGCCATCCGGTTCTACAAAGTTTTTTAATTCGACCGGGATTTTTGAGAATGTGTTGGTTTCGTGGATGATCCCGCCAATGCCAATTCTTGCCATAGAAATACTCCCAATGATGATTTTCAGGGTTAAAAAACAATTGCCAGATGTTGCATTCTATCACCTGGCAATTGCGGGCATCAAGCCTCAGTCAAGCACCAGGTCAGTTAATTTCACATCATCGCCGCCATCAACTGCGATATACTGTCCGGAGATGAAACTGGATTCATCGCTGGCGAGGAACAGACCGGCGTAAGCCATATCGGCCGGTACGCCCTGGCGGGCATTCTTGGGAGTCAGGCGCAGCAGGTTCACGGGGTTGGGCGCCACCACCGGGTCTTTAATCGGCTCATAAGCAAACAGCCCCGGACCCAGGCAGTTGACCCGGATGCGGTCGTCCAGGTAGTCATTGGCCATATTCCTTGACATTTCGATCATGCCTGCTTTGGTGTAGGCATAGACCGGGTTTGCCATCCGGCGCACATGCTCAGAGGCGGTTACATTAACGATATTTCCGCCAGTCCCCTGTTTCAAGAATTGCACTATGGCTGCTTTACAGGCATTAAAGACAGCAGTCAGGTTGCTGGATACGATCCGCTCAAACGCTTCGGGTGAGATTTCGTGCAGTTTCTTGTCCAGTTCGACCCATCCGCCGCCAATGTTATTGTAGAGCACATCCAGCTTCCCATATGCCTGGACTGCAGTCTGGACCATTTTTTCTGCTTCTTCATAACTGGAGGCACTGCCAACATGGATGGTGACCTCTCCGCCTTTGGAGCGGATCATCTCAGCGGTCTCTTCCAAAACGGCCTGCCTGCGGGCAGCAATGACCACTTTTGCGCCTTCCTGGGCAAACAATAATGGAGCGCTTCGGCCGAGATGCTCGCCAGCGCCGACTACCAGCACTACTTTTCCCTGTAATCTCATTTCAATACCTCCTGTACTTACTTCTTTAAAGCCGCCAGAACTTTTTCAGTTGTTATCGGCAGGCTGTTGACCCAAACTCCCAACGCATCATGGACAGCATTGCCTACAGCCGGGGCGGTGGGTGTGATTGCCAGTTCTCCCATCCCTTTAGCGCCGAAGGGCCCCTTGGGGTGGTAATCCTCAACCGGGATGGCCACGATCTCAGGTAGTTCCTTAAACCTCTTCAGACCAAGGTCCTTCAGGTGGGTAGTTTGTGGGATGCCATCCTTGACGACAAACTCCTCGCTGGTGGCATAGCCAAGTCCCTGGACGGCAGCGCCTTCAAGCTGTCCGATCACGTTGCGCTCAAGCAGGATTGCACCAACATCATGAGCTGCGATCAGCTTGAGGACGCGGTAAGTGCCGGTTTCGGGGTTGGCGGCAACCATGGCTGCCTGGACGCCAAAATCGTAGGCGAAATGCAGTGGCGCGGCAGGAATCCTGGTTGGATAGGCTTCGCTGTGAGGGGCTGGCGGCTGCGTGGTTGGCGCATCATAAGTGAATTCTGCAGAAAACTCTTTTCCGCTTTCTGCAAGTTCTTTCAGTGATACCAGCTGTTTTCCATCAATTTTTGAAACAAAGAAGCTGTCTTTGATTTCCAGGTCAGCAGCAGGAATGTTGAACCTGTTTGCTACTTCACCAAACAGCATTGCATGTAATTTTTCTGCTGCTTTGAGGGTGGCATTCCCGGAAAGGAAGGTTGCCCTTGAGGCTGTCGTCATGCCGCCGGCCGGGTCTAACCTGGTATCCCCATTATGCACCCGGATATATCGGTGGGGGATTCCGAACACCCTACCCGTCACCTCAGAAACCATCTGGTTGGCTCCCTGGCCCATATCAGTAGCGCCATGGCGCACCATGAAAGTGCCGTCTTTTTCGAGCGATACCCTTGCGCCGGAACGGTCCGGTATGTTGGAGCCCAGGCCGACATTCTTATAGGCACAGGCAATGCCCAGGCCGAACTTCTCACCTGGCAGCAGTTCCGGCCTGGGGGTGCGGTCGATTTCCTTTTTGATCGCATCCAGGCAGGCGACCAGTCCAGCCCCGACATCTTCGGTAATCACGTCACCGGTGATGGTGACCTTGCCCAGGTCCAGGGCATTCTTATAACGCACCTCGAAGGTGTCCAGGCCAAGTTGATCGATGATCTTCTGCAGGTGCAGTTCTGCCGCGAACGCCACCTGCGGGCTGCCGTAACCGCGGAATGCGCCGCAGGGTGGGTTGTTGGTGTGGATGGCATAGGTGTGTACATTGACATGCGGCACCACGTACGGCCCGCAGGCAAAGGCAGACATCCTGAAGAGAACAGCTTCACCCGCAGAGGCATACGCGCCGGTATCGCCGTAGATAGTGATGTCAGCCGCAACTATGGTGCCGTCCTTCTTCGCCCCCATCTTGTAGTGCAGCTTTGCGGCATGGCGCTTGTAGCTGGCCAGCAGTGATTCCTGCCGGCTCCAGTGCACCTTAACCGGTTTGCCGGTGTAATGGGCTGCCAGGGCGGCATGGATCTGGGTTGAAATATCCTCTTTGCCACCGAAACCGCCGCCCATGTACACATGTGCGATGCGTACTTTTTCGAGCGGCAAGCTGAGCACCTGGGCAATCTGCGGCTGGTCATCGGTTGGTCCCTGGCTGCCGGCATAAACGGTAATCCCGCCGTCCTCAGGGATCGCAATTCCTGTTTCTGTCTCCATGTAAGCATGTTCCACAAAAGGAACATCATAATCATCCTCAAGGATCAGGTCTGCCTGGGCGAACCCCTCCTCGATATTCCCCTTGCTGGTATGGAAATGGATCAGCGTATTGGGAGGACACTCGGGGAATTTTTGGCGAAGGTTAGGGTGGAGCTCGTATGCGCCCGGAGTAATGGCTGCATCAATGGTGGGTACCACCGGCAGGGGTTCGAGTTCTACCACAATTTGCTGCAAGGCTGCATTTACCTGGTCCTGGGTCTCGCCGACTACCAGCGCGAGGGCATCACCTACACAGAGGACATTATTGTTCTCATCACAGAAAACCGGCTGATCCTGCAGGATCGCCCCGTAGATGTTCTTGCCGGGAATGTCTTTTGCAGTCAGCACCTTCACAACTCCGGGCATTTTTTCCGCAGCAGAGACATCCACTTTCTTTACTTTTGCATGCGGTACATTGGCGCGGTAGGCGCTGGCATACAGCATGCTCGGGAAAGTCAGGTCGTCGGTGTACTTTAGTGTGCCGGTTAACTTTTCCAGCATCATGTACTCGTTGGCTGTGTCTTCATCCGTCCAAGTAGAAGCTTCGTCACCGCGTAGAATCGCGGCAGCCCGTTTGATTGCCTGGTCAATTCGGTTGATGCCCACACAGCGGCACAGAACGCCGTTTACTGCCTGCTGGATTTCCTGCGTGGTCGGGTCAGTGTTCCGGTCCAACAGAGCCTTGGCAGACATGAGCGCACCGGGAGCGCAGAAACCGCACTGGAAGATACCATCCTGGATGGCAGTCTGAACCAGGGGGTGGGGCGGCAGGGTTGCCAGGCTCTCAACCGTTTCGATGACTGCGCCATTGAGGCGCGCCATTTTTGCCGAGCAGGAGTTGCGCGCCAACCCATTGATGATCACCTTGCACAAGCCGCAGGTGCCCTCATTGTCGCAACCCTGCTTGGTTCCGGTCAGCCCAAGCACTTCACGCAGGTAGCGCAGCAAAGGCCAATCGAGGTGGTGTTCTTCAACGGAAAATTGATGTCCATTTACGGTAATTTGAATTGTTTGTTCCGTCATCATCCCTCCTTTCACAGGGTAACAGTAAGTGGTTGATCCGCAAAATTACTTGGCGATCGCGCGCCAGGCCGGGCCCGATTTTGGCCAGGGTGCAGCCAGCAGGTCGCGGGTTTCCTGTCCAGCCCTGCTGACCAGGTCTTCACGGTTGGCCATGGCTTCACTCATTACTTTCTCTTCGTCCATGGTTAGGACCTTATGGTTCTCCATGACAACCTGGCCTTCCACGATGGTGTGAAGTACGTCGCTGCCCCTGGCGCTGTAGATCAGTTTCGGCAGCCAGCGTCCGACAGGCAGCAGGTGAGGGGCGTTGTAATCGACCACGATCACATCTGCTTTTTTACCCACTTCGATCGATCCAACCTCGTTGTCGATCCCCAGCACCTTGGCGCCGTGGATGGTCAGCATTTCCATGATCTGTTCTGCAGTGACAGACTCTGCATCCAGCTTGGTGGCTTTCTGCAGCATGCCGGCGGTACGGCCGATCTCGAGCATATCGTAGGTGTAGCTGGCAGCACCGTCAGTACCCAGTCCGACGGTCACACCGCGGCTCAGCATTTCGCTGATGGGAGCGATACCGTACCCCAGGTAGGAATTTGCCACCGGGCAGTGCACAACCTTGGTGCCGGTGTCGGCGATGATCCCGATCTCGCGATCAGATAGCCAGACGGCATGGAACATGACACCTTTCGGCCCGGTCAAGCCGAGGCTGTGGAAGTGTTCCAGGTCGCGTTCGGCAAAGCGGCGGATGGTGTAGGAGTTGATCTCGATCCAGCCTGCCACATGTGTACTGACGTTGATGTCCAGCTCCTTGGCGAGCTGCACGGTCTTGAGCATCAGGCTCTCACTGATATCTTCGGTAGAGCCGGGGCCGAGGGCAACGGTAGTACGGCGGGTGCCGTGCCAGTCTTTGTGGTAGTTACGGGCTCTTTCCAGCAGTAATTCTTCTGACTGGATCATGGTCATGTATTCCGAATCAATGCGCTCACCGGCAAAGGTCTGGTCAAGCAGGCCGAAAACCATCTGGGAGCGCATGCCGGACTGGTCAAAGACTTCAGTCACCCGGTTAATGTTTTCCATATCGGTGTGCAGGTACCAGTGGTCAGAAATCGTGGTCACGCCGTTCTTGATCATCTCGAGGGCAGCCAGGGCAGCGCCGGCGCGGGCATTTTCGGGAGTAACTTTGGAGACGACCGGGAAGAGGAAGCGCCAGTTCCACGGGTCAAAGTGCATGTCATACCCGATGCCTTCAATCAAGGACTGGTAGACATGAGAGTGCCCGTTGATGAAACCGGGACACACTGCGCATCCATCTGCCTGCAGGGTTTTCTTCGCTTCTACGGTAAGGTTTTTTCCGATTGCAACTACTTTCCCTCCATCTACAGCAACATCACAGTTTTCAATGACGCTCCTGTTGCCGTCCATGGTAATTACTGCACCGTTTTTTATAATTAAGTCGATCATTTTTTCTCCTTGTAAAAATTATTTTTAATTATTTCGCACACAGCGTGCAATTTTCGTTATCCAATGCAAATGTTCGCTAATTACACCAAAGGCTTCTAGCAGTTTTTCCCAGCAGCCAGTCCAGTTCATCCGCGGTGAGAAAATCCCAACTTTTTACCGTCTCGACAAGGCTGGCGTAGCTCCACTTCTGCTGGATAAAGGGAAAATCAGAACCCCACATGCAGCGTTCTGCACCGAATGCCTGGATGATTGCAGCTGCCAGGGGATAAATATTGGCGAATGGGGGTTCCTGCTGCGAACAATAATACCAGCCTGAAATTTTAACACTCACGTTGGGTATGCCCGCCAGCGCAAGCAGGTTTTGAAAAGCAGGAGCTGACAGACCCTCTTCTGCATTGATCCGTCCGAGATGGTCAATAACCACCCTCACCGCCGGGTGTTCCCGGCTGGTTGTGCCAACCAGGGCAAAATACTCCGGGGTGCACTGGATGCAGACCGGGCAGCTCAGTTCTTGCGCTGTTTGCCAGAAAGCTGCGTGTTCGGGACTGTTTTCCCAGGTTTCAGCCGGATGCAGGTTCCAGTTTACCCTGAAACCGCTTGCCCCATGCTGCTTTACCAGGCGGGTCATTTCATTCCCGTTGTCCGGGCTGAATGGGTCCACCAGACAGACCGCTTTAAACCGGTCGGGGGTTGATTGCAGGCTGTCAAGCAGGTAGCGGTTGTCCCAACCGTAGGGAGTAGGCTGCACCAGGACAGCCTGTTCCACCCGGTTTTCATCCATTAATTTCAGCAGCTGCCCAGCTGACGCCTCACTGTCCGGAACATAATTCCCGATAGGCGCCCAGGGGTACCTCTCAGGCTGCTGTGTCCAGACGTGCACGTGGGAATCAATAATCATTTGTTCCGCTCGTCAAAGGCTCGTACCACCCGGTAACCGAAATCGAGGTAAGGTATTACCACTTTGTTTTCCTGTGCCAGGCGCCATATTACACCGCCGGTATCCTCAATTTCTGTCTTGCGGTTGCGCTCCACATCCAGCAGCATAGCCTGTTTATACCCGGAACCGCCGCGTTCCTCCCATTCCCTGCCATGCCGGATGACATTCTGCACACCTTCATCAATGGATCCGGATACGCGATCCATCACTTCAATGGTCGGATAATCACGCACTTGTATACCAAGTTTTTGTGCTACCTTCACCATGTCGCGGGTGATCATCACCATCAGGTAAGCAAAGTCTGGTGACTGCATCACTTCAGTTTGCGGCAGGCGGGCAAGCACAGCTGAGATGGAGGATGGCGTCCACCAGATCAGCTTGCACCATTCGATCCCCTCAATATCATCAGCGGCTTCACAGTACAGCTGGCTGTCATTGAACATCTGGACCACTTCCTTCACCAGGGGGGTGACCCCGTGGTCTGCATCCCCGATCCAGGTGGGAAAATCATTATCCCCTCTTTGAACGATGCCGTAATCCAGCAGCGACCCGGCGACCCGGCTGACCATGCGCAGGATCGGCTGACGCGGAAACCATTGCCGGAAACGTTCTGTATGCCCCAACCCGTTCTGCACCGAGGCTACCGAACCCACCTGCATGTGCCTGACGCTGTCGAGGGCAGCCGGTGTGTCATGGTTCTTGACCGCCACCAGGAGCAGGTCCGTGGAGGGGATGTCTTCCGGGTGGATGGTTGCGGATACGGGGACGATATTCTCTCCAGTTGCAGAGCGAATAACCAGCCCGCCGTTGCGTTGAATTTCATCAACATGTGCCTGACGGCGGAACAGGAGGGTTACATCTGCCCCAACTGATGAGAGGCATGCCCCTACCAGAGCGCCCCAGCCACCAGCTCCAAGTACAACTACCTTCATAAATTACTCCTTAAATCACCCATTACTCAGCGGTATAACCGCCGTCAACCGGGATGGCTGCTCCAACAATGTAAGAGGATTCGTCCGAAACCAGGAAGAGGGCTGCCATGGCAATTTCTGAAGGAACAGCCATGGTTCCACGCGGGATGACCCTGTCAAACCTGGCACGGGCAGCCACCGGGTCGGGATCATCCATGATCACCTTTTCAGTCATTTCAGTTGCGGTTACACCCGGGCAAATGGTGTTGGCCCGGATTCCGTATTTTGCATAATCCAGGGCAATGTTCCTGGTTAGCTGCAATACTGCACCTTTCGAGGCGGTATACGCCGCCAGGTTGCGCAGTCCCACGATAGCGGCTGCTGAAGCAGTATTCAGGATCACACCGTAACCCTGCTCCTTCATCCTTGGGATGGCAAATTTACAGGTCAGGTAAACACTTTTTACGTTCACCTGCATGACCTTGTCCCAGTCTTCTTCTTTCGTATCCACCAGCTGGGCAAACAGGTTGATGCCGGCATTATTGTAGAGTATGTCCAGCTTTCCGTACGTTTCCACGGTTTTTGCCACCAGCGCCTCTACGTCGGCAGCGCTTGTCAGGTTGGTGCGCACAAACATGGCTTCGTTGCCTTCCGCTTTGATCTGGTTGACCACATCCAGCGCTCCCTGGTCATCCAGGTCTGCGATCACGACCTTAGCGCCCTCCCTGGCAAAGATGATTGCAGCAGCCTTGCCGATGCCGCGGGCAGCGCCGGTAATGATGGCAACTTTGTCTCGTACTCGATCGGTCATTACAGCTCCATTCAATTCTTGAAGAGATCGATAGCCTGCCCGTTCATGGTTTCTGCTGATTTTGACAGCAAAAACAGAACAGCCCGGGCTACATCTTCAGGGGTGCTCCAGCCGGAAACATCCAGGTCGGGGTAGCACTCGACCATTTTCCGGGTGCTTACCGGTCCCGGGCAAACAGCATTCACTTTGATGCCATGAGGGGCTTCTGAATCAGCCAGGGCACGTGTGAGCCCAACCAGGCCGTGTTTAAGGGCACTATAGGCCGCAAAGTCTCCCTCCCCGCGCCTTCCGGCGCGGGAAGCGATGTTGATGATCTTGCCGCTCTTCTGTTCCCGCATGAGCGGTATAAAGGCACGGCTGACATACACAGCACTGGTCAGGTTGACCGCCAACATATGGTCCCATTCCGCATCAGTTGTCTCTACCAGCTGCTTGCGGATGCCCTGGCCAAGATTGTTCACCAGGACATCCACCCGGTTTTCGTGGGTCATGACTGATCCAACCAGCTGGTCCACCTGTTCTGAACTGGTTACATCTGCTGAAAAGGTCCTGGCACTTTGGGAAAGGCTTCCCAGGCTTTGAAGTGCTGCCTGCAGTTTCTCCGGACTGCGCGAGACCAGGATGACCTGGAAATCCGACTCTAAAAGTGCTTTAGAGATGGCCAGGCCTACTCCCTCGCTTGCACCGGTGACGATTGCCGTCCTTTTGCTTGAAGTCATACGAATCCGCTATTTACACCAGGCTCATGCACCTGCTGCTGCCTTTTCTTGTTCCGCTTTCAACCTCCCGGCACGGCGTTTCTTGGTTTCCTGGCGGATGGCAGCGCCACCGAGCACCAGCAGGGTGGTGATGTAAGGCAGCATCAGCACGATTTGTGACGGCAGGCCGAATTGCTGCAGGCGCAACGCCAGCGCATCAGCAAAGCCGAAGATCAGGCAGGCGATCAGACCGGGTACCGGGCGGCCGAGACCGAAGTTGATGGCGGCCAGGGCAAGCCAGCCGCGGCCGGCAGAGATGTTTTCAGAGAACAGGTTCAGGTATGAAAGGGAGAGGAAAGTTCCCCCAAGGGCACAGAAAATACCTGCAATGATCAAACCGGCATATTTGATACGTTTGGGGTTGATGCCAATGGCTTCTGCGGCTTCAACTTTTTCACCGACAGCACGGATATGGAATCCAAAGGGGGTGCGGTAAAGAACCAGGTAAACCACAACAACCAGGATGAAAGCAACATAAACCAGGGGGAAGTGACCGCTTAATAGCTCGTTCAGGACCGGAATATCCTTGATGACCGGGATTTGAACCTCTGAAAACCCTTTGATCAGGGGAGACTGGTAATATCCTGTTGCTCCGAGGATGGACACCAGCAGGTAGTTGGTCATGCCTGTCGCAAAAATATTCAGTGCCAGACCCACAATAATTTCATTCGCCTTCATCTCAAGATGGATTATCGCGAATATCAGGCTGGCTACCGTGCAGGCGATGGTGGCATAGAGCAAGCCGCCCCAAGGGCTGCCGGTGGCTACACTTCCGACAACAGCAAAGAAAGCCCCAATATCCATCAGGCCTTCGAGGCCGACGTGGAAGATACCTGTTTGCGAGGAGAAAATGCCCCCCAGGGTTGCCAGTAAGATCGGGGTGGTCATCCGCAGCGTGGCGGCGAATAATGAGATTGTTATTATTCGGCTGAGGTCAATTTCCATTTTCGCATTCTCCCTCTAAAGTAATTAACAAAGATCTGTGCAGTAACAAAGAACATGATCGCGCCTTTCACCATACCCACAACCGTTTGGGGAACTCCAGTTTGTGATTGCATGGTCAATGCGCCATTTGCCAGGGCAGCGTAGAACAATGAAGCTGGCAGCACTCCCAAAGGATGGTTTTGGGCAAGAAGTGAAATCATCATTCCATCCCAGCCATAACCCACTGAGAATGACGCCATGAACCTGCCAAAGAAACCGGTAATAATGCACGCACCGCCCAGGCCTACCAGGCCGCCGCTGATCAGCATAGCCATGAAGGCACTGCGGTTGACCGGCATACCTGCTGATGAGGCAAAGGATGGATTAAAGCCGACGATCCGTAATTCATACCCGGTCCTGGTTTTGAACATAAACCAGTACACCACAAAGACCATCACAATCGCAATGATGAAGCCGATGTTAATAACCGAACCCGGAATGAATTTTGGCAGTCTTGCGGTTTCAAGTAACACAGGTGAGCCTGCCATGGTTGCTTCGGGGTCACGCAGCGGGAATGAAACAAGGTACTGGGTTATCAAGATGCCAATGTAATTGAGCATCAGGGTCGGCACCATGACCGGTACATTCCACTTGATCCGCAGGTAACTTACCGGGAGGGTCCAGACAGCACCAGCAATGATCCCTGCTAACAGGCAAAGCGGAATATGAATGATGCTGGGTAGACCGGGAACAGCAAACCCGACAATGGCGGCAGCCATAGCCCCAACATACAGCTGTCCTTCAAGTCCCAGGTTGAATACATTGGTACGGAATGCCACTGCTGCAGCCAAACCGCTCAGGATCAATACTGTGGAACGGTCCAATGTATCCAGGAGTTTATACCAGTTGCCAAAAGCCCCTTTCCATAATGCGGCATATGCAGCGAAAGGATCCATACCGCTGATCCAGATGACAACTGCACCAACAGCAAGACCAAGGATCAGGATGATCAGGTAATTCAATCCCTGGGTGATCACTTCGCTAAGGATGCCTAAGAATGGGCGTTTTGAAGGAAGTTTTTTACTGTTATTCATCATATTGTGCATCCTTCTTCACTTAAACCGGTCATATAATCACCAACACGTTTACGAATCCCGTCATCATACTTGCCGGCATCAAAAACATGCCCTTCATACAACACGATGACTCTGTCGCTGAGAGCAAGGACCTCATCCAGGTCAGCTGAGACCAGTAAAACACCGGCGCCGCGGTTGGCATAATCGATCAGGTTGCGGCGGATGGCTTCGGTTCCGGCAATATCGATCCCACGGGTAGGCTGCGAAGCTATTACCACGGTAGCCCGTTCGGACCCCAGCTCCCTGCCGACGATCAGGCGCTGGATGTTTCCTCCTGACAGGTGCCCGGTTTGGGATTTACTGCTGGGCGTGACAACATTGAAGCGGGAAATAATATCATCAGCCAACCGGTTGATTTCTTTGGCCTTCAAGGAAAACCATGTCGAAAGCGATGGCTTAAAGTAATCGACGGCGATCATGTTTTCCCAAACATGGGCATCAACTGCCACTCCGGATTTATACCGGTCTGAGGGAATGTAAGAAACGCCCGATTCCCTGATCTGGCGGGTGGATTTGCGGGTGATATTCTTCCCATTCACCAGGATCTCTCCCTCCACGACCGGTCGTAAACCAATAATGGCTTCGATCAATTCCTCCTGCCCATTGCCATCTACGCCGGCAACGCCCAGGATCTCTCCGCCTTTCATTTCAAAACTGGCATTCCTGACAGCCAGCAGTGTCCTTTCATCCCGGACGCTAATCCCCTTCACTTCGAGGACAGTATCTCCGGGAACCACATTGTTCTCACGCATGCGCCCGCCTACAGTCTCCCTGCCGATCATCATTTCTGCCAGCTGGCAGGTGTCTGTTTCCGAGGTCTTTACGGTACCAATAACTTTGCCCAGGCGCATGACAGTCGTGTAGTCGGAAATGGACAGCACTTCACGCAACTTGTGGCTGATAAAAAGAATCGTTTTACCCTGCTGTGCCAGTCCGCGCAGCATGACAAATAATTCTTCTGTTTCCATGTCTGTTAATACCGCAGTGGGTTCATCCAGGATCAAGATATCAGCACCGCGGTAGAGGGCTTTTAAGATCTCAGCCCTCTGTTGTTCCCCTACAGATGCTTCAACGGTTAATTTGTCAGGATCAATGGGAAGTTTGTACTGGTCGGAGAGTTTTTTCACACTCTCGCTCACTTTTTTCTCGTCAACAAGTACAGCCTTTTTGGGTTCCACACCCAGCACAATGTTTTGGCCGAGAGTGAAAGAGGGGACTAACTTGAAATGCTGATGCACCATTCCAATACCGTGTGCAATTGCGGCTCGGGCGTTGTGGAACCTGACCTCTTGCCCCTTTAAGTAAATTGAACCGGAGTCTGGATGGTAAAGACCATACAGGATGTTCATCAGGGTCGTTTTTCCAGCCCCGTTCTCACCAACGATTGCACGGATTTCGCCCTGTTCTATGCTCAAGTTGATGTCCTGGTTGGCTTTGACCCCCGGGAATTCCTTGCAAACATTTTTCACCGATATTGCTTCAGTCATAATTTACCGCATCCTCACTTTTTGAGAAAGTAGCTTTACGAGAAATGCCTTTGCAGTCCACCATTTATCAAAAATTGCTGCTGGTGAATATCACATTCACCAGCAGCATATGTATACCTGACAGCTTACTTGAGAGGACGTTCTACAACGATCTTACCGTCAATGATATCCTGCTGGGCTTTCAAAACACTTTCGCGAATCTCAGGAGAAACCTTGTCTCCGATCGCAACCATGTCCGTAATGCCCATGCCGCCGCTGGCTAAGCCGTACGCAACCTCGCCGGCCTTGAAGTCACCTTCAAGGTAGCGTTTAATCGCGTCGTAGACGGTTGCATCTGTGTTTTTAATTACCGAGGTCAAAACAAATCCGGGAATAACCTCATCCCAGCTGACATCGGAGCCGATACCATAAACGCCTTTTTCCTTAATGGCTTCGAACACACCTGCATCACCGAAGGAGCCAGCAACGGAGTAGACGATATCCACTTTCTGGTTTTCGATCATAGCCAGGGCAAGTTCTTTCGCCTTGGCAGGATCGCGGAACGAACCAACATATGCGACCTCGATCTTGACACTCGGGTCAACGTAGGCCACACCCTGCTGCAAACCGCCCAGGAAGCGGTGGATGACGGGGATATCCATACCGCCAATAAAACCGATCACTTTATCTTCGTTGATACCCTCAACATCGGTCTGGGTGGTCATTTGGGCAGCCAGCACACCAGCCAGGAAGGTGCCTTCCTGTTCCTGGGAGATCAAGCCCTCAACGTTATCGCCGCCGGTGTAAGAATCAACCAGTACGAATTTGGTGTTGGGGAATTCGGGGGCAACATTTTTAACTGCATCCTGCATGGTGGAGCCAACGCCAACGATCAGTTCTGCGCCATCCTGTGCAGCAGTGCGGACGTTTCGTTCCCATTCTTCTGCAACTTCGCTCTCCAGGATCATCAGGTCAAACCCGAAGTCAGCAGCGGCTTTCTTGTAGCCTTCGCCAGCGAGGAACATGAAACCTTCAGTTCCTACGCGGCCGGCTGGTACAAGAGCGATAACCGGTTTTGGTGCTTCAGTTTCAACCGGGGCTTCGGTTTCGACTGGTTCTTCAACCACTTCTTCAACGACTTCAGTTTCTTCGGGTGCAACAGGTGCTTCAGTTGCAGCAGGCTGCGGGGAACATGCTGATAACAGCATTGTCAGTACCAGCAAAATTCCAAATACGTATGTTAGCTTTTTCATGTTTTCTCCTCAAATTTTCAAAAGTAACCATCAAACAAGATTGACAAATCATAGAAAAGAATAGGTTTCTGGTTTCCTCCTTTCTGCCAGCCATAAGCCAATTATGGGTGAGGCCAGTCATTGCGTTTCCAGAGACGGACTGCTTCCTCTTTGGATTTCGCCTGTACTTCTTTCTCATCAAATTTCACGAATTTGCCATTCTCCATGATCAACTCGCCGTCAATGAGAACGGTATCGACATCTGAGCGCTCGCAGGTGCCTACGATGTAGTTCTTTACATTAACCTCGAACAATGGAACGGTCGAGCGGTCAGCCAGGAAGAGGATGTCTGCCTTCTTGCCGACCTCAAGCGAACCGATCTGGTCTTCCATTTGCAGCACCCTGGCAGCATCAATGGTTGCCATTTCCAGCACTTTCTTGTCATTCAGCAGTTCGGGGTTTTCGTACTTGATGCGGTGGATCATCTGTGCGGTGCGCATGACCTCGAAGTAGTTGAAGGTCTGCCCGTCAGTACCCAGGCCGACCGTGACACCTTCGCGCATCAGGTGCAGCATATCCGGCCAGAAACTGAATATGGCATTGGATTCAGCGTTGTGGGCTACCTTGACATCATGTCTCTTGAAGATGGGCGGGTCCTGCCACTGGTCAATGTAGGAGCAGTGGAAGAGGATCAGGTTAGGGCTGAGGAAGCCGATATCTTCCAGGTAGCGGGTGGGGCGCTTACCGAAACGGCGGCAGGTATCAAAGTGATGATAGCGGTCATCCAGGTGGTGCATCATGTATCCAGCACCAAGCTCATCAGCGGTCTTCTTGACTTCCTGCAGAAGTTCAGTGGGGCAGGTGTAGGTAGTGTGCACACCGATCCTGCCGGTGATGCGGTCATAGGCACGCGAGCGGCAGCGTTTGATGTGATTAACATTCTCTGCAAGCCCCATGGCAGCGTTCTCTTCGCTGATGCGGCCGGTGGTTTCAAACGACAGCACAGCGCGGATACCGGTTTCCATGCAGGCCTTGTCCACTGCTTCCAGAGCGCCGGGGAGGGCATAAGAGCCTTCAGCGGTGTCAGTTGTGGTTGTCACACCGCTGCGGATGTGATCAGCAACATTAGCGGCTGTGCCGGCATACATGATGTTCTGGTCAACCCTGTCCTCCAGGAGCGGCAGCCAGAAGCGGTCCATCCACGAGACAAAGGAGAAGTCGGGTGATTCAAAACCGGAATACGGGATGCTGCGGACGACTGCGCTGTAAAGGTGATTGTGGCAGCTTACCATACCTGGCATCAGGATCTTTCCTGTGGCATCAATGACCTTGGCACCCGGCACATCCGGAATGGTTGAGCCAGGTCCAATTGCCTTGATCTTGTTGCCTTCGATCACAATCGTGCCATCGCGGAAAATGCGGTCTTCTTTATCGATCGTAACCACTAAACCATGTTTTATGACTGTCGTTTCCATCTATTTCCTCCGTTTCATTATTTAAATAAACAGTTTCTATTTCATTGCATCTTTCAGTTTATTGATGGCGCTTTGGATCCCTGTCCTCAGGAAAACAATATCATTCGAATATGCGATCAACTGCATGCCCCTGCGCTGCCACTCGATCAACCAGTCGAGGTTGCCAATGTGGATACCGCAGGGAATGTTGTGCTTTTTAGCCGAATCCAGCACGCTCTGGATAGCAGGTTCAAGTGCAGCCAGGGTATCCTTCTCATGAATGCCCATGCTCATCGCCAGGTCATTCGGGCCCAGGACTGCAGCGCCCACACCCGGAACAGAAAGGATATCGTCAATATTCTTGACTGCCTCTTCCTGTTCGATCTGCAGGATGATCAAATTCTCCTTATTTGCCTGCTCGGCAAACTCCCACATGCCCTGGGCGTTGAAATCATTGTGCCCCTTATCTGCAGACAAGCCCCTGACGCCAACGGGCGGGTACATCAGGCATTCCACGATGCTTTCAACCTGGGCTCGGGATTCGATGCGCGGCACCATAACACCCATTGCGCCCGCATCCATCGGGCGCACAAGGTATTCATAAGCGTAGCCGGGAACACGCACCAGGGGGGTTACGCCTTCAAGGCGGGTGACCTTAACCATATCGGCGATGATCCCGAGGTCAAATGGCCCGTGTTCCATATCGAAGAAGACAAAATCACAGCCTGCGCGGGCCATGATCTGCCCGATCGAGGGAGAACGTACATCCTGGATCATGGTTCCGTATACAGTCTCGCCGGCGGCTAATTTTGTTCGCAATGGGTTTGGTTTCATAAATAAAGCTCCTTTTATCGGTCTAATGATTACTTTGTCAGAACCTGCGGATTGGCAGGGTATTTGGGCATTTCGCCTTTCAAAGCACGGAGCATGTCTTCAGCAACCATCAGCCCCATCCTCCTCCTGCCTTCATCTGTGAAACTGGCGAGGTGGGGGGTTAGAACCACATTATCCATGCTGAAAAGCGGGTTGTCTGCCTGGGGCGGTTCCGGGTCAAATACATCCAACCCGGCGCCTGCGATAATTCCACTCTGAAGGGCTTCTACCAGGGCTTTTTCATCCGCGACTGGGCCGCGAGAGCAATTAATGAAGAAACCTTTGCTTCCCAGAGCCTTGAAAACATCTGTATTAATCATGTGGCGGGTATTGGGGGTCAGGGGGGTATGCACCGAGAGAATATCAACCGCTCCTGCCAGTTCCACCAGGCTGCCGTGCGGCACGGCTCCCCATTCCTCAATCTTATCAGGTGTCAGGAACGGGTCGTATGCGTGGATCTCCATTTTAAAGGCGTCGCGGCAGATCTCGGCAAAGCGTTTACCAATATGGCCGAAACCAGCGACACCGGCCTTCTTTTCCAGCAGCTCGGTCCCGACTACCATATCGCGCACATGGAAATTGCCGCTGCGGGTAGCCCGGTCAAGGTAGCTGAGTTTCCTGGCGGCGGCCATCATTAACATAACGGCATGTTCAGCAGTGGATTCAGTCGGGCCTTCTGGGGTGAAGGTGACGAGGATGCCCTTATTGGTGGCAGCATCCAGGTCAACGATGTCGATCCCCGCACCATGCCGGCCGATCACTTCCAACCCGCTGACCTGGTCCAGCACAGCAGCGGTGACATTCAGCCCAGCGCACAGGATCAACCCATCGACGCCGTTGAGCATGGCAACCACTTCAGCTTCAGAAGCTTTATACGGGGTAAGGACTTCTACCTCGGAAGATAACAGTTTGACAGCATCTTCATGTATGGGTTTGTTGATCAAAACTTTTTTCATAGGTTTCCCTTTAAAACTGTGATGAATGATGATACCGAAGAAAATCTTCGAACTTTCACAATCGGCAAGAAATAACCAGGTTAATTAATTTGTAAAGATCAGCTCATTAAGAGGTGTTTATTGATTGGATATCAGTGGTCGCGGTTCCCGTTAAGGTAGGGAAGGAGCCTTGTCCCTGAGGCAATGACCAGGGTGCGCATAGATTCAGATGCTTTCATGGGTTCATGGTTGCGGATGTGTTCTGCAACTTCACGATGCCAGCGCCAGCCCTCGATCGTCTGTGGAAGGATTTGCAGAACTTCTCCAAGTGTTTCAAACAGGGATCCAACAATTTGCTGCAGGAACTCGTTATTGGCGATTTCGGCAATTTTCTTGTGGAACGCCAGGTCGAGTTGATAGGTCAACTCACGGTTGTTGTTCTTGATCCCTTCCAGTTCCCTGTCCAGGATCTGGAAAAGCTCATCGATCTGCTCGCTGGTCGCCCTTTCGGCAGCATAATAAGCGAAGCCCGTTTCCAGTACACCGCGGGCTTCGAATAACATTTCCAGGTCAGGTTTCCCCATCGCCATGGAGACATTGAACATATGGGAATACAGGTCATGGGACGGGCTTTCTACCAGGTACGTGCCATCGCCATGGCGCATTTCCAAAACCCCCATGGTTTGCAGGGATTGGAGAGCTTCGCGCAAGGTGGAAAGGCCGACATCCAGTGATGAAGCAAGTTCGCGTTGGGGGGGAAGCCTGTCTCCTGGATTCCAGAAACCCTCGCTGATCATGGACAGCAACCTGTCAATTAATGCCTGTGACACTTTCCTTCTGTGGAGAGGTTGTATCATTCGGTTTGACATGAAATTGTTCGGGTGTTCAAGAGTTCAGAACAATTTTTATTATAGAGATTCATTTTACAAAAGTCAAGTACTTAAATTAAAAAAATATTATTCTGATAAATAGGATATAAAAAGGATAATTATTATATTGAATACACTGCCGGGAAATGCGCTGAAAAAATCAGGGTCAGCCATTATGGCTGACCCTGATATGGTTGAACTGGATACCATTTAGGGGGTGAATTTGTAATTGAAATACCAGGCTTCTTCAATGCCGTTGCGCAGGGTGTCCAGGCGTTTTTCGCGGTCAGCTACAAAACGCTTGATGCCTTCAAGCACCCATTCAGGGGAAAGATGGGCTTCCTCGATCACATCTTCCAGCCTGCCCCCAGTGCGCCAGCGGTCATCCCAGTCAGAAGAAAGGGCATATCTCTCGCCAACATGGGTAAAGAGCCAGTCGTGCATCAGCCAGCGTGCCTGGGTGGTGATCACGGTTGAATCCATCTGGTCTGCCCAGGTGATCACCTTGTGCTTGTACGCATCCGGTTGCAGGGCGAAAAGCTGCGGGCTGGTTGCGCAGATAACCTTTACATTGAGTTGCTGCTCATCCAATAGCGGCAAGATCTTGATTATAGAGGCCATGGCACTGGTGCCCTGGACAATCACAGCTCCGCCGCGGGGCAGGTCGGGTCTGTAATCGCGGACGATATATGCGCCCCTGGCAGCTTCAAAATGGGAAGGCATCCCCAGTTTTTCGCGGTCAGGTATAGTGACGGGCGGACGGGTAAGGTGCAGGGCAACGATGGGTACATCCGTTGCCAGCGCGGCACCCAGCAATACCGGGACTTCATTATGTTCCCAGGGATAGAGGTTGATAACCTTTCCCTTCGGGAAAAGCTGGGTAACGCCGGGGGCAAAGATGCCGAAGTGGGTGCGGCTGTCGTCTGCAGTTTCAGGCCCGGAATGCCCGGCGATCCAGATCACTTTACCGATCTTCAGCTGGCAATCCTGTCCGAGCTGGCTGAGCAGGCGGAACATGCCGTACTTCAGGTAAGAAAATGAGCCATAGGTAGAGCACGCGCCCCAGAAACCATCGAATTCTTCAGCCGGCTTTTCGGAAAGGTTCACAGTCACCATACCGCTCATGATGCCGGAGTTGGCAAACTCGGTGATCTCTTGCGGCAGGATGACCCCCTCATCTTTTCCAAAACGTTTATACCAGCCGTAGCCAGGGAAATCACCCCGTTTGGCGCCGAAACCGCTTAAGTTGGTTGAATCCGCAAGATCGGCAGAAGCCACCAGGAAAAGCGGGCGGCCGTATTCGCTGGCGCCAAACGCGTTCACCCATGCTCCCCACTTCGCCAGGGCAGCCCGGTTGGCAGCTTTTTCGCCAGGTTTTACGAACAAGTCTTCCGGGTAGCTGCGGTAATTGTACAGGCGGGAATCTTTGAAGGGGTTGCCCTTGCTGCCAAGCGTAAAGGTTGATATTTGCCCAGGCACACTTTCGCCCAGCTGTACCAACCGGTCTGCCAGGTAATCCACCAGCACCTGGTCCTGGTGCAGCACATCGATTACAGCTTTCAGGTTGGCTAAGAATTCATCCTTAACTGCCGCAGCGTCTGCTGGAGCTGGTCCGCCAAAGTTGGTGAATGTGGCGCCATACTTATCCACAAACTCCTGTTTGGTCTGCCAAAACAATTCGCTGTTCATGGCATGCGGGGCGCCATGGGATGCATAATCATACTTGAGGTATCCCCGCCCTTTGCGGGTCTTGAACCAGAGCCCCCTGGGAAGGTGATCCGGATTTTCCGCCTGGACTGCTTCCAGTAAAGTGGAAGCAACCGATTCCCAGTCTTCGCCATTCTCACTGCCGAAAACCTGCCAGCCATGGCTCTCGAACCATAATTGCGGGGTTCCATACACTGCCGAGCTGACCGGGTGGCTGTCGATGCCGTAGTCATTCCAGTCCAGGACGTAATACAGGTTATCCAGCGCCAGACCGTATGCTGAGCTGAGGGTCTCCTGCACACCGCCGGGAGTAAACCCGCCTTCGCCATCAAACGCAAATACCTTCACCTCTCCAGCGCCGGCACGGTTGAGCGCCAGGGCTTCACCGGCTGCTGCCGGAGCACCGTGACCGGAGGGACCGGTGTTGAACTTCAAGAACAGGGTCTTTCCTTCCATTTCAGCGTGACCGGAGAGGCCGCCGCGCTCGCGGAAATTGACAAGGTCTTCCCAGTACAGGATTTGCTCGCGCGGGTTGGGGTTGGCGTAACGAGGGTTGCCGGTCTGCTGGTATTTCAGCCGCAGCGCTTCGTTCAGCACTGCCAGGGTGCAGTAAACCAGCGGGACAGCATGCCCGCCGACCAAGATGAATCGGTCGCCGAATCGTTTTTCGGGATGTCGGATGTCCCAGCGCATCACCCCGCTCAGTAGCGTTGCAAGCAGTGCGTACACCTTGGAGCGTGATCCGCCCGGGTGCCCGCTCTGGCGGTAATTCACAATGATGTCAATCAGCTGGTCAACCAGGTCCTTGGTTTTTTCCCAGTGCGGGTAGGCGTTCTTCAACTCATTAAGCTCTTGGTAAGGGGTGTGGGAAGTTGGCATTCGTCATATCTCCGCTTATGTTTATAGTTCTACTGGCAAAAAGCCTGTTTCCCTATTATACAGGATGCGGCAGATCAGCCAAATCTGCCGGGTTATGATCACCAAACCGCCTGGTAACACCTTTGCCCCCAGTTTTTAGCAGTAAAATTGGATATTCAGGTACAGGCATCGTAATTTATTAACAAGAGAGCATTAACGATTACATGAACATGAATATCCTCATCTTCAACTGCGGAAGCTCTTCGCAGGGCTTCAAAGTGTACCGGCTTTCCGGCGGGGAAAAGGAAGTGGTTATTGCCCGTGGCAAAGCCAAAAATGTTGCCACCAAGACGAAAGCCGATGCTGTCATTGAATGGACTGTAAACGGCACAACCGGCTCCAGGTCAGCAGATCTGTCTTCCCACCGCCTGGCGGCGCAGCAGATCATTGCCATTTTGCTGGAAAACAATGTGCATATCGATGCCATCGGCCACCGGTTTGTGCACGGCGGAATGCAGTTTGACCGCACCACCCGGATCGATTCTGCTGCCATGCAGCAGCTGGAAAAGTGCCTGCCGTTTGCGCCCATCCACAACCCGAACTCATACAATGTGATCGAGGTCTGCAGGGAAATGCTAACCGGTGTGTCGCAATTCGCGGTATTTGACACAGCCTTCCATGCCGGCATGCCCGAGCATGCCTGGCGGTATGCCATCCCGAAAGACCTGGCAGACCAGCATGGTTTCCGCAAATACGGCTTTCACGGGCTTTCGTACCAGTTCGTTTCTGCCAGGATGGCAGAGTTAATGGAAAAACCGCTCGGCTCGCTAAAGTTGATCCTGTGCCACCTGGGCACCGGCGGCTCCAGTGTGTCCGCTATGCGGGATGGAAAAAGCCTGGATACCTCGATGGGCTACTCGCCGCTGCCCGGGCTGGTTATGTCCACCCGCAGCGGGGATATCGACCCTGAGGTTATCCTGGAGATGATCCGGCAGGGCAGCAGCCCGGACGAGGTGAGCCGCATCCTCAACAACCGGTCAGGGCTGGTTGGTTTATCAGGTATTTCCTCCAACCTGCAGGAGATCATAGAGGAGGCTGAAAAGGGCAACCTTGATTGCCAGCTGGCATATGAAGTGTATGCCCACCGCCTGAAGACATACCTGGGAGCATACACCTGGCTGCTGAACGGGGCAGATGCGATCGTATTCACGGATGATGTCGGGCAGCGCTGCTGGCAGCTGCGCCAGAAGGTGTGCAGCGGGGTGGAATCGCTGGGGATCATCCTGGATGCTGACCGGAATAAGGCCTCGGTGCCGGATAAGGCAACACGGGTCAGCGCTGATGGTTCACGGACCCAGGTCTGGGTAGTCCCAACCGATGAAGAGCTCGTCATCTTGCGTGAAGTTGAAACCTGTTTGCAGCAGGAGGAGTTCTGATCCTGCCAACCAGGTGAATGAACCGGGTGGTTGATATACCTATGCCTGGCATCTTTTAATTAATACGGATTGGAGTTTATTATGTGGATCCTGTTCGCCTTTGGTTCAGCCTTATTTGCCGGGGTGACGGCTATTCTGGCAAAGATCGGGATCAGGAAGACTGATTCAAACCTGGCTACTGCTATCCGCACCATCGTTGTGCTCGGCTTTGCCTGGCTGATGGTGTTTATCGTCGGGTCGCAGGGTACCATCTCGCAAATTAGCAGTATGACCCTGATATTCCTGGTTTTATCCGGCCTGGCAACTGGCGCATCCTGGTTGTTTTACTTTCGCGCCATGCAGCTGGGAGATGTCAACAAGGTCACCCCGATCGATAAATCCAGTACTGTGTTGACCATGATCCTTGCCATCATTTTCCTGGGCGAACCCTTGACACTAATTAAAGCAGTTGGAGCAGTTGGTATTGGCATCGGCACTTACCTGATGATCCAGAAGAAGGAGACCAGTCCGGATAACAAAACGGTGAAGTACGGCAGCTGGCTGGTTTACGCCGCACTGTCGGCGTTATTTGCCAGCCTGACTGCCATTTTTGGGAAAGTGGGTATCGAGGGCGTTGAATCCAATTTGGGAACTGCCATCCGAACAGTAGTGGTTCTTGTTATGGCCTGGCTGGTGGTATTCATCACCAGGAAGCAGGGCGAGCTCAGGCAAATTGACAGGAAGAGCTGGCTGTTCATCATTTTGTCAGGTTTTGCTACCGGGGCATCCTGGTTGTGTTATTACCGGGCGCTACAGGATGGGCAGGCAAGCATCGTGGTGCCGATCGATAAGCTCAGCATTATTCTCACCATCGCCTTTTCGTACTTTTTCCTGAAAGAAGGGATTGCCAGGAAAGCCCTGCTCGGCCTCGCTTTGATTGTTGCAGGGACATTGATCCTGTTATTCTAGTTTTCCGGTTGATAAGATCCGGCCGAAACCTGTGGGAAAACCAACCTGTTTCAGGAGGTCTTAACCACAATATCTGCCAGCACATTGGCGGCTTCATCGCCACGGTCGGCAGCATTGCTCAGGTGGCGGTAAACCTCGCGCAGCTTCATCGCCTTGACCACTCCCTTGACGTCATCCGTATCCTTGAATAATTCCGCCAGGGCTTCGCGGTAAACTGATTCCACCTGGTTCTCAATTTTCTTGGCCCGGTGTGCATGTTCTGATGTAACGCCCGGATGCTCCTGCAGGCATTCGACTGCCTTGAGGATCTCAAACGTGGCATCCTTCAGCAGTGTACAGATCTGCACCATGTAAGCAGTGGGTTTGACCTTGAATATAGTGATTTCAGTGATGGTGGTAAAGGCGTAATCAATGATGTCATCTATTGCGCGCGAAAGCGCGAAGATGTCCTCGCGGTCAAAGGGGGTGATAAATGTGCGGTTCAGTTCATCAATCAGAAGGCGGCGCGATTCATCGGCTTCCTTTTCTTTTAAATTCAGCTGTTCGGCCAACTGGTTATCAGGGTTGTTCATGTACGCAAGCAGGACTTCCATGCCCTCCAGCGTAATGGCGGTCTGTTCGTGGATGCGCGTGATAAACACATTCCTGCGTTTTCTAAAAATCTTTAGCATTACCCATATTCCTAAACTTATCTGCCTGCTGAACTGCAACGGCGGTATTGGGCAGGTTTATTTGGTCACTTACCTTATTGTACGGGAAATGTCTGAACAAATCAAACAGCTTTTTTGAGGTCCGGCCTTTTAAATGCAATTTTCACTTTCCTGCTAAAGCCTGAATTGGTGTTAAAATCATCTTTTGTCAGGCTGTGGTGGTATTGCTAATAGTAAATTGATCAAACCTGGCTGCCAATAAAAAAGTACCGAGGAAGTCTGGATAGAAATGTCTTCAGCAGAAATTAAAGCCCATAAGAAAGAATCGCCCAGCGACTGGTTCATCCGGTTGGTGAAAGGGATCATCATCGGGGTGGGATTTATTACTCCGGGGCTGTCAGGCGGCGTCCTGGCGGTAGTATTCGGGGTTTACGAACCGCTTATGCGTTTCCTGGCAAACCTCAAGTATAAGTTCCTCAAGAACGTGTTCTTTTTCCTGCCCATCGGTATCGGCGGTGTGCTGGGTATCATCGCCTTTTCTGCGGTGGTGGATTATGCCTTCTCGAACTTTGCTGCCCAGTTCATCTGGCTGTTCATCGGCTTCATCGCCGGAACCTTTCCTTCACTGTTCAAGACTGCCGGGAAAGAGGGCAGGAAAGCCTGGCACTGGATTTTGCTGGGGGGCATGGCAGTCATCACCCTCCTCTTCATGCGCTGGATGGAATCGTTCAATAATGTGACGCTGCCGCAAACCTTCATCAACTGGCTGATGAGCGGCGCCTTGATCGGCCTGGGTGTGGTTGTGCCCGGTATGAGCCCGTCGAATTTCCTGATCTACCTCGGCCTGTACCAGCCAATGGCCAGCGGAATCAGGCACCTGGACCTGAAGGTGATCATCCCCCTGGTGCTGGGGCTGCTGTTGTGCGTTTTCGGGTTCGCCAAGCTGGTCTCCTGGTTGTTCAAAAAAGCTTATACTGTCATGTACCATTTGATACTGGGTATCGTAGTGGGTTCAACCCTTGCGATCATCCCGGGTGGTGTTAAGGGCTGGACGATCGCGGTGTGTGTAGTCCTGTTCTTTTCCGGCGGAGCAGTCTCTTACCTGCTTTCAAAGCTGGATGAGAAACACCCGCATGAATCCATTTTCTAAACAGAATCCTCAAGAGGTTTGATCCTGCTTCACCTGTAATTCATTCTCGAACGTAAAGGATCGAAAATGCCTGATTCAGACGTGAAGACCACTAAAAAGGCATCCATCAAGCAGCTGCCCAGGAATATCTGGGCGGTTGGTTTTACCAGCTTCTTCATGGATATCTCCAGCGAGATGGTGCTCAACATCCTCTCCCTTTTCCTTGCCAACGTGCTAGGAGTGCAAACGAGCATCATCGGTTTGATCGATGGTGTGGCGGAGGCCACTGCCAGCATTCTCAAGTTGTTTTCGGGCTGGTTTTCCGATAAGCTAGGCGGCCGAAAATGGCTGGCTGTCGCGGGTTATGGGATCTCAGCTCTCTTCAAGCCGTTCTTCTACTTTGCCAGCACGTGGGGGATGGTTGCAGGCGTGCGCTGGGCAGACCGGGTGGGCAAGGGTATCCGCACCGCCCCGCGCGATGCGCTGGTGGCAGACTCGGCTACCAAAGAGATGCGCGGACTGGCATTCGGGTTCCACCGGGCAATGGATACCGCCGGCGCCCTGGTTGGTATCCTGATCGCAGGTTTGGTGGTCTGGCTGACCCAGAAAAATGGGCTAAACCTGGCCCGGTCCACCTTCCAGACGATCGTCCTGGTGAGCCTGGTGCCCGCCTTCCTGGCCGTGTTGACCCTGGCATTCGGGGCAAAGGATGTTGCAGTTAGCAGCCAGCGGGCAGCGCCGAAGTTCTCCCTGCGCAGTCTGGGTAAGCCTTTCAGCATTTTCCTTGTGATCGTCAGCATTTTCACCCTGGGAAACTCGGCTGATGCTTTCCTGGTTTTACGGGCGCAAAACCTGGGGGTAACCGTGCTGGGAATTCTGATGATACTGGCAGTATTCAACCTGATCTATGCCCTGGTTTCCACACCGGCTGGCGGGCTTTCTGACCGGATCGGCAGGCGCAGGTTGATCATTGGCGGCTGGCTGGTGTATTCCGCCATTTATTTCGGTTTTGCCCTGGCGCAGTCAAGCTGGCAGGTATGGATCCTGTACGGAGCTTACGGCCTGTACTACGGCCTGGCTTACGGCTCAGCCAATGCCCTGGTGGCTGACCTGGTTCCTGAGAACATGCGCGGGACCGCGTACGGCACCTACAATGCTGTGATCGGGCTGCTGGCTTTCCCATCCTCCTTTATCGCAGGTATCCTCTGGCAGGGTATTGGCGGCTGGAGCGGGCTGGGACCTTCTGCCCCCTTCTTCTTTGGGGGCGGGTTGGCCTTGATTGCATCCCTGCTGATGGTATTTTGGATGCCGGGTGCACCTTTGCACAAGCAGCAGTAAAGCCAATTTCCGGCCTTCAAAAGAAGTTATACTTTAATCGATGGATATTATTGGTGGTTGTACTGTTTTGGTTTAAGGAGGGCAGGATTGATCCCAATTCGCGATGGAATTCCCACCCGGCGTACCCCGATTGTCAATTACCTGTTGATCATTGCCAATATCCTGGTTTTTTTGTTCATGTGGATGGCTGGCAACGCTCAGGAATCCCTGGTCTATCAGTTCGCATTGATCCCCGCCAACTTGACCGACGGATCTGTTACTGCAGGTGATTTCTTCGACATTTTTACCAGCATGTTCATGCATGCCGGTATTGCCCACATAGCGGGTAATATGCTCTACCTGTGGATCTTTGGCGACAATGTTGAAGACACTCTGGGGCATTTCAAGTACATCATTTTCTACCTGTTTGGAGGCCTGGTTGCCGCACTCACCCATCTGGCGACTAACCCTGGATCCCAGATCCCAACCGTGGGCGCCAGCGGTGCTATTTCTGCTGTGCTGGGGGCTTACCTGGTGCTTTACCCCCGCAGCCATATCGCTACCTTCATCCCGATTGGCTTCTTCCTGCGGCTGGCGATGCTGCCGGCTTCTATCGTGCTGGTGCTCTGGTTTGTTATGCAGCTCTTCAGCGGGTTCATCAGCCTGGGCGGCCCTGATGTGGGCGGAACAGCATTCTGGGCGCATATCGGCGGATTTGTGGCAGGGGTGCTGATGGGGTTAATGAGCAAGCCGAAACAAAGAACAACCAATGCCGCCATTACCTGGTGAATTTACAAGCGGCAATTCTTAAACCTTTCCAGGTGTTTCACTGCATTTTCCAATGGAATACCTGGATTACTATTCATACCAGTCTTCAGGATGACTTATTTGGAGTATTGCGGGTAGAATAAGTTATCTCAAATGGGTGTTTAGGTAAAGGATATGGCAGAACAACTTGGCCAGGAATTTATAGAAGTAGAAGATAAGCAAAGAGGGAAGTCAACGATGGTGGCTGTCAATGTAGGCCTGGTAGCCAATATATTCCTGGCAATTATCAAGACGACCATTGGCATCCTGGGTCACAGCCCGGCGCTGCTGGCAGACGGGATCAACTCCACTTCGGATGTGGTGTACGGGCTGGTGGTTGCGGTTTTTATGCGCTTATCGCGCAAACCGGCCGATCGCGAGCATCCATTTGGACACGGCCAGTTTGAATCGATCGCAGCCCTGGTTGTTGGCGCTTTTGTCTTAACCACAGCTGTAGGCATCTTCTGGGATGCTGTAAACACAATCTTTGATGAACTTTCAGGCCAGGTTGCTTCCACAAAAGCTTCGCCTGCGGCTTTATGGGTAGCCTTATTCACTGTCGGCTTGAAAATCGGATTATTCTATTACACCCGGCTGATTGGAAAGAAACAGAACAGTATTGCTGTCACTGCCCTTGCGTATGACCACCGCAACGACATTTTCGCTGCATCTGCCGCCCTGATCGGTGTTACCCTTGGGCGGGCAGGTTACACCTGGGTGGACCCGCTCGCAGCTGCTGTAGTAGCCCTGGTAATCCTGCGGACCGGGGTGCAGATCCTGCGCGAATCTGCTTCGGAACTGATGGATACCCTGCCGGAATCAGAACTGGAGCAGCAGGTGACAGAAGTGATGAAGGGTGTTCCTGGAATTTTAAAGCTGGAAGCCGTCTTTGTGCACCGTTTTGGGCCGTACCTGATGATGAATATCACCATCGATGTTGAGGGTTCAATTACCGTTGCCGATGGTGATAAGATTGCCAGCGAGGCGGAAAAGAAGCTGCGATCGGCTATTGACTTCTTACACACAGTTCACATCCATTACCATCCGCAGCAATAAAATTGCAAGAAGGAAGCAAGTTACTGGTAAAACGTTTATTTAAGGAGAAAATGATGAAACGAATGGTTGCAGGCGATCCGGCTCCAAACTTCTTACTTCCTGACCACACCGGCAGGATGTTTACATTATCGGAGATCACTGCCAGGCAAAATGTACTGCTGGTCTTCAATATCGGTTTTGCCTGACCGCATTGCACCAACCATATGGCGCAGTTGCGTCATGACTATGGAAAATTCCGTGAACTCGATACAGAGATCCTGGTGATGGTACCCAATGGGCCCTTTATGATCCAGAAGTACATGAAAGAAAAAGAGAATCCCTATCCCATTTTGAGCGATAAAGGATCAAAAGTGGCAGGACAATACTTCCAGGTAAAGCATTTCTTCAAGCTGGGGACCCCGACCGTTTTCCTGGTGGATAAAACGGGAAAGGTCCGCTATGCCTATTATGGCTCTTCCCTTCTGGAGGAACCCGGCAGTGATGAGCCGCTGGCAATCCTGGCGGGCATGCAAAGTATGAAATAATAGTAATGAAGTTAGACCGACGGGGAGGTTCGAGAATGAGAGTTCATCCTTTGGCAGGCAAGCCCGCTCTATATGAAAGTCTGGTCAACATCCCACGCCTGATAGCGACGTATTACACCCGCCAACCGAATATCGAGGATCCAGCCCAGCGGGTTTCCTTTGGCACTTCCGGTCACCGCGGTTCATCATTGAATAACAGTTTCAACGAGGCGCATATCCTGGCCATCAGCCAGGCGATTGCTGAATACCGCAAAGCCCAGCAAATTGATGGCCCGTTGTTCATGGGAATGGATACCCATGCCCTGTCAGAGCCGGCCTTGTATTCAGCCATCGAAGTCTTCGCAGCCAATAATGTGGAGACCATGATCCAGGAGGGGATGGGATATACTCCCACCCCGGTGATCTCCCATGCTATCCTTACCTATAACCGCGGCAGGAACAGCGGCCTGGCGGATGGTGTGGTCGTTACACCCTCCCATAACCCGCCAGGGGATGGCGGGTTCAAATACAATCCTCCCTCTGGGGGGCCGGCAGATACCTCCACTACGAAATGGATCCAGGACCGCGCCAACCAGATCATCTCCGGAGATTTGAAGGAAGTCAGGCGCATACCATATGAAAGGGCTGCCAGGTCAGCCTGCATTCATTTCATAGATTACATCCGGCCATATGTAACCGACCTCAAGCATGTGGTTAACATGCAGGCGATAGCGTCGGCTGGGTTAAAAATCGGGGTGGATCCGATGGGCGGCGCGGGCATTGCCTTTTGGGAACCGGTTGCTGAAGAATACGGCCTGGACCTGGAGGTGGTAAACCCGCACACCGACCCGACCTTCTCGTTCATGACGCTCGACCATGACGGCAAGATCCGCATGGATTGCTCCTCACCATATGCCATGGCCAGCCTGATCCTGCTTAAAGACCGCTTTGATATTGCTTTTGGCAATGACACCGATTTTGACCGGCACGGGATTGTTACCCGCAGCGTCGGGCTGATGAATCCGAACCACTACCTCGCAGCCGTGATCGGATACCTTTTCCAGAACCGTCCGGGCTGGGGAGAAAAGCCTGCAGTGGGCAAGACCCTGGTTTCCAGCTCGATGATCGACCGGGTGGCAGCGCATCTCAAGCGCAAGCTGTGCGAGGTGCCGGTGGGCTTTAAGTGGTTCGTGGACGGGCTACTGGATGGCACCCTCGGCTTCGGGGGCGAGGAAAGCGCGGGGGCTTCTTTCCTTAAGATGGACGGCACCACCTGGACTACTGATAAGGATGGGTTTATCCTCGACCTGCTGGCGGCGGAGATCCTGGCTGTTACCGGGCGGGACCCGGGCGAACATTACCAGGACCTGGAAGGGCTGTTTGGGCGCTGCTGGTATGCGCGCAAGGATGCCCCGGTAGACGCTGCCGGCAAGAAAACGCTGGGAAACCTCTCACCGGAGCAGGTGATCGCCAGCGAGCTGGTAGGGGATGTAATCGTTGAGAAGCTGACCCGTGCCCCCTGTAATGGTGCTGTTATTGGTGGGTTAAAGGTGGTTACCAAAACAGGATGGTTCGCTGCCCGCCCGTCCGGGACCGAAGATGTATACAAGATTTACGCCGAAAGTTTTGTAAGCGGGGAACACCTCGCGCAGATCCAGACAGAAGCACAGGCGATTGTTGATGGCGCGTTGAGCGTTTCAAAATAATCCACTGATCAGGGAGAAAAAAGATGGGTGTCACCAGGTTATATCTAATCAGGCATGGCGAAACCAATCTAAGCGCTGAAGACCGGTTTTCTGGCGGAACGGATGTTGACCTTTCGGATGTGGGGCGTTGGCAGGCTTCCTGCCTTTCAAACCGCCTGACCGATGATAACATTTCCGCCATTTACTGCAGCCCGATGCGCAGGACGGTGGAGACGGCATCCATTATAGCCAAGCCGTTCAACATCAAGCCTGAATTAAGGGAAGGCCTGCGCGAGATCCATCATGGACACTGGGAAACCATGCTGCGCTCCGAAGTTGAAACAAGATTTCCGGACGAATATGTCTCCTGGCAGGAGGATCCATTCACTTTTGCCCCCGAAGGCGGGGAATCAGGCCTGATGGTGATGGCTCGCTCCCTGCCAGTCATACGCCAGATTGTAATCAGCCACCCGGATCAGACGGTGGCGGTCATTTCTCACAAGGCTACCATCCGGTTGCTCCTGTGCAGCCTGCTGGGTATTGATGCCCGCGGTTACCGCGACCGGCTGGACCAGTCTCCCGCCAGCCTGAACATCCTGGACTTCAAAGACCCGGTGCGCGCCAGGTTGATGCTGTTTAATGATGTGTCGCATTATGTCGACCAGCCGCCATACGCAGAGAATCGGCTCTCCAAGTGGTTCTCAGTGAAGGAGTGAACCGTTTTCAATCCATATTTTCATTCTTTTAAATATCTGTCACGCCGAACATCTTTATACAGGCCTTTCCTGTGGTCAACCGGGGAAGGCTTTTTTTATCTGCCATTTCTGTCTGGTTCATCAGTCTGAATATTGCTATATTGAAAATGAAACCCCAGTTGCTATAATATTTTAGACTGTGTTTACAAAAACCCGGAGGGAAGATGGATGCCATTCTGAAAGTGCATCAGTTAGTTAAAAAATACGGGGAAAAAACAGCCGTGAACGGGATCAGTTTTGAGATCCAGGAATCAGAGATCTTCAGCCTGCTTGGGCCGAACGGGGCAGGCAAAACCACGACCATTTCAGTCCTCTCAACGCTTTTATCCCCTACTTCGGGGGATGCGGTAGTCGGCGGGCATTCAGTAACCAAAGAACCGATGGCAGTGCGCAGGATGATCGGGGTGGTGCCGCAGGATATAGCCCTCTACGAGGAGCTGACAGCCCGGGAGAACCTTTCGTTCTGGGGGCAGATGTACAACTTGACTGGTAAGGAATTGAACACCTGCATCGACCAGGTGCTGGAGCAGGTGGGGTTAAGCAGCCATGCCAAAGAGCGGGTGCGTACTTTCTCCGGCGGGATGAAGCGCAGGGTTAACATCGGGGTGGGGTTGCTGCATCAGCCGCGCTTGCTGTTCATGGATGAACCCACGGTGGGGATCGACCCGCAGTCGCGACGTGCCATCCTGGATTCTGTAAAAGAGCTCAACCGCAATGGTATGACTGTCCTCTACACCACCCATTATATGGAAGAGGCTCAGGAACTTTCCGACAGGGTGGGAATCATCGACCATGGCGACCTGATCGCCCTTGGCACTCAGGCTGAGCTGACCCGCCAGGTAGGCGAGTATGAGTCTTTGCAGATGGAACTGGGTGAAATGGATGATGCTGATGGGCTGGCTGAGGTTTTACGCAAGCTAGAAGGGGTTGCACAGGCGAATGTAGTCGACCACAGTGTTATCCTGGTTACAACTTCGGCAGAGCAGATATTAGCCCCGGCGGTCAGCTGTGCAAACGACCACAATATCAAGATCCACTCTGTCACCATACAAGAGCCCAACCTCGAAGCGGTTTTCCTGCACCTGACCGGGCGCGCCTTGCGCGATTGAGGAACGGCATGAAAAAAATACTTCTCTTAGGTTGGAAAGACCTGGTTTTAGCTTTCCGTGACCGGGCAGGAATTATCCTGATGTTGCTGGCTCCTTTTGCCCTGACGCTTGGATTGGGTTTTGTCACTGGCGGGTTTACGCAATCCAACTCCACCGGTTTGAGCAGTGTACCGGTCGCCCTGGTGAACCTGGATGAGGGTGACCTTGGAAGCGGACTGGTGGACCTGTTTAATTCGGATGAGCTGGCTGACCTGGTTGTCCCCTCTGCTTATACAGACCCTGTGGAAGCCTGCCGGCTGGTAGATGAGGACCAGGTTGCTGCCGCCGTGATCATCCCTGCCGGCTTCAGCGCCTCAATTATCCCTGACCCGTCCGGGAACACTGCTGAAACCGAAGCAATCAAGGTATACACCAGCCCATCCCGTCCCAACAGCGCGGGTATTGTCCAATCGATTGTTGCCCAGTACCTCAACCGGGTGGAAATTGGCAGGATAGGAGGGCAGGTTACGGTCAATCAACTGATCGCGAGCGGGCGCATTACCCCTCAGGAGGCTGCAACGGTTGGTGCTGCAGCCGGGAAAAAGCAAGCTGAAAGCAGCGAGGCATTCACTTCTATCCGGTTGAAAGGCGAAGAAGGGGAGGCCGCTCAGCAATTCAACATCCTGGCATACATGGCGCCGGGAATGGCACTCATGTTCCTGATGTTTACAACCAGCAATGGGGGGCGCACCTTGCTAGTGGAGCGCAGCCAGGGCACCCTTTCACGTCTCCTGGTTACACCTGTCACCAGCGGGCAGGTGCTGCTCGGGAAAATGTTCGGCATCTTTCTCACCGGCACTGTCCAGGTGTTGATCTTGATTCTGGCAAGCACGATCATCTTCCGGCTGGAATGGGGTAACCCGCTGGCTGTGCTGCTGCTCGTCCTGGCTGCGGTCACCGGGGCGGTAGGATGGGGAATGCTGTTGACTGCACTGGTGAGAACTCCCGGTCAGGCATCCAGCTTTGGCTCTGCTGTGATGCTCACTTTTGGGATCCTGGGCGGCAGCTTTTTTGACCTTACCATGATGCCGCGCTGGATGCAGGCTGCCAGCAGGATCACACCCAATGCCTGGGGTATTGACGGGTTTACCATCCTGGCAAGAGGCGGCGGTGTGGCCAGCATCCTTCCAGACATTGCCGGGCTGCTGGTGATGGGGGCTGTGCTTTTCGCTATCTCCCTGGTTTTGTTCAGGCGCCGCGGCGTTCTGCAGGGTTAGGAGCTGATGACCATGAATAAGCTGCTGGCCATTTTCCGCAAAGATACCATCATCCGGTTTTCATCAGTATCGGAGTGGTTGTTCTTCCTGATCCTGCCGCTAATCTTCACCCTCATCCTGGCTGGTGGTACCGGTGCCCCAACTGACAACCGCACCCGTTTGACCGTGGTTGACCAGGCAAATTCGGAGCTTTCAATGCGGTTGATCGCTGAACTGGAGAAGTCAGCTACCATCCGCCCGGTCTTAAAACCACTGCAGGATGCAGAACTGGAATTTGAGAAACGAAATGTCTCCGCAGTGTTGATCATCCCGGAGGAATTTAACCTGGAAAACTTGCAGAAAGGAGAACTTGAACTTGAGCTGCGCCAGCAAGCCAACAACCTGGGCAGCCTTGCAGCTTACCAGGTGGTCCAGGCGGCCATCCAGGGCTTGAGCAGCGGGGTGGAAATTGCCCGGCAGAGCACCAATTCCGCCGCAGAGATCCGTCCGTTTGCGAGTGAAACAGAACGCGCCCAGTACTTTGCTGCAGCTCTACAGAACGCCCAAAAGGAGGTCAGCGCTGCACCTGATCGGATGCAGGTTACCCAGGCCGTGTTTGAGGATACCATTGAATATGATCCAAGGGCAAATTCCTCAGCTGGGCAGATGATCACCTGGGTTTTCATACCCCTTTTCGGCATCTCTGCATTGTTCGCCGGCGAAAGGATCGGAGGGACGCTGCGGCGCTTTTTCACCACACCCACGAACAAAGCGGTTTTTTTACTGGGAACCCTTTTAACTGCAGTGTTCTGGGCGCTGGTTCAGATGCTGCTCCTGGTCTTATTCGGGATCTTTGTAATGCACCTGAACTGGGACCAATCTCCCGGTGCGCTGGCAATCATGCTTATCTGTTCTGCCCTGGCGGCTTCTGCTATCGGTGTGGCGATGGGAGCATTTGTCAAAACCGAAAGCCAGGCAAACGGATTGAGCATTATGGCAGGTATGGTAATGGCGCTGTTGGGCGGCTGCTGGTATCCACTCGAGCTCTTCCCGCAGGTGGTGCAGCAGGCTGTAAAGATCCTGCCAACCCGCTGGGCAATGCAGGGAATGCTGGACATCGTCCTGCGCGGGCAGGGAGTGGCAGGGGTGTTGCCAGAAGCAGCAGTACTGCTGGGGTTTGCCGTTGTCTTTTACACTATCGGCATCCTGCGCTTCCGTTTTGAATAGCAAGTATTGATAGGAGTGCCAGCCGGGAACCCTGGCAACTAGATTAATCGGAAAGGGGTTGGCTTCGCCAAAAATTATTTCCTGTTCCCTTGCCATCTGGGGAGCGAGGATGTATAATCAGACAATTAATTTTTGAGACAGTGTCCCGAAAACTGCGTCACCCGTGACGATCCTTTATTGGTAGCAAACCTGAATTAATTCGACGAAAAATTTATCACGCCCTCATCTTCATGGTGATGAGAACCCCGCAAGACCTTCCTTAGTTAACTGTATTAAGGATTTTGAAACACAAGGAAAATAAGTTACCTGTACATAAAGGAGGTGGTTGATAGAAAAAATAGGAACAAAGCAGAAATCAGTTTTACGTCAAATAAAAAGGAGAATTTGAGAATGAAATCGAAAACTTTGTATATGATCATCGCCGTTCTGGTCCTGTTCAGCATGGTCATGACCGCTTGCACGCCAAAAGCGACTGAAGCACCTGTGGTTGAAGAGGAAGCCACCGAGGCACCCGTAGTGGAAGAAACTGAAGCTGAGGCAGAAGCCCCTGCCGGCGTGCCCGACCGTGAATTCCTGTGGACGCCTGCGCTCCGCGAGGCAGTAGCTGCTGCCATCGACCGCGAAGTAATCGTTGACCGTGTTTTTGAAGGCCGCAATATTCCTGCCTACCACATGGTCCCGAGCGGTTACCCCTATGCCACCGAACCATTCCTGGATAAATACGGCACCCGCGACCTGGATATGGCTATCGAGCTGGTTAAGAGCGAAGGCTACACCGAAGATAACCCATTCACCTTCGATCTTTTCTACCCGCCCGAACACTACGGCACCACCACTGCTGACGTCATGCAGGTCATTAAAGAACAGCTGGAAGAGACCGGTGTGATGAAAGTAAACCTGCAGAGCATGAACTGGGCGGAATACGTCGATGCCTTCGTAGCCGGCGAAATCCCGTTCTTCATCCTTGGCTGGTTCCCCGATTTTGCCGATCCTGACAACTGGCTTTCACCGTTCGCTTCCTGCATCGGATCTCCCGATAACGGTGTGTTCTACTGCAACGAGGAAATGGACTCATTGCTCCTGGCTGCAGCATCCTCACCGGATCCTGCTGAGCGTGAAACCCTTTACCAGCAGATTGGCGAGCTCTATGCGGAAGATGTTCCAACCCTCCCGCTGTTCTGGGAACCTGAGTTTGTCACCTATCGCAATGGCGTTGAAGGAGTGACCATTGGTGCACCGTTTGAATTCAACTACAACGTGTTGTCCTTCGCCGAGGATGCCACCCCTGCATCCGGCAGCCGCGATACCATCATCATCGGCACCACCGATGAGGTCAACAGCCTTGATCCGCAGGATGCCTACGCCACCCATGACTGGGAAATTTTGAAGAACACCGGTATGGCATTGCTCTCTTACACCCCCGGCACTTCCGAACTTGTGCCCGGCGCTGCAGCTGAATTACCCACTGTCAGCGAAGATGGCATGACCTACACCTACAAGATCAAAGAAGGCTTGACCTTTGCCGACGGAACTCCAGTAACCGCACAGACTTTTGTGGACTCCTGGAACCGTCTGAACACCCTCGAAGGCCAGGTTTCCGGCCTGGTCCAGCTCTATGTAGACAGTGTTGAAGCTGTAGACGACCTCACTGTTGCCTATCACCTGAAGGCTTCCTTCGGGTTCTTCCCCATCCTGTCAGCGGCTGCACCGTTCATCGTTGCCAATCCTGCCAATTTTGCTGCTGATGCCATCAACCAGTTCCCCGAAAAAATCGATGGAATTGGCGCTTACCGCATGGTATCGCATGAAGTCGGCCAGCAGATGGTGCTGGAAGCCAACCCGAATTATAGTGGTGAAGCTCCCGCCATTAAGAATGTGATCATCCGCTACTTTGCAGATCCGACCACAATGGCAAATGCAATTGAAAAGGGCGAGATTGACGTAGCCTGGCGTACGCTTGGTCCAGTTGAAGCAGTCCGCCTTTCCAGCGTGGAAGGCCTGACCACTGTAACCGTTGAAGCACCTGCTCTGCGTTACATGGTCTTCAACCACCTGTACCCGTACACACCAGCAGAGTAGCAGACCATCGCTTTTTGCTGACGGGGTGGCTTTTAGAAATACCCTGGAAGTCACCTGGAAGTTAATTGAAATGGGGGCACGGGAGACCGTGCCCCCTGCTAAACCCATAGTTTTGGAGTTTTTCTTATGTCGGCTTCTTTGCGAAGGTTCATAATCACCCGTGTGCTGTTGACCATTCCCATGGTGTTGATCCTTGTGACGATGATCTTCTTTATCATGAGGATCCTTCCCGGTGATCCCATCCGTTCACAGCTGGGACCGCGGGTGAGCGAGGAACAGGCAAACGCCCTGCGTGAACGCCTCGGCTTGAACCGTCCATTGTATGTTCAGTATTTCGATTTTCTGTGGGATATGGTCACGCTCGATTTTGGAACAGCCCTCACCCAGGGAGAACGCCCCATCCTGGATGAGCTCGGAGAGCGCATGCCGGCAACCATTGAGCTCACTATCCCTGCAATAGGTATTACCGCAATCATTGGCATTTTTTCTGGTGCTTATGCTGCCAAAAATCGGAAGAAACCGGTAGATTATGTTATCCGGCTGTTGAGTATTGTGGCTTATTCGATCCCGGTCTTCTTTATGGGGTTGATCTTCCAGATCCTTTTTTCTGTCCGCCTACCGATATTTCCCCTTGCCGGCAGGATGGATACGTTGATGATGACCACCTTTGACAGCAAAACCCACTTTTATGTGATCGATGCGATCCTGGCCCAGAACTGGAAAGCTCTGGGTTCTGTTTTGATGCACCTGGTGCTTCCCTCGGTCACGCTTGGGTTAGCCTTATCCGGCGTATTTGTGCGCCTGACCCGGGTGAACATGATTGAGATGCTGCAATCCGATTTCATCACGGCAGGAAGGGCGCGCGGTTTACCGGAGAGGCGCCTGGCTTACAAGCACTCTTTACGGAACACGTTTATCCCGATCCTGACGCTGCTAGGTCTGCAGTTTGCCATCCTGCTCGCAGGAGCGGTGCTGACGGAGACGACTTTCTCCTGGCCGGGGGTGGGACGCTACCTGGTGGAACGCATCCAGCTGAGGGATTACACTGCAGTCCAGGCTACCATTGCTGTCTTTGCCCTGTTCGTGGCGGCGGTCAGCCTGCTTATGGACATCCTGTATGCGTTCATTGACCCGCGCATCCGGTATTAATTTATAGAAGCAATCATTGAGTAAATATTTATGAAACCTGAACAAGAACCCAACGCACAACCGTCAACAGCAGCTGAAGTGCCTGCCTGGATGCTTGACCTGGACAGGGTTGGTTTTGTCCGCAAGCTGTTCCTCTCCCGTAAATGGTATGGCGGCGACTGGTGGTTTGTGGCGATCAGCGCTGTACTGCTGGTCTTCATTATTCTTATCGGGATTTTTCCACAGTGGTTTGCCCCGTATGACCCCAGGGCTGAGGTAGGGCCTTCACTGCTTGCACCAGGTGATGTGCCTTCAGAATATATTCTTGTCTCTACAGTGGAAAAGGGAGAGATCACCCTGATCGATATTGCAGATAAGTCGAACAACATTGGTTTTATTGTTGGCAGCCCTGCCAGCCAGGCTGTACGCGAAGTCCTGACAGAGCTGAATGATGAAGCTCCTGAAGGGGTGCGCTACCAGCCCCGCCAGCGGCGGTATGAAACCCTGGAAGAGGGCCTTGCTGCCCTGGATGCCGGCGACCTGGATGGATTTATCGTTGCGCCGGATGTGCTGGGGGATGCTCTGGAACCCTACCCAAACTTGCAGGTGGCAGGGACGCTGCGCGAGCAAGGCAGTAAGGGCTTTTTCATGGGCACCAACCAGATAGGTCAGGATGTCTTCAGCCGTATCATCTGGGGTACACGGATTGCTTTGATCGTTGGCCTCAGTTCTGCTGTGGTTTCCTTTATTTTCGGCGTTCCCCTCGGGCTGATCTCCGGTTTCATTGGCGGACCGCTCGACCGGGTGCTTACCCTGTTAATGGACAGCCTTTACTCATTCCCCGGTTTGATCCTGGCGATCACCATTGCGGCGGTGCTGGGTCCGGGGATTATGAACATCATCGTTTCGATTGCGGTGCTGTATGTGCCGACCTACTTCAGGATTGTGCGCGGGCAAACCCTGCAGGTGAAAGAGGAGCTGTACGTTGAGGCAGCCCGGAGCATGGGCGCCAGCAGGTTGACCATCCTGACCAAGTACATTTTCCCGAATGTGATTCCTTCGGTAGTGATCATATTCTCAGTAAACGTTGGTGATGCAATCTTAACAGAAGCCGGATTGAGCTTCCTCGGGTTTGGCCTGCCGCCAGATACTCCGGACTGGGGAATCGACCTGGCCCGCGGGCAGGATTACGTACGGCGGGCATGGTGGCTGATCACCTTCCCCGGTATGATGGTGACCCTGGTCACGCTTTCCTTCAGCATGCTGGGTGAAAGCCTGTCTGAGATTCTCAATCCACGTCTTGCGGAGCAGTAAGCTTATGGCTGATAAAGAAGTATTAATGCAGATCAAGAACCTTTCTGTCACTTATGAAACCCGCCTGGGTCCTGTAAGCGCTGTGGAAGGGGTTTCTTTCGACATTTTTAAGGGCGAGATCCTGGGCCTGGTAGGTGAAAGTGGCTGCGGGAAAAGCACCATGGGCAAAGCATTAATGCGCATGATCCAGCCGCCCGGCTGGATTAGCAGCGGCAAGCTAATTTTTGATGGTGAAGACATCATGACTTATGATGAGAACCAGATGCGGGATTTCCGAGGGCGAAAGATCAGTATGATCTTCCAGGACCCGATGACATCCCTTAACCCGGTCCAGCGGGTGGATGAGCACCTAGTCGAAGCCATCCAGGTGCATGAACCGAAAACGAAACCCATCGATGCCCTTGACAGGTCGGGCACTTTGATGGAAAGGTTGGGCATCCAGAAGCAGCGCATGAAGAACTACCCGCACCAGCTTTCGGGCGGTATGCGCCAGCGTGTGATGATCGGTTTGGGCCTGGTACTGAATGCCAGCCTGATCGTGGCTGATGAGGCAACCACATCCCTGGATGTGATCGTAGAAGCCAAGCTGGTGGATCAGTTGAAAGAGATCCGGGATGAGTTCGGCGTTACTTTGCTGGTGATCACACACAACATTGCCCTGGTAGCAGAGATATCAGACCGGGTCGCGGTGATGTATGCCGGTCATGTGGTTGAACTGGGCACGGTCGAAAAGATCTTTGACAATCCGCTTCACCCTTACACCTACGGACTGCTCCTGTCAGTTCCGAATATCAAGCTGGATGAACGGGAGGAGCTTTTCAAGATGGGCGGGGAACCGCCCAACCTTACACACCCGCCCAAGGGCTGCCGATTCCACCCGCGCTGCCCAAAGTCCATGCCGATTTGTGAAACCATCGAACCGCAATTCCAGGAGGTTGCCCGCGGCCGGTTTGTGAAGTGCTGGTTGTATGAAAACCACCCGGAAAAAACCACCAGAAAGATCGAGGTGGCTGAATGAGCGAGGCGGCTTTGGATAAGCACAATGAAATCCTGGTAGAGGTCAAGAACCTGAAGAAATGGTTCCCGGTCCAGACCAGTGTGATCGACCAGATTTTTGCCAAACAGCTGGATTATGTCCGGGCGGTGGATGGAGTGAGTTTCAAGATTCCACGCGGAGGCGTTTTGGGCCTGGCAGGCGAAAGTGGCAGCGGCAAGACGACAATCGGCCGGGTTACGATTGGGTTGGAGAAGCTAACCGAAGGGGAGGTGTTCTTCGACGGTATTAACCTGGCCAGTTTAAGCGCCGAAGAGCTGCGCAAAATGCGGCGCCGCATCCAGGTTATTTTCCAGGATCCGCTTGCATCGCTCAATCCACGCATGACACTGGGCTCGCAAGTGATGGAGCCCCTCAGAATCCATTATCCGGAATTATCCGATCAACACCGCGATATGGTACTGGATATGATGGAAAAGGTGGGGTTGACCCCTGCCAGGTTCTACTTCAATAAATTCCCGCAGCAAATCTCCGGTGGACAGCGCCAGAGGGTGGTGATTGCGCGGGCATTGATTACCAAACCGGACCTTGTCCTGGCAGATGAACCGATCGCCATGGCGGATGTCAGTGTCCGTTCACTGCTGCTGGACCTGATGAACCAGCTGAAAAAGGAATTCAACCTGACCTATATTTTCATCACCCATGACCTGGCAACCGCCAAGTACATCTGTGATGACATCGGTATTTTGTACCTGGGCAAGATGATGGAAATGGGCAAACTTCGGGATGTTTACTCCCAGCCGCTGCACCCCTACACCCAGGCGTTGATGGCTGCGGTGCCGGTGCCCAACCCGCATGAACGCCGTACCACACCAATGCCGAGCGGTGAGATCCCCAACCCGATCCACCCGCCTTCTGGCTGCCGTTTCCACCCGCGCTGCCCGTTTGCGAAAGAGATCTGTTCGCAAGAGGAACCGGTGTTGCGTGAATTGTTCCCGGAGCACCAGGTTGCCTGCCATTTTGCGCAGGATTTCATAAAATGAGAGTGATGAACAACCGATTAAAATATTGATATTAAACCAAAAAGAGGCTGTCTTCAAAGCAGGAGCAGCCTCTTTTTATATAAGAACAATACAAAATGTTTCGTCTGCGCTTAGTATGGCACCCTGATAGCATTGAAGGGTCTTGTCTTGAAGAGCACAGTGCGAGATCCTTCGGTTGTTGCTCCCTTAAAATAGTGTAACAATGCCTTGTAAACAGGCACATCTGCCTTAATCAGCCCTGCTTAATCCCCCAGGCAGGTACCCACCTTGCGCGAACTCTCCAGCCAGGGATGTTCCAGGGGTACCAGGCGGCGTCTCCCAACCACTTTCTCCAGCGGAACCGGTTTGCTGCCATCCCCTTTGACAGCGACCATGACACCGAACACACCTTCATCGATCAAGCTTGCTGTGGCTGTACCCAGCCTTGTTGCCAGCAGCCGGTCGTAGGCGGAAGGGGTTCCGCCGCGCTGCAGGTGCCCCAGGATGGTGATGCGAGATTCCAACCCGGTCAACTCTTCCAGCCTAGCAGCCAGTTTAAGGGTCCGGATGCTGCCGGGCATGGCTTCTTCACCCAGCACTGCGCTGGCTGTCAGCGGGACATCTTCAGCTTTTGCATTCTTGCTGTCTTTTTTAGCTTCGAGTTCTTCTGCCAGCTGGCGGGCATCTTCTTTGGTCATCGCACCTTCCGCCACTGCAACGATACTGAAACGCTTCCCGCTGCGGTTGCGGTTGAGGATGGCTTCTGCCACGATTTCGGTGTCATACGGGATCTCAGGGATGAGGATCACATCCGCGCCGCCAGCCAGGCCAGCGCCCAGGGCAAGCCATCCGGCATTATGCCCCATGATCTCAACCACAATGATGCGGTGATGGCTGTGTGCGGTGCTATGCAGGCGGTCGATTGCTTCCGTGGCGATGCTCAGGGCGGTATCATACCCGAAAGATTGGTCGGTCTTGGCGATATCGTTATCGATTGTCTTGGGGAGGGTGATGATGTTCAGTCCGTGTTGGGCGAGGTGGTAAGCGCTCTTCTGCGTGCCGCCTCCTCCCAGGCATACCAGCGCATCCAGGTGATGGCGCTGGTAGGTGTCAATCATTGAGTTGGTCATGTCCAGCATCTGGCCGCCGACCGGCATGCTTTTGGGTTTGTCCCGGCTGGTGCCCAGGATGGTCCCTCCCAAGGTCAGGATACCGGAGAGGGCGCCACCCTCAAGGCGTAAGGTGCGGTCCTGCATTAAGCCACGAAAGCCGTCATAAAAACCGATCACTTGCATCCCATAAACTTCCAGGGCGGCTTTGCCCAATCCACGCAGGGCGGCGTTTAATCCGGGCGTGTCACCCCCGGCTGTCAGTACACCGATATATTTCGTCATAGGACGGCTCCTTTACAAAAGAATGGAAATCAATTCACGGTTTGAGGTGTGAATGGATACGGTGCTGATTATTCATCGCATTAAGTCTGGTTTATAAATCATGGTTAGGTTTGTAGTCGAGTTGTTTCAATTCAATATTTGCCGTGCGGAGAAATTCGAGCGCGTTTTCATCCTGGCGGTATGCTACATGGTATACCAGGCGGGTAATACCGGCATTGATCAGGGCTTTGGTGCAGTTGATGCAGGGAAAATGGGTCACATAACAGGTGGACCCACGGGTGGAAACACCATGCAGGGCTGCCTGGATGATTGCATTGGTTTCAGCATGGATGGTCCGGACACAATGCCCATCCACCATAAGATGGCCTACTTCGTCGCAATGGGGCTGCCCTTTGGGTGAGCCGTTAAAACCGGTGGTAAGGATACGTTTATCCAGCACCAGCACACACCCGACAAAAGCCCGGTCGCAGGTGCTGCGCTCGGAAACCGCATAGGCGATTTTCATGAAGTAGGAATCCCAATCAGGCCGCATGATAGTGTCTCCTTATCCTAATAATAGCACAGCTAAAAAAAACGGCAAAGATGATCGGGCTGAGAAGCAAAAAAATCAGGGCGAGGGCGATCACCTATCTGTTTTTCATCACGATAAATGTATGAATAGAATAGAGCAAATCCCTTTATCAGTACTATAATAATAGTAGGTATTCATTATAGAACCTCCTATTAGAAAAGGAATTTACCCAGGGAGGATTAATTTGGGCAATGGTGGATTGCTCTGCACAAAAATTTCTCCCCTTTTCCTTGAAGGTACTGCAGGGAAAAGATACTTTTGAATGGCAACTGATTGGAGGAAAAAATGTTAAATAATGGAACAGGCTGAACTGGCGGTCAAGGACGCGGCGGGGGCGGACAGGGTCAAGGCCGTGGAAAGGGCGGGGGCAACCGGCCTGGCGCTGGACCATCGGGAAATTGCATTTGCCCGAAATGCGGCTACCGAACTGAACACTTCACAGGGCAAAGGTGTATTGATCAGACCTGTCCGAAATGCAATGTAAAAATGATCCGTGAATGAACCGGGGTGAGTATACCGGTAGTTATTTATTTCTGATTTCAATACCTAAAAAAGGAAGCCTGGTTGAGACGGGGTATGCCGGGAAAAATTCAAGATATGTCAAAATTTTCACTTGATGTTCTCAAAAAATGTGTTCACCCCTTTATCAAAATAACTGATCAAGATGTGATACTTGGCCCAGTTTTTGGCGAAGATGTAGCCTTGACCAGGATCCATGATGGGATCCTGGTCTCTCACGTTGACCCAATCGTGGGGGCGGTTAAGGACATAGGATGGCTGGCAGTTCATGTAGCCTGTAATGATATCGCTACAAGCGGGGCACGCCCAAGGTGGATCTTGCTCCTGGTACTGGTTCCGAGCATGAAAAATGAGGATGATCTCAAGCAGATCATGCATGATGCTGGCGTGGCAGCCTCTGAGATTGGTGTGAGTATTATCGGGGGACATTCAGGGTATTCAGCGAATCTTTCCAGACCGCTGGTCGCGGTAACTGCGCTGGGAATGATCACTGATGGCAAGCCTGTTTGCACGAAAGGTACAAAGATCGGTGACCATGTATTCATCACCAAGGGAATAGCGTTAGAAGGCACCGCAATATTAGCCAATGATTTTGCCGGTATTGCAAAACGGCAAGGGCTGACTGATCAGGATATTGAGCAGGCAAAGGGATTGATGAAAGGGGTAAGCATTATCCCGGAAGCTCTTATACTTGCCGAATCAGGCGCAAGCTCCATGCATGATGTCACACGCGGCGGATTGTTGGAAACCTTGCTGGAGATTGCAGAATTATCCGGGGTGGGAATGAAAGTTGATGCGGGCAGGATCCCCGAGGTACCTGTTGTGGCACGTTTTGCCCGGGCTTTTCAATTTGACCCTTTCAGAATGATCTCCTCAGGAACCCTTGCTGCCACTGTGTCCCCGGAAAAAGTAGCAGCAGTGCGGGAGCAGCTTGAGGCTGCTAATATTTGTTTTTCAGATATCGGGGAGGTTGTTGAAGGTAAGGGGGTACAAATCATGCACGACAGCAAAGTGACAGTGTATGATGAAATTCATTGTGAAGATGATGAGCTGGCACGAATGTGGGAGATGTATTCCCATGAGGTCAGTCCAGCTAAATAGTGAGTCAGCCGGGCATCCCCTTCTATAATCTTCGACCGGCAATCAGGTTTCCATTGATATTGGAAGCCTGATTGTTAATTTTAAGCATTATAAAATTATAGACTGGTCTTAAATAAAGGCAATGATGGTGCCGAATAATCCTAATACAAGCAGGATAACTCCAACAATTGTCATACTGCCGGTACTGAAGTCTTTGGTTACGAGAACTGCCTGGGAGGGATCGGACGGATCATAAAAAACGGTTACCTGAGCTCCTTCCTGGTAAGGAGAGATTAACTTTTCCGCTTTTCCTGAGGGAAAATTGCCCTGGCTAAAACCAATCCTGTCTCCATTGAAATTTTGGCCCATCACCTCGTATTGATATTCCACTACCGGATGATATCTGGTCTTGGAATTGCCTTCTGAATCCTGGCTGCTGCGAGCTTCCACCCTGGAGCCAAGAATTGTGCCAGATGTGGTCAGCCATGTTTTTGCAGCTTTTGCAGCGTTGTTTTTCTTCAATATACCCACAACGATCAGGGCAATACCAACCAGGCAGATGAAAATGAAAGCAATTGATCCTGTATCCATTGGGCACTCCTTTTCCAATAGTGGTTCATATTGATACTATAGATTATACATTTTGTTTACGATAAAAAAATGAAGTTAATTCAAACTATGGTGTAACTTTGTGAGGCCAGAAAAAAGACACAAAAGGAAAAATGTACTCCCTATATTCCGGCTGGCAGAATGTACAATGATCGGCAGGTCTTACCTGTACCGGATGAATTGGAGTAAAATTGGATAAGTTTGGTTTAAATTATTGCGCAACTGCGCTTTGTGTAACAATCACTTGAGCTTGAGAGGGAAATAACTATGAAGGTTGTAATTGTTGGTGGTGTGGCTGGCGGAGCCAGCACAGCAGCACGTCTGCGCCGCATGGATGAAAAAGCTGAGATCGTTATGTTAGAGCGCGGACCCTACATCTCGTTTGCCAATTGCGGTCTTCCTTACCATATCGGTGATGTGATCCAGGACCGTGAAAAGCTGATCGTGGTCACGCCGGATAGCCTCAAAGAAATGCTCAATATCGATTCGCGCGTCCGGCATGAGGCTGTCAGGATCAATCGGGAGGCCAAAACGGTCACCGTGCGCGAGCTGGATACCGGCCGGGAATACGAGGAAACCTACGATAAGCTGGTGCTCTCCCCTGGCGCCGGGCCGGTTGTTCCGCCCCTGCCTGGGGTTAACCTGCCGGGTGTTTTCACCCTGCGCAACCTGCCTGACATGGACCAGATCAAGGGCTTTGTCGACCAGAAGAAGCCCGCCCGGGCAGTTGTTGTCGGCGGAGGTTTCATCGGGCTTGAGATCGCGGAGAACCTGCAGTACCGTGGTATCCAGGTTACCCTGATAGAGATGCTTAACCAGGTAATGGCGCCTATTGATTACGAAATGGCAGCCCTTGTGCATCAGCACCTCATTTTCAAACGCATCCGCCTGGCGCTGGGCGATGGACTCAAGTCGATCGAACAGGGTGAGCATGGTTTCTTATCTGTCACACTCGCGAGTGACCGAAAAGTAGATGCTGAAATGGTGGTGCTCTCGATCGGTGTCCGCCCTGAGAACCAGCTGGCGAAAGAAGCCGGTTTGGAGATCGGGCTGCGCGGAACCATTGTTACCAACAAGCACATGCAAACCTCCGACCCGGATATCTACGCGGTTGGCGATGCGGTGCAGCTGACCAGCCGGATCACCGGCGAACCCACTGCGCTGGCGCTTGCAGGGCCTGCTTCGCGGCAGGGCAGGGTGGTTGCTGACCACATCAGTGGCAGGGATGCCAGTTTCAAGGGTGTTATCGGTACTTCAGTTGTAAAAGTGTTTGACCTGACGGTCGCCGCGGTCGGTTTGAACCAGAACCAGCTCGACCAGGCAGGTTTGCCCAATAACAATGTGATCGTGCATGTCTCGAACCATGCCGGTTATTACCCGGGCGCAACCCCGATGGCGCTCAAGCTGCTGTTCAGTCCCGAGGGCAGGATCTATGGCGCCCAGGCGGTCGGTGTGGATGGCGTTGAAAAACGGATCGACGTGATCGCCACTGCCATCTATTCCGGCCTCAGTGTGTATGACCTGGAAGAACTGGAACTGGCTTATGCACCGCCTTACAGCTCATCACGCGACCCTGTCAACATTGCCGGCTTTTCGGCTGCCAATGTACTGCGGGGGGATACAAAGGTGATGCACTGGAATGAAGTAGGTAAACTTGACCGGCATGCATACACCATCCTCGACGCCCGGCTGCCCGAAGAGCTGGCACTTGGCACGATTGATGGTTCGATCAACATCCCGCTGCAAAAGGTCCGCAGCCAGGTCAACGAGATACCCAGGGATAAGCCGGTGCTGGTGTACTGCCAGACCGGGCAGCGTTCATATTTTGTAGCACGTGCGCTCAAACAGCTGGGTTTTGATGTATACAACCTGACCGGCGGATACAAGACATATTCGCATGCAATCGGAAGGCAGTCGAATTTTGATGTCTTTGAGCATGTCTCAATTAACAGCCGTGAGGAGATCAAAGAGATACCGCCAATTTCTGTCACCCTGGGCAGGGAATTCAAAGTGGATGCCTGCGGCTTGCAGTGCCCCGGTCCGATCCTCAAGCTCTATAACAAGATCAAAGAAGTCAACGAGGGCGATATTGTCACCGTCGAGGCGACGGATTACGGCTTTACCACCGATGTTGAATCCTGGGCAAAATCCACCGGCAACCGCCTGCTTTCTGTGGACAGTGAGAAAGGTGTGATAACCGCGCGCATCCAGAAGGGTGCACCTGTGGCTGCCGAAAAAGCAGCAGGCGGCATGAACAAGACCCTGGTGATCTTCTCGGGCGAGATGGACAAGGCCATTGCCGGTTTCATTATTGCCAATGGGGTGATCGCTTCCGGTCATGAGGCATCCATGTTCTTCACCTTCTGGGGGCTGAACCTGCTGCGTAAGAACGAAGCCGTCAAGGTAAAGAAGACCTTCATTGAACGGATGTTTGGCTTCATGATGCCGCGCGGAACCAGGCGTGCCCAGTTGTCTAAAATGCATATGGCAGGGATAGGGGATGCCATGATCAGGGGGATCATGAAGAAGAAAAATGTTGATGCCCTGCCGGTGATGCTGCAGACAGCGCTGGATAACGGTGTCCGCATCATGGCCTGCCAGATGTCAATGGACCTGATGGGCATCAAGCGGGAAGAGTTAATCGACGGGATCGAGGTGGTCGGTGTGGCTACCATGCTGGCTTCGTCTGATGAATCAAACGCAGTAATCTTTATTTAGGTTGTAGCTACTAACACCTGAAAGGAAATACAAATCAACCCCGCTTATGCGGGGTTGATTGATTAGTTAGAGTGGAACCGCTTATGAAAACCGTTTTCAATCATTGATCATCAGACAGCGCAGGAATTTCCAGGTCGGATTGTAGTTTTACGACCTGGATGGGGTGGGGTAAATGAATATTTTCCTTATCGGCTGTTTCTTTGATCGCCCGCAGAACATCCGAATGTACTTTAAGCTGGCTGTTCCTGGTTTGGTCTACCCAGAACCAGGCTGTCAGCACAACAGTTGAATCGCCCAGATGCTCAGCAAGCACACTTGCTGCCGGGTCAGGCAGAACCCCCTCCACGGAATTAATCGTATCCAGAAAAACCTGAGATGATTTTGCGATATCTTCTTCGTACCCCAGCCCGATCTTAATTGTCCGCCGCACGTTCGGCAGGTCGGTGTTGTTGATAATTGCCGCATTGAAGACATTGATATTGGGAATAATGACTACTTTGCCGTCAAGGGTTTTTATGATCGTGTCACGCGTATTTATGTTGGTTACCGTGCCAGTGTGGCTTCCGATCTCCACCACATCCCCGATCTTGAACGGTTTACGGGTCATCAGGATGATGCCTGCCACAAAATTACGGGTAATATCCTGCAGGGCAAAACCCACCGTAAGGCCGGCAATACCCAGCCCTGCAATGAACCCGGTCACGTTGAAATTAACCTGTTCAAGCCCAACCACGATACCAGTAATGATGATTACCCATTGTGTGACCTTTGCCAGCAGCTGTGTGATGGCAGGATCAGCAATCCTGGAGCCTGACTTCTTTTCCACCCACCGCGAGGCAGGTTTTGCCAGCAGGATGGATGCCGCAAATACAATGATCCCTACCACCAGGTGCGGCAAAAAGTTCAATGCCTGCTGAATAAAATCCTGGAACCACTGGCTGATGTTCATGAATACTCCTGACCAATATTGAACCGAAAAGATAATGGTTGTTTTTTAATAATAACAGAGAAAATGGTATCCGCAAAAATACCTGACAGCCGGTTCTCCTCTAAAGCAAGCGTGTTTTATCCTCTATCAGGCAAAAAATCATGAGTGAGTCGTTGGTTCCAAAAAATCCGGTTGTAATTTAGCGCATCAAAGATTGTGCTAGAAGTATGTTAACCGGGATACAGTGAATTTTCCAGGCGGGTTGTAGAACATGAGGTACAATCATGCCGGTAAAGTTTTAAAAAAGGTAAGCCTTCTCTTGAGTATTTGGAACAGGATCAAACAACACCCTAAGGCCGGCATGCTCTTGCTGGCTTATGCTGCATTCATCGCACTGGGCATACCTGACGGGCTGCTGGGTGTGGCCTGGCCTTCGATCCGTACCAGTTTTTCCCTCCCGCTGGATGCGCTTGCCATGTTCTTCCCTGCCACCGTAAGCGGGTACATGGTTTCCAGCTTTTCCAGCGGTCCGCTGGTCTCGCGCTGGGGGATAGGGCGTGTATTAGCAGCCAGCTGTGCGGTTACCGGTGTGGCTTTGGTCGGCTATACACTCGTGCCGGCCTGGTGGATGATGGTCCTTCTGGGTGTCCTTTCGGGGCTGGGTGCAGGGGCGATCGATGCCGGACTGAACAGTTATGTCGCAGCCCATTTTAACGAAGGGCTGATGCAGTGGCTGCATGCCTTCTACGGGATTGGAGTAACGCTCGGGCCGGTCATCATGACCCTGGCGCTCACAACGATGAACTCCTGGAGGGCAGGATACCGCACCGTAGGCGGTTTCCAATTCATCATGGCTGTTGCCTTCGTGCTGACGCTTTCCTTGTGGAACAGCAAGACTTCACAATCTTCGGAACAGGAACCAAAGCGCCTGACCGATTATAAAACTTCGATGATGGAAACACTATGCCAACCAGCGGCCTGGCTCAGCGCCTTGCTATTCTTTGTTTACGTTGGTATCGAAGTATCTTATGGGACCTGGACATACAGCTTGCTGGTCGAATCTCGCGGGATCGATCCGGAACTGGCTGGCGCTGTGGCTGGCAGTTACTGGGCAACCTTTACCATCGGCAGGGCACTTGCTGGGCTGTATGCCCAAAAAGCTGGGATCGTCCGTACGGTTGCGGGCAGCCTGGCTGCAGCCCTGGTGGGGACCATCCTGTTGATCTGGGATCCAGCTCCGGTTGTCAACCTTCTGGCTGTAGCCTTGGTAGGCCTGGCCATTGCCCCGGTATTTGCTGCCCTGATGTCAGCCACGGTTTACCGGGTGGGGGCGAAACATGCTTCCAATACGATTGGGATACAAATGGCGGCTTCGGGGTTGGGGACTGCTGTTATCCCGGGAGCGCTGGGTATTCTGGCAACCCGGTTCACCCTGGAGGTAATTCCTATTTGCCTGGCACTCGTACTAATAATCCTGTTTGGATTGTTCAGAGTGTCATTGATTGGGAAGAAAATGCAGGCTGATCGAGAGGAAACCCGATCCGCAGGTCATTGACCAACCGGATTAAAGGTAAGCAGGGCGGGTATTCTTAAGCGAAATCCCAGCCTTTACAGGCTGACCGACTGCCCCATCAAAGCAGGGGCAACCTCGGTATTTGGGGCGATTTCCCTGAAGCGAGTTTCTGCCAGGCGGTAGTGGTCTAAGGTCCAGTAATCCAGGGCATTACGCCCGAGCTCTTCCAGGTGGGTGACAACAATTCTCTTCGGGTTTTGTTGGGTGAAGAACCGGCAGAACTCATCCAGTAATGGAGGCGGATCCTGCAGGGCGCACTTCTTCCCCAACCAGAGATGGGCGAATATCCCGTCCACGTTTTCCAGGATAGGCAGGCCTTCCGGCGGGTGCACGCGTGTATCGCCCGGGAACGCCCAGCGTTTGCCGGCAAATTCAGCCAGGTAGCCCATCTCGGGTACACCATGGTCTCCCCGCATGTGGAGCGCCCTGAACGGAATAAGTGTCAGGTCTCCAATATTGACCGGGTTTCCGGGCTTAGGGATCACCAGGCGGACTTTTTTTATGTTGATTTTCTTTTCCAGGTATTCCAGCATGAATTCAGGCACCACCCATGTGATGGACAGCCCTTCGAGCGCAGCCAGGATGCTCAAATCCAGGTGGTCGGCGTGGGCGTGTGAGAGCACCACGGCATCCAGCACAGAAAGGTCGGCAGCAAAATTTTGCGGGTTCTTTTCTTTGAACCGGGTAAAGAGAGAAAAGGGGTCCAGCGCCCACTTGACCCCGGCGGTGTGGAACAGGTAATTGGCAGCATAGGTCAGCCAGGCGGCATCATCGGATGCATCTTTCCAGTCCCGGATGATCCGCTGCCAGAGGGCAGGATAAGTTTCCCTGGCCTCTGCAATTCTCCGTTCAATCCTGGCCTGCTGCTGGTTGAACAGATCATCATGCATAATATCTGGCAATGAACTCTTTCACTTCGCTGATACTGCGGTCGAATACCCCGTGTTTTTCAACTTTCATGCTGGTCACTGCGGCTGCCCATTTTCCAGCCTCCCGCGGCGGCAGGGACAGGCGCATGCTTACATACGAACCCATACAGGTGTCGCCGCGCCCGCTCCGGCCATCCATGCTGGCGGAATGGAATTCGAAATGGTGGTTCTGCCCATCAGCATGGATGAGCACACCGCTGGAATGGGTCAGGACGATCTCTTTAGCACCCAGGCTGGCATAAAATGCGGCTGCTTTCTCGATGTCCGATTCGCCGGTCAGGAACTTTGCTTCAACAGCATCAGATTTGAGGATATCGAGACACCCTAAAACTTCTTCCATTTCCGGCCAGGGCTCGTAGATCAGGTCTTCGCCGCGCAGCACGCGCACAAACCCCTGCACATCGGCTGCCAGGATTACCCCATCACGCTTGCGCATTTCGTGGAAGAAGCGCGGTTCCACCTCACCGCGGATGCTGGGGCTGATCGCAATTGCACGCGCTTCCAGCCCGTCCAGGTGTTCAGGATGGATGGTGTCTGCAACATGTTTTACATACAGGCTGCGTTTATCGACATCATGGGTCTTGTACTCAAGCGTCATCAGGGTTGAATACGGGCTGTAGACCGGGTAACAATCGATCCCGTCAGCCTGGATGTTCTGGACGACATACTCATCTTCTTCTGCCAGGCGGGTTACCATGGCGGCGTTGATACCAAGCCGCAGGCCGGCATGGGCGGCATAATTCATTCCGCCCCCGTCCACGTGCCGGATGCCGTCCGGGGTGATGATCGTATCTTTTGTGTAGTTTCCAGCAAAGATCACATCGTAATGTTTAGATGGTTCAGTCATGGCTCTTTTCCTAGAATAGATTAATGATAGCGGAAAAACCGGTGGTGATCACCCAGTATACCCCCGCCCCCAGCAGGGCAGTGGATGGGATGGTAAATAACCAGGTAGATGCGATCTCGCCGGCAACCCCCCAGCGCACTTTATTGACCCGGTCAGCTGCCCCAGCCCCCATGATGGCAGAACTGACCACCTGGGTGGTGCTGACTGGACCGCCGATCAACGATGCAGTCAGGATCACAGCTGCAGAAGCAGCCTGGGCGGCAAAGCCATGCACGGGACGGATCTTGTAGAATTTTGAACCCAGGGTTCGGATCAACTTCCAGCTGCCCAGTGATGTACCCAATGCGATTGCGCTGGCGCAAACCAGGACCACCCACTTCGGTACCGCGAAGGTGCTGATCTGCCCGGTGATGAGCAAAGCCAGGGTGATGATGCCCATCGATTTTTGGGCATCATTGGTGCCGTGGCTCAACGCCAGCCCGAGCGAGGTAATGATCTGTAATTTCTTAAACAGATTATTTACTTTGGGCGAAGCTTTCCAAGAAAGAAGGAATATGATGTTGGTGATAACAAGACCGGCAACCAGGCCGACAACTGGAGATACAAAAAGGACGATTAGCACTTTCAGGACGCCAGCCAGTTTGATGGCGTGGATACCTGCCCCGAGGGCTACAGCGCCGATCAAACCGCCTATCAGGGCATGGGACGAGCTGCTGGGAATCCCCAGCAGCCTGACCAGGATGTTCCAGGCAATAGCACTGACAAGGGCTGCAATAAGGACTTCGATCTTCAGGTATTGCGAAGAAACAATTTCGTCTCCAATTGTGGTCGCAACTGCAACCCCGAAAATGAAGGGGCCGGAGAATTCAGCAATTGCAGTCATAACCAGGGCTGTCCGCGGCGGGATAGCCCTTGTTGTGATCATGGTGGCTACAATGTTACTGGAATCGCTTATGCCATTCAGGAAATCAAAACCAATGGCGAGGATGATGATAATGAACAATGAAACAGGCATTACTAACTTCTTTCTTTCGCTTAGAAGAGATGAATAAACGCAGGGATCACCTTTGATATAAGCCAGTAGAAAAGTGCACCAACTAGCATAGTAGAGGGGATCGTGAATACCCATGCCATCATGATCTCACCAGCAACCCCCCAGCGAACCTTGCTCACCCGGTCGGCTGCGCCGACACCCATGATGGCGGTGCTGACAACCTGGGTAGTACTGACTGGGCCGCCAATCAATGATGCTGTCAGGATGACAGCCGCAGATGTTGCCTGGGCAGCGAAGCCATGTACCGGGCGGATCTTATAGAACCTGGAACCCAGGGTGCGGATCAGCTGCCAGCCGCCGACAGAAGTGCCAATCGCTATTGCACTTGCACAAACAAGGATCACCCATTCGGGCACAGCAAATGTGCTGATCTGGCCGGTGATCAATAAGGCCAGGGTGATAATGCCCATTGATTTCTGGGCATCGTTTGTGCCGTGGCTCATAGCAAGGCCTAGGGAAGTCACGATTTGCAGTTTTTTAAAGACGTTATTTATGCCGGGTGTGGCCTTCCAGGAGAGCATGAAAATGAGACTTGCAATAAGGAAACCAGCAATCAAGCCAATAATCGGAGAAACAAAAAGAACTACCAGAACCTTTATGACACCGGCAAGTTTAATAGCATTCAATCCAGCACCGATGGCAACAGCCCCGATCAAACCGCCAATTAAAGCGTGTGACGAACTGCTCGGAATCCCCAGCAGCCAGGTCAGGATGTTCCAGACGATGGCGCTCAAAAGAGCCGCAACCAGGATTTCTAACTTTAAGAATTCTGCAGAGACTATCTCATCACCAATGGTGGTGGCTACTGCCACACCAAAGATAAATGGTCCCGAGAATTCCGCAATGGCAGTCATGGCTAGCGCAACGCGGGGTGAAATGGCGCGAGAGGTGATCATGGTGGCTACAATATTGCTTGAGTCGTGCACGCCATTGAGAAAATCGAATCCCAGTGCCAGGATGATCAAGAGTATGAGCAAAGGTTCCATTTACGAGATCTCAGGTGGTTTTTACCACGATGTCTGAAATGAAATTGGCGGCTTCATCGCCCCGGTCAGCCGCATTGCTCAGGTGGCGGTAGACTTCGCGCATTTTCATGGCTTTTACCACACCTTTGACATCATCGGTGTCCTTGAACATATCTGCCAGCGCTTCACGGTACACCGCCTCAATCTTGTTTTCGATCTTCTTGGCGCGGTTGGCATGTTCAACTGCAACGCTGGGATGTTCCTGCAGGCATTCAACTGCCTTGAGCAGCTCAAAGGTGGCATCCCGCAGCAGGGTGCAGATCTGTGCCATGTACACGGACGGTTTTACCTTGAAGATGACAATCTCGGTGATGGTTGTGTTGGCATAATCGAGCACATCGTCGATGGCGCGCGAGAGGGCAAAGATGTCTTCCCGGTCGAAGGGGGTAATGAAAGTGCGATTGAGCTCATCGATCAGGATGCGCCTGGCTTCATCGGCTTCCTTTTCTTTTGCGTTTAGTTTCTCCGCCAGGGCAGTATCGGGCGCATTCATGTAAGCCAGGAGGATCTCCATCGCTTCCAGCGTAATGGTGGTTTGTTCATGGATCCTCTGGACAAAAATATTGCGGCGTTTCTTGAAAATTTTTAACATGGAATGTGATCCTCCATCAGATAGTTAGATACTGGTTATACAACCAGTTTTTTCCAAGTGAAGCAGACCTTGTTTGAATTCTTCAAACGGTATTGCGCTGTTGATTTCCAGCGTCCGGTAAGCGTGCTGCGGCAGGAATGACGACAGCCATACGAAATCCACATCGCCCCGGCCGGGAGCCTGGTGGTCAACGATCCCCGAGACATCATGCAAGTGTACACCGAGGATGCGGTGGGAAAATGCCTCCAGCCATTCTTGAAAGTTCATTAACCCCAGGCAATGGTGCACCTGGATGTGCCCGACATCCAGCTGCCAGCCGATCCAGGGCTGCTGGAAGGTTTCTAGAATGGTTTGCATCTCATCAAATACCGGCAGCTCATAGTAATGAAACCGGTTTTCCAGGCTGAGGAACAACCCGCTATCCCGTGAGAATTGCACAATCTCCTCCAGGCTTTTTAACAAGGCATCTAAATGTGCCTGACTGCGTTCCTTGCGGTCAGTGACCAATGACCGGCAAATAGTATCATATTGGGGCGTTCCTTTCAGCCCCTGACGATACAGATCCCGCAGGCGGTTATCCAGCGAATGGTCGCCGGGGATGCGCCCGGGATGGATGACAACCAGGCGTGAACCCAGATTGTTTGCCAGTTCAATGGTGCGTTTGAGCGTATCCACCCCGAAGATCCGCTGGTCTTCAACCAGGGACGTAATCTGTTTATCCCCACGTTCTAACTGCTTGTTGGGGATAACCGCCGGGCAGGGATCGTGCACTGAACCGACATGGTAACGGTTGAGGTCGACCGTCTCCAGTTCAGCTGGTGTAACCTGGTGGTTAAGCTCAAAACGGGCAAACCCCAGCCTGCGGCCTTTCATAAAAAAAGCTGCAGCGTTATCAGTTTCCTTGCGCCACCACATGGTGGATAAAGCAGCATCGTACAACTTTGGCGCAGGCGCTTCAGCATGCGGGACAGCTGCACTCCAGACAACCTTAGGGAAATGTTCTAGGATTTCTGGCAGCGACCCAATGGTGATGTCTGCCTGCATGGGGCAGAGAACAGCTTCCCTATCCCTGCCGGGCGGTGCAATGATCACCACCTGACCGATCCCTGCTTGGCGGGAACCGATCACATCCCGCGATGGCCGGTCGCCGACATAGGCGCATTCAACCGGGGTCACCCCGCAATTCCGGGCAGCCGCAATGAACGGGGCTGGATGAGGTTTGCGCTTTCCAAAGTCTGCTGCCTGCAGGGTGGTCTTAAACCAGTCCCGGATTCCGGCAGCATCCAGGTATTTAGGCGAGGTGTGGCTGACGGTGCCCAGGGTGTACCCGCGCTGCCTGAGCGCCTGCAGAGTCTGGATGGTCTCCGGGGTGATCCAGCGTTTTCCGCGCGAATCGCTCCACCAGGCTTGCAGCCTGGCTGCATGTTCCCTGATGAAATCGTGAGGGTACTCGGGCAGAAGGAATTTGCTCCAGCGGTCAGCGTAAGAAAGTTCTTCCAGGGAACGGTAAGTCCAATCCTTATATTCCTTTTCGCGCCGGGTTAACAGGTTGATCAATTCTTCAGGGCTGGCGCTGGTTTTCAAGAATTCAGCCATTTTAGCAATGATCACTGGATCACGTGAGCCATGGTTGAGTTTTTGCACCAGGGTACCGCCCAGGTCGAAAAGGATGACACGAATGTGATGCTGCTGCAATACGATTTTCCTGCTTTCCTGTAAACTTTAATGTTCTGGTTCTAAACCTGATGAATACAACCGGTTTTAACCAGCACTTCGAGCCCGCTGGAAATTTCTTCCAGGCTGGCATCCGGCCTGATCTCCAGCGTACAGAGGACGCCATCTGTAAGGTAAGGGGCAATGCTGCTGAAATTCACATCGCCCTTTCCCGGCACCTGATGGTCCTGGATGCCTTTGACATCATGCAGGTGCACGCCGATCAGGCGCGCCTGGAACCGTCCCATCCATTCGCCAAAGGGAACCATTCCCAGGGCATCCTGGTTGTAGGCATGCCCGATATCGAACTGGAAGCCGTAATACCGGTCATCACTGAGACCCAGGAAGAGGTCGAGTTCATCCGGCAGGGGAATATCATAATAGCGGTTGCGGTTTTCAAGTGCAAGCGCAACCCCGCTGCCTTCGGAGAAGGCAATCACCTCTTCCAGGCTTTTCAATACCTGTTCAATATGCGGGGCTTTATAGCGCTCGCGTTCGGCAGCAAAAGCTGTCTGGAATTCCTGGTATTTCACAGTCCTGCTAAGCCCTTGTTTCCACATCTTCCTGAGTTCAAGGTCCATGCTGTGGTTGCAGATCACCGTCCCGCAGTGGATAACAACCGAACGCGATCCCAGGCGCACCGCCAAGTCAATCGAGCGCTTGAGGTTGTCTATACTCATCCTGCGTTGAGCTTCATCCAGGCTGGAAAGTGCGGTATCAGCCTGTTTGAGTTCAGCGTAATTTTCCACTGAGGGGCATGGATCATGGACCGTGGTGACATAGAACTGGTTTTTGTCCCATTGATTAAAAAGTTCCGGGGTGACATCGTTGTTCAACTCAAATCCGGTAAATCCCAGCCGGCGGGCATTTACGAAAGTGCCGTTGAAAGGACCTTCCTGGTGTGCGCTCCATAAAGTGGACAAGGAGATCTCGTACAGGCGGTCCGGCTGGCGGGGCACAGCAGATGTTGTTCCAGCGGCGCTGCGGGGGGAGAAAATATCCAACAAGTCACTCAACCGGCCAATGTGGTGATCAGGCTGCATTTCGGTAATGGTTTCTTCTTGAAAATCGTCATCCGGGTCGAACTCATCCGCCAGGTAGCCCTGCATATTGATGATCACTACCCTGCCGAAACCAGCCTGCCTGGCTCCGACCAGGTCGCGCGCCAGGTTGTCGCCGATATAAGCGCAGTTCTGCGGCAATATTCCCATTGACCTGGCAGCTTCCAGAAACAGCGACGGGTGCGGCTTTCTGCGCCGAAAAACACAAGAAAGGATCACGGGATCAAAATAACTAGTTAATCCATTCTCTGCCAGCATCCTGGGGGCTTCGATCGATGAGGTGGTGTTGCTGATGATTCCCAGCCTGTAACCGCGCGCAGCCAGTGTTTTAATCGTTTCAACTGCGTCAGGAAAGATCTGGTTGTTGCGCGAGGCTCTCCACATCTGGTTGAGCGTAATTGCATTCTCCCACACAAATTCAACCTGGTAGTCCGGCAGCATGAACCTGGACCACAATTCCCTTTCCGGTAATTCTTTCAGGGTCTTCTTGCACCAGCGGCGATATGATTTTTCACGTTTCCGCAACTCAACAAGAAAGGACTCGGGTTCTCCGTTATCACCGATGAACGCCTGCAAATTACGCAAGTAGTCCAGTGAATTTCCTTCGCGTTTTACTGTTGCCCTGAGGGTGCCGCCTACGTCAAAGAAGATGGCTTCTATGTTGCTTGTCATGCGGTTCCAGTTTCCTTGAATGAGTTTAGCCTTGCAGAACAGGAATTTGCAGCAGGTCGCGGATGTCCTTGATATACACATCAGCCTGTGTGCCCTCATCAAAATTGAGGGCAATGGTCTTCATTCCCGCAGCTTTGGCGCCTTCGATTTCTGAACGTTTATGCCCTACGAAAACCGTTTCGCATGGCTTTACCCCGGCCTGGGCGATGGCCTGCCGGTACATTTCGGGGCATGGTTTACGGGCACCGATCTCCTTCGAGCTGATTACCGCGTCCCAAATCCTGCCGAACCCGTGCTGGTCGAACCAGCTGAGTTTCCTTGAAAATGATAAGGCAGTATCGGTGATGATCCCCAGCAGGTAGCCCTGTTCTTTAAGCTGTCTGACGGTCTCTGCCGCGCCTGAAATGATCTCCACGTCGTAATCGTCCTGGCGCATGGCGTTGATACCTGCCGCTATCTCATCCGGATCGGTGATGCCGTACAGGCGCAGCACATGCTCATAATAGCTATGGCGGCGGAGCTTTCCTGAAAAAGCCAGTTCACGGTAATGTTTTTTTCTGCGCTCAAAGTCGGGATGCGGGTTTAGGATTTTTCCCTTTAAATAAGCATTGAGGTGCATATCCCTGTGCGGACGGTAATATAAAATATCCCCTGCATCGAAGAATATCGCCTTTACCTGCCGCCGGTTCTCAATAGCGGCGGCCTGCTGGTCGTTTTTCAGCATCTCCTCAAGGATTGGAAGCAACCCGGTCATATCCTGGATGACATGGTCCGGGAAGGCACCTTCATCGGGTTCGCCGTTATCGTATTCATGGCGGATTTGAATGGCGGCTCGGAACCCTGCCCGCTGCGCCCCCAGGATATCGCGGCTGATCTTGTCGCCGATGTAGATACAGGAACTGGTCGGCACTTCTGCCAGCCTGGCGGCATAGTAAAAGATCGCCGGATCGGGTTTGCGGCGCCCGTATTCAGAAGACAATACCACTGGATCAAAATACCCCGCTATCCCGTATTCTTGCAGGTTTTCCGGTACCTGGCGCACGCTCTGGGTATTGCTGATGCAGCCAATTTTCAACCCCAGTGCTTTGACTGCAGCCAAAACTTCCGGGACTTCAGGGCGCATCTGGCGGATAAAAAGGCGGGTTTCGTACAGGAAGGCGAGTTCTTCTGCAATGGGTTCAAGATTTGCGGATGAGATCCCCAGCCCCTTCAGGAAGTACCTGGACCAGATCTCAGCAGGTTTCAGCTCGATGTTACTGACCATGTTCCATTGCAGGTAATCCGCGGCGCCCCTGGTGATCAGGTCTGCCAGGTCAGCATCGGTTTGGTCGAGTATGATGCCTGTACGGCTGAGGCATTCGCGGATTTGGGTAGCTTCAGAAATCCTAAGTTCCCGTGAGTACCGGAATGTATCAATCGTACCTCCCATATCAAAAAAAACGGCTTTAAGCATCATATTTCTACCCGTAAGAATGTGATTGTGTTTAAGTTCTTTCCTGATAAATCCTTTTATTTATCAGGCACGGATGTGTTGCGATCCGTGCCTGATAATCAGTAACTTTACGCCCGGATCAGCTTATTTACCCAGGTTCAAGAGGTAAAAGTCGCGGGCTTTGATCATGTTGTCATAGGCAAACTGTTCGTCTATGAACCAGGTCATGGACATCATTTCATCCAGGGGTTTCATGCCTTCCTCAACCTCATAGGTTTTATCCGTGAAGTAGGTTCCGAACTTAGCCCATGGGTCGCGGCCTTCCTCGCTGACCATCCATGCAATCCACAACTTGGCTGCATTGGGGTGAGGCGCCTGGTTGATGATGCCCAGGTAGCTCTGGCTCTGGACGCCGAGGATGGGTTTGATGCCCCAGCACGGCTCGAAGAACAGGTTGCCTTCCATCACATCTGCCATGTTGGAGTAGGAGGTCAAGGCCATGTAGCTCTCGGTCATCCCGGGGGAGGCGAAGGCTTCATCGACTTCATCGCCGCCGGGTTTTGGCTGCGGGTTGTTCTGGGCAAACCTCTTAAGCCACAGCCATCCGGCATCGGGGGTATCTGCATCCAGAACCGGCTCTTCCCCGTACAGCTCGACATAAGCAGCTGTCATCTCATCAACATGCCCGACCAGGGTGATCAGCTTGCTGAGTGTGGACGCGTCATTGATTGGGTCTTCAATGAAGAACTTGCCTTCCCATTCAGGTTCAGTCAGTTCCCAGATGTTGGTGATGGGGCAGGTATCGTTCAGTTCTGAGTTGTAAGCGAAGACGGAAGTGCCCAGGCGCTGCATGAGGAGCGGCTGGGTGTATTGTTCCTCAAACCTGTCTGCCAGGGTGGAGGGGATGAACCGCCAGACATACCCGTTCGGCAGCACGTTGCCAACCAGCTCTGCACCGCCGCTGCTTGCCCACACATCGCCAGTGAAGGCACCGGCTTTCTGCTCTTCCAGTACTTTGAGCAGGACATCATCACCGCCAAGGTCAAATGCCTGGACCTTGATGCCCGGGTACTTCTCCATGAAAGCCTCAGCCGATTTTTCAATCTTCGATGTGTTGGCATACACTAACACTTCACCCTCTTCAATAGCGGCGGCTTCAATAGCAGCCCAATCCTGCTCGTCCGTATAATACGGGCCGAGCTGGTTGGTTTTCAGCCATTCTTCTTTAGGGGTGAGTTCTTCGGCTGCTTCCTGTGCAGCTTCTTGGGGCTTGCACGCAACCAGCATCGTGATCACAAGGATCATCATTGCAATTCTTACAAACGCTTTCATTTACTTCCTCCTTTTTGGTGTTAGGAAAAGAATCTCCACAGGTTTACACATTGGCAGTATTGTCTTCTCGATTGGCCTCCTTCTATCGTTTCCTTTTTGGTTGAATGAATGCATTTTGCCCTCTATGACTGGATCAGGTCTTCGGTTTCTTTGTCGTACAGGTTGATCGCATCCTGCTTAAAGGTTAGCCAGATCTTCTGGTCCATCTGGATCTTGCTGACACCCATTTCTTTGATGATCAGTTCAGTTTCACCCATGTGGGCAATGATGGTTGTGTCTGCGCCGGAGGGCAGCACCGAGTAAGCCGTGAATTCAACCGCGTTGTCGGTAGGGGATTCATGCACAATAATATCTTCCGGGCGCAGGCCGACAACGACATCACCACGCTTGTTGTATGTTTTGACAGGGATGTTAAATTTCCCAATATCCACCAGGTCCTGCCTGGAAACCCAGCCGGGCATCAGGTTGATCTTTGGGTTGCCGATAAAATCGGCAACGAACAGGTTGGCCGGGTAGTGGTAAATTTTATCCGGAGTATCCAGTTGCTGGATGACACCCAGTTTCATGACCGCAATCTTGCTCGACATTGTCATGGCTTCCAGCTGGTCGTGGGTAACATACAGGGTGGTCGCGTCGGATATGTGGTGCAGGCGTTTCAGCTCCGTGCGCATGTCCATCCTCAAGCGGGCGTCCAGGTTGGAAAGGGGCTCATCCATCAGGAACACCCGTGGACGGTATGCCAGCATGCGGGCCAGCGCGATGCGCTGCTGCTGCCCGCCGCTCATTTCACGCGGGTAGCGTCCTTCGTACCCGCTCATTTTTACCTCTTCCAGCGATTCTTTTACCCGGTGGTCCATTTCCTCTTTTGACAGTTTCTGGATCTCGAGGGCAAAGGTCATGTTCTTATACACGGTCATGTGCGGCCAGAGGGCATAGTTCTGGAACACCATGCCGAGCTCCCTTTGGCCTGGCGGTATTGAAATCCCTTTGACATGGGAGTAGATCAATTTGTCGCCAATGAAAATCTCGCCTTCATCAGGGTCTTCCAGTCCGGCGATGCAGCGCAGCAGGGTGGTCTTGCCGCACCCGGATGGGCCGAGGAGGGTGAGAAACTCATGGGGTTCAATGGTGATTGAGACATCGTTGACGGCGATAACGTCGCCGAATTTCTTGGTGAGATTCTTTACAATGATGGGTGTTTCCATGTCTTTTCCTCTTACATTCCCAGCCCTTTTTTCAGGCTGCCGCCGCGGAAGCGGCTGATGATAAAGTTTCCGGTCATAACCAAAACGATCAGCAGGATGATGACTGCATTGGCTTGCTGGTCATTCCCGTTTTCGATATAGCGCATGGTCATGCTTGCCAGCACGGCTGTAGTGGGCGTTACCAGCAGGATGATCAATGAAAGCTCGCGCATCGTGCTGATAAAAGTCAGCAGGAAGCCGGATACAAAGCCTGTACTGGTGAGCGGAAAGATGATCCGGACGAACCGGCGCCAGGGAGATGCGCCTGCCAGTGCAGCGGCTTCCTCCAGTTCTTTACCCACTTGCAGCATGGCAGAGACACCGGTACGGGCGGAGAATGGCAGGTGCTTTGCCACTGACACCAGAACCAGCAGTGCAAATGTGCCGTAAAGCGGAGGTATCGGCCCGACCGGTTTGGTGAACATGGAGATGTAAACCGCACCGAAGGCAATGCCCGGGATCACGTACGGGATGAATGACATTTGTTCCACGATCTTTGAGATCCTGGTGCCGCGCCCTTTCACAATGGCATAACCAAGGATCACACCGGTAAGAGCTGTGAACAGGGCTGTAAGGATGGATAACCGGATAGAGTTCCAGGCACCCAGCCAAACCTTCGGATTGCGGAATATACCTGGTTCGCCACTGTTGATCTTGATATCTCCCTTGCCAAGCCAGTGAGCTAAGGTGAAATTTTCCAAACTGTAGTTGCCATCGCGCAGCATAAATGAACTGATGATCAGCAGCACCAGCGGCAATACCGCGATGATGAACTGGAACACAACCACTGCCGCCACGATCACGGGTTTGAAATTGCGCAGTTTTACCTTTTTTGACATGAAACCGCGCCCGCCAATGGTCTCGAAACTCTTGCGGGTACCGACAATCTTCTGATTCAGCATCACGGTGACCATGGCAAACAGGATCAGCACAATGCCGGTGACGAAAGCATCACCATAGTTGCCGATACCTGAATTTGATTTGAGCATAGTTGAAAGGGTGTAGTAGCGGATGGGCAGCCCCAGAACATTGGGACCCCCGAAAGTTCCCATCGCTTTTGAAAAGGTCATGATAAAGCCTGAGGCAATAGCCGGGATGACCAGCGGGAAGGTGATCTTGCGCATGATACGCCAGCGCCCCGCGCCTGCCAGTTCCCCAGCTTCTTCCAGGCAGGAGTCAATGGAGAGCAGTGCTGCTGAGATGAACAGGAAGAAGAATGTGTAGTAATGCAAGCCGCTGCTGATGATGATCGGAAATCCACCGTACGCGAGCCAGTCCGGCGTCGGTGCCCCGGTGATAAATTCCAGCAGCCCCATGGTTCCGCCTGATTTCTGGTTTTTGAATAAAACCAGCCATGCCATGGCGATCGTCCAGGAGGGCATAATGTAGGGAACTTGTGCCAGCATGTGGATGGTTTCGCGGCCGGGTATATCGGTACGGCAGACCAGCCAGGCCATCAACCCGCCGATCGCCAGGGCAAGGAATGTTGCGCCCAGCGCCACGGTAACGCTGTGAACCAGCGGCTCATAGGTCATCACCTTGGCGATCTCCCCTGAGAGCATCCTGATCCAGTGGTACATGGTCAGGTCGCCAACTTCGACGTCTTTTATTGCCCTCAAGTCAATATCCGCTACTGTGATGGTAGTCACGAGCATGCGGTAGAGCGGGATAATGACCAGGTAGAACATTACCGCAATCATGATGATGGACAGGATGACATGCGGGGTGGTGACCCAGCGGAAAAAGCGGCGCACACGGGCTTGCCAGAGCTGGTTGGGGCGTTGTGTTTCTTGTGAAGCTACTGCCATCTTTTGTCTCCTCTTACAATTCCTGCATCCTTCGATTTCGTTCCGTGCATATCACTGCTTTGAACCTCCAGATTAAGTGGGCTGAATTATTCACCAGAATTTGGGGAGGATTGTTTACATCAATCAGCGCTGGCATTGAATGCTTTAAGCTGGTCTCGCAAGTTATCCAGCTTATCCAGCATGGCCATGGTTTTTTCCTGCTCCTCGCTGGCCAGGGAGAGCAGCAGGGCATTGATCACCGTCATCGGCACTACCAGTGAATGGAATTCGCCGATTGGGCCGCGTTTGGCTGACAGGATAACATCCACCTTATCACCCAGGATGGCATCCAGCGTATCGGTCAGCATGATGATGGTTGTGCCGACTTTTTTGCCATAGTCCAGCACCAGCTTTAGGGCGGGGTTCTGGTCGAAAAAGCAGATGACGAACAGCAGGTCATCCGGACCCATCATGGTCAGGTATTCAAGCACTTCTCGCCCGGAGCTTTTCAGCGGTACAACGTCTTTCCCGAACCTCCTGAGGCGCAGCTCCAGCAGGTCTACCAGCGAAATGGAAGGGCCAAGCCCGAAAACGAAGATGCGGTTGTGGCTGCGGATCAGCTGGACAGCTTTTTTCATTTCGTCCCGGTTGATGGATTCCAGCGCTTGGGTCAGGTAATCGATCTCAGTCACCGTGAGGCGTTCAAAAATATCCCCCGCTTCGCGCAGATCGTCCAACCTGCCGCGCAGGCGGGACGAGTGCGTCACCCGGCGGCGGAAGTTTTCCTGCAGTACTGCCCGCATGGACGGGTAGCTGCAAAAACCCAGTGTGCGTGCAAAGCGCACCAGCGTGGCTTCGCTCAAGCCCAGGCGGCTGGCAATCTCGCCAGCGGATAAGAACGCTGATTCCTCCTGGTTTTTGCGCAGGAAGTTGGCGATCCTTTTTTCACTTTTAGTCAGATCATTGAAGTGGTCGCTGATCAACTGGCTGAAATCAAGGTTTGCGGGGGGATTTGAAAGGGAATTCATGACACCTCATTATTCAACCTTGCGCGCAAGGGGAATAACAATATCGCCATTTATGAAATATTCCTTACATTTGAAACAGTATACAGCAATAATAAATTAAATGCAAGATTAATTTCATCATATTTGGAGATGATACTCCGCTTATTAAGGTCTTAAAGAGCCGTCCTGACTGCCCCGGTTGCCCAAATTTCTGCACGGGTGGTATCCACAATCAGGTCGCAGATTTCCATCTGGGGGGTGTACACTTTCTCTGCCATCAGGAATTGCTCTCTGAAGTAACGGTTTAGGAAGTAGTACAGCTCATACTTCTTGCGGTAGTCCATGTCGCGCTTCCATTTGCGCTTTAACCTGACTGCATCATCTGTTATGTACATCGCTTTTATCCCGATCAGGGGGGCGACCTCTGGCAGCAGGAAAGGAAAGTTGCCTTCCATGAAGATGATGTCTGCCGGTTCGATCCGCAGGGGCTGGCAGCCTGCTTTCAATTTACCGCCGACAGTGTGGCTGGATGTTGCCTGTACGAAATCATACTGCGGCGTGGTAACCGCCTTCCCGTTGCACAGATCCGTGATGCAGGACTTCAGTATGTCGTAATGTAGGGCTTCTCTGCCCAGCGAATCGATCCCTTTGGCTTCGCGGTAGTCCCTGTCCGTCAGGAAATGGTCAATCTCCACGGTTGCCAGGCTCTTTCCGCAATCCCGGAATGCCGCCTGCAGGCGCGCAACGATCTCTGTCTTGCCTGCAGCTGTCTGCCCGGCAATGGCAATAATGACCGGGGTACCCTTTTTCTCCACCAGGGTGCGGGTCAGGTTAATGAAAGCCTGGTCCACTTCGGTGTTGGCTTCTTTGAATGCTTTGTAGCCGACTGACTGGACATGCTCAAATGCTTTTTGTTTTTGTTCAAACGAAAGGAACGGTTTGCCACCCATCCGGGTTGTGATTTTTTGATTGTAGTAGCGGGTGCGGTGGATAAAATAAAACCCGCGCACGTCGAATGCAAAATGCTCGTTGATCCATGCGGCAGGATAAAAGCCGCTCACCAGCCCGGCGAACAGCATTTGCAGCAGCGCCAGCACCTGCCCATCCATCACCATGCGTCTTCCGATCATCGGCTTCAGTTGAATGGATGTGTAAAACTTACTGTCATTCACCATCGCTTCGATTTCGGGCATAGGCATCAATTTAACTGTGTTCCATCCGGCAGCCGGAATAACATTTTCCAAGGCATAGCGGAACTCATATAATTCCATCCCTGAAACTGCCGGGCTGATCTTCTGCATGCATTCATACAGCTTTGCTGAAAACTGGGCATTATCCATCAAATTGATTCCATCCATTTCCTGTATTTCAGCTTTCTATGCGCCGTACTTGGCAACCCTGCCGGCATTGGCTAAGGCAATCGGCATGACATGCCTGGCAGGGATTTGACCCAGGCTGCCGCGTGTACAGGCGCTTTCTCCGAACTTATCCAGGCCATCCGGACGAACATACTTCCCATACAAGAGCAGCGGCACCGGGTGCCAGCTGTGCGATTTCAGGACGGCCGGGGAGGAATGGTCTCCCCCGATGACCACCACATCCGGCATAAGTGCCATCAGGCGGGGGAGTTGTGAATCAAATTCCTCGATCGCTTTTACCTTGCCGTCAAAATCGCCGCTCTCGCCGCATGTGTCTGTCTTTTTAAAGTGCAGGTAAAAGAAATCGTACTCCTGCCAGTGCTTTTCCAGGGTGGTGAACTCATCTTCCAAAGATGTGCCGTCAACTTCCAGGACATCCATACCCACCAGCCTGGCTACCCCGCGGTACATACCATTGACGGCAATGGCAGCCGGGTGTAGTTGAAATATATCCTGGTATTGCGGGACTACCGGGAATTTGGCAAACCCGCGCAGCAGGATCATATTGGCAGGGCTCTGGTCCTTAAGCAGCTCTTTTGCCTGTGCAATGAATGCGTTGGCTGCCATGGCGGTTTTTTTGGAACGGTCATCCAGGGCATGGATTTGCAATGCCGCAGTTCCCGTTACCATGGGATCGGATTCGCTCAATGCGGCGCCGATGCCTGGAGCACGGAAGACCACTGCAAAGCGGTGCTCTTTGACTGGCTCAACGAAAATATTTACCCCATCGATCTTGATAGAGCGCAGGAGCTCGACCAGCCGGGTGCTTTCAGAAGTAGGCAGCCGGCCGGCCCTGCGGTCGGTGAGGATGCCATCCTGGTCTGCCGAGCAGAAATTACCCCTGGCAGCCACATCATCCGGACCCAGCTCAAAATCCACTCCCAGTGCTTCAAGCGCGCCGCGCCCGATCTCAAATTCCAACGGGTCATAGCCGAAGATGGAAAGGTGTCCCGGTCCGCTGCCGGTGGCAATACCCGGACCGATGGGGATGGTCAATCCCAGGGCAGACTTCTTTGCCAGGGCATCCAGGTTAGGTGTACGGGCTGTTTCCAGTTCAGTCTTGCCACCGGGTTCTCTCGCCAGTCCGCCCAGCCCGTCAAGGATCAGCATGGCGATTTTGGTTTCTGCAGGAACAACCTGTTTGCGGAAGAAAGCATCGAACATGGTTTACCTCTTTTTCCCGGTTGTGGTATTGTTCAGGGTTGCAGCAGTACAGCAATATCCGGCCGCACCCACAGGGCAGCGGCGCTGGTGTCCACGATCATTTCACAGCTTTTCATCATCGGCTGGTAGATCTCTTGGTTCCGAAGGAACTGGGCGCGGAAATAGCGGTTTGCCAGGTAAGCAGGGTCGTATTTCTTGCGGTAATCAACATCCCGTCTCCATTTGCGCTTCAAGCGGATGGCGTCCCCCGCAAAATAGACCGCCTTCAGGTCAATCAGGGGAGCGATCTGCGGGATATGGAAGGGAAAATTGCCTTCCAGCAGGATGACATCCGCCGGCTGGGCTTTAAGGATTGTTTGGCCGGGCCGTAATTTACCGTCCAGGTCGTGGCTGGATGTTGCCAGGATGAAATCATACTGCGGCAATTCTGCTGGTTTCCCTCCCAGCAGGGCTTGCATGGCTGCCTGGAAAAGCTTAAAATGGATCACCCGGGTGTCCATAGGCTTGCCATCGCGAAACTCCCGGTCCTTGTAAAAGTTATCCATTTCGATGTTTGCGCAAGTTTTTCCTGATGCCTCAAGAGCTTGCTGCAGCAGCAATGTAATCTCCGATTTTCCTGATGCTGTCGGCCCGACGATGGTCAGGACCAGGGGAGTGCCTTTAATCGCAACCAGCTGCAGGGTGGTTTCGAGGAAAGCCTGGTCGATCTGGGTATTTACTTCGGCATACTCTTTATAGCCGATATCCTGCAGGGCTTCCAGGTTCTTCTGGGAAGGCGGAAATGACATAAAGGGTTGACCCCCGAAAAGCTGTGAAATCTCAGGGGTAACATACCTGGTGCGGGGGAAGAAAACAAAGGCGCGGATGTCAAAATAGAAGTGCTCATTGATCCATTTGGCAGGGTAAGCTTCCGTGAGCAAGCCGGTGAAAAGCATCCTTGTCAGTCCTGCAATGGTTTCATCAAGCACGATACGGTTGTGCAATACAGGCTTGAGTTGAACCTGTTCAAAGAACTCTGCCCGGGTAATGCGTTCGCTGATAAGCTCCATCGGCTCCACTGGGACTGTTTGCCACCCGTCCGCCGGTTCGATGTTCTTCAAGGCATATTCGAACTCGTACAGTTCCAACTCTGCAATGCCGGGATGGATCTGCTGCATCTTGATGTACAATGCTGCGCAAAACCTGCCGGGATCTGAAAGGATAGCTGATCTTATCATTTCACTCCGTTACTGCCAGTGCGTTCCGGCACCTTGCACCAGGGCAGCATAAGCTTTCTTGATCTTTTCATAATTGCCGTCGCGGTCAAGGGCAATACCCCTGCCTATTGCGGTTACAACCGTACCAATGCCTATCTCAGCCATCAAGCTTTCCAGTTTTTCCAGCAAGGCCGGGGCGCTGCCCGGATCGGTGCTGCGACCGTCGAAGATCAGGTGCAGGTAAACCTCCTGCAGCCCGTGTTCTTCAGCCATCCTGAGCAATGCCAGCGGATAATCGATGGAGCCGTGCGAGCTTTTTTCGGTCAATAAGCCGATCAGGTGCAGTCTGCTGTTGCTTTGTTTCACTTTCTGGATGGCATGCTTGAAGACCTCATTCTTCGTAAATGTTCCGTCTTTCATTGCCATGTCCAGGCGGACATCATCCTGTAGCACAACCCTGCCTGCGCCAATGTTCATGTGCCCGGCTTCAGAATTGCCTGCTTTGCCTGGCTGAAGCCCGACATACTCGCCGGAAGCATGCAGGCGGGCAGGGGGATACCGGCTGCACAGGCTGTCCCAGACCGGGGTTCTGGCAAGGAATACAGGGTTGGTCTGATCGTTTAGTCCGATTCCCCAGCCATCCAGGACGACCAGCAGGACTTTACGTCCGTCTCCCCAGCTGCGGCCGCTGACCAAAGGCGTTCCAGTCATGCAATCCGGGCGGGGGATACCCATGATCTGCAGGATAGTGGGGGCAACATCCTGAAGGCTTCCGTCAGCCGGCTGGATACGGCTGTCTGTTTGCGGGTCAATAAGGATGAACGGCACCGGGTTGGCAGTATGGGCTACATGCGGTTTGCCTTCGGGTGTCAGCATTTCTTCCAGGTTTCCGTGGTCAGCGGTGACCAGGATCACATACCCGGCCTTTTCCGCTTCCAGGATGATCCTTCCAAGGTGCAGGTCAACCGCTTCAGCGGATTTGATTTTAGCTTCAACGCTGGAGGTGTGTCCGATCACATCGCCGTTGGCAAAGTTGGTGATGATGCAGTCGTACCCCCCGTGAATACCGCCGATCACTTCATTGGCTACTGCCGGTAAACTGAGTTCGGGAACCTGGTCAAAAGGGATACTTTTGGGCGAAGGGATGCGGATGCCTGTTTCGCCAGGGTAAGGCTGGTTGTTCCCGCCATTCAAAAAGAAGGTGATATGGGCATACTTCTCGGATTCCGAACAGCGCAGTTGTGTCTTGCCAGCCCGGCTGATTGCCTCCCCCAGGGTGTCATTAAGCCTGGAAGGGGCAAAGGCGACCGGCAGGTCTTTGAATTTGTCGTGGTACAGGGTCAGGATGACAAATTCGAGGTCCTTGATCTGGACGCGCTCAAAATGGGGAAAATCCGGGTCAGTAAAGGCTTCGGTGAGCTCGATCTCCCGCTCACCCCGCCGGCAGCAAAAGATGACAGCATCGCCATCCTTTACCAGCCCCAGCGGCTGTCCGTCTGCATCCACCCTGACAAGCGGTTCCATCGAGTAATCGGTCTGCCCGCGGGTATATGCCGCGCGGACTGCCTCAGCCAGGTTTATGCCGCCATGCACATCATTTTTCATGCTCATTTGCTTTCCTCGCTTCCGCGGGTCCGCTTGCTTAAGCCTGCCCGATCGACAGAGGGGGCTGGTGGATGTGAATCATATTTACCAGCGGGCGCTGCGGAAAGATATCCAGCAGTTCAGTGAAAGAATGGATGACAGCATCGGGGCGGTTCTCTTCCGTAATGACCGCCTCTGCCAGTTCTGCGGGGTTGATCATGATAATGGTCATGCCGAAGCCGGCTGCGCGAGTTCCTGTCACATCCCGTTTGAGGTTATCTCCCACATATACGCAGCGGGCAGGTTCCACTTCTGCCTGCCGGGCAGCAATGTGGTAGATCTCCGGATCCGGTTTGCGGATGCCAAGTACAGAGGAAAGCGCGACCGCTTTGAAGTATGTATCAAACCCTTCCTTCTCCATCCATTCCGGGATCTCGCGGGTGGTGATCAGGTTGCTGATGATGCCCAGGGTGTAGCCGCGCTGCTGCAAGGTTTCAACGACTTGTTTGCCGTTTTCCACCACCACGCGCAGACCCATCGATTGGCGGTACTGGTAGGTCAGCTCAGGACCCAGCGGGCCTATCCGTTCAGCAGGAAATTCAGGGGTCAGCCATCGGATCCACAACTCCGGTTCCGGGGCTTCACGCATGTTCTCGAATGCCCACTTGCGGTAAACCTTGTAGCGTTCATCCAGCTTTTTTACAAAAGCTTCAGGGTCTTCGTCTGTACCAACCAGTTCGGTGATTCTCTTTTTGGCTGCACCCTGGTGGGTGTCATTTTTTGTCAAAATGCGCAGGGTGTTGCCGAGGTCAAGGAAAATCGCTTCTATCTCAAGAGTCATGCGCCGCCTCGCAAAGGGTCCATTTAGCCGGCATTATTGCCGAGGGGGGAAGATATCCAACAGCTGCCGAGTCTCTTTAATGATATGGTCGGGTTTGTAATCCCCGGACTGCGGTTCCTTGGCGATCGTGGCAGGTTCTTCAAACAGGATCATCATGCCGAAACCGGCAGCGCGCGTCCCCTCGACATCGCGGATAGGATTATCACCCAGGTAGGCGCACTTGGCTGGATCCACACCCATTACGCGTGCAGCCAGCCAATAAATGGTTGGGTCGGGTTTGCGCACCCTGACCTTTGAGGAAAGGATAACTGTTTTAAAGTAGCGAGTCACGCCATCGGTGATCATCCAATCGGGGATCTCAGTCTCGGTGATCGTGTTGGCGATGATGCCAAGCAGGTAGCCGCGGCGGTGCAGTTCAACAATGGTTTCCTTGGCGTCAGCGCGGGGTACGCGCCTGCCGTCCCGGTCGCGCCACATGCGGGTCAGCCGGCTGATGTGGGGGGCGACAACCTCAACCGGGTAATCGGGCAGCAGCCACTGTGTCCACAGTTCCAATTCAGAAGCCTCAAGCAGGCTCTTTTTTGACAGGCTGCGGTAATTCTTCCAGCGCTTTTCTACTTCTTCAAAGAACGCTTCGGGGGACTCTTTTGAATCGATCAGTTTCATCAATTCTTCCTTAGCCTGCCGTTGGAACTCAGGGTCTTCCACAACGATACGCAGGGTATTGCCAACATCGAGGAAAATGGCTTCGATATCAGGTTGCATGGGTCCTCCAGGGAAGTAGTCTCGATACTTTCAAAAATTTAATTTTTGAAAAATATCTTTCATTTGCATATCTTACGACAAAAAACTTAAAAATGCAAGTATTCTTGCGGAAAAGTATTGACTTTTTGTCCACCAGTGTGTACACTATGAATATCTCTGCACACGTGTGCAACAGGAAAAATTCATGGCCACCACAATAAAGGATGTAGCCAGGCGGACGGGCGTTTCTCATTCGACCGTTTCACGCGCACTGCGCGGAAACTCGCTCATTTCTTCTAAAACCGCTGAGCGCATCCGCCAGGCAGCCCAGGAGATGGGCTACCAGCCTAGCGCAGCTGCCCGCAGCCTGAAGACCAACCGAACCCAGGTGCTGGGCGTGATCGTCAGCAGTATTGCCGACCCGTTCTTTGGCGAAATACTGAACGGCATCGAGGCTTTTGCCCAGGAACGCGGATACAGCCTGTTCATCGCCGCCTCCCAGCATGACCCGGTCAAGGAGCGCCAGATCGTGCAAACCATGATGGAGCAACGAACGGATGGTGTCATCATTTGCTCCTCTTCCTTCAGCGCCGAACAGGGGCGCCAGCTGCTGTCTTACGGGTTCCCGGTTGTAGCTGTCAACCACCAGGCAGCTGAGAGTTTCCATTATTCTATTTACCATGACGATGTGGACGGCAGCCGGCAGGTTACGAAACACCTGGTATCACTCGGGCATGAGAATATTGCCTACCTTGGAAATGAACAATCCGGGCGGACCACGATGGACCGCTTGAGCGGCTTCCAGCAGGCCATCATGGAAGCCGGCCTTGCGGTACGCAAAGAGCATATCTTCCATGTCCAGGGTGGTGACCCTGCCCTGGGGGCGGAGAGCGTGGCATACTTCCAGCGGCTGCCGGTGCGGCCCACCGCCATTGTTTGTTTCAATGACACACTGGCTATCGGGGTATTGAAAGGGTGTGAACAGGCAGGCATCCGGGTACCGGAGGACATTTCGGTGACCGGGTTTGACAACATCACTTATTCTGCCTTTACCTGCCCTGCCCTTACCACATTTGACCAGCCTAAATATTCGATCGGGGAAGAAGCTGCCCGCCTGCTGCTTGACCTGCTTCATACAGAAGGCGATGGGCATGCGGATGCTTCCAGGGTGAAGGTATTACAGGGGAAATTGCTGGTGCGCGCTTCAACCGCTGCGCCCCGCCTGATCTAACAGGATGATCATGGATAACGCTCTTTCCCTCTCCCGGTTAACAAACATTCCCTTACTACTGCAATCCCTGGCTGCCTGGGAAGGAATTGAATATGGGGTAGCACGCAGCACTGCCGGCAGGCAGCTGGTGGTCCTGGCGGACCGCGCTGAGAAACGGCTTCAGGATTTTGAGGGCGGGCGACAGGAGATGGGAGGGAAAGTGCTTGTTAATGCCCCGCTCTCAGCTCATAATGCTGAAGTCCTCCGCTCCCATGTTGCCTGGCTGCAGCCCCGGTTATCTGGGCTGCACACCTCTGCAGGCATGGGCGACCGGCTGGGTCTGGCGACCCCCGGGCATGTGCGGGCGGTGCGTGCCTGCGGCAGCAGGGTCTTCCCCATTTTTGCCCAGCAGTCGATCCGCGAGATGGTCCGCACTGGGCGCACCCCGCAGCAGGTGATGGATGACGCCCTCTGGGGTGTCTTCCAGGAAGGCTGGCGTGACGGGTTCGGGGCTGACGCCGATCATTTGAAAACCACCCGGGATATCGACGCATGCCTGGCAGCCGGGTTTACCTTCTTTACCATTGACCCGGGTGAATTTGTGGACAACCGGGCGGAAACCGGAAACCTGGCAGACCTGAAGCACCTGGCCGATGGGCTTCCTGCTGAAATGCAGCTGGCTGCAACCGGCTTGTTGGGAAAAGAGGCAGCTTTCGAAAGCTTATCCCTGCGTTTCACGGAGGATGTCCTCCTGAAGGCAATGGTCAAGTATGGCAGGGCAGTCTGGCATGTGGCCGGGATGTACCGGTACCTGGAAAAAAGCTCAGGCAGCCGGCTGTTCGAGCTGGAGGTGTCGGTCGATGAGACAGCCCAACCCACCAGCCACGCAGAGCATTACTACATAGCCAGCGAGTTGAACCGCCTGGGCGTAAAGTGGGTCAGCCTAGCGCCGCGCTATGTGGGTGCTTTTGAAAAAGGGGTGGACTATATCGGGGACCCTGCCGCGTTTGAGTTGGATATTTCCGGACATGCCGCTATCGCCCGCCATTTTGGGCCGTACAAGCTCAGCTTGCACTCCGGATCGGATAAGTTCAGCATTTACCCGGCCGCAGCCCGTCAAACGAGGGGACTGGTGCACTTAAAAACTGCCGGTACCAGCTACCTCGAAGCCATCCGTACGGCTGCAACTTTAGCCCCGGAATTCTTCAAAGAAATCTACATATTCAGCCGGGGAAGGTATGAGCAAGATAAGGCCAGTTACCATGTCTCTGCCCGCCTGGAACATGCTCCAGGGCTGACAGATGATACGTGCCTGGCAGGCATTTTGGACCAGTTCGATGCGCGCGAGATCCTGCATGTATGTTTTGGGTCGGTCCTTAAAGAAAAGCATGCTGACGGCACTTATTGGTTTTACGACCGCCTGATCAGCCTGCTGGAGAAGAACCCGGAAGTGTATGCAGACAACCTGGAACGCCATTTTCGGAGGCATTTGGAGCCATTTTGCCAGGCAGGGTAAAGGATTTTGGAATTTTGAGAAAAGGTGAGTGTAAATGAATAAGAACATCCATGATGTATACGATTTTTCCCAAATGACGGCGGTGGTCACCGGCGGGGCGGGGGTGTTGTGCGCCCAGATGTGCAGGACGCTGGCGGCTGTCGGCGCCAGGGTGGCTATCCTGGATGTCAATCCCGAGGCTGCTGAAAAGCTGGCAGCGGAGATCCGCGAAAGCGGGGATCATGCTATCGGGCTGGCCTGCAATGTCCTCGATAAGGCAAGCCTGGAAGATGCCGCCTTGAAAGTCGTGGCTGCATTCGGCAAGGTGGATATCCTGATCAATGGGGCAGGCGGAAACAAAGCCCAGGCTACCACCAGCGCAGACATGACCTTTTTCGACCTGCCAGCGGATGCCATCCGCTGGGTGTTCGAATTGAATATCCTGGGGACGATACTTTCATCCCAGGTGTTTGGCAAATTGATGGCGCAGCAAAGGCACGGTGTGATCCTGAACATTTCCTCGATGAACTCCTTCCGCCCGCTCACCCGCATCCCGGCTTATTCTGCAGCAAAAGCCGGCCTGAGCAACTTCACCCAATGGCTGGCGGTTCACCTGGCACAGGAATATTCCCCCCTGATCCGGGTAAATGCTATTGCCCCGGGCTTCTTCCAGACCGAGCAGAACCGCTTCCTGCTGACGGACCAGAAGACCGGGGAGCTCACCCCGCGCGGGCAAACCATATTGTCGCATACACCTATGAACCGCTTCGGCACCCCGGACGACCTGCTTGGCACCATGTTGTGGCTGGTCTCATCCGCTTCCGAATTTGTGACTGGAATCGTAGTACCGGTGGACGGCGGATTTTCCGCATTCAGTGGAGTGTAAAAGCATGGTGATTGGCGAAGGTTATCCAGATCGATACCTCAGTGAAGAAACTGCCGGCTGCCTGGTTGAAAAGTCGCTACGCAGCCTGCCGCTGGACGGCAAACGGGTTCTCGTCCTGATCCCGGATGGGACCCGCAGCATGCCCATGCCGATGATGTTCAACTTGTTTGAAAAACATCTGGGCGCACGTACGGCAGCCCTGGATTACCTGGTGGCCCTTGGAACCCACCAGCCGATGGCGGATACCCAGCTCAGCCAGCTGGTAGGCCGCAAGGTAATTAATGGGGTTGCAGGCAGCAGCAGGATCTTCAACCACCTCTGGAATGACCCGGAGACTTTCATCCAGATCGGGGTGATCCCGTCTGAGGACATTACCAGGTTCTCCAGCGGCCAGCTGCAGGGAGATGTGCCGGTGCGGCTGAACAAGTTGATCATGGATTATGACCACCTGCTCATCTGCGGCCCGGTCTTCCCGCACGAAGTGGTGGGTTTTTCGGGCGGCAACAAGTACTTCTTCCCGGGCATTGCCGGGGCTGAGATCATCAATTTTACCCACTGGCTGGGGGCGCTGATTACCAACTACCAGATCATAGGCTCGGGCTACACACCGGTAAGGGCTGTAATTGACCGGGCGGCAAGCTTTATTGAGAAACCGGTGCACTGCTTCAGCCTGGTGGTCACGCATGATGGGCTGGCCGGGCTGTACTTTGGCAAAGCGCACGAAGCCTGGGAAGCCGCGGCAGCCCTATCTGCCCAAAAACATATTATTTACGTGGAGAAACCATACAAGAAGGTGATCTCGGTCATGCCGACTCTGTACGATGACCTGTGGACAGGTGCCAAGGGAATGTACAAAATGGAACCGGTTGTGGAAGACGGCGGCGAGGTCATCATTTACGCCCCACAGATCAGTGAAGTAAGTTATACCCACGGCAGGATTTTGGATGAGATCGGATACCACTGCCGGGACTTTTTCGTCAAGCAATGGGACCAGTACAGGCATTACCCGCATGGTGTTCTGGCGCATTCAACCCATTTACGCGGCCTGGGAACCTATGATGAGGCGACCGGAAAAGAATCCCTGCGGATCAGGGTAACACTTGCCACCGGCATCCACGAGGAACGCTGCCGGAGAATCGGGCTGGGATACCTCGACCCGGCTGCATTCAATCCGGATGATTGGAAGGGAAAGGAAGGGGAAGGTGTGCTGGTTGTCCCGCGGGCGGGTGAAATGCTGTACAGGATCAAACAAAATTAGATTGACTGGGAACAGGTGACACGGATGGAATACAAGATCGGAGTGGTTGGTTTAGGGGTGATGGGGCGCAACCTGGCGCTGAACATGGAAAGGAACGGTTTTCCTGTTGCCGGGTATGACCTTGACCAGGCTAAGGCCAGGGCATTTTTTGAAGAAGAAGGCGCAGGTAAGGCTTTGCTTGGGGTGGATACCCCGCAGGCCATGATGGCGGTGCTGGAGAAACCCCGGCGTGTGCTCTTGATGGTGCCGGCAGGTGCCCCCGTTGACAGCGCCATCGCCCACCTCAAACCGTACCTTGAAAAAGGCGACATCCTGATCGACAGCGGCAACTCCCACTTTATGGATACCGAGCGCCGGTACAAGGAACTGGAAGCAGACGGCATCCAGTTTGTCGGCATGGGCGTTTCCGGCGGCGAGGAAGGCGCCAAATGGGGACCATCGATCATGCCGGGTGGCAGCGTTGCGGCCTGGGAAGCATTGAGCGCTATTTTCAAAGCGATTGCAGCTAAGGCTGGTGACGGCCAGCCCTGCGTGGAGTACATGGGGCCGCGCGGCGCCGGGCATTATGTCAAGATGGTACATAACGGGATCGAGTACGGCGACATGCAGCTGATCGCTGAAGCCTACGACCTGCTTCACCGGGGATTAGGTCTTTCGGCAATGGAATTGCATGATGTCTTTTACCGCTGGAACCAGGGTGTTCTGAAATCCTACCTGATCGAAATAACGGCAGATATCTTCACAAAAACCGATCCAGAAACCGGCCTGCCCCTGGTGGATGTAATCCTGGATGAAGCCCAACAGAAGGGCACCGGCAAGTGGACCAGCCAGAATGCGCTGGACCTGGGCATGCCCATCCCAACCATCAACGCCGGTCTGCAGGGGAGAATCATTTCTGCCCTGAAAGCTGAGCGCGTTGCGGCCTCAAAGGTATTTACCTTACCGGCTACAAAATACACTGGAGATCCGGAACGGCTGATCAATGCTGTGGAGAATGCCCTCTATGCCAGCAAGGTGACCTCTTATGCCCAGGGTATGGGAATGCTCAGGCTGGCATCACAGGAATACGGCTACGACCTGAATATGCGCGATATTGCCAAGATTTGGCGGGCGGGCTGCATCATCCGCGCCAACCTGCTGGGCGACATTATGGCTGCCTATGAGCGCGATCCCGGCCTGGTGAACCTGATGCTGGATGAAGCTTTCAGACAAGCTATTTTTGACCGGCTGGATAACTGGCGTATGACTGTCCAGGCGGCGGTTGGGCTGGGCATCCCCGTACCCGCCATGAGCGGGTCGCTGGCATACTTCGATGCCTACCGCAGCGAGCGCCTGCCTGCCAACCTGACCCAGGCACAGCGTGATTACTTCGGCGCCCATACCTACCGCCGGATAGACCGCGAAGGGGTGTTCCACACCCACTGGCTGGAGTAAAGCGAGGTGATTATGAGTCAATATGGTTTGAATATTCTCCCGGAAGGTGCGCTTGATTTCGTTTCGCTGGGCGCGCTGGTACACCGGCTGGATCCCGGTGTGGTGCCTTTCCGCAAGGCAGCCCAGTGCCAGATCCATGTCAGTGGAGGCGAATTCAACTGCGCTGCCAACCTGGCGGACTGCTTTGGGTTGAAGACGGGTATCGTCACCGCAATGGTAGACTACCCGATCGGTGACCTGATCGCTGAACGGGTGCGGGCAATGGGGGTAAAGCCCTTCTACCACCGCTTCAGCCATAACGGGGTGAACGGCCCCAATATGGCCACCGTATACAGCGACCGGGGTTTCGGGGTGCGCCCGCCTGTGGTTTTTTATAACCGCTCCAATGAGGCTGCTGCCCAATTGAATCCGGGTGATTTCAACTGGCAGGAGATCTTCGAGGGAGGAGTGCGTTGGTTCCACAGCGGAGGTATCTTCGCTGCCCTCTCGCAGACTACCGGTGAGGTGATCGTTGAGGGCATGCAGGCTGCCAAAGCAGCCGGGGCAATCGTTTCTTTTGACTTGAACTTTCGTGCCAAGCTCTGGAACATCTGGGGCGGGGAGGAAGCAGCCCAATCCGTGCTGCGCAGGATCATGGAGAATGTGGATGTGCTGGTAGGAAACGAGGAAGACCTGCAGCTTGGGCTGGGGGTGGCTGGACCTCAGGTTAAAAGTGCATCGAAACTGGATTCAGCCGCGTTTGTCGGGATGATCAGGGAAGTGGTCAACCTGTACCCTCGGGTTAAGGTAGTGGCAACCACTTTGCGCGAAGTGCATTCGACCAACCGGCATTCCTGGGGTGCGGTGGCCTGGATCAATGGAAAAACATATGTAGCGCCAACCTGCGAGCTGGATGTGTATGACCGGGTGGGCGGAGGCGACGGTTTTGCTTCAGGGTTGTTCTATGGCTTGCTTTCGGGTGAACCCGAGCAGGAAGCAGTAAATCTGGGCTGGGCGCATGGGGCATTGCTAACCACATTCCCAGGTGATACCACCATGGCAACCCTTGAGCAGGTTAAAGCATTTGCAAAGGGAGGTTCGGCCCGTATTCAACGCTGATCCGGGAATATCGGTGCCGGGTATTTTGGTTGGAATTTATGCACACGTGTGCAACATGAATAATATAAGGAGATGTTGATATGGAAAAGATGAGAGCACTTGTTTTTAAAGATGTCGGCAACCTGGTCCTGGAGGAAGTCCCTGTCCCTCATGTGAAAGATCCGGATGATGTTGTCCTCAAGATCAAGGCAGTGGGCATTTGCGGCAGCGATGTCAAGATCGTGGAAGGCAAACATCACTTCAGGCCGAACACCATCCTGGGGCACGAATTCTGCGGCGAAGTGGTCGAAGTGGGTTCGCATGTGCACCATGTGAAACTTGGCGACCGGGTCGCTGTGGATAACAACATCCGCTGCGGTTTCTGCGATTTCTGCCGTATGGGGTTGACCAGCCAGTGTGTTGATATCAAGACCAGCGCCCTGGGCGTGATGCGCGATGGCGGGTATGCCGAATACTGCCTGGTGCCCGAGAAACAGTGTTTTGTGGTTCCAGATGAAATAGATGACATTCTCGGTACCCAGGTCGAAACCCTGGCGACAGTGGTAAACGGCATGAACACTCTCCTGATGCTGCCCTACGATTACGTGATGATCATCGGCTTCGGCCCCATCGGCTACCTGTTCTCGCAGTTTGCCAAGAATATTGCTGCCAAAGTAGCGGTCACCGAGATCGACCCGTTCCGTATCGAAGTGGCCAAGAAATGCGGCCTGACAGTCTGGAACCCCAATGAGGTGGATGTGGTCGAAAAGATCACCGAATTCACTTATGGGCGCAAAGCAGATATTGTGATCGAAGCCACCGGCAACGGGTTTGCCCAAGCGCTAAAGTGTGTCACCCCGGGCGGCAAGGTGCTGCCTTTCGGCATGGATTCGAGTATCTCTGCCACCGTGGTTCCGAATGAGATCACTCGCTGGGCGACCAAGATCCTCGGCCTGTACCTCGGGCAGAACACCATGGTGCCTTCCATCCGCATCTTCCGGGAGAACCGCCTGGATATGGCCAACTTCTTCACCAAGGTCATCAAACTTGAGGAAGGTGTTGAAGCTTTCAAGATGCTTGGCCTGGATATGAGAACCCTCTCTCATGGCCCGAAGAGTGCCATGAAAGTGGTAATGAAACCATAAAGCCTCTCTCCTTTTAGTTTTCTCCCCTCTCTGCAAGGGGAGGGGAGAAAGAAGGGTATTATATGAGCCGACAAATCAAGATTGCAGTGATCGGAACCGGGCGGATGGGCAGCGTGCATGTGGCTAACCTGGTAAACAAAATGCCAGAGGCCAGCCTTTCAGCGATTTGCGACATCAGGCTGGATGTGGCACAGGCTGTTGCAGAGCAGTGGGGTATTGAAAAGGTTGTGCAGGATTATCACGAGCTGCTGGCTGATCCAGGGATCGAAGCGGTCCTGATCGCCACCAGCACTGACACCCATGCCGCCGTCATCAAGGACTGCGCAGCAGCCGGCAAGCACATTTTCTGTGAAAAACCGCTGGCGCTTGACCTGAAGAGCATCGATGAAGCGCTAGAGGTGGTAAATAAAGCCGGGGTAAAACTGCAGGTTGGATTCAACCGCCGTTTTGATAAGAACTTCAGGCGGGTGCGGGAGATCGTCCGCTCCGGGGAGCTGGGCAGACCTTGCATCTTAAAGATCACCAACCGCGACCCTGAACTGCCTTCGAAAACATTCCTGCGTGCTTCCGGCGGATTGTTCCTCGATATGACCATCCATGATTTTGACATGGCCCGGTTCCAGATCGGGGAGGTGGAAGAGGTGTATGCAACTGGCAGTGTGCTGATCGATGAGGAGTTGAATTCCTTTGGCGACCTGGATACTGCGGTGATCACACTGAAGTTTGTGGACGGCACGGTCGGTTCGATCGATAACAGCCGCCAGGCAGTGTATGGGTATGACCAGCGCCTGGAGGTTTTCTGCCTTAACGGAACTGCCATGGCAGAGAATGAAACTGAAGACACCGTCGCCAAAGCAAACCGGGAGGGCTACCATACTTCCCGCATCCCCAACTTTTTCATGCAGCGGTTTGCTTCCTGCTATGTGGATGAAGTCCAGCAATTCCTGCAATGTGTGCGGGACGACATCCCAACCCCCACCACAGGCGAAGACGGCCGCAAGGCAGTGGTGATCGGTTACGCCGCCTGGAAATCCTACCATGAAAACCGCCCGGTAAAGATCTCTGAGATCACCGGATAAATGTGCAGCAATTATTTTTTCACAAGGAGTATGAAATGACCATAAACAGAGTACCTGAAGGATACCTGCCGACCGACCAGCCTGACCTGTTCTTTGAGGATAATGCTGTCGGGCGGTTAAAGAAACAGGTGTGGGATGCAAGCGATGCCGAGATCGATGCCATTTTGGCAGATTACGGCATCCCCTCCCCGGTGGAATGGGGAAAACCGGGTTCCTACATACAGACCACCACACGCTGGCAGGTGGAAGAGAACCGCAAGAAGAATGATATCGTCTTCATCCCGGTTGGCTGCACTGAGCTGCACGGGCAGCACCTCCCCAGCGCGGCAGATACCCTGTACGTCAGCGCCATTTGCGAAGGCGTGCGCCGGTTTACCGCCAAACGCGGTGCTCCGGTCAACCTGGCATTACCTCCCCTCAATTATGGTGGCCACCCGTACCACCATATGGGCATGCCGGGCACCGTGATCGTGCGCGAGCATATTGTGCGCGAGATGATGATCGATGTCATGCTGGGGTTGTGGAATGACGGCTTCCGCAAGCAGCTGATCGTCAATAACCACGGCCAGCTGTGGATGCTCGAATCGGCTGTCCAGGAATTCCAGAAGCGCTACCAGCTGCCGGGAATCTTCCGGGTGATCGATTGGCACCGCGGTGTGCGTGAATTCTTCCGCCCGATTGACCGCGGCGGGCAGATGGACACCAACTTTGTGCATGCGGATGAATCGGAAACCTCGTTGAGCCTGTTGCTGCACCCTGAAATGGTTGACATGAAGTACGCTGTAGACACCGAGGGTAAGAGCTACCTGCCGGAAGGCCATTACGATAAATCCGTTGACCCGTTCGGGAGGCCCAGCCGCTGGTCAGAGGGTGAAGGCCATTTTGCGATCGAGATCGCTGCCACCCCCGAAGGCGTGGTCGGCAAGGCCAAATCCGGCGACCCGTACAAGGCGAAACGGCCGATGGCGGCCATCCTCAAGTACCTGACCCTCTGGCATGACGATGTGCTGGATGCATTCCCTGCTGGTAAGGTGCCGCCGGTTGAAGAAGTGACCTTGCGGACAGAGAAGGAAATGGAACCCTACCTGCGCGAACCGCTCAGCAAGGGCTGGAAACCGGTTTACGGCCTGCCTCGCATCGGCCAGGGTACAGAAGTTTAATATTTGTAATCAGGAGGATGACCATGAAAGGCAAAATGGAAGGTGTTACCCTGGTAGCAGATTGGGATCCGAAACCAGGATTCAAATTGGGATCAAAAGACATTGAAGGCCGGCAGACCTACCTTGGCAGCCTGGTCTGGCGCAACCCGCGCATTGAGATTCGGGAGTATGACATTCCAACCCCTGGGGATGACGAGGTCTTGATCGAGGTCAAAGCCTGCGGCATTTGCGGTTCGGATGTCCACATGGCACAGGCAGATAAAAATGGATATATCTTTTACCCCGGCCTGACGGGTTTCCCCAGCATCCTGGGGCATGAGCTATCCGGTGTGGTGGTCGAAGCCGGCAAGAAGGCCTTTGACAAACGCACCAACAAGCCATTCAAGGGCGGCGAAGCCGTCACCACTGAAGAAATGCTGTGGTGCGGGCAGTGCAAGCCGTGCGCCGACGGGTGGCCGAACCACTGCGAGCGGCTGGATGAGATCGGTTTCAACGTAAACGGTGCTTTCACAAAATATGTTGTGGTACCTGCCAGGACGATCTGGAGCCTGGAACCTTTGCGCAAGAATTATTCGGAAAAGGACTTGTTTGTGGCGGGCAGCCTGGTCGAACCCACCTGCGTAGCCTATAATGCAGTTATTGAACGCGGTGGAGGGATCCGCCCAGGCGACCGGGTGGTCATCCTGGGCGGCGGACCTGTCGGCCTGGCAGCCTGCGCCATCCTGAAACGGGCCGGTGCATCCCAGGTGATCATCTCAGAAACCCAGGAAGACCGGGCAAAAATGGCGCTCAAGCTTGGCGCTGATTACCACGTCAACCCGATGAAAGACGACTTTGCTGACCGTGTGCTGGAGATCACAGAGGGCATGGGAGCTGACCTGCTGATGGAAGCTACCGGACTGCCAGAAGTAGTCTATCCCGGGATCGAGCGTGTGGTCTGGGAAGGCAGGACCCTCAACAGCAAGATCGTGGTGACTGCACGGGCAGAAGCCAAAATGCCGGTAGCCGGCGAGGTACTCCAGGTTCGGCGGGCACAGATCATCGGTGCCCAGGGACATTCCGGGCATGGTACCTTCCCGCGCGTGATCGATTGCATGGCAACTGGGATGGATATGACCCTCATCAGCACCAAGAAGGTTAGCCTGCACGAGGTGCCGGAGAACATTATCAAGCTGCAGACCGACCGGTCTGAATGCAAGATCACATATGTAGCATAATTGATGTAGACTGAGGTCAGCTGGGTTTTCCAGCTGACCTCAGGAATGGGATTAGCTTTATGAGATTATCCATTGTCCTTTCCACCCAGCAAACCCGCTTCCAGGCAGCCTCGTTTACAGGAAACCTGGAAGCCAATATGGCAGATATTGCATCTTTGGGCTACCAGGGGGTGGAACTAGCGATCCGAGACCCGAAACTGGTCGACCCCGATGCCCTGGCGCGGTTAGCCGGCAAGTACAGCCTCGCAGTGCCAGCCATCGGGACCGGGCAGGCTTGGAACGAAGAAGGCCTGTCTTTTACTGACCCGGATGAGCAGGTTCGCAAGGCGGCCATTGCAAGGATCAAGAGCCATGTGCCGGCAGCTGCCTCCTTTAATGCAGTCATTATCATTGGCCTGGTGCGCGGGATGCTCAAGCCCGGGGTGACACCGGAACAGGCAAATGACTGGCTGTGTAAGGCCTTGCAGGAATGCAGCCGGGCTGCCCGCCCGGCAGGGGTACGGCTGGCGTTGGAACCGATCAACCGCTACGAGTGCACCTTGATTAACACGGTTGCGGAAGGGCTGGACCTGATCGGGATGGTGGGCGAGGATAACTTCGGGTTGCTGCTGGACACCTTCCACATGAACATTGAGGAGCCGGTCATTGAGGAGAGCATCCGCAATTGCGGCGATCGCATCTTCCACTTCCATGTGGCCGACTCGAACCGCTGGTACCCGGGGGCTGGGCACCTGGATTTCACCTCCATCCTGCAGGAGCTTTTTTCAACCGGGTATTCAGGCTTTGTTTCGGGCGAATTTATGCCCAAACCGGACGCCATGACGGCTGCAAAGAAAAGCATCGAAAACCTGCTCCCGGTAATGAACAGGCTGGTACCTTAGAAAAACCTTTCGTATAGCATAATGCGATTTGACGCCGGTTATTCAGGCTACAGGAGAAGTTAATGTATGCATGAGATCTATTCGCGGTCGGCACCTTCTGCAGATTTCAGCAAGGTAAAGTGTATCGAGGGGTTCGAATGTATCCAGGCTGAGTACTCAGCCTACCTGACCGATGAATCCAAGCTGTCTGCCAAACCGTTTGATTACCTCTTCTTCCCGAAGAGTGAATCAGAACTGGCAGCCATACTGGCTGAAATGAACCGCAGGAGTATTTCCGTAACCATTGCCAGTGCCCGGACCGGGCTGGTGGGAGGATGTGTTCCGCAGGAAGGCGCTCTGATCTCCCTGGAACACCTCGACCAGGTGCAGACGGTGTACCGCGACCCGGCTTCTGCTGAGTGGCGGATTAAAGCACAGACCAGTGTCAGCCTGAAAAACCTCGACAGCATGCTCAGGGTCAAGCAGTTCCCAGGGCTGGATCAAAACGCTGAAGAAGCTGTACGGCAGGGCATACAGGATTTTCGGGAAGACCTAAACCAGTATTTCTACCCGCCCGACCCGACTGAGATGAGTGCTTCCCTCGGCGGTTCTGTTGTTACCAACGCCTCCGGCGCGCGCACCTACCGATACGGCCCAACGCGTGCCTGGGTGCGGGGCATCCGGGTGTTCCTGGCAGACGGGGAGTACCTAGATATCCCGCGCGGGAAATACTTTGCCTCCCCCGGGGGGCAGTTTGTTGTCTGGAATACACAGGGAACTGCCAGCACCATCACCATACCGGATTATCCCCAGCCGCGCACAAAAAGCACCACCGGGTTTTATGCTGCCCCGCAAATGGACCTGATCGACCTGTTTATCGGTTCTGAAGGCGTATTGGGTGTGGTAACCTATGTGGATGTTGCCCTGCTCAAGCGTGAAGATAAGGTATCCATCATCCAGTTCCTGGATTCGGATGAGCAGGCAGTGCAGCTGGCAGAGGCAATGCGTGCAGAAAGCCGCCTGCAGCTGGATTTCCTGGAATTTTATTCCGGGAATGCCCTGAACCTGCTGCGCAATCTCCAGAAGGTTGAACCATCCACAGTGGGGATGCCGCAAGTCCCGGATGATGCAAAGGCTGCCATCTTTTTCGAAATGAGTTTTGACCCGCATGCTGAAAAAATGGATTTTTCGGTTTTGGAAGAGGTGATTGCTTCCTGCGGGGCAAGCCTTCAGCGTTCCTGGGCTGGATACGAAAGCCGCGAACTGGACAGGTTCAAGGTCTTCCGGCACATGGTGCCTGAAACGATCAACAGCATCCTGGCAGAGCGCAAGAAGCAATACCCGGGTATCCACAAGCTTGGCACCGATATGGCTGTTCCAGACGGGCATTTACAGGAGATGTGGCAGCTTTATAAGACCCACTGCGAAAAACTGAACCTGGAATGGTACGCTTTCGGGCATATCGGCAACAACCATATCCATGTCAATATCCTGCCCAGGAACATGGAAGACCTCAACAACGGCATGCAGCTGTATGCCATCTTTGCGCAAAGGGCAGTGGAATTGGGCGGTTCTGTTTCAGCTGAACACGGCATCGGGAAAATCAAAAGCAAATTCCTGCAGTACATGTTCACGCCTGACCAGATCCAGCAAATGCGCAGGGTAAAAACAGCCCTGGATCCAAAAGGGATCCTGAACCCCAATGATATTTTCCCGGCCGAGGTGCATCCATGAAAATCGTTGTTTGCGTCAAACAGGTGCCCGAAGTCACCAATGTCCAGGTTGACCCAGCCACCGGAACCCTGATCCGTGAAGGCGTCAAATCCATCCTCAACCCATTTTGCGAATATGCCCTTGACCATGCCGTCAGGCTGAAGCAGGCTTATGATGATGTCTTCATTTCTGCCATCACCATGGGGCCACCCCAGGCCAGGGATGTCCTGCTTCGCTGCCTGGAACTAGGTGCAGATGAGGGGATCCTGGTGACTGACCGGAAGTTCGCCGGGGCGGACACCTGGGCAACAGCGCTGACCCTGGCTGAGGCCATTCGGACCGCGGTACCCGATTTTGACCTGGTCCTGGTAGGGAAACAGGCAATCGATGGGGATACTGCCCAGGTCGGCCCTGAGATCGCAGAGATCCTCGGGTTGGCGCAGATCACCTACGGGGTGGAAGTAGGCTTGAGCAGCAGCCGCAAACAGTTGCGCGTCACCCGCGAGGTGGAGCGTGGTTACGAGGTGATGGAAACCGGCTTGCCAGCCCTGGTCACCTGCAGCAAGGGCGAAGTTGTCCGGCGGGCGCCATCTTTCAAGGATGTGCTTGAGTCAAGGAAGAAGCTGATCCGTACTATCCGGGCGGATGCAATTGCCATACCGGAAGGGCAGCTTGGATTGCAGGGATCATTCACCCAGGTGGTCAAGGTCTTTCCGCCGCCTGCAAAGAAAACAAACGTTGTTCTGCAAAACCTGGAAGCTGACAAAGCTGCCCGTGAAATATTTAATTTCCTGAAAGAGAAGCGCTTCATCTGACCGGCTTAAACCTGAAAAACTGTGATGCTGTTTTTTTCACATTCTCGAATAACTGATAGAGACCATTATGGATAGAGAGCAATTATGTTAATCATCGACCATGAACGGTGTACCGAATGTAAAGTTTGTATCCGCAATTGCCCGTTTGGCGCATTGAGGATCGAAGACAGCCTGCTGCAGGTAAATGACCTGTGCACGTTGTGCGGTGCATGTGTGAATGTGTGCCGTTTCAAAGCCCTGAGTATTGAGCGCAAACAGGCATCACCTGAAGAACTGGCAAAATATAAGGGCGTCTTTGTGTGGGTAGAGCTGGAGGAGGATGGAGAACCGCGGCAGCCCCGCAAGGTTGTCCTGGAGCTGCTGGGTAAAGGCAGGCAGCTGGCGGATGCGCTCGGTGAGGAGCTGGTTGCGGTAGTGCTGGCTGGTAGTGGTGAGGCTGACATGCAGGTTTACGGCAAGTATGGAGCCGACCGGGTCATCCTTTGCCGGCATGAATTATTGGAGACCTACTCAACAGACGGCTTTACAAACGTGATGTGTGCAGTCATCAGCGCTAAAAAACCTGCCGTTGTCCTGTACGGTGCAACCCCGCACGGGCGTGACTTTGCGCCGCGGGTGGCAGCCCGGCTCAAACTCGGGCTGACCGCCGACTGCACCGGGCTGGAGATCGACAACGACAGGCAGCTGGTGCAGACGCGTCCGGCATTCGGCGGCAATATCATGGCATCCATTATCACTCCGTACAACCGTCCGCAGACTTCCACGGTGCGCCCGAATGTCTTCCCGGTACCTGAACCGCAACCTGCGCGAAATGTAGTCTTGGAAGAATTCCCGGTTACCCTGAACCGCAGTGCGATCCGCACCCGGGTGGTGGAAAAGGACACCCTGGCTGACGGCAGCGAGGCCAGTATCGAAGATGCCCGTATCATTGTTGCAGGGGGCAGGGGCTGCCAGAAAGCTGCCAACCTGGACATGCTGCGCACATTGGCAGGTCAGCTTGGCGGAACCCTGGCCGGGTCGCGTGCCATTGTTGAACAGGGCTGGATTCCCCATACCCGGCAAGTTGGTCAGTCCGGGACTACGGTTGGACCGGAGCTGTACATTGCGGTTGGTGTGAGCGGGGCGATCCAGCATGTGGTCGGCATGAGCTCCTCAAAGACGGTAATTGCCATCAACAAGGATCCGGAAGCCGGAATCTTCAAAACCGCCGACCTGGGGGTGGTGGGTGATGCACTTGAAATTTTGCCCCTGTTATCTGCCTTGATCGAAAAAGAGAAACAACTGCAAGCAGAGGGCTCGTGAGCATCAGGCTTGAATAACTTATCTGGGAAGGAAGCAGGGATGGTATGGACTTAAGCACAGTGTTCTTTGATATCGGGGGAACGGTCGAAACCTTCCGCTATGACCGCGAGCAGCGCATGGCGAATACGCCTTCTTTCCGCCAGTGTTTCGAGAAGGCCGGAATTTCCCTGGAACTGGATGATGATGGCCTGTGCAGCCTGATCTCGGATGGCATAGGTGCCTACCAGAAGTGGAACCGGCAGTCGCTGATCGAACTGCCTGCCATCGAGATCTGGTCGCAGTATGTCTTCAAAGGCATGGCTGTGCCCCAGAAGAAACTTGCCCCTATTGCCGAAGAGCTGTGCTACCTGTATGAAACCCGGTACTTCCTGCGCGAGATGCGACCCGAAGTACCCGAGGTGCTGCGCAAGATCAAGGAAATGGGTTTACGTATTGGATGCATCAGCAACACCTTGAGCCTGACCCAGGTACCAGCCACTCTCAGGCGCTACGGCATCCTGGAGTATTTCAACCCGGTCGTGCTTTCTTCAGATTTCGGGCACCGGAAACCTGACCCATCCATTTTCTACCACGCCGCACGCATCCTGAACCTGCCCACTGGCGGGATGGTCTATGTGGGTGACAAGATCAACCGCGACATCCTTGGTGCAGTGCGGTCCGGGTTCAAGCTGGCGGTCAAGATCGACCATGAATATGATGACGGCGAAGTGGACCTGGGAGCCAAGCCGCATGCGGAGATCGATACGCTAAGTGATCTCATCCCGATCCTGGAGAAGGAATTGGCTGCAGACCGCCGCAAGGCGAACAGGGGGTCTGACCCGGGAAAGATTAAAGGTATTTTCTTTGACGCTGGCAACATCCTGTACCATAAGCCGCGCAAAGGCAGGAACATCAGGCGGTTCATTGCCCGGTATAGGCTGAAAGCGGTAGCAGATGTACGCAGTGAGAAGAGAAAGCTGAAAGAGCTGGCTTTCCAGGGAGTGATTGACCGATATGAGTTCTATGAGAAGGTGATCCGGTTGTATGGCGTCACAAATCCTGATATCCTGGCTGAGGGGATCACTGCCTTGGTTAAGGACGCCACCACGGTGGAGATCATTGCTGGGGTTCCGGAAACCCTGAAGGCACTGAAGAAGAAGGGATACATCCTGGGAATCATCTCTGATACTGCCACGCCCATCCAGGAGAAATTAAACTGGTTTACCCAGGGCGGTTTCGGCTATTTGTTTGATTCTTTTATCAGCTCGAAGGAGCTGGGTACCCGTAAACCAGCGCCCGTGATCTACGAAGAAGCTTTCAAACGGGTTGGGTTGAAGGTGGATGAAGCCGTCTTTGTGGGGCATAAAGCCTCGGAGCTTAAAGGCGCCCGGGAAGTCGGGCTGAAGACTATCGCCTTCAATTATGATAAAAATGCCCGGGCGGATGTTTATATCGAAAAGTTCACCGACTTGCTTGATGTTAACCTGCTGAAAGAAGCTTAATATTCAATCACTGAATTATATAATTATGACAGTCAACGGTGTTCCTTACAGCACGCGAAATCGCCATCACCCTTCACGTTCTAATGATTCAGCTGAGCTTCAAAACAATAGCAGGCAAATAAAAAATCCGCCGGAAACGGCGGATTTTAGAACCTGGTTGATCTACTCCAACATCACCCTGGCAGCAGGCGGGAGGCATAATCCACCAGCGATAATGCATCCAGGTCGCCGGTCAGGCACAGGGCGCTATGGCAGCCATCCGGCCAGGACCAGAAGCGGATCAGAGGCGCGCTGCTGTTTTCGATTGCCTGCTCAAGCTGGACCGGGTTGGCGATGCCATTTAAGAAATCTATATCCACCTGAAGGCTGCACAGACCGCCGTTTTCTGCCGGGGCTGCAATGTACCCCAGGCGTGTGAGGGTTGGGCGGACCCAATCCGGAATACCCTCCTGCAGGTGGATCAGCGGTAGACTGCCATCCGCCAGCTGCACCTGCCTTGCAGGCAGGATGTTCCAGGTCTGGTCCCAGGGCTGGAACGGCGGGTGAAAAATGGCACCCCTGCACAGCACAGTTGCCCTGGAAGAGCACTGGATATCCAGGTATGTAAAGCCCTTGTCCGCCTTTACTGAGACAGAAAACATCTGCTTTTCCAGCCACCAATCACAGACATCCCTTAATTGGGTTACCCAGATATTTTTCTCCGGTTGACGGGCTTGCTGCAGTACATCCAAAAACGGTGCTTCACAGGCATCAACCAATTCGGGATGAAACATCAGGTTGAACAATTCACCCCTTTGATGGGTCTTTTCCAGGATTTCAACCCATGCCGAGGAAATCTCCTCCAGTGAATACTGCAGCCCGTCGTGCAGCTGCAGGTCGTCGGGCACGCAAACCGGTATCTCTACCATGCCGTGGTCCATCCACGGAAGGCAGAATTCGGCCTCAGCGGATACAGGTTGATAAAAGGTTTGAATGGTCTCAAACATCACCGGCACACCATGTTTATCAGTCAGAGGGTAATTCAATTCAACTGACCGGTTGCTGCTGTACTGGAACAATCCTTCCGGTACCGCCTGTATCAGGCCGTCTGAAATACTCAGGTAAGGGCAGCGGAACCCGTGTACCTGCAGCCCGTGTTCCAGGAGTGCTGCTTTAGCCTTGCTCAGCTGCAGGCTGGCTTGTGCGGGCGGGTAATTCTTCAGGTCCACATGCTGGTAGCCGTGCACCCCGATCTCGCAGCCCATGCCTTGCAGTTCACGGATGAAAGACAGGTTGCGGTTGACCACAATAGCAGGGACAAAAAAGGTCGGCTTGCAGCCGGATCTTCCCATTTCTATGACGGAGTGGCGGATGCGCTCCACAGCTTTGTTCGGGGTGATGCCATATCTTCCGGAGAGCTTCTTTGCCCGCTGGGAAATGAATTTTAAACCGCGTTTCTTAAACCAGGCTTTGAAGTCCATGTCAAATAATTGTTTACGTAATCTTTACCTCTTTAGGTTCTGCCTGCGCCTGCACCGGGATAACCTGCTGTTTTCTTTTTGCCTGGCGGTTGATTACCTGCCGGAAAGAGACCCAGGCTGGTTTCCAGTCATCCCAGCTGAAAAATGCCCACTCTTTTTCCCCGAAAAGCGAGCGCAGCCACTTCCAGAAACCCAGTTGTTTTTTTCTGTTCAGGATGATGAATGCCCGGGTATCCCGTTGCAGGTCTATCCACAGTACACCGCTGCGGTATGTCCTCTGCGGCTCAACCGGCCGGTGCAGGGCATCACAGTAAGACACATATGGGATGTCCACCCCGCATTTCACTCCGTATGAATCCCACATTCCCAACCGGGCATTGAATTCGATCAATTTGTACTTTCCGTCCCTGGTGTCCCTTTTGAATTCCACCCCTCCCAAACCTTGGTAACGGACTGAATTAAGAAGACGCAGGCTGATTTCTTCCAGCCCGGCATCATAAAAACTGCGAACATAGGTGCCTGAACCAAACCCTACCGGCAGGACGCGGATCTTTATGCCTGCAAAAGTAGCCAGCGGGGTGGAGTTCCGGTCCAGGTAAAAACAGTAATACACCAGTTGGTCATCATTGCCGGGGATCACTTCTTCGATGACCATGCGCGGATCATGGACTGCGATCTTCTTATACATTTCTATCAGCCTGCCTGGATCCTGGCAGTAAACCACTTTGGACATACCGCTGAGTATGTTTTGTTTGACCAGGACAGCGATCTCATCGCGCAGCCAGGAGGGGCTGAATGCCGGCTTGAGGATTACCGGATAGGGCAGGCTGTCAGCCACTTCCTGCACCTCTGCGAGTGACCCTGCCGGGAACACCCTTGGGGCGGGTATGGCATGTTTTTCTGCAACCCTGTGCAGCCCGTCTTTTGTCACTAGGGAAGTGACCGTCTCATGATCAGGCATCACAAAATGGTAGAACTTGCCCAGTGCTTCCCGGTGCTCTGATACCAGCAGGACCTCATCATCACTGACCGGATACAAGACTGCTTCACCCAACTCCTTCCCAAGCTTCAGCAGGGTTTCAAGACGGTTGGAATCGGACCTGTTGGCAAGGGGCAGTGGATGGGGAATAAGGTACTTTGAAGCCATGCAGATGGCATCCGGGTTGACATCCACCCCATAGACCGCGATGCCGCGCCTGCCTAACCTCCTGGCAATTGCCAGTGGCGCGGGGCGGTCAGCCGGGATGACAATAACCGGAGGAAGATTGTTATTGGAAACAGTGCGGGAAGCCGGTTTTGTTTTCAATGGACTGACAACCTCTCTTTCCATCCGTTAGATGGCTTGAACCGTGTGCAAACCCGCTCTGGCACCCCAGCAGCCAGGCCTTTAGGAAGTGTTTCTTCCCTTAGCGGATGAATTTCAAGCGGATACTTTTTCAAGTTAAATGCCCGCTGGATAAGTGGGATCTTCATCGGGTCAAACCCCATTAAAAGAGCATTCAGGCTATCGATCGCCGGCAGGTTGTCACCGAATAGCAGTACACCGCAGGGTACTGCTGTACAATAGGCCGGGCCTTCGCCTTCACCTCCGTAAATCCCGTCGACCAAGGCGAGGTGTTTCCGGCAGGGTTTCTCCTGCATTACTCCATCCGGTGAGCAGTAGGTGGCAATGCGAACCAGGTCCAGTACCATGCGCCAGGCGGTGTCATTCCCCCACCAGGCGCCTTCGATCACAGGGGTAAATGGATGGATCATATGCCTGACTATCCGGTAGGCAGATCTCAGAAGGCTTCCCCATCTACTTTCTGGGGTTGTCTTTTGGATGCCTTCGTGGAAAGCAGTGGAAAAGCGTTGAAAAATGTTAGCTGGATCCGGGTACTCATCCCCGCCAATTTTTGGAGAGCCATAGCGGTGGTGTGGAAGGGAGTCTTTATGGCCGACCGTGCCTACAAAGCCCTTCAAGGCGCAGCTGATGCCAACCTTTTCATGCGTTTTCAGCTTGGGGATGCTGACGATCACATCGGCTTCCAGTATCTGCCGGTTGACAACATACTCATGTTTTCCGTCTGAATGGAAGGACTGGGTTCGGAGCGGGTTGTAATTCATGACCCGGTAGCGCTGCTGTGCATGTCCTGACATTTCTGCAAACAGGCTGTCCTGTCCCAGGTCGACATGGATTCCCCGGGTTTCTTCGCGCCTTTCCACACCGCGGACAAAACCAAACCTTGAGCTGTCCAGAACAAAAATCCGCAGGTCTGTCGCCTCAACCGGGCTGCCATGAGCCTGGTAAAAAGCCTTGATCTCAGCTGCCCCTGTATCCAGTAATACCTGGTCCCAATGGCAACCCTGGGTGGGGGAATTGCCAAACATCACTTTGCCTGTATGTCCTATGGCGATCAGGATGTAATCAATCATAGCCCTTATCACCGACCCATGCGTGCATCTGGAACGGTAATCCGACATGGATTCATCCTTCCGTTTTTCATTGGCAAAGTTGCAGAGTACAAACACCTTGCTGCCGGGGGCGATCCATTTTCCCAGCGGATTCCAGGCCGGGGTTCCCAGGTGCTCCCGGTCGAGTTCTGCCTGGATAAACAGATTCCGGACAGCACGGTACACCGGGTTCTTTCCAGGTGACAACTCCTGAAATGCATATTCAGGGAAAGCTTCGTCAGGAGAGAATCCACTCCCTCCTTCCGGGTAATCCAGGGTTGGGTCAACGGTTAATGAGATCATCTTACCTCCTCAAATCTTGCGTTCAACGCCTACGGTTTTTCCTGAGCGATTCCATCCAGATGGCTATCTTCTCGACCGTATTGCGGTTTAATAACCGGTTCCCATAAAGTAAGTAAGGGATGGATAAATAAACATAGTCATAAGCCCCGGCATAAGTTACTATGTTGCGGCTAAAACCGCGCTTGAAGCGGTAGACTCCCCATAATCCATCCCGCCTTTCCAGTTGTGCCAGATTTTCATCCCCGACTGCAGGCTCATTTCCTTCCCCGAACCGGATTTCATCTGGGATGCCCCACATGTCGTAACTAATGCAGCCTTTTGCTTTTGCCCATTGGATACCCTCCCACACCAGCAGGTAATTGGGATGCATGTTTTCTGTCATACATATGGATCCGGCGTGAAATTCAGCTGCATACCTGCCGAAAGCGTAGATGGTCCGGGCTGCCAACAGGTTGCCATCTTTCTCTGCCAGAAGCAGGCATAACTGGTTTTCGGGTGAAAAAGCCTTGTGCTCCAGTTCATAATACCGGCGGCTTCGCACAGGAAACCCGGCCCTCTTACCGGTAGATTCCATTAATTGGATGAAAGAATTGAGGTCGCTTTCATCCCCCTGCCGGCTTGTTATCCCTTCCTTGCTTGCCCGACGGATGTACTGGCGGGTTTTGTGGTGCATCTGTGAAAGCAGCTCTTCAGGTCCCGGCTGGATGTCAACCACGATCGTATTGCGCGGCTGGTTGGTGACCCGGCTGTGCCTGAAACCGAACTTATTCAGCAAGGCATCATTAGCACACGTTGCCAGGATAGGGGGTTCGATCATTAAACTGATGGCATGCTCTTTGCGGGCAGCCCGGTGCAGTGCTTCAAGCAGCAATGCTGTTGTTTCTTCCTCCTGCCAGTCTGTCATTGGCCCGCGCGGGATATATGCGATACTTGCCAGCTTTCCCGGCAAGGGTTTTACCAGCATCTGGGCAGCGGCAATAAAGGTCCCATTCTCTTCCACCGCCATACGGAAAACCTTCCAGCCCATTTCTTGTTTGAACTCACCCCATTTCCAGGATTGCAGCAAAGCAAAAGAAGACCAGGTTTGGATAAATTCATCCCACTTTTGACGGTCTTCAACGATTAATACTTTCGGGTTCTTCATTTTTTGTCCCGTTCTGCCTGTTATTCAGGGATAAGAGATTACGATAAATGCTGTACCCGAGCTTGCTGATATTTAAGAGAACAGGTTTGGGCACCCAGGTATTACGCCCATAACAAACCAGTTCCCCGCCGAATTTTGCCTTAAAGTCGCGAACACCGTATTTTTCATCCGGCTTGCCTGCGCCTCCAAAATCATAAACGCGGTAACCTTTCTCACATCCATTGCGCAGGATGTGCCACATCAATAATTCATTGGGGACATACGCCGTGAAAGTCCGGTCCATCCCGCCATACCAGCCGGTGATTACATCTTTGTACAGCAGTTCGTAGGAGACCGCTGCGGGGACTCCTTGCACGGCTGCTAGGGCAGCCATAAACATGCCTCTGGGAGCCAGGACTTCAAATGCTGCCTGGAAAAGGGACTGGTCTGCAAGGGGTACCCTGGCATGCAGGTAAGTTCGTTTCAAAAGACTGTATCCATCTTCCAACTCTTCAATATCCTGAACCTCCCGTATCTCTACCAGGGCTTTCTTCAACCCGCGCCGGAGATTCTTCTGGGTTCGGTGCCCGATCCGGTTGAACACCTCATCGGAGTTCTCTTCAAGGTGCACAAGGTAGTTGAGGTGGTCTTCATACTTAAAGGCTGCCCGGTTGAGAACTGGCTGGATTTCGTTGCCTGGGAACACATTCCGTACTTCAGTAAAGACTGATTTCCGTACGCTGGCTTTCTTATAGGCATCAAGCAGTGACGATAAGGCTTCATTCCCGCGTTGGCTGTGTTCCGCAAGCACACCCCCAAACACGATTGATCGTGTGGCAATGGACCGCAGCAACCCGTTGTTTAATGTGATGTGTACCGGCAGCAGCAATGCCAGGATCTCTTTTCTTTCATCTAGCGCTGCCCAAACTTCCGGCTGGCAGCTTTTTGTTTTTGAAAACACCTGGTACATTTCGGGCGTATGAAAGATGTTGCCATCTGGATGCTCTGCAACAAACTGCCGCCAGGCAGCCTCATCCAGAGATTGCACTACTTTGATGGGTTGATTATTATGAGTAAGATTTGCCATTAATGAAGTTTGGTTTTACAAAATTACCTGATCACCCATTTAGAATTAGCTAGTCGTCAATCCTGCTGCAAGCAAAGGTTCTCTACCTGCTCAACATATGTTGCGCTTGCATCCTGCCAGTTATGGATCGCATTGAATGCCTGTATTCCTGCTGCGAATGCCCTGCGCTTTTCCGGATCTTTGTACAGAGAGTAAATACAGCTTGCCAGGTCATCCACTGAACCTGGTTGAAAGAACTTGACCATGTCATCCGTAAAGTAGGCTGCAATAGCAGTTGTCCGGGCGGCGATGGTCGGGATGCCTTCAACTGCATATTCCATTAGTTTTGTCGGCATGAGCGAATCAGTAAAGATATCATTCCTGTAGGGAACCACAGCCACGTCTGCAGTGGCAATCAGCGCCGGTAGTTTTTCCACAGGCTGCCCAGCAATGAATTCCACATGATCCTGCAGGCCCAATTCCTCTGTCTGGCGTCTCAGTTCAGGTTCATATTGACCCCCGCCAACCAGCCTGAAGTAAAGGCACGGGATCCTGGGTTTTAACTGTGCTATAGCCTGCAACACCAGGTCCAGGCCGTAACGCTGGGGCATATCCCCGTGGTAGAAAAGGCAGAATATTTCCGGGTCTTTTAGTTTTTTCTCCTCAGGTGTTACCTGATGGAACACGCGCGGGTCAGCCAGGTTCATGACGACACTGCACTTGCCAGCAGGTACACCGCGCTGGATCAGGCTCTGGCGCCAGTGTTCTGTTACTGTAATGACGTGGTCTGCGAAGCGGCAGGAAAGCCTTTCCTGCAGGTAAACCAGCCTGGAAAACACCTTGTTGCCTGTTTGTCCAAACCGGCTGAGGAAAAACTCCGGCATCAGGTCATGCAGGTCCAGGATGATCTTTGCCCCTTTTTGTTTGGGAATGAATGAACAGAAAACCAGGAAATCAGGCAGATTGTGTACCTGGACCGTGTTGTAATGGTGCCTGGAATAAAGTGAGTTCAGCTTGCCCGCTGCCTGTATGAAAAACCGGAAATACTGCACAAATTGCATTGGCAGGCTCTTCTTCCTGTTCCAATGAAGTTTAACCCTGTAAACATTCACTCCACCATGTATCTCAAATTCAGGCTCGTCTCCAAATTTTGGACAGATCACATCTACCTGGTGTCCCTTGGCTATCAAGGCTTCTGCCTCTCGCTGCACCCGGGTCTCATAATAAGGATAAGCAGCGTACACGACCATGCAATGATGCAATATTCTGGATGGAGATTGTGCGGTCATGGTGTTCCTTTCGTGTATTCCGGTAGGTGAAAATTTCTGTTACAGGAAATGCAGCCTGCCAAGTGTGTTTATACCCATCCCGGTGTTGCGATATGGCAAATTACGGGCAGACCTCGTACCGGCCGATATCCCAGGCTGCTCCGCATGCCTGTTCAGTAATCCCGAACAGGTCCAAAATCCGGGTCAGTGATTCCGGCAGGTCAGCGCTGCCGGAATCCAGCAAGGCGCTTTTTCCGCCAGCGGGCATGGAAGTGAGGGAGGGATACCGGTACCACCCGGGTTCTTGAGTTCCCGGGCCAGGATAACCCGGATCAGCTGCAAGGCCATGCTCTTCCCAATCGGTACTGCGCTGGATCTTTTCCACTCCCCTCAGAGTCAGGTTATTTAGCATCCCTCGAAACACCAGGATATCCGCTTTCGTTCCCCCTGCAGTCTTATCCCAGCCGTTGTTCCAGTACAGGTTGTAGTCGATTTGCAGGTAGCCATATTCCCCCTCAACACTGAGGATTTCAAACCCTGCAAGCCCATTGTACACCAGGATGTTGTTGACAAAACGGGTATTCACACTGCCCTGGTGGTTGTCGCAACTGTCCATCCCTGTTGTCTTGATGCCGTACAGGTGATTATTGGCTGCAATATTATTGAAAAAGACTGCATCTCCATCACGCCAGAGGCAGCTTAGTTTGAAGCCTGCACCTGAATTGTTGTAGGCAATGTTACGGTAAACATGGACACCGCTGGCATAATCCAGGTAAAAACCATTTCCGTCCCCCACGTCGTTCAGTCGCCTCTGGATGGAAACATAGCTCCAGCCAAAGACGTGCCGGAAGGTGTTCCCCATCACAAGCGTGTCTTTGAAAACGTGGGTATCCGGCCGCGAGCTGCCGCCGATCTTCAATGCACCGCAGTCTGATGCGGCCTGACAGGTCTTTTCAATGATGTTGTCCAGGACCAGGATCGACCCGAGCTTGATCTCATCGGGGGTGAAGTTGTACGTCTTATCAGAAACAATCAGGGACAGGTGTAAGTGGACACCATTCTGAGCAATATGATGGACATGGTTATCCTCAAACCGGAGGTTATCCGGATAGAATATCCTTACCCCGACAGCGCTGCGATCGGATGAATTAAACCCGAGGTGATGGAATTCATTGTTGCGGATCAGCAGGCTGCGCACACCTGCATAGGTAAAGCTGCCAGGTGAGGGAGCATCTGTCCAACCGAAGTATGAATCAAACCCGGTCGTGTCCAAATAGGCGATCTCGGAATCCTCAAGAGTGAAGTTTTCTATAGCCAGCTGGTTGTCAGTGCCCTGCACGTAGTGGTACAGCACCACACCCCGGTCAGCATAGCGGATACGGCAGCCGGATACCTGGTTTCCAAGTGCAGCACTGGTTTTGCCGCGGTTGACGATCTGGTAGGCATTCTGGTTATATAGTTCGATGGTCAGGTCGACCAGGTGGATGTAAGAATTGTTGGAAAGATCAAATCCGGTATCCAGGCGGGAGATCTCCAGGTTGAGCAGGGCAGGATCCTGGCCTGATGGAGCCCAGAGGTACAGCATGCCGGTATCTTTATCAAAATACCATTCTCCGGGCTGGTCCAGCAGGGCGGGGTGGTTCTCAACATAATACTTGCTTCCCCAACCCAGGCCTGGTTCATCATCATTGTTACAGTCGGAATCAACGGTAACCTGGCCGGATTTTGGATGGGAGCTGACGATCGTGCGGCGGTATATATAATGGGCGTGATGCGCATCCATAGCTACCAGGGTAGCGCCAGTCAAATTTCCAAAACTGGTCAGGTTTCCTGGTTCTATCCCGGCGGGGGCATTATCATCCTGTGTATCCGTCAGGGTAAGGTAGGAACGGCTTGACAGGTCGCAATCTTTATTGAGATTTCTCGTGGGATCACATTCTGCGACAGTGGTGCCCCCGTTAGCCGACCACCAGAATTCGTTAAACTTCCAGCTGGTATCCACCCGATAATCCGGTTCACGGGCAGGCATCAGCCTGGAGATGATCCTGCCGTCCTGGTCTGTGGATACGATAAACCGCGGGGCTTCTTCCAGGTTCCATGAAGAAAGGTCAGCCACATAGATATTTTCGAGATCAACAATATCCGGCAGACCAATGGAGTTCTTCATCAGCCGGGTCCAGGTCAGGCTGCCCGAGGTTTCAGAACCCCTGATGAAGACGGTGCTGCGCCCCTGGTCGGAAACAAGTGTGACAGGTTCTGCTGCGGTGCCGCTTGAAGTGGGTTTTATCGTCTCCCGGTAGATGCCAGGTGCAATACGGATCTCGACTCCCGGGTAGGCATTGTCCATAGCAGTCTGGATGGTCTTGAATGCATCTTGCTGATTGGTCCCCGAATTCTCATCACTGCCCTTATCCGCATCCACCCACAGAACATTCCCGGTATCCTGGTTAGTGGTGGAGGGGTGAACACCTGTCGCCTGGCTGGCAGCGCTGGATGGGGTGAATTGCAGCAACAAAAGGGCAGCGGCAACCAGGGTGAGTGTCCGGGTGGTACCGAATAGAATCTTTCCGATCACCCTACCCATAGCAATAGACCTTCCAGTAATTGGCGGTCATTTTTTGCAGATAATCCCTTTCCTGGGCAGGATCGCCTGCAGGCTGTGCAAGAGGCCCGAGCCTGGTCAGCCATTGGCGGGTGATATCCAGGATATCAGGATCAATTGTCTGAAGGCTGTGAAAAGCAAGGGGTGTAATGGCATAGACGATGTGCCCGATCAAATGGGCATGGAGCAGTGCGGGTGGCAGAGACCGGACACGCAAGGCACGATACGCTTCCAGTAATTTCTCCGCGAAGAATTCCAGGGCGGTTAATCCACCGGCATACCTCTTTACGCTCTCTAGATACCCTGAGGGGAAATCTGAATAGGGCAGGGTGGATATTTTGTAAACTTCCTCTATCAGGTGTTTGCAAACAAGTTCAATGACAGGGATGGCGGTATTCCATGCTTCAGTCACAGTTTCGGGATAAAGGCTGGGATCCGGCGCCAGCTTGTACCGGGTCGCGCGTGTAAATAGCTCTGTCAGCAAAGTACCATTGTCCGGCAGGAAATTGAGTTTCCGGGCTGCCATTTCCACAAAACGCCGTCCACGTTCGCTGTATAAGTAATGGTACTGCCCCCAGAGTAAAAGCAGCGCTTCACCGCAAGCCAGGATTGTCTTGTTCACCCAATAGTAAGCACCAGGACCGCTTGCCTCATTGTTCGAAGGATTGGGCATAAGGTACATGGATTCTGCCATGCGGTTGAGAACCAGGTAAATGCCGCTGTCTGGTGAAATTTCAGCCGGGTTGATCTCCCGGCTCGCCCGGACCAGGTCATCACCCCACAGAACCTGCGAGCCATAGCGGGATTCATATAACGAAATCGTTACCGGTGCAGAGCCCATTACCAGGGGCCCAATGCGCTGTTTGACCAGGAAATCAGGCCGTACCCATCGCAGGCTGGTCTCTACACCTAGCCGGGCGGTCAGTTCCCGTGAAAGCTGCCTGAAGAGTTTGCGATAGCGTGGGGTGTTAATCACTACGTCGATCTCGTAATCGCTCAGGAAGTAATACTTACCTTCCTGCTGGAAAACACTGCCTTCATCCCGCCCAAAGCTGCCCCTCAGCAAAATGGCATCCGGGACAATGTATTGCCTGATGGCCGCCACGATCATCCGCATATGGTTCTCAATTGTTTGCTCTAGAATCGGATCATCCCGGCAGGTGTAATTACCCATTCTGGGTTTCCCTATTGCCATCCTGAATTTTAACCAGGTTCATTGTACGCATCACTCCAGAGGACACGCCCGTCCATGTACACTGGAATTTCTACTCCCAGGGAGTGGAGGATGGTTGGCAGCACATCCACCAGTTCTACATGGGTGCCTTCAGCCAGGGAGCGCTGGCTGAGAAAGACACCGTCCGAACCGGGGTAATCCGGGAGGTAGCCATGCATTGAGAGCTGGGTGCGACCAAACCCCCAGATCGTTTTGGAAAAGATTGCAGGTGTATCAAGATAGAAAACCAGGTCGCCGTAGCGGTTGTCCGGCATCTGAAGGTGGTAGCGGTGGAGTTCATCTTCTGTCAGCACATGACCGCCCTCTACTGATTGCAAGATATTCTCAACCATTGCCCGCTCCCTGCTGCTGCGGAACCAGAATCGGACGTAATTGGCTTCGACCAGGTGCAGAAATTTGTTGATAGGTTGCCCGTGTTGTTTGAAAATGGCCTGGACATCCACCTGTTTTTTGACCGGAATGTGGCCATGGTCTGAGAACACAAAAACATCAAAATCCCTTACCTGTTTCGTATAGGCGGTATATTGTTCCTCAACCAGTGCATCCAGTTTTTGCATCAAGTTGATCGTTTCAGGTGAATCCTGTCTGTAATGGTGGGAGTAGCTGTCCACGCTTCCGAGGAAGAAGTAAGTCCAGGGTTTGATCTCCCCGAAGGTATGCCCTGCTATTTGTGAGAATTCATTGCCTGCCCCCCGGGTCATGCCGATCACCTCAAAGGAAAGCTGATTACTGCGCAAAATATCGAATACAGTTGGGTATTGCTGAAGATATCCTGGTTCATCCCAGCTGCGGTCTTCCACTACATCAAAATAATGCCAGTATTTCAACGGCAGGTTCACAAGTAAAGGAACCCCGAACCAGGAAGTGTTATCTTTACGGAACTGGCGGGTGTATTTATGCAGGAAATAGCGCAGGGGAAGGTTATCCACAAGGTCCAGCAACTTCAGGGCTTTGGTCCAACGGAACGGCGATGTCTCGGGTGAATATTTCCACACAAACCATTGCAGGTGCTTATCCGGGTGGACTCCGCTGTACATGCTGGGATGACAGGTGACTGAATAACCCAGCTCTGTACGCAAATGGCGTTTGAATGGGAAGGAGTTGAGGAAAGGCATGTGCTGCAGACTTTCCGGTTTGAGGGCATCAAAGAAAAAAGTAAGGACAGGTCTCATGGCAAATTAAAAACCCGTAATCAATGGTCTCCAAAAAGGATCATCCCTGGTGTGCCCGGTGGAATTTCTGAACCATGGCTGCGATCACCAGTTTGTCTTCATCGTCCAGCCTGAAGAGGAGGATTCCGGCACCAAACAGCAGGCAAAAACCAACTGCTGCAGCTGCATCCAGAAGCAGTGAAGGGGAATACGTGTACCTGCTGAACACGAAGACGATCCCGGCAGCTGCTGCACCAATGATGACCGGCTTGATAAAGCTCAGTTTGAAGGGATGGATCTTCAGTGTCCACCACACCTCTAGCACCCGCAGGATGTTCAATACAAACAGGGATACCGCCCCTGCAATGGCTGCCCCCAGTACCTCCATGCGCGGGATGAGCAGCCAGTCCAGCCCGACACTGGTGACAAACAGGATGACCGTGTTCAGCAGGCTGAGGTCGGATCTGCCAGACATGATCAGAACGGTGTTGCCTGCACCGGTGAATTCATTGAACAACTGGCCGAATGCCAAAATGGCGAGGATGACTGCACCTGCAACCAGGTCGGGATCAAAGATGCCCATAATCTCCTTGCCAAAAAGCACATAGACAAAGAAGATCATCAATGCAGCGGTAAATCCCCATTTTGCTGTGGTCTTATACAGGGATTCCAGCTGGGAGATCTCCCGCCGGTGGCTCAAGTCTGAGCTGTAGGGCGCCAGGATCTGTTCAAGTGACAGCCGCAATAGATTCTGCAGCCCGGCCAGGCTCCAGGCGATCTTATAAATGCTGATTCCCACTGCGCTGGGTAAAAACCCAAGGAAAAAGATCTCAGTACGTTCATTAGCAAAGTGCATCCACTCGGTCATGGAAAGCGGGATGGAGAACTTTAACATTTCCCAGAGCGGATACCGGGGACCCTTCCTGTCAATTCGTGGAACAGTTTGAAGGTAGTAAATTAAGGACAATACCGCGGCAGCAACATACGACACTACAAATGCCAGGGCGGTACCGATGGCTCCCATACCAAGTAATACAAGAAGAAAAGCGAGCAGGAGGGCGATTAAAGGCTGGATAATCTGCACAATGGTTGTGTACTTCATTTCTTTCATAGAGCGGGTTGCAGCCAGGAAAACAGATTGCAGGGACATAAAAGGGATGCTTAATGCAAGGACAATCGTCATTGCAGTCAACTCTGGTTTTTTAAAAACAAGGTTAGCCAACCCGTTCGCCCCTGCTGCCATGAGAACCATGAAGACCAGGCTGACCGGAACGACTACCTTGAGTGCAGTTACCACCACCTGGTGCACGCCGGCTTTTCCACGCGAAGTGCTCTCTATAGCAGCATACCGAATGACCCCTTGCGGCAACCCGATACTGGCTAGCAGTCCGACAAAGGTAACCACGGATAGCGCCAGTGTGTACTGTCCAAAGGTTTCTGCCCCCAGCACCCAGATCAGCGCCATGCTGTAGATATAATTTAGCGCCCGCGAACCTGCTGTTCCGATGAAGGCAATGCCGCCGCCCCTGGCTACATGGACCAGGTTTTGTTCCTGCCCTTCATCGGGAGGCGGGTTGTCTATTTCAGGCATCTTAAGGATTTCCGGTTGGGATTGCAGCTTTTTCATTTTCTTGATTGCGGATTCGGAATATGGCCAGGGCTGCAGCAACCATGGCACACAGGGGATACATGTCGTATGAATCCAGAACGATGTTGTCTGTCAGTCGCATGATGAGTGTGGCAGTAAAGGCTACCATGACGGCGAAAGTTGCCGTCTGGTCAAATCCAGGTCGGGCTTTCTTGTAGGATAGGTACAGGCTCTTCACCCATTGGTATTGCCAGAGCAAAAAGAAAACCAATCCTAGCAGCCCGGTTTCCAGCAGCACAGCAACATAGTCGTTATGGATCATGTGTGGGTACCTACCCCGGTGTTCACCAACGTGATATCTCCCTATCCCATATCCTGTTCCTATAACCGGGTGCTCCGGGTAGATCTCCAGGGCTGCCTGCCAGTACTCCAATCGCTGGGCAAAAGTGCTGTCTACGGTTGGATCATCGCTTTCTGTCAGAGAGATATCTGAAAAGCGTTGGGTGATGGCCGGGATGAACAGGACTACCAGGACCAGAGCCAGTGGAATTATGAAAATCAGCTTCTTAAACCGCAGCATGCTGACCAGGATCATGGATAATCCAAATCCAATCCAGCCAGCCCGTCCATAACTGAAGAACAATCCAACCACAAATATAATGGATAAGATTCCCCAGAAAATCCTGCCCGGTGTATCTTTTGCATCCAGCAGGAACACCATGCAAAGGATTCCTATCACTGCAAGGTAAACTCCAACGCCGGAATTTCCGAGCCGCATGGTGTCATCTGTGAAGAACATTCCTGACTGACCTGCTACGATGAATAATCCACTGATGGTCGGCAGAAGCTGGGCGGCAATGACCGCACCGATGACCCATTTCACCTGCCGCATTGTTTCGAGTTTTTGCTGTAAAACAATAAAAATAGAAAAAGCTGCCACAAGACGAAGGAGGATGCTAACGCTCTCCATCATGTATTCGCCGGAATTTACCAGGGAAAATGCGCTGATTGCCAGGAAAACCAGGAATCCGGAAACAGCCTGGAAGCGGGAGAGGATGATCTTATGCGTGAGGAGGTAAAAGGCAGCGCCAGCGATCAATGCCAATCCCATCACACCGTTAGGATGGAACGGTGTATCGCCGCCCATGTAATTGAATCGTGCCAGCTGGTATTGGATCAGCAGGGCAACCACAATGGCAGCTTCGATCCTGGTGATGAGCAGGCAGGCAAAAATCAAGCCGCCAAGCAGGAAAACCAGGTAATTCAGGGGTACAAAAAGCACCAGCGCGCCCAGTACAGCGCCAACAAGAACAGCCGCCGCTAGGGTGGTTGTGTTCGTGGGGGCTCTCCCCATTCCAGCAATAGACTCCGCTGCTTTTTGCAGAATTGTCATATCTTGCCTTCCCCCTGGCTGCCTCTTTGGGCTACTGCTTTGAAAAATATCTGTTTCAGGTTATCCACATTCGTGATGATGTTGTATTCCTTCTCCACAAGCTTGCGCCCCTCCACCTGCAAGGTTGTCCGGAGGGCTGTGTCCTGCACAAGGCTGGTTACAGACCTGGCAATCCCTTCCGGATCCCTTTCATTGACGAGCAGACCTGTGACGCCATGCGTGATCAATTCCGGGATACCGGAAACCGGGGTCGAGATCACCGGAACACCCATAGCCATGGCTTCCATCATGGCAACCGGGATGCCGTCCTGGTCGGAACTGCTTGTACGTACACATGCCAGGATGAAAACATTACTCACTGAAAGCCTTGTTTTTACCTGGTCCTGGGAGCGCTTTCCTGTCAGGGTAACCATTCCATCGAGGCCAAGCTGGCGGACCAAAGCTGTCAATTCCTGCTCGAGTTCTCCTGCCCCGATGATATTGCAGCGGAATGGAAAGCCTTCCCGTTTCAGAATATCACAGGCACGGATGAGGTACTCATGGCCTTTCTTTTCAATCAAGCTGCCCACCGAGGTGATCTGCAGGGGGGAGGGGGGAAATGGAAATCCGGCCGGCTGCCAGGTAAAATAATCCAGGTCAACACCGCAATGGATGACCTGGATCTTTTCTTCCGGGAGCCCCGGGACGAACTCTTTTATTGCCTGCCTGTTCTTCTGAGAAATGGTGATGACCCTGGCAGCGTTCCTGGCGGTCAGGGGCAGCAGGTCATTCTTTTCCGAATAGATGTCATATGCATGGGCAGTGATGGTGTAGGGAACCTCAAGCAGGCTGCCTGCAATCCAGCCTGCGGCTGCTGCCAGCCATGCAAAATGGGTATGGATAAGGTCAATCCGCCTTTTTTCCAGGTCCCTGGCGATCCATACACTTTTCCAGAAAATTGCCAGGCGTTTAAAGAATACTGATCTCCGTGGGGAAGGCTGTTTTAACAGGATTGCGGCAAGATTGAAATATGCTCTGGGAGAATGGAACAGGTATTGGAGTTGGGCTGCCCACAAAGCCGGGTGCAGCAAATTGGGGGCTGTGCGGGCAAACGGGAGAAGTGAAACTGAAACCGGCTGAATCAGGTTATCCCTGGAAGCGAGCAGTGAATAGATGCAGACTTCTATCCCTGCAGCCTGCATCTTCTGTATTTCTTCCGCCACAAACGTTTCCGTCAGGCATGGAAAGCGCAATAACACATAGGCTGCTTTCAGACTGGCAGACTGGTAGGTCCTGTTTGCTGGTTTGTTTTCTTCCATGTTCTGATACCCGGTTGCGTTCATTCCAGGTTATCATCCAGCAATGCCAGCTGGATGAAATTTATCGTTTTATCGATGTTCAATAGCTGCATCAAGCCGGGAGAATAGTAAGAAGGGAAAAGACTTTTATTTAAAACCTGAACTATGGCAGGAAGTGCCTGAAACCCGGAATATTCGTTTTTATAATCCAGCCCTGTTTATTTGGGCATCAGGGGAGAGATTCCATTGTGGGATGTGTTGTTTTTGCCTGGTTGGAGGCCGCGAAAGAGTTTTCGGAGCAGTGTGTATATCTTCTGCTTGCGGTGTGCATAGGTTTCATGAACATCATCATGGTTGACAATAAGGGCGCAGAATTTGTCAGGAAAGCTGTGCAGCAAATCACTGGCAGAAACAACTGCCCCGCGTGTAGCCCTTTTCCTGCGGACCACCAGCAGGAACCCGTCAGCCAGCTCACTAATTATTTCGGCGTCCCCGGCATCAAGGAGTGCTGGTGTATCTATAAGGATATAGGTAAACTTTTTAGCGAGGGTTGCTATCAGCTTTTTCATATGCACCGATGAGAGCAGCAAGGCGGGTTTCGGCACTGTGCCTCCGGAAGGCAGGATGGACAGGTTGGAATATCGGGTTTTCTGGATGGCAGATGCCTGTTCGAGGTTTTCTTCCAGTACTTGTTTTAACCCTTTGACATTTGAGACTCCGAACCACCGGTTCAGCTGGGGATCGCGCAGATTGCAGTCCACCGTCATCACCTCTTTGCCATGTTCAGCCAGGGCAGCGGACAGATGGGCTGCAGTGAGGGTCGCGCCGGCGCGCGGTTCAGGGCTCAGCACAAGGATTACTTTTAATGGGGTCTTACTGCTGGCTTGCAAGAGCTTGTACGCCAGCTTCTGAACTGAATCAGTAAATGCAGAACCCTCCCGGGAATCCAGCAGGATTTGCTTTCTACCCGCCCTGGGAAGGCTTGCAAAGGTTTCAAGATTGGCAGCTTGCTCAATGTCCTGGCGGGTATACAAGGTGGTATCGTAGCTGTCGAGGGCAAATGCGAGTACCACCCCGCCCAAAACTCCTACTGCCAGCCCCACCAGAAGGTAGAAAGAAAGCCTGGGGCTGGAAGGGGATTGGGGAAGGAAAGGCGGCTCGATCACCGTGATCAGGTTTGCACGCATGGCGTTCAGGTACTGGGCTTCCTGGTACCGGGTCAGGAGCGAATCATAATTGCGCTGCTGCATCGTCAATTTCTGGTAAACCAGGTCTGCTTCAGCCGGTGATGGCGGGGTCCGCATTAAAAGAGCTGCGTACTCCTGGTTTGTTTTAAGAAGGTCGGCTTCCACCTCTGCCAGTTGTTCGCTGAGAATTTGTTCAGCACTGGTACCGCCGCCGATATAAATGGTATTGCTTTGGGAAATCAGGATTTCGACAATCGTGGCAGCGGCATCCAGGGCAGTTTGCGGATTGGAATGTGCAACCGTGATCTTGATCAATTCAGTGTTCGGGATCACTTCTGAGGTGACCTCTGGCGGATCCTTCATGCCCAGGCGGTCAGCCAGTTCTTCAAGCACCTTGCTGCTGGTTGCGATTTGGGCAGTAGTGTTCAATAGCTGGGCGATGAAGGAAGTGGAGCTGTAGCTCAGCTGCCCGCTGGCAGATGCAGAAACCCTAATGGTGACAGAGGACTCATATACAGGTGTTTGCAGGCGGGTCCCGATGAAGACAGCTGCCAGCACAGCCGCAACTGTTAAGATGATCACCCACTTCCTGCGCAGTAAGATGGTGATGTAATCCTTTAGTTCCATGCTCGTACCTCTGCTCTTGCTAAGAAATGCACAATTTTTGAAAGCTATGCTTCAGCTGAAGACAATCAGGCTTTTTGGTAGAACTCCTTGACCGCATCTGCGATCCGCATGATCTCGTTATCCGAAAGCTCAGCGAACATCGGCAGCGAAAGAATCTCTGATACTGCCAGTTCGGTATGCGGGAAATCGCCGGGTTGATGCCCGAGATGGGCGAAGGCTTCCTGCAGGTGAATAGGTACGGGATAATGGATACCTGTAAAAATGCCCTGGTCCTTCAGGAACGCCTGCAGGGCATCGCGCTGGGGGGCGCGGATGACATACAAATGGTAAACATGTTTTGCATTTTCTGCTTCAAAAGGCACAGTTACGGGGGTGTCTTGCAGCAGGCGGTTGAGCATGGCGGCATGATCGCGCCGGAGTTCCGTCCAAACTTGCAGGTGTTTGAGTTTTGCCCGGAGCACCACAGCCTGCACTTCGTCCAGCCTGGCATTCATCCCGATCAGCTGGTGGTAATACTTTCGGTCTGAACCATGGTCGCGCAGCATCCGCACCCGACGGGCAACCTCCTCATCATTGGTGGAAACGAAACCACCCTCGCCATAAGCCCCCAGGTTCTTCGAAAAATAGAAACTGTATGCCGCACCATCGCCCAGGGCGGCAGCTTGGCTGCCGGCGTATTCAGCCCCATGTGCCTGGCAGGCGTCTTCAATCAACTTCAGACCATACTTATCAGCGATCCCGCGCAGGGCGGCCATATCGACCATCTGCCCGTAAAGGTGTACCGGCAGCAGGGCCTTGGTGTGCGGGTTGACCTTTGCTTCAACTTGGTCCAGGTCCATAAGGTAAGTGCGCGGGTCAATGTCTACGAATACCGGTCTGGCTCCTGCTAGGGCAATTGCCTCGGCGGTGGCAATAAAGGTGTTGGGTACAGTGATCACCTCATCACCGGGGCCGATTTCCAGCGCCCGCAGCAGAAGGTGCAGAGCGGAAGTTCCATCGCTGACCCCGATGCCATGTTTTGCGCTGATAAAGCTGGCAAACTCTTTTTCGAAAGCCTGGACATTTTCACCCAGGAAAAGGTGCATGCCCTCCAGGGCTTGCCCGATCCCTGCCAGGATTTCATCCTTCAACGGCTGGTATTGCTTTTTCAGGTCAACAAACTGGATATTGTCTGCCATCATTGCCCTCTCTTAGATGAGTTCATAGATCATTGAGTAATCCTGCACGGGGATAGGTTGTTCCTTTTTCGGGATATCCCTCAAGAAGCGGGCAGGGACGCCGGCAACAATCGTACCCGGGGGCACGCTTTTCGTTACCACACTGCCAGCACCCACAATGGAGCCCTTTCCGATAGTGACACCGCACAGGATAGTGGCATTGCTGCCGATCGATGCGCCCTCTTCCACCAGGGTGGAGACGCACTCCCAGTCAGCTTCGGTCTGTGGGGCGCCGTCTTCCGCAGTGGCACGCGGGTACTTGTCGTTGATGAACATGACCCCGTGCCCGATGAAGACATTGTCCTCGATCGTCACCCCTTCACAGATAAAGCTGTGGCTGGATACCTTGACCCTCTTCCCGATGTGGGCACCTTTCTGGATCTCAACAAATGTACCGATCCGGCTTTCATCGCCAATTTCGCAGCCGTACAGGTTGACGAAGGCATAAATGCGCACATTACTGCCAAGCCTGACATCCGGTGCGATCCTTAAATAATCTCCTGTTACCATTTCAGCACCTCCTCATGGTGACCGTTCATCAAGGAGTTTTGCGCTGCTTCAAGGATTTTCACCACCCTAAGTCCATCTTCTCCCGAACTCCTGCAGGGTGTACCATCATTCATACATTCCAGAAAATGCAGGCATTCCTGGCGCAGCGGCTCGACCATCCGGATGTTCGGGATGACGATATCGCCATAGCGGTAAGCGCACTGGAATTCTGCATAGGTATGGGTATAATCCGGGGCATCCACCCCTTTGTCATAGATCTTGATCTTGTCGGTCGCTTCGATGTCGTTATACACGACCATCTTCTTGCTGCCCACCACTGTCACCCTTCTCACCTTAACCGGGGCAAGCCAGCTGACATGGATGTGTGCCAGGACATTCCCCGGGTAGATCAGGTTCATGTGGACCACATCATGGATATTGCGCATCACGCAGGCTGTACCAAACACTTCTATCGAAAGCGGGTTGGCTTCCAGCAGGTAATACAGGATCGAAAGGTCATGCGGAGCGAGGTCCCACAATACGTTCAGTTCACGCTGGTACAGCCCAAGGTTCAACCGGGCAGCATCCACATACAGGGTATTGCCAATCTCGCCGCTGTCCATCAATTTTTTGAGGGCGTGCACAGCATTGTTGTACATGAAAGTATGGCCAACCATCAGCACCCGCTGGTGTTTTGCTGCCAGTTCGATTAATTTCTCGGCATCCTGGCTGCTGGTAGTGAGGGGCTTTTCCACCATCACGTTCAAACCGTGCTGCAGTGCTTCAGCGGCAATTGAAAAATGGGTGGGCGGGGGAGTGGCGATGACCACTCCGTCCAGGTTCATCCCAAACAGGTCATGGTAATCCTGGGTTACCTCCACCTCATGGTTGATCGATTTTACGGCATTCAGGCGTTCCTCGCGCAGATCAGCAACTGCGACCATATCCGACGAAGAAATTTCGGTAAAATTCCGAATCAGGTTTGGTCCCCAGTACCCGCACCCAATAACACCTATTCTTTGCTTGTCCATATTCCCTCCTAAATAATGTAAAAAGCCATCATTTACCCCTCCGGTCGAACACGGCAAGAGGGGTCATCAATAAAATTTTCATATCAAGCCAGAACGATTGCTTATCAATATATTCAAGGTCAATCTGTACCAGGTTGTCAAATGAGGCAGAATTTCTGGCGGTCACCTGCCACAAACCTGTCAATCCCGGTCGGGTGGATAACCTGCGCATGTGCCAGGGCTCATACATTTCCACCTCGTATGGGATAGCCGGGCGCGGTCCTACCAGGCTCATGTCGCCAGTTAACACGTTCCAGAATTGGGGAAGTTCATCCAGGCTGGTTTTGCGCAGTATCCGGCCCATGCGGGTAACGCGCGGGTCGCCGTTAAGCTTGTATTCATTCCCCTGCTCAACGGTTCCCTGCTGGAGCCTGGCCATTCCTTCCAGGTCATTATGAATGTAGGCATGAATAAATTGCCGATGAATGCTGTCGTCAGAGTTCTGGTACATGGTGCGGAATTTGTAAAATGTGAAAAGCCTCACCTCCTTATGTAAAGATTTGCCCTTCCAGGAATGCCTGCACGTCACCCGCTTTTGAGTATAGATAGAGGGGCCGGGGGAATCTATCCTGATAAGCAGGGAGATCAATAAAATGAATGGAAAGATCACAACCAGAAGAATAAATGATACAACGATATCCAGCAGCCGTTTAAGCAGGAAGTATCCTGCCCGTTCCACCTTCCCGCTGCATTCTGCAGGAAGGGATCGGGTTGTGGGAAAGTTCCGGACCGTTGCTGTGTCTGCCATCTGCAGGTCTTTCTGTGTATCTGTCTGGTTCTCCAGGTTATGCAAGGCGGCTGTAAATCAATTAAAAGGGCTGCGGGCAGGGTTAATGCATTAGGTAAATTAGGGGTGTTACTCTTCCATGCTCCGCCATCAAAGAGGGACAACCTCTTTGCCAATGCTATTCATTTTCCAGCCAGGGTTATGCTTATTGAGATGTGAGCTGTGCTGCGGGTACTTCCAGATAAACGCTGTTTTCAGCGAGTGTTTTCAATAGAAGCCTGACACGGTCCTGTTCGGGTAGGTACTGGTTGAAGACAGCCTGGTAGCCTTCAAATGGGCCGCTGCAAAGCCTGACCACATCCCCGGGTTTGTATGGCAGCTTCCTGGGGGCTGGTCCCGATTCGATGGTGTCTATTTTGGATTTGAGCTGCTGGATGAACTGATCGGGAACATTGGCCGGGGTTCCGCCGTAGCAGACCACCCCCTTCGAGCCTGGTATCCAGAGCAGTTCCGAAATACCGGTAATAGCAATATCAACACAGATGAACAGGTAACCTGGGAAGAACGGCCTTGCCTTGCCGGTGGTGCGCGAATTCAGCATGGGTAAATATGCCTCAATCCTGTTCGAATGCAGCTGGTTAAGCAGGAAGAGTTCCTTTTGCGGTTTTGAGTGCATTACATACCAGCCAACCATTTTTTCAACCATCCAATGACAAAAATGGACGAAAAAACTGCGTTTCTATCCGCTGAGTAAGGACATTGCAATTGTGGGCAACAAGGTGTGATGGTCAGGTCAAAAACGAAAAATGGCTGTTATGGGAACAGTATTTTGGACCTGGTGGAACATTGAAAGACAAAGAATGAAGGCAAATTGCAATTTCAAAAATAATCTGAATTCATTATATAACTTTGATGACGCTAATTCAAGTAGCAGATTCGTATAGGGATTCAGGCATGAACCTTTTTGCACAATCCATGTGCGATATAATTATTAATCATATGTGAGTTTTTGTTTATTTAATTAATACAGGTAATCAATGTCTGTTCCGGAACCAAACGAGATTGTCATCCCCAGCCCCCTTACCGTCGACCGCATCCGCGAGTTGTGGTCGAAAACCTACAATACAGAGGGCAAGCCGGACTGGTCCCACATCTTCCCCTGTTATGATGACCAGGTTGTCTTTGAGGACAGCATCCAGCGCATCGAGGGCATTGAGGCATTTAAGGCAATGTGCGGCCGGTTGACTGAGCGCTGCCAGCAGCTCAATATGGACATCCACTCGATCGTTAAAGAAGATAACATTGTCTTCATGCAATGGACGATGACGATGAAGTTCAACAAGTACCCCAGCACCCCGCTTTACGGCTGCACCAAGCTGACTTTTGGGGAAAATGGGCGCATTATTCACCAGCGGGATTACTTTGACCTGTGGGGTGATATCTTTAACGGCATCCCTTACTTCAAAAAATCATACCGCAAATTCCTGCGCAAACACTTTGGCTGATCCCGGTTGTTTATGAAATTACCTGAAGAACTGCAATTCATCGCCAACGCCCGTAAATTGCAGCACACAACCGGTGCTCGATTGGATGGGAGGGTGTGCGTCATCACCGGGGCCACCTCCGGGGTGGGGTACCAGGCTGCCAGGCGGCTGGCACAATTTGGGGCGCATACAGTGCTCGTATGCCGCAATAGCGTAAAAGCTGCCGGAGTTAAGGCTGATTTGGAGCAGGCCTTTGGAACCCGGGTTGATATTATCCAGGCGGATTTTGCCAGGCTTGCGGATGTCAGGAAAGCATCCGAGGCCATTCTTGAAAATTACCCCCGCATCGATGTGCTGGTTAACAACGCCGGCATCCACAACACCCACCGCAGCCTCACTGTGGATGGTATTGAAGAGGTTTTTGCGGTGAACCATGTCGCATCTTTCCTGCTGACCAGGCTGCTGCTGGAAAGGATGGTTGAGAGCGCTCCATCCCGCATCATCCAGGTCAATTCGCAAGGCCACCGTTTTGGCGGGCTGGACCTGGCAGACCTGAACTGGGAAAATCGCAGGTACAAAGGCTTGCAGGGGTACGGCGCATCCAAAGTAGCCCAGCTTCTGACCGTGTGGGAATTTGCAGACCGGCTGAAGGGAAGCGGTGTGACAATTAATGCCATGCACCCGGGCGAGGTGAAGACCAACATCGGCATGAACAATGAACTGCTTTACCGGCTCTACAACCGCCTGATCGTTGCCCGGTTCTTGAAAGATCCGCAGATCTCCGGCAATGCAATTCATTACCTGGCTGCAGCCCCGGAGCTGGCGGACGTTAGCGGGATATTCTTCAACCTGACCATACCGGAAAAACCGGCTGCCCATGCCCTGGACAGGGAGCTGGGAAAAAAAGTTTGGCAGGTCAGCGATCAGTTGGCTGGATTGGCATAGCTTTTTAATTTTGCTGGAAGCCGGAAAACTGCTAAAATTTTATTATCTGTAGCTTGGAGTTTTTATGGAATATGATGCAATTATTATCGGTGGAGGGCTGGCGGGGCTGACGGCTGCCAGCCTGCTGGCAAAGCGCAACCTTTCTGTAGCCGTGATCGAAAAAAGTTATAACCCTGGAGGCTCGTGCGGCATTTTTCGGCGCGGGCATGTCACTTTTGACCAGGGTTCAGCCATGCTGTATGGATTTGGCGACCACGGCTACAATGCCCACCGCTTCGTATTCAACTGCCTGGAAGAGCCGATCGACATGATCCGGCATGACCTGCTGTATGTTGTCAATTTCCAGGGCAGGCGCATCCGCTTTTGGGCGGATGTTGAGAAATTCGCGGATGAGCTTGCTGAGGCCTTCCCGGCTGAAAAAGAAAACATCCACCGTTTTTACCGCGATATGCTGCAGATGTACCGGCATGTTATGGTGGAGAACCCCAGTTATAACACTGCTGATGAAACCAATCCCAGGGCTGCACTCAAGAGCATGCTCAGGCATCCTGTATCCTATATTCGCTTCCTGAGTTACTTGAACAAAAGCGCAAGGGGGTTGCTGGAGAAGTATTTCAGCGACCCGGAGATCTTCAAGTTTTTTGACAAACTTACCTCAACCTATTGTTATGCCACGGTGGAAGAAGCACCCGCTGTCCTGGCGGCGGTGATGTTCGTGGATAACCATGTCGGCGGCAGTTATTACCCTTCCGGTTCGACCCTGTTCCTGCCGGGCAAGCTTGAAAAGGTGATCGAAGAGCATGGCGGGGATTTGCTGCTTGAAAGTGAGGCAGTCTCGATCATTTTTGAAAATGGCAAGCCGGCCGGGGTTAAACTTGCAGACGGCAGGACCCTCAAAGGAAAAAACATCATCTATTCCGGCACGGTCTGGAACCTGTACGGCAAGCTGCTTGACCCGGCCTTTACCTCTGCCGAAAGGCGTGCCTGGGCGAAAAGCCAGGAGCCGACCTACCCGAGCGTGGTGCTGTATGCCGTTGTAAAACGCGATGTCATCCCTGCAGATACTGCACCGATCGAGATGCTGATCGGCAATCCCGATAAGCTGGATGAGAGTGAGGTGACCGTTTACATCCAGAGCATTGATGATAAGACTGTCTGCGGGGAGAATGAGCATGTGGTGGCAGCCATCGGCCCCACGTTTGAGAATTGGAACTGCGAATCAGATCAGGCTTACCAGCAGAAAAAGCAAAAGGAACAGGAACGCTTGCTTGCGGTACTGGATAAACGCTTTCCGGGATTCAGCCAGGCTGTGCTGTATGCCGAGGTGGCCACCCCCCGCACGATCGAGCGCTACACCTTAAAGAACGGCGGCGCGGTGGCAGGACCAAAGCAGATGCTGGGGCAGCACATGTTCCGCCGTCTGCATACCCGCACTGAATGGGACAACCTGTTTTGCTGCGGTGAATCGACCGTGATGGGGACGGGCACACCAACGGTTACAGTGACTGGGCTTTCTGCTGCCAATGCGGTTCTGAAAAAACTTGGCAAAGAGCCGTTCGTGTACCGCGAGGGAATGCAGGATTATGTCAGGCTGGTGGAAAAGCCGTTCACAGCAGACAGGCTGTTTGAGGGTTTTCCAGAGCCGCAAAAAGAAGTGATGCGGGCTTCCATGCGCTGCAGGTTATGCGAGTACCCGTCCTGCACCAAAGGTGAGGGGGCTAATGTACGCGGTATCATGCGGCGGGTCAGCGCAGGCAACTTCGCTGGCGCCAGGAAGGCCTGGCTGAAGCACCCGGTTGATGCGGCCGGACTGGAGCGATACGAGTCAGATTGTGTCTGGATAAAGGAAGGCGGGCAGCCGGTTGCCATCCGGCAGGTCATAAACTTCATCAACGAGGCAGGCGCATGAAAGAATCACATGATGCAATCGTTGTAGGTGCCGGACTGGCGGGGCTGACCAGCGCGGCTTACTTGAGCAAGGCAGGGTACCGCACGCTGCTGTGCGATAAAGTCCAGAAACCAGGCGGGCTGGTGGGCACATTCTGGCACCAGGGTTATGCTTTTGATACCGGCATCCGCGCTGTTGAAAACTCCGGGGTGCTGTTCCCCATGCTCAAGCAGCTGGGGATCAATCTCGACCTGGTGCCCAACCGCATCTCGGTCGGGATCGAGGATAAGGCCATCCTGATCGATTCAAAAGACAGTGTTGATGCCTACCGTGATTTGCTGCAAAGCATGTACCCGGACAACCGGGAAGAGGTTGAGACGATCTTCGGGCAGATAAAGCTGATCATGAAGTACATGGAAGTGCAGTACGGCATCGACAACCCGATCTTCATGGACATGATGAAAGACCAGCAGTACCTTATCAAGAAGGTCATGCCCTGGATGGTGCGCTACGCCCTGACCGTGCCTAAAATCACAAAATTGAACGAACCTGTTACCGGTTTTCTGCAGCGCTATACCCGGAATAAGAGCCTGATCGATATCATTGCCCAGCATTTCTTCCATGATACGCCGGCGTATTTTGCCCTGAGCTACCTGCACCTCTACCTGGATTACTACTATCCACGGGGCGGCACGGGCAGCCTGGTCAAAAGCCTGGTTGACCTGATAGAAACGCATCAGGGGGAGATCCGTTGCAGCACGGAAATTGCGTCAATTGATGCGGGAAAGCAGGTTTTAACCGATGCGGAAGGCAAACAGTACCAATACCGTCGTCTGGTTTGGGCTGCAGATATGAACACTTTATACCGCCTGGTTGATAAGGAAACCGTGCAGGATGGAGAGATTAAGAAGGCGGTTAATGACAGGAAGCAGTTGCTGGAAGGTAAGACCGGGAATGATTCGATCTTCTCGGTTTTCATGGGGGTGAACCTGGAAATGGAGTACTTTGCCAACAGGTGTACTGCACACTTCTTTTACACACCCTCACGCACTGGGCAATCGGCTGCCGGTCCAATTCCTGCCGGGCAGGATCGGACGATCGTCGAAGGATGGCTGGAGAAGTTCTTCCAGTTGACAACCTACGAGGTTTCTATTCCGGTCTTGCGCGATAGCACCCTGGCACCGGATGGGAAGACCGGGCTGATCGTGAGCGCACTCTTCGATTACAACCTTACCAGGCAGGTTGCTGACCAGGGCTGGTATGAAGATTTCAAGGCACTGTGCGAGAAAGCCATCATCCGTGTTCTGGATGCCAGCGTGTTCCCCGGGCTGAAGGATTCCATCCAAACGATGTTTTCATCCACCCCGTTGACACTGGCGAAGCTGACCGGCAACCATGAGGGCGCCATAACCGGGTGGGCATTCAGTAATCATCCAGTTCCGGCAGAAAGCCGGCTGCCGAAAATCATGGAAGCGGTCAAAACTCCCATCCCGGGGATTTACCAGGCCGGGCAGTGGACTTACAGCCCATCCGGGCTTCCGGTTTCACTCATAACCGGTAAGATTGCTGCCGACCAGGCGATCAAAGACCTGAAAAAGGGGAAAGCCTGAAAAACTGGTTTGCCCCTTAGAACGACCTGAAGGGAAGCCCAGAGTAGAGTAAAGAGAAGGGCCTTGCCTTGATAACATCTGGGCAAGACCCTTCATTTTTTCATTCATTGCTCTGGAGGAGACTAATGTGTTTTCGAAAGAAACACCTTTATTTCACAAACCAGGTTTCCAATATCTCCTCTGGTGTCTTGGGCTGCAGGAACAGCATTTCATTGTCGCCAACCCTGAAGGAGTCTAGCTTGTTCATCCACTCAGGCAGTGTTTCATTGGTGATCACCGGGATGTCGTAGTGCAGGGTGTTGTTCCCCTCTCCGCCGAGCATGTCGGGCTTGAACTGGTTTCCGCTCAGGTAGTAATAAGCCGCGTATATTCCCTCATAAGCAGTGCCCCCGGGGCGGATGAAGGAGATGCATTGCAGGGCTGAACCGGCATCAAGCTCATTCTTCCAGGCGGTGAGCATATCTTCCCTTGCCGGGCACTCAACCAGGGGGATGCGGCTGTTGGTTTTATCCATCGCTGCCCAAAACAAGTCGTTGGACGGCTCGCTGGACCAGATGGCTCCTAGGCTGGCATTCTGGCCGATCAGGTCCTGGATTTTCTGGCCGGAGAACGGGTTCTCCCCGTAATCAGGTGTGTTCTTGACGGCTTTGATACCGGGGTAACCCTTGAGCACGGCATCCACCAGCTGCTGGATGTAGTCGCTGCTGCCGTAATTATAGTAAGCAAACCCGCCTACATCGTTCATAGTCTTGAACATCCAGGTCAGGGTGGTGGTTATGATCTCATTTTCAGCTGAGAGGTTGAAAGTCCCCGGTTCGCTGGTTTCGGCATTTAGCATGAAAACCGGGATGCCCCGGCCGACGGCATCATGGATCTGTGGGAAGGCGCCCATGGCGTCCCAGCGGTTTGAGGCATTAACGATGGCATCCACCCCCAAGTCTGCCAGTTCACTGATGGATTCGCCATGCACACATTCCACATCGATCTCTGAGCAGGCTGTATCAAAACCCATTTGATCATTCGGGCTAATGGAACCGGTGTAGCCGATCACGAAGCCCTGGCCAGATGCAGCTGTCTCCTCTGCCACGGCTTCACCTGAAGCCGGTTTTACCGGCCCGCACATGGCAGGGGCGTCGGGGTTGCGGTTGTTGCCGGCATTGCTTGTCAGGTAGTTGAAGATGTCCGGGTAGATCTCGCTAACCAGGATGATATCCTCAAAACCGGTGTTATTGATATCACCAAAGATCAGTTCAACGCGATCCCCGTTTTCAGTCCAGAAAGGCAGGAACTCCTGGATGGTACCTTTGCCACCGGCATCGATAACTTCTTTACCATCTGCTGTAACCACGCAATTAGAGCAGATACCATCCGGCTGGTCCCAGTGGGTGAAAATGCGCCCATCTACGGTCCACTCGGCATCGTAGACCGTACCGCCTTTGGTAACCTGGATGATGTTGCTGCCGTCAAGGTTCATCACTAACAGCTGGCGGTCCTTTTCTTCGCCCTGCAGCCAGGCAATGCGTTGCCCGTCGAGCGAGAATTTTGGCTGCTCATCCCATTCGGAGCTGCTGGTGAGATTGACCTCAGTACCCTCGAGTATATCCGCCAGGTACAGATCGCCATTGCTGCTGTAGGCAACCAGGTTGCCCAGCGGCGACCAGTCCGGGAAGCTGCTGCCAGGCTGAGAGGAGACCTGGGTGATATTGCTGCCGTCAGAACGCATGATGAAAATGAACTGCCCGCCGCCGGATGCGGTCTCTCGGTTCGAAACGAAGGCAATCTGCGTTCCGTCAGGAGACCAGACTGGGTCAAAATCATCAGCCGGGTTGTTGGTGAGGTTCACCTGGTTTCTGCCGTCAGGAGCCATGCTGAAGATCTCACGGTTGCCGTCACGGTCGGAATCAAAGGCGATATTGCATGGGATTGGTTCCGGTTCAGGTGTGGGCAGTTCGGTCTCAACCGGCGAGGGGGCTGCAGTTGCGGTTGCAGCAGCGGTTGGGGTTTCGGAAAACTGGGGAGCCTGGGTTGTAGCGGATCCACAGCCGGTGATGACCATGCTGAGGAGCATGATCAGGGTCAGGGGGAGTGCTATTCTTTTGTGCATGGACGATCCTTTGTTATGAATGTGTGTTGGTCCAGCATGCGTTGAGGGCAGGGAATTTTGTGTCCCTGATATTTCGGATTACTAATAATGGATTTACCGGTAAGAAGGATGAATATTTCGGGTTGTTGAGAATCCACCCAGGCAGGGATTATACCGCATCTTAATCAGTCTTTATGTCCAGACTTAAAATTTGAAGCGCTTGTAAGATGACTACTACCAACTGGTTCTTCACGCATGATTTTCCCGCGAATATCTATAAATAAACTGTGAGAGAGCCTGTATTCCCTGCTTGACCTATAATCTCGGAGTCTTCACATTCCTGGTTCCCCGCCGGGCTGTTTCGCCCACCGGAACCACGCTGATTGACCCGTCGATTTCGAGCACAACCATTTCCACCTGGCTGATATCGAGAATTCCATGTTCACGCAGCGCTGCGGACAGGGTTTCATCGTCAATGCCTTCGCGCTTCAAATGCTCCGGTATGACAGCTCCATGCAGCGCCAGCAAGGTGGGTGTGCCCTCAACCCAGCGGCGCAGGCGCGGAGATTTGACCGCAAGACGGTTCAGCAGGGCGTTTACCACCAGCAAAATAACTGCAGCCAGCACACCTCCCGGAAGACTGGTGTCCGGTCCGACCATAGAATTTTGGACTGCGTTTGAAATCAGCAGAAGAACAACCAGGTCGAACATGGTCAACTGACCGATCTCACGTTTACCAGCCAGGCGGAGCCCAACCAGGATGACTAGATAAATCAGGGTGGTACGCAGGATGATATCAAAAATCGTTGTCAGTGTGATATTGAACACCAGAACCCTCCCCTGCATATGTCTTTGGATAGAAATATTCTACCCCCGAACAGCAGGCGGGAGAAGAAAGCCGGGTAATTCCTCTCTCCCGGCTCATCATTAACTTTGTTCCTGTTTTTTATGGAATTACCTGCGATTACTGGGCTGCCAGGTACTCCTGTACGGCTTTATAGCGCTGATTGGCATGCTCGACAAGTGCGTTAATCGACCGGTTAAAGCTTTCGATCGATGAAAGTTGGGTGAAACCCTCGGTTTCTGCTTCAACATACGGGGCGATCAGGTTGTGAGCCTGCTGGTACTTTTCTGCAAGACGCTCCGGTATCCATACGGTATCAATAGTTTCCTGCAGGTACTGCTGGTATTCAGCAAGGTAGACCGGGTCATCCATCAGGAAACGGATCAGCGGCCAATCTGCACCGACATCAGCCAGGTCGAGTTCGCGCACACCCTGCCTGCCCATACCGCCCCTGCCTCCGAAATCTTCCCTGGCGACAACACCTCCACCTGGTTCTACAGCTCCTGCGCGGTCCCCTCTCATAGCCTGTGCGTTGAGTGCCATATTATTGTCCCACGGGATCCATGTCAGCAGGCCGTCTGATGGATCGTTGTACAAGTAGTAATTATGTGCCATTTCACCGTAGGTGTCCCAGTTCTGGATGATTGTGTCCACTGCCAGCCAGTGGATGAAAGCATCCACATCAAACACAGCTTCAAGCCCAGTCCGCCAGGCTGCCGGGTCGCTAGTGCGCAGACTGCTGTTTAGAGCAGCGAACAGGGCTTCAATATCGCTCCAATCGGCTTCATCCTCGTTGGTCTGTTTTTCAAAGGATTCCTGGGTGAAAGTCCCTTCTATAAAAGCTGCGCCTTGCCCTTCCGGTTTGTAAACATTCCCGCTGTAGTCGCTAAATTGGGTTTTGATCAGAGTGTCATCTACAATTTCCACTGCGGTATACAAGCCTAAATATTGCGGTCCTTCGCCATGATCAATATACACTTCGTAAAAGGCGGTTTGAGAGGAGATCACACCGGCATCACGGAAAATATCTGAAACTACCTTTTCCCGGATGTAGGAGTCATCCATGGCGTTGCTTTTAAAAGATATTTGCTTGAACCCATAAAACCGCTGGTCAGTGGTTTCGGGGTACTCATCTTCAAACTCGTCAAAATCCAGGCGGAAGGAAATTTTCTGGGTACCGCTGCTCCACGAATTTTGGAGGGTGGAATTTCCACTGTAGCGGAAACCTACATGTTCCCAAGTCTGGCCGTTGAAGAAAACCGTTCCGCTCACATAACTGGTATCTGCAAAATTCAGTCCGCCGCCTATATTTCCACCTGGAGGACCAAACTTGCGGTCATCAACCGGAGGTTCCCCTCCTGCTGGTACATCGGGTGTGGGCCAATTTCCATCCAACCCGGGTTGCTCTGGAAATCCGCGTCCCATCCCGCCGCCTGTGCCAAATTCACCGAATAGATCGGTCATTTCTGACTGTAAATCTCCCCAGGCTTCAGGGGTAAGGGTGATGTCAATGCGGTTGACGCTATTTTGCGGAAAAACTACTTCGTAGTCCGGCTCAGCATCCTTGCTGTGGGATGTTTCGTCTGTACCTGCAATTTCACCAGTTTTCTTAGTTCCTCCCTCCAGCACTCTAACGCCGGCTGAGCAGCCTGTAAGAAGAGTTGTGACCCAAACAGCAGCCAGGAACCGGAGAATGAAAGGGAATTTCTTCATTGGATTTTACTCACCGTAAAAATAAAGATTGGTATACTGGTTCCATCATACCTGGATAAACGGCGAACTGGTTTATTTCTTGTTTAGATAGGTCGGTTAAAAGGTGTAAACTATGCTTTGTTTACAGGGGCAGAGCTGGAAAACTGGTGCTACAATCAAAAAGGAAAATCAAAGAAAATTTTTGCACCTGAGAAGAACCTTCCTTGTAACCTTTCTGAAGAATACCTTTTTTAAGCTGCCAGCAACAAGCTACGTTAATGGTTTTTCCACATCACCTCATACATATTATTGGCTAATCAATTAAATATCGAATGTTAAAAACCCGGTGGATTTTTGCGTTAAGACCGGGAATTGCACATGCGTACAGCAATATGGAGATTTTAATGAAAAAGCACACTTCAATTCTTTCACTTCTTGTTTACCTTTCAATTTTCCTTTTTCCCGTATCTTTTCAGTCAGCATCCAGTTCCAGCGGGACAATCGATTTGAATGCACTGGATGCTGCTGTGGCAGGCCAGATGAAAAAACATGGCCTGCCAGGTGTGGCCCTGGCTGTTATCGAAAATGGCGAAGTCATTTACCTGAAAGGGTACGGGGTGGACGGCAATGGTGATCCGATGACACCTCAAACCAACGTTTATATCGGATCGCAGAGCAAATCATTCACTGCACTGGCTATTGCACAGTTGGCTGAGCAGGGCAAGCTTGACCTCAATGCGCCTGTGCAGAGCTACATACCCTGGTTCAAGGTGGCAGACGAACAGGCATCCGGCCAGATTACCATTAACCACTTGCTGCACCATGCCAGCGGGTTGTCCGATGCAGGATACGGTGTTGTCCTGCCCCTCAATACCAGCCATGAAGATGCCGTCCGTTCCCTGGTAAAAGCGAAGCTGACTGCGCCGGTTGGCACCCAGTTCCAGTATTTCAATATGGGTTATACGGTCCTGTCCTACCTGGTTGAGCTGCAAAGCGGGTTGAGCTATGCCGATTATGTTCATGAAAACATCCTCACACCGCTGGGGATGGATTCCTCAACTGCCGATCCTTCTGTTGCGGCAGAAATGCCCAGGGGGTATACCCGCCTGTTTGGCTTTGCCTTGCCTGCCAAAGAGGGCTACCCGGTCTATGGGGTGGGGGCAGGATGGATCGTTTCGACTGCAGAGGACATGGCAAAGTATGCCATCGAGTTCCCAGCCAATGGATCAAAACTGGTTTCCGATGAGATGATGCGGCGCATTCTGGCTCCCGGTGTTGGTTCCTATGGGATGGGCTGGTTCGTCTACGATGATGGAGCAAAGATCCTCCATGGCGGGGCTAACCAGACCTTCCGCACCATGGTAAACATCTATCCCAGAAATGGCCGGGCATTTGTCTTGCTGACCAACCAGGGTTACCAGGTGGACCACTACATCTCTGCCAGCCAGTTGACCGCCAGCGTGGAAGGGGTTGTGCTTGGCACCATGCCGCCGCCGCTTAAGCAGGGCTGGTCTGTGCGCTGGGTCGGCTGGGCGATCGGGATCGTTGTGTTTGGTTTGTGTGTACTCGCCGCCCGCAATATCCTCTCACTGCGCGGCTGGAAAGACCGCATGCGCAAAGTCAACGCATTAAAAAGGACATGGGATATTGCGATCAGCTTTCTCATTCCTGTTGTAATCATGGCTATTGCTTTGTGGCAAGTGAGCAACTTTTATGGAAACCGGTTCAACCTCATTTCTAGCGTGGCATATATGCGCCAGGGAATGCCGGACATCTTTATCCTGATGCTGGTCGGTACACTGCCAGACCTACTGCAGGGAGTCAGCAAGATCATCTTGTGGAATAAGAAGGGGTAACGAACAGGGTTGCGGGCTAATCTACGGACAGCACACAATATCCAAACTGCTGCCTCTATGAGGAATTGAAGCAAATTATTTCCAGTGGTGGAAAGGAGATTGCCAGTGAATGCAAAGGTTTTTTGGAAGATTATCACAATAACCGAGGTTGTTGCAGCCGTGATTGTTGTGCCGCTGGACCTTTTCATTCCAACCCTGGTCATCCTTGGCATGACCGTTGTATCGCTGCTCATCCGGCGCGAAAAGGTTGCCGTCCTTGGATTTAAGAAACCAGGATCCTGGCTCGGTATGGCTGCTGTTGCTCTCCTGGGCGGTGTTGTTTTACAGCTGTTTGATGCCGGGGTCATGATGCCAGTGCTTAACCGCCTGACCGGAACTGTAATGGACAACAGCGGTATCGCTAATCTGCAAGGCAATCTGCAGCAGCTGCTTTTGTTGCTGGTACTGGGCTGGACACTGGCTGCCCTGGGCGAAGAAATTGTGTATCGCGGTTATCTGCAAAAGTTGCTGGGCGGTTTGTTTGGGAGCAGCCTGGCGGGGGTTGTGCTGACAATTGGGATCTCCAGCCTGGTTTTTGGGCTGGCGCACCTTGAGCAGGGGATCGTAGGGGTGATAGTGACCGCCATTGATGCGGTATTCTTCAGTTTACTGAAGCGGAAATTCAATAACAACCTTTGGGCTGCCATCGTGGCGCATGGTTTTTATAACACGACCGGTATGATTGTCGTCTACTTCACTGGACCCATTTCCGGGTTATGGTAGATTGCTTGTCAAAATTTTCCCGATGAGGCAGAAACCTGAAAATGAGATAGAATTTTGCACAACTTCAGAGCGGCATGCCAAAGGTTATTCCGGCTGTTATAATCAACCCGCTAAATCATCACAACTGCCGGTAAGCATGCCGGATATTTAGGAGTCAATAGCATGCAGATAGACAGCAATCCAGTCCCCAATCCAGAGAACAACACCGCAACACCTGCCCGGCGCATCATCCACCGGGTGATCGGCGTGACCAGCGCAAAAGGCGGGGCGGGCAGGTCCTTTATCAGCGGAGTGTTGGCGCTGGAACTGGCAGACAGGGGTTACCGGGTCGGTATATTGGATGCAAACTTCAGCGGGTCGAGCATCCCGCTGCTGTTCGGTTTGAATGGTCCGGTTGGTATGGGCAGCTACAGTTTTTTGCCGTTGCAGTCAGAGCGCGGCATCAAGATGCTCTCGGCTGACCTGCTTGTCGATGAAGATAAAAACACCATCATCTGGAAAGAAGCCCTGTCAGGTAAGGTGATCGAAGAGCTGTTCCGCGAGGTTGAATGGGGAATTCTGGATTACCTGCTCATTGATATGCCGCCGGCCGCTTCCGAAATCACCGTTTCCATCCTGCAGACCATACCAGTTGATGCGGTGCTGGTAGTCAACACACCCTGGGAGATCAGCACCCGCTTGAATGCCAGGGGGATTCGTATCCTGCGCGAGATGGGGGTTCCAATCCTTGGGGTCGTGGAAAATATGGCCAACCGGCAGGAAACTGCAAACAGTGATGCTCTTTCATCTAGGTTCGGTCTGCCGGTTCTTGCCCGCATCCCCTACATCCCGGAAAACTGCATCCTGGCGGATGAAGGCAAGATAGAGGAAATCTCACTGCCAGAAGGGGGTGTTTTACGTGATGCATTTGAATCAGCGCTGCTGGAGTTGGAAGAGAACGCGCTTGAAACGGCGCCCGCTGAAGAGCCGGTTTTACAAACGGTAGAACCTGAGGAAAAACAGATTGAACAAGTCCTGGCTGAACCCTCAAGTGAAACATCGCACACAGGGCAGTATTTTTCAGATATTGTTGTCCACCTGATCCGCAGCCAGTACAATGTTGGGACCCTGGAAAAACCGGATGCCCAGGGGCTGTTCCTGGGGGAATGCGGCGACCGTATGCAAATTGACCTGATGGTGATCAACCAGCGCATCATGGACGCAAAATTTATCGCTGACGGCTGCGGTGCCACGCAGGCATGCGGCAGCATGATCACCCGGATGGCAACCACAAAAACATTGGAAGAAGCCCAACGCATACAACCTGATGAACTGATCGGCGCTCTGGGAGGCTTACCTGATGATCATCTGCATTGTGCTGAACTGGCGGTAATGACCCTGCGGGAGGCTGTCATCGATGCTATCGAAGGACACCGCACCAGGCTTAAGTAACCTGCATACTTATCCAATTGACAATTCAGCCGCAGGGCATCATTTTCTGCCGTACAATACTCCGATTGTGCCCAGCATGAAAGGCAGTTTTAAAATGCGGGGAATGAAACCAGCTTTGCTCGTATCGCTGATTTCAACTGTATCAATTCCCCAGCCTCTGATCATTTCAAGCAGCGCTTCCACATCTCCGTAGACCTGTTTCCATAAAAAAAGGTCCTGGAAGGTGAAAAAGCCCCCTTTCTTAACAACCCGAAGTGCCTCTTTGATCAAGAGAGTTTTATCCTTCACTTCCTGCACTTCATGAAACACCAGGTTGCTGACCACAAGGTCGAAGGAGTCATCTTCAAATGGCAGCGAGGCTGCGCTTGCCTTTTCAAATGACACCGAGTTCTGGACTCCTTCGACCTCAGCATTCTTATCACAGACCCTTTTTGAGTATTCCCATGCTTTGCCCCAGTGGTCAATGCCTGTCAGATGCGCTTCAGGGTAGCGTTTTGCCAGATGGATTGTGAGCGAACCGTTTCCGCATCCAATATCCAGCACATCCCCTTTGCCATCCCACCCGGAGAGATGTTCCAGTAGGAGATTTTGTACCTTTGCCTGGATGTTAGCCCCTTTCGGGGAAAAGAGATGCCGGGCATAAGCAAAGTAGATGGAACATAAAAGGAAAATAACGGAAAGGACAATTGAAGCTGGAATGAGAAATGCCAACCCACCAAATACCAGGCAAAGCACACCCGGGACATATACAAATTTCTTTGAAACCCAGTTCCCGTATTCCGGTTTCACAGATGTTTCACTTGTCATGACTTTACCCCTCCATCCAGTTTTCCTTAAGCATCCTCCAGCAAGGACGGAAATAGCCTATGAATAGCCATTGTCAGGCTATTCCAGGTTGCAGGAATAACCCGGGAAGAAACCTCCTGAATACCCTTAACGGTTTCTGAAAGAATCTATTCAACCAGTAACAATCAGACTATGCTGATTTAAAAGCACAATAAATTAACTGGCGGGCTGGCAGTGCGGGCAGTAATAAATGCTTCCTCCCATGTAAGCTTCTTTGATGATAGGGGTATTGCATGCCAGGCAGGGAGCGCTGGAATTTTTTGCTGACATGATGGTGATGTAACCTCCGGGATTCCCCAGGAGATCCTTCTCGGTGTCGCGGCCGCCCAGTTTGCTCATTTCCGCCAGGGTGCTGGTGATACTTCTGTAGAGCGATTTTTTCTCTGTATCAGATAACGCGTTTATCTTGCGTTTGGGTGAGATGCGGGCGTTCCACAGGATATCTTGCAGGACACCGTTACCCAGCCCGGGGATGCGCTGTTCGGTGGCAAGGGCAGCTTTTACGCTGAGCTTCTGGACTGCGTCGCTGGCAATTAATTGCATGAAGTACGCTTCGGTAAACTGGGTGGAATCGAGGGGAGATGGCTTGGACAGGGCGATGTTGTAGTAGGTATAGGCAAAGGTTTCCCGGTTGCTCCAGCAGTACAACCCCCCGTACATCTGCACCGAGGCAGATAATGCTCCGCCGTCTTGGAGGGTAAGCAGGAGCTGGTGCTTAGCAGGAACAGTGCCGGCTTCAGGGTGTAAGCGCAGGTTGACGCCGTCATGAAAGAGCAGGTTGGACTGATTGGTGTGCACTTCCAGCATACCGCCGTGTGATTTTGCGGTAGTGAAAGTGCTGCCTGCCAGGAGGGCAGAATATTCAGCTGGCTCGTGATTGAGCCAGGCAAATTTGTGGGGCGATGCACCAGCTGTTACCGATTCGACCGTACGTCCGGCCAGTTTCTCACTGACCTGGCGGGCAAGGGCAAAGGCTTCAGGAATCTCGATCATAGGTACCTCATCTGGTGCATATATACTATAGCACTTTGGCCGAAATTATTATAGACATCTCTTGATGAACGGATCGGGGTGAAACGATTTTCTAGCAAATCAAACGAGTCATTAATTTCTCCACCGACATCGCTGGCAAGACTGTGAAAGAACTGCCAGATGCCCAAGATATTTTGTAATCACGCACCCGGGAACTGGTTGAAGGCTCAACCAGGTGATTCTCTACCTAAACCTTACTTAATGTTCTATAATCCAACAGTTACCTTTAGAACCTGTCAAACCCTTGATTTTTCATTTTAAACAGGATTGACGGGCTTAATCATTGAAAGGAAAAGGATACTGCTGATGAAATTTAACATGTACATGCCCACCCGAATCGTTTTTGGAAGCGGCCGTCTCAATGAACTCCACAAACAAAAGATGCCCGGCAAGAAAGCTATGATCATCATTTCAAACGGGAAATCGGTTCAGGCAAATGGAGCGCTTGCCCGTGTAGAGGCAGAGCTTCAGAAGGCTGGTATAGCTTTTTCTCTCTTTAATCAAATCGGTGCCAATCCAACAAAATCCAGTATCATGGCTGGCGCAAATTCGGCGCGGGACAACGGGTGTGATTTCCTGGTTGCCCTTGGCGGCGGCAGTGTTTTAGATGCCAGTAAAGTGATCGCGATGATGGCTGCAAATGAAGGCGATTTGTGGGACTATGTGCAAGCCGGTTCTGGTAAAAGGCGGTCGATCAAGAGTGACCCGTTGCCTGTAATCTGCATCACGACTACAGCCGGCACAGGCAGCGAGGTGGATCCGTGGGGAGTGGTCACTAACGAGGAGACAAATGAGAAGATCGGCGTGGATAGCACGTTGTATCCGGTTATCTCCATTGTTGATCCTGAGCTAATGGTCACTGTACCGCCGAAATTCACCGCGTTCCAGGGTTTTGACGCCTTGTTGCAGGTTATTGAAACTTACATTGCGAAGTTTGCTAACCCGATGAGCGATATGTACTCCCTGACAGCTATTGAAAACGCCGGGCAATTCCTGGTGCGTGCAGTAAGAGACGGTAACGACCTGGAAGCCCGCGAGGGAATGGCTTTTGCCAACACACTTTCCGGTGTGGCTATGACGATCAGCTCCACAACAGCGGAGCATTCGCTGGAACATGCCATGTCGGCGTACCATCCGGAACTGCCGCATGGTGCTGGATTGATCATGATATCCAAAGCATTTTTCGAATTCTTTATTGAAAAACATGCCTGCGATGGCCGTTTTATCCGCATGGCCCAGGCTCTCGGGATGAAAAATGCAAGCAAACCGGCAGATTTCATCACAATGCTCATGAAACTGCAGCAAGAATGCGGTGTTGCAGACCTGAAAATGTCTGATTATGGGATAACTCCGGATGAGTTTGTTAAGATAGCCCAAAATGCCAGGGAAACAATGGGTAGCCTGTTCGAGGCCAATCCTTATGAAATGACCCAGGAAGATTGCGTGGCAATATTAAGCAAATCTTACCGGTAGTTTTTCTGGAGCAAATGCAGATCAGGCAGAAAGTACTCACGGCCTTAACCTGGCAATGCCCCAGATGTAATCCTGAAGATCAGTATTTTAGGAAAGATAGGAGACATTCCGGTTTATTGGAATGTCTCCTGGTTAACAAGACGGAATCGCTTGAGGAACCCTTACAATGACCAAAACAACGAACAGAGCCACAACAACCGAGACCGCCTACAATATCCTGCCGGTGCGCGAGCAGGCAGATATCTGCAATGCCTGGCTGAAACAAAGGCTGGATGAGGGGATCCTGCCAATCCTGCAGCGCGAGAAACTGGAAATGTGGATCGTATCCGCGCGGGAGTATAACGAAGACCCGGTTATCATGTCCCTGCTGCCCGAACCTTCCATGTCCGCCCGAAGGCGTACCATCCTGCTGTTCTGGCGCAAGCTGGATGGCAGCCTGGGGCGCATTAGCCTGGACCGGTACGGATTCGGTGAATTCTACAAGGCAGGCTGGAACCCGGAAACCGAAACCCAGTTCGAATGCCTGGGGCGAGTGGTAAGGGAGATCGACCCAGTCTCTATTGGCCTGAACTACTCACAAACCTTCCCCTTTGGCGACGGACTGACCCACAGCGAGTATGAGCAGATCATGGCGGCCATTGGTCCGGAGTATGCCGGTCGGGTACGCAGCGCCGAACGGGTGGCGGTTGGCTGGCTGGAGAAACGCATCCAGCCTGAACTGGATGTTTACCCGGGTATTGTGAAGATCGGCCATGATATCATCGCTGAAGCCTTTTCCAACCGGGTGATCCAACCCGGCACCACCACGACCGATGATGTGGTCTGGTGGATGCGACAGAAAATGAACGACCTGGGACTGCAAGCCTGGTTCCAGCCTACAGTAGAGCTGCAGGCTGCCGGCGAGCTGCCCGCACCTATCGGCAAGACCAACCCAAAAGAGCGCAAGCTCATCCAGCCGGGTGACTTGCTGCATTGCGATATGGGGTTCTATTACCTCGGGCTGGCAACCGACCAGCAGCAGCTGGCTTACGTGCTCAAGCCGGGGGAAATGGAAGCGCCGGATGGGTTGAGAGCCGGCATGGCAGCCGCCAACCGCCTGCAGGATATCCTCCTCGAATTCATGCAACCGGGGCGCACAGGCAACCAGGTGTTGAAGGATGCCCTTGATAAGGCGCGTGCGGAAGGTATTGAACCGATGATCTACACCCACCCGCTCGGGTACCACGGGCACGGCGCCGGCCCGACCATCGGACTATGGGACCAGCAGGGCGGGGTGAGCGGGGTGGGCGATTACGAATTGAACAACAGCACCGCTTACGCGATCGAATTGAATGTACAGCAGGCTGTGCCAGAGTGGGATAACCAGGTGGTGATGTTTGGGCTGGAAGAAGATGCGGTGCTGGTGGACGGGCGCATGCTCTGGCTGGATGGTAGGCAGGAGAAATTCCATATAGTGGGATAACCGGACTATTTATTATCAAAAAGCCCTGCGGATAATTCCGCAGGGCTTTTTGATAACCCGTTCTACTCGCCCTTCATGCCAATGGCATCTGCCTGGCCGTCGAGCACTTGCATGGATAGCTTGACCGATTCGCCGATGGCGGCGTCGATATCGTCCGGTTCGACGCCCAGTGGAACGCAGCCCAGGTTTTTATCGATGAACGCTTCTGCGCCCATGACCTGGGTGAACTTGATCATATGGAGGCCACCTTCGTGCCCGGCTGCATTCTGCTGTTTCACGATATTCCGCGCGCCTAAAGCGAACAGCCATTTGGGGATGGTGACGATCTTCTTGTCAGGTACGCCCATGTGCTTGTGGAAGATCTTGAGCATCTCGACCCATGTGAGGTTGTAGTACCCGATCGGGTAAGCCTGGCCGCCCCTGGTGCGTTCGAGCGCACCGGCGATGGATTGGGCTACCTGGCGCACGGTGAGTATGGTAGTGCCGCCGGGCGGGTACATGGTGGCGTCCTTCATCCCGCGAATCTGCTCGACCAGGAATGTCCAGACGGGTTTCCTTCCGGGCTGGGCTCCGAAGATATAGGGCAGTTCCAGGACTGCAACATCAAAATTTTCGTCAGCAAAACTGAGGCACATGTTCTCCTGGTCAATACGGCTGCGGATGTACGGGTGCCAGCGGGCCAATTCCTTCTTCGGCCAGATCTTGGCAAAGTAGGAGAAATAGGAACCCAGGACAACAGTATGTTTCACACCGTTGGCTTTGGCAATGCGCAGCAGGCGTTCAAGCGGGGTGATGTTGAACTTTTTGAACATCTCATATACTGGGGCGGGGCCTTCCACGCGTTCATCAATGCCGGCAGCGAACACCAGCCCTTCATGCCCCCTGAGCAGGCTGGCAAGGTCTTCATCAGATAAGTCCATGTAATTGCCGAACTCGATCTTCATTTCTGCAGGCAGCTCAGCTCCAGGGGGAACCGGGGGAAGTGCCATAGTTGTTACGTAGTGGCCGCGCTTGATCAACTCCTTTGCACCTTCACTGCCCAGCAGCCCGGTACCTCCGATCATAAATACATTCATATTTTCCTCTTCTGCATTATGTGTTTGTTGCGGGCTTGAAAATGTGCCCATTAGGATTATAATTATCTATTATATCTTAATTATTCGAGAACCTGAAGAGAACCCTGGCTGATGCTGGGCAGGCAAACAGGTTTCAAATCTGTTTTTAATGACCGATATATGAATTGAGGTAAACATGCCTGAGACAAAATTGATCACATTACCTATAACCGGGATGACTTGCGCCAATTGTTCTGCCACGGTTGAGCGTGCGCTGAAGAAAAGCAGCGGCGTAAAGAGCGCTGCTGTCAACCTCTCGTCTGAGCGGGCGACCGTAGAAGTAGACCCGCAGCTGTCCACCGTGAACGACCTGATGGGCAGGGTGGAGCGTGCCGGATACGGCATCGCTATGGGGGATGCGGACCTGGTCATTAAGCGCATAAGTGACGACAATGACGCCCGCCGCCTTGAAAAAGCGCTGGCTTCCGTGGAAGGTGTTACCGATGTGCGGGTCAATATCGCCACCGAAAAAGTGCAGCTGCGGTACATCCCTACCCTCGTCAGCCAGGCTGACCTGCGAAGGGCGATATCCGTTGCCGGGTTCGAAGCGCTGGAAGCCGGCGGGAACGCTGAAGATGCAGAAGCCCTGGCACGCCAGAAAGAGATCGACCAGCAGAAAAGGTTATTAACCATCGGGCTGGTCTTTACCATCCCGCTGTTCATCATCGCCATGGCTGGCGACCTTGGGCTGTTGCCAATGCAGATTTCGCATTCAAGCTGGATAAAATGGGTGATGCTTGCTCTCGCCCTGCCGGTCCAGTTTTATGTCGGCTGGCAGTACTACGTCGGCGCATACAAGTCACTGCGCAACGGATCCGCCAACATGGATGTGCTGGTGGCACTGGGTACCTCGGCTGCATTCCTGTATTCCCTTCCGGTGACCCTGGGGCTGCTTCCCGGGCATGTGTACTTTGAAACCGCCGCAGTGATCATCGTCCTGGTCAAACTGGGCAAGCTGCTGGAAGCCCGGGCGAAAGGCCGTACCAGTGAAGCCATCAAGAAGCTGATGGGTCTGCGTGCCAAAACCGCGCGCATCCTGCGGGATGGGCAGGAAACGGATGTGCCGGTTGAAGATGTGCTGGTTGGCGATATCGTGATCGTACGGCCGGGTGAAAAGATCCCTGTCGATGGCGTTGTCGTGGAAGGACGGTCATCAGTCGATGAGTCGATGTTGACCGGTGAGTCCATGCCGGTGGAAAAGGGTCCTGGCGCTGCGGTTATCGGTGCAACATTAAACAAGCTGGGCATGATCAAATTCGAGGCTACCAGGATCGGCAAAGAAACTGCCCTGGCGCAGATCATCCGCCTGGTAGAGGATGCCCAAAGCTCCAAAGCCCCCATTCAGAAACTTGTTGACCGTATTTCCAACTTTTTTGTTCCAGCGGTTATTGGCATTGCCCTGATTACATTTTTTGCCTGGCTTTTGTTTGGGCCTCCCCTGGCAGTCAATTCGGATGTCAGTGTATTTACCCGCGCCTTGATCGCAATGGTTGCGGTGCTGGTCATTGCCTGCCCTTGTGCAATGGGACTGGCCACCCCCACGGCAGTGATGGTTGGTACCGGCCGCGGCGCTGAATTAGGGGTTTTGCTTAAATCATCTGAAGCCCTTGAACGTGCCGGACATGTAAAAATGGTTGTCCTGGATAAAACAGGTACCATCACGAAAGGGCAGCCTTCGGTGACCGATGTGATTGTCATGCGTGACCGAATTCAAGAGAATGAACTTCTGCGCCTGGCTGCATCCGTGGAAAAAGGCTCAGAGCACCCGCTGGGCGAAGCTGTAGTAGCCGAGGCAGGCAGCCGTGAGCTGATGCTCTCTGAGCCGCAGGGTTTCCGCGCATCCGCCGGGCACGGGGTGGAAGCCCAGGTGGACGGCCTGCACGTTCTGGTGGGAAGCCCGCGTATGATGTCGGACCGGGAACTGGATACCAGTTCCATCGACCCGGAAGTCTCCCGCCTGCAGGGTGAAGGCAAAACCACCGTGCTGGTGGTGGTGGACGGTGAGGTGTGCGGGGCTGTTGCGATCGCCGACACGGTTAAAGAAGGTTCAGCTGAAGCAGTCCGGCAGTTTCACAAGATGGGCATCAAAGTGGCCATGATGACCGGTGATAACCATCAGACCGCTGAGGCTATTGCCAGGCAGGTTGGTATTGACCAGGTCCTGGCCGAAGTGCTGCCCGGTGATAAAGCGGCAGAGGTCAAGAAATTGCAGGAAGAGGGCTATGTTACCGCCATGGTAGGAGACGGTGTGAATGACGCTCCTGCCCTTGCCCAATCTGATGTGGGCATTGCCATTGGCACCGGCACAGATGTGGCGATGGCATCAGCGCCGGTGGTGCTGATCAGCGGCGACCTGCGCGGCGCTGTGCGGGCGATCCAGCTCTCGCGCGCGACCATGCGAACCATCAAGCAGAACCTGTTCTGGGCGTTCTTCTACAATATCATCCTCATCCCTGCCGCCGCCCTGGGTTACCTGGTTCCGATCCTGGCTGCGGGCGCAATGGCATTCAGCAGCGTGTTCGTGGTGACCAACAGTCTGCGGCTGCGCAGGAAGAAAATTTAGGATCTTTCTTTACTGCTCAAAATTGACGAATATGATCAAGCGGGTTTATTGGTTTATCTGCACTGGAAGGATTATGTAATGATGGTAATCAGCTCTATTCGCCTCAGACTAGACCTGCCTTTTTGGTTGCTCACTACCTGGTAAAAATCAAAGTATTGAAAACCTTTGAAATTGGTTCTCAACAATCTATAGTTGAAAGAAAAACAGGCACGGAGACAAAACCTAGAGTCTCCGTGCCTGTCATTCAAGTGTATTAACTAATTTCGGTTCACTCCTTCAGTTTATTCTCCTCTTCAGAGGAAAGCTTTATTGGGCAAAATCCTCCATTACTTCACGACCCTGGTCTTCTGCACGGCATCATTGTTCATCAGGTTCGGGTCAACGGTCAGGCTGGTCACTTCGGCATTGTTTACCAGGTCCTTCCCGACCGGTGCAGACTTGTTTACCAGCACTGAGATCTTGATGTAGACTGTGGCGTCGCTGGCCAGGCCGCTGCTGGTGCAGGTGACCTTCGAATCGGCATAGGTACATCTCCAGCCCTTCGGCGCAGAGGTTGACATTAAGGTGGTATCACGGTCCAAGGTATCGACCACCACCACACCCTGGGCTGCGTCAGGTCCGGCGTTGTTGACCTTGATAGTGTATACCATCTTGGTGCCAGGCTTGACTGGATCTTTACTGTCGGTATTGGTGATGGACAGGTCTACGGATGTGAGGGTTTGCACTTCCTGCGTCAGGGTAAGCGAGGGCGTGTTATACATGCTGTAATAACTGTAGTAGTCTACCGTGATCTGGTGGGAACCCACTGCCAGCGCTGATGTTGTACATACGGCCGGATGGTCGGCAGGCATTAGGTAGCCGTCTGCATCGAAGTCCAAATTCAAGAACAGGTTTGAACAGCCATAAATCGGGACTCCATCAGCATAAAAAGTGACCTCGCCACCCGGGGCAACTTGGCCAAAATATGGATCGACTGCAACCCCGGTTGCGGTGATGGTGAAGGTTATCGGGTCACCCGGGGCGGAGGGATTGGCAGAAGATGTGAAGGTGAATGTACCGTCTGTCATGACATTCAGGTAGTAATAATTCATCCCGAACGCCTGGGTGGCATCCTGTGCCTGTACAGTAAAGTAATATGAGCCGGCTGTAGCCGGTGTGCCGGAAAGTGCACCAGTTTCACTGAAAGTAAAGCCGTCTGGCAGGGTGCCGTCACTGATTGAAAAAGTGTACGGTTCGGTTCCCCCGCTGGCAGTGAAAGCCTGGCTGTATTCTACGCCAACATTGCCATCCGGAATACTGTAAGGACTGACAGTTATGGTTGGATAATACAAGCCGACGTTGAGCGAGTCAATACTAGCGCTCAGGTAGAAAGCATCCAGCTGATTGGTCTGAATATAACCGGGATCGGTATCGACAGAAATGCAGTAGTTGAATCCCCCCGGAATTTGTGTGAATGAATAATCTCCAAAGTATGAGCCTGCTGTGGTAGTAAAATCGACCGTCTCATCGCAATTCTGGTCCAGGTTGACTGTCCAGCCGCCTGTCGGATATTCGGTAACATGATCCCATACGCCGTCTTGGTTGCTGTCACTAAAGAGGCTGCCCATGACAAGGTAGTAGCTGTTCTGCACGGTAAACTCAACGCTGTTGCCGGCAGGGTAATAGAAAGGTGCGTTAATCTCAGAGGGGGTGAAGGCAGCTTCAAGCATATGCGTGCCAACATCGAGGGGCATGGATACACTTTCACACATATAGCCTGTTACACCGCTGGTCACAGCACCGCATCCTGAAATCGGGATGCCATCAATGGAAAAGGCTATTGTCCCCTGTATTTCCATCGCTGTGTTCTCATTGATGGGCATTGTCACATCTGCCCAGACGGGGAATGGGTTGTTCCAGGAGGCCATAGATGACGCGCCTAACGACACGGTCGGCGTCCCTTTATCCATATACAGGTCATAGTGATGGCTGCCTATAGCTTCTGCTGCATCTACGACCTGGATGTCGATGGGATACGTGCCCGGAGCTGCGGAAGGTCCCATAGGAAAACCGGAAAGCAAGCCATCGCTGCCCAGTTCCACTCCGTTAGGCAGGGTTCCGCTAAGTAATGAGAAAATATATGGTTCGGTTCCGCCGCTTGCCGTCAGCTGGATGCTTAATGCTGTAAAGTATTCTGCGTACAGAGTTTCAGGGCTGATGGTAATTTCTGCAGGAGGAGCAACCTGTACCTCCTGTGTCAGGGCAAGGACTGGTTTTTTATACAAATACAACCAATCGTCAAAGTCTGCAGTGATCTGGTAGGTACCGGCTTCAAGAGCAGATGTTGTACAAGCTACCGGTTGATCGGCTGGTATTGGTTCCCCTTCCCCGTCATAGGTAAGATTTAGGAGCATGTTTGAGCATCCTTCGATCGCTATTCCATCAGCAAAAAACGTTATGTTGCCAAAGGGAGGGACAGGACCCAGGTATGGATGGACAGCATCCCCGGTTGCGCTGACGGTGAAGGTCACTGAATCTCCCGGAGAAGATGGGTTGGCGGAGGATGTAAAGGTGAAATTGCCGTCAATCAAGATGTCCATCAAGTAGTATTGTGTACCAATCACACTGTCTGCGTCCTCTGCCTGTACGGTGAAAGCATAATTACCGCCTGTTGTGGGTATGCCGGAGAGGACACCTGCTGCGCTTAAGGTCAAACCGTCAGGCAGGGTGCTTTCAACGATACTAAAGGTGTAAGGTTCTGTTCCCCCGCTTGCGGTGAATGTCTGGCTGTATTCCACGCCAACACTGCCGGATGGGATTTCATACGGGCTGATGGAGATAGAAGGGATAAACAAGCCGATGTCAACCGAATCCGTGTACCCGTTCAGGTAGATAGGATCCACCTGGGTGGTTTGCACGTAGCCGGGAGGGGTATCAACAGCCAGGCAATAGTTAAACCCGCCTGGAATATTATTGAACTGGTAATTGCCCCAGTAGTTGCTTACAACAGTGTAATCAGCCGTCTCATCACAGTCCTGGTCCAGGTTGATGGTGAATTCACTTCCCACTGCGTATTCACCAGCATCCCAAACACCATCCTGGTTGGCGTCCCCAAAGATACTGCCTGCGACGTAGTAGTAGCTGGTTTGCACGTTGAACACGACACTGTTGCTTGCAGTTGTATAGTAAGCTGAAAGTGATTCTGAAGGAGTGTAAATCCCTTCGACCGTGTGCGGGCCAACATCGAGGAGTAAGGAAACTTCTTCACACTTATAGCCTAAATTCAGGTAAGGCACAGCATCGCATCCGGGAACCGGGATTCCATCAATTGAGTAGGCTACCGTCCCTTCCAGGAAGAAACCCCAACCATACCCGGTATCCTTTGACACCTCTGTATATATATCAAATGGATCGTTCCAATAGGGATCCCCTGGACCGTAGAATGTAACACTCGGTGTGCCTTTTGCCAGTACTAAGTCATAGGTGCGGCTGCCTAAGCCGCCAAGCGAATCCCGGACATCGATGGTTACGGTAAAGATGCCCGGCAAGGCATCAGTTCCTTCCGAAAAACCTGAGAGCAGGCCGGTGTCACTCAGGGTGATACCGGGAGGAAGGGCGCCGCTGTATACAGTGAAACTGTAAGGGCCTGTTCCGCCGTCAGCTGTGAGTTGTTGTTCGTAAGGCGTTGCATAAGCAGCATCGGCAAGTGTATCCGGGCCGATGTTGATGGTAAATTCAGGCGTTTCTGCGGAAACGCCGTTGCTGGTAAATGCCAGGCTCACCACAAGGATGAGGATCATCAGAATGTTCATTTTTATTTTCATCTCAAGCTCCTTCTAATTGGGTCAACATGTTTTCGGCATAGCCTGCAATTGTTTTTCCGGTCACTTATTCACTATCCAGCCCCTCCTTCTTCCTTACTATCCGTGCCCCCGCAATGTACAGTTATCATGCATAGATCACCTGCAGCAGGTCCTCTGGTGTTGGTTCGAGGGATGAAGACCCGGAAAATACCAGCAGTCGGTTATCTTCTATTTCGAGCCCGATTAATTTCAACCAGGGAAACTCCTGCAGCAGTGAAAGGGAGAAAGCGCTCCTCAATAACCCGGCTTCGAGGATCAAAACCTGCGGCTGCCAGGCAGTAATGCAGTTGCGGATCGCTTGCGGCCGGGCATCCACAACCTGCAGCTCCAACTCGGGCGCGGCCTGCAGGCTGGCCTGCAAACCGGTGATCAAGAGGGATTTTCCGCACAACAAAACCCGCCGCATAGATTCTCTGTACATTCCTGGAAACAATATTTTCACTGCTTACAGTATGCAGAAAATAGTATCCATTTTCTACTAGCCGGAGTATAAAAAAGTCTAGTCCCGCACTGGCGGAACTAGACTGAAGTCAGGCTTTAAAACCGCTTGTATCAACCTTTTCTGATAAGGCCTTTCCTGGCTGCATAATCCACGGCCTCTCTGCGGTTCTTAAGTTGCAGGCGCTGGAAGATTCCGCCCAGGTGGTATTTGATCGTATGCACACTCACGCACAGCCGTTCTGCCAGCTCCTTATTGGAAAGTCCCTGGGCTGCAAGCTGTAGTATCTCTACCTGGCGTGGGGTCAAATCTCCCCCTGATATTTCTCCTTCCTGCTGCCCATGATCCTGGCGGGAGACTGCTTTCAGCAAGACCCCGGAAAGTTCACGCGAAATAGCCGCCTCTCCCTGCTCCACCCCTTCCAGGTAGGTCAGGAAGGGTTTGGCTTCCAGTGATTTGAGCAGGTAGCCGTTCGCCCCGCTCCGGATGGCTTCTATCAGGTCCGGCTCTTCGGCAGAGGTGGTGAGCATGATGATCTTGATTTCCGACTGTTCGGCTTTGATCATGCGGGTTGCAGTCACCCCGTCGCAGCCCGGCATCCGGATATCCATCAGGACAATATCCGGGCGCAGCTGCATGGCCTTGTCGAACGCCTCACGCCCGTTACGGGCGGTACCCGCCACCTGGATGCCGTTGAGCGTTAGGAGGTTCTTCATTCCCTCCAGAAAAAGTGCGTGGTCATCTGCCAGTAATACCCTCATACAACCCTCCTATCCAGCGGCACATTAATGAGCACCCTGGTGCCTTTACCCGGGGCTGAGTTTACTTCCACAAAGCCGCCTGCCTCGGCTGCCCGCTGCGCCATTATGCCCTGGCCAAACGATTCGGAACCTGCATGGATGATGTTCGTATCAAACCCCCGGCCGTCGTCTTCGATCTCGAGCGAAAAGGTATCCTGCCCCCGGACTGCGTACACCCGGACGTTCCTGGCGTTGGCATGCTTGCGGATGTTGGTAAAAGCCTCCTGCACAATATGCATCAGTTGGGCTTCAACAGTGGGTGAAAAAGAGACCACAGGCAGGTCAGCTGGAGCTGCCAGGTCGGTCTGGATTTTATATGTTTCTTGAAATCCCTGCGTGTAGCGCCTGAGCGACTCCATAAATCCTTCGATCGCGTTCGTGCGGTAAGAGAGCAACTTGATCTCACCACGTACTTCCACCTGGGTTTCGCGGGCAGCCTTAGCAAGGATCTCCAGCTGCGCCCGCGCTTCATCCGGCTGCCCGGCTTCCAGCAATCCACTCACCAGCTGGGCTTGCACATTGATCGACGCCAGGCTCTGCGCCAGTTCATCATGCAGCTCTTGCGCCAGGTGTTCCCTTTCTTTCAATATTGCCAGCGCCCGCTGCTGTTCCAGAATCTGGGATTGTGACCGGCGCTGCTCGGATACATCATGCAGCAGGAGAAGGTAGCCCACCGGTAATCCATGGAAATCATTTAATGGAGAGGTTTCAAGTTCACAGGAACGCTGTTCGGCTCCCGCTCCCAGGGTGATTTCCACTGGTGCTGTTTGGGCGGCCAGTTCAGGCAGAGTAGTTCCCGGGTCCTCAAACCCGGGCAAAATTTCAGTAACCGGTTTTCCTCTAACCTGTTTCAGGACGATGTTAAGCATCCTTTCACTGGCGGCATTTAAGCTGGCCACCCGCCCCTGCGGGTTCAGCACCAGCACCCCATCGCGCAGCTGGCCGATAATTGTGCGCTGGGCGAGGGGGATCGGATCAAAGATGCGGAAGCCGAATAAGGCAATCCCATACATCAATACGTTAAATGCCAGCCCGATCACGTCCAGCGGTAAATGGGAATTGACAAGATTAGCCTTCTCCAGGATATATAAGGTGCGGACACCGACCTGACCAATGAGAATGACCACAACCACCCAGCGGTGCTGGGGTGAATGCCGGAACAACCAGGTTAATGCGATGAGATTAAGGATCACCAGCAAAAAGCTGTACAAGATCGCCACCCAACCGCCAGCAGCCAGCTGGGGTGCGACAGTACCATCATAGGCAAAGCTGCTCCATATCCAGTGCAGGCGGCTGTCAAGCAAGACCATCCCAAATACCATCAGAGGCGCCAGTGAGAGAATAACCAGGTTGCGCTTTGAAAGCCAGCGTCCCGGCCAGGCATATTCCAGTACAAAACAGGTAACTGCAGTCACTGCCGGCAGCTGAAAAATGGTTTGGAATTTTACCCAGAGAATTTTTACTGCCAGGTCCGTTGCCGTATACTCCCTAACAGAGCCGAAAGCCCAGGCAGCCCCAAACAAGCTGCCAATCATCAATGGGATGGCGCCGGGAATATTACTTCGGCGGGAACTGAACACAGCCAGTCCCAGCATCAAAAGGACTGCCAGGATCGAGGGCCAGATGGCGGGGGTGTAGCTGAAACTCCAGTGCACTTTTGATCCCTGAGTGCTGTTCCGGGTGAACCAGTAAAGGATTCCAGATATGTGCTGTTAAATTGACAAAGTGAGGTCAATCTGATTGTATAAATAATAGGGACAAGAGTCAATCACCAGTGTGAGATGCATGAGTAAGCGACTGTGAAGTCCTCTTGATTTTACTTGGCATTACACATATATAATTATTGTGACCGGATTATTCTTTCATCATATACAGGTTATCACCTCGAATTCTCTTAAATTCAAAGTTTTTCATCCGGTTATTTTCTGCCGAGAGTCTGCGAAAATATCCACGCAATTAATAATCCAAGGAGAAAAAATGGCATATGAAACCGCTTTCCTGATGGATACATCCAGCGTTAAATTTGGTCCAGGATCCACGTCCGAGGTTGGTTTTGATATGAAGAACCTCGGAGCGCACAGGGTAATGGTGGGTGTTGATCCGAACCTGGTAAAAAGCGAAGCCTGCGAAAAAGTGTTCACATCACTCAAACAGGCAGGCCTAGATGCGATTCTGTATGACCATATCCGGGTTGAGCCTACTGACCTATCCTTCAAAGAGGCCATCCAGTTTGCAACTGACGGGAAATTTGACGGGTATGTTGCTTTAGGGGGCGGGTCGACCATGGATACCACCAAAGCGGCCAACCTGTATGCCACCTATCCGGCTGATTTCCTCACTTACGTCAATGCCCCGATCGGAAAAGGCCAACCAGTTCCAGGGCGGTTATCTCCCATGATCGCTATTCCAACCACAGCCGGAACAGGGAGCGAAACCACCGGAGTGGCCATATTCGACCTGCTGGAAATGCATGTGAAAACCGGGATAGCCCACCGGGCTCTGCGCCCGCAGCTTGGCATTCTGGACCCGGATAACACCCGAACCATGCCTAAGTTGGTGGCAGCCTGCAGCGGACTGGATGTGCTGTGCCACGCCCTGGAATCCTTGACCGCACTGCCTTACCAGCAGCGTCCAGCACCTGAGACCCCTGCCCAGCGCCCGGCGTACCAGGGAGCCAACCCGATCAGTACCATCTGGGCATCGCATGCAGTCAAGATCTGTTCAGAATTTTTAGTGCGCGAAATCACCGATATCAACGATGACGAAGCACGCGGAGAGATGCTGATGGCATCTGCCTTTGCGGGGATCGGTTTTGGCAACGCCGGCGTAACAATCCCGCATGGCATGTCCTATCCCATTTCCGGTAAGGTGCGCGATTACCATCCTGAAGGTTACCCGCAGGACCACCCGATGGTGCCCCATGGGATGTCGGTTATTTTGGGAGCTCCAGCCTTCTTCCGTTATTCTGCCCCGACGAACCCGAAACTGCACCTGTATGCGGCCAGCCTGATGGGCGTTGATATTACAGATGCCAGGGATGAAGATGCTGGTGACCTGCTCTCGGGTGCAATTATCGAAGTAATGAAAAAAACCGGTGTTCCGAACGGGTTAAAGGCACTGGGGTTTGGGATCCAGGATATCGAGGACTTTGTGGCGGGTACCCTCCCGCAGCACCGGGTAACCAAATTATCGCCGCGTCCTGTCAGCGCTGAAGACCTGACCAGGTTGTTCATGGAGACGATGACTATCTGGTAAGGGATTGAGAGCAAGTCAAGGTCATCTAATGATCGCAGCTGGGAGAAGAATCAATGCAATCCCTCGATGGGATTTGATGTCCTCCAAACAAAAAGACACCCGATTGGGTGTCTTTTCTATGCAGCTGCGAGAGGGTTCACATGCGGTGGCATGCTGACAAGTCCCGGGTATTTGTGTCCTCCAGGTACGCATGCAACAGGCTTTGCAGTTGAGGATTGAAGGGAAAAAATACCAGTAGCGGCTGATTGAGAATCTGGTGACTCTGGTAATTCTACGGAGCTTTTGGACTTTTTGGTTCGAGAGGATCATTTATTCCAAGCCTGTAATTGCGCTGGTTGCGGACCCGATTCTGAAGGTAGTATGCCCCCGCTAAAGCCACAACAATTGCTGCTATCGCCACGAGAGTTTCAGACGAGTATTCCTTTACATCGATGATGACGACTTTACGGGCTACCGCGATTAAAGCAACTTCGAGCACAATTTCGACATGCACCACATGCTCATTTAGATACCCCCGAATCGTCTCGAGCAGCTCAACACCGATCAAAATCAGCATAAAGAAACCAAACACATCCAGCAGCTCATTGATGCCCAGCAAAAAAGTCGGTGGAGAAATAATATCCAGAACAAGGATATGCCCCAGCTCGATGGTGGACAGCAGGATCACAACGATCATCATCAAGATCAGGCTACCAACGATCACGCGTTCGAATATGTTGAGCAAAGCGCCGATTGTTTTCACTTGAACCTCTCTTATTTCAGCAGATGGCAATTGAGATTGACGTCTTGCCGGATTGAGTTGAAATTAGCATAACTAAGCATGCAAACCGGGTTGCTGCTCGCTGCGGTAATTATTGATTGGCCACTAATTCAATTCATTCTCTTAAAGACAGGTTCCGTTAATTACTACTCTTTTCGCAACCTGGCAGTATCCCTTACCTAATTTTACAATACTTTACCCGCCAGTCAGTAGGAACAGAGGACGTAATATGGAAGGTCATGGAATACACACCAGCTGGGATGCGGAAGTTGGCCTTGCTGTTACTCTAAACCGGTGAATTTAGAGTTTTGTTCCGGTAAAACCGACCCCCTCGATAAATGACTTCTGCGCAATGAAGAAAATGACAATTACCGGCAGCGTTACCACGAGCGAGGCTGCCATCAGGTATGCCCACTGCACATTGTATGCGCCGCGGAACAAGCTTAAGCCAAGCTGCAAGGTGTACAGCGATTGGTCATGCAGGAAGATCAGGGGGGCCAGGAAATCGTTCCAGGCGGCCTGGAAAGTGAAAATTGCCACGGTCGCTAGCGCGGGGCGCGAGAGCGGCAGGATCACATTCAGCAGCAGCTGGAAAGTACCGGCCCCGTCCATACGGGCGGCATCTTCCAGGTCGAGCGGGATCTGCTTGAAGGATTGGCGCAGCAGGAAGATATAAAAAGCGTTACCGAAGAATGCCGGCAGGATCAGCGGAACAAAGCTGTTGATCAGCCCGATTTTTGAAAAGATGATGAATAGCGGTACCATGACGACCGGGTAAGGCAGCATGAGGGTGGAGAGCATCAGGACAAAGAAGAAGCCCTTTCCCGGAGCCTGCAGGCGGGCAAACCCGTAAGCCACGATCGAGCAGGACAGCAGGTGCCCGACGATCGTGCTGATGGCGATGATCAGGGTGTTGACGGCAAAGCGGCCGAATGGCAGGGAGGTGAGCGCCTCTGTGTAATTCTGCCAGCGAGGGCTGCTGGGCCAGAGGGTGGGGGGAGTGGCAAATATCTCGTAATCGGGTTTGAGCGAGGAGGAGAGCATCCACAGGGCGGGGGCAATGAACAACCCGGCTGCAGCGACAAGCAAGATGATGCGCAAGGTCTTCCGCCATCCACGCGGCTGTAAAATAGGGGTTAAGTATCCTTTCATTTCATTGACCGCCTGAGATTAAGAGTGAGAGGGTAAACATGATTAATCACTCCTCTCTCCGAGATAGAACACCCAGAATTTCTGGCTGCGCAACAGGATGAGTGTCAAGACCAGGACAATAGCAAACAATACCCAAGCCAGGGCTGCTGCATAGCCCATGTGAAAGAACTCGAATGCCTGGCGGTAGATGTACAGGACCAGGAACAGGGTCGAGTCAAGCGGCCCTCCATTGGTCGCCACAAAAGCACTGGTGAATGACTGGAAGGTGGCGATGACGCTCAGCACCAGGTTGAAAAAGATGGTGGGGGAGAGCAGCGGCAGCGTGATTGTAAAAAACTGGCGGAAACTACCGGCGCCGTCCATAGCCGCAGCCTCGTACAGTTCACCGGGAATATTCAGCAGGCCGCCCAGGTAGAGCGCCATGGAGCGGCCCCAGCCCCAAAAGCTCATCAACACCAGGGACCAGAGCGCATATTTCGGGTCGAGGAGCCAGCGCGGCCCTTCGATTCCAAACCAGCCCAAGGCCAGTTTGATCAGCCCTCCATTCGGGTTGAGCATCCACAGCCACACCACCACAAAAGCCACCCCGGAGAAGACCGTCGGCAGGTAGAAAATGGTGCGGAAGACCCCAATCCCTCTGAACCGCGGGCTCACCAGCAACGCAAGCAACAGCCCGCCAACCAGGTCAAGGGGGACATACGCCGCAGTGTACGTCAGCGTGACCTTGATCGATTGGATGAAGAGCGGGTCTTCCGCCAGGTTCGTGTAATTTTCCAGCCCCACCCACAACGGATCTGTTAAAAGGTCCCAGTCAGTAAAGCTGACCCAGAGCGAGATCAGCATCGGCCCGGCAGTGAACAGGACAAAACCTATCAGCCAGGGGGCGATGGTGATGTAAAAATTCAGGGATTCTTTCCGGTGTAAAGTCCGCACTGCCAGGTGAGTATGTTCAACAATCAGTAGATGTAGAGATGGAGTGGCGAGCGATCAGGCTGCGCCAGCACACTTGCCACTCCATCCATCGAAATGCGGCTGGATTAATTCCCCAGCTTAACCAATGCAGCCTGGGCATCTTTGGCAGCCTGGGTCAGCAGTGCCTGAACATCGGCATCCGGGTCGATGATGACCGACTCAAGCACCTTGCGCAGCGCCGGGTCTGCTGTCTCATTCCAATAAGGGGTGTAGGTGTAGGCGCGCGGCGCCAGGTAGTCCAGTTCGCCGATCCATACACCTTCGATCGGGTCATCAGCCAGCCCGGAAGATTCAGCCACGCTCCTGACAGCCGGGAGCGCCCAATCTTTCCATACCTGTGCGCCCGGCTCGCCGGAAACATAGCTAAGGTACTTGAAGGCGGTATCCGGCTGTGTGGATGAAGAGGCAATGCCGAAACCGCCCCAGAACAGGATGTTGGCACGCACCTTATCCTTTGGCGGAGCCACCACTCCCAATGAAATGTTGGGATTGGTCTTAAAGCCGCTTTGCGGCCAGCGCCCAAAGAGCATCATGGCGGCTTTGCCGTTGGCGAATTCACTGTTCCCGCCGCCGAAAGCGTTCATGTCTGCCGGTTGGCGAGCCACCTGGTATTTATTGTACAGGTCGGCATAGAATTGTACTGCCCTTGCTACTTCGGGGCTGTCCATATAGCCGACATAACTCGTGCCATCGGTGCTGATGAGCGAACCGCCGGCGGCAGCCACCCAGTACTCAAACCCGGTCGTCCAGGCAGCCGGCAGCTGGATTCCCCACTGGGTCACGTTGCCGTCGGCGTCTTTAATGGTCAGCTTTTGGGCGGTGGCGAGCAGGTCCTCCCAGGTCCAGTCTTCGGTCGGGTAAGGTATCGAGGCTGCGTCAAAGAGGGTCTTGTTGTAATACACAGCCAGGGTGGAGTAGTCTTTGGGCAGGAGATACTGTTTGCCGTCAACCTTGCCAGGATCCAGCAGCCCCGGCAGGTAAATGCCGGCATCGAAGCTGCTTTCCTCCAGGTAGGTATCCAGGGGGATAAAGGCATTCTTGGAGACGAAAGAAGGCACCGCATCATCCCCAATTTGCATGATATCCGGGGCGGCTTTGGCCGAGAGCTGGGTGAGCAGGCGGGCATAATAATCCCTTCCCGAAACCGGCTCAAGCTGAACGATCACATTCGGGTTGAGGTCCTCAAAGTTCTGGATGATCTGCTGGTGCGGGGTCAGGCCGTCGCCGCCGTCCCCTGTGCCGGCGCGGATCACGATGGTACTGTCAGCGGCCGGCGCGGCCGGGGCAGTTGGGGCGCAAGCCGAAAGTGCCAGGCTAAACACTGCTGCGGCCAGTAAAAAGCGGAAAAGCATTTTCATGGCATTTCTCCTATAATCCCAAGTATAAAAATTTGAACAGGAATTCCATTTCCCTATGCGGGCAGAGGGCTGGATCTGGATTGACTCATAGTATCCATTTATTTCCCTTTGGATAGAACCACAAACATATTTAATGATACAACTTTTTTAGGGGATTGCGTCTATAGAATGTATAAACTAATTGGGTAAAAAGATTCGATAGCATCCATTGAAGGGAGTTGATGACCTTTAACTAAAAACGACCAGTTAAGGTCGTTTGGTTTCTAGTTTCGGGGAGAACACTCAATAATTTACCTTGATGAGGACGGATTAGTGCTCACCCTCCCGCCATCACGGCAAAGAAGCTCACCATGTCCCCGTCTTTCAGCACGGTATCCAGGGGTTTCTTTTCACTGTTGACGGCAGCCAGGAGGATCTTTGCTGCAAATTTCGGCATCTTGATCAGTTTCAACACATCAGCAAGCGTTGAACCTTCAGGCATTTCAATCCAGCCGCGCTCATCGAGGGCGTCAATATTGCACCACGATGGGGCATACACCTTTACCCGGATCATTTCCCTGCTTCCACTGCGGCGGTCGCATATGTTAGCGTTTGCATGGTGATCGCTCCCATGGGGCAGTTCCTTGCGCACAGCGAGCACCCGGTGCAGTGCCGGTCTGTCAGGGCTGGATAAGCTTTGTTGTACGGATCGATACCGGTCTTGTTCATCTCAAGGGTACTATCCGGGCAGGCTGCAACACATATAGCACAGGCAATGCAATTATCATAATCAAATACGGGGATCCTGGCTTCCATATCTTATTCAACCTCCAGTTCCAGCAGCTGGGGGATGCCCAGTGACCCAACCGAAGAATCCAGCGGAACGCCGGTTTCGGGATCCCAGCCGAATGCTTCCCAGTGATATTTGACCATCTCGTCTACGGGTACGGTCTTTCCTTTCAGAGGGCCATCCGGAAGCGGGGGGATTCCCTGCATCCGTTTCGGCAGTTTAAATGACCTGGGATCAATACCCTGTTTGACGTTGAAAAGCTGCCTGAGGGTCTGGATTCGCTTTCCAATTTCCATGTACTCATCCCCGCTTTTATTCCAGCCGGCGGCTGCGTTCATATACTTGACCGGGTTCCAGGCATGCGTTCCCAGCATCTCGGCATAATAACAACCGCCCACGCTGTCTGTGAGCATGGAATAGCAGGCGTTGGCTGCGGTCTTCAACGCTGTTTCGCGGGACGGGATCAGCTCGTCTGATTTTTTAACCGCCACAGCAGGAGGTGCCCAGGAACAAATATCGGCTAGGGCAAGTGTGCCATACAGCATGCCCATCCCAATGGTGTGTTTACCCGGAGCCGGTTCCGCTATGAAGTGTACTGCCAGCTGCGGATCATTCCGGCTGTCATGCATGCCGGCTTCTTCGCCGCCGATTTGCATGGCATATTCGCTGCCGCCAAGGATGCTGGATGCTTTTTTCGAGCCGTCAGCCAGGATATCCCCGATCCCTTCACGGCTGATCATCATCCTGACCAGTTTGATGATGGCTTGTGAATTCCCCCAGGCCAGTTCCAGCCCGCCGGTTTGTTCCCTGGTGATGATCCCGTTCTGGTAGGCTTCAATTGCATAGGCAACGGTGCCGCCTGCGGAAATGGAATCCATACCCGCACGGTTGAGCATTTCGTTGATCACGAGGACGCTGGCAAGGTCATCATTCAACAACAAGGGGCCGAATACCTGCAGCGTCTCATACTCCGCTTTGTGAGACTCGGAATATGCGCCATTGCTGGCTTTGGCAATATCCAGCACCGCCCCGCAGCCCAGCCCGCAGGCATAGCAGTGGTATTTTTGGGTTTCCATTGCAGCCAGCCTGTCCGGATTGAATGCTTTTACGCCTGACCTGGCATCCTTCGGGGTTCCGCCCCAGTTTTTAATGGGTCCATCTCCGCTTGTTATCGCCATGGGGGTGTTCATGGAAGAGCCCCATTTTTTCAGCAGGGGTGCGCTCATCATCCCATCCATGGCCATGGTTTTAGGCATCCTGCCCATCAAAGCACCGCTGAACCCGAGCATCCCGCCTTTCACAAAACCTGGAATACCGCTTTTCTTCAGTTTCATCCCCAGTTCACGGCTGATCTCATAAACTGCAGCACGGTCTGCGCAGGGCATGGGTTTGCTGCCTGCCAGCACTACGGCTTTCAGCCGCTTAGAACCCATCACCGCCCCTACACCGCTGCGGGCTGCGATCCGCCCGCCGTCATTGCAAATCCCGGAGATCAGGGAAAGTTTTTCCCCTGCCGTGCCGAGCACGGCCACTGCCGGCATTTTCCTGTCCCAGTTCCCTTTTACAAGCTGGACTTCAGCCTCAACCGCATCCATCCCCCAGTACTGTGTCGCATCCCGCAGCTCGATGGTCTTGTTGTCGGCATAGAGATAGACAGGCTTTTCGGAAATCCCTTTAAAGAAAATGCCGTCGAATCCACACTGTTTGATGGCAGGGGAGAACATGCCGCCGCAGCTGGCATCTCCCCAGCCGCCTGTCAACGGGGATTTGGTCACGATCGTCCAGCGGCCGGCGATCAAAGCTCCTGTCCCGGTCAATGCGCCGGTCATGAACCCCAGGATGTTATCCGGTCCAAGGGGGTCGGCTCCAGCAGGAATGTATTTGTTCAGGTACCAGGCGCCCAGGCCTTTACCGGACAGCACATTCTCATATACCAGATCAGGTACTTTTCGTTTTTGAATATTCCCCGTACTCAAATTGACTTCCAGGATATAACCGGTGCAGCATTTCATAGGTCATCCTACCTGAACAATCTTTAATTGCCTTAGATTTCTTTTGATCTCAGCTTGCGAAAGCTCTGGCATAGGCACACTGATCCAGTCCCTTTTAATCTCTTCTTCTGAAAGCTCGGGAATGGGGAAGAGGGCATCATCCTTTGCGTCAAAAGGAATTTCGACAATATTGCCTTCTTTCAGCACTTTTCTGACCCTGAAATATTTCTTCACCATGCCGCCGATCAATCCAAGGATCTGGTCGTTATCTGCCGAAAGCATGGGCATCGGCGCACCGCTGGCTTTCATAAATGCAGGCACGAATTCTCCAACGTTGTGGCAGCCAGTGCAGGTTATATCACAGGCAGGGTAGGCGTCTTTTGTGCAGCCGCCGCATCCAACCATGTGTTTCACCTTCCCTGCCTCTTCTTTGAGAGCTTCTAAATCGTAAGGTTTTCCAGCCGAGTCGAACCAGTAACGTTTCCCATCCACCAGGCAGCCATTGCCGATCACGCAGCCGAATCGCACGTTCTCCTTTTGAAGTGGTTTCTTAGCCTTTAAGATCATCTCCATATACATAGACATGGTCGATAGGCAGCCGCCTATGCAGCCTTTTTCAATCTCTTTTACCAGGTCCGGCGTGACTGTGTGGATATCCTTGATTACCGGCACACGGCTGTTGGTATGGCCGACAAAATAGCGCACGTTCGGCCAATTTGCCCTGAACCGGTCGGAGAGGAAAGAGCAATCGGCCGGGCGGAAAGGTTTTGGCGTTGTGTCCCCGATCACTTCAGTGAGCGGGTCCCCGAAACCTCGTTCTTCTGCAGCGGCAGTCAACCGCAGCTGGTCGGGATCGAAACCCATCATTCGTGTGACTACCCGGTCCACCTCGACACTGTTAGTGCCGGCAATGATCTTGCCTACCTTTACTGGATCAACCGGCGCAGGAGTCAATCCTTCCCCGCCAATAATTCCGTCCACCACGGTCAGGTCGGGCTTGAAGAGGTATAGAAGGTCAACCAGTTTATCGTTGATCTGCCAGGAATGGTTGCGGTAACGCATATTCCCGGAAAGCGTGCCCATGGCATTTTTGAACCCAAGTGTTACCCCTGTGTATAAATTCGTCTTCATCTTAGGCACTGAAACATACAGGGCTTCTCCACGGACAACTTCTGAAAGGATCCTGGGCAGGTAGACGTCTTTTTGGATCTTTGCCTTTGGTACATAATAATGGTCAAGCGGTTGTTCGTCCATCGCTACCAGGCCTGTATTGTGGTACTCTGCAACTTTATCGAGCCCGATATCGTGGAAATACTGGAATGTGGCGATGCCCTTTCCAGAAGCTTCTATGATCGTTATCTCGCATCCGAGGTTCTTGAGATAGGCAATTACAGCCTCAAAGACCCTTGGGTCGGTTGTTTGGGGAATGTACTCCCTGGAATAGCCGCATTTAAACATAACACCGACAAGGTTGGGTTTGACCAGCACTTTTTTCCCGCGGAATTTTTCGATTACACCCGTTTTTTCATCGAGGGTATCCAGGGCTGAAGAGACGGCTTCATAGATCCCTTTTACATCAGGGCGCTGGAAATATCTATTAGTTCCATAGTAATACGGCAGGCGGACAAAATTGTGCAAATAATTGATTTTTGGGGCATCGGAAACCACGACCACGCTTTTCATGTTAGAAGGCCTCTCTCCATTCTTCTTTGCCGTCATCGATAAAATCTGCATCGCCTAGATCGTCTTCCTTCATCTGCCTGCGCAAAGGAAGCCACCAGTTGAATCCAAACAGCATGCACATGATGATGCTCTTTCCAGCGCTGATGCCGTATAGTTTTCCGGTTCTATACCCGATAAAAATCAGCTCCAGGAAGTGAAGCACCAGCAAGAATAAGAAAAGGTAGGGGAAAGAAATAGTGCTCCAGAGAATAATGGCGGTAATCCACAGGAGCAGGGTAAGTGTGTAATTGATGAGTGTTTTCATCGAATGCCGGTCCTCTAAGTTAAGGATTAAGACGGAGCAGGGAATATTTTTATTCTTCTCCTGATTCCCATTACCCATCAAATAACTATCTTTGGGTGAGAATATGCTTGTAGTATCTAATCCTTTATGTGAAAAGTCAATACACAGCGGGGAGAAGATTCGATGCAATCCCTCGATGGGAACAGATGACCTTTAAACCAAAAACGACCATTGCTGGTCGTCTGGAAATTAGTAGCGGGGAGAAGATTTGATGCAATCCCTCGATGGGGACTGAAGACCTGTTAAACAAAAGACACCCGAAAGGGTGTCTTTTGATCAGGTAGCGGGGAGAAGATTCGAACTTCTGACCTCCGGGTTATGAGAGATTTTCCTGGTTTCGGAACGTTTTTCACTCAGGCTCCGCATTTTAGCCTGGCCTGAGGGACGCTCTTCTGAAGAGGCCGGAGGATCTTTGGTTACGAGTTATTAGTTGTATGATAGCGACTTTTTATGGCAGGGTCAAGTAGTAGTTTTTTCGCGACCCGGAGGACGATGGTTGCGAATTAGTG
>CAYZCO010000001.1:185278-575412 GCA_964476915.1 uncultured Leptolinea sp. | reverse complement strand
TGATCGAGAACACGTCTTCCACCGGCATCATGAACGGCTTGTCGATCGGCCGCGGTGGTTCAGGAATATAGCTGTCCACCACTTCCAACAGCTCTTTGATGCAGGCATACTCAGGCGCTTCCGGATCGGTCGAGGTGCTTTCCAGTGCCTTCAATGCACTCCCGCGTACGATCGGGATCTCATCTCCCGGGAATTCATACGCGGTCAGCATTTCACGCAGTTCCATCTCTACCAGTTCCAACAGCTCAGGATCGCCCATCTGGTCGATCTTGTTCAGGAACACTACGATGCTCGGCACTTCTACCTGCCTCGCCAAAAGTACGTGCTCTTTGGTCTGCGGCATAGGTCCGTCCGGCGCTGCCACCACCAGGATGGCGCCATCTACCTGCGCCGCTCCCGTGATCATGTTCTTGATATAGTCGCGGTGACCGGGCATGTCGACGTGCGCATAGTGCCGGTTGGCGGTCTGGTATTCTACATGTGCAATGTTGATCGTGATACCGCGTGCTTTCTCTTCCGGTGCATTGTCGATCGAGTCGTACGCCCGGAATTCTGCTCCACCAAAGAATCCGCAATATTTTGTGATCGCTGCTGTCAGCGTCGTCTTCCCATGGTCAATGTGCCCCATGGTTCCAATGTTCAAATGCGGCTTGTTCCTGTCAAATTTCTGCTTCGCCATGTTCCTTCTCCTTAACTCACCTCAAAGACAATGATTAATTATGAATTTAAAATCTTTTCAGCAACTGCACTGGAAACCTGGGCATAGTGGTCAAATTCCATCGTGAAAATACCGCGTCCCTGTGATATCGAGCGCAATTCGGTTGCATATCCAAACATTTCAGCCAGCGGTACGAACGCCCGTACAGCCTGCGCGTTTCCATGGCGCATTTCTGTTCCAGTGATCGAACCACGCCGCGAGCTGAGCTGGCCTAACACATCACCCAGGTATTCCTCGGGAATGATAATTTCCACTTTCATAATGGGTTCAAGCAAAACAGGAGCACCCTTTTCAGCACCTGCCTTGAAGGCAAAAATGGCTGCCATTTTGAATGCCATTTCACTGGAATCTACTTCATGGAAGGAGCCGTCAATCAGGGTCACTTTGACATCGGTCAATGGATAACCCGCCAGCACGCCGCTTTCAGAGGCTTCCATCACACCTTTTTCAATGGGTGAAATGAATTCTTTGGGGATTACGCCCCCAATGATGCGGTTCTCAAAAACAATTCCGCTGCCGCGTCCAAGGGGTTCCATATCAAAAACGACATGGCCGTATTGCCCGTGTCCACCCGTTTGGCGGACATACTTGTAATCCACTTTGTTCAGCGCCCGGGTAATGGTCTCCCGGTATGCAACCCGTGGATTGCCAACATTTGCCTGGACTTTAAACTCGCGCAGCATTCGGTCCACCAGCACATCAAGGTGAAGTTCACCCATCCCTGAAATAATGGTTTGCCCGGTGGTTTCATCGGACCTCACCTTGAAGGTGGGATCTTCCTCAGAGAGTTTCCGCAGGGCTTCCCCCATGCGGTCCTGGTCAACGGTCGTTTTCGGTTCGATTGCAATCGAGATCACCGGCTCAGGGAAGCTGATGTTCTCCAATACCACCGGTTTGGCAATATCGCACAGCGTATCGCCGGTAAAACTTTCTTTCAACCCTAAAATGGCTGCAATATCGCCTGCGTAAACTTCAGTGATATCTTCGCGGCGGTCAGCATACATCCGCAGCAGGCGTCCAATCCGTTCCCGCTTTCGTTTGATCGGGTTGTATACCATATTGCCCTGGGTTAATGTACCTGAATACACCCGCAGGTATGCAAGACGACCCACATAAGGATCAGTCACTATCTTGAATACCAGTGCACTCAATGGTGCACCGTCTTCACTGGGGAGATTGATCACTTCATCTGTATCCGGATGGGTGCCCTGAGCATCGGGAATATCGATAGGTGACGGCAGGTAATCGATCACTGCATCCAGAACCGGCTGCACGCCCTTGTTTTTCAATGAAGAGCCGCAGAATACCGGTGTCGCCTGGTTGTTGATCACTGCCTTGCGCAGAGCAGCTTTAAGCTCCGCGATGCTGATTTCATGATCTTCAAGGAACTTGACAGTTAAGGCATCATCAAGCTCTGCAATTTTTTCAACTAAGACCGCGCGCTGATCCTCAACCTGATCTTTCAGGTCTAGGGGGATGTCGATGGTCTGAACCTCAACACCCTGGGCATCTTCCCAAACCATTGCTTCACGGGTAAGCAGGTCGATCACCCCGCGGAAATTCCCTTCGGTGCCAATGGGAATCTGCATGGGGATGGGATTCGCACCAAGCCGCCTTCTGATCGAGTCGATCGACTCTTCATAGGAAGCACCAATGCGGTCCATTTTATTGATAAAACAAATACGCGGTACACCATAGCGGTCAGCCTGACGCCAGACTGTCTCACTCTGGGGCTCCACACCTTGGGTAGCATCAAAAACAACCACTCCACCATCCAGCACCCGTAATGAGCGCTGCACTTCGGCTGTAAAATCAATGTGCCCTGGGGTATCAATCACATTGATCTGGTACCCTTTCCATTCAGCAGTAACTGCTGCGGAAACAATGGTGATCCCACGCTCCCGCTCCTGCGCCATCCAGTCGGTTACCGTCGTGCCATCGTCAACAGATCCCAACCGGTACGTTTTCCCTGTGTAGAACAGGATTCGTTCCGTTGTGGTCGTCTTACCGGCATCGATATGTGCAATGATGCCGATATTCCGATATTTATCGATGGGATTCACACGAGGCATAATAACTCGACCTTAAGCGGCAGAAAAATGGCTACATTCGGTAATGGGAAAAAGCGCGGTTAGCTTCTGCCATTTTGTGGGTTTCTTCACGCTTGCGCACTGCTGCACCCTGGTTGGATGCTGCGTCCAGCAATTCGGAGCTCAATTTTTCAGCGTAGGATTTGCCGGTGCGGGCGCGTGACGCCGAGATCAGCCAGCGCATTGCAAGGGTCAGCCGTCTGTCGGGGGCAACTTCCATAGGTACCTGGTAGGTAGCGCCACCGACACGGCGGGGGCGGACTTCCATTACAGGACCAACGTTTTTAATGGCTGAATCCAGGATTTCCATCGGATCGCGGCCAGATTTTTCTTTAATGATGTCCATCGCGTCATAAAACTGCGTGGTTGCTGTGCTTTTCTTACCGCGCGAAAAGATCCGGTTGATAAAATTTTGTACAACTTCACTGTTGTATCGCACATCCGGAGTTACTTCGCGTTTTTCTGGGCTAATACGTCTCATGTCTGTCTTTCTCCAAAAAATCCACTCTTAGGCTTTTGGCCGTTTTGAACCATACTTGGAACGCCCCTGGCTGCGCTTGGCAACACCAGTGGTATCCAGGGTTCCGCGAACGATGTGGTAGCGGACACCGGGCAGGTCTTTCACACGGCCGCCGCGGACCAGCACGACAGAGTGCTCCTGCAAAGAGTGACCTTCGCCAGGAATGTACGCAGTCACCTCAATGCCGTTGGATAAGCGGACACGGGCGATTTTCCTCAATGCCGAGTTTGGTTTTTTGGGCGTCATGGTACGCACAACTGTACACACACCACGCTTTTGAGGTGATCCATCCGCCTGCTTGGAACGGCGGTGTTTCATGGTATTGAAGGTATATTGCAAAGCAGGGCTTTTGCTCTTGGCCTTCTTATTCTGGCGACCCTTACGGATCATTTGATTAATGGTTGGCACCTTTTTCCTCCAAATTACTTGCGGCAGTTACGCCATTTTTTAGTTTCACTCTCATTAAACGAGGCCATCTGATGCTTTGATGGCCTCGCCGATTACAAACCAGGGTTCTTCACCCGCGTTCAGGACAACGGAAGCCGATTATAACATGGGCAAAATACCCAGTCAAGAATTCTTACAGCAGTCCACCATCCTCGAAATCCATACCCAATCCGAGCAGCCCGGTTCCAACTTTAGGCGGACGAACGCGTTCTTCATCTTTCCCAAAGCGGATCACTTCGCCGCTGTCCATCACAGCCTCAACTGCCAGACCCAGGCTTTGAAGCTCTTTTACCAGTACACGGAATGAAGCCGGCAGGCTGGGCTCTTCAATTGTCTCGCCCTTCACAATAGCTTCATAGGTATTGACACGGCCCTGAACATCATCCGATTTTACGGTAAGCATTTCCTGCAGCGTATAAGCAGCGCCGTATGCTTCAAGCGCCCAAACTTCCATTTCGCCGAAACGCTGTCCGCCAAATTGGGCTTTGCCGCCCAGCGGCTGCTGGGTAACCAGGCTGTACGGCCCGGTGGAGCGGGCATGGACTTTGTCTTCCACCAGGTGGTGCAGCTTGAGCATGGTCATAACGCCCACGGTTACCGGCTGATCATATGGTACACCACTCTTGCCATCTCGCAGAACCTGTTTTCCCAGGATTGGTAGCGGGTCAATGATCTTATCGGTAAGCTCTTCAGCCTTCCGGCGTAGTTCTTCATCCGAGATCTTTTTATGTTCAATGCCCCTGCTCTCAAGCCATATGCGCAGACAAATGTTGATAGCATTCCTGTCAATTAGCCGGAAGCTTGGTGCGCCTGTGGGAACATTGCCAAACTCAAGGATCTCCTCAGGGTTGTATCCCTTCTCAGAAAGCCAGTATTTCAGGGTTTCACGCCTTGCATAAACCGGATCGTCGATTAATTTCCCTACATCAACACCTCTGGGTGCAAGTACTTCTTCCAGGTAAAGCAGGCGGACTTCTTCATCATCCTTGATCTGTTCCGGGTCAACTTCACCCTGGTTAATCCAATCCCAGGCACTAACTCCAGCTTCTTTCCAGGCTTCATCAATCATCCAGCCGCGTGCAAGTTCTGCCTCAATTTCCTCTTCATTTGCGCCGTCAAACACCGGGGTAACCGCCCTGAAGCCAAGCTGCCGTGCAGCCCAACCCAGGTGTGTTTCCAGTATCTGGCCGATATTCATACGGCCGGGTACGCCGAGCGGGTTCAGGATAATGTCCACCGGGGTGCCGTCTTCCAGGAATGGCATATCTTCAACCGAAACTACACGGGAGACCACACCTTTATTTCCATGCCGTCCGGCCATTTTATCGCCGGCAGTAATCTTGCGGCGCTGGGCAACAGAAACCCGTACCATCGTTTCAACGCCGGCTGAGAGGTCATCACTGTCTGCACGGGTAAATTTGCGGACATCAACAACCTTGCCGCGCTCACCGTGCGGCATGCGCAGGGAGGTATCTTTCACATCGCGTGATTTTTCGCCGAAAATAGCTCTTAAGAGGCGCTCTTCAGGGGTAAGTTCTTTCTCACCTTTCGGCGTGATTTTGCCAACCAGGATGTCATTCGGGCCAACTTCAGCGCCGATCCGGATGATACCTTCTTCATCCAGGTCTTTGATAGCTTCATCGCCGACATTGGGAATATCGCGGGTGATTTCTTCGGGACCAAGTTTGGTATCGCGGGCTTCTACTTCATATTTTTCAATGTGAACAGAAGTGAATTTATCATCCTGGACTAGGCGTTCGGAAATCAGGATGGCGTCTTCAAAGTTGCCGCCTTCCCAGGAGACAAATGCCACTACTACATTTTGTCCAAGGGCCAGGTTGCCGTTTACGGTTGACGAGCTGTCTGCCAGGATATCACCCTTGACAACATGCTGCCCTTTGATGACAGCTGGTCTTTGGTCAATACAGGTGCTCTGGTTGGAACGCTGATATTTGCGCAGGTGGTATTCACGGATGTCGCCTTCGACAGTACGGACAGCAATATTTTGCCCGGTTACGGAAACAACTTCGCCTTCTTCCTCAGCCGTCAAAACCTGGCCGGAGTCTTTGGCAGCATATTCTTCCATTCCGGTCGAAATCAATGGAATATCTGGGTTGATTAACGGGACAGCCTGCGCCTGCATGTTCGAGCCCATCAGGGCACGGTTGGCATCATCGTGCTCCAGGAAGGGAATGAGGGATGCGCTCACACCAACTACCTGGTGGGGAGCGATGTCCATGTAATCCACTTCATTCGGGTCTACGATAATGAAGTCGGAATAGTACCTGGCCGAAATGCGGTTCTCGGCAAATTCATCAAATTCGTTCAGCAGGGAATTTGCCTGGGCTATTTTGTATTTGTCTTCTGCGTCTGCAGAAAGGTAATCCACATCAGATGTAACAAAAGGCTCAATAAAGACAGTTGCTTTTTCTGCTTTCTTGATTTTTGCAAAATCTTCTTTTTTAATCCGCTTGCCCTTCTCGACAATCACTTCGCCGGTCTTTGCATCAACAAAATCCATCGCAACTTTACGGTCGATCAGGCGGGTATCGCTCTGCGCCATCTGGCGGAGAACACGCCGGTAAGGTGTTTCAATGAATCCATACTCGTTCACACGGGCGAATGAAGCCAGCCTGCCGATCAAACCGATGTTTGGACCTTCAGGGGTTTCAATGGGACAAATACGGCCGTAGTGCGAATGGTGCACATCACGGACATCAAACCCTGCCCTTTCGCGGCGCAAGCCGCCTGGGCCGAGTGCTGAAAGCGTACGCTTGTGGCGCAACTCAGCCAGCGGGTTGGTCTGGTCCATGAACTGTGATAACTGGCTGGAGCCAAAGAACTCACGCAAGGCCGCCACAACCGGGCGGATATTTACCAGGCTGACCGGAGAAAGCGCTTCCTGGTCACGGATGGACATGCGCTCTTTGATGACGCGTTCCATCCGGCGTAAGCCTATGCGCAGTTTGTTTTGGATCAATTCACCCACGGTCTTGACGCGCCGGTTTCCCAGGTGATCAATATCGTCTTTGTCTTTCTGCTCGTTGTTGATTTCGATCATGCGCCGGACAAGGTAGACAATATCCCACTTTGTGATCGTGCGGTGTGAAACGGGAATACGGTCAGTCAGGTCCAGCTTCTGGTTGAGCTTGTAGCGCCCCACCTTTTCAAGGTCATAATGCCGCTGGTCGAAAAGCTGCTCTTCCAGGAACTGGCGGGCATTATCCACCGTGACAGGATCTCCCGGTCGCATGCGTTTGAAGAATTCAAGAAGTGCAGCCTGGGCTACAGTGATACCCGAGCTAAGGTCCCACTCTGGTTCCTGTTTCAATGTTGAAGGGATAAACATGCGGTCAACATTGTTATCAACATCCTTGAAAAGGTCGATTAATTCTTCATCGCTTCCAGTCTGAAGCGGTGAATCCAGCATGCCATCATCCACTGCCGCCAGGGCACGTAAGAAAATGGTAATAGGAACAACGCGCTTGCGGTTGAATTTGAGGATGAGGTAGTCGTTCTTGCGGGTTTCAAACTCCATCCAGGCGCCGCGGTCTGGGATAAGCTTGCCAGTCGCCAGCCTGTAGCCGGTTGCGCGGTCGATGGGAGCTTCAAAATACACACCAGGAGAGCGGATTAATTGCGAGACAACCACACGCTCAGTACCATTGATGATGAAGGTGCCCTTTTCGGTCATCTCAGGGAAATCACCCAGGAAGATATCCTGCTTGATCGGATCCGGAACCTCAGGACCTGTCAACAAAACAGACACATACAAAGGAGATGAATAGGTCAAATCGCGTTCGATGCACTCATCCATCGAGTGCTTGGGTTCCCCAAATCGGAATTTCAAGTCAAACTGACGAGATTCTTCAGACCGGCTTGGAAAAACCAGCTTCATCCCTTTGTTGTACGATTCAATTGGGGAAATCTCGTGAAAAAGGTCAGCCAGCATCTCGGTTTTCAAGCGCTGAAATGACTCTAGCTGAACTTCAATAAGGTTGGGGAGACTAAAAATATCAGGAATGCGCGCGTAAGATTTTACGGGCAGGTTGAAGGTCATTCGTTCTCTCCTAGAATGTTAAACCTGATCTTGATCGTTACCAGGCAAAAGAATACAATCATAAACCGGTTTACCGGCATGCAAACGAAAATTATATCAACGAAACAGGCTGAGGTCAAGAACTTATTAGGTTATCTTAATCTTTGCATCACCACCCAATTGATCAGTATATCCGAATCATGCAAACTTTGCGATCCTTTTCACTGTCCCTGTTAAGCAAACATACCTGAACCCGGGTTGCTTCCTGGAATTTCGTTAAACTCGCACCCAATCCCGTCCGTTCCGTTTCCAGCCGGATAAAGGCAGAAGATCAGCATGAATTAATCCATCAGGGGTGATTTCGATCATCCCAAAAGTCCGACCGCACCTAGGGTTTGGGACATGGACTGAAGATCCAGGATTGAAAAACAATTGGCTGTCAAACCACTCATTCATGCAGGTATGGCTGTGCCCAAAAATAATCAGCCTGGAATCGGGGAATTCCTTCTGCAGCATTTCTGTAAAGTGGTCCTGCTGGTATCCGATGGTGAAATACTTCACCTTTTCCAAAAGGTAATGAAAGAGGCTGCCATGTCCGTGTGTGCAGGACACCTTTTGCCCAAAAATTGTGAATGTTTCGCTGGTAGGCAACAGCCCTTCGATAAACCAATCCCGGTTGCCCCGCACTGCAAGCACCGGTGCAATCGCAGCAAACTGGTGCAGCACGCTGCTGGTACTGCAATCACCGGTGTGAACGATACCGTCAGGTTTCTGCCTGTCAAGTTCTGCCATTAACTGGGGGTGCAGTTTGCTCATCCGGTCCGGCACGTGTGTATCACCTACCACTGCCAGCCTGAATGGGATATTACTCCATTCTTGCACAAGTGTAAGAAACCGGTCATTCCAGTGCTGTTTCAACCGGACCCTCCACCCTATTTACCTTCTGTTCCGAGTTCTGGAAGAATAACCAGGTCATGATGATTGCACCCGAGTAAATGATCGTTGTGGCAATAAATAGCGGGCTGAATCCTGCTCGCTGCTGGACAATACCCGAGATTATGGGACCAACCGCCCAGCCCAGGGTCCAGGAGATGTTCAACATGCTGTTCACTGCACCCTGGGATTCGGGCGGGATCTGCTCCATGGCAAAGGCAGAATAAAACGGTGTGGCGATGTTCATCAGAACACCCCTTGCCAGAAAGGCGATCTGTGCCAGCCAGGATAACGGACTGAATCCAAGCAGAACAAGGAATATGATGCTGCTGGCTTGGGTAGCCACGATGGTCTTGATCTTTCCACCCAGTCTCTTTTCCAGTACCGGGCCGACCACGGCACCTATACCCATAATAAGCGATGACAGGCTGAACAATGCCCCGATATCTTTTTCAGGTAAATTATGGTTGTAGGCAAAGAACAAGTTCATATACGGGATCAGGATCGCTGCACCGAACCCGATGATCAGGTTGGGTGTAGCCAGCTTCCATATCAAGGGGCGTTTGAACATCTCAACCAGCTTTGTAAAGCTGTTGCTTTTCGGTTTGTCCTCAACCGTTTTTGGAGGTTCTTTGATAAGGAAAATTGGAACCAGGGAGGCTGCACCCACGAATACAGCCATCAGCATGATGGTGCGGTACACAGCGGTGCTTCCGATAGCCACACCAAGCGCAGGCGCTATCGCCGCAGGAAGCCTGCCGGCAATGAAGCTGCCAGCTGCACCCGAAAGGGTTTGTAAACCGTAATTCAAGCTGAATAGCAGCGCTCTGTTTTCACGGTTAGTGACCGACATCATGAATGGAGCATGGCTGATCATGTAAAGTGTATTGCCTGCCCCATAGATCATGCTGCCAACGATCAAGAGCCATTTCGGCTGAGCCAGCAGGGTCAGGGTCATCCCGGAGGTCTGGAACAACAAACCGATCAGCATGGCTTTGCGCCTGCCGATTTTATCCGAAAGCACACCCAGCGGGATGCCCAGCAGCAATGCTGCGATCGAAGGCATGGAGTTGAGGACGCCCAGGAAATCCCGGTCAAATCCACGTGAAAGGATAAAGAAGTTATAGAACAGCTGGATTGCGCTAAAAATCACCCCATCGATCACTGTGGCAGTGATAAACAGCCTTGTATTGCGGTCAAAACTACGCAACGGGATATGTTTAGCCAGCCACTTTTGCATTCTGTTCCCCCTGCAGTAAAGTGGAAATATCCTTAATAACCTGTTCTCTACTCATAAACAGGACAGTTTGCAAACCAGCGTGTTGTGCTCCTGCAATGTTGGCCACAAAATCATCCACAAATATTGCCTGGGCGGCATCAACTTCCAGCATTTCCAGGATCATAGAAAAAATTGGGGCAGCAGGTTTCCTGATCCCGACCTCTGCTGAAAAAATGGCTGTGTGAAAGGGTTCGAAGAAATCCGGGTAACGGGAAAGCAGTGTCGCCCTGGTACCTTTCCAGGCATTGCTCAATAAACCGATCTTAATTGTATCTTGTAAAGAATCGATCCACACGTGCAGCTGCATGTCCAGTTCATCCCCCGACCAGAACTTTTCAATAAATTCCGATAATTCACTGTTTGAAACGCCAAGGGCATTGGCAACATTGCGCCAATGTTCATCATCTTCAATTTCACCAATTTCTGCCTGCAATGCACTGGCTGACGCGAAAACAAGCTGGTCCAGTTCTTCGTAGCTGATGCCAGCGTTCTGCGCCAATTCATTGCGGGGCTGCCTGTTTTCTGTCCGCAGAAGCACACCGCCCATATCCCAAATGATCGCCTTTATGCCTGTAACCATGTCTCACCTGTTGATGGATTCAGTTGAGTATAACATTCTGCCTGCCAGTTCAGCTCAGTTCTTACTTTATGTTTAATCAAAGAGGCGCCAAATTCCTTTGGCACCTCTTGCCTGTCCATTTATTGTTCGCCGATCATTCAATGGCAGAATCTTTATGATCACTATTCCCATTCCCATTGCCATTGGTCAGGCCGGCTTTTTCGAGATGAGCTTTCTCCCTGGCGGTTACTTTAAATTTGAACCAGACCGGGATGACCGTCAGGATCGTAACAACAGTAGTGATGTAGTATGGTACTCGCGGACCTGACCTTTCGTAAATTTGCCCGCCGATAGCTGGCGCAGGCAGGGAGAATAGCCCCAGGCTGGTACTCATCAGGCCGAATGCGGTTCCGCGCACTTTCTCGGGTACCGCCTTGCTGATCAATGACTGGTAGCCGGGGCCAAGCAATCCATCACCCAGGCCGAAAAGCGCCCAGGAAAGCCCGTAACCCCAGAAGGTATTCGTCTCGAGGAACACAACCAGGGCAAAAAAGAGCAGGATGTATCCAAGTACGATCCCAATCCGCTCGCCTTTCTTATCCGAGATCCAGCCGCCGGGGATGTTCATGACCATGTTTGCAACACCGTAGATTGATGACAACCATCCGATTTGTTGAATGGAAAGCCCACCGAGGTCTTCGAGGTAGAGCGGCATCAAATTGAACGACATGGCATAAGCAATGTCGCGGGTACCGTCTGTAATGATCAGCCAGGTGATCAGCCCACCTGCAAACATCAATCCTACCATGGTACCCAGGTTCTTCTTAAGCGATGCGGTTGAAAGCTTTACTGGATGGCTTTCACTTCCTTTGGATGCCTTTTTCGCCATCAAAACCCGGATTACTGTGGCAATGGTATAGAGAATCGCCGCAATTATCAGCATGAACTTGAATCCATAGGTATCAGCAAGCCACCCGCCCAGGGGAGGCCCAACAATTACGACAATCATGAAAATGGTCTGGCTGACGCCAAATACCCTTGCCCGGTTATGTTCTTCTGACTGCTCAGCGATAAATGCATTGTAGCTGGGACCGACCAGTGAACGGGTCATGGCACCCAGACCCTCACCCAGCAGGATCCATTGCCAGGTTGGAGAAAGGATCAAACCAATATATGACAATATCCCGGCAACGCTGCCAATTGCGATACTACGAAGCCTGCCAAGGCTGTCTGAGACCCACCCGCCAAGAATCTGTAACGCCAGGGGTGCGATCTGTGACAATGTGAAGAACAAACCTACTTGTGCAACTGAGGCGTTGAGTTGCTTCAAGTAAAGCGGAAGGATGTTTCCATACATGCTTGAAGAGATATTTGCCAGCACCATAGCCAGCAAAAAGACTTTAAGTAAAGTATTCAGCAATGGCTGCTTTTTAATTTCTAAGGCTGTTGTTTGAGCTGCTTCTTCCATCTTGTCCATCAATTCTGTTTGCATTCGCCGTCAAGCCGGAATAACTTTTTCATAATTCCGGGATTTCAGAAGTCTCTTTATCCTTGTAAATACCATGCAGGGGAAGGTTGCCTTTTTCCTGGTTTGAACAACCTTCCCTCTAATTCATCGAATCACAGCGGCATGGCTCAGCCGGTAAAGTGAATGTCTGCCGCTCAGTACTCATAAGCCAGAATTCTGCCTGATCGGAATTGCTTCCAACAAAGTTCACATAGGCACTAACTGGAAGCAGGTGCTCTTCTGATGTATAGAGCATTACCCGCTTGAACAACCCTGCAGAAAGGTCTTTAAGCAGTTGCTGCCTCGCCGGCCGCTTCAGATCCGCCCTGTCGCAAATATCTACATATACAGCAACAAGGTAGTCCAGCTCATTTGAACTGGTGATCTGTTGTAAACCTGCCAGCAGCTGATGCCTTGCCTGCCTCGAATACGGTTGTCCATTCTCCAGCTTGCCGCATACGTAAAGCCCGAAACCCCTGTCAGTGCCTGCCGCGTGAAGATTCAGGTATTCTATCCGGTATCCACCTGAGTGCATCATTGTTTCTAACATGGCTGACCTCCTTACTGGTCAAATCAAAAAACTACGGTCCCCCGTAGCCTTTTGAGCCTATTAAAACAATGAGGCCACGGGGTTGGAGCGTCCCGTGGCCGTATGATCAGGAAATTATGATCTAACCGAGTACAGGCGCACTCCGAGAAGGTAATACAACACCAGCGACGCCGGCATTGCAAAGAGAGATTGTGCGTTCTTTTATTACCATACTCAGCCTGCCATCCTTTCTAAGAATTAGATTAACAAAATCATTCTATCGCGGCAAATCTGCTTTGTCAAGGGTATTGGTCGATGAATTTGGACTGATTTGTCCATTTTTAGACTTTTTAGGCTGAACAGTCACAGGTATAATTTACACATGCACCGTTTACAGGAATATGCCTTATCCAGCCTGAAATTTCCCCTGTCTCCTGACCAATTAAACGCATTCACAGCATATGAAAATGAGCTGATGGATTGGAATGAAAAGATGAACCTGACTGCGATCCGCAGCCATGATGAAATCATTTTCAAGCACTTTATTGATTCCCTTTCCTGCCTTCAGGTAATGCAAGCCCCCACTCCCAGGAAGGTAATCGACATTGGCACCGGCGCAGGGTTCCCTGGGCTGGTATTGAAAATTGCACTTCCTTCCATTCAGCTTGTCCTGGTTGAGTCCATCGGCAAAAAAGCAGCCTTCTGTGAGCATGTTGCCAAAACACTCAAGCTGGAGCAGGTTACCGTGATCCAGGCGCGGGTTGAAGAAATCGGCACAGATTCCCGTTACCGGGAAAAATTCGATTGGGCTGTAGCCCGAGCTGTGGCAGGCATGCCCGCCCTGTCCGAATACTTGCTGCCGCTAGTGCGGATCAACGGTTGTATGCTCGCACAAAAAGGCGAGAACGGCCCCCTTGAAACCCAGCAGGCATCCATTGCACTCCGAAAATTGGGCGGAAAGCTCAGGATTATTCATCCTGTTTCCCTGCCTGGTATTGCGGAACAGCGTTATCTTATCGTTGTGGAAAAAAAACATGCGACACCGGATTCCTATCCCCGCAGGGTTGGAATTCCGGCGAAAAAACCTATTCTCTAGTCACCTTGCCGGCTTGGACATGCCATACCGAATTTGGCTGCAGGAATTCTGCGCTGAACTGCTCTTTTTCAGCTGTAGTAAGGATTGCCTGTTCACAATCATCCAGGGCTTGTAACAGGTCCTGCCGTCGTTTCGGATCCAGTTCCGCCACTGTTTCATCCAGAAGCAGCACCGGCCAAGAACCAACTTTCTGGTAGAGCCATTGCACTTCAGCCAGTTTCAAAGCCAGCAGGGCAGTCCTGACCTGGCCACGCGACCCGTAATCACTGAGGTCGATTCGGTTGCTCAGCACCCGCATTTCATCACGGTGAGGGCCGATTGCAGTACTTCCGCGCGCTATTTCCTCCCGCCGGATCCTGTTCAAGCGGTTCATCATCCCGCTGGAAATCTCCTCCAGGCTGAAATTTTCACGGTTGAAATCGACAGACATCGGTAATGCTGCCTGGTTGCTCTCCTGCCTGGCTGGATCGTACGCCGGCTGGTACATAAGCCGTAAAACTTCCTGGTTTTGGGTCAGGGAGAAATGGATCCGGGATGCAATCTTTTCAATCTCACTGACCGTGCGGATGCGTGCCTGCATGATCTGGGCTCCCTTCCGGCTGATCAGTTCATCCCAGTAAAACAGCTGGTCTAAATCCCCTCCCCTTTCTCCCAGCTGTTTCAGGAGTGCATTACGCTGCGTGAGAGCCTGATGGTAATCGCTTAATGCCTTTGCATATCCCGGAATTGCCTGTGAAATCATCAGGTTCAAATACCTGCGCCGCTCATCCGGCCCACCTTCAAGAATCCGCATCATCTGGGGCAAAAAAAGTACTGAGTTGAAAAATCCGATGCTTTCCTGGGCTGAGCGTTTTATGTTATTGACCAGGATCTCTTTGCGGCTTCGCAGGCTGCCATTCCCGTTGGATTCCTGAATGATGCGGATCTCCATTTTTTGAGGCTGGTCACCCCGCACAAATTCAGCCAGGATCCGTGCTACTGCAAGCGGCTCAGAATTGGCGGCAAAACTGATCAACTGCCTGTCCATGGAAGCCTGGAAAGAAGTAAAGGTAGAAAGGAAGTAAATTGCTTCGAGAACCGTGGTTTTGCCCTGCCCGTTGTCTCCAACAAGCAAAGTTACCCGCCTTGGTACATCAATATCCAGGCGGGAAAAGATCCGGAAGTTCGTCAGAGAAAGTCGGGTCAGGTACATTTCAGTCGCGGATGTTTTTTACTTCCTCTTCGCTAGGTTGCCATACTTTTACTGCCCGGTCAGTGAATAAAATTCCATCCAAGTGATCATTTTCATGCTGAAAAATCCGCGCTGTCCAGCCGGTCAGCTTGTGCTTAATAGGTTTCCCAAACCGGTTGAAACCCTTAACAACCATAGTCTGGTGGCGCTCAACCTCACCTGCCAGGCCTGGCACAGAAAGGCAGGCTTCGATACCCATCACCATTTCCCCAGAACTTTTTACGATCTCTGGATTGACAAACACATACAGTTTTTTAGGTGCATCCTCATCTTCATCATCGCCATATTCCATTACAAGCAGCCGCTGGGAGATCCCTACCTGCGGCGCAGCCAGCCCAACTCCGGGCGCGGCACGCATGGTTTCGATCATATCATCTACCAGCAGTTGAAAATCTTTATCAAATGAGGTCACTTTGGGGGCTTTCCGCCGCAGGACCGGTTCGGGAACCAGGACAATTTCTCTTAATGCCATTTCAACCTCTAATGCTCTCCTTCGTTATCTTCAAGCGCTATTGTACCCTGATTTTCTAGGTTCTGTTCATCCGGGATGAATGGTTCTGTTTCAAATTCATCCTGCAATGGATGAGTCTCTTCTGCTTCAATATCCAGCAGAACCTGGTTATACGCTTCGATCCATTCACGGATACGCAATTGTTCCGCTCTTTCCTCATCCAGTTTCTGCCTGTACTCCATCGCATACAAACGGTTAAAAATTTCACGCTGCACTTCTGAAGGGTTGAACACATTGTTAAAGGTCAGCTGATTATCCCCAATCAGGATATATACTGTCCCATAATTAAACAGGATTCCTAGCAGCCCGTTGCGCTTGAAGTTGATGGACTGGATATTACGCAAAGGCGCAACCCGCTTATCCTCAGTGCCTAAAGGTTTCTTATATACATCCATGATCTGGTCATGGGTGAGCACGTAGTAATCATTGCGCCAGTCAAAAAACTGGTACATCCACCATAACAAGCCTGCCAGATCCAGCATCCCAATGACGATAGCCATACTGACCGGATCAAGTATGGAAATCAACCCAGTCAAGCGTGCGGCAAGGATAAGCTGCAGCAGAACCAGTACCAGGGTCGGGGTCAGCAGCTTTTTGAGCATGATCAGCCAATGAGTGCGATAAGTGATCTTCCCGTCTTCTTCAAAGCGGAGCATGATAAGGTTCGAGAGGAACTTGCCAAATCCCTGCTCTGAACCTTCCGGTTTTTTCAGTTCTTCGGCAGCAAGCGGCTTTTCTCCGGAAAGCTGCTGGCGCAGCGCCGTTGCCATTTGTTCAACCCTTTCACGCCTTCCTATGGTCGTCAAATGCTGGTGCTGCAAGTATGAAATCGTTTCTGCCACCAGTTCAGGGCTACGGATGGCTGGCAGCAAGATCAAGCCTGTATAAGTGCGGATAGATAACTCACCGAACTGGAATATCCTGCCAATCTGGGTAGTATCCCGGCCAACAGAAAGGACAGCGTTGATCGGGGCTTCCTGGCGGCTGTCATAAAGCAGGATGATACGCTCCTGGAAAAGTACCCTGCGATTAGAAATAATGGAGTAATCATTACCCCAATCGATCCACAATAGTATTACCCAGATGACGGCCAAGAAAGTCCACAGCCCGGCTGCAAGCCAGGCAGCGGTATTGCCGATCGAAGTGCTGCTCAACCACAACAAACAGGCCATCACCCCGGTGATCCAGGCCAAACCTGGTGTAACCAGGTTCCATAAAAGAATGGCTGGATGGCGGTGATCCGCAAAATAGAAGGTCTCATCCACTTCTTTCCAGGCAAATACCCTGGTCAACGCCAGCTTTTGCGCCTTGAAAAATGCTTCAAAAGGATCTAACAGGATAGGATATTTATGAAGGATAACCTGGAGGTGTTTAAGGTTCAGGCTTAAAACCATCACGGAGCTTTCAGCTACAGCATCTGTCCAGCGGCGTTGATTATCTGCCCCTTCCATTCCAAATAGGCATCCGCTTTGAACATTTTCAATTACAAATTTTTTCTCATGCTGGTTCTTAAGCAGCTTCACTGTGCCGCAAGCTAAAATGAAAACACGCGAGGCGGGATGATTCTGATTGTAGATAGTTTGTCCGACTTCATACTGGTAAACTGCAGTGTGCGCATATACTTCAGCTATTTCCTGGCCGCTCAATAGGTGAAACGGGTAAGTATTGTGCAGAATGGAAATCAGTTCTTCTTGGTCGACTTGCATATGCTTAGTATATCAGACACGTGAAAAGAAAAAGCCGGGGCAGTTATCTGCGCCCGGCTTATCAGTTTTTACTTCTCTTTGCGGGTAAATTTCAGCTGTTTATTCTCATCCACGGTTACCAGGATCTCATCCCCGCTGGTGTATTCCCCGGCCAGCAGCTTGATGGACAACGGGCTTTCGATATGTTTTTGCAAGACCCGCCGCAGCGGCCTGGCGCCAAAGGCAGGATCATACCCGGTTTCAGCCAGCCAGTCACGGGCTTCACCGCTTAATTCAACTTTCAATCCATGTTCAGATAACCTGGTCTGTACTTCGGTCATCTGCAGCACCACGATCTTGCGCATCTCTTCGAGCGATAGCGGCGAGAACATGATGATCTCATCCACCCGGTTGAGGAATTCTGGGCGGAAAGTGCTTTTTAGCGCTTTGTCGATCTTATCGTGTTCCTGGCGGTCTTCGCCATTTGGTGAAGTCTGCAGGAATCCCAGGGTTCCACCCTTGCGCACAAATTCTGTGCCCAAGTTACTGGTCATTATCAGCACCGTATTGCGGAAATCCACCACCTGTCCCTGCCCATCGGTCAGGCGGCCGTCATCCAGGATCTGGAGTAATGCATTCCAAACCTCGGGATGCGCTTTTTCGATCTCATCAAAGAGGATGACCCGGTATGGGCGCCGGCGCACCGCTTCGGTCAGCTGGCCGCCCTCTTCATACCCCACATATCCTGGAGGGGCGCCAAACAGGCGGGAAACCGTATGCTGTTCGCGGTACTCGCTCATGTCAAGCCTAACCATGGCATCTTCATCATCAAACATGAATTCGGCCAGGGCTTTTGCCAGTTCAGTCTTGCCAACACCGGATGGGCCGATAAAGATGAAGGATCCGATCGGGCGCCGGGGGTCTTTCAACCCGGAACGGGCTCGGCGGATCGCGTCGGCAATGGCAGATATGGCTTCTTCCTGCCCGATAATGCGCTCATGCAGCCGGTCTTCCATCTGGAGCAATCGCTCTGATTCCGATTCCATCATTTGGGAAACCGGGATTCCGGTCCACTGGGCTACCACCTGGGCAATATCATCCACATCAACCACTTCGTCCAGCTTGTGTTCTTCTTCCCATTTATCCCGCAGCTGCTTGAATTCAGTTTCTATGCGCAGCCGCTCTGCCTTCTTGCGGGCAGCCCGTTCATAATCGCGCTCCAAGCCAGCCTGCTCTTCTTCTGCCACCAGCCGGTCAAGCTCGCTTTTCATATCCTTCAAGTCATCAGGCAGCGAGTACAGGGCAACCCTCAGTTTAGCAGCTGCTTCATCCATCAGGTCGATGGCTTTGTCAGGCAGGTGCCTGTCGGTCACATACCGCGATGATAGCTGGGCAGCAGCTGTCAATGCTTCATCCGAGAAACGCACCTTGTGGTGGGCCTCGTATCGGTCGCGGATTCCGTGCAGCATCTTAATCGTATCTTCAATGCTTGGCTCTTCCACATAAACCGGCGCAAACCGGCGTTCAAGCGCAGAATCCTTCTCAATATGCTTGTGATATTCATCCAGGGTAGTGGCTCCCACGCATTGCAGCTCTCCGCGTGCCAGGGCTGGTTTGAGCATATTGGAGGCATCCAGGGCTCCCTGGGCTGCACCTGCACCGACCACGGTGTGCAGTTCGTCGATGAACAGGATGATCTCGCCCTCTGCCTTCTGGACTTCCTGGATGGCTGCCTTCAGGCGCTCTTCAAATTCGCCCCGGAACCGGGTACCAGCCACCAGCGCCCCCAGGTCCAGCGCAACCACTTTCTTACCGCTCAATATCTCGGGCACATCATTTTTGGCGATCTTCTGCGCAAGGCCTTCAATGATCGCAGTTTTTCCAACACCGGCTTCACCGATCAGGACAGGATTATTTTTGGTCCGGCGTGAAAGGATCTGCATCACCCGCTGTATTTCATTATCACGCCCGATCACCGGATCCAGCTTGCCTTCCCTTGCAAATGCAGTCAGGTCGCGCGAATACTTTTCCAGGGTCCTAAAGCGCACTTCACTCTGCGGGTCAGTGATGCGCTGTCCTCCGCGCAGCTGGGCGATGGCTTCATTCACCCGTTCACGGGTCAGTCCCGCCCCTTCCAGCAGCCTCGCGGATGGGGTATTCTTTTCACTCATAACTGCCAGGAACAGGTGCTCAGTGGAAATATATTCATCTTTCAGCCGGCTTGCTTCTTCGTTTGCCAGGTCAATGATCCGCTTGACACCCGGGGTAATAAATATCTGTCCAGGTCCGCTGCCGTAAATGCCGGCTTTGGGGCTGGTTCGCAGGATGTAATCGAGCCGTTCCACCAGGGCATTTGGGTCAACTTTCAAGATTTCCAGTATCTGGGTCACCACACCACCCGGCTGTTCGATCAACGCCAGTAAAATATGCTCTGTATCGATCTGGTTATGTCCATAGCGCTGGATGATCTCTGCTGCACGCTGGGCAGCTTCCTGGGCTCGTTCTGTAAATCGGTCAAATCTCATCATATTATTGTTCCTCAGTACGGTCCGGTACTTGCTACTTCAAGTCCTTCATAAAAATTATAGCATGCTGTCACTTTAGAAATTCGAAATAATGTGTAAGAGTTATATAAGAGGTAAAATACCGGTATGCGTGATGGTAGTTCATCCTCACACCCATTTATCCGTGAAATCCAGGCTCCTGACGACTTCCTGCCTGTGGCAGACCTGATCGAGCTGTGCTTTGCCGCCACAATGGACGCAGACGGTAGAGATTTCCTCAACAGTCTGCGGAGAGCAGGCCGCAGCGCCCAGGCAATTGACTGGATCCCAGGTATGAGGGAGCAAGTTTCATACCCGCTGCAGGGTTTTGTGTGGGAAGAGGAGAACCGGATCGTTGGGAACCTATCGCTCATCCCGCAGTTGTTTCATCACCAATGGTACTACCTCATCGCGAATGTAGCCGTCCATCCCGACCACAGGAACAAAGGAATCGGGCAGGCTTTAACTGAACATGCCTTGCAGCACATTCAATCCCTGGGTTCAGGGAAAGCCTGGCTGCAGGTCAGGGAGGATAATCCCGCCGCCCTGCGCCTATACCAAAAGATAGGTTTCGAGGAGCATTGCCGCCGGGATACCTGGCAAGTGAAGAATGTTTCCTCAGCAAAACTGGGCCATGATGATCCGTACGAGATTTCCTCCAGGCGTTCTTCCGACTGGCCGCAGCAGAAAGCCTGGCTGGAAAGGACTTACCCAGAAGATATTGCCTGGAATTTCCGTTTCGACAGCTGCCGGTTCGAACCTGGTTTTTGGAAAAACATCAACCGGTTCTTCAATGGCATTGTGCATCACCACTGGTCTCTTCGCAGGCAGGGCACTTTACTTGGGGTCGCTACCTGGGAACCCACATCCCATCACTCCGATTTTCTCTGGCTTGGTGCTGACCTTAATCAACAGGAAGAAACCATCAGTCATCTGCTCAGGTTCTTCTTTAAGGACTTTTTCTCGATCAGGCCGGTGACGGTCAACTACCCTGCCGGCGCAGCCAAGAACGCCTTCCTGGAGAACGGTTTCCACCTGCAGCATACCCTGATCTGGATGAAATACCCATGAACAAGTTATTCCCCAGAAATTATTGGTGAACGTGAGCAGAAAACTGGCATAATAACACTGGAGGTGTGAAATGCAGAAATTTCTTATTCGGCTGGCGATTAATGCAGTTGCCTTATATGCAGCTTTGACCATTATGGAGGGAAACGGGATCACCCTGGTGAACAACACCTGGTTAAATATCATCATCCTGGCTTTCATTTTTGGTGTGATCAATGCCACCCTGAAACCACTGATGATGATCCTGGGATGCCCATTCCTCATCCTGACCCTGGGATTAGGCACCTTGCTGATCAATACCGCACTGTTCGCCCTGGCAGGCTGGATCGGCAACCTCTTCCAGATTGGCTTTACCGTAAGCGGTTTCTGGCCGGCATTTCTAGGTGCCCTGATCGTATCAGTTATCAGTTTTCTGCTTGGGCTTATCTTGAAGCCAGAGAAGAACAAATCGAAATAACATAAAAAAACAGCCATCCACTTGTGAGGATGGCTGTTTTTATCTTCACACCTACTTTAGCGGTTCAAATTGCAATATCCGGTTATTGGATGCATCAGACACCCACACGGTTCCATCCGGTGCTGCCGCAATTCCGCTAACCAGGCCGAATCCATCAATGCCGGCTGAATAAGCTCCCCAGGTATACTTGAAGTCTCCCAGGGAATCAAACACAAGCACACGGTACCCCTCAGGGTCGCCCACATATACATTTCCGTAACCGTCCACAGCCAGGTAAGGCTTATTATCGGTAGATTGGCCGTACCACCCGCCAATCTCCCACTCAATGCTTGAGAAATAAGACCTGCCGGTACTGTCCGGCACAAATACCTGCACCCTCTGGTTCCAGGTATCTGCCACATAGACGTTCCCGTCCGGTTCTACTGCTATCCCGACCGGCTCATCCAGCATCCCTTTTTCCATTCCAGCAGTGCCGAACTGGGTAATATAGTTGCCGTCCAGGTCAAAGATAACCACCCGTTTGTTCCCGGTATCGGTCACATACACCTGGTTCTTGCTGTCTACGGCCACATCGCGGGGACCCCAGAATGCATCTGGCTGTTCCGCCTGCCCAAAGTAACCCCATTCGGTCAGGAATTTCCCTTTCGCATCAAACCGCTGGATGCGGTGGTTCCAGGTGTCTGCAACCAGTACACTTCCATCCTGTGCGACGGCGATTCCCCAGGGTTCACGGAATGTTCCGGGTTCTGCGCCATCCTGGCTGGAAGGGGCACCCCACTGCTTAAGGACCTCCCCTGTCTTGCTGAAGTGGATGATCCTCTGGTTGAGAGTATCCGCTACATAAATGCTGCCATCCTTTGCAACAGCAATGTCCCTCGGGGCATTGAACGGTCCGGCAGAGGTGATTGCCCCTTCCAGGAAAAAGACAGGCTGCAGGTCAACCGTTCCATTGACATACGGATCGGTCTCTGTTTCACTGGCAACAACAGGGGCGGCGCCAAATTCCCAGATCTGGGCAATGATATCCTTGCGGATGTACATCCGTATATGGTTGGATGGCTGCCAGGTGGATAATGTGAGGTTATCCCTGCCTTTTAATTCTGCGTAAGGTTTGTAGTTCCGGTTCAGCCAAATCTGGAAAATCGCTTCCCGCATCTTGGGATCTTTCAGGTCTTGCCAAACCTGTTTCACCGTTAGGTTATTGTAGTCTTCCATCGGCCACCACAACCGGACATAATCGTAGAAGATAAAGTTATCTCTTACAATTGAATCCAGTTTGCTGTAGTTAGCTGCCCCAACCAGGATGATGGACGCATCCTTCAGGTCACGGGTTGGCTGATCGGCAAAATATTGCAGATTGGTGTAACGGCGCAAATACCACCAGTACGGGTATAGCGAATCGTTATCGTAGGCAACTTTCAGGTCCAACCCCTTGGTCAACCGCTGTGAGATCTCTTCCACCTGTTCCAGGATCTGCTTGGGACCTGTCCCGGCATGGGCATAAACAAGGTATTCGGTTGCATATTCATAATTTACAAACGAAGCCTGGTAAGATGCCCTTGCAGTCAAAATAGCCAAAATACCAAAGAATACCAGGACAACCATCCTGACCATGTTCTTCCAATCCCACTGGCGCAAAAGGAAAACCAGCCCGGCAGTGCTGCCTGCCAACCCCAACAACGATAACAGGAAAGTTGCTGTGGACTCAAGCTGGGTCAGGCTCTTACCTGCAAACGGAGGCTGAGCGCCCAGAAGGCTGCCAAGTGTTCCGGAAAGGCTGACGACTACCAGAGCAGACACCAGGATACTGAGAAGTGCCTGGTTGTGCTTCAAGTCCTTCCAGGGAGTTGTATCGATTAGGAAACCCAGTCCCCAGCCAGCAGCTAACAGGAGCGGCAATGCGATATGCACGGTCAACCAGGGCATCTTTTCACCTGCCAGTGAATATGCCGCCAGGCTGAGAATAGACCAGAACAACAACAGCGCCAGCACCGGAACCCGGATTTTAACCGCTTCTGCAGGAATGCTGGCGGCCGGTTCTTCAGAAATTTCTGTTAATTCTCCAGGTTCAGGTGCTTCAGAGACGATTGGGGTCTCAAGCAAAGCCTGTTCAGGTTCTTTCTCAAAAGGCTGCAGATCCACAGCCTGGCGGAATTTCTTGTACCTGATACCAAAATAAACTGCCAGCGCTGATCCCAGGACTGCCAGGTATTCATAAATTGGCAGCTGGACAAAAGCATAGTAGTACCAGGGCTGCTGACCTCGGTTTACCCCCTGCTGTTCTAGCCAGTACCCAAGCGACCCGACCAGGCCTGTAAAAAAACCAACGCCGTTGGTAAAAAAGGTCGTATAGAAAAGGGTAAATATGCCATAAAAGAAAACTGCATAGATGACCCAGAGCTGCCTGTTCCACCAAAGCCCAATGGCAATGGAAATCCCGAGCATTACAGCCACAAACCCGGCAGAAATGAGCAGGGCTGTCCCTTGATAATCGAGCGGGTTAAATCCGAATATCTTAATCGGGAAGGCGCTCAGTAATGGCAGGATCAGGGAGAATACGAGGACCAGGATATCAAATGACCGTTGTGCCCGGATCGTTTTCCAGCCCAGGCCCAATACCATGATCACAACAGCCGCAATGCCGAAGATAAGGGCAGCAGCCAAAGCGACGATTTCAGCTGAAAGGAGCAGGTTAAATGCTGGCTTTGCTGTTTCAACGACCGGCGCTGCTGTCTCCGGGTTGGCTGCATTGGCAACAGCAAAACCCAGGGCGAGTACAAGGCTGACCAAAGCCGCAAAAACGAGGGTAATAAAGGTATTCTTCCTGTGCCTATCCGGCCAGTTTACCCGGACAATGTTATCCAGGAAGAGTATTCCTACGAACAGGAGCAATTCAGCAGTGTAAATATACGCTGTCTCTTTGGCAGTAAAGTGCAGGACAGTTGACCCGGAGATCAGGAAAAGGGAAACATGGTCGCCCTTTTCCAGGTAGCGTAATATCCCATACAACAATACCACCGCAAACAGTTCGATCAACCCCTCGTTGCGGACATACCTTCCATAGAACGTCATATAAGGCGAGATCAGGAAGAGGACACCGGCAATGAGGGATCCGGTGTTTCCAATATAACGCTTGAAACCAACCATTACGAAAGCAATGGCTGCAATGCTGAAAACTGCAGCCGGCAACCTTGATGTGAAGTCACTGTCACCTAAAAGGTAGTAAGTCAGAGCGATCAGGTGAAACTGGAGCGGGCCATGGGTTACCGGGTCCTGGCGATACCCGCGTCCCTGAGAGAGGTCGAACGAAGGGACTACATGGTTAACTTCATCATGGCTCATTGTCCTCACACCAAGCATGGCGAACCTGCTGAATACAGCCAGGATCATGATCAGCAGGATGATACCGGTCCGGATACTTGCGCGCGGGATCACTGAGGACAATGGCTGGTCCAGCCAGCTTTCACGGTTCGGGGATGATATGTCCATATGCTTCGTGATTTACTGTTGGGTTATTTCACTTCAAAACTGAAATACACTTCGCCGCCGGGTAATTTTACACCCTGCGGATTGACCAGCCAGAACCTGGAGATGTACTTCCCAGGATTGATTGGAGTTTTACCAACAATGTAAAAATCGCATGTTTCCATGGGTTTTGTGGTTTCACGGCTGCAAGGCGTGGCATTATTGAAAGCAATCTGTGCTCCGCTCTGGAAGACCATTTTATATTCGCTGTTCCAGGTTGTGGAACCGTTATTGATCATGCTGATCATGAGTGTGATTTCTTCATCGGTACTGAAGACGGAATTGTCAGCAGGAGTCTGTGAACCGTAAGCGGCTGAATCCCCGCTGACCTGTGATACAGATGTACTGGTCGGCCAGCCTGCTGTCTGGGCAAGGGTTGCCGTAGCGGCAGCGCCCTGAGTAATTGCTGGCAGTGTTGCGGTAGGCGGGACGCTGGTAGCAGTTGGTTCAGGTGTATCAGTTGGCTGCGGTGTCTCGGTTTGGGTCGGCAGCATGGCAGCAGTGCCAGTCAGCTGTGCGGCAACTGTGCCCGCAGCCAGGGTATAGATAGCCATTGGATCTTCCGTTTCCTTTGGAGCTCCAAATGAACAACCTGCAAGCAGGGATGCGGCTAATATCAACAGGATGATTTTCCTTAATGGTTTTCTTGTAAGCATTTATTACCTCCAGCATAAAGACGGTCCGTTTTTCCGCACAGAACGCCTTTCATGTCCCAACAATTATACCTGATGATATTTTGTCAATCCATAAGCGGTTGTTAGGATAATTTCAATCCACTTTTAAAATCATACTATACTCAAAAGAACACCGGAGGACATTTTGACCCAATCACGCTGGCTTCGATACCCATTATTTGCGCTGCTATACTTTGTCCAGGGGGCAATTGTCGCCTATTTTACGGCTTTAAACGCCCTCTACCTTATATCTTTTGACCTGACCATGAGCCAGATCGGTTTGATCGGTACCATCGGCATGATTCCATTTGTATTAAAGATATTCCTTGGCATGCTAAGCGACAGGGTTAATTTTCTTAAGCTGGGGCATCGGAAACCTTACATCCTGCTTGGGCTGCTTATCCAGGGGTTCTGCCTCATGGTAGTTCCAGTAATCGATCCGGGAAAACAATACTGGCTGTATGCTGCCCTTGCATTTACCCTGATGAGCGGCCAGGCATTGTACGACACTTGCACTGACGGCCTGGCGCTGGACACTACTTCGCCGGAAGAGCAGGGAACAGTCCAGGGCTTCATGGTTGGAGGAAGGGCTCTGGGGGTGGTGATCCTTTCAGCAGCCATCGGACTGGTCGTGGATGCATTTTCCTGGAAAACCATGTTCTATCTTTTGGCATTGATGAGCCTGCTGCCTGTTCCGCTGGTATTGCTTGCCCGGGAAATTAAACGGACTGAGAGCCGGAAATTCGAATGGAAAGCCTTTTCCGCATTTACCAGGTTCCCGGTTATCTGCCTGGCTGTCCTTGGTGCGCTTTACTCATTCACAACCAATGGTGCCAACCAGATCGTCAATCCCTTCATCGACAATGAGTTTGGCATAACCTATTCAGCTGCTGGATTGTTCACCACAATGTGGGGTATTGGTGTGGTGCTGGGAGGGATCACTGGTGGAAGGCTGGTCGACAGGATTGGCCAGAAGAAAGCGGTGCAGGCAGCAATCATCGTGTCTGTTGCAGCAATTTCAGCACTCGCCGCTATCCAGTCCACCAGCCTGGCATTCATCCTGGTGACTGCATTTGGGCTGGCGTATGGCTACTTTGAGACCGTTTACTTTGCCCTGTCCATGAAACTGACCGATCCCCGAATTGCCGCCTCGATGTTTTCTATCCTGATGGCAATTGCTAACATCGGAACGGCCATTGGCATGGGTGTTTCCGGCACCCTTGTGGACAGTATCGGGTTCAGGTTTACCTTTGTGATTATCGCCGCAATTAACCTACTCGGTTTCCTGCTCGTTCGCGGCATCTTTGGCAAGATCAGCCGCAGTCCAATTGCGGCAATGTCGGATTAAGTAAGCGTGCGTATTTTACTGGGGGATTAAGTTGAAGTAGTTATAGATCGACCGGCTGATCTCAGCCAGCAAGATGTTATCCGGCTCAAACAGGATCTGGACCGGGTGATACTGGAAGACAGCGATCACGTAGTCTCCGCCAGGGGAATACACGATCCCCGCATCGGCAACCTGTTTAATTACGTAATCCGGTGGCGGGCTCGTCCAGCCGTGCTTATGGGCAAACTTGGTTCCATCCGGAAGACCTGCCTGCAGCAACACCCCGATACGGTCACGGTTCATGGTATCGACCATTGCCCGGCATTCACCCTGCGTGATGGCGCCTTCATAAGCTGCCATTAAAGTCCCCCCACCCATTTCAGCACACTGGTAGATATCTGTTAGGAGCATGCCCATTTCCAGGGCTGTGGTCTGGTTATATACATCGGGGTCTGTATAGTAATCTGTGCGGGAGTTTGCCGGTGTCGTGAAGGTTCGCAATAGCTGAGCACCATTGTAAAAATAACCTGCAATATAGGTATTTTGCAAGCCAATTTCCTGCAGGTCTTCTGTTACCACAAGCGGTCCAAGGTTCTGGTCCATCACACGCATCATCAATTCATCTGCCGGGTCATTATACGAACGCACAACCATGGATTCGATCAGGTCACCAATATCCGCTGCAACTGGTTCAGAAACCCGTTTGTAGACAGAAATCATGATCGGTATCTTGATAGTGCTGGCTGCAGTGAAAGCCAGCCCTGGAGTAATGTTTTTGCCATTTTCATAAGCAAAGTACAGTTCCTGCTTATTGTTCAGGTCATACAGGTAGATCTCGGTCAAGCCGTCATACCCGGAGGCATCAATTGTTTGCTGGATCAAAATTTGAAGATTTTCGAGGGATGGCCGTGGAGCATTGACCTGCTTATAAGTCAGTGTGACCACCCGGCTGCTGGCTGACCCCAGTGCATCCGCGATGATCGGGATTGAACGGTCAATATCCAGTTCAATCCCGGATTTTCCTGCTTGGAATGAAGAAGTGCCTGGAATTGGTATTGCAGCTGAGGGTGATTCGTTGTATCGGGATGCAACTTCATTTTGAAGATACGCCCTTAACTGGTTTTCATCCACTTTTGCCAGCAAAGGCACTTCTGTAGGTACCGGAGTTCTGTTCCAGAGGAACCGCCAGAAACCCTGCCAGAAGGGAACACTTACCCTTTGCAGGTCGGCCGCGGTGAGCATCCCGGTGATGTCCATTTGGAAACCAACTGCGTTTGGCTTCAATTGCAGCACAGCATCCCTGAAGCGGATTTCAACCGGAATACCGTAAGCCTGGTTCAACCGGTCCGAAGCCTGCTGGCTGGTTAGGCCTCCAACTGGAACGCCTGCGATAACCTGGCCGGCAGGAAACCGCTCCCGCATCCGGCTGTAGGTAACCAGTTCCAGCACCAGCAAGACCACTGCCCCAAAAATCAAGATCAGGGCAAGCCAGCGGAGGATGGAAAAAGACCGTATAGCTTTCATAATTACTCTAAGTGCAAGCGAGATTGTACCAGATTTTGGAACCCTGTTCTTAATTGACAGCATCCTATGCAGTGGGTATACTTGCGGTGCTTGATTATCGAGCGGAGGTTACCATGAAAAAAGCACTCATCACAGGCATTACTGGGCAAGACGGTTCCTACCTTGCTGAACTCCTGCTGGCGAAAGGATACGAGGTGCACGGTGTAATCCGCCGCGCCAGCACATTCAACACCCGCCGGGTTGACCACCTTTACCATGACCCGCACGGGAATGGCGGAAAAGTTCATCTTTATTTGCATTATGGTGACAGCACCTCACCCGAAACCATGCTGGATGTTGTGTACAATATCCAGCCGGATGAGATTTACAACCTTTCAGCCCAAAGCCATGTGCGGGTCAGCTTTGACATGCCCGAATACACAGGCGATGTCACCGGTCTGGGTACTACCCGCATCCTGGAAGCAATCCGCAAAAGCCATGTAACCACCCGCTTTTACCAGGCCTCATCCAGCGAGATGTTCGGCGGTGTAAAACCTCCGCAGAATGAAAGCACACCTTTCGAACCCAGGTCTCCTTACGCGGCAGCAAAGGTGTATGCCTACTGGGTTACCCGCAACTACCGTGAAGGCTACAACATGTTCGCCAGCAACGGTATCCTATTCAACCATGAAAGCCCGCGACGCGGCGAGACATTTGTGACCCGCAAGATCACCCGCGCCCTCGCGTCAATCAAAGCTGCCAGGCAGGATAAGCTTTTCCTGGGCAACCTCGATTCCAAACGCGACTGGGGATACGCCCCGGAATATGTCGAAGCGATGTGGAAAATCCTGCAGCAGGAAAAACCGGATGATTATGTACTCGGCACCGGCGAATCCCATACTGTCCGCCAGTTTTTAGATGAGGCTTTCGGGTATGTCGGAATGGACTGGCAAAAATACGTAGAGATCGATCCGCGCTATTACCGCCCCACAGAAGTCGACTATCTCCAGGCAGATGCATCACGTGCCAAGAAGCTGCTGAATTGGGAGCCAAAAGTCTATTTCCACGAGCTGGTACGCATCATGGTGGATGCTGATCTTGAACTGGCTGGACTGCAATCCCCGGGTGAAGGCAAGCGAATCATCGAAGAGAAATTTGGGGGCTGGCACCGCTGGGAACACCAGGTGGTCAGCATGGAACGCATCTAGTTTACTCTGAAACGAAATCAGGGACCAGTTGCTGACTGGTATACCTGGAGCACCTGATCGGCATAAGTAAATCCCACACCTGCAGGACCGTAGGCATACAGCCCCTCCCGCAGGTTTTGGTTTTTAAAGATCAATCCCGATAGTAGTGCTGTGCCATATGAGATATTGAAAGCAGGGTCAAACAACTCATCCATCCCCGGGCGGTTGGCGAAGCAAGGCCCATTGATGCACTGGAAAGCTGCCGCCAGACCGTCCCGCGGCATGACCTGCATCAATCCAACCGCTCCACTGATGGAGTAAGCCGCCGGGTTGCCCGCACTTTCCACCTGGATTACCGCAGCGACAAGGTTGGGATCCAGCCCTGCTTCATAAGATGCACTGGTGATCAGGATGCACCATTGCCTGATTTCATCAGGAAACTGATCGGATAATCCACAATCATCTGTTAGTAAGTTGTCTTTAACCCTCCCCAATTTTATTGGATCGGGTTCTATAACCGGTGTACCGGTATCCGGTTTTTCCGGTAGCGCTATTCCTGCTGAAACCAACCGGGTAAATAATACAATGATCAGGCTAGCCAGTGACAATGCAGGGAATAGAAACCGAACTGGTGTTTGCATACACATAATATAGCACACTTGTTCTATTTTTGCAATAGTCTATTTATGATAGTATGGATATCATGAGAAAGCTGAACGAGATCATTGTGGCGGCAATTCTGGCAATGACCCTTATGCTAACATCCGGCTGCACCCCGCCTCCTATTCAGACCTGCACCGACCTTGAAATCCAGATTACAGAAAAAGGATTTGAGCCCGGTACCGTCTATGTTCCAGCCGGAGAGACCATCACAGTTACGTTCACGAATAGTACACAAACTGAACATTCCTGGATCATCCTTGCTGAACCTTATTTCAGTCCTTACCAGGACGATATACTTGATGCTTACTATGAAATCACGATCCCTGCCCGTGAAAGCATGACGGACACGTTTACAGCACCCCAAACAGGGATTCAACTGGACATCGTCTGTGAAAATGAACAGTGTATTGAAGCCGGATTTCGCGGCAGGTTTGTCGTAGTAAACTACTGATTTACTTTTTCGGGTGGATAATGAGGATGAACTCTCCCTTTTTTCCACCAATTTGTTCCAGGATTGACTTCACTTCTCCCCTGTATATCTTTTCATCCGGTAGGGTCAAATTGTATGCCAGGGTGACCAGCTGCTTATCACCCAGGACCTTTGAGACATCCTGCAGAAGTCTTCCAAGCCGGTAAGGGGTATCCATCACCACAACCGCTTCCTTCATAAACTTCAGGCGCTGCAGTGTGCTGAATCGTTCATTCTCCTGGCGGGGCAGGAAGCCGGCAAAGAAAAACGGTTCTGCCCGGAAATCAAGCACAGAAATGGCTGCCATAAGGGATGATGGACCCGGGATGGGAACAACATCAAATCCAGCCTGACTGGCGTTCCGAATGATATCTGCTCCTGGATCAGCGAAAACAGGTGTGCCGCAATCAGAAATCATGGCAATGTTTTTTCCAGTTGCAAGCCGCTCCAATACATGCTGTCCCATCTGTTTCTCATTATGCTCATTTGCCAGGAGCAATTCCCTGTAAGGGATATTCAGCTTTTTCAGCAGGGTTGTCCCCTCTCTGCGCTCCTCACACAGGATCACATCTGCATTTTTTAATACTTCAATCGCGCGCAAGGTAATATCCTGCATATTGCCGATCGGGGTTGCCACAACATACAGGATGCCGGCAGCTGCCATCTACCTGCTTTTCTCCGGCTGTTTACTTGTCCAGCGCTGAAACAGGGAAACCAGGATGCCTTTTTTCGGTGAGAATAAGTACACAAGGATGAACAAGAGGGTTGCAGTGAGAACAATAGCTGCCCCAGAAGCAACATTGGCATAAAAACTGGCATACAGCCCTACCAGGCTGGAAATAGCCCCAAAGACTGCCGAAAGCAGCATCATAGTTGGCAACCGGTGCGTAAGCAGGTATGCTGTCGCAGGGGGAGTGACCAGCATGGCTGCAACCAGGGCTACCCCCACCGTCTGCAAGGAAATGACGATTGTCACAGCCAGCAATATAAGCAAAACAGTGTTAAGCAGGCCAACCCGCAGCCGTTGGGTGACTGCCAGGATCGGGTCGAACAGGACAACCAGGAATCTGCGGTAAAGCACCAGGACAACCACCAGGACAATTGCTGCAATGGATGCAGTCAGGATGAGGTCTTCACTGCTGACCCCCAGCACATCCCCAAACAGGATATGGGAGAGATCAACCGCATACGAGCGGATGCTGCTGATCAATACGATCCCCAGTGATAAAGCAGCTGTGAACAGGATCCCAATAGCAGTATCCTCACGGATATTCCCTTGTTTGGATATGAATCCAATACCCAGGGAGACAATGATGGCTGTAACCAAAGCCCCGACTGTCAGGTTGCCGCCTACCAGGTAGGCTATTGCAATTCCCGGGAGCACCGCATGCGCCAGCGCATCACCGAGGAACGCCATTGACCGCAGGACGACATAACACCCTACAACCGCACACAGGATGCCAACTACCAGCGATGCCATAATTGCCCGCTGTATGAACGCATAACTCAAAGGAGTGACCAGCCACTCAAGCATGGGTGTGATCCTCTTCAATGCCGCCAGGCGGGCAGCATTCATCGATGACCATTGCACCATTCAGCAGCATCACCCTCTCGCCGAATGCGCTGCGTACTAATGCAGGCGTGAACACCTCTTCCGGTGTTCCATAAGCGATCATACGCCGATTAAGCATCAATACTTTTTCAAACCGCTGTGAAGCCATGTTCAGGTCGTGGGTAGATACCATTACCGTGATATCCTTGCGGTGCATTTCCTCCAGCAGCTGCATGGTAGCTTCCTGGGTGGTGACATCCACACCGGTAAACGGCTCATCAAGCAGGAGTACATGGGGTTCCTGTGCAACCGCCCGCGCCAGGAAAACACGCTGCTGCTGTCCGCCTGACAGTTCCTGGATCGACCTCTTTGCTAGGTCAGCAATGCCGAGCTGCTGCATAGCGCGATCGACAACTTCTTCATCATGGGGGGCTGGTTTCTTGATCCACCCGATATGCAGATAACGCCCCATCATCACCACATCCCTGACTGTCACGGGAAATTTCCAGTCCACATCCTCACGCTGGGGCACAAAAGCAACACAATCCTGGTGGTGACCAAGCGGCAGGCCGTGAATAAAAACCCTGCCCCGGTTCAATGGGATCAATCCTACCAGGGCTTTGAACAAGGTTGATTTACCAGCGCCATTCGGTCCGACAACCGCCAGGCAGGTGCCATGAGGAACTTTCAATGTCATTCCATCTAGGGCAATAAAGTTTCCATAATAGACGGAAACATCTTCCAATTCCAATTGGGCAGGCTCGTGAATTGGCAGAATTTTTTCAGGTTTCATGAACAGCTTTTCATTTGAGGGTGTCTACAATACGTGAAGTATTGTACTTCATCATTTCCAGGTAAGTAGGTGCATTTCCATCTGGACCCGTTAGGGAATGGGTATAGATGTCATCCACAACCGTAATCCCTGTTTCCCTCGCTATCTGGTTGGCCAGGTTCGGGTTTGCCCCTGTTTCAATAAAAATCGCTTTGATGCCAAATTCCTTAATTTTATCCACCAGGGCAGACAGGTCGGCGGCAGAGGTTGTGGCGCCGCTGCTGACGGAAGGGATGACCGATCCAGCTACCGTGAATCCATACCTGTCGGCATAATACCCGAGGCTTTCATGGTTGGTAACCAGAATTTTTCCTTCGGGGGCAATTTGGGCAGTCTGTTCCATGATCCATTTGTCAAGCTCTTCCAGTTGCCGGATGTAATTGGATGCATTTTGTGCATAGACCGATTCACCAGCAGGGTCTGCTTTGCTTAAAGCTTCCTGGATATTCCTGACATACTGGATAACATTGGTTGGATCGAGCCAGAAGTGCGGGTCGCCCTCTTCATGTCCATGTGTATCCAATTCTTGATGTTCCCTTACCACTGGTTCTAGGCCTTCTGAGGCAACCACAATCACTGTGTCAAAGCCGTCGCCCATCAAAGGGTCCAGCCATTCTTCAAGCCCGCCGCCATTTACCACAAACAGGTCCGCAATTTCAATGCGGCCAATATCCTGCGGAGTTGCCTGGAAACTATGCGGATCTGATCCCGCCGGAACAAGTATTTCCACCAAGGCCTGCGATCCAACAACATTCTGGACAATATCCGCCAGGAATGATTCTGCCGCCAGAATAACCAAGCCTTCCTGCGCAGGTGCAGGTTCCGGCTGGCTGCCGCAAGCCGCTAAAGTAATGGCGAGTATCACCAGCAGGATTAAAAGTGAAATTTTACCCTTCATGAATAAACCAGGCTCCTGATTGATTTTACTGCAAGAAATTGAGCGGGTTAACTTTACCGTAGGTTTCGCTCATCAGCTCAAAATGCAAATGCGGTCCGCTGGAATTTCCGGTCGACCCGAGGTACCCAATCAAGTCACCCTGGTATACATATGAACCACACCCCACATTCAGGGCTTCCAGGTGGGCATAAAGAGACTGCCAGCCAAACCCGTGATCGACCACGATCATGTTGCCGTAACCGTAATCGTTCCAGCCGGCATAAACCACCACGCCGTTATCCGTCGCATAGATGGCATTGCCGATCTGTCCCCCGATATCTATAGCAGAATGGTTGGTTTCAGGGGAATAGTTATACCCTGAAATATAGCGTTCAGTAGTCGGCCAGACATAAGTTTGTGTGCCTATCGGCCCGTCCACGATCGTTCCGCACGCACCCGGACCAAGATATTTCGCCACTGCGGGGTCTTCCCTGCTGATCCGCGGTGCGCTCCAGGTCACAAAACCGCGCGTCCCTCCCGGCACAAACAGCCAGGTTCCCGGTTCGATATTCGGGCTGGAATAATCGCCGATGGTCTGCATATTCAGGTTATTGCCTGGCCAGTTGATGATTGTTTCCGGGGTTACGCCGAACACTTGAGAGACTCCATTCAATCCATCGCCGGCATGCCATTCATAGTAAACACCGTCAAACGGCATAATATTCAATTCCTGCCCGGGAGATAGCCGGTGCGGATCATCACCCAGGGTGTAGGAGTTTCCCCAGAGGATGGTTTCAGGCCGAAGGTTAAATTTCTCGGCAATCCCAAAGACCGTATCCCCTGCCTGGACGGTATAGGTAGTGATTTCTGATCGGGGTTTGACGGGGAAAAGGGTATGCAAGGATGCATCCCGGCTAATACCGGTAAATGTTTCCTCTGGGTTGGCCGGACCGCCCGCACCAGTTGAGATGGGATACGTGGGAACTATAACTGGTTGATCGGCAACTGGTGTTTCTGTTGCAGCAATAGAGGTTGCCCTGGAGAGAAAATCGACGTTCAACATTACAAAGACCACAACCAATATCAACAGAATGGATAATACTGCCGTTCCAGTCCGAATGACCGAATTTCCCAACCCGAACCTGAGCAGGTTGCTCCATAATGCCGCCAGCCGGTTCTGTGGTGATTTTGATAATCTGGATTCTTCAGGCGCTTGGGCGTCTAGCCTGTTTTCGGAAACCTCATCATTGAATTTTTTATTCATTCATATTCCTTGTGGAGCATCATAACACAGCCATTTTTTAGGGTCAAGAACGTATGAAGGGTGACCGGAGGCATAAATTGGGCACAATCCAGCAGCAAGGTTACGCTGATAAGGCTGCAGATGATTATAATTGTACATAAAGAGGTTCCATGTCAGATTCATTGGAAAAACAAGCTGGCGAGATATTAAGCGCAACCGGGTTGAAGCTCTGCCTGGCTGAATCATGCACCGGCGGTTTGATTGCTCACCGTATCACAAATGTGGCCGGGTCATCGAAGTATTTCCTGGCAGGCGTAGTGGCGTACTCTTACGAAGCAAAAGAAACCATGCTGGGGGTACGTAAAAGCACACTGACCAGATATGGTGCCGTCAGCCAGGAAACTGTGCTGGAGATGGCAAGAGGTGTCCGCCGGAAGCTGCAAAACCGCTTTCCCCTGGAACAGACTGTAGGGGTTTCCGTAAGTGGTATCGCCGGGCCTGGAGGAGGTTTACCCGGTAAACCGGTTGGGCTGGTTTGGATCGGCTTAAGTACCCCTGATGGCGATAAAGCCATGCAATTCCTGGGTACCGGAGATCGGGAGCAAAACAAATCATTTTCTGCCGAAAAAGCCCTCGAAGTTTTACTTGAGTATCTGAGGCAGCATGCAAGAAAACAAACCTAAGAAAGTATTGATTCTTACCGCTGATGCCGGCTTTGGCCATCGTAGCGCAGCAAATGCTGTCTGCGCAGCGCTGGAACAGCAGTACGCGGAAACAGTTACAGTTGTTATTGTCAACCCGCTTGATGATAAGCGAGCGCCTTTCTTTCTGCGGGAAAGTCAGTCTGATTACGACAGGATCGTGCGCAACTTGCCTGAACTCTACCGGGTCGGGTACGAAACCAGCGATGCCAGGTTGGTAATCCCGGTACTCGAAAATGCATTAACCGCATTGCTTTTCGAAGTAATGAGAGATATTCTAAAGCAGTATCAGCCAGATGTGGTCGTTACCACTTATCCCCTGTATCAAGCTCCCCTCACCGCTGTCCGTACGTTGCTGCGTTACCAGGTTCCCATTTTCACCGTGGTTACCGACCTGGTTACGGTCCACCGCATTTGGTTCAATCACCAGATTGACCGGTACTTCGTTCCAACTGAAGAAGTGTTTGAGCTGGCGCATAGCAGCAGGATCAACCCAGACAGGATCGAAATTACAGGCATACCGGTCTCTCCCGCTTTTTCAACACTGACTGCGGACAAAGAAGTCCTGCGGAATGAATTGGGATGGGAACCTGGCAGGACTACATTCCTAGCCGTGGGCAGCCGCAGGGTGGAACAGCTTGAAGCAACCCTTAACACACTGAACCATAGCGGACACAATATCCAGTTTGTGTGCGTTGCTGGAAAAGACCGGGCGCTTTACGAGCAATTAAAAGCGGTAGAATGGCATAAACCCGCTTATATCTATGAATTCGTTTCTGAGATGCCGAAATTCCTGCTAGCTTCCGACTGTCTGATCTCCAAGGCCGGCGGGTTGATCGTATCCGAATCGCTGGCAGCGGGGTTACCCTTATTGTTGATCGATATCATACCAGGTCAGGAGACAGGGAATGCCGAGTATGTTGTCCATCACGGGGCAGGTGAAATAGCACTTGACACAGGAACTGTGCTTGAAACAGTGTTTCACTGGCTTGAGGAAGATAGGAAGATCTTAAGAGATTGTACGCAAAAGGCAAAATTACTCGGAAAGCCTGAAGCAGCCTTTACGATTGCAGAAAGAATCTGGGAGGGGCAGCAGACTGTGCCGGATATCGATCACCACCTGGTAAAAGAACTGAGGGAAAACCTGATCAGACTTTTAGAAAGGCACCATATCGAAATTCCTGCAGAACCTCCCCTTAAAAAGAAATGAAACTGACGGCTATTATCAACAGTTCGTTTATCAGCGGGCTGGGTATTTTTCTCAGTAAAACAGTCCCTCCCTTCCTGGCATACAGGATTTCGGATGTGCTGGCTGGATTTATCAGCACTCAGAAAAAAATGGACCTTGTCAATGCCGTCAGGGTTAATCAATGGGTGGCACATGACTGTAACTTGAGCAGTACTGAACTGGACAAGAAGGTCCACCGTGTATTCAAGTACCATCTCCGCTGTATGTATGACCTGTACCATAACATCTACCGGTACGACAGGATCAGGAAAAAGGTCGTTTTCTCCCCGGAGCTGAAAGCTTTGCTCCAACTGCATAAGCAGACTGGGCAAGGACTGTTGATTGCAGCGCCGCACCTTGGCAGCATCGATATGGCTGGCATCGCGCTGGCATTGGGCGGGGTGAAATTCAGCATCCTCAGCTACCCGCAGCCCCCATCAGGTTACCGCCTTCATAACAAGATCAGGCAGGATGTAGGGATTGAAGTGCTGCCTTCTACATTTAATAACCTCCGTACGGCCAGCGAACGGCTTCAGGAAGGCGGGATCGTAATCACTGGTGTGGACCGGCCGATGATGGATTCTAATTATGTCCCAATTTTTTTCGGCCATCCAGCCAAAGTACCTGTTACCCCGGTAAGGCTGGCACTGAAGCATAACGCAACTGTCGCTGTTTGTGCCTGTATTTCTGACTTAAGAGGAAATTACCAGATCACAGCATCTGAACCATTGCCCATGCAGCGCAATCCAAACCTCAACACTGAATTAACTGCAAACACCGAGGTTATCCTGCAAGAAGTGGAACAGCTGGTCCGCAAACACCCCGAGCAGTGGAATATGTTCTATTCCGTCTGGCCGGATTTATCTGGTACAATGCCATAATAGAACAGGATGATGTATGAGCGCACCTTCTTTATCCAAATCCCCTATTGAAAAAAGTCCTGAACGAATTAATAATATTCTGCTTGGACCCCTCGAAAGGCCGGCCCTGGCCTGGATGGCAAAGAAAATGCCAGCCTGGATGACTCCAGATTTGCTTACCGGAATCGGATTGCTGGCGACAGTGCTGATTTTTGTCAGTTACATCTTAACCAATATAAATCCTGCATTCCTGTGGCTGGCTAGCTTCGGCTTCATCTTGAACTGGTTTGGCGACAGCCTGGATGGCACCCTGGCACGTTACCGCCACATTGAACGGCCGCGCTACGGGTTCTTCATCGACCATACCATTGATGCCATCAGCGAGGTATTGATCTTTCTCGGGTTGGGACTGACTCCTTACATCGATTTAAGGATAGCCTCCCTGTTCCTGATCAGCTATCTGCTCCTTTCCATACTTACATATATAGCTACCTATGTCAACGGAGTGTTCAGGATCTCTTTCCTGAAACTTGGTCCGACCGAGATGAGGGTGATTGCTATCCTGATCAATGCTTTCTTATTCTTTATCCCCGAGGTGAAAACATTCACCTTCACATTTGGTACTTTTTCATTATATGACCTGTTTGCCCTGTTCATGGCATTGGTCCTTTTCACAGCCTTTCTAGGGTTTACTTACTCTACTGGAAAAGAGCTTTCGAAGCAGGATATTGCACACAGGGAAGAAAAACAGCGCAAAGCCAAACGGAAAAAACATAAACTGGAACATACACCCGGGCAACCGGTCAATTTGCAGTAAATAGCAAGCCCCTGGAATAAGAAACCAGGGGCGTGTTGCTAGTAACACAGGCTTGACATTAGCTCTTTACAGCCACAGGCAACGCCATTTGCCCTTCCACAAACCGCATCAGGGCTTTGGATGTTCCCAACCCTATTGATAAAAACAGCAACACCATCAGTGCGCCAGCCCCGAAGGATATGAACGGAATGGCAGGCGGCAGGAAGGCAAACACTGCCATCACCAGCCCCTGCATGCCGATAAAGAAAGCAACCCAAAGCACCCAGAGCAGGAGCATCAGGACCCCTCTCCCCCAGCCTTTCCAGGCCAGCCAACCGGAACCCCACACAAAAAATTCTGCCACAATTGCCAGCCCGGCTTTCGGTTCTGTCTGGGCATACTGCAGCACCTTGCCGATCCCCCTTTTCAATCGGAACATCTGGGTGATGGCATAGATAAAGGTGATAATGATCAAGATCAGCACGACAGCGAGCAGCACGATCAGCAGCCAGGGTTCTACCTGGGTAAGCAGGTAAGCGCCTACCATCAGGACGATGGACAGCATATTTTCAACAGTGACAAAAATGGGGGCTGCCAGGTGACCGGTAGTCCCTGTTGCTGCGCTCATTACAGGCTTTAGCATAGCTTTGATTCCGGTGACAGAAAGGCCGACCATCGCACTTGCACCGGTAACTGCCCATCCGGCTGCGCCGAGGCTGCCTTCCGGGTTGAAAATCTTCAGTGAGTCAAGCGCCTGTTGTAATTCCGGGTTGAAGGAAGTGATAACGCCTAAAGATGCAAGCGCTATAAGCGCTGAAGAAAGGGGAACCAGGAAACCCGAAAGAAAGTTTTGGACGGCATTGATTGCATTCATAATGCCTGGAGACAGTAAAGAGGCATAAGCCGGGGCTATAGACACCAGCCAAAAAATGGCAGAAATTGCAATGAACCACCAGGATGCAAGGAAATCCATCGGGGCTGCCAGCTGGATCCAGCCAACCTTGCCGGCAATGGAGACAAGCAGCAGGCAGAGATACTGGTCAGCGGCTCCGACCAGGCCAGCAGCTGCAATTGCAGATAAAATCAATTCCATGGATAAATACTCCTCCTATGCCCTCATTCTACCCGGTTGCAGAGAAATTCCATACAGAAAATCTATACAATCAGGTGTCACCCAGATTAATAAGGATGCCTGAGTTCCGAATTGCATTGATTGCCGCAAAGGTAAACAGATTTCAGGCTGGTCTCCCCAATTTTGCCCGTTCTTCCTCAATGATCTTTGGCTCCAACTTCTTAAACAACGGCTGCGGCTGCCGTAGGGCATGCCCGGCCGGCACAGGAACCCGTTTCCACTCGCCCACTGCTCCAGCAGGGTTATAGCGCAGGCAGCTGTGTTCACCCAACCCATCTTCGATTGACTGGACATACTGGGAACCGAATAATTGCCCATCGAAACCCAGGATCTCGTGCAGCTTCTGGCTGGTAAAAGGCAGGAAAGGAGCAAGCATGATTTTAAGCATATTAATGGCATTGATCGCAGTAAAAATTGACCTGCCTGCAGCCTGTTTATCAGTTTTTACCGCCTGCCAGGGGGCAGTGGTGTCCAGGTAGCGGTTGACTTCTGTTGCAAGACCCATGGCTTCACCCAGCGCAGCCCGCAGCCTGACGGCTTCCAGCTCATTGCCCACTTTTTGAAATCCTGCTTCTACCTGGGCTAGCAGCTGCTTATCGATCTCAGCCAGCTCTCCCGGATCAGGAACCTGCCCATCCCAGTGTTTGTATGCAAAAGAGAGCACCCGGTTGGCAAGGTTGCCCCAGGTTGCCACCAGCTCATCATTGTTGCGCTTATAGAAATCTTCCCAATCCCAATCGGTATCCTTGCTCTCAGGCATGTTAACCGTCAGGTAATACCGCAGCGGGTCAGGGTCGTAGCGGGTTAAGAAATCCCTGCCCCAAACTGCCCAGTTCCTGCTGCCTGAAATTTTCTGCTGTTCCAGATTCATAAATTCATTTGCCGGGACATCATGCGGAAGCACGAGGGTTTCTGCAGGTTTACTTTCAATGATCTCATCAAATTTCGTGCCTACGCCGATCAACTCAGCCGGCCAAATAATGGCATGGAAAGGGATATTATCTTTACCGATAAAGTAATAAGCGCGGCTCGCAGGGTCATGCCACCAGGTACGCCAGGCATCCGGTTGCCCGTTCAGGGCGCTCCACTCCAACGCTGCAGAAAGGTAGCCGATCACCGCCTCGAACCAGACATACAGGCATTTCCCTTTCATCTCTTCCAGCGGAACCGGGATACCCCAGTCAAGGTCGCGGGTGATCGGGCGGCCGCGCAGTTTTTCCGCCTGGATCTGCCCGAGGGATTGGCGCAGCACATTCGGGCGCCAGTAATCTTTGCGCTGTTCAAGGAAAGCGGTTACTTCTCCCTGCAATTCGCCCAGGTCCAGGTAGTAATGTTCAGTCTGTCGCAATTCAGGGGTGCTACCATCCACACGCGAACGCGGATTGATCAGCTTATCCGCTTCAAGCAGGCTGCCGCATTTATCACATTGGTCGCTGCGGGCATTTTCATAACCGCATATGTAGCAGGTGCCTTCAACATACCGGTCTGGCAGGAACCTTTTCTGGCTCGGGGCATACCATTGCATGTCGCTGGCTTTGTACAGGTAATTATTCTCCAGCAATGCCAGGAACATGGCGCTGGACACCCGGAAATGGTTGCTGGTATGGGTACTGCTGAAGAGGTCATACGTTAATCCCAGCTGTTGGAAAAGGTCCAGGAAGGAGTGATGGAAACGCTGGTAAACCTCAACCGGAGTTGAATTTTCCGCATCAGCCCGGACGGTGATCGGCGTACCATGTGCATCCGAGCCGGAAACCATGAGGACCCGCCGCCCCATCATACGCTGGTACCGGGCAAAAATATCGGCTGGTAGATAGGCACCAGTAATATTTCCTACATGGATTTCAGCATTTGCATACGGCCATGCGACCGCAACCAGGACTGGATATGACATAAAAACCTCTTCCGAAAAGATGAATATGCGAGATTGTATCATTAAAATCTTTCATAGCCTTTCAAACAACCGATTAATGTCTGAAGGCTGATGGTTTGCGTAAATGATAGGCACGCTTTAATGCTTATTGTGATATTATTTAAACGGAGAAAAAATTGATCTAAGGGCTGTTGCCTGCTATTTAGCGCGTAACACTGGAGACTTCTGTGAAATCCTGGCTCCTAAACCGAATGAACAAAAACCGCAACCGGGCACAAGGGCTGGTGGAATTTGCCCTGGCTCTGCCAATTTTTCTCCTGCTTGTTTTCGGAGTGATTGAATTCGGGCATCTTTTGGCCATTTACAGTTCCGTCTATACAGCCAGCCGTGAAGCTGCCCGCTATGGCGCTGCCATCGGCGAAAGTGAAGCCGGCGTTCCCTATTACCAGGATTGTGACGGCATACAGGCAGCCGCGGTGCGGGTGGGTTTCTTGGCTGGAATAGAAGCCGGCCAGGTGGAAATCCGTTATGACAGCGGCGAGTACGACGGCGACTTTGATGCGCTGACCAGGGACTGCCCGGGAGACATCCAGCTGAGCGACCGCATACTCGTCAGGGTCACCGCAGATTACGCCCCGATTGTCCCGCTTCTCAACATCCAGGATTTCCCGATCACATCCGTTGCCGGACGCACCCTGCTGGTGGACGTGGATGTGCAAGGAACGCCTCTGCCCTCCCCGACCAGGCGCCCGACCATCACAAAAACGCCAACTAATACAAGTACTCCGACCAGGACACCTACAAATACAAGAACACCGACGAACACTAGGACAAATACACCCGGCCCCAGCCCTACACCTACCAACACACACACACCTACCAATACCAGGACGCCTACAAACACCCGGACAGATACACCCACACCGACCGATACAGCCACCCCGTGCCTGGATTGCACTCCAACCCCGACAAGGACAATTACACCTACCCGGACCTTGACACCCACGCGCACAAGCACCCCCACGCGGACGCCGGACTGTACGAAATTCTATGCCGCCAGCCCGCGGGTATCCGGGAATACCTTTTACATCGATATCTGGAATGCGGATACCAGCTTCATTATCTCGGTTGATTCTATTGCGCTTAGCTGGGGTACAGCCAATAAATTGCAGAGCATTGCGCTTGCCAGTGCCTTGTTGTGGTCAAACACAACCGGGGTAAGCCCCTCATATACTCTGGACGTTAATCCTGGGCCGGATGCAGAAATTCCTCCTGGTTCACTTAAGAACCTGCAGCTGGGTTTCTCTGACAGTGTCAATCCCAGGCCAACTATCACCATTCGGCTGGATAACATGTCCTGCACGGTCAATTATGCACCATAGGGTTATCGCATGAACATGAGAAAAATTGGAATTCCAAGGAGATTAGAAAAAGGCCAGAGTCTGGTGGAACTGGCGTTCACCATTGTGCTCTTGATGATCATGATATCAGGCATAGTGGACCTGGGCCGGATCTTCTTCCATTACATCACCATGCGCGATTCCGCCATGGAGGGGATTGCCTACGGTTCGATCGAGCCCAGCCACTGCGCCCAGATTGTCGAACGCATCCGCAGCTCGTTGAATGACCCATACACGATGACGATAACCATCCTGATGAATGGGGAATCCTGCTCCACTGCCAGCGCCACATCGGATGCATGCACTGGAAATGATATTGAGATTACGGTAACTGATGAGGAATTTCCCATCACCATGCCCTTCCTGGGAACATTCCTGGGACGGCAATCGATCTCGTTGGAAACAACTGTTCACGGCACCATTCTCCGCCCTGCCTGTAGATAGGATTTGCTATGAAAATTCAAATAAATAAACGTGAAAAAGGTCAAATTGTAGTCATCCTGGTACTCGCATTTGTAGGGATACTGGGATTTGTTGCCATTGCTGTGGACGGAGGCATGATCTTTTCTGACAGGCGCTACGACCAGAACGCTGCCGATGCCTCCGCCCTGGCTGGCGCTGGAGTTGCAGCCCAGTACCTGGAAAACGAGGCGATTAATTGGACCAATTTTGACTGCGGCAGTGCGACTGTCCATGCTGCAGAGAACCTGGCAGTAGCCAAAGCCCAGGAACGGGCTTTAGCGAATAATTTTACTTTGGAAACAACCCTGGATAATCAGCATGGTGTAGTGGTGAACTGCGTGGACGATGACTGGACCGGCAGTTACGATGAGAAGTACCTGGAAGTGCAAGTGATGGTCTCGTCGGATGTGAACACCAGCTTTGCCCACCTGTTTTACAACGGCCGTATCCGCAACACGGTCGAAGCGGTTGCCCGCATCCGCCCGCGCACATCGATGACTTTTGGGTATGCCATAGCCGCCCTGAGGGAAGATTGCCCGAACAGCAGCACCGGTGGCGTGAATTTTGACGGCGGCGGACATACCGACGCAAATGTCACCATTTTCAATGGGGGAATATATTCGGCTGCGTGTATGAGGGGAAATGGTACTGTTGCAGTATACTCGGATACCGAGGTTGGGAATTACTATACAACCGATCTGAGCCTGGTCGGCGGGGCATCTGTATCTCCTTATCCGCAAAAAGCAACTGAAGATCTTCCGGATTTCAACCTGGATGCCCCGAATTGCAGCGGCTTGACGGATTTTGGCGAGGTAAAGAAACCAGATGCTGCGCACCCGATCGGTCCTGGGATTTATTCAAAGATCACGGTTGGAAATAATGATGACCTGGTGATGAATCCGGGATTATATTGTGTCAACACTTTCACAGTAACCGGTGGAACCGTAACCGGATCAGGTGTCACAATTTACATGAATGGAACAGCCAGTAATGACCGGTTTTCAGTATCCGGCGGAACAGTAAACCTGGAATCCCCCGGAGATGACAGCCTTTTACCAGCATTAAAAGGTGTATTGATTTACATGGGGCATGAAAGCAGCGTCAACCTGGGCGGAAATGCGGAATCCTATTATGCTGGAACAATTTATGCGCCCCATGCGCTAATTGATGTTGGCGGTACTTCGGGTATCAATCCCACCTACAGTACCCAGCTAATCGGGGATACGGTCATTGTCCATGGCACAGCCAGGATCGACATCAACTTTGACCTGACCTCCATCTTCCAGGATCCTTCTTATGTAGATTTGTACCGCTAAGAATTGTGGTATTCAGTTAAAAAACAGCTCCTTCAGGAGCTGTTTTTTGTATTCTTCTGCACCCAGCGCTTGCGATTCCAGCGCAGGGCTGGCCCAAGGATGATCCTGGCCATGTATTTTAAATAAATGATAGAGAAAAGGCTGCCACCCAGCCTGCCATGAACCTTCAGCATTTCCGGCCAGCAGCGGTCATCGGCAGCTATCGACTTTGCATCCCCGTGCATACGGAAGTTTGCCCAGACTTCCGGCACATACATCAGCGGAGCCAGGGCAGATAACCGGATCCACAGATCATAATCCATCGCAAAGAAAAAGTTGTTGTCCAGGGGCGCCACCTGGTGCCAGTACTTCGCCCGGAAAAAGGCAGCCTGCTGCGGGATGTGGACATACCCCTGCCGCAGCCTGCGGTGATCCGTCTGGGCTGCCGGGAACCTGCCGATAACCTCGCCTTCAGTGTTGATAAAGTTGGCATCCCCGTATACCATGCTGGCAACCCTGTGTACATCCAGGGCTGCAACCGCTTTTCTGACCGCACCCGGCTCATAGGTGTCATCCGAGTTCAGCCATGCCAGGATGTCCCCTGATGCCCGGCTGAAGCCCTTGTTAATGGCATCGGTCTGCCCCTTATCCGGCTCAGAAACCCAGAATGCCAGCCTGTCTTGATACTTTTTGATAATTTCAACACTGCCATCCGTTGATCCGCCATCCATGATGATGTATTCCAAGTTAGGATAATCCTGCGACAGCACTGATAGAATGGTAGCCTCCAGGAATGGCGCTTGGTTAAATGAAGGGGTAACAATACTGACTTTAGGCAGGCTCACGGCTGCTCCCCCAGCGGATGCAAGAGGTCAAAGATCAGGTAGTCTCCGGTATGTGTGAAAACCGGGTATTCCTTCTCCAGCTTCGCTTTCAAGGCAGGCTGGCTTTCATACTCCCCGAACAAGGTCACCACAAAGTACTGCCTGCCCGAGGTTGTCTCTTCAAAAAGGGTATCAAAGTCGAAGGTCTGCCCTGCCAGCTCACGGTAACGCAGGTCGCCTGAGGTGAACCAGACAGCAGGGGTGACCCAGCCCCAGTATTCCAGGCGGTAGCCGTAGTCGTGCAGCAATCCAACCACGGAAGTACCCTGACCTAATGTCTCACCCAGTTCTTTCCAGATGGCTGCTTCAGGGCGGTAATCATTGCGCTTCAGGGTCACCCGCACATCCCAGGCGTTCACCCCAATCCAGCCAAGCAAGACCGCTGTCATAACCAGCCGCACCAGCCATTTTGGGCCGAGCAAGTGCCCCGCCAGCTCACTGACAGCAACTCCAATCCCAGCTGCAACCAGCGGTACAATCGGAAGATGGTAGTAATCGTGGGTGGTGATGTGGTGGGTAAAGGTCATCCCGTACAGGAAATACCCAATCAGCACCCCTGCCAGCATGGCACGATGGGATCTATCTGGCAGGAGGAAGATGCCCAAAATGGCCGCCAGGAAGAACGGGAAACCAACTGTCCCGTTGATCTGGCCGATCCACTGCAGGTAAAACGAAGGCTGCAGCCATAACTGCGGGAAAAAACGCAGGCTGAACTGGGAAGCCAGCTGACCGGTGATAAAAACGCCGTAAATGTGGAAAGCTGCATACGGCAGGATCACAAGCAATACCAGCAGCCATGTGCGTTTTTCTTTTATCGTTAACCTAATCCCTTTTCCAAACAGTACCAGCCCAATGTACGCCCCAGGCAGGAAGAATACAGCCGTAGATTTGACGAAAATAGCAAAGCCAGCCAGCAGCCCTGCAACAACAACCCACTTCCAGCTGGAATGCCTTGCCCACTTTACCGCAGCCCACCAGGCCCAGATGATGCTGCACACCAGCAGCGGGTCAGGCTGAAAAGCGCGGCTGGCAAGGGCGCTGTATGGCAGGAAGAGGTAAAAGATCAGGGCAACAATGCCAGCATCAATCCCTTTCAACTCCTTTGCGAGTAAGAAAAGACCCGCACCGCCCAGCAGCCAGAAAAGGATTGCATAAATGCGTGCAGCCCAAAGGACTTCTCTTCCAAGCGCCAGGTAAGTAAAGGCAGTAAGCCGTTCCATGATGGGAGGCTCAATCAACCCTTCCAGCTTCCATTGCTGGATGGCGATCTCCGCCTGCTCAGCCGGGTAAAGGTCAGATGCCTGGGCAGCCATGCCGCGGGCGATTAAAGCCGAATGCAGCTGGCGGGTGGGGTGAAAATCCAGGGGCGCATCTGTCAGGTCGTAGAAACGGATCAGCGCTCCAAGCCCGAACAGGAATACCAGGATCACCCATACGACCCACGTGAGGGAAGTGAAGAATAATTGCGGCTGGTTGATCTCTGTCCTGGCCATTTTAGCTTTCTAATTCCTTAGAATCATTCGTACGCATAAAGACAGCATCGGATTGCATGATGGACCCGTCCAGGGGTGAGACCAGGTTTTCCAGGCTGCCCTGGTAGCTAAACCCATGCAGCCGCATGAATTGGTACACTTCTGCAAAAGAAGCCTGCCCCTTATACAGCGGCTGGTAGGAGACTTCACAAACCACACAATCCAACTGCTGCAACATTTGCCCTGCGCCCCTTAACACTGAGAGCTCAAATCCCTGCACATCAATTTTCAACAGGACAGGTGAAATTATTTGAAGTTTCGAAGCTATGTCCTCCAACCGGGCAACAGCCACGTTTACTTTTCTGCTCACCTCGGTTTGAGGAAAAGTCTCGCGGTGCAGATCTTCCATTGGCAGTGCAGATGAAGACGCAGAAAAATCGTTCTGCCAGAACTCGAGGTTGCCATTGCTTTCCCCGACCGCCGTATTAAATCCCTGCCAGCATTGGAATTTTTGCATGTTCCGTTGCAGGGTTGTAAAGCTGGCAGGCAGCGGCTCAAAAGAGAATACCTGTGCATCCGGCAGGATATGCTGCATGGCGTAGGCATATGCCCCAATGTAAGCCCCTACATCCAGGATTGTGGCGAATTTTTGGGTGCGGTACCACTTCCGGTGCGGGGTCAGGTGCACCAGTTCGCGGACCAGGCTGCGCTGGCTGAGCGTTAATCCGAATAATGGCAGGAACCTGCTTGGGTAGGCAAACGGGGTCAACAGGTACCCTGCCGCTTTATCGATGACATCCAGCAATTTCTCTACCATATCCTTCTCCGGGCTAAGTGTACCTGAAATCCAGGTTTTATTGCTCTTTTACAGGCCGCTTCCACAAGCCCATCCTGCCCAGCAAGGTCACACCCAGGCGTTTCCAATCCCGCAATACCACCTGCGGGTCTTTCTGCCAGGCGCAATAGTACATCTTTAGGGCTTCGGAATACTGCCTGCCTTCAGACAGGTACCTGGCGCCAAAACGGTATGCGCCTGCCCAGGCTTTATCTGAGATCGCTGCCATCCTTTGCTTGAATGGGGCTTCCTGTTCCATCCAGGCCGCAATTTGCTGCGCTTCGCTGGCAAACTGGGCAGCCATGGCTGTGTTTTTGGCAGCCTGGTGGAACCGGGCAGCCGCCCAGGTTTGGGGAATATACGCCATCGGCGCCAGGGCTGCCATCCGCAGCCACAAATGATGGTCCAGCAGGTAGTGGTAACTGCCCGAAATACCTCCTGCCTGCTCGTATACCTCGCGGCGCATGAACACTGCCGGCTGCCCGATGATCTGGTACTTCATCAGGTCTTCCAGCTTGTAGGGCTGATATTCAAGCAGGTTGATCTTTTCACCGGTCTCATTGACCGCCAGGACATTCCCGTACACCAAACCCCAATCCGGTTTGGATTCAAGCGCTGCAACTGCCTGCGCAAGAGCACCGGGCAGGTAGTAATCGTCCGAGTTGATCCAGGCAATATACTTACCGCCTGCACGTGCCAAACCTTTGCGGATGGCATCGCCCTGCCCCTGGTCCGGTTCTGAAACCCACCAGGACAGGTTACCGGCATATTTCCGGATAATATCGATGCTGCCATCCGCCGAGCCGCCATCGACCACCATGTACTCCAGGCCGGAGAAATTTTGCTCCAGCACTGAACGGATGGTTTGTTCAAGGAACTGGGCTTGGTTGAATGACGGGGTAACAATACTGACCAGCGGGTTCATAGATTCTCCTGTCAAATAAACAGGCTGTAGTAATCCACTTTATCAAACACGGTCAGTTTTCCGCCGATGGTTGCATCCAGCACCTGCCGCCCTGCTTTTTCGTAAGCGGTGCGGGCAAGCCGGTAGGCAGCTTCTGAGGTATCGAGGTCTGGCAGCTGCCAGCGGAACCCTTTGTCGAAATAGGCAGGCGAGAAATGGTTGGGGTCATCCCCCTCTGAAACGACTGTGGTATTGGGTTTGCCCTTGGTGGCAAAGTTGTGATCGACTCCGATCAGGATCACCTGGCTGAATCCCAGGAAGAACGCCAGCTGCAAAGCCACATAGGTTACTGTAGCGCCTTCCCACAACCTGCCGGCTGCATCCGGGTTGAAACCCGGTCCTGTATAGGTGGTATACAGGAAGAATAAATCCTCCTGGGGTCGCAGCCACTGGCGTGATCGCCAGGAAATAAATCGTGGCATTTTTAATGCCCTTATATCGGCAGCACACTGCTCGATAACCAGGTCATTCACAGACAGGTAGTAACTGGTTTGAAAACCGAGCTCCGAGAACATCAGGTAAATGCGGTTCATCCCGATGGTGAATTCATTTTTTAGTTTGGAGAGGTCTGTTTCCTTCAGGCTGGGGCCATTCCCGATGATAAAACAGCGTTTTCCTTTGTTGATATCCCGGTATTCCTTCAAACGCCTGCGGGTGTCAGCCCGCCAGGAATGAAAATAGGCACCAGGTACATCCTTAAGGCGCACAAATCCATCATATGCGTTTCTCAGGGTGTTAAGAACGGAAAAAGGCAGAACTTGTTTGGCAGTCTCTTTTACTGAAGACATCTCTCGTTCACTCCGTGCTCAGGCGTGCGGTAGCTCCGCCATCCACAACCAGCGCCTGACCGGTCATAAAGGAGGATTGGTCATTATCCGCCAGGAAGTAGATGCAGGCTGCGATCTCTGCCGGCTGTCCGACCCTGCCATTGACTGTCTTGCGCGCCAGGTTTTCCAGGCGGTCCAGCTCGCTGCCGCCAAACTGGCCGCGCTGCAGACCAGCCCTCAGCATGGGAGTGTCCACCGCGCCTGGCAGGATGGCATTGACACGGATATTATCCGGAGCGAACTCGATCGCCATTGCCCTGGTTAATGCCAGCAACCCGCCTTTGCTGGCTGCATAAGCAGCAATATTGGCAGAAGTGGCCACAGCGTGAACCGATGACACATTCACAATAGCCCCCCCGCCGGCCGCTTTCAGCAGCGGGTGCGCCAGCCTTGCGCCCAGGAAGACCGATCGCAGATTGGATTCCATCACTTGATCCCACTCATCTGCGCTGGTTTCCAGCAGCGGTTTGACCACCTGGATGGAAGCATTATTGATCACCGCATCCAGGGTTGGGGTCAGCTCTTCTGTCCGGCTGAAGATTTTGGCGATATCATCCGGGTTTGAGATATCCGCCTGGATGGAGTGAACAGCGGCAGGATCAGACCAGGTGAACTCTTTACGGTCAACAGCCACCACCTTCCAGCCGTGTTCCGAAAAAACTTCAACGGTTGCTTTGCCGATTCCCCCGACAGCCCCCGAGATCAACACCCATTTTTGCCTGGTATTCACCATATGATCCTCAGATCTTTCCTATAAAAGCATCCAGGTCTGATGCATCCAGCCCAAGCCCAAGAACCAGGTTGCGCAGCGTGTTCCAGTGCACCCTTTCCCAGGCGGCCTTGCTGGAATTGGAATTGTGGGATGCAAGCATGACATTATTAAATCCCCGCAGCAGGCTGTCTGCAGGAAGCGGTTCAACTTCATACACATCCAGGGCAGCCCCGCCCAGGCGTTTCTCCTGCAGGGCATTGACCAGCGCCTGCTCATTAACAACCGGACCGCGGGCGGTGTTTATCAGCACTGCAGATGGTTTAACCAGTGATAGAGTTTTCTCATTAATCAGGTGGAAACTCGTCGAATTGAGGTCGCAGTTGATTGAGATGAAGTCTGCTTCACGAAGCAGTGTTTCAAGGCTGGTCATCTCCAAACCCATCTCAACAATGAAATCCGGCGCGATAGGCACAATATCATTTCCAAGCAGGCGCATCCCAAAAGCCCGCGCCCGGCGGACCACCGCCTTTCCCACATTGCCTACCCCGATCACGCCTAATGTGCATTCGCTCAGGGAACTGGCAGCAAACTTTCCCCAGCCTCCCCGTTTTACTTCCTGGTCCAGCCAGGGCAGCTGGCGGGCAAATGCCAGCATATACCCGAGGACTGTGTCAGAAACCGGGAGTGTAAAGGCATTCGTTGTATTCCAGACGCTTACCCCTAATCGGTTTGCGGCAGCCTTGTCGATCGAATCGATCCCTGTGCCCCATTTTGAGATGACCTTCAGCCTTGGAAGGCATTGTTTGATGACCGGTTCAGAATAACGGTCGTCGCCGCAGATAGTGGCATCAAATTTCCCAGCATAACGCAGGATCTCCTCCTCGGATAGCCTTTCGTTGACATCAGCAACCACCAGGTTAAGGCCAAAATGGTCAAAAACAGGTTTAAACCTTTCAATGTAAGGCAGCATGTATGGAGCTGAAAGCAATACTGTAGTCATCACAATTCCTTATGGTCTATTTTTTCCTTCTGACCGCTTGGAAAGGATCGCATCCACTATCTGGAAATCGATCTCTTCATCTATATCATACGCCTCTGAGGCGTCCATGGCAAACATAAACGGGCGGTCACCCATCCGGTTGTTCTTTCTAGCCAGGTTTTCGCGCGTAAACATGTATATGCAGGAATTTTCCTCATAAACCGGTGGAAGGTCCTGGGTTTGCAGCAAAACCGCTGGGTCGTGGTTGATCGGTTTTCCTTCAGCAGTCCAGAGGCGTTTCTGCCAGCGGGTGACAGAAAAAAGCGAATCGTACACCGGGTACTGGGAAACCATGGCAGATACAGCAAGCGAGACCGTTTCAGCCTTAAGCAGCGGGTTGGTGCTGTGGGTTTGCAGGAAGAAATCAGCCTCTACAAGGCTGGTGTCATAAAGCAGGATCTCATTCATGGAAACCGTATCGCCGGAAAGGTGTTCCGGGCGAGCAAGGACTTGCACAGCCGGAAAATTTTCCTGCAATCCCTGAGTAATCACCGGGCTGTCGGTATCCACTACGATCCGGTCGATCTCCGGGCAGGCCAGCAGGGTTTTAATGATGTAAGCATACAACGGCTTGCCTGCTGTAATACGGTAATTCTTCTCCGGAACTCGCTGTGAATGGTGGCGCATTGGAACCAGGGCAATTACAGTTGGTTTCATTTCCCCTCCCCCTCTTGCTGTGTTTTATGCTTTTCATCCTGGTACTGGATGGGTGTGATGCGGTGGTTTGGCTGGTTATCACCATTCAATTCTGCATTCGGATAGTAAAACGTGCGTTTCATCTGCCAGTTGAGAGCATGGCTGGATTGGCGGTAGCCCTGGTAGGTACCCCAGAATTGCATCCAGCGGAACCGCAGGATCGGCAGCAGCTGCCGGAAAACTATTCGCTGTGCCCTGGCTGCCTTGAGATCTGCCAGGAAATTTGCCCTCAGCAGGCGGTAAAGATCGCCGATCGAAAAATGGGCTTCCGGGTAGATCTGTTTGAAGGCCATACCCTCCCGACGGTAGCGGTTGTACACCCCTTTCCAGGTTTCATGGTGGATATGGACGATTTCAGCCTCCGCCGAGTAATACACTTTGTATCCCTTTTGCATAGCCCATTTCGCCCAAGCCAGGTCTTCAAGTGCCGGGATGGTCTCGTCATACGGGTGCTCCAGCCACAGGCTGCGCCGAATAGCAGCATTGGCATTATTGCAGAACGGGTTTTCCTCCTGTAGCTGGCTGACCTCGGGGAACCAGTGATGGAAGACCTGCTGTTCTGAGAATTTGGAATTCTCAGTACCGCGCTGTTTTCCATAACAAACCGCTACCTTGCTGTCACTGAACGGGGAAACCATATGCTCCAGCCAATCGGGATAAACCGGGTACACATGCGCACTGGCAAAAATTAGGATATCGGCTTCGGCATGGGAAATTCCTTTATTTAGTGAACGGCCGAAGGTGAATTCTTTCGGGTCGATATGGACAACTTCAACTCCATACTGCCGGGCAATTTCTACCGTCCGGTCGGTAGAACCGGAATCCACCAGGATTACCTGGATATCCGTCAGCGTCTGCTGGCGGATGCCGGCAAAAAGCTTGCCGATGTGTTTTTCTTCGTTATAGGCGCGCACAACAACAGAACACACAGGTTTCATGGCTGCAGGAGAAAAGGTTGACCTTTCAGGATCCCATCCAAGATAACCCGGATGGTCTCAGATGATTCAGGTGCCAATGCAGAAAGCGGGAACTGCTTAACCCGCACATAACCACGCCAAGCGTGGTCGTCTTCAAGGAAGGCATCAAAAGGAAGCGAGGTGCAATAGAGCTGGTAATACAGGAACTTGCGTCCATTCAACCGGTGCTCTTCAGGTGCAATTACTTCATCGGCTTCCAGAAACTGGTCCAGGGTTTCCAGGAATTTCGCCCGGCTCGCAGGGAAGAAGACACTGTTTATCTGGGTGAAGCGGGCTTTTCCGGCACACAGCACCGGTTTCCCCAGGATTGATGCTTCCAATCCAATAGTTGAATTGTAAACCAGGACAAATTTGGAGAGCTGGATCAACTCATAGGAACTGATAAATTCTGTCGCATTGATGAAAGAAACATTCGGCAGGTCTGTGATGGAATTGGCAGCAGCCCATTCAGCCACGCTTTCCCGGCTTTCTTTACCCGCCCGCAATTCATCCGGATGAGCCCGGATAACGAACAGGGTTTCCGGGTTGGTTTGGATCACCTGCAAAACATCATCCAGCCATTCGAACATGTTCCCGTACAAGGTGTTGGCGTGCCCCTGGGAAGTGTCAAAAACCACATTGGTGAATACAGGTATAACCTGTTTGAAAGTCGCAGCTTTCTGTGTGAATTCGGGGCTCAAGTTGCGGATTTCCGGCCAGAACTGGATGCCAGCCATCGAAAAATGTCCCTGGAACCGGTTAGAAAGATACGCATCAAGTCGGGCATTTTGCCTGTCATCCAGGTAAAAATCAGCTGGAATGTCAATCGGGTAAGCTGTTGCCTCGCCGTCTGTGAAAAATCCGCAGAAAGGCATCAAACCGACCTCATGGCTGATCACCCGTATTCCCTTTTCTGTGCAGATGTGCCTGACAGTGGCTTCAGGATAAAACTGGCCGTTGAAGACAACCAGGCAGCGGGGCGAAACTTGTTCAAGGAAAACCTGGAATTTTTGGGTTATGTTCCAGGCAGAAAGGATATACTGCCTGAAGAGATACCGGGTGGGTTCATCATCCACCAGGTGGTGTCTGCGCAATATCCAGCGCAGGGATGGAAGAACCAGCTTCCCTAAAGGCAGGTCATGGAAGGTGAAACACTCTAATTCGGCCAGTGACAGGCTTTTAATGGCATTATCCAGGCTGGCATCAGGATGGTAGCGGAAGCGCCTGACCTGTGCATTGGAATAATTCACCCTGGATTGGGCTTTGCAGGCTGCACATGGCGGACTATGTGATGGATCGTCCTGCCTGGTTCCCAGGACACACCTGCTCATCCCGGCATCACACACAAAATGCATAACCGGAATTCCCAGCAACCGCAGCGCCCAGGAAGTCACCAGTGAAAATCCTGCATTCAAGCTCAAGCCACCCAGGCGGGTGGATGCATTAAAGAACACGACAGGGTTTTCACCTGCCTTGATGGGAACCTGTGCAGCTTTCTTTGCCAGCCTGGCAAGCTGACGGTTGTTCTTTGCCTGGGCGCTCCTGCGGCGGATGGCAGGCAAGATCCGTGATACCTGTTTCATTCCTTATCCACGGACCTTCATCAGGTAGAGGATGCGGTCCGATTCAGCGACCGCCACCTTTTCCTGGATGTGGTAATACCTCTGGAAGCTGTCTTCAAATCCTTCGGTAGTGTAGTTTTCGAAAATATCCAGGCGGCTGGATAACAGCTTTTGAACCTGCGAATCCTGCTTGGGCACGAATTCAATGATCAGCCACTGTCCCATTGCCGCAAAACTGGCAGCAATCCGGTCCAGAGGAACATTGTTGGAAATCGCCAGGTGATGCACGAGCGCTAATGCCATAACCAGACCGGCATTGCCTCTTCCCATGAAACTGTCCCGTTCTTCATTATTCCAGCCCGAGGCAGCGCTTGGGTTAGTCAGGTCCATCAATAACGGAAGGAGATTCTTCTCACTACTGGCAATAATACTGAGATAATCAGCTTCAACTGCGGATGGATCGATATCTGCAGCAACCGTGAATATGCCTTTTTCTGAAGCCAACCGGCTGAAGACACCATTATTGGCGCCCAAATCCCAGACGGAGTTTGGCTGTGCAATGTCCAGGAACTTCCGGATGACCCCTTTTTTCTCTTCAAACGCTGAACCAGTATAGTTGGTGATCTCATAATAATCAGCCCATTCGGTGCCGGCAGGTTTCCACTGCAAACCTTTTACGGTGTTTTTCAGGCTGTCTAACAGTCCAAATAGGGCATTCTTGCTGAAGACCTTTTTTTGCCTATCTTTCCGTGAATCGGCTTTCGCATATTTTTGCTGAGCCTGGGCATGTAAAGTGATGTGGGTTCCCAATCCCAGGTTCCAGCGGACCTTGCCAGGTAGCAGCTTATTGGCCAGGTCAAGCGGAATACCGTCGATATGCACCCTTAGCAGCTGTCCCAGCCGGATATCTGTCAGCGACATCAGCGCCAGGGGCGCCAGGAAATGCTGGCAAAACTGGCGGTACGCCACCCAGGGAGTTCCCTCTTCATAGCGTTCAAAGGAAAGGGTGTCGATCAGGATCGGCTTTCCATCCATGAACTGAATATTGTATGCAGAGGCATCTTTCAGCACCATCCCTTTTTGCATGGCGAGGTTGCAGACATCCAGTGTCAGCAGGGCAGCATCTTTCAGCATGCTGAATGACCATTCGTACGGGTACGAAATAAACGGAACGATCTCAGGCCGCAATACTTTGTAGCCTGTCTCAGGGATCAGTGGCGCAATATTCATTTCCTGGTGACGGATGAGGATGCCTTTCTTGACCAGCTGATCATAGAGCCCTGAACCTATAAGCAGGTCATAATGACTGCGGTAAGACTGGTTAACCTGGCGGTAGAGGATGCCATCCTGTTTAAACAGGAAACCGCTGGGATCCCGGAAGGATGCGCTGTGAACAGGATTACCTGACATCATTTTCCTGCTGCTGGTCTTCGGTCAAGACTGCAGTTTCTTCAACTTCTTCTGCTGCATCCTTACCCCGGAAGAGGCGTTTGATCTTTTTCCAGTACACTTTAACAGCATACGCACCGCCCAGAACGGCAGCGATCACGATCTGCAGGATCATTGAGCCTGATCCTGGATCCAGGTAAAGTAATGGGATTAGTTTGATATGCATAGTATGTTTAACCCTGCACCCTTCTCAGTTTTTTCAGTGAAGACATTTCACTTTCATAAACACGTTTAACACCATCACCTACTGCTTGTTCAGTAACCCGGATGTATTTAACCAGCCTTTCAAAACCGCTCGGTTCAACGGATGCTGCCTGGTCACTGCCCCACATGGCACGGTCTAAAGTAATGTGGCGTTCTACCATGCAAGCTCCAAAAGCCACAGCGATCACCGAAGGGATCAAACCAACCTCATGCCCTGAGTACCCGATCGGGCAGGCAAATTCCTTGCGAAGGGTTTCAATCATTTTCAGGTTCAATTCTTCCGGTTCGCAGGGGTAGGTGCTGGTGGCATGGGTAATGATCAGGTTTTCGGTTCCCAGTAATGCAACCGATTCACGGATCTGTTCAATGGTAGACATTCCTGTAGAAAGAATGAGCGGTCGCCTGGTCTTTTTCAAGTGATTTAATAACGAATGATCTGTCAGGGAGGCTGAGGGGATCTTGTAACAAACCGGATCGAACTGCTCGAGAAAATCAACCGAAGGCTCATCCCAAACTGAAGCAAACCAGGTAATGCCGACTTCTTTACAGTACCTGTCTATCTCTTTGTAATTATCAGTATCAAACTCGACCTTGTACCTGTAATCCAGGTAGGAGATATAGCCCCATGGTGTTTCACGCATCTGGCCGCGCTGCTCCGGCGGCACGCATAGCTCAGGGGTCCGCTTCTGTAATTTGACGGCATCAACTCCAGCTTCTTTCGCAGCTTTGATCAATGCCTTAGCAATCTGCAGGTCGCCATTATGGTTGATCCCAATTTCCGAAACAACATAAGTAGGATGCCCATCTCCTACAAGACGGTCACCAATTTTTACTTCACGCGTCATGCTCACTCCTTTCAGATAATGACTGCAAGATAATATCACATAATTCTCGAACTGCCCCAAAACCGCCGTTGCGGGTTAACACCCGGTCTGCCTGCAGCACAGCTTCGGGTTGGGCGTCAGCCACAACCACAGCACACCCAACCAACGGAAAACAAGGGGTGTCATTGATGTCATTTCCCAGGTAAACAACATGCTCGTTCTGGATCTTTTGCTGCTGGAGAAACTCCTGCAGGATAACCGGCTTGTCAAGCACTCCCTGGACAGCAGAGATGCCCATCTTCCGGCAGCGTGCGGTTACCACTGGGTTCATTTCAGAAGAAAGCACAATGACCTGAATGCCGGCTTTTTGCAGCGCCTGCACTCCGATAGAATCACTGCGGTATGCATTGACCATCTCTTTGCCTTCATCATCCACATAGACATGGTTGTCGGTTACAACACCGTCAAAATCCAGCACCAATAAACGGATATCGTCGGGCAAAGGACGTCTTCGGTTTCCAGGAGTGACCATATCGAGCATCCCGGAAAACACTACACTTTCATAGCGCGCCCAGTCACTCAGGTTGTCAATATCCACTGTATACCGGCTGTCGATCACCAGGGGCAGGATCACATCACCGGTCAGGCTGTGTTTTTCGAGGATGGTGCGCGTGCGGATAGCATCAATGTGCCCGGTCTGCCAGTAAGCAGGCGGCAATGCCTGGCGCGGGGCATTGTAAGGTTCAGTAATCCCTTCCACTTTCAACAGTGGTGCCATCCTTCCAGAATCAGGATCGATCTGCCACATTTTGTACGGGTTTTGCCCGGCGCTTACCACTCCCCTGACGCAATCAGTATCCGGGGTATCCAGCAGCAGCCTGACGGCATCATCCACCAGGGATAACGGCCGGATCGGTGAGGTTGGCCGGAGCTGCACTACCACTTCCGGCACATAGCCTTCATTTTCCCTAAGCCATTGCAATGCCTGCTCAAACAATGGCAGGTCAGTAGATTGATCCTGTGCCAGCTCAGCCGGCCGCAAAAAAGGTGTTTCTGCGCCGTTCTGCCTTGCCACACTGGCGATCGCTTCATCATCCGTAGAAACGATCACCCGGGTCACCAGCTCGGATTGCAGGCCGGCAGCAATGCTGTATGCGATTAGCGGGTATCCGGCAAAATTGCGGATATTCTTGCGGGGAATCCCTTTGGATCCTCCCCTGGCAGGGATAACCGCCAGGACTTCATGCTTTACCATGCTGTCCACCCTCCATCTACAACCAGGTTAGAGCCTGTCATGTAAGAAGAAGCGTCAGATGCCAGGAACAACAGTCCGCCATTCATTTCATCCAGTTGTGCCATGCGCCCCATGATGGTGCGGGCAGAGTACGCTTCAGTGAAAATCTCGTCATGATTGTTATAGACGCCGCCCGGGGTAAGAGCATTAACACGGATGTTCTTGCCGGCATAATAGGCAGCCAGGTAACGGGTGAAACCGAGAACCCCAGCTTTGGTGACAGAATAGTACGCCGGTTTGAATTGGGGCAGCTGCCCGGGCTTCTGGTAGATACGCTGGTCTGGACCAGCCAGCCCGTAGGTTGAGCAGATGGTTATGATCACTCCCTGCCCCTGGTCCAGCATGGCAGGCACCACCGCCTGTGAGGAAAGGAACATGCCGGTCAGGTTTACATCCACAGCCTGCTTCCAGGCTTCCAGGGGATAATCCTCAAAGCGGTTGTCGTGAGATCCCTGGTTCTGGGGGTCAAATTTAGGATCCATTGCTGCACTGCACACCAGGACATCCAGCCTGCCATACATCCTGACAGCATCATCTGCCATAGCCCGGGTGGATTCCCGGTCTGTCACGTTCACCTGCACCGGGACTGCAGAATACCCTGCGGCTGTTATGGAGGAAGCTGTCTCTTCAGCGATCTTGCCATTCAGGTCAGCCACCAGCACATGGGCGCCAGCTTGCGCCAGGGTCAGGCAGAATTGCTTCCCCAGCAATCCAGCACCGCCGGTTACTACTGCGACTTTGCCATCCAAACGAAACTTATCCAAGATTGTTGTCATACATCCTCTTACCAGAATGTGTTATTTTGGATCATATCCAAAAATGATACCATCAGAATACTCAACCAGCAGGGGCAGTCCTTCAGTCAGGTCATGCATCAGAGCCTGACCATCCTCATCACTCATTGCACTTTCATAATCGAAGACCGCCAGCAGTGCTTTGCCGTCCAGCACCCGCTGCCGGATTGTGCCAACTGTCTTTTCGTAGTCTGCCCAAGGCAACCCGGTTGAGGGGTTTAACCTGGATGGCAGGATGTACGCGCCCCGGTCCAGGAACAGATTGACGGCGCGCGGACGGTTAGTGTACACCACCATGTCTGGGTGCTTTGCCAGCTCAGCCATAGTTTGAGATTCGGTCCAGTATTCATTGGCAAAACCCTGTCCCTGGCTGCGGTTGAGTTTGACGGTATCCATTGTATCTTCGACAAACGAGAGCATTAACGCCAGGGTAATGACCACTGCAGCGGCCTTGAAAATCCATTTTTTCCTTTTCCACAGCCAGTATAACCCTGCAAGGATTAGGAGCAGCAGCATGTTGTACATGGGCATCAGGATCCGGTCTTCAAAATTCACGCTGGCGTCCAGGTAGGCGATCGTAATCACTAGCAAAACCAGGTAAACCGCTGCCTGCATGCCAATGACCCAGGTGATCTGGGTCTGCAAACCCGGCTTGTTTTTTGAAACCCAGAAACGCACTGAGAGAAAAATGATAAGAAGCAAGAATACTGCCATGAGAACAAACAGCAGAACCTGCCAGAAACCGATGAACCGTTCGATCAGGTTATACCGTTCCGGCAGCAGCCAAGACCAGAAACTGAGCACACCTTCCTGGATGGCTTCGCCAGGGATGACATGCCACATACTCTGCCGGTTGGTTGCGCTGCCTGTCTGTAGAATGTTGCGTATCGTCCAGGTAGCGACCGCCGGTAGTGCGCCAGCCAGGAAAAGCAGGACGCTCTTCAGTTTATTCATCAAACCTGGGAGGAAAATGATCAGTGCAGCAATTGCTGTCACGAATAAAGCAATCCCGATGTAACGCGTTAGGTATGCCAGGCTGGCAAACAACCCGCTCAGCACGATCCAGTACCAAAGTGGCTTTTCCAGGTACCTTAACAGGAATGCCAGGCAGAGGAAGAATGTGAATAAGAACACCGGCTCGGAGAGAGCGAATGTATGGAAATTCAGGAATGATTCGTTGAGGAGAAATAAAAATGATGTCAACACACCGAAAATACATGAACCGGTTACTTTACGTCCCAGCCAACCGACCAGCACCAGGTTAGCTGCAAAAAAGATGATGCTCACCCACCAAGTTGCCGTGATCCCATCCAACCCGGTTAGCAGGAAGACTGCCAGGATCATTGAATAAAAGGGAGGGAAGTTGGTCACCGCCGCAAAATCGCCATTTCCTAAAATGCGGCTGTAGCCGTGACCGGTAAGCATGTTACGGGCGCCGTCAATATAATTGACCGAATCGTTCACCAGCGCCAGCCCATGCGGGGTGGTGTACCAGAGCAATGCAGCTCCAGCCAGGGCTATCAGCACCAGGGCTAACCAAAACAGGAAAGATGATCGCTGAGCTAATTTTTGATCACGGTTCATTGTAGAGATAGATGCCTCCATCATTACCGGCATAAAATACAAAAAGTCCGTCCGTTAATACCATGACGCGCTCAGGGGTGGTGTCACCGTAGATCTCCCGCAACTGTTCATATATGGTATCAAAAAGGACCAGCGCTGCTTCACCCTTTTTAAACTTTACCTGGCCAGTATCCTTCATATCCCAGCCATCTCCATAGCGGTAATACTCTGTCTCCGGACTTGTTGCATAAATCGCTTTTAAAGGATAGGATGCCCTGCCTGTCCAAAACAGTACCAGCATTTCCTGATTGGTGACAAGCTCTGTAGCAACAGGAATTTTTTCTACCGCTTTCAGGGTATCCGATTGCTGCCAATCCAGAGAGAGGTATCCCAACCCAAGGCGGTGATATTGCGGCACGATGTGCAGTGTGATCCAGCCGTACCAGAGTATACCCAGAGAGAGAATTACAACCGTAGCAACTTTCCCCCACTCGGCGTTCTTTAATGCAGAAATACTGGTTTGCAGCAGCAGCAGCATCACCAGCAGCAGGAGAGAAACATGCAAGGGCGAGAGCATGCGTGCATTAATGGTGATGGGCGGGTAGGTGGTGAATTTCACCATTATGGTAACAACCAGGAATATCAGGCTGAAGACAGCCAGCAGGGGAATCCAGATGTGAGATTCAGGTTTTTCATCACTTTTTTTCCTGATCCTCAGAACCCAGACAAAATACCAAACAAAGATTCCAGCTAGGACAATAGGAACCAGCAAGTTCATGATGGCGGTTGGCAGACGGGGAGTATACACCCACGAATCGGGCAGCAGCCAGAACTGGACCGAGGTCTGGAAGTCATTCCAGAAATCAAGCAGGGCAGCTCCCAGGCTGAGCGGCAGTTCAATCCGGCGCGAGGAAACTGAAGAAGTCAGGGTGAGGTCGATCCACAGCCAGATCCCAACCGGTAGAAGCGACAGAACTGCATACAAAGCGGAGCGCGCCATGCGCTTTACAAACGCCATCTTTCCACTGAAAAGCAGGAACAACCCACCTGTGATCCCAAATGCAGCCGCGTTATAGCGGGTCAGGATCGCCAGGCCGGCCAGCATTCCACTCCAGGCTAGTGCGTCAGTGATGCCATCCTTTCTGAGTGCCCTGGCAGCAAACCAGAGGCTTCCAAAGCCGAGCAACAGTGCCAGGGGTTCTGACATAGCCCAGGAAGAAACCGGAACCAGCACAGGTGAGAAGGCGACCAGCAGACTGCCCAGAAAGGCGAAAACAGGCTGGCGGGTAACGGAAAACTGTAGCTTGCCGGCAAGAAAGACCAGGCCGCCGAACAGGAGAATGTTCAGCCAACGCGAAAGCGGGACCAGGTCCAGCCCGCTGATACCCAGCAGGCTCAATGCCAGCGGGTAACCGGGTGGGAAATATGGCAGTAATCGGAAACTGCCATCTGCCTCTATCAGCCCCAGCCCTTTGCCTGCCAGCAGGTTGCGGGCAGAAGTAATGTAGATGGTCGCGTCGCCCCCCACCCCTGGACCCAGGGATGTGCTGTATGCTACCAGCGCCATGCCGACAAGGGCGCTAAGAAGCAGCAGAAGGGTCATCCACACATTCCGTTTCATGTTCCGGTTTACTCTTTTACGTTGATGAAAACCAATTCCTCACCAATGGTATCCACATATTCCAGGCCTAAAGCTTCACATGCCGAAATGAACCTCGCATCTCCACCGTAATAGTTTACATCTGCCAGCACATAGGTGACATCCAGCTTGTCCAGGAGATACACACTGGCAGCATTCGGGAAGTTTTGCATGACCGGCTTAATCGCTTGGTATTGCTGTGGTGGAAATGAGCTGAACGCACCGCCCACAAACGGCTTGCCGTGGATCAGAGTGGCATAGACCAGGTCCTGTTCTTCAACCTGTTCAATTGGAAATTGGATGACTGGTCCTTCATCATCTTTATCAGCCAGCCAGGCATCTACCGGTCTTCCTTCAGCGGAAAAGGTCTGGGTGTATACACCCGGGTAGAATTCAGCCAAAACTGCAAGGAGGAGCATCAAGGTAAGCGCTGCTCTGGCAGCCCTAGAACGGATTTTGTCCCAGGCAAACGACAGGCCATAAGCCATGAATACCTGCACGAACAGCATGACAAAGATCCCGAACCGGGCAAAAGAGCGCATCCTGTCATAAAAAGGCAGGTATTTGTAAAGAAGAAGGCCTGGTAAGGGGATGAAAGTTTCTGTCCGGTTGAGAACCTTGGCCAGGAATCCCGACAGATGAATCTGCAGGCGTTCCCCATCAAGGAATAAATCCAGTCCCAGGGAAAGCAGCCAGGTAAACAGAATCACCGCAAGGACAAGAATTGTTATCCGCTTGTCCGTTTTCTTTAGTGCAATCCCCCCGATGACAGTAAAAATGAGCGGGATGAAACCCAGGTACAGGGTGTTCTCGATCCACATCTGGCGGTTGAAGTGCTGGTTGACCCAGCTGCCCACCGCAAAATGGTCTGTCGACGGAAGAATGTAATCGAGGGGGCTGGCTGAAGCCGCCAACATCCGGGCTACACTGATTTCCCGAACAGGCATGCTGACCTGGTTTTCCAGTGCCAGGAATGGCCAAAGGGCAAGTGCGATGATTGGCAGTGCCATCAAACCCGTCCAAAGGAATGATGACCAGTATTGCCATTTGAAAAACTGCTTGCGGACGAAGAAAAGGTTGATAACCAATATGACCAGGGTAACCAGGGCTGTCATATACAGGTAGTACATCGAGGTCAGGCCGATCAATCCCAGGGCTGCGCCTGCAACCAGGCTGAATCTGACCCGATGTTTTACCGGTTCAGGTTTCAGGATCTCAAAAAGACCCCAGAAATAGAGGGGAAACCACTGGATGCCCGCAATATTCAGGTGCCCGGCCATGAAGTGCGCCTGGTGGTAAGGCAGGGAAGCAAAAGCGCTGCCTGCGATCAAGGCCACACCTGTCTTTCCAGTCAGGGACTTCATCCAGAGGAACATGAATATCCCTGCAAAGACATAAGTCGACAGCATGGAAAGGTTGTATCCAAACAATGGATTCACAAGCTGGGCAAAGGGCAATGCGATCAATACCTGTACAGGGGCGATCTCAGTGTAAGCCAGGTTCCACCCTTCAGGGTAATTGAGGAACCAGACGTTAAAAGGATTCACCTGCAAATCAAAGACAGCTTTTTTCACCCATCCAATCACCCAGGCATAGTAGATATTATCTCCCGGCTGCCCGATAATACGGGTGGACATCATGGTGATCAACGGGTAGGTAAAAAGGATGGCAAGCAGCACAAAATACATGCCAAGCAGCAAACCTTTCAGCCAACCAGCAATCTTCATGGTTACCTTCCTGCCAGTCTAACCACGCTGCCCGAACTGCCAGCCTGATACACTGCATCAATCAACTGCAAATTGTAAATGCCCTCATCCAGGCTACATACCGGCCATTCGCTGCCCTCTATCGCCTGGATGAAATTTCGCATCGCAATCAAGAACATGGTGTTCCGTTCAAAACCGATTGGCGGTAGGATGGAATGTCCCTGGCTTTCTTCGGCCTGGATGAATTGCGTTATCCCGGTGGCATTATCCCATTCAGCAGTTCCGCCAGTTCCGGTAATGCTGAGGGTGTGTTTTCCAGGCTGGCGGTGATAATCCAGGTGCACATGCGCATGTATGCCTTCTTTGTATGAAAGGTCGATTTCCGCCAGGTCATCCACCTCGATGTCCAGTACTCCGGTTGTAAGAATTGAGGCAGATACGCTTTCCACTTTTCCAAACATCCAGGTCAGGTAATCCAGCGGATGGCAGAGGGTCCGCACCACCCCGCCACCTAGATCCTGCCTGGCGGCATAGCTCTGGCGGTAATCCTCCCAGGGATGCCATCCTGGCAGGTACTCACCCCAGTATGCAGTAACAGAAATGATCTTCCCCAGTCTTCCTTGCTGGATTAATTCCTTTACTGCATGCAACCCTGGATGAAAACGGAATTGGAAACCAACTGCAGCGACAACCTTTTTTTTGTCAACAGCCTGCAGCAACTCATCTGTTCCAAAATGGCTATGCGCAACAGGTTTTTCCAGGAAAATATGGCAGCCCGCCCTGACTGCTTCCAGGGCAACCTGCAGGTGCAGGGAGGATGGGTTAGAGATGATAACTGCATCCGGTCCGGCAGCCAGGGCTTCATTCAGATCCGTCTCTACCGGATACCCGGCCAGTTCATCATCCGGCAATGTGCTCTTATGGCTGCGCAGCAGGGTAATATCCTTCTGTCCTAACTGCAGCAGATTGCGGAAATGCCTGCGCCCAATAGAACCAAGCCCTGCGATCAAGAACTTCATCGGTTTGCCTTCTTTCCGATCCTGCTGAACAGGTACTCACCAGTACGTTTTCCCGCATTGCCGTCACTAAAAGTGACTTCCTGTTCGATGAAGCGCCTGCGCTTTTCTTTTTCTGCATCAGGGTTGTCCAGGGAATAGTTTACCGCATCCAGCAGTTCTACCTCATTTAATGCCACCTTGCCTGCCCCAGCCTGGCGGAATCGCTGGTGGGTGGGCCACTCGCCAATCCTGGATAAGGCCAGGTCAAACCTGCCGGGAGTGTTCCATCCTCCAGGCGCATCAAAACAAACGCTAACAATCGGCCGGTCGTGGATAGCAGCTTCCACCACCATCGTGGAATACACTGTCAGGAATACATCTGAATATGCCATCATGGAGGTTTTCTCAGGCATATCTTCGCCGGAGTAATAGCCCAGTTCGCCACCCAAGGGAACCGGTTCAACTACATGAACATGCGGGTAGCGCCTGGTCAATTCCTGGATCCGTTCACGCTCGCCCGCAAAAAGCGGCTCGCTCATAAAGTGGTTCGGGTGCAGGCGAATGAGCAGCTGGGAAGGTTGCCCGAACCGCTCTTCTGCAACCATGCGCGCCAGCGGTTCAATATTCTGGTAATTGGGTGAAAAAGTGATGAAACTGCAGGCATAGCCCAGCAGTTTCCGGTTGGTGTCAAGCCCATGCAACCGGAAGTACTCGTCCCGGCTCATCAGCCATTGTTTCCGGAAATACCCGTCATAAGTTGGGATGCCGCCAATGTGCACCTGTTCTGGTTTCCAATCCGAACCCTGCACCAGCTCCTGTTTCTGCACTTCAGACCAACAGCTGACCCAATCCATCTTTGACCCGGGTATGCTGTAGCTGCTGGGATTATCCCAGCCCACGATGACCGCTGCAGTGGGAATATCTAAACTGGCTGCCTGGCGCAACAGGTAGCGGTCATACCGCCAGCCGGGTGTGGATGCCACCACCAGCCCTGGCTGGTATTTCGCAAACAGGTCAGAATACAAATCCGGGCTGAATTGCATCTGCCTGTTAACCAGGGCTTTCCTGGCAGCTTTTGAGCTGCGCAGCAGGTTAACCAGCAGCCGCATTACGGGCAGCACCGTGCGCCTTCTGCCAGTGGCTTCAAACGCAACCTGCTCAACATGGCTGTCCATTGCCTCGGTGTTGATCCGCTTGCTGCCCCCTACCCGCCGCAAGTAATTAAGCCACCATTGCTGGGTGGGTGATACCGTATCAGAGTATTTGCGGGCTTCTTTTAAGCGCAGCCCCTCGATAGCCAGTCCAGGCATATCGAACCTTTTCTGGATCTGCTCTTTCAACCCGTCATCGGTAAGTACAACCACCCTGGTGCCCTTCTCCAGCAGTGTCGGCACCACATCGCTCTGCAGGAAATAGACGATAGCTAATCCGTGGTCGGCGCTGATAAAGACGGTTTTTCCCATATCACTCATGCTGTGCCGTTCCTTATCCGCTTACCGGTAATGCTACTATGCTCATCCAGGTCTCCATCATGATCACTTGTGAAAATACTGGCGGAAAATCCAGTCATAAATTGACAGCAGCACTTTCCGCAGAATCGGAATATTCAGGACTCGCTTCTTTATGGTCACCGGTTCAGCTATTTTTTGCGCAGCGCTGTCTGGCATAATATCGGTAGTGAGGGTATTGCTCAGGTTCATCGCCAGCGGTTCCGGCAGCATCAAACGCAGGTAGCCTTTCTGGTTCATCCGGTCATCAAGCTGCCGGACCTGACCCATCGGGCGGTCCATCTGGAAAGGCAGGAATCCTTGCAAGACATCCTTTCGAGCAGTAAACTGCCAGTGACTTCCGCCGATAATTGCCTTTGTTTTTCTGTATGTTAAAAGGTTATCCTCAGAATTGTTGATAAGGCTTCGGCTGTAGTCATCCTCCTGTCCCAGGCTCAGGTTGAATGCATGCAGGACATCGAAGGGGATCAATTGCCCGTTTTCCAACACCACATCGGGATTTTCCTTCGCCCACCTTAGGGTGGAAGTATAAAATTCCGGCGGTGTGCGGAATGGCCTGGCAGTCACCATACCCACATTAGGATAAGTTTCTATCAGCTCCACCGATTTTGAAAGCCAGCCGGGGTAGAACTGGACATCATTGTCGGTGTAAGCGATAATTTCGCCAGGCGCGCCGGAGAAAATCATGTTCCAGGCACCGCCTTTGCCAAGGTTCTTGCTGGAGAGCATGAGATACTGGATGCGCTCCTGGTCTTTTTCTTCTGCCAGGTAATGGATCACTTCCTCACAGCTGCCATTGTCAAATACCAGCAGGTCAAACGGAAGATCCGCCGTTTCCCGGATGGAAGTCAGGCATACCTTAAGAACATCCAGCATCTGGCTGTAATAGCCTGCCAGCACCGGGATGTAGTTTAAAACCGCCACAGTAATCCGTTCGGGTTTAGCTACTTCTTTCTGGTTCTTGGCAGGATTTTGACCAATTCGCATGATTACTCCACTTTACTCACTCAATCTTCACAGATTTCCTGGTCCGGAGCCAGGCTCGAAACTCATGGTAAGCTTTAACAGGATGAAAGACAGCATAACCAGCCTGTGCCAGGGGTGTGCTTTTTAGTGTGACAAGCGGAAAGACCTCAACCTGACGCCACAACCGCTTCCAGGTGAATGGCATTTTTGTCACTTTTCCATCGGTAAACCGGTAGGTGCAATCATTCAAATCAAAAATGGTACGCTTTCCGCCAGCGAGCTTCACATTTTCAAAAGTCTCTGGGGTGCGGTAATGCGGTTTGCCGCCTGGCAAATGCCGGTAATCATGCTGCTGATGGATGATGTTTATTGCCCCGGTTCCATTGATCACCGGCATCCCGGCATCCCGGGCATGGTAAATCATCCAATTGTCCCATCCTGCCCTCCCAATAGCGAACGGCGGGATGCTGGTGAAGGTTTCCCTGGGGAATATAAAGTAATCGCTCCCGCCCTGCGGATGCAACTTTCCATGCTCTTTGATTGCATTCTTAAGCCAGGCGGTAAGGTCAAACCCGGCGGGTAAGGGATCCTGTATGTCAATATCCCAGCGTTGACCCACCAGCAGAAAACGATCTTTGAATTGCATGGCTGCTTTTGTACCTGCGATCATATCCGGCAGGGCAATGATGTCTGCATTGAGATATGCCAGGATCAGGCTGCGGCTGTTCATGCGGGCAAGCTCGAAGATCGAGCTGACCAGCGGGGTTCCCTGGGCATTCCTCTTCACATCCGGCAAGTAACCCACACCCAGCTCCCGGGCAATTTCCTCAACCCCTGTTTCATTACCGATTAGGTATATCTCTACTTCTTTACCCAGGTTCAGCCAGGAAATAATGGCGTTACGTTGGATTAGGTTAATATGGGGATCAACAAACGGTTTTGGGGCGGTAAATATCGTGATCAATGGCTTTAGGTTATCGATATTATCCGCTAACTCCTGCTGACCCATGCGGTCATCCACTTCATCGAACACTTTATGTCTGATTCCTGCGTTGATGTTCCCTAACTCAGGATTCTGCTGTACCACATCCAGGACATCGTGCCAGGTGAAATGGTCTTTATTTGAAAGGTGTGAGAATATCAACCGGACGGCTTGTAAATCTTCAGCGGTATCCACCGTCCAGCGCATATCACCATAATCGGGGCTGGTGTTGTGATAGTAAATCTTGAAGCGTCCCTCAACCTCATAGAGGTAAGGCATGACATGCTCCCGGTCATGCTTCTCGCTGGCTTCTTTCCATGCACGCTCCAGCGCTGTAAAGCTGGCAACTTCTGTATCCAGCCCGATCGGAAAGGTGCGGTGCCAGGGAGGTGGCAGCCGGTTGGTAGCAAAATCCACCTGGCGGTCGAAAAACTCTGACAGCAAAGTGTCGATCTCCTGCGGGTCGATCAGCGGACAATCGGCAGTGACGCGCACAACCACATCTGCTTTCGCCTGGCTGGCAGCCTGGTAATACCGGTCCAGCACATCAAACGTGCTGCCGCGATAGACCGCGATGCCATTATCCTGGCAGAATTCTGCCACCTGGTCATCTGATGGATCAGTTGTTGTTGCCACAACAACCTCGTGCACCCGGTTTGACTGCCTGACCCGGCTGACTACCCACTCCAGCATGGGCTTGCCTTCTATGTCCATCAGCACTTTGCCTGGCAGACGGCTGGAGCCCATACGTGCCTGGATGATCGCCACAATTCTTGGATCGCTCACTTTGCAGTCTCCACAGCCATCTCGTACGCCCGCAGTAACTCCTGGAAGTTCTTCTTCCAGTCAGCTTTAACTACAGCCAGTTGCCGCGCGTTCTGTGAAAAGCCTTTCAGTTTCTTTCTCTGGTTGTAAGCAGCAGTCATTGCAGCTGCCAGAAATCCAGCATTCCCATCCGGGAAAACCCAGCCGTGTTTATCATGTTCCACCCACTCCAGGTTTCCAGGAATGTCTGAAACGATCGACGGCAGTCCGCATGCCAGGGCTTCCATCAGGGAAACGGATGAGCCGTCACTATGTGCAGCGGTAAGGTAGATATCTGCGCTGCGGTACACGGATGGCAGGTCGGCATTACTGACCTTGCCCCCAAGGAATACTTTTTCCTCCAGGTCATACCGGGTGATCATGTCCCGGACCAACTCGTTTTGTGAGCCACTTCCATAGAGCAGCAGGCGCATGTCCGGAACCTCGCGCACTGCACGCGCGAATGCTTCAACTACAAGGTCAACTCCGTAAACAGGTTCCCATGAGCGCAGGCATAACATGACAAATGCATCCTTCCAGCCAAGTTCGCTGCGCAGGTAGGGAACCCCGTTTGGCTTAAATAATTCAAGGTCCACACCCCAAGGGAACAGAACGATCCTGTCCTGCGGGAAGCGGTAATATTCTACAGCTTTATCCGCCATGGCCTGGCAATCCCCCACCAGGACGGATGTCCGCTTCAAGGCATAGCGCGCTGTCCGGGCAAGTGTCCGGTTATACTTCACTTCATGCAGAATATCAGAAGCCCAGGACATGGTTACCAGTTGTTTAAATCCTGCCAGAGCTGCCAGGTAAGCGCACATGTGCACAGGACCTGCATGGATCACATCAGGCTGGACCTCATGGATAACCCTTTTGAGGTCTTTGACATATTCCATCGTTTTAGACCAGGTAAATAGTTCTTTCCCTCCTGTCCATTTCACCTCCTCCACACCGGGCGCTATCTGGCGCGGGAGCAACGTGAAAGGCTGGCTTTCCAGCCGCAGCAGGAAGACCTCATGGCTGGTATTGGCCAGGGCGCTGGTAAAGCGCTGGTCATGGGCGTTGAAATCCCGGGTGAAGTAAAGTATTCGCATCAGTCCACCAGGTCAGTCCAGCGGATTTCTTTCCCGGCTGGGATGGCAGCCACAGCATGCTTGCCCAGCACTTGTTCAATCTGGTCAGGTTTGATCCCACCCGGTGTTGCCGGGCGGAGTATATCCAGCAGGCTGCGGGTTATTTCTGCCCCGGCAGGGATGTCGTAGGCAGCCCGGATGCACCTGCGCTGGATCACACTGGTATCCCTTTCGTTATCTTCGATCTTCTTATCCCCTGAGCCAAGTGCTTTTTCCAACCGGCGGGTGTTTTCTACCATTTCAGCCCAGGCCTGCGGGTTCATAGCAAAGGCATGGTCGGGACCTTCACGGCTGTTATCATCGGTAAAGTGTTTTTCGACAGCCCTGGCGCCCAGGGTAACCGCACCCAGTACAGTGGCATGCCCGGGGGTATGGTCTGACAGACCCAGGACCACTTGCGGGAACATCTGCCTGTAGGTCTGCAAAACACGAAGGTTGATGTACTTGAAATTCTCCAGGCTGGCAGTGTAGTTGGTATTGCATTGCATCAAAATAAGCTGCGGGTTGACCGCAAGAATAGCATGAACAGCTCTCTGCACCTCACCGATCGTGGCAGCGCCGGTGGCCAGGATGACCGGTTTCCCCTTGGAAGCCATCCGTTCCAGCGCTTCCAGCCAGTCGATCTCCCCTGAACCAACTTTAAAAGCAGGCATATAAGCATCCAGCCGGTCTATGGCATCAAAATCATAAGGGGAGGAGAAGTAATCGATCCCTGCCTCGTCACAGACCTCTTTCAATTCAGGGGTCCAATCAAAGGAGATGGATGCGTCGGAATACACCTCAAAGACTGACTTCTTCCATTTAGCCTGGTGGCTCTGCTGCCCGCCCAGCGAGCGGAACCCGTAATCAGAGACAATTTTGGGGGCGGAGAAATTCTGGAATTTGGCTGCATCTGCCCCGGCTTCCGCTGCCAGGCGGATGAGCATCTTTGCTCGTTCCAGGCTGCCATCATGGTTGGCGGCAATGTCTGCAATGAAATAGGTTGGGTGGTTTTCGCCGATCACATGTTTACCTACTTGAATATCCATGCTTTCCTCCAATTATGAATTTCCACTAACCCGCAGCAAACTGGCGTATCCTCTGCGGCCAGCCTTCCCGGTACATTTTGTAGAACCGGTCAATTCCTTCTTGGATCCCAAGCATTTCTTTGCCAAGAGCATTGCTGACCTTTTCCGTTCTCAAGGTTAGCAGCGGGGACCTGGCAGCCAGTAAACCGCCTGCCCGCCAGGAAATTGGATTGATAAGGGATCCATCCAAACCGAATGTAGATGCCAGCCGCATGCCGAAATCGTACTTGCTCAGTTTTTCACTGCTCACCACATGGTAAATTCCGCACAGGTTGGCATCCAGCATCTCCATCAGGATGCTGCACAGCTGTGTTACCTCCAGAGGACAGAAGAAAATGTCGGTAAACCCGTTCACCCGGTTCCCGGCAGTCAAGTTGGCAATGAACCACTCCGCCAGGCTGCGCCTGCCGTTGATGCTCCAGCCAAAGAAATTAACCCTTACGATGAGTGCATTTGGATTTACCGCCATGACTGCCTGTTCACCCTTCAGTTTTGTCTTTGCATAAGTACTCAAAGGGTCGGGCAAGTCATCTTCGCCGTAATCTCCAGTTGCGCCGTTAAAGACTGCATCGGTGGAAATATGCAGCATCTTGATGCCCATTTCAGCGCTGCATTCAGCTAAATCTTCCGGTAAAGCGGCGTTCAACCTGTAAGCCAGGTCTGGCTGAAGGTCGCAGGCATCCACATTTGCCATAGCGGCACAATGAACCAGCACATCCGGGCGGGTTTCTTCGAGCAGTTTTCTGCCTGCTCCTGGCTGAGCCAAGTCGGCAGTTTCCACCTGGAAGGGAACACCGGATAGTACATGACCATTCACAACTCCGGTAACATCGCCCAGGGCTGCTGCCTGCCAGGCAAAATGGAGACCCAATAACCCGCTTGCGCCGGTGACCAGGAAACGCCTCATAGCTCCTTGCCCTGCTCAAATGCCTCTTCAAAGGGAGCAACCATCTTCCGAATCTCTTCGATGGTCATCCAATCCGGGTTGGTGTCACTAACATAGCGGAAACCAGCCGGCAGGGGTTTTCCCTGCCTTTCCCAGGCATGACCGAACCAGTGCGCCTCTGCCGGCTGGACAACAAACATATCATCCAATTCAATAGTGGTGCGGGCTTCATCTTCGGAGATCAGCGCTTCATGCAGCTTTTCACCCGGGCGGATGCCCACGATATTCACTTTTGCGTCAGGTGCAATAGTTGTAGCCAGGTCAATAACCCGCATGCTAGGAATTTTTGGTACGAACACCTCGCCGCCCTGCATTTGTTCGAGGCAGCGTATAACAAATCGTGCACCCTGCTCCAGAGAGATCCAGAAGCGCGTCATGCGGTCATCCGTGATTGTGACGGTTCCGGTCTGGCGCTGTTTCAAAAATACCGGGACCACACTGCCGCGCGAGCCAACCACATTGCCATAACGGACACAGGAGAACCTGGTTGAAGTACCCGCAGCATAGAAGTTGCTCTGTACGAATAGCTTTTCTGCTGCCAGCTTGGTTGCCCCGTAAAGGTTGACCGGGTTAACCGCTTTATCCGTGCTCAGGGCGATTACCCTTTCAACCCCGGCATCCAGTGCTGCATCGATCACATTACTGCTGCCTAAAATGTTCGTCTTGATCGCTTCCATCGGGTTGTACTCACAGGCAGGAACCTGTTTCAATGCAGCGGCATGCACCACGTAGTGCACACCATTCAAGGCCCGTTTCAACCGGTCACGGTCGCGGATATCCCCAATGAAGTAGCGTAAATCCGGGTGGTCAAATCCTGCCGCCCGCATCTCATGCTGTTTCAGCTCATCACGGCTGTAAACGATTACTTTTGCGGGCTGGTATTCTTTCAGGATCAATTCAATGAATTTTTTTCCGAATGAACCGGTACCGCCGGTAACCAGGATGACTTTATCTTTCCAGTACATGTTTAACCTCTCATCTGTAAAATCGCATTATGGATTTAGTTTTCGAAGGTCGTGCTACTTCTTTGAACCCGGCTTTTTCAAATGCTGATATCTTCCCGGTGTAATAAAACGTGTCAGAAGCTTTTCCGCCCTCGTAATGGACAGGGTAAGCTTCCAGTGCGGGAGCTCCGTTATCAAATGCATATTGAACAGCCTGTTCTATCAGCCAGGTGCTTAAACCTTGCTTTCGGTATTTTTTGTCTACAAAAAAGCAGGGAATGGACCAGACCGGAAGGTCATCCATCGCCGCCAGCGAACGCGAGCGTTCAAGCGCCTGGTAAGCAGTCCGCGGTTCAACTGCCACCCAGCCGATGGCCTGCTCCCCCAGGAAAGCCAGCAAACCAGGTACTTCTCCCCGACTAACCCTGTGAGCCAACATCTGGCGGTTGCCCTGCCCTTTCAAGGCATCGAATTCTGACCGCTTCATATGCCAGAACATACACCAGCATCCACCACAGGCGCCGTTCTCCCCAAACAGGTGTTCAAATGCTTCCCAGGTCTGCTGTGTCAGTGGCTTGACGGTCAGCTTTGAAAAGTCAATCGGCTCCAACTCGGTTTTTCTGCTCATGAATGGTTGTCCTTTGTGATCACAATCAAAGGATATTGGCCGATCCGGCCAAAGATTCCAGGGAACAATTCTTCCTTCCAATACAAGCCTTTAAGTAGCAGCCTTCCTGCTGTTCTTTGGTGGACAAGCGCCCTCAGCCAGCGAACATTTACGCTCCGCCAGCAGAAAATCCTGTATGGTATCTTTTTCCCGATTTGCTGCTTTAACCAGCGCGGGTTCAGCTTGGCAATGTATGTACCGGTTGCAGGTTTTTGCGGTTGGGTTATATCACTGGTTGCCTTGGCCGGTTTAGTTTCCTTTGCAGAAAGCGCCGGCTTACTGATCCTTTCCACCAGGTGTACCAGCCACATGGAAATTTTCATCAGGAACGGGTCGGTCCAGCCATTCACAACCACACCGGAGCTGCCCGGCTTTAGCAGCCGGTATAGCTCAAAGTACGCTTTGACCTGGTTTTCCAGCGGCAGGTGGTGGAAAGTATGCAAGGTAACAGCGCCATCTACAACATCACTGCAGAACGGCATCTGCGACACATCCCCCACCACGAACAGGCCGTGCCCGCCGATGCGCTTGCGGGCTTCCTTCAGGGCAACAATGGAAAGGTCTACACAAAGCCGGTAATGGTACCCTTTTGAGTAGGTCAGGTATTCCGGGTACTGGATGGGGCCGCTGCCCGCATCCAGGAGAATTTGTCCCTTTGGGGGCAGGTGGCGGTTGACCCTTAAGTGGCATTTATGGATATATTCCGCCGAGACCGGACGCAAGTCTTCATAGCGCGCATTCTGGTAAAATCCGCTGCTCTGCATGGACCAGCCAATCTGGTCATAAAACTGGCGAACCTGGTTTGGGATATCCTGGTTATTCATCTTTGTATACCCTGGTTTGACATTCCCGAATCCCTACGGAATATCCGGCTTGAAGATCTTCATCCAATCGATCGGGCGGCCGAGAAGGAAATTAAACGTTTCCTGGTACTCTGCCTTGCCTCGCTGGCTGAAAACCTGGTTGAAAGGCCGCTGCTTGAAATCATCCCACACCCTCACCAGGTGCCAGGGATAAGGCCGGGCAAAGTCAAAGAAGAATCGATAGGCATACTGCCAGGCGGTGTCCACCAGTTCAGGGGTCAGGCGATACTCTTCGGGTTTCTCAAGCATTCTTCCTAAGATCTTGTAATACTCAACCCAGCTGGCAGGGTCCTGGGTGAATCCACGGTTGCGGTAGTGGGTTTTACCGCTGACAATCACAGGGATACCCGTCATAGCCATTTCCAAACCTACCGTAGTGGTGTAAACCAAGCCCATATCTGCAATTTCCACCAGGTCATAGGTATTCGTTGTATCCTGCGGTTCAATCAGGCGGATATGCTCTGGCAGAACCGGCAGCACATCCCGGACCACATCCGCCATCGCCAAACCGTGGGTCAGCACCTCCCCGGGATGGACCCGGATGATCAATTGGGCATCTTCACGGCCGGCAAAGTACTGCACGGTGCGACTGATCCACTCGGCCATCGATTTAGAGAAAATATTCCTGCCCAGAGTAAGGCTGTCGCCCAGCACATTGGTCGGCAGCAGGACTACCGGCCTGTTGTCCAGGCCAAGATCCGCTCGGATCTTCTGGCTGCCGACTGCAGGAGATTTTTGCCATCGGCGGGCAAAGTTGCCATACAGGTCAGCTTTACGCCTGGCAGCAAACATATCACGGACTTCCTTTTGCTCCTTTTTGGTCAGGGGGATATCCTTGCAGGCATTCCACAAAGCATCCGTATCCTGGCGCATGATTTCATCATTCTGGGCCAGCCAAATCGTTTGGCGCTGGTCGCCAAACTCGTACGTTGTTACCGGCAGCCTCAGGTGACGGGCAACCCGGTACACCACCCCCATCTCCTGGATGGTGCCATTCGGGACGATCACCACATCAAATGTGTTCTCGGTAAGCATACGGTAGGCGGTTTTTGCAGCTGCCTGGTTCCTCCGGTAGCGGAGCTGGTAAATCTCATGGTTATGGTCGACTTCTTCAACCTGCAACGTATATTGCGAATCAAAATCCGTCACCTGGGCTACAGCAGTCTGGATTGCCGGTGGCAGGTCAATATCATTGCCGTTGACCTTCATCAGCGACCTGACCTGGATGGCAGGTTCCAGCTGTTTCAGTACCCTGGCAGCGTACAATTCCTGCTGTCGCAGGTCAAACTTGTTGATCGGTGTCTGCCACTCGGCATAAGGCAGGTAAGCGAAAGTAACCTTGTTACCCTGGGCAGCCAGCGCCAACCCCATTAATGCCGCATGCTCGATCCAATAGTGCAAAGAAGTAAAAATGAAAACCCGTTTACCCTCCGGGGCTTTTGCCTGGTACTTTTTCACGTCAGCCAGTAACCCGGGAATTTCCGCTTCCAGCGATTTCAGCGAAAAGTGGCTGTTGAAAGGCTTATTGCGCTGGCGCATCAGCCAGTACAGTTCCGCGGAAAATGGGATCTGCCCTAATACTTCTTTGATGATCTCTTTGCTCTTGGATGGCATGCTATACTCTTTCAATTTCCCAGTTTAGTCTTGGACGATAAGAACCCAGGCGCAATTCCGGCCATTGCATTCCCGGTGCGCCTGCAGCATCTACATTGAATGTCAGTGCCTGTTCATCCTGGAAATAGCGTTTAATGCGGTAGGTGCTGGCGTTTACTCCTATGATATAACGCCCCTCATTCAATGTATCTGCTGGAATAACACAACTGCTGCGGTAAGTTCCAGGTTGACGGGTAGTATATATATCAAATTTATCGGGTTCATCTGTATCAAAGGAAGTGAAGATGTACTCCCCGCGGGTTGAGATCAGGTAAATTCCCACCCGCATACCGGTAATCGGTGCATGGATGGTGTATTCAAGCTCTACAGTTGCAGGTTGGACTGAGCGGACCGTATCCACAACCGTGCCTTCAGGGTTCTTTACCCGGATTGCGACCGGCTGAAAAGGGTAAGCATCTGCCGGGATTTCATCATCATGCCATGACCGCTGTCCTTCAAGCGAGAAACCGCGCGAAAGATAGTAATCAACCGCTTCACCGGATGGGGCTCGCATTGCCAGCTTGCCCTTTTCGATAACCAGGCTTTCTTCAGTCAACCGCAGGATTGCTGACATATTATGGCTGACAAAAAGAACAGTACGCCCCTGCTGGGCAACATCGCTCATTTTTCCCAGGCATTTGTGCTGGAACTCTGCATCGCCAACCGCCAGGACCTCGTCCACCACCAGTATTTCCGGTTCCAGATGGGCAGCAACTGCGAAAGCCAGGCGCAGGTACATCCCGCTGGAATACCGCTTTACCGGTGTATCGATAAACTTTTCGATCTCAGCAAAGTCAACGATCTCATCAAATTTCTTCTCGATCTCGGTCCGCTTCATGCCCAGGATGGCGCCGTTGAGCAGGATATTTTCCCTGCCGCTCAATTCAGGGTGGAAACCAGTTCCCACCTCCAGCAAGGAGCCAACCCTGCCGCGGATCTCAGCAAACCCTTCGGTCGGGTAGGTGACCCGCGAAAGAATCTTCAATAATGTACTTTTCCCGGCCCCGTTGCGGCCGATCACACCCAGTACCTGGCCTTGTTTGACCTCGAAGTTCAGGCCGCGCAGTGCCCAGATAAAATTGTTTCCAGCCTCAGCATCCTTTTCATTTTTCCGCCTGGATTTAAAAGCGCCATTCAGCGAATCGCGCAGGGTGCCATAGGCTTCATTACTGGTCCCGATGCGGTACTGCTTGCCAAGGTTTTCAACCCTGATCACGGTATCATCCATGGCTACACCCTGTCCGCAAACTGGCGTTCCATCCGCCGGAAGTAAAACATCCCGCTGATCAGCAAGAAAACCGCAATCAGGGAAGAAAGAATCAGGGTTGGACCGGGTGCAGACTGCTGGTTCCCTAACAGCGCCCAGCGGAATCCATCCACAACACCGGATAATGGATTTATGGCATACAGGAAACGCCAATTCTCCGGGATGAGGCTGGATCCGTAAGCAATGGGGGTGATGAACATCCAGAACTGGGTAAGGAATGGGGTGACATAATTAATATCCCGGTAAAGGACATTTAATGCAGCCAGCCAGAACCCGACACCCAGGGCAGTGACCAAAGCCAGCAGGATGAACAATGGCAGCGTCCAGACATTGACCGTTGGCGTGATCTTGTAGAAGATCATCATCCCTACCAGGACAACGAAAGCGATCAGGAAATCAGCCACACCTGCCAGGATGGAAGAGATCGGCAGGATCATGCGCGGGAAGTAAACCTTGGTCACCATGTTGGTATTCTGCACCAGCGAGCGGCTGGCCTGGCTCAAGGCGGATGCAAACAGCTCCCATGGAAGCAGCGCAGTGTAGGCAAAAATGGGATAAGGGATGCCGTCGGACGGGACCTTTGCAAGGTTACCGAAAAAGATGCTGAATACAATCATCGTCAGGAAAGGACGCAGGATCGCCCAGCTGGCTCCTAGAAGAGTCTGTTTGTAGCGCACCTTCAGGTCGCGCCAGGTCATGAAATAGATCAGCTCACGGTAACGCCACAGGTCGCGCAGGTCCAAGGCGCTCCAGCCTTTTTCCGGCTTGATCAACGTCAGCATGGAACCTGTTTTAATTTCCCGTTCTTTGCTCAAGGCTTTAACACTCACAGTTTATTTTATGCGGCTCTGGCGATACCAATCGATCGTGTTCCGCAATCCTTCCTTAAAAGTCACCTGTGCCTTGAAACCAAAATACTCCAGCGCGCGGGAGGTGTCTAATCCGCGCCGCGGTTGCCCGTTCGGCTGAGTGGTATCCCACACCAGCTTGCCCTCAAACCCTGTCAATCGGGCGATCATCTCTGCCAGGTCCTTGATGGAGATTTCGTAACCCGAACCAAGATTAACTGGTTCAGGACCGTTATATTTTTCGGCTGCCATTACAATTCCACGGGCAGCATCTTCCACATACAGGAATTCGCGGGTCGGGCTGCCGTCACCCCAGACCACGATCTCCTTTTGGTTGGAATCCTGGGCTTCGATGCATTTGCGGATCAAAGCCGGGATGACATGCGAGCTGCGCGGGTCAAAGTTATCGCCTGGGCCATACAGGTTGACCGGCAGCAGGAAAATGCTGTTGTACCCGTATTGCTGGCGGTAAGCCTGTGCCTGCACCAGCAGCATTTTCTTTGCCAGGCCGTAGGGTGCATTTGTTTCTTCGGGATACCCGTTCCAAATATCATCTTCTTTGAATGGCACCGGGGTGAATTTCGGGTAAGCGCATACCGTGCCAATGGCCACAAACTTGCCAATCCCCCGCTGCCAGGCTTTGTGCATCAACTGTACACCCATCATCAGGTTGTCGTAGAAGAACTCAGCCGGTTTCAACCGGTTGGCGCCGATCCCGCCGACATGGGCAGCCAGGTGAATGACCACATCCGGTTTCGCTGTGTCATACATCCGGTCGATATCTTCGCCTTTCACCAGGTCATAATCCTCGATCATAGGTACATAGATCTCATTCGCGCCATGTTCACGCAGGGTTTTCTGAACCATTCTGCCCAAAAATCCAGCCCCGCCAGTTACACAAACCCGTTTGTTCTTCCAAAAGTCATTCATCGAATTTTCTGCCATGTTCATGATCCTGTCATTTATCAGTTTCACCTTCATCCATCCCGGGCATTTTCAGTTCAATTTTAAAACCAATGATCTCAAGCTCAGGCAAATGCCCCTGGTCAACCACTTCGATCTCTCGTTCCATGCAGGTGAGCAGGCAAACCTCGCCAATCTCGCCATCTCCATGCAAAATCACCTGCCGGTACCCTGCTTTCGCAACCTCGTCCAGCACTTCTACCATCCGCTCACGTACCAGCCGGTACATCCGAAATGAAGTCTGGATGTAATCTACCGTCAGGCGTGCACGTAGAGCAATACCTTCGGGCGTGATGATGTAGCGCAGTTTCTTTCTTTCCAGGCGGCGGACTTTAACATAACCTTTGTCGATCATCCGTTTTAAATGCCAGTTGACCGTGCCTACCGCAATCCCTAAATGGGAGGCAAGCGAAGCCTGGTTGATGTCAGGGTTTTGTTCAATTTTTTCCAGCAGGATCAGGTCGCGTTCAGCTACTGAAGAGTTATCCATTCATGCTCTCAATATTCAAGACCTGAATTATACTCTGGAATAATACTGCGGTCAAGCTTGGAATTGTCAAATATCCCCCACACGAAAACTATTGACATATGTTTTATACGGTGCTATAAACGCTGCAACCATGAATATGCAGGTCAACGCTAAGCGCTTCCACGCACATATGACCCTTCAAGTTGAAGGAGTGGCTACGCTTACCTGCTGATACCAGGTGTGTAAATCCAAATAGGTTACATGAGCCCTCCTTCACAGGAGGGCTTTTTTTATCCAAATGCTGAAAATAGAAAGGAGGTGGTGGCAGTTGGGAAGTCCAAGGTAGACCATCATAAGTGCCAAGCAGGAAAGAAAGAAACTACCAAACAAAAACTAACGAGAAGGAACCTGAACATGAAAATCAACCGAATTTTAATTGCTATTGCTGTCATTTTGCTGCTGGTCCTGGCTGCCTGCCAGAATTCTTCCCAACCAGCGCCTATGGGTGATGAACCCGAACAGGATGAACAGGTAAGCCCGGAAGTAGAGGAACCTGTGGAAAGTGGCTCAGGAGAAACCGTCGATGAGGGAGCTCCAGACCCCGAAGGCTGCCTGGGCAGCGCTGATACAGCGCTGGTTGATCTGGAATGCCGTGAGATCATCATTGCAGTGGAAAATGCCTACCTGCCATTCAATTACATTGAACTGGATACCGGTTTACCAGGCGGATGGGATTACGATGCCTGGAATGAGATCTGTACCCGGCTGCACTGTACACCAGTTTTTACTGAAGCCGCATGGGAAGGCTTGATCCAATCCGTGGCTGACGGACAGTTCGATGCAGGCGGGGACGGCATCACGATCAATGACGAACGCAGCCAGATCGTGGATTTCTCGATAGGGTACATCAAAATCGAACAGCGGCTCCTGGTACGCAAAGGCGAAACCCGCTTCGATAGCATAGAAGCACTGGCTGCTGATGAAACACTTATCCTGGGAACCCAATCAGGAACCACCAATTATGAAACTGCAGTCAATTACCTGCCGGAAGAACGGATCAAAGCATTCGAGCAGATGCCGTTTGCAGTACAGGCATTGCTCTCCAATGATGTGGATGCAGTCATTATCGATGAGGTAGTGGGACTCGGTTACCAGGGTGAAGATGCAGACAAGATCGAACTCATTGGACCCTCAATCTCATCGGATGAGCTTGGTTTCATTTTCCCTCTGGGCAGCAGCCTGGTTGAACCGGTCAATGAAGCTCTCCGCTCTATGATGGCGGATGGAACTCTTGAAGCCATCAACCTGAAATATTTTGGTCCCGATTTCAATCTGACATACGACGATATTGAAGGATAAGAATTAGAAGCCCGGTGCGCCCTGGGGTTTTCCGGGGCGCACCAGATAAGGAAAGCCATGCAAAAAGAAATGCTTTCAATAAATCATGCGGCGGCAGATTTCCCGGCATCCAGGGACCGTCTGCGGAAACAGCTGGTATCTTTCCCCTGGTGGCTGGCTGCTCTGGCAGCGATTGCCGCAGGCACATTCTGGTTGATATCCACCCGTGAAAGCTACAACGATGCATTTATTTTTATCAAAGCCGGTTTAAGCGTCACTATCACCACAACGCTCATTGCCTATGGCATTTCAATTATAATCGGGCTGGTGACCAGCCTGGGGAGAGTATCGAACAACCTGTTACTTCGCAATCTGGCTACACTTTACGTGGAGATCATCCGGGGCATACCCATGATGGTTCTCATTTTCTTCATCGCCCTGGTGGCAGTACCGGCTGTAATGAACCTTCTGAAAGAGCTGGGGCAATGGATCATCTCGATTGGCTGGGTGAACGCAGGGAATGCCCTGATAGCATTAAAGAACGATGCCATTCCCATGAATACCCGCGCTATTGTTGCTCTGGCAGTTACTTACGGTGCGTTCAGTGCTGAAATCTTCCGGGCTGGCATCCAGTCCATCGGTAAAGGTCAGATGGAAGCAGCCCGGTCACAGGGGATGAGCTACGGCCAGGCAATGCGGCATGTCATCCTGCCCCAGGCGATCCGGAATGTCCTCCCCGCCCTGGGGAATGACTTCGTTTCAATGTTGAAAGACACCTCCCTGGTTTCTGTGCTGGCAGTGCGGGATATCACCCAGATCGCCAGGCTGTATGCTGGCAGGTCATTCCACTACCAGGAAGCGTATATCAACCTGGCAATTCTGTACCTTTCGATGACCGTTATCCTGTCTTTTGCAGTGAAATTCCTGGAAAAGAGGTTCCAAAGAGATGAACGCAATTGATCCGATCATAAAAATCCAGAATGTAAGCAAATATTTTGGCAGAGTGTGTGCCCTGAAAGATGTAAGCCTGGATGTTGAATCCGGAAAAGTGGTTGTCATCATTGGCCCCAGCGGATCTGGAAAATCAACCCTGCTGCGCTGCATCAATCACCTGGAAGTGGAAAGCGCAGGTAAAGTGTGGGTAGAAGGCGAACATCTAAACGGCAACCAGAAACACCTCAATACTGTCCGGTCCAGGATTGGAATGGTCTTTCAGCACTTCAACCTCTACCCGCACCTGACTGCCCTCCAGAACATCACCCTGGCTCAGCGCATTGTCCGCAAAATCCCGCAAGCCCAGGCTGAAGAAAATGCACGTATCCAATTAAAAAGGGTCGGAATAGAACATAAAGCCGATGTCTATCCAGGCCAGCTGTCCGGTGGACAGCAGCAAAGGGTTGCGATTGCGCGCGCCCTGGCAATGAACCCGAAAATCATGCTGTTTGATGAACCTACCAGCGCCCTCGACCCCGAAATGATCAAAGAAGTGCTGGAAGTGATGCTTGACCTGGCAAAAGAGGGTATCACCATGGTTGTTGTTACCCACGAGATGGGGTTCGCCCGGGCAGCTGCTGATGAGGTAGTATTCATGGACGCCGGTCAGATCGTAGAAAAGGCAGTACCAGAAGAATTCTTCAATAACCCGTCCAGTGAGCGCACTCGCGAGTTCCTCTCCCAGATTCTGGAAAGATGACCAGGAATTTGATGCTGGTTGGGGCGCCGGGATAATTGACGCCGTCCCTAATGCATGTTAAAATCTTCATCGCTTACGCCCCCATCGTCTAGCGGCCCAGGACGTGGCCCTCTCAAGGCCAAAACCGGGATTCGAATTCCCGTGGGGGCATTTTTTTAAACAGGTAAATTGCCAAAAGAAGTCTGCCTTGTCTGGTGTTTGAAGAATACTGGAATTTTAAAGGTAGACTTCTTTCATTAATAATAAATGCAGTAACCTTTTCGCATGATAAGGGTTATTATCCCTGACAATGGTTTTCAGACTTTTTATGCTACAATCTGATTAATTACCTCCCGGAGAGATGAATAATGGATATTTTTGAAAAGTGTGGACAATTTACTGCTGCCAAAGAGGCGGTCGCCAAGGGGCTTTATCCCTTCTTCCTGCCATTAGCTGAAACCGAAGGGACCGAAGTCGTTTACCACGGCCACCGCCTGATCATGTGCGGTTCCAACAACTACCTGGGTTTGACCACCCACCCCAAAGTCCGTGAAGCAGCCATTAAAGCTATTGAACGTTTTGGCACCTCCTGTACGGGTTCTCGCTTTTTAAACGGGACACTTGAACTGCATGAGCAGCTGGAACATGAACTGGCTGAATGGGTCGGTAAAGAAGCCGCACTGACCTTCTCAACCGGTATGCAGGTAAACCTTGGCACAGTTAGCGCCCTGGTCAGCCGGGGAGATTATGTCATCCTTGATAAAGAAGACCATGCCAGTATCGTGGACGGCGCCCGCCTGGGTTACGGCAAGATTGAACGCTACCCGCATAACAATATGGAACATCTCGAAAAAGTATTCCAGTCAATCCCGGCTGAAGCCGGAAAACTTCTGGTTGTGGACGGCCTTTTCAGCATGGAAGGCGACCTGGCACCCTTGCCGGAAATCATCCCTCTGGCAAAGAAATATGGTGTGCGAATCATGGTCGATGATGCCCACGGGATGGGTGTACTTGGCGGGGGACGCGGCACGGCAGCTCATTACGGGGTGACGAATGATATCGACCTGATCATGTCCACTTTCAGTAAAAGCTTTGCCTCGCTGGGAGGGTTTATCGCCGGAAGTGAAGAAGTCATCCACTTCGTTAAGCATGCAGCCCGGTCATTCATTTTCAGCGCCAGCGCACCGCCAGCCAGCATCGCTGCCGCCCACGCAGCCTTGCAAGTCATGCGCGAGGAACCGGAACGGATCGAGCGCGTCAATCAAGTTGGCGAATACATGCGCAAAGAATACAAACGGCTGGGTTTCAATATCGGGCATTCAGTCACACCCATCGTACCGATTATGATAGGTGATAATGACCGGACTTTCTATGCCTGGAAACGCTTGTTTGAAGAAGGTGTTTTTATCAATCCTGTCATTTCACCTGCAGTTCAAGAAGGAAACCAGCTCCTGCGCACCAGCTATATGGCCACCCATACAGATTCCCAAATGGACAAAGTGATTTCCATCTTTGAAAAGGTTGGCAAAGAGATCGGGCTGATCTAAGATGGACTTAACGGGCAAACTGGTTTTAATCACCGGGGGATCGAGCGGCATCGGTCTGGAAACCGGTTGCCAGTTGTTCAGCCGCGGTGCCGATATTGCCCTGTTTGCCCGCAGGAAAGAACAGCTGGAAATTGCCAGGCAAACCCTGGAAAAGCACAGGATAACTGCGGCACAGAAGATTCACCTGGTATCCGGGGATGTCTCCAGGTTTAATGAAACCCAGCAAACCATCAACCAGTTCATGGTTGATACTGGTGTACCCGATATCTTGATCAACAGCGCCGGGATCGTGTATCCCGGCAAGTTCATCAATATCCCTTTTGACCAGTACCAGAAAATGATCGAGACCAATTACCTGGGTATGGTCAACATGTGCAAGCTGGTGATCCCCGAAATGGTGAAACTGCACCGCGGGCATGTGGTGAATGTATCTTCGATGGCAGCCTTGATCCCACTGTATGGGTATACAGGTTATGCCGGCACCAAGTATGCTGTGCGCGGCTTCACAGACTGCCTGCGGCAGGAAATGCGCCTGCTGGGAATCAACATATCGATTGTGTATCCCCCGGATACCCGGACACCGCAGCTGGAAAACGAGATCCCCAACCGCCCGGCTTTGACCAAAGCTCTGGCAGAAACCAGTTCAACCGTGGATCCCGAGCTGGTCGCAAAAAGCATCCTGCGTGGAATTGAACGCAAGCGGTATGTCATCATTCCCGGGGCTGAAGCAAAACTGCTGGCCCAGGCAGGCTACCTGCTGGGCAACGCCATACACCTGGTAATGGATATTATGGCGGGAATGTCGATCTCAAAAGCTAGGAAGAAAACCCGAAGAGGGTAAGCTGCTGCTCAAATACGGCAATGATTAGCGGCAAGAGTCGGCGGTAAATTATTCCAAGAACGATCAGGGATATCAAAATTACAACCAAAAGCACCAGGCTTTTTTTCCATGCCAGTGCTTTTTGTTTCTCATATTCCTGCCGCAGGGGTTCTACTGCTTTCTGCAGTGCGGCTTCACTGAAACGGTATTTCTGGTAAAGTATCTTGCGGACCTGCTGGTACGTGTTCCCCAGGGCATACAATTCCATTACCTGGTTAGCAACTTCCTCTTCGCTCAATTTCACCCGCCTGCTCGATTCAGCCCTTTTGAATTGCTGCATGGGGGTACTGCTCTCGCTGTCAGCAACTGCTTCCCTGCCTTTGTAGGTCATTTCTTCGGCTGGGATGCTCACCTGCTGCTTTTTCGGAGCAACAATCCTCGCTTGTGATTCTTCAATGATCCCTGTTGCTGGCTTCCAGGTATCCAGGTAGCTTGCCGGCATGTCGGCAGGCACGGATAGGAGATGCAGCCAGGTTGATCCTCGGTCAATCTCGTACCCCAGCTGGCATTGAGAACAGAATATCTGGTCAGGCAATCCGGCCGGATGCAGTACCTGCAGCTCTTGTTTCCCGCACCAGATGCATTTTCCCTGCTCTGCCCATGCATCCGGGATTTTTGCTCTAACAATCCGTGGTTCCTCTATCATGCAAGTATTATAGATGATTTACCGGGAATTTGATGCCAGTATATTCTGCTGCTTGCAAAGTTTTAAATTTAATGTATAATCTTTGTATAATCATCGAGGTGTACCATGTCTGATGCGTTCGAAACCACTGCTATCCCGCGCTATACCATTAAAGTTGTCGCAGAGAAAACTGGAATTCTACCAGTGACCATCCGAGCTTGGGAAAGGCGTTATGATATCCTCTCCCCTCACCGTTCCGGGAACCGCTACCGGATGTACTCGGAAAGAGATATTGCCTTGCTAATGTGGATCAAGAACAGGGTGGACCAGGGCGTTTCGATTTCAAATGCAGTTGCAGAACTTCATACCTTGCAGACTAGCGGCTTCATCCCTGAATTAAAGCAGGATTACCAGGTAGCTGCTCAAAAACCCACAGGCATTCCTCCAGCCGAGTATGCTGCCCGGCTTTTCACAGCATTTAAAAGAAGCAATGAATTGCAGGCGGCGGAGGTTTTCGCAGATGCAAGGGCAGCTTTCGATTTGCCAGCTCTGCTCACAAAAGTGCTGATTCCCACACTCACCCAAATAGGCACTGCCTGGTACCAGGGCGATATCAGTACTGCCATTGAGCATTTTGCCAGCAAGTTCATACTGGGCAAGCTCATGCAAATTTTCCAGTCGCTGCCCCTTAGGCCAAAAAAAGCGTTCATCATCATCGGTTGTGGACCGGATGAATTTCATGAAATTGGTTCCCTGATGCTGGCAATCCTTCTGCGCAGCCAGGGATTCCGCATCGATTACCTCGGCGCAGATATTCCAGTTAATGACCTGGTGGATTTTGTCGAAAGCGAACGGCCGGATATGGTTGTTCTCTCCGCCACCATGCAGGATGCCGCAGAATACATTGAAACTGCCAGCCAGAAAGTCGCGAGGCTTAAGAAACCGCCGTTGTTTGGGTACGGCGGGGCAGTATATGTCAGCCAGCCAAAGCGCCGCGCCCAGGTCATCGGAACATATCTGGGAGACACAATCATAAAAGCGGTTGAAACAATCGAAAGCCTTCTTCCCCAAAAGTAATTGCTGTTACCTTATACAAACGATAGACAAAACCCTTTCAGCAAATTATTATTTGTTGAAAGGGTTTTATTATGAACGCAACTTATGACCAAAATTTTCACACTCCTGTGTATAACATCAAGGCGATCTCACGGCTGGCAGACCTGCCCGCGGTAACCCTGCGGGCATGGGAAAGAAGGTACGGGCTGCCGCAGCCCCAGCGCGGTGAACAAGGATACAGGCTGTATTCTGAATATGACCTCAATACAGTCCGCTGGCTGAAAGCCCAGATTGAGAAAGGGTTGACCATCAGCCGCGCAGCAGAATTCCTCTCCTCCTTGCGCCAGTCAGGCAATGACCCGGTCATTGCCCTTCCGTCGCCAGTTCCGAGTGTATTCAATGCAAAGAAGATTGCAGAAAAATTTCACCAACACCTTTTAAAGATGGATTCAATCCGGGCAGGTGAATTGCTGGATAAGGCTAATGAAGAAATTCCAGCAGAGGATGTTTTTGATAACATTATTACCCCAGCTATGAAAAAAATCGGGGAAGCCTGGCACAGGGGAGAGATACCGGTTGCTGTGGAACACCATGCCAGCCAGTTGATCATGCAAAAGCTGCACCGCTGGACTGGACAGGCTGGTAAGGTCAGGCAAAACACGCTGATCATGGCAGCCTGCGCCCCGAATGAGCATCACCAGATCGGCATTTTGATGCTGGTGCTGCTGCTGCGGCAGCGCGGATGGGATGCACGCTTCTTTGGTACTGACCTGGCTATGGATGGCATCGGATACACTCTTAACCTGCTTCAGCCCCGCCTGGTGTTGCTTTCTGCTACCATGCCGGAAAACGCAGAAAAAATCTCCGGGTTGTTTCACGAGCTTGAAGCGGCACCTGAACCAAAACCGATGGTCGTCCTGGGGGGCAGCGGGTTCCGCAACCATCCCCTGCCTGAGAATTTACCCGGTGTCACCATCGACCTTCCAGTCAGGCAGGCAATAGACAGGATCGAAGAAATCCTGGATACTCAGGCTTCAGGCAGGAAATCTGACCAGCGTCTGTGAACCGATGATCAAGTTCCGGTTTTCTTTGTTTGGATATAATTAAACAATTCAAAATTAGAGGGTACATCGTGAAAAAGAAGATCATTGTAATCGGATCGGGATTTGGCGGTCTTGGTGCTGCCTGCAGGATTGCCAGCCATGGGTATGATGTAGAAATTTTCGAAAAACGGGATAAACCTGGCGGCAGGGGTTATGTGTACGAGATCAACGGTTTTAAGTTTGACGGAGGACCGACCGTAGTCACAGCACCCTTTATGTTTGATGACATTTTTAAACAGGCGGGTAAAGACCGTTCCGATTACTTTGACATTGTCCCCGTCGATCCCTTCTATCGCATTTTCAATGCTGAAGGCAAAGTCCTGAATTACAATAACAACACCGACTTCATATTTTCCGAAATTGAGAAGTTCAACCAGTCGGATATTGACGGGTACAGGCGGTTCCTGGATACGACCAAACCCATCTTCGAAAAAGGTTTTTTGCAGCTGGCAGACAAACCATTTTCAACGATTGGCGATATGCTCAAGGTTGCCCCGGACCTGATCAAACTGCAATCATATAAAAGCGTTTACAGCTACGTCTCGCAATTCATCCAGAATGATTTTCTGCGCCAGGTATTCTCATTCCACCCGCTGTTGATCGGGGGCAACCCGTACGATTCGTCCAGCATTTATGCCATGATCCATTTTCTCGAACGGGAATGGGGCGTTTTTTATGCAAAAGGCGGAACCGGCTCAATCGTGAATGGACTGGTCCGGCTGCTGCAAGACCTGGGAGGCAGCATCATGTACAACGCTGAGGTGGTTGAGATCCTGAGCGTAGGCCGCAAGGTGACCGGAGTGCGCCTTGCAGATGGCAGCATCCACCATGCCGACCTGGTAGTTTCCAACATGGATTCCCCCAACACATACATGAAACTCATCCCGGCTGCCAACCGCAAAGTCAATTCTGACCGGAAGTTGAGCTCCTACCGCTACAGCATGTCACTGTTTGTAATTTACTTTGGCACCCGCAGGCGGTACCTGGATTCCCGCCTTGCCCACCACAATATTATCCTGGGGCCGCGCTACAAAGGGCTTTTGAGCGATATCTTCAACCGTCATGTCCTGGCGGAGGATTTTTCGCTTTACCTGCACATGCCGACCATTACCGACCCGTCGATCGCGCCTGAAGGCTGCGAATCTTTCTATGTCCTCTCACCGGTCCCCCACCTGGACGCAAACATCGACTGGACCCGGCAGGCACGCCCATACCGGGATGCCATCATGGAGTTCCTCGAGCAGAATTACCTTCCAGACCTGCGCAACAATATAATTGCCGAACATTATATTGATCCGCTGCACTTCCAGAATATCTTGAACTCCTATAAAGGAGCAGCTTTTTCCGTGCAACCCATCCTTACCCAGTCGGCCTGGTTCAGGCCGCACAACCAGTCGGAAGATTTTGAAAACCTGGTGCTGGTTGGGGCTGGCACGCACCCAGGCGCTGGTCTCCCAGGGGTGCTCTCCTCCTCAAAGATCGCCGAGGACCTGGTAAATCAATACTTTGCCTGATTATTGGTGTTATAGATCTCATGACAACGCTTTCCAGCACCACATCCTTGACCTGGGCAGCAGCTCAAAAGCATACTGACCAGGTAATTCAGCAGCATTCAAAGACCTTCTACCTGGCCACATCTCTGCTTCCCCATATTGCCAGGGATAGCATCCGCGCCTTGTACGGTTTCTGCCGTTCCACCGACGACCTGGTTGACCAGGATAATGCAACCATTGAAATGGTCGAGGAATGGCGCCGGCAGGTCAGCCTTCCGCTGCACCAGCAGAAAAACCCGATCCTGTGGCTTTGGGGCCAGATCAAGGCTAAGTTTCATGTCAACCAGCAGTACGAGCAGGAACTGATCGATGGCGTACAGATGGATATTGAGAAGAAGCAGTACGAAACCTGGGATGAACTTGAAAATTACTGTTACAAAGTGGCGTCAACCGTAGGGTTGCTGTCCATTCCGATCATAGGTCTAGCGCCAAATGTTAAATTTGACCACGCAGCCACCTATGCCATCAAGCTGGGGGTTGCACTGCAGCTGACCAACATCCTGCGCGATATCGGCGAGGATCTGCTGCGCGGAAGGGTTTACCTGCCGGTTGAGGATCTAAATCGGTTTAACCTGACCTTGCGGGATATCCACAATCGGGTTCATGATGAACGTTTCATAGAACTGATGAAATTTCAGATCCAGCGCGCCCGCAGCCTGTATGCCGAATCGCTGCCAGGGATTAAACTCCTCTCCAGTTCTGGACGCGTTTCAGTCGGGGCTGCTGCCCTGCTTTACCAGGCTATCCTGGATGAGATTGAAAAGATCAACTACCAGGTTTTCAGCACCCGTGCATTTACCTGTGGATTTAAGAAAATCCGCATGCTGCCCTGGATTGCGTTGCAAATCTGGCGGCTGCCGACCCCTGCAGAATGATACATAAAAAGCCCCTTTGGGGTCTTTATGTTTTTGGGGCACCAAGTCTGGGCAATGTCAATCCATTAATTGCCCGGCTTCCTGCTGCAATTCATAACGTTTACGGCGGTAGGTCAGGATTGCCCGGTCAGACTGCATGATTTTTTCGCCCATTTTCAAGTCGGAACGTTTCGGAAACTGGTTATTGACAATCCGTTTATCCTGGCTGGCGATCTGTATACTGCTCCATACCCCGAACTGGTTTACCAGTTCACGCAGCCCTGGCAGGTTTATAAAGCCCTGGTAAAAACGGCCGTACATAATTGCATTTTCCTCATCCACCGGTACAAATGCCACCAGGATGCGCACTTCATCACTGATCCAGTTCTGCCACAGGTTGGGAAAGCGGAATTGCAGGGAGGGATGCCTGTCAGGAATGGAAAAGTCATCCGCCTTTTTTGCCGGTCTACCGTCATCTAACCTATTGAAAACCCATATATCCATCAGTCCGCCGTCAACCTTTACCAGGGGACCATCCACAACCATCCTGCCGCCCCTGCCAATCGTGTTATGGTGGACAAACGGCAGGTGCGCCACATCCAGCTGGTTTTCAATCATCCGGGAATAATGCACATTCCAGTGCTGTTGGAAAGAGCCGTAACTTAATTTTTCGCTGAACGAATCAAAAAATTTGGGCGGTTCCAGCTGGGTTTCGGGTTCTCCCCAGTAAACCCAGATAAAGCCATGCTGTTCGTACACCAGGTACTGCTTCACCCTCAAGGCTTTGGGGATAACGCCATTGCGGCCGAATGCCGGCAGGTATGTGCATTGGCCGCTGCTTTCATATTCAAATCCGTGAAACGGGCACTGGATTGCACGGTCAACCACCTTTCCCTGGCTCAGCCTTGCTCCGAGGTGCGGGCAAAGGTCAGCCATGCAATGCACTTCTCCCTGCGAATCCCTCCAGAAAACAAGCTTCTCACCCAACCGGGTGACACCGAAAGCCTTGTTCTTCTTCACTTCCCTGCTGTCTAACACCACGTACCACTGGTTTCTGATCATAAAGACCTCCAGGGTCAAGCTGTTGCCTTAAACGCGGCCATGGTCCGCTCCCGGGCAAAGCTGTGGTCGATCATGGGGAGCGGGTAATTTTTTCCAAGGACAAAGCTGTACTTCTGCTGGTCAGCAATGGGCATTTTTTCAGGCTGGTGGATATATTCATCTGGAACCGTTGCGAGTTCCGGCACCCAGGTACGGATATAGCTGCCGGAAGGGTCAAAACGGATGCCCTGCGTGATGGGATTAAAAATTCGGAAGTAAGGTGCCGCGTCCGTTCCGACACCGGCTGTCCACTGCCAGCCCCCATTGTTAGAAGCCGGGTCGCCATCCACCAGGTTTTGCATGAACCAGCTCTCCCCTTCCTGCCAGTTGATCAGCAGGTCTTTTACCAGGAACGATGCTGTGATCATGCGGGCGCGGTTGTGCATCCATCCCAATTGCAGCAGCTGGCGCATTCCGGCATCCACAACTGGGAAACCGGTCTGCCCATATTTCCAGCGTTCCAGTTCCGAAGGGGCATGCCGCCACTGGATGGAACGGTAACGGGCTTGAAAAGCCTGCTGCAATACCATTGGAAAGTGATACAGGATCGAGGCATTGAAATCGCGCCAGATTAATTCATTCAACCAGGTTTCGCTGCCTTCACTTTCCCTTGAGGAAGGGGCAAGGCTGATCTGCTGCCGAACGCTCCAGGCTGCCTCGCGCCCGGACACCACTCCGAAGCGCAGTGCTGCCGAAAGGCGGGATGTGCCGTCGAGATCCAGCCTGTTGCGGTCTTCTTTGTACAGGAAAACCCTGTTTCTCAGAAAATCATCCAGCGTCTGGCGGGCAGCCGTTTCACCCGCCGAAAAGCTTCCTGCCCATTCCAAGCCAGGTAATATTGAGTTATTCCCGGGCAAGCATCTGCTAAACCTGCACCTGGGATCAACTGCCACCGGGATCGGTGCAGGTAGGGCTTTCCACTTTTTACTGAAAGGAGTGAAAACGGTATAGGGTTTACCGTCATCTTTTGTGGTCATTTCGGGATGCTGGATCGTCGGAAATCCAGCATGTGTCAATTTCAGATACTTAGAAACCTTTGCATCCCTCTGGCGAGAGTAAGGTGTGAAATCTTCTTCACAGAAGACCTGACGGGCGCCGGTTTCCTGAGACACCTTTACCAGTTCTTCTGCCGGATCACCCGCTCTGATGCACAGGTCTCCACCCAACTCCCGGATATCAGCCTGTAGAGCCCGAATTCCTTCGAAAAGGAAAGCCTGCCTCTTTTGGGCAGGCTGAGAAAGCAATTTGGGGTCCAGGATATATACTGGCAGCACCTCTGCACCGCTTTGCAGGGCAGCCGCCAGCGCCTGGTTATCCTGGATGCGCAAGTCCCTTCTAATCCACCAAATAACTGGCACCATTAATCCACTCCTTCTAACCAGAAAGCCGCCTTGATGGCGGCTCTCCCGGTTCGCTGCGGGTTCCCTCGTTAACAAAGAGCGAGGAGGGATGCCGCAGCGCCACGTTGGTAACTAGTACTATCTATCATAATGGACACCACCTCCTCTTCACAAGGATGGCAAGCTGTAATTACAACCCTGAGTATCACACAATCGCAAAACAGTGTCAAGCCGAAATACAATGTTTCAAGGTATGTACATTGTGAACTGCCAGTTGCGTTCCTGCTGGGTAATTTTTGATTGCGAACCAAGGATTGAGAACCAAGTATTTCCCGGTTTGAAGGAATAAGGTGTTCCATCTTTGTTGCTTAATGTGAACATCCCACCCGATTCATTCCTGGCCCAAACCAGCTCAAAGATCTGACCGTTGCGTATTCCATACGCGGTACCGCTGCCTGCCAGGGGAACGTCAAATACTTCATTGAAATCCGGAACCTGGTTGTAGCGGGTGAAAATCACCACCAGGTTATCTGCTGCAATCTGCTCACCGTTTCCGCGGTCATACAACGGCGCATAATCCTCGTTCATGCCTGACACCACCTCGGAAGATCGGTAGTACCTTTGGGTGCTGGGATCATAATCCCAGCGGTTATACATGCTGCCGGAAAAACGGATGCGCACCACATCAGCAGGCAAGCTTTCACTATCCGGAACCTCTTTAAAAGAAATACCTGGCAACTCGGGCTTGATATCGTCAATTTTGTAGAAGTCATACACCTCATCAAGCCGGGTGATATTGACCATTAAATAATTCGTTCCGGCTGGCTCAAAACGGTAGAAAACCTGGGCTGTATTCTGCCCTTCCCGGATTAGGCGGTTTCCGAACTCGGAAGCCAGCATTTCCTGTTCCAGGTCCTCATATGCGCCGCCATAAAGTAGCACAGCCTGGTACATTTCGATCAGCTGCATGTCAAAGTGGCGGGCTGAGCGGACCGGCCCGATCTGCTCGGGACGGTTTCCATAATACACCGCCGCGAAACGGGTATCCCCATATTCAATGTAATACTCGTACACATGATCCGCCTGCGATAACCCCCATTGCGGCCGGCTTTCGCGAGGAACATTTTGCACCTTGACAATGACAGGCCTTTTATCAAGCAATCCGGCATCCTGTACCGGCAGCCCGGTTAACGGATTGATGGCTTCCGAGTTTGAAGTGGCCGTTATTACCGGTTCAGGAGTTGTAGTCGCTGCAACCCCATATTCAGCGGTAACCGTTACAATGTCAGGCGTCAAAACAACTACAGGAGCTTCAGAGGCTACGGGTAATTCAGGGCTGCAGCCGGCAGCCAGCAATGTGGTGATTATCAGGAATTTACTGAAAACACTGAGCTTCATTTTTCCTCAAACCGATTTTATCATCAGAAAAGGTATAATCATGCCAGCATGCAAGGTCAAAAACCTTTCTCCCGTAAACTCATCTGGGCGGTAACCATTCTCACTGGTTTGATCCTTGGGTCCTGGCTCTACTTTACCCCTCCCGGGCTGCTAGGAAAAGCAGATGCAGTCGGATACGCGGTCTGCCACCGCATTTCTGAACGTTCACTCCACCTGGATGATCGGGCAGCACCTCTATGTATCCGATGTTCCGGGATGTACCTCGGTGCCTTTACGGGTGTATTGCTTCAGCTAGCCGCAAAAAAGAAGGGGGAATTCCCTCCCCGCAAGTTTTACCCGCTGATGGGCTTGTTCATCCTCGCCTTTGGGGTGGACGGCTTGAACTCCTACCTTCACCTCTTTCCTAATATGCCTTTGCTGTATGAGCCCCAGCACTGGAGCAGGATGCTCACCGGAACCCTGATGGGGATCAATATTGCTTTAATCATTTACCCGACCTTCAACCAGACAGTTTGGCAGGAATATGATGAACTACCCGCTGTCAGCACCTGGCGAGTCCTCGGGAAAATAATCCTGGCAGGCATGGCGGTTAGCGCACTGGCTTTCACAGAACTCAGCCTGCTTCTCTACCCACTCGCGTTGATCAGCGCCATTACGGTCGTTCTTCTGCTCACAACTGTTTACTCGGTTTTGTGGACATTGATGTTGAAACGTGAAAACAGCTTCTCCGGGTGGAAAGATGTTTCACCGGTACTGCTGCTTGGTTTCAGTACTGCGCTTCTTCAGATCGCCCTCTTTGACCTCGGAAGGTATCTCCTTACAGGTTCGTGGGGTGGCTTTTTCTAATCTTGATATATAATTAAGTATCGCATTTTTATTTTGTCATCTTCCAAGGAGGAGATATGGCACAGTATTATCAACAACCCCCGCAGCCGCCTTATTATCAGCCTGCGCCGGCGCGCACCAGCACCTGGGCAATCATCAGCCTGATTGGCGGTATCCTGGGCTGGTTGGGCTTGTTTGGCCTGGGCGGGTTAGTCGCAGTCATTTGCGGCCATGTTGGGAAGAGCGAGATCAAGAAAAGCGGAGGTACTGTCACTGGCGGTGGAATGGCAACTGCCGGATTGATATTAGGTTACCTGAATATCGCTTTCTCGATCATTGCAGTGATCCTGGCAATCGTCCTTCCGCTGATGGGGGTCGCCCTTTGCGGTGGAGCAGGATTATTGAGCGAATTCAACGGCTATTAAATCATCAATCGTTTCATTTCCAATAAGGAGGACCAGATGCAAGACTATACCATTCCAGAAGTTCCAGTACAGGAAGTGCCGCCGACAGAGCCGCCGAAAAAGAGCAACAAAACACTCATTATTGTTCTTGTGGTTGTAGGTGTCCTTCTGTTGTGCTGCTGTGCCCTTGGGATTGGCGGCTTTCTCGCGTTCCAAAACGGTGCATTTGAATCAATGATGTAATCCAGCTATCTAAACATCTTTAAGAGTTCAGGTTTCGGTGATAGTTATTAATCACCGAAACCTGTTTTTTTACCCCTGGCATGAATTTGATTACATCTTGTTCAAGGGACAGCAAGAAAATCCCGTATTGAGAATTGACCGGGCTGCTTAAACAACTTCCTCAATTCTTCCAATGCAGCCAGTGCCTGCTTTTTCTCATCATTCGTTATCTGCAGTTCAGCGAATTCATCCTCATCCAGCACCAGCTGGCTTCCATCCGGGTAGACTAGCAGGTCAAGCGCCAGGTCCCGGTACGCTACCATGCCGTTGTTTACCACTGTTGGTGATGTGACATTGCAATACCAGCATTTAAGTTGATCATCACCCCTGTTATGAATCTCGAAAATATTGTACCAGCGGTTGGTGAAGTAAACCTCCAGGTACCGGTCGCCCTCCCGTAGAACCAGCCCATGAAAAGGCAGGTCAGACCGGTTGAAGAATGCTTCCAGAAGCAGGGCATTCTCCGTTCTTTCGATTACCGTACCATCATAGCGCCAGACTTCCTTCCCCAGGCTGTTTTGCTTGATGACTTCGACATGTGTATTGACATTCATTGCTGTTTTTCCTTTTCAAGGCATAAAAGTTTGCGGGGATCAAGCGAAATCTGGATGGTCTCGCCTTCCGTAAAACTGGTAGTGCTGGCAAATTGAAGGGTGAAATCGCTGCTGCAGAAAACTATCTGGTTGAACTGGCCTTTAAAGATCACATCCACGACCCGGCCATCTACCACGTTCATCCCCTCCGCTGCCGGCTGGACGGAAGATGGCGGGATGAGCAGGCTCACTTCGCATCCCGGACGCAAATCTTCACAGCAGCTTCGGCTTACCTGAAGATCACCCAGTGGTGTTGATACAATCATAGGATCTACCGACCTGACCACACCCGGTACCAGATTATCCTGTCCCAGGAAACGCGCCACCCAGGCGTTGGCTGGCTTCCTGTAAACCTCTTCGGGTGTTCCTTGCTGCACGATCACACCTTCATTGGTCAGGGTGACCTTATGCCCGATGCTGAATGCCTCTTCCTGGTCGTGGGTAACATATATTGCCGGGATGCGGGTGGAATGCAGCAAGTCGCGCAGGTCATGCAGCACCTGTTCCCGCAAGGTCCGGTCCAGTGCTCCGAGGGGTTCGTCGAACATCATGAGTTTCGGGTTTGGCGCCAGGGCACGGGCAAGTGCCACCCGCTGCTGCTCACCCCCAGAAAGGTCTGTCACCTTCCTTCTGGAAAAGCCGGCCATGCTGACCATTTCCAACACTTCATACACCCGCTTTCTGGCTGCTTCAGCGGGAACCCCTTTCATCTTGAGCCCGAAGGCAACATTGTCAAACACATTCCTGTGCGGGAATAGGGCATAATCCTGGAACATCAGGCCAAACCCGCGCTCATGAACCGGCACATCGCTGATATCCCTGCCATCCCATAGTACTCTGCCGCTTTCCTGGGTTTCGATCCCTGCGATGATGCGCAGCAGGGTGGATTTTCCGCTGCCCGACACGCCAAGCAGGCATACAGTCTGCCCCTGCTCTACTGTAAAGGACAGGCCTCTCAACAACGGCTTACCCTCATAGGATTTCGTGATGTTCTGGACTTCAAGCATAACTGCCTCAATTTCGCAGCAGCGCGCTGCTGTCGAGCCATTCTATCAATAGAACTGCCAGTGCACAAACCAGCATCAGGATGGTTGCCATCGCCATTGCCTGCCCGTAATTGGTTGCCCCTGGCTGCGACAGGTATCTGTAAATTGCGACCGGGATGGTAGGCATCTCAGGCCGGGTCAAGAAGGAAGTAGCCCCAAATTCTCCCAGCGATATGGTAAAGCTGAAGAGCGCTGATACTGTTACAGCCCTGGAGATCAGGGGCAGATCCACCTCGCGCCAGGCACGCAGCGGACTGGCGCCAAGGACTGCAGCAGCTTGCCTGATGTTTACCGGGATAGAAGCGATGGCTGGTTTCATGGTCCGGATGACAAAAGGCAAGGCTACCAGGCTGTGCGCTATGGGCAGCAGGATGGGAAAAGTTCGCAAATCGATGGGAGGTTTATTGAATACTAGGATGAACCCCAGCCCCAGGGTGACCGCTGAAGTGCCCATCGGCAGCATCATGACCGGATCCATCCAGCGGTTCGCCTTACCAGGTTTGTTCAGGGCAAAAGCAGCCAGTGTTCCCAGGCTGGTGGCAATCAGCACCGTTATCAGCCCAAAATAGACGGAGTTGCGGATGGCTGCCGAAGGCGGGACATAAAAAATCGATTGGCGCTGGTTGACAAACAGCCTGTTGTAGTAATCCAATGTTAACCCGGTTTGCACCTCTCCCCGCTCTCCCCTGGCGGCTTCAAGCCTTGTAAATGAGCGGCTTGCCAGGGATACCAGCGGTAAAACCTGGGCAATGATCAAGGCAAGAACGATCACAACAACCACCGCGTTTTCCCTCCTCCCAGAAGGCTTGCGTATGGTATCAGCCTGGGGACGGGTTGAGGCGGACTTTTTACCCAGGCGGGTATAAACCAGCATGATCAGGAAAGTGACAAGGAGCTGGATCACTGACAGTGAGCCTGCCATGGGCAGGTTCAGGAAATACATTGCCTGGGTGTAGATCTCCACCTCAATGGTGGCATTCTGCGGACCTCCCAGCAGCAGGACCACCCCAAAACTGGTGAAGTCGAACATGAACACCAGCATAGCAGCAGACAGGATGACCGGTAGCAGCAGCGGTAAAGTAACCTCAAAAAATGCCTTGCGTGAAGATGCACCCAGCACCCGTGCCGCTTGGACCAGGCGGTCATCCATCTGAGCCCAGGCTGTGCCTACCAGCCGGATGATGACCGACAGGTTGTAAAAGACATGGGCAGCCAGGATTGCTCCCAGTGAATTGACGAACTGGATCGGGGCAGTATTCGAGCTGAATATCTTCATTAAAGTTACATTCAACCAGCCGTTTGGTCCGATAAGGGTATTGACACTGGCTGCGACCACCACAGTCGGCAGGATAAAAGGAATGGAAGTCAGCGTACGAAGCAGCTTCTTGCCGGGAAAATCAAACCGGGCAAAGACATAGGCTGCCGGCAATCCAAAAAGCAGTGTGAGCAGCATGGAAAGCAGTGCCTGGTAGAAGGTAAATCCCAGGGTTTGCCCGATTCGGGCAAAATTGAACGCCCCAATCCCTTCTGCAATGGTCTGGCTGCCCACCTGTCCAAAGATGGCTGCCAGCGGCTGGAAGAAAAACACGAGCAGGAATACCGCTGGCAGCAGCCAGAGCCATACAGAAGCGGGGAGTTTGGTGGAAAGTCTCACAGGTTCCTGATCAGCGCAAGACTGTCTCATCCCAGGCCTGGACCCATTTTTCACGGTTGGCAGCGATCAATTCAGGATCAAGGCTGGCAGGTTCAGATGGCTGCTGGGCATACTTGATAAATTCGTCAGGCAGGGCAGCTTCAGGGTTGACCGGGTACACAAACATTTGCAATGGCATATCCTCCTGGAAGGTCTTGCTGAGCATAAAATCGATGAACTTTTCAGCCAGCGATTGGTTCTGGGTACCCCGTAGTATTCCGGCGAATTCGACCTGGCGGAAGCACATGTTCTTTCCCGTCAGAGAGGCTGTTGGGGCATCATCCAGCGGCTCTGAGGCATAGATGACTTCAGCAGGCGGGCTTGAACCATAGGAAACCACCATCGGCTGGGCTCCCCGGCCAGAGGATGCACTGAAATTGGTGTAGTAAGCGGTTTCCCAGTCATTCACAACCACCACCCCGTTGGCGCGCAGGTCTGCCCAAAATTCCAGGTAGCCATCCTCGCCAAATTCGGCGATGGTTGCCAGAAGGAAGCCCATCCCGGGTGATGAAGTTGCCGGGTTTTCAATAACCAGCAGTCCGGTGTATTCAGGTTTCGTAAGGTCGCTGAGCGTTTGCGGCAGGGCAAGGCCTTTGTCAGCGAAATAGGCTATATCATAATTAATGCAAATGTCACCGTAATCAACAGGCAGGGCGCGGTTTTGGGAATCCAGTTTAAATTCTGCAGGAATTCCCTCCATCAAGGGTGAATCGTACGGCAGGAAGATATCCTCCTCGAGCGCCCGTGACAGGAAGGAGTTGTCCACCCCATAAAGAACATCCGCAACAGGAGCTTCTTTAGATAGGATTGCCCTGTTGAGCAGCTGCCCGGCATCGCCGCTTTGCACAAAAGAAACCTTTGCGTTGTTCCGGGTTTCAAATTCAGCAATAACCGCTTCGCTTACAGAAAAGGAATCATGCGTCATTACCGTCAGTACCTGCGGTTCACCTGGATCGCCCCCATCACCCGGCTTAGCAGCCGGACTGCAGGCTGCCAAGAACAATATCATGACAAGAATACTCACCAGTAAGATATTGCTTTTCATCATTTACCTCCTGAAAACCTGCGGGTATGGATGCACAACAGCATACCCTTCTTAAGTTTGATTTGGGCTTTTGTCACTTTCATCACGTTACTGACCCCCCGAGTATCCCCCAATTCCAGGGCTTCATCTTTCAAGGGATATTCCAGCCCCGTCGTGGTTATTCCTGACACAGTACCGCTCAGGGGGATCAGGGAAATAAGGTCTCCAGCGCTACCTGTTACCTGCAGTGATGTTTTAACCAGCCCAATCCGGGTGGTGCCGTCGTCCAGGCAAATATCCAGACCCCTATACACCGGTTTATTCACCAGCATCACGTTAGCCAGCGTATGGTCAAACCGGGCTCCGGTTGCACCAATGATAACAATACCGGCAGGCAGCAAGCTGGCTGCATGCTGTAATGCCAGCTCCAGGTCAGTGGCATCTTTTGCGGTTGGATATTGCTTGATTTCTACCCCCAACAACCGGTACTCATTCAGGTAACTGGCAGGGATTGAATCGAGGTCGCCAACCAGCAGGTGAGGTTGGATGCCCATTGCATGCAAATGTCTGGAGCCGCCGTCTGCAGCAATGATGAAATCACCAGGCAGCAGCATATCCCTGGCACGCTGCAGATCGGGAATTTCACCGTTTACAAAGATCACCACTCGTTCAGGCTGCATAAAAAACACCCTCCGCCAGGGAGGGTGCGATAAATCTGCTATTTTCCCTCCGCCGGCATTATCCGGATCAGGTCATTAGGGTCGAGGACATTTGTCCTCCTCTCAGCCCTTTCGGGCTCCCCGGTTGTTATGCAAGTATTATAACACTGGAAAAAAATTAATCCAGCTTTGCCAAATTGTCATTCCTTTTCAACAATTTGTGAACTCTTTCCTTTGCCCAATTGCTGGCTGCGCTCATAAGCAGCCCATACCGCGCGCGAAATGGCGGTTCGGAAACCTGCCTTCTCAAGGTAATACAAAGCTTCAGCAGAGGTGCCGCCAGGAGATGTTACCTCATTCCGCAGGCGGGCTGGATGGTCGCTTTTACTGGAAAAGTAATCCACCGAGCCGCGCAAAGTCTGGGTGACCAGTTTTTCTGCAATCCGGCGGGGAAAGCCCAGGTGCACGCCGGCATCGATCATCGCCTCCATGAACATGAACACGTAAGCAGGGCCAGTACCTGAAAGTGCTGTAGCCATATCGAGGTAGCTTTCTTCTTCAACAAATACCTCTTCTCCGAATGCCCCCAGGATCTCGCGCGCTTTGTCAGCATGGTCCTGGCTGCCATTGCGTGAGATGGTCCAGACCGTAATACCTTCGCCAATTTGGGCGGGCGTGTTGGGCATTGCCCTGACCACGTTTTCGTGGTTCAACCCTTTCTGGATTGATTCGATGGATGCTCCTGCTACGATGGATATTACCAGGGCATCTTTCTGAATCTTGTCTCTCAACCCGGTCAAGACTGCATTCAACCGTTGCGGCTTGACCGTCAGGATCACGATTTCGGCGCTTTTAACTGCCAGGGCATTATCAGTGAACGGCTGCAATCCGTATTTTTCATGCAGCTGCTCCACCCGCTCCTGGCGCGGTCCGGAAACAATTATTGCTTCCGGGGCTGTCACATGATTGCGCAGCAACCCGCCGATAAATGCTTCTGCCATTACCCCCGGTCCAATAATGCTGATTAAACAATTCTCATTCACAATTTACCTCCATTGGGGGGTTGACTGTCTGACCAGAGGGCATAAATGGCGGTGGATAACAGCCTGCCTGCGCTCTGTTCCACATTCAAAATCTCGCCTGCCTGAACGATTCCCTTGTAGCGCTGCATCACTTCTGAAACAGCATTGTAGAGGGTCAGGTAAGATGCTTTGATAGCATATGCCGTCATCATCAAGAACAGCGGCTGCTCACTCAACACTGCCTGGCAATATTGCAGCAGATGCGGAATCAATTTATAAAATTCCCAGACCTCCCCTTTGGGACCCCGGCCGAATTTTGGCGGGTCAAGGATCACCCCATCATAAAAAGAACCTCTTCGCGCTTCCCGCTGTACGAACTTGACCGCATCATCCACTATCCAGCGGATGGCAGTCTCGGGCAGGCTGGAGGCAAGTGCGTTTTCCTTAGCCCACCCAACAACCTTGCGGGAGGCATCCACGTGTGTTACCTTCGCGCCTGCTGCCGCAGCAGCCAGGCTGGCGGCACCGGTATAGCCAAACAGGTTAAGGATCCGAACCTGCCGGTCAGCTCCTTTTACTTTTTTCATAATCCATTCCCATTGGGGTGCCTGTTCGGGGAATAATCCCACATGCCTGGATGCGGTTGTCTGCATCCAAAAATGCAGGCTGGCGCAGGTCACTTTCCATTTTTCAGGCAGGCTACGGCGGTATTCCCAATGCCCCCCGCTTTCTTCAGCTGTAGCATGGAAAACCGCGTCGGCTTTTTGCCATTCCTTCGTTGTCAGTGCAGGCTGCCAGATCGCTTCTGCTTCCGGGCGGTCAAGGATGATGCTCCCGAACCTTTCCAGCTTTCTGCCATTGCCGCTATCCAGCAATCCATAATCCTGCCAACCGGAATTGGTAAAGAAAATGGGCTGCTGGAGGGTGAAAGCTGCTTTTTTCATGGCATGGATAGATTAGAGGTGAGTATACCAGTTTTCACCAGCCTGCAAAACAGTACCCCATGCTTAAGCAAGGGTATTGTGGTTATAATGGGGAAAAATCATTGAGGATTTCACGATGCCATTTGACTTTGACCATTGCCCCGATCGACGCAGTACCGAAAGCTTCAAGTGGAAGCTATTCAAAGAAGATGTGTTGCCCATGTGGGTAGCAGATATGGACTTCTTAGCCCCGCCAGCCGTGATGGAGGCGCTGCACCGCCGCGTTGACCACGGCATTTTCGGCTATGCTATGGAGTCAGAAGAATTGAAGCTGGTGATCGTTGACCGAATGGCCAGCCTTTACAACTGGCAAATCAGCCCCGCTGACCTGGTTTTCACCCCGGGTGTTGTAGCTGGCTTTAACCTGGCTGCACAAATGTTTGAAGATCCATCATCAGAGATTCTGATCCAAACCCCGGTTTACCCGCCATTTCTGCGGGCAGCGCCATGTGCCGGGTTAAACAGGGTAGATGCCCCCCTCGTTCACAACCAGGACAGCACCTACAGCATCGATATGGCTGATTTCAAGAAACATGTTTCGCCTGCGACTGCCATGTTTATCCTGTGCAATCCGCACAACCCGGTCGGCCGGGTGTTCTCACCTGAAGAGCTGGAAGGCTTGGCAGAAATATGCCTTTCTAATGGCACAATCATCTGCTCAGATGAAATCCACTGCGATTTCGTTTATTCCAGGCATAAGCATATTCCCATTGCTGCCCTTTCCCCAGAAATTGCTGATAAAACTATCACGCTGATGGCGCCGAGCAAGACCTTCAATATTGCCGGGCTGGATTTTGCCTTCGCCATCATCCAGAATCCGGAATTACGCAAAAGGTTCAGGAGTTCTTGCAAGGGGCTGACAGGCGGCACGAACATGATGGGCCAGGTTGCAGCGAAAGCTGCTTTTGAGGATGGTGGTGAGTGGCTGAAGGAATGCATGACCTACCTTGAATCCAACCGGGATTACCTGGTGAAATATCTCAAAACCGAGCTGCCCGTCCTGAAAACCGCCTGCCCCGAAGCCACCTACCTGGTGTGGATTGATTGCCGCGGGCTTAATTTGAATGAACCTCCGGCAGACTTCTTTCTCAGGGAAGGCAAGGTTGCCCTGAACGCAGGGGAAGAATTCGGCAGCGGCGGTGAAGGATTTGTCCGCCTGAACTTCGGCTGCCCCCGTTCGTTCCTGGAAGATGGGCTGAACCGGATGACAAGGGCTATCAAAGGAAAGGTATGAACCAGAATGCCGGCAGCACTAGACCCGGAAAGGGATGCAGGGGATTATCCCTGATTTTCCTGGTGCCAATCCTGCTGATTTTTATTGTGATAGCGGGTGAGTTTATTCTCACCGCAGTTGGCGGGATCTTGATCATTGCGGACCCTCTCAGGGAAAGCGATGCTATTGCGGTATTAAGCGGCGGCGGTGACATGTCACGGGTGGAAGAAGGCGCCCGGTTGTTCATGGAAAAGAAGGGGGAATGGCTGGTTTTGACCGAAATCACCCCACGTGAAGGCGATAAGGTTACTGAAACCACAACCCTGTTTAAACAGATCGCTATTGGCGAGGGAGTGTCCAATTCATCCATCCTGGTCACCAGCCAGGCAGCTTTTAGCACACGCCAGGAAGCTGTTGAGATCCTCAACCTTGCCCAAAAACGCGGTTTTCAGTCGCTTATCATTGTTACCGACCCATTCCATACGTTCCGCACCCGGCTCATATTCCGTTCCGTGTTCAGGAATTCGGGAATCGAGGTCTATGTCCGCCCGGTCCGCAATCACTGGTACAGGAGCACTACCTGGTGGGCAACCAGCCAGGGGCGCCAGGCAACCCTGAGTGAATATGTAAAGATAGCCGCTTATTTCTCCGGCCTGGAAAGCGGATTAGTCGAATAGGCTGGTTAAAAAAGCAGAGCCGCATTACTGCGACTCATTTTTTTATTTTCTTTGAGATTACTCGACCGGTTTCACCCCGGCAGCCTGAAGCCCTTTCGGGCCGTCCTCCACCGAGAATTCTACCTGCTGACCTTCCCGTAACCGTCTGTAGCCATCCATCTCGATTGCTGAGAAGTGAACAAAAATATCCGCACCGCCATCCTCTCGGCCAATGAAACCATAGCCTTTGGTGGCATTAAACCACTTAACGGTCCCCATTAATCGTTCTGACATACTGCCTTTCTCCAACTGTGTAATGCGGCAAACTACTGGCGTACAACTTGCACTGATGGGATCAGGTAGACATGTCTCCGCCCAGCATCTGACCAGGTAGGAATTTATCACTTGACGAGGTGGATGTCAACCAGGTTGAATGGACAACTGGAAAGGCGGAAGTGGTTTCTTGATTTGAGGTAAATGTGACGGATGTTTTTGATGAGTTGGATGCTTTAAAAACCCAGTACCAGGACTTCCTCCTGGCGCTTCCTAATGTGGTTGGGGTTGGTATTGGGCACAAGAAGACTGGCGGGAAAGTACTTGAAAACCTGAGCCTGGTTGCCCTTGTGCGCTCCAAGGTGCCAGTTGATTCTCTGCCGAAGGGAGCATCCATACCAGCCGAACTGGGCGGCTTTCAGACGGATGTGGTTGAAGTCGGCCATTTGCGGGCTATGGCCAGCCGGTTGGAACGCTGGCGGCCTGCAGTTGGCGGGATCAGCACCGGTCACTTCCAGGTAACCGCGGGAACCTTAGGCTGCCTGGTATATGACATGGCTACCGGTGAACCCTTGATCCTTTCAAATAACCATGTGCTGGCCAACAGCAATGACTGCAGCATTAACGATCCCATCCTGCAGCAAGGAAGGATTGATGGGGGCATTACCGGCGAAGATACCCTGGCAGTCCTCGCCCGCTTCATCCCGATCCGGTTCGAGGCTGAAGGCACGGGGATCAAGCTGCCCGAATTCATCATCCGTCTTGGGTTGCTGGTGGCTGGGTGGCTCAAGAATGAGAACCTGACACATTTCTTTGAAGCCCTGTTGCCCCGGATTAATTTCATGGATGCAGCAGTGGCGAAACCACTCGACCCGCAAATGGTCCTGCCTGAGGTATTAGGGATTGGTGTACCCTCAGGAACAGCAGATGCCAGCCTGGAAATGCCAGTGCGTAAATCCGGCCGTACCACCGGGGTGACGGAAGGAACGATTGAAGTCCTCAATGCCACCGTTACCGTCAGCTACGGGGATAATCTTACCGCCCGGTTCGAGAACCAGATCATCACCAGCGCCATGTGTATGGGGGGTGATTCCGGTTCGGTGCTCTTTTCCGCTGGATCTGCCCGGGTGGTGGGGCTGTTATTCAGCGGTTCCAGCCTGGTGACCATTTACAGCCCCATAGAACCCGTCCTGGCAGCGTTAAAAGTATCGCTTATCCCTCCAGCAGTTTGACATCCAGCCGAATACCATCTACACTAAACCCATGCTTGCACGCGTCTTTTCCTGCGCTGTTATCGGCCTTGACGGCGTCATTGTAGAAGTGGAAGTGGACACCGGCCAGGGGCTGCCCGGCATGACCATTGTCGGCCTGCCGGATACCGCCGTGCAAGAGAGCCGTGAACGCGTCCAGGCAGCCATCAAGAACACCGGCCTGGAGTTTCCCCGTAAGCGTGTGGTGGTCAACCTGGCTCCGGCTTCAGTTCGTAAAGAAGGGCCAGCCTATGATCTTCCCATCGCCATCTGCGTGCTCGCCATGATGGGCATCATTCCTCTCCCCCCGCTCGAAAAAGTGCTCATCGTGGGCGAGCTTTCGCTCGACGGTACTGTCAGGCATACACGAGGCATCCTGCCTATGGCAGCGCTGGCGCGTGAAAATAAATTTGAGCAGATTATCGTCCCTGTATCCGATGCCGATGAAGCAGCCCTGATCCCTGAGATTGAGGTTATCCCGGTCCAGAACCTTACTGACCTGTACCGGCACTTGACCCGCCAGCAAGTCATCACGCCGCATACGATCAGTGCAGGCGAATCCCCTGAGCCATTCATCCAGACCGATTTCCAGGAGATCAAAGGGCAGGAACATGTCAAGCGCGCCCTTGAGGTTGCAGCAGCCGGGGGTCACAATATGCTGATGATGGGTTCTCCTGGCTCCGGCAAAACCCTCCTGGCGCGCGCCATGCCTGCTATTCTGCCTTCCCTAAGCATTGAAGAAGCGCTGGATGTCACCCGGGTGTACTCAGTGGCGGATATGCTGCCAGACGATACCCCGCTCATCCACTGGAGGCCTTTCCGCGCTCCGCACCACACCATCAGCCATGCCGGGCTGGTAGGCGGCGGCAACTGGCCGCACCCAGGTGAGGTCTCACTGGCGCACCGCGGCGTGCTATTCCTGGATGAACTGCCCGAATTCGGGCCGCGCGTTTTAGAAGTGCTGCGCCAGCCGATAGAAGATAAAGTAGTCACTATCTCGCGCGCCCAGGGAACCCTGAGCTTCCCCGCCAACTTTATGCTGGTGGCTGCCATGAACCCCTGCCCATGCGGATTCTACGGCGATACCACTCGGCCTTGCACCTGTGCAATTGGCAGTATCCAGAAATACCAGAAACGCATCTCAGGTCCCCTGCTCGACCGGATCGACATTCATATCCAGGTGCCGAGGGTGGAATACGACAAGCTGTCAGATAAGCGCACCGGGGAACCCTCAGCCGTGATCCGCGAACGGGTTGAAGCTGCCCGGCTGGTCCAGCGTGAGCGTTTTTCGCAGGACGGCAGCGCCGGTATCCTATGCAATGCCGATATGCGCCCGGCTGAGATCCGCAGGTTCTGCAGCCTGGATGAGCCCGGCAAAGCCCTGATGAAGTCTGCCATGAACCAGATGAACCTGACCGCCCGGGCATACCACCGCATTTTGAAACTGTCACGCACCATCGCCGATCTGGCTCATGCCGAACAAATCTCTGTCACCCACCTGGCTGAAGCCCTGCAATACCGCGCCAGGATGATGGAATAGACCGTTTTACCCTACCTGGTAAGGCACTTCAGTGATCACAATATTACTCCGATTTAGTAGCGCTTTACGCAGCGTGTCTGCAGTTCTGGCATGGAGTAAATTGGTGATCTGATTCTTGGGAACGAACTGAGGCACTACGATGGTGATCAGTTCATTCGGCAGCGAAATCTCATCCAGGGAATCGATGTAATTGAGCAGCGGTTCAACAAACAGCCGGTAAGGTGAATGCAGGATTACCAGCCTGATCCCGTTCCCCCAGACACTCCATTTTTCTTTTAATTTTGCTACTTCCTGATCATCAATTGCTACATGGACGGCTGTTAAATCCGGTGAGAGCTTGGAAGCAAAGCTGAGCGCTTCAAGTGTACCGCGGTGAACACTAGCAATCGGCATGATGACCCGATTTCGAGTGATGCGCCTACTATCGCTGTAGCTTTCAAGGGTTAACTGCTTGGCAAGCCTGGCATAATGCCTGTGAATGACCACAAAGATAGATACCAGGATTGGGATCAGGATGATGACAATATAAGCACCTTCTTTAAATTTCGTAATGGAAAAAACGATCATTACAATAAAAGTACAAACTGCGCCAATTCCATTGACGATCATTTTAAAATGCCAGCTTTTTTCATGCTTGAGAATTGAACCTGGTTCTTTAACCTCGGTTCCTGGTTTCAGATGGCCTGATTTCCACCAGCGGTGCGCCATGCCTGCCTGAGAAAGTGTAAATGAAAGGAAGACCCCAATTGCATACAATGGAATCAACGTCGACACGCTTGCTTTGAAGTAGACCACCAGCAGGGAGGATATAACAGCCAGTGCAACGATGCCATACGAATAGACAAGCCTGCTTCCCCGGAAGGCAAACTGGCGCGGCAAAAAGCCATCGATGGCATGCAGCGCTCCCAGCCTGGGAAAATCCGCAAAGGCAGTATTAGCTGCCATCATCAGGATGATCGTGGTGGATGCAAGGACAAGGATGTATAGAAGCCCGCGTTGCACCAGTACCGTGCGGGCGATTTGGGAAATGATAGTTTCACTTTCTGATGGCACAGCACCAATCCTCGTAGCAAGGAAAGTGATCGCCAGCAGCAGGCTGCCGAGAATGACTGCCATCCAGATCAATGTTTGACCGGCATTTCTACTGCGCGGCTCTTTGAAGGCAGTAATCCCGTTGGAGATTGCTTCAACACCGGTAACTGATGAGGTGCCATTGGAGAACGCTCGCAGCAACAGAAAAAGGGTTATTGATTGGGTCGAAAGGATTTCAGCAGATGGCGGATTAACCAGGACACAAAGATTGCCTGAGAAATAGCGCACAAACCCGGTCACCACCATCATGGCGATCATTAACAGGAAGAAATAAGTAGGGATTGCAAAAGTTATCCCCGATTCTTTTACACCGCGCAAGTTGATGACCATGACAAAAAGTATCATTGCAACGGCTATTTCAATCCGGAATTTTTCCATCGAAGGGAAAGCTGAAATGATCTGTGCAACCCCTGAGGAAATAGAAACAGAGACCGTCAATACATAATCGGTCAATAAGGCTGCCCCTGCCACCTGTGCTGGCAGGATCCCCAGGTTATCTCGGGCAACGATGTATGCGCCTCCCCCGCCCGGGTAGGCATGAATAGTCTGCTCATAGGAAAAGGTCAGGATTGCCAGTAAGACCACAATCCCTACCGCCACCGGTAAGGCAAATTTCAATCCGCTCATCCCTGCCGCGAATAAGGTGATGAGAATTTCCTGCGGCCCATAAGCCACAGAAGAAAGCGCATCCGATGAAAAAACAGCCAGTCCAACCAGCTTACCGATGGTTTGGTGGGGCGCATCTGCAGTCGACAAGGGATGACCGGTCAACCACGAACGCCAGCTGGTCCTGGGCATATGGGTGGTGGTTTGTTCAAAAATGTTGGTATAAACAGGTGTTTCTATCATTAGGTAACTCCAATTTTTCCCATCCTGGTTGTACAGGATGGTTTCAAAAGGTAGTTTACCCAGATAGAATTAAACGTTCACAAAAAAGGGACAAGAAAAGTAAAGAAAAAATAAAGGTCAATCACTGGTGATGAACCGGTATCCAATCCCGGGTTCAGTACGGATGACGGCAGGATGGTCAGGGTCGGTCTCCAGCTTCTTGCGCAGGTTTCCGATAAAGACACGCAAATACTCAACATGGTCCGCATCTGCATCACCCCAAACATGGATCAAGATTGAGCGGTGGGTCAGCACTTTATCAGCATTGCTGGCAAGGTATGCCAGAAGCTTAAACTCGGTTGCAGTAAGGTGAACCACTTCCCCATTTAGGGTAACGGAATAACTGGCCAGATCGATACTCAACCCACCTGTCCGAACAACGCTGGAAACGTTGCCAATCGATTGCTGCGAATGCCGCAAGGCAACCCGTATGCGCGCCAGCAGCTCTTCAATGCCAAACGGTTTGGTCAGGTAATCATCTGCCCCTTTGTCGAGAGCGGCAACCTTATCAGTCTCTCCATCCCTGACGGAGAGGATGATGATGGGTACCCTTGACCAGGACCGGATCTCTTCGCATACTCTGAATCCATCCATGTCCGGCAGGGTCAGATCCAGAATGATCACTTGCGGCATGGTTGCAGCAGCCAGGGCAATCCCTTCCTCACCGGTACTGGCCAGTTCAACCTGGAAATGGTGGGCTGCCAGTATGGTTTTCAGCGCCCGCAGAATCTGCGGTTCATCATCAATGATAAGGATCAATGGGTCTTTATTCATCCTCTTCCACCACGGGTATATGGGGGGATTCGCCTGCCGGTTTTGCCGGCAGTGTGAAGTGGAAGGCAAAACCCTTGGCCAGATTCTCTGCCCAAATCTTTCCTCCATGTGAGGTTACGATGCCTTTGCAGATAGACAGCCCCAGGCCAGTTCCCATTACCCGGTCATTCTTTTGCAGCTGGTGAAATTTTTCAAAAATCCTTTCCAGGTCACCTTCAGGCACACCTGGACCTTCATTGGCTACAATTGCGTGCACTTCTTCATCATCAGAAAATGCAGACAGGAAAATGCAAGTTCCGGGAGCAGCGTATTTCACACTGTTACTCAACAGGTTTGTGTACACCTGTTCCATCAGGACAAAATCGGTATACACCAGAGTAAGGTCTGAAGGGAATTTCACCTCGATACGGTAAGGGTCAAGCACCTTTTGCATCCGCAAGATCGATTCATTCGCAATTTCCAGGAGGGAATTCCATTTTCTTTGAAGGGTTAACGCTCCTGCTTCGATCCGCGACATGTCCAGCAAGTTGCCCACTAAAAAATTCAGGTGATCGGTTTCTTCCTCAATGGAAGTCAAAAGGTCTTGCCGGGCTTCAGAATCCCATTCCACAAGGCCGCTTCGCAGGCTCGAAACGGACGCCTTGATCACAGCCAGCGGGCTGCGCAATTCGTGCGACACTGAAGCAAGCAAGGTGCTTTTTTACCTGGTCAGTTTCTTCCAGGATCTGAGCACGGGTCTCAACAGCCATCAGCCTGGCTCGTTCCAGCGCCTGGGCTCCCTGGGCAACATACATGCTAAATAACCGGTCTTCGTCCCCAGAAAGTACCGGGTGATCGATCCAAACTTGGATATTGCCTTCATTCCCACGCGCAGAAAGCATGGGGTAAGTAAATTCGAACGAATTGCCCCCTGCTGATTCATTTTCTGTTTTTTCCAAAATAATTGGGTATTTTCCGGTCGAAGGTTGTACTGTTATTTTCAAACGTCGGCAATTGATCGTTTTCATAGTGTGCTCCGCCAGTGTTTCGGCAATGCTGATGGCATCAGATCTGGCGGAAAGAGCAAGCAATAATTTATAAAGGTTAGTAGCCTCTAATTCATGCTGCTGCGCAAGTAGTGTTCCTTTGCGTGCCTTGGCAATCAGTTGGCTCGTAAAGACTGAGATCAAAAGAAAGACCAGCAGGGTGACAAAATCCTGACCTTTATGGACCAGAAAACTGAAATAGGGTGGGATGAAGAAGTAGTTCAGGCAAAGGAATGCTGTAACCGAAGTGACAATGGCAGGGAGCAGCCCAAGAAAATAACCAGAGAAAAGTACCGGAAGCAAATAAATAAGGGCAACAATTTGGGAACCCAGAAGTTCTTTAGCTGGATGCATTACAAATGTAACCATGGCAGGGATAAAAATGCCGATCACAATTTGGATGCTAATTTTCAGTGCCGAAACATGAAATTTTTTCATGAAATGTCCTGAATAAATTTTATCGCATTGTGGGAAAGTATCACACAATAATCCAAATTTGTTTCAATTTTAAAGGAGAAATAAAAATTCTAATGGATTATTTACATGAAACAGACTTTCTTTTGATATTTACCTGTTACATTTTTAAATGCAAGAAAACGGAGGTATTTAATGAATCTTGAGAAATTTACCGAGAAAAGCCGCGAGGCAGTCTACCAGGCACAACAGGTTGCCCGCGATCATCACCACCAGGCGATCGAGCCCATCCATCTGTTGTTAGCATTGCTGCAACAAGATGATGGGGTTGTCCCAGCAATCGTTACAAAGATTGCCGGCAGCATTCTGGCAATCAACGAGGAAGTCAGCCAGGAAATAAAAAACCGTCCCCAGGTTCATGGCAGCAATATTGAAACTGGTTTATCAAATGCATTCGTTCAGACCATGGAGGCTGCAGAAAAATATGCCAAAGGGATGCAGGATGAGTTTGTCTCCACTGAGCACCTGCTGCTCGGGTTGAGCGATTCTATTGAAGGCAAACGCATGGCATCATACGGGCTGACGAAGGATGCCATCCTGAATGCGTTAAAATCCATCCGCGGCAGCCAGAGGGTAACCAGCGAAAACCCGGAAAGCACATACCAGGCGCTCGAAAAATACGGCCGCGACCTGACAGCTTTGGCGCGCCAGGGTAAGTTGGACCCTGTCATTGGCCGCGATGAGGAGATCCGGCGTGTAGTGCAGATCCTTTCACGCCGCACTAAAAACAATCCCGCCATCATCGGGGCACCCGGGGTGGGCAAGACAGCAATTGCAGAAGGTCTTGCACAGCGCATCGTCAATGGGGATGTTCCCGAGGGATTAAAAAAGAAACGCATCATTCAGCTGGATCTGGGTGCCATGGTTGCCGGGGCAAAATACCGCGGCGAATTTGAAGAGCGCCTGAAAGCTGCCCTGCAGGAGATCACTGATTCACAGGGTGAGATCATCGTCTTCCTGGATGAATTGCACACAGTGGTTGGCGCTGGAGCTGCTGAAGGGGCAATGGATGCCGGCAATATGCTCAAACCAATGCTTGCACGCGGCGAGCTTCATTTGATAGGAGCAACCACACTCGATGAATACCGCGAGCATATCGAAAAGGACCCTGCCCTGGAACGCAGGTTCCAGCCTGTTTTTGTGGATGAACCCTCAATAGAGGATACTATCAGCATTCTGCGCGGCCTGAAGGAGCGCTACGAGGTCCATCATGGTGTGCGAATTACCGATCCGGCTGTTATCGCAGCTGCCACCCTATCGCAGCGCTACATCCCCGACCGGCGTCTCCCGGATAAAGCCATTGACTTGATCGATGAATCGGCTGCCCGCCTGCGGACGGAAATCGACTCAAAGCCGCAGCTTCTGGATTCAGTAGATCGTGAAATCATGCAGCTTGAGATTGAACGAGAAGCGCTTAAGAAAGAAACCGATAAGGCATCCAAAGAACGCCTGGATAAGCTACAGGAAGAACTGGCAAACCTGAAAGAACGCTCAGCACAGTTGACTGCCCGCTGGCAGAATGAAAAAACTGTTATCGCGGAGTTACGTGAAACCAAGGGTAAGATCGAACAAACCCGCCTTGAGATTGAACAGGCAGAACGGGTTGCAGACCTTGAAAAAGTTGCTCGCCTTCGCTACGGCACCCTGCGTGACCTGGAAGCTAAACTGGCAGAAACCGAAAACCAGCTGAAAGCCATCCAATCAGAAGGGGCATTATTGAAGGAAGAAGTAGATGCCGAGGAAATAGCAGAAATTGTAGCCAGCTGGACAGGCATTCCGGTTTCGCGCCTGATGGAAGGTGAAACCCAAAAACTGCTTCACATGGAAGAACGCCTCCACCAAAGGGTGGTCGGGCAGGATGATGCCATCAGGGTTGTGTCTAATGCAGTCCGGAGGGCACGTGCCGGGCTGCAGGATCCCAACCGCCCGATTGGATCCTTCATCTTCATAGGACCTACCGGTGTTGGAAAAACGGAACTTGCTCGCGCCCTGGCTGAGTTCCTCTTTGATGATGAACGAGCCATGATCCGAATCGATATGAGCGAATACCAGGAAAAGCACACCGTCAGCCGCTTGATCGGTGCACCGCCTGGTTATGTGGGTTATGACGAAGGCGGCCAGCTGACCGAGGCAGTCCGGCGCAGACCGTACAGCGTGGTTTTGCTGGATGAGATCGAGAAGGCTCACTCAGAAGTTTTCAATGTTCTCTTGCAGCTCCTCGATGACGGCCGCTTGACCGACGGGCAAGGCAGAACGGTCAACTTTACGAATGCTGTGGTCATCATGACCTCAAACCTGGGAAACCAGCTTTGGGATAACGGTGTACCGGTCTCTCGAGAAGAGATCACCCGGGTTTTCCAGGCACATTTCAGGCCTGAATTCTTGAATCGGATAGATGAACTGGTCGTCTTCCATCCGCTGGATAAAGAAGATATCCGCAAGATTGTGGATATCCAGCTTAAACGGATCGTGAAGCTGGTAACCGATAGAGGTTACCAGGTGAAGATTACCCCAGAAGCCAGGGACTACCTGGCTGAAGCCGGATATGATCCGGCCTTTGGCGCACGTCCTTTGAAGCGCACCGTTCAGCGAGACCTCCAGGATCCACTTGCAATGAAGCTTCTTAGCGGAGAATACGCAGATGGAGATACCATCCTGGTGGATAGAACCAGCAGCGGCTTGAGCTTCTCCAAGAATTAACCGGGTAATTTATATAGCAAAAACAGCCAGGGCAGGCTCTCCATAACAAATTAAAGGAGCCTGCCCTGGCTTTTATTTTCTGAAGGTCGAGTTTCATGTTAGACTTGTAACTGTGAAAGCTTGTAATATCAGTAAAATTCAAGAACGCTGAGGCAACCATGGACACCAATGATCCACCCATCTACGAAGTCACCCATAAGGTCACCTTCTTTGAGTGTGATTTCAATGGCAACTGGAAACCGGCATCTTTTTTCCAGCAGCTGACCGAACTGGCTGCTGTGCATGCAGGATTATTGGGTTTTGGTTATGAAGAGATGCTTTCCAGGAAGATGCACTGGGTGCATTCCCGCATGAAGATCCAGTTTTTCCGCTTCCCGCATCCCGGAGATCAGATCATAATCCGAACCTGGCCGAAGACCATCAAGCAGAAACTGTTTTTTATCCGTGATTTTAAGGTCACCGATACCATGGGGAATTTATTGGCTGCAGCCACTTCCGCCTGGCTGGTGATCAATTCGAAAACCCACAGGCTGGTTCCACCGCAAGCATGCGGTATCCACCTGCCCGGGCTGCCCGAAAGGCATGGACTGGATGAACCCCTGGAAAAAATCAATCTTGACGGCAACCTTACCGAAAGCAGGCGGTTCACCCCCGCCTACAGCGCCTTTGATATGATCGGGCACGTCAACAACAGCCGGTATGTGGAATGGATTTGCGACAGCCTGCCAATGAACATTTTCCAGTCCCATTCGGTTGACTGGATACAGGTCAACTATGACCATGAGGTATTACCAGGTGACACAATAACGGTAATGACCGGAACCTCTGCGGATAATAAGGGCCTCTGGATGGTTGAGGGAACCAATCTTACTTCTGGGACCCGTGCTTTCACTGCCTGTGTTATGTTCAAAGCCAGGGAAATGTAATCACATATTTCCCATCACGGATTTTTTCCCGCAGGATTATCACCCATGTTCCCAGTCCAAGACCTGAATTCCTTGATCGAAAAAGAAGTGTTTTTCGATTATTCCCAATCCTCGGGTCCTGGCGGGCAGAATGTAAATAAAGTATCAACCGCAGTCCAGCTTCGCTTTGACATCCTGCATTCTGCGGTATTGTCAGAGCAGGTCAAGCACCACCTGATCCGGATTGCCGGGAAAAGGGTCACAGCCGAAGGCATATTGGTCATAAATGCCCGACGTTTCCGTGCCCAGGAACAAAACCGCAAGGATGCCCTGCAACGGTTAGGATCATGGATCGAGAAAGCCCGCTGCACACCCCCGAAAAGAAGACCTACCCGCCCCACGCGGGCTGCCCAGGCGAGAAGGCTGCAATCGAAGAAACTTCATGCAATCAAGAAGGGCTACCGAAGGAAACCTGGGATTGAGGGCTGAGCCAGTATAAGGGGGTATAATCATGCAGTTATGTCATTAGACACATTGCAGCCTGCAGCAAGACCTGAAAGATCCACCCGCTGTCCAAAAACATTCCGTTCCCTACGCCACCGCAACTACCGCTTGTGGTTTTTCGGACAGACCATCTCACTGGTAGGATCCTGGATGCAAATGATGGCACAGCAGGTGCTGGTTTACCGCCTGACAGGCAGCGCTGCTTCCCTGGGTATCATCAGTTTTATAGGCCTTATCCCCCTCGTTCCCCTTTCATTATGGAGCGGTTCACTTTCAGACCGTGTGTCAAAAAGGACAGTCCTGTTGATTAGCCAGATTGTCATGCTTCTCCAGGCGTTGACGCTGGCAATATTAACCTGGACTGGTGCAGTACAGGTCTGGCATGTTTACCTGCTGGCGTTTGTGAATGGTGCAGCCCAAGCTATGGACACCCCTGCTCGTCAGGCCTTTACCATTGAGCTGGTGGAAGGCAAGGAAGACCTTTCTAACGCGATTGGGTTGAATTCTGCCATGTTCAACATGGCACGTGCACTGGGACCAGCTGCGGCGGGTATTCTGGTGGCTGCTACTGGTGAAGGAACTGCCTTTTTCATTAACGCATTGACTTTTATCGCAGTCATTGTCAGTCTGATCAGTATGCGAAACCTGCCTGATCCTCCCGGCGGCAAAGAAAAGCAAAAGACCCTCACCCACATGGCTGAAGGGCTCAAATTTATATCCAAACAACAGGTGCTTCTGGTGCTGACCAGCCTGGTTGCAGTCAGCGCTTTCTTATCCATGCCGTACAGCACCCTGATGCCGGTTTTTGCTGGCGACGTGCTTGGTTCTAACGCCAAACCGGTCATTGACTTTATGTGCAATCCTGAGACAGGCTTGATGACCTGCCGTTCTCCAGAAGCGCTGCCCCTTGGAATTTTACTTACCACCCTGGGGATTGGGTCCGTCATAGGTGCTTTTTTTATTGCCTCTACTTCAGATACTTTGCGCAGAGGTGTCTGGCTGACGATCGGGAACCTGGGTTTTCCCGCCTTCTTGGTAATTTTTTCCCTGTCCCGTTCGTTTATTTTTTCGGTCTTGCTTCTGTTGTTCGTCGGTTTCAGCTTTGTGTGCCAGAACGCGCTGGCCAACACCCTGATGCAAATTGCAACTCCGGATGCCATGCGCGGCAGGGTTATGAGCCTGTACAGCATGACCTTCCAGGGTATGATGCGCCTGGGTGGTCTGCAGGCTGGGTTCTTTTCCGATTGGATCGGTGCGCCAATGGCGGTTGGGATAACAGCAGTAATTTCCCTGGTATACGGAATAATCGTGGCAATCCGTTACCCCGCACTTAGAAAACTTGCTTAAACTCAGGAATCCGGTACATAGAACCGGATTCCTGAATGAAGACTTGATTTAAAACAGGTAACACGATTAGCCAAAAGTCAGCAGAACAATCCCCCCTACTGTCATCAGCATTCCCACTATTGTCTTTACAGTCAGCGGTTCCCCTGCAAAGAGAATACCCATCAAGGCCCCAAATAAAGGTGAAGTAAACGCAATCGGCATTACCTTACCCAGCGGAGCGCCTTTAATAGCTGTGTAAAAAAAGAGCATTCCGGCTGCGCCAGCCATTACCCCTCCCCCAAGCACCATGTAGAGCAGCGCCTTTGGGTTGGTATGAGGGATATTTTTCCACTGCGGTAAACTGACAAAGCCCAGGATCAGCAAAGCAATAAAGGTCCGGATGGTAATCCCCATCTGCGGACTCAGATTGCCCAGGTGAAGGCCTTTTTTCTCAAAGTATCCGCCAACTCCCCAGCAAATTGCGGTAAGCAGAGCAAATAATTGTGGTTTCATATGCACTCCTGGAAGGGTTTTAGCTTCAGTAACATTAAGTATAAGCACAAGTAATGGAATCAGGGGGGGAGAAAACTTAAAATATTTTAATGCCTATTGCATTTTTGGTTCATTTCGTATATACTGTGTACAAATGTGGTAATAAGTGGTTAATTGTGGAGAATAAGTAAGTGAACGCCGGTACTTTCCCGGCGTTCCGCTTGTATAGAAGAGGTAGAACAAATGTTCTTAGGCCAGTTCCAGCATTCCATTGATGAAAAAGGCCGGATGACAATCCCGGTCCGTTTCCGCGAATCGCTGGAGGACGGCGCTATTATCACGGAAGGTTTCGATTCCAATCTGCTGGTCCTGACAAAAGAAAACTTTGAAACCATGACCGAAAAGGTTGAAAAGTTGAGCCTCACCAACCCGCGGGCGCGCGAATTCAAGCGCATTTTCTTTGGCGGTGCAAGCAGGGTGGAATTTGATCGGGCAGGACGCATTTTGATCCCTGCATTTCTCCGTGAGAAAGCCGGCCTCACGAACGATGCCATTGTTGTCGGCATGGGCGAATCTTTTGAAATCTGGTCACCCGAAATCTGGAAACAACAGCAAGATACTCTGAATGTTGCCAAAGCCGACGAAAAACGGTTTGCAGACCTGGATATATCCATCAGGTAGGGATAGGCTGCGGAAATATCATGCTGCCGCCCCACCTGCCAGTACTTTACCAACAAATTATACTTGCTTTACGCCCAACAAGCCCGGGGCGGTATATTGATGCAACGGTAGGCGCTGGGGGTCACGCCAGGGGGATTTTGGAAAAAAGTTCACCTGACGGCTGCTTACTAGGCTTTGACCTTGACCCTCAGGCGCTGGAGATAGCATCCCAGCGCCTGTCTGATTATTCAGGCAGGTTCACCCTAATCCATGCATCCTACACCACCCTTCAAGATCAGCTACATGCAGCCGGCTGGGAGTCAGCCCAGGGGATTGTGATCGACCTGGGTGTCTCCTCCATGCAGCTGGACAGGCCGGAGAAAGGGTTTTCCTTCCTGAAGGATGGACCCCTCGACATGCGTTTCAACCCTGACCAGGGACAAACCGCAGCGGATCTGGTGAACACTCTTGAGGAGACAAAACTGGCCGGCCTGATCTACCGCTATGGTGAAGAAAAGCAATCCCGCCGGATTGCCCGTGCAATCTGCCAAAACCGTCCCTTCAGCCGGACGCAGGAACTGGCAGCAGTGATCGCAAGAGCAGCCGGAAAGCAGGCGGAGAAGATTCACCCGGCCACACGGACTTTCCAAGCCCTCCGGATAGCAGTAAATGGAGAGCTTGATGGTCTGGAAACCTTTCTGCCCCAGGCAGTCAGAGCCCTCTCAAGCAGTGCCAGGCTGGCAGTTATCTCCTTCCACTCGCTGGAAGACCGGATCGTAAAGCAATTCTTTCGAAAAGAGAGCACCGATTGCCTGTGCCCCCCAGCACAACCCGTTTGTACCTGCGGGCACAAAGCGATCATAAAGGAAATCAACCGCCGGCCAATCCTGGCGGATGAAGCAGAAGTAAAAGAAAATCCTCGCGCCCGCAGTGCTCGTTTACGGGTAGTAGAAAAAATTTAAGAATACTGGCAAGATCGTTGCACCGGTTAAACAGTTAACCGATTATAGGATGAAGCTGGAATGAAGAAGACGGTAAAGCAGGCTTACAAACAGGCACCATGGAGGATCCAGGTACAGCGCTTTGGGTTTATTGCGCTGGCGCTTGTTGGTGGTACAGTTATCGCCTTCCTTTACCTGAACATCTCTGCCCAGTCTGCCACGGCTGGCATTAAAATCCAGCAGCTCGAAAGCAGGCGTGCGGATCTTGAAAATGAAAATGCAAACCTGCTGACTGAGTGGGCCAGGCTTACCTCAGCCGCAGAAATGGAAAAACGCGCCCTGGCAAGCGGTTACGAGCTGGTGAACCCGGAAGATGTCGTTTACGTTATTGTAGAAGGATACACCGGAAAGGAACTGCCAGAGATAGAAACAGTTTCCTCCGTAACCGGAAGCACCTCCCCCATTATCAAACCAAGCTACACCCAATCACTCTGGGAGTGGTTTTATGATTACATCCTCATCCCGGACAGTAACCTGAAGGTGCTGCCATGAATCACGAAAATTTCTTTATCCGTATCCGGGTTGTGCAGGTGATAATCGCCGTGATTGCCGCTGTAATCGTGGCACAAATGGTGCGCATCATGATTACTGGAAGCGACCTGGTCAGTCCCGACACCAGGTTTGAGACCATCTACCCCGAACGCGGAAAAATCTACGACCGCAATGGCAATGTCCTGGCGGGAAACCGGGTGGTTTACGAAATCTCAGTCAATTTGAACACAGTGAACACCAACCAAAACCAGGACCAGATCATCCAGATCCTGTTCAATGTGATCGGTAAAGATTACAGTGAAAAATTCCTAAGTGCTCAGGCATATAACGCCAGCCAGCCGGATCCTGATAAACGCATTTATTACCTGGTACTGGATGACTTTATCGACCCGGAAAAGATCACCTACCTGGAAGGGTACCTGCAGGAGTATGCAGAGAAAAGGCAGGACAAAAAGACTGCCCGGAACCTGCCTGCCCTAAACCTGAACGGGCTGGAATGGTGGCCGCATCTTGTGCGTACCTACCCCGAATCCTCCCTTGCTTCGAACGTATTAGGGTTTGTCGCGTTTAACGACCGCACCAGCCCTGCATATTACGGGATCGAAGAAGAATACGATGACCTGCTCAAAGGCAATGTGCAGACGGTTGAAGTCTCGGATGATCCCAATAAGATGAAAGAAATTCCCGATATTCCGCCTGGCGGCAGCCTGATCCTGACCATCGACCGGCAGCTGCAAAAAAGCGTGGAAAATATCCTGGACAACGCAGTGAGGAGCACCGGTTCACAATCCGGCGTAATCATTGTGGAGGATCCCCGAACTGGCGAGATCCTGGCAATGGCATCCAATCCGCGCATGGACCTGAACAATTACGCGGATGAGCTCGAAAAATTTCCTGAGATGGGCTCTTTTAACCGGGCGATAGGCGTGCCGTATGAGCCTGGTTCAGTTTTCAAAGTGATCACCATGGCATCCGCTCTGGATTCCGGCACGGTAACCCCCTCGACCACCTTCAATGATACCGGCAGCATCACCATAGGCTCAACGGTAATCCGCAACTGGAATGGAGGCGCATGGGGTATGCAGGACATGCAAGGTTGTATGCAGCACTCCCTGAATGTCTGCCTCTCGTGGATCGCTCAGAAAATGGATGTGGAATTGTTCTACCAGAGCCTGACCAACTTTGGGATAGGCAAGAGCACTAACATTGACCTTGCAGGGGAAATTATTTACCCCCTGAGCTACCCTGGAGATACCTACTGGTCATTATCCAACCTCGGCACTAATTCCTTCGGACAGGGTCTGGCAACCACACCCATCCAGATGATCACAGCTGTTTCTGCAGTTGCAAATGGTGGAAAGATCATGACCCCCCATATCGTCAAAGCGACCATCCAGGATGGAGTTACTTATGAGTACACTCCGCAGGTGATGCTTACTCCAATCTCCAAGGAAACTGCGGAAACATTGACCGAAATGCTGGCAAAGTCATTGGAACTGGAAGCCTCCAATGCTCTTGTTGAAGATTACCGCGTGGCAGGAAAAACCGGCACGGGTGAAATTGCAATTCCAGGCCAGGGCTATGTTACTGAGTTAACCAATGCATCATTCGTCGGTTGGGGCCCTGCAGATGACCCGCAATTCCTGGTGTACGTCTGGCTGGAAAAGCCAACCAGCGATCGTTGGGGATCGATAGTTGCCTCCCCCGTTTTTGCAGATGTCGTCAAACAGGTGGTTATCTACATGAATATTCCGCCCGATGACATCCGTATGCGTCTGTATGCAAATGAGTGAGGATATTGTGTTTACGGTAAACACTATTCTAGAAGCGCTAACCGGTGCCACCCACCCTCAAGCCTCATTGCCGGTCAATGAAGCCGCGGTAGATTCGCGCCAGGTAAAACCGGGCGGATTGTTTACCGCCCTGCCCGGAGAGAATGTTGACGGTCATGAGTATGTGACAGATGCATTCAAGCGCGGCGCAATGTGCGCATTCATCCAGAAAGACAGCCCGCTGCCTTTCCCGGTCCTTGACCTTCGCAATGGTCCTTTAAGCCCTGCTTTCCCGCTTCCCGAGCCGCCATTCTGCCTGCGGGTCAACAACACGCTGGAAGCGCTGCAGAAAACTGCAGCTTTCTGGCGCCAGCAGCTGGATGTCCGCGTGATTGGCATAACCGGCAGTGTGGGTAAATCCACTACGAAAGAGCTGGCTGCGGAAGTACTCAGCCAGCGTTACCCGACGGTGAAGAATCCCGGCAACCTGAATAATGAGATTGGCCTTCCCCTCTCGCTTCTTCAGGTAAAACCCGGACACAGCCATGCAGTGCTAGAAATGGGTTTCTACGTCCCCGGTGAAATCGAATTCCTGTGCAGTATTGCCAGGCCGCAAGTTGGTGTAGTCACCAATATCGGCACCGTACATGCTGAGCGTGCCGGCACCAAAGAGGATATTGCCCGTGGTAAATCTGAACTGGTCCAAAGTTTACCCCCTGCCCCTGAAGGTGTGGCAATCCTGAATTATGACGATCCTTACGTGCTCCCGATGGCGAAAAAAACCAGGGCACATGTATTCACATACGGTTTAAATCCTAGTGCCGACCTCTGGGCAGACGGAATTGTGGGAATGGGCCTGGAAGGCATCCGCATGCAATTACATTACCAGAAGGAAGTATTGCATCTCCGTGTCCCATTGATCGGCAGGCACTCTGTGCATACTGTATTGCGGGCAGTTGCTGTTGGACTGGTGGAAAACCTCACCTGGCAGGAAATCATCAATGGCATGCAGCATAGCCACATGCAGCTGCGGCTTGTGGTTGTAAAAGCTGAAAGCGGTGCACTCATCCTGGATGATACCTACAATGCTTCCCCTGAATCGACGATGGCAGCCCTCAACCTGCTTGAAGACATGGAAGGACATAAAATCGCCATCCTGGGTGACATGCTTGAACTGGGAATTTATGAACAATCCGGGCATGAAATGGTAGGAACCAGGGCAGCCCAGATTTGTGATGAATTGTTTACGGTCGGACCTCGGGCGCTTTTCATCGCCAAGGCAGCCAGGAGATCGGGCTTAGGCGAAGACCGGGTTCAAAGCTTTGAATCAATTGATCAGGCAATCGATGTTGTCCGCTGCAAGTTCAGCACGGGCGATGTCATCTTGGTGAAAGGTTCGCACGGAATGCGCATGGATCAGATCGTGTCTGCTTTGGAGAGAAAAAATGACTGAGACAGCCATTTCGATCGCCCTCAGCCTATTAAGCTTCATGATGACAGTCATCTGGGGTGAACCTTTGTTGCGAACTTTAAGGCACCTGAAGATTGGAAAGATCATACGGGTTGAAGGACCTGATACGCACCTCTCAAAGATGGGCACCCCTACGATGGGGGGTGTCATGATCATCCTTCCAGTGCTGCTGATCACAATCCTGATGAATGCTACCATCTTGATCGGGCTTGAAGTTTTCGGGCGGGCGATCATTATTCCGCTAATTGCCATGGTTGGCTTTGGAATTCTGGGCGCTATTGATGACTGGGAAGGGATCCGGGGAAAACGCCGCGGACTAGGAATGCGTGCCCGTACCAAGTTCATCATCCAGGTAATATTTGCTGTCCTGCTTGCCATCAGCTTGAAGTACCTGCTGGGAGTGCCGGAGGTTTACTGGCCAGGCTACGATAAACCCATGTGGATTGGGCTCTGGTATGTACCGATTGCGGCGTTCATCATCATCGGCGCTTCAAATGCCGTCAACTTCAGTGACGGGCTTGACGGGCTGGCAGGATTGATTTCGGTCACCGCATTTATAGCCTTCGGAGCAATCGCAATCATGCAGGGACAAGTTTTTGTAGCTCGTTTCTGCTTCACCGTTGTGGGAGCACTTTTTGGCTTCTTGTGGTGGAACGTACACCCGGCTGAACTATTCATGGGAGACACCGGCTCTTTGGCTCTCGGAGCGACTATAGGAGTCATTTCCTTAATGACCGGTCAATGGCTGCTCCTGCCTTTGATCATCATCATCCCTGTCAGCGAGGTGATCAGCGTCATTCTGCAGATAATGTACTTCAGGATGACCAAAGGAAAACGACTGTTTAAAATGGCGCCTTTACACCATCATTTTGAGCTGCTGGGCTGGAGTGAAACCCAGGTGGTGCAGCGTTTCTGGATTATCAGCCTTTTATCGGCATTACTGGGAGTTGCAATAGCGATAGTATGAAAGCAATAAACTGGCAAGGGAAAAAAGTGCTTGTACTTGGAGCCGCCCGGCAGGGGTTGGCTCTGGCACATTACCTGTCGTCCCATGGAGCTAGAGTTACCCTGAACGATTCTAAATCTCCTGACCAGTTCGCAGTAGACTTGCAGCCTTTAAAAAACCAGGGGGTGGAGATGGTATTCGGTTCTCATCCCATTGATCTCCTGAATGGCACTGACCTGCTTTGCCTGTCAGGCGGTATTCCATTGACTATCCCCATAGTACAGCAAGCTGTCCAGAAGAACATCCCGTTATCGAACGATTCACAGGTGTTCATGGAAGTGGTCCCCTGCAAGACCATTGGCATCACCGGTTCTGCTGGCAAGACCACCACCACTACACTTGTCGGGCGTATGGCAGAAAATGGATACCCTGAAAAAGTGTGGATTGGCGGAAACATTGGCCTACCGTTAATCAGCTTTGTTGACCAGATGCAGCCGGAAGACCTGGTAGTGATGGAGCTTTCCAGTTTTCAGCTGGACCTGATGTCGATAAGCCCTGATATCGCCGCTGTTCTCAATATCACACCCAACCATCTTGACCGGCATGGAACTATGCAGGCATACATCAAGGCAAAATCTCAGATCTTGCTCCACCAATCAGGAAGCAATATTGCGGTTTTAAACCGCGAAGACCCGGGTGCATGGAGCCTGGCTAGAAGTGTTAAAGGGTTACTGGTCACCTTTGGTTTTGAAAGACCAGATGGTGGATACCACGGCGCATGTTATGACCAGGGCTGGGTGTGGTTATCAACGGGCAGCAGCGAAGAACAGTTGATGCCGCGCGAAATGATTATGCTCAAAGGTGACCATAATGTCGCCAATGTCCTGGCCGCATGCGCAATTGCCCACGCTGCTGGTTTATCCCCAGAAGCAATGGTTAATGGGGTTGCCGGGTTTAACGGAGTACCGCACAGGCTGGAGCTGGTCCGCATTCTTCATGGCGTTGCCTGGTACAACGACTCGATCGCCACCGCCCCCGAAAGGACAATGGCGGCCCTGCAATCCTTCCAGGAACCTGTAGTTTTACTCCTGGGCGGGAGGGATAAAAACCTGCCGTGGGATGAACTGGCCGGAATGGTAAGCGAAGGGGTTCGCCATATTGCCTTGTTCGGTGAAGCAGCGGAGATGATCCAAAGTAAATTACAGGCTGCCAGTGGTTCCCCGACACCATACACGGTTTCACTCAGCAGCACCTTGCAGGATGCAGTTATTTCTGCCCATAAAGCAGCCAAACCTGGAGATGTTGTCCTGCTTTCACCCGGCTGCACCAGTTTTGATGCATTCAAAGATTTCGAAGAGAGAGGCGAAAAGTTTCGGCAATGGGTCAACAGTCTTACGTAAATCCGGCATTCGTGCGGAAAGGTAACCTAACACCGCAGAAGGTCAAGCTTGACTTGCCGCTTCTGGTGTGTGTGTTTACCTTGCTGCTCACCGGCATTCTCTTTGTCTATTCATCCAGCTGGAATTACGTGTTGCGTGAAAATGCAGCCGCATCGTATATTCTGGAGCGCCAGCTGGTCTTTATTGTTATCGGGTTGATCACGGCCGTGATCGCATTCAAGGTAGATTACCATATCTACATTAAATGGATCCTGTATCCCATGATTATCACCCTCGGACTGCTGATCACGGTATTCATCGTCGGAACCCAGGCCGTTGGTGTACCTACCAGGGCGCTTTTCAATAATTCTGTTCAGCCTTCTGAACTGGCGAAACTGGTTATCATCCTGTACCTGGCTGTGTGGATGAACAGCCATCGTGAGTCATTAAATACCTTTTCTCTAGGCATCTTCCCCTTGCTGGCCATTGTCGGCGGAACCGCAGCCCTGATCTTCATGCAGCCGGACATCAGCGCTACACTGACGGTCGTATTCCTTGGCGGTGCGTTGTTTTATCTCTCAGGCTCGAATTTCCGGCATGTCTTCCTGGCGCTTGCAGTGGTCATCATGATTGGGACGGTTGTTGTACTGATCAGTTCGACCGGACAGGAACGCATCAGCGATTATCTGAAAGGGCTGATGTCCCTCCAGGATGCCTCAGATCACGTTCGCCGTTCACTCGAAGCTGTGGTTCGCGGCGGTCTCTTTGGGGTGGGCATCGGTAAAGGCAGCACAAAATACCTGGGTCTTCCAGTTCCCTGGACAGACAGTATTTTTGCTGTCATCACCGAAGAAGCCGGCCTGCTGGGTGGAGTATTTGTAATCGGCTTGTTCATGGTTCTGGCCTGGCGCGGTATTAAGATTGCCAAGAATGCACCGGATTTTCTCGGCCGGTTGATCGCAGGCGGAATCACCGTTTGGATCATGTTCGAAGCGCTGATCAATATCGGTGTTATGGTAAATGTTTTCCCATTTGCGGGCAATGCCCTTCCCCTCATCAGCTATGGCGGTTCCAGTATGGTGACCACACTGGCAGGGATCGGCGTTTTAATGAACGTTGGCATGCACAGTATGCCTGGTAAAAAACAAGCAGAGGAGTTTGGCGCACATGCGGTTGTTGATCTGCGCCGGCGGGACAGGAGGCGGAGTGTATCCCGCCCTGACAGTTCTGCAGGCACTCGGCGATAAAGCACAGCCGGTCCTTTGGGTTGGCGGCGAGGGCGGAATGGAATCCGGCCTGGTAACACGCGCCGGCATCCCCTTTGAGGCGATTCCGGCTGCAGGCGTGCATGGCGTTGGGATAAAAAACCTGCCAGGCAACCTGTTCAAGCTTTTCCGCGGCTGGAAGGCCTCCCGCCGGATCCTGCGCAGTTTCAATCCGGATGCTCTCCTCTTCACCGGCGGATATGTGGCAGTCCCGATGGCGCTTGCAGCCTTAAAAAAGCCGAGTTTGCTGTTTGTCCCGGATATTGAGCCAGGCCTGGCACTGAAAGTGCTTGGCAGGTACTCAGATGTCATTGCTTTGACCACGGAAAGCAGCCGTTCCTACTTTAAACAGTCAAAAAGAACGGTTGTAACCGGGTACCCAACCCGCCCCGAACTGGGTAAATGGACGCAGAACATTGCCAGGCAAACCCTCAACCTTGAGCCCGGCAAAAAGGTGCTGCTGGTGTTCGGCGGCAGTAAAGGAGCCCGATCCATTAATAAAGCCGTCCAGGCAATCCTGCCGATTTTACTGCCTGAAATGCAGGTGGTGCACATCACCGGTACCCTGGATTGGGATGAAGCCGTCGTCAATGCTGGAAAAATTCCGTCACAACTAGCTGCCGGCTATCACCCTTATCCTTACCTGCATGAAGAGATGGGCGCTGCCCTGGCTGCAGCCGACCTGGTAGTCTCTCGTGCTGGAGCATCTGTCCTTGGTGAGCTTCCGCTTTTCGGTTTACCTGCCATCCTGGTACCTTACCCGTATGCCTGGCGTTACCAGAAGGTTAACGCGGATTTCCTGGTACGGCACCAGGCTGCAGTCCTGCTTGAAAATGAGCAGCTGCCAGTCAAACTGCTCACCACCATTCAAGAGCTGATCAGGGATGATGCCAGGCTGTCAGCGATGGGCAAAGCCATGAAGGAACTTGCACGCCCTGGGGCAGCCAAAGACATCGCAGCGGCGCTGATTTCTCTTGCTGAAGAAAACCTATTGACTTCCGGAGGAGCTGCATGATCAGTTTACACGTTCTCTTCTGGGTTTTCATTATCCTTTTTGCAGTGATCGGGATCACCCGAGGCTGGGCAAAGGAGCTGCTGGTCCTTTTCTCGGTCATCCTCGGGCTTTTCTTGCTGGGTGTCCTGGAAAAGTATGTGCCGTATGTCAGAGATGAATTAATGACACAGCCTGGTGATACGGTTTTCTGGTTGAGGTTTGGGGTGATTGTGATATTGGTGTTTTTTGGTTATGAAACACCCAACTTGCCCAGGCTGGCTGACAGCCCAAAATTTATCCGGGAGAAGTTTCAGGATTCACTGCTCGGTTTCTTCCTGGGCGGTATCAACGGGTTCATGATATTTGGAACTTTATGGTACTTCCTGGATGCAGCAAGTTATCCGTTCGACGTTATCACCGCCCCCGCAGCAGGAACAGCTGCAGGGGATGCAGCATTAAAGCTGCTCGCAATTCTGCCTCCAGAATTTTTATCCATACCGGCAATTTATTTTGCTGTTGCTATTTGTTTTGCATTTGTACTGGTGGTGTTTATCTGATGGAACACATACACTTCATCGGCATTGGAGGAACCGGGCTTTCCGCCATCGCACGCCTGCTCCTGGAAAGCGGGTACACGGTGAGCGGCTCTGACCGGTCTGACACTCCCCTTGGGCGCGACCTCGTAAAAGCAGGTGTTAATGTTGTTGTCGGTCACGATAGCCGGAATGTGCAAGGTGCTGATGTAGTTGTACGGTCTTCCGCAGTCCCAGATAACAACCCCGAGGTAATCGCTGCTGTGGAGGCCGGCATTCCCGTTCTCAAACGTGCTGCATTTCTGGGTAAATTAATGCAAGGTCATTTGAGTATTGCGGTTGCGGGCACCCATGGCAAGACGACGACTACCGCGATGATTTCCTGGGTGTTTACCGCCCTCGGTAATGATCCCAGCTATATCATTGGCGGTGTATCGAAAAACCTTGCTGCAAATGCTCATGCAGGTAAAGGCAGCATCTTCATTATCGAGGCAGATGAATATGACCGGATGTTCCTGGGACTGGAGCCGGATCTCGCGGTAATCAATACCGTGGAACATGACCATCCTGATTGTTTCCCTACACCGCAGGAATACCATCAGGCATTCGTCGATTTTGTGCACTGCATTCGGCCGGGCGGTCACCTTTTCCTCAGCCGTGACGATGCCGGGGCATTCAGCCTGGCAGGTGCAGCCCAGGCTACCAGGAAAGTATGGACCTTCGGCCTGGAGCCGTCGGCAGATTACCACGCCCGCAGCCTTGAGGCAAATCAATCCGGAGGCTTTTCATTCACCCTGGTATTCAAACCCTGGGGCAATTCCGCTGAGATGACTTTTCCGGTTAGCTTACAGGTTCCCGGTGAGCACAATGTCCGGAATGCCCTGGCTGCGCTGGCTGTCTGTCATCAATACGGTCTGGACCTGGATAAAGCGGCAATAGCACTTTCACAATTCAGCGGTGTCGGGCGACGCTTTGATATTCTGGGTGTTGCTGGCGGGGTAACGGTTATCGATGATTATGCCCACCACCCCACTGAGATCCAATCCACCCTTGCGGCAGCCCGAAGCCGTTTCGGGGACAGAAAACTTGTTGTTGTCTGGCAGCCGCACACCTACTCACGAACCTTGGCATTGCTGGCTGCCTTCAGCAAGGCATTTCAGGCAGCCAGTGAGGTTTATGTGACTGAAATTTATGCCGCCAGGGAATCCAATCCGGAGATCAGCGGGGAGCAGCTTGCAGAAAAGATCGACCATCCCGAAGTACACTTTCTGGCATCGCTTGCTAACGCACACAAGACCTTGCTTCCGAAATTAAAACCGGGAGATGTTCTGCTGGTATTGTCAGCTGGGGATGCAGACCAGATCAGCCGGAATGTTTTTTCCAGATTACAAGAATTGGAGGTGAACCATGAATAGGGCGTTCAATGATTATTACATGGGCACAAACGATACCGACACGCTTGAGGAAGAATCGCTGGATTATTTTCAGTTCTTCCCGGTGGACAGGTTGTCGAACGAGGAAAGGGAACAGGTCACAAAATTGATCGATTTCCTTAAACACTATGAACCAGAGGGAAAGGTCCAGTGACGGATCTTGTACATGCAGTTTCCCGGCTGAAAGCAACTCTTGGAGAGAAACTCCACGAGAATATGCCCCTGGCAGGTTTCACCACTGCCCAGATAGGCGGACCAGCTGCCGGTTTGGTGATCGCCGATACAGTCGTCAGCCTGGAACAGGCGATTAGCGCTTGCTGGCAGCTGGATATCCCCTGCAAGGTGCTCGGGAATGCATCCAATGTGCTCATCAGCGACCGTGGGTATAAAGGCGTAATTGTAATCAACCGGGCAAAATCGATCCGGTTCCACCTGGATGCAGAACCTGTTACCGTGCTGGCAGGCTCAGGCAGCAACCTGGGCGGCCTTGCCCGCCAGGCGGCTATCCGCGGGTTAAGCGGGTTGGAATGGGCTGCAACTGTTCCTGGAACTGTAGGAGGGGCAGTATACGGGAACGCAGGAGCTCATGGGAGTGATATCCAGGCTAACCTTGAGATGGCAGAAATCTTGCATCCAATCTCAGGTAAGAAACAGTGGACCTGCGGGCAGTTTGAGTATGCCTACCGCTCGAGTGTGCTTAAACGCACCCGAAGCCAGGCAGTTATTCTGGCTGCCCAGTTCAGGCTCACCCAGAGCACAAAAGAAGAAGTACAGGCACGCATGGAAACCTTCAATACGCGCCGACGCGCCACACAGCCACCCGGAGCCAGCATGGGTTCAATGTTTAAAAACCCTGCCGATGATTACGCCGGCAGGCTGATTGAAGCAGCAGGCTTGAAAGGACAGCGCATCGGCGGTGCAGAGATTAGCAGCATGCATGCCAACTTTATGATTAATCATGAAAACGCAACCGCTAGCGATGTTTACCGGTTGATCCGCATGGTGCAGGAAAAAGTGAAAGAACATTCTGGCATCGATCTTGAGCTGGAAATTGAATTGATAGGTGAATGGGATGAAGTCTAAAATCAACATTGGCGTAATCTTCGGGGGAAGGTCAGGCGAACATGATGTTTCGCTCATGTCAGCCCGATCTGTTATGGCTGCCTTAAACCCTGCTACTGACCCAGGTTTCCACTTTGAAGATTTGCCTGCTGGCAAAGCCAATGCCGAAAAATATTCCATTACACCGATTGGAATTTCCCGCGAGGGCAAATGGTTCACCGGGGATAACCTGCATGAAGCATTTCTTGCCGGAAACTTGCAGGAACTGACCCCTGTTGTCCTGCTGCCTGAACCCGGGAACTCCGTTCTATACGCCCGCCGGGAGAGTTCAACTGGAACAGTGCTTGAACCTCTGACCAAACTTGATGTTATTTTCCCTGTTCTGCACGGCACTTTCGGCGAAGATGGCACCCTGCAAGGGCTGCTTGAACTGGCAGAAATCGCTTATGTTGGCGCAGGAGTGCTGGCGTCATCAGTGGGTATGGACAAGATCCTCTTCAAGGATCTGATGCGCTCACATGCTATCCCTGTGGTGGAATACATTGCTTTCAGCCGGGATGAAATTGAAAGTGAACCTGAAGAGGTGCTGGATGCATGTGAAAGACTGTCATCCTATCCAATTTTTGTCAAGCCGGCGAACATGGGATCGTCTGTTGGCATCACCAAGTGCACCAGCCGCGCTACCCTTTATGAAGGGTTAAAAGAAGCGGCCCAATTTGACCGCCGCATACTGGTTGAGCGGGGTGTGAACGGCCGCGAGATCGAATTAAGCGTTCTCGGCAACCAGCAACCTAAAGCATCAAGCCCAGGCGAGATCTGCCCCAAGATGGCGTTCTACTCTTACGAAGCCAAATATATCGATGACAGCACGGAATTGCGCATCCCTGCCCCACTGGATGATGAGATCATCCGGAAAGCGAAAGCGACCGCTGTCAAGGTTTACCAGGCAATCGATTGTGCTGGTATGGCCAGGGTTGATTTCCTGTTGGACAGGGAATCAAACATCCTCTATGTGAATGAAGTGAACACAATTCCAGGCTTTACGAGCATCAGCATGTACCCGAAACTCTGGAATTTCGATGGAATTTCATATCCTGAGCTGGTTGACAGGTTAGTCAACCTGGCTTTAGAACGCAAAGCTGAAAATGAGTTAACAGTACGCACTTATGGGAGCAAAGCATGAGAACAAGCAGCACCTCAAAGCCAGCCACACGGTCCGATAAACTACGGGCGCAGCGCAGCCAGAAATCACAGCAAAGGATCAACAGCGCGAGCCTGCAGGTTAAGAACACCCCTGCACCCCGCCCAGCAGTTACCGTGCGCGGCAGCCGGGGAACCCCTGTGGTCAAACGGGCTTACAGCCGGCCGCGCAGGCAATTTGCGTTCAGTGTCGGCACCTCCGGGGTAGAAATGCTCACTCCTGCCATTCCGGTATTCAATCCCGGCTGGCGTTTACTTTCCGCTGTCCTGGCAGTCCTCTCAGCCTGCCTCCTGATCTTGATCACGAACCTGAACGACTTCCGGGTTCAGCAGCCGGTCCTGTTTGGATTTGAACGGGTAACTGCTGCTGATATTGAAAATGTTCTGATGTTGAGCGGAGAACCCATTTATGCCATTCATCCTGATGAGATCGCAGTCCAGCTGCAAAACGCATTTCCAGAATTGACAAACATTGAAGTGAGGGCAAACTTCCCTTCGAATGTCATTATCAGTGTAGCGGAACGCCAACCTGTCATTGCATGGGAGCAAGGTGATGGGGTCTACTGGATCGATGCTGAAGGATATGTCTTTCCCCCGCGTGGCGAAGCTGCCATACCCCTGACAGTTTTATCAGAGGATTCTCCTCCATTGCAGCAAGCAGCAATTGAAACTGACAAGGTACAGGATGAAGAAGCCTTACCACAACCCGAGCGTGTGAAAACGGATATCATGCAGGCTGCCCAGAAACTCAGCGAACAGCTTGGTACCGGCGCAGTTATCGTTTATAACGCTGACCAGGGTCTTGGCTGGAGCGACCCACGCGGCTGGAAGGTTTTTATTGGATCAAGCTTGAGTAATATCGATGCAAAAGTGAAGGTGTACCGCACCCTGGTGGATAAGGTGCTGGCGCAAGGCATTCAGCCAACAGTGTTCAATGTTGAGTTCCTGGATGCACCTTATTACCGTCTGGAGCAATAATTATGGATGAACCTATTGTAGTGGGAATTGATATTGGAACGACGAAAATTTGCACGCTGGTTGCCCGCGTCGAAGGCGAACGCAACCTGCGCATCCTGGGGGTTGGGATTGAGCCAGCCCAGGGTATGCGCCGCGGTGCAGTTGTCGACCTGCAGGCAGCTTCCCAGGCGATCGCCCGTTCAGTAGAAAAAGCTGAACGTTCGTCTGGCCTGGAAATCACCTCTGCACTGGTCAGCCTGGCAGGCGCTAATGTATCCTCGGTTAATTCGCGCGGTGTAGTTGGCATCGCCGGCAGGGCGATCACGCAGGATGATATTGACCGGGCGCTGGATGCCGCCCAGGCAGTTGCCATCCCTCACGCCAGGGAGATCATCCACGTCATCCAGCGCGGTTTTACCATTGATGGTGAAAGCGGCATCCGCACCCCGATCGGTATGCATGGCTACCGTCTTGAGGTGGAAGCCCATATCATCACCGCTGCGGCATCCACAGTCGAAAACCTGCGCCAGTGTGTTGAAGCTGCAGGTGTGAGCGTGGTTCAGTTTGTCCTCAACCCCCTCGCCAGCGCTGAGGTAGTGCTTAATGATACAGAACGCCAGATGGGCGCTGTTGTGGTCGATATCGGCGGAGGCACAACCGATATGGCAATCTACATTGAGGGAGATATCTGGCATACTGCTGTGATCCCGGTAGGGGGCAACCTGATTACATCCGATATCGCCCAGGGCATTCACCTTCCGATCACTGTCGCAGAGGACATCAAGAAACAGTACGGGTATGCAGTTGAAAACGATGTGGACGCTTCTGAAACCTTCAGCGTGCGTTCATTCGGCGAAGAAAAACCGGTTCAGGTCAGCCGTAAAGACCTTGCCATGATCATTGAAGCCAGGGTTGCAGAGATCTTTGACCTGGTCCTGGCTGAGATCAAGCGTTCCGGTTATGACGGTTTGCTGCCCGCCGGGGTTGTGCTGACCGGAGGAGTTTGCAGCCTGCCTGGCATACGCAGCCTGGGTGCATCTATTCTGCGCCTGCCGGTGCAAATTGCCAAACCGGAAAATTTGATTGGCCTAGTGGATCAGCTTCATTCACCCGCCTATTCCACCAGTGTGGGTTTGCTGTATTGGGCTCTCATCATGAATGACAGCGAATCGCCCGCTCCCCGGCGCAGCGGTTCGAGAATGAGACCAGAAGGAGGGACGGGTTGGGAGAAGGTAACCAGATTCTTGAGATCATTACTGCCGTAATTATGGATATCAGACCTGAGTGGTCATTATATTGCAACGAAAAAATTGATTTATAGAAGAAAAGAGGAGGAACCATGGATAACCACAATCAATCTCAGTTAGAACAGTTTGCCCGCATCAAAGTTGTAGGCGTGGGCGGCGGCGGCTGCAATGCAGTCGAACGCATGATCATGGACGGCATGAAAGGTGCTGAGTTCATCGAGATCAACACGGATGGACAGGTATTGCAGCACTATAAAGCCGACACCCGTTTGCGCATCGGGGATAAAACCACCCAGGGTAAAGGTGCGGGTGGTGATCCTGAAGTCGGCCGCAAAGCTGCTGAAGAATCAGCCGATGACCTGTACGAGGTCCTGCGCGGCGCGGATATGGTTTTCGTCACCGCTGGTCTCGGCGGCGGAACCGGTACCGGCGGCGCACCCATTGTCGCCCAGATCGCCAAGGAAGTCGGCGCTCTGACCATCGGCGTCGTCACGAAACCCTTCACATTTGAAGGCGCCAAGAGAATGCAGGCAGCTGAAACCGGTATTGACAAGCTGAAAGAAAAAGCAGATACCCTCATTGTCATCCCCAACGACCGGCTGCTGCAAATCGTGGATAAACGCGCCAACCTGCAGGACGCCTTCAAGACCGCAGACGATGTTCTGCGCCAGGGTGTGCAGGGTATTGCTGAGCTGATCTCCACCAGCGGCTTGATCAACCTTGACTTCGCTGATGTTCGCACCATCATGGGCGAGGGCGGAGCTGCACTCATGGCAGTTGGCAAAGCATCAGGTGAAGACCGCGCCCGTGTTGCTGCTGAAGAAGCCATCTCCAGCAAGCTGCTCGACATTACGATCGACGGTGCACGCGGTATCCTGCTCAACATCACCGGTGGTCCAACCATGACCCTCTTTGATGTCAACCAGGCTGCTGCCATCATCCGTGAGACCGCTCACCCGGATGTCAACCTCATCTTTGGCGCTGTCATTGATGAAAACATGGGTGATGAGATCCGCATTACAGTTATTGCAACCGGTTTCGACCGCACCAATTCACGTGTTACCCCCTTCCAGGCGCGCAAAAGCTCGGAATTTGACCTGCCCTCCATTCACAGGCCTCAGCCCATTGAGAAAACTGATAAACCTGCCTCGCAGGTGCCAGTCAATGAACTGGAGTTTACTCCCCACAGGCTGAACACAGAAGACCTGGATGTACCGGCATTTATGCGCAATCGCGGTGAACGGCGTCAGATCAACGTGCATTAGTGCGGGAATGAACACCCTTAAGACTGGATTACCAGATGGGTGTTCTCCTTCTCCATAAAAGAAGGAGAAGGAGGAAAAATGGAAACTGGTTCCTCTTTATAAGTGGATCATCCCCTGGCAGCCCTCCCTGCCAGGGGTAAGGCATTATTTTTTCCGGGCTGCTAATTTGCAGCCCGGTTTTGCTTTGTACGGGTATAATCGGTGAACTATGAAGAATATCCGCCGCATTATCTGTTTTGACCTGGACGGCACCCTGCTTGACCATGAGGAGCGTATCCGCCCAGGTGACATCGAAATCCTGAAGGATCAGCCGGAAGGCACTCTGCTCATCCCTGCTTCTGGCAGATCATTGGCTTCAGTCCAAAATATCTTTAACGGGCATGGCTTGTTCCGCGGAACCAGCTTGCCGTATCCGCTTGTGCTCCAAAATGGCGCTATTACTTACCTTCCAGGCGAGAGAATCCTGCAAAGCAAGGTGTTTGAGCCGGAAGTGCAGGAGCAGCTGGTTGCGATCGTTTCATCGTTTACTGGACTGCCCTTTTTCATGGTCACTACTACCCATCATTATGTCCTTCATCCAAACCCGCATACCCGTGAGACTTCACGGAAGTACAATTTCCTGGATGGTGACTTCACAACAGCCCGCAGAAAAGTTCCGCTGACAAAGATCATGGCAATTTCAAAGGATACCGCCCCATTAAAGGAACTGGACAGGCTGGTTTCCCCCCTGCCTGTGGAAAGCGCTTTCAGCCTTCCCACAATTTATGAAATTACCCCTCTTGGCGCCAATAAAGGGGCAGCATTACTGGATTTATTAAAAGCCCTGGATGTGCCAGAAGGGGTGGAGATCCTGGCTGCGGGAGATGGAGAAAATGACCTTTCCCTTTTCCCGGTAGCTACCCGCTCATATGCGCCGGTGAATGCATCCGTGAAGATTCAGCAGGCGGCAGATGTAACGATTTTTCCGCAGGAAGACGGTTTGATCGCAGCTATGCTGGCGGAATATTCAGATCACCTGGGCGGGTAGCCGGTAATTTCGCGGATCTCCTTGTACAGCGGCTGAAGCCTTCTGTACATTTTCTTGTACACCCGGATATACAGTTCATCGTACAGCTTGTGATTCTCTGCAATCGGCTGGTAAGTTTCACCAATGCGCGTCATCATTTTTACCGCAGATTCAAAATCCGGGTGAAGTTTTAACCCCACCGCAAGGTCAATTGCAGCGCCAAGACCGGAAGCTTCATATACATGGGGTTTTGAAACAGGCAGGCCAAAGATGTCGGCTGTGATCTGCAGGGCCGCTTTACTCTGGCTGCCCCCGCCCGCCACCCGGATCTGGGTAATCGGTACGCCGCTCCGTTTAGATGTCTTCTCCGCCCCTTCCCGCAACCCATATGCCAGGCCTTCGATAATCGAGCGGTAAAGGTGTGCCCGGGTGTGGATATCTCCGAACCCGATGACCGCGCCCTTCGCTTCCGGACCCGGGTCTTTGAGACCCGGTGACCAGTATGGCTGCAACATCAACCCCATTGAGCCGGCCGGAACCGAGTTTATCAATCGATCAAAAAGCTCTTCCGTTTCAATACCCATTTGCTCCGCCAGGCGCTGTTCATTCAGACCGAACTCCCGTTTGAACCAGCTTACCATCCAGTAGCCGCGGTAGATTTGGATCTCCATACTGTAGGCATCCGGTACCGCTGAGGGATATGGCGGGATCAGTGGGATGATCTCCGTGTATTTACGATGAGTGGTATTGATGGTGGCGGTGGTGCCGTAGCTCAGACAGGCGATATGCGGATCCAGGCAGCCGGCACCGATCACCTCACAGGCTTTATCAGCTGCAGCAGCAATCACAGGCAGCCCGGCAGGTATGCCGGTTAATTCGGATGCTTCAGGCGTGATTACACCCAGCTGCTCCGCAGGAGAAACCAGTTCTGGAAGCAATGCGTAATCCATCGGCACCGCCTGCCACTTCCAGTCAAACTTGCCTGCCCATTTTTTGGTTTTATAATCAAAAGGAATATACGCTACCTGGCAGCCAACAGAATCAGCAATTCTGCCGGTCATCTTGTATGTCAGGAAGCCAGACAAAAGCACCAGTTTATCAGTATTAGCCCAGATCTCCGGCTGAAATTTCTTCAGCCAGTTCACATCTGCTTCAGACTGCAGGTAACGTACTGTGTCCGTCATCCCCGCCAGGGAAAAGGCAAGCCCCCACAAACCGCCAACCGGTTTGACACCCATCGTCTGGCGCTGATCCATCCAGGTTATTGCTGGACGGAGCGGTTCACCCTTCTTGTCCAGGTTGATCAAGGTGTTGCGCTGCGTAGTCAACGCCACTCCCACTACAGCTCTTTTTTCAACACCGGGCATCTGCCATAAACCCTGGCATGCCTGGCAAACCGCATCCCAGAAGACATGCGGCTCCTGTTCGATCAAACCGGGCTCCGGGGTAAGATAATCGGGCAGCTTGACCTGGCTCTTTGCCACCAGGTTCCCCTGCAAGTCAAAGACCAGGGCACGTACGCTCTGGGTGCCATTATCAATTGCAAGCAACAATTCTGCAGTCATGTTTACCTCTCCCGGCTGCCGCTCTGGCGTATTTTTATGTTCCTGGCAGCCTTTACAAAGGAATGCTGTACGATTCCTGGATAATTCGCAGGTACCGTTCCACTTCCCGAATCCAATCCCCTTCCGACCAGTTCATTATATATTGAAGCCGCTCTTTCAGCAGAGGCAAACAGTCAGCACCTCCATCTCGGCGCACCAACCCAAGGCGCACCCTCCTCAAGAGGAGATCATCCAGGTGAACAACGCTTTCATGTTCAGCCGTGTAATAAATCTCAAGTGGAGTGATCAAGGTTCCGCAGAACGGGGTGTAATCACATTCCTCAATCCGTCCCAGCCAATCCAGGAAAGGCCTGCCGTAACGGTTGGTTAAGTCGCGGGGCACTGGTATGCTTTGCGCAGGCTGAGTGTATTCCCGGTCAAACAGAGGTCTGAACCAGTGGAAATGGCCTTTACCCGGCAGCATTGGTTTTGCCCGTTCCAAAACCGCTTTGGCCATCAACCGGAAGGTGGTCAGTTTGCCCCCTGTAATGGTCAGAAGGCTGTCTTCTTCAAACACCTGGTGCTTGCGGGATTGCGCCGAAGGGGAACTGGAATCCGCCCGGATGATCGGACGCAGCCCGGAATAGGTCGAAATAATATCTGCAGGTCCCACACCAGCCGCAGGGAAAACCGACTGTACCGCCCGCATCAGGTAATCATATTCCTGGCGGTCAATAAAGGGCTCATGGAACCGCTCTTCATACTCCTGCGGATGGTCCAGGTCTGTTGTGCCAACAATCGTTGTTCCAAGCCAGGGAATGAAGAACATGGTACGGTGGTCTTCTGGATGGTTGAATGTAATCGCCCGGTCAAGCGGAAGTCTTGCCCGGTCAATGATCAAATGGCTGCCGCGCTGCTTTCGAATGACCGGTTCACGCGCCAGCATTTCCCTCAGCGTATCGGTCCAGGGACCGGTGGCGTTGATCACCACGCCGGCAGGTATTTCTATTTCCTTCTGGCTGCTGCCATCCGTCTGCTGCACCACCACCCCGCAAACTTCCTGCCTGGCATTCCGCATTAACCCGGTCACCCTGGCATAATTCAGCGCTGTCCCTCCCAGCTGCTTCCCCTCTTCAATCAGGCGCAGCACCAGCCGGGCATCATCAACCACGGCATCATAATAGAATAGGCCGCTCACCAGTCCCTCAGACCGGATCTGCGGACATAAAGACAGGAGCTTCTGCCTGTTCAACCTGCCGTGATCCCATTTGCAGCCCATCAGGTCATACAGCACCAACCCCAACAGGTACTTGCGGGTGGAAATCTCCCCGCCGGCATAATTGCTGATCAGGAAACATAACGGCTTAACTAGCTCAGGCACGTCCCTGAGCATTTTCTGGCGCTCCCGTACTGACTCATAAGTAACATCAAATTGTTTCTGATTCAGGTAACGCAAGCCGCCGTGAACCAGTTTTGAGGATCTGCTTGAGGTTCCAAAGGCAAAATCATCCGCTTCCAGCAAGAGAACCTGCAAGCCTGTAGCGGCTGCATAACGGAAAACACCGGCCCCGGTGATACCTCCTCCCACCACGATCAAATCCCAGGGATGCTGAATGCTTTCCCAAACCTGTTCACGCTGCAGCGGCTGCATTATCCCTCCTTGCGGTCCAGCAGTTTTCCAGGGTTCAGGATATGGCCTGGGTCAGCATGCTCAATAACAGCTCCCAGCCAATCCATACCAATTGAACTCTTTTCATGTACCAGGTATGGGAGATGGTCAGTCCCGACCCCGTGCTGGTGGCTGATGGTGCCGCCATGAGCCACGATGGTCTCACTCGCCGCTGTTTTCATCTTATTCCATGCATTCAAGATCTTGTCCGGTTTGGGGCTGCGCGGCCAGAGGTAGGTGACATAAATTGCCGAACCGTCACGGTAATGGTGTGAGAGATGGCTGAACACAAGCGGACGGATCCCGGCAGCTTCGCCAGCATCAAGGATGGCTTTTTTCATGGCTGCCTGGGCCGGGATCACCTTTTCCCAGGGCATGGCCGTCTCCAGTGTATCCAGGGCGTACCCCATCTCCCACAGTGTGTTGCGCAGGTAAGCGTAAGTAAAGCGCGTTTTTTTCCATGTAGCCCCGATGACATAATCCACCGGGAAACCGCCGTGCGAACGGAAGATCTGCAGTGCCCTCCGTCTTATCCACCTGGCAGTGCGTTTATCACCCGTGATACCATAAATAACCAGGCAGCGTTCTTTACCCATCCCGAATGCAGACAGCAGGCGTTTGGCAGCTTTTACCAGGCTTTGTTTACCCGCCAGCTCCAGGGTGACCTCGGTTTCCTGGGTATCGCTGATGCGCAGCATGGAAGTCTCCACCCCGGCGTTAATCAATGCCCGAACCGCCTGTGTGCCGTGTTCATAATCGGGGAAGAACACAGCCGCAAATTTTTCGTATTCGGGCATTGGACGGACCCGCAGGATAGCATCTGTGATTACCCCGAGCCTGCCCTCAGAACCTAAAACCAGCTGCCGGATATCCGGTCCGGCGGCACTAGCCGGCAGGGGTGGCAAGTCCATGGGTCCCTGCAGGGTTTCCATGTGCCCGCCGGCAAACAATTCTTCGATTCTACCGTAATAGAAGCACTGCTGCCCGCAGGACCGGGTAGCCAGCCAGCCTCCCAGGGAGGAGTATTCAAATGATTGCGGAAAATGACCCAGGGTATAACCGCGTTTATTGAGCAGGTTTTCCAGTTCAGGGCCCAGAATACCTGCTTCAAAAGTTGCCAGCCGGCTTTCTGGGTCGAAGTCCAGGAACCGGTTCATCCTGGCCATGTCAATCGAGAGGGTCGGGCCATCCTGGGAACGTGGATTAACATGTCCCAGCACGCTGCTCCCGCCGCCGTAGGGGATAACTTTGATCCGGTTGGCTGCAGCATATTGCAGCAGGTCAGCGACCTCCTGGCGGCTGGTTGGATAGGCGACACCATCAGGAAATGCATGGTACTCGCCGCTGCGCATGGCTACCCAATCTGGCAGGCTTTGCCCGCGCGCATGCCGAATGCGTTCCTCCGGATCTTTGGTGACCAGAGGATGGTCAGGGATGCGGCTTTCAGGTACAGAAGCAATGACACCTTCCAGAGCAGCATCCGGATATACCCCGCCCTTGCCCACCTTACTTTCCAAAAATTCCTTTGCACTTTCAGGTAAATGGTAATGGTAGTCAACATCTCCCCATCCATTCCAGCGCTTCATAATCCACCTCCCGGTTCTTGGTTACACCTTTTTCCAGAAATCAATGCTCTCCTGCATCACATTCCTGCATACTTGTTCCGCCAGCTCAAAGTCACCGACTGCAGCAGCTTTTTGTAATTCCTGGTAAAACCCGAATGAGTGTTTTCTTGCTTCAGGCATGGAAAAATACTGCCTGGCCAGATCCTGATACATGCCGCAAAATCCATTCAGGATCATGGTAAAGACCGGGTTGCCGGAAAGAATGGAAAGCTGTAAATGGACCCGCCAGTCAAATGCGGCAAATATCTCCACTGTAGCATCTGAATCAGGATGAGCACCCAGCAGGGTGGCAACCTTTTCAGCTGCCCCTTTAACCGCCTCGCGGGTATATGCCGGCGCCAGCAGGCAGCGCACCGTCAGAAGGTGTTCCACAAACTGCGGATAGCTGTGATTAGGATGCTCAGCCAGGTGCCGCAGCACGGCCAGGCTGCCTTCCTGCCAGGGATTGCGCACCCGGGTCGGTTTTCCCTGGTGGATCTCAATCCATCCGTCCCTTCCCAGGCGCTGTAAAGCTTCACGTAAGGTTGGGCGGGTAACCCCCAGCCGTTCAGCCAGTTCGCGCTCAGGCGGCAGGACCGAGCCAAAGGGATAACTGCCATCCAGGATGGCATTCAGCAGGCGGTTTTCTGCCAGCTCAGCACGTTTTTGAAGAGGAGGGTATGTATCCATAGTATTGGTAAGAGGTCTGACCAGTTAATACCATTATAGGGAATATGAGATGATTTTCAAGACCCAAATCAGAAAAGGAGTTAAAAGAAAACAGGTCTCCCATGTTGGGAGACCTGAACTTTTCCTTTCCAGTTTGGACTAAAGCATTTTGCGGACGATATCCAGCTGCCCTGCTGCGCCAAGGTACTCATTCTTTTGGGCGATGAACCTGGCATACTCCTGCATGAACACCTTGCCGATCGGGCGAAAGTCGAACACCTCGGGGTGATCGCGGAAATACTCGCGGTGAACGCGCGTCCATACCAGGCGGCCGTCGGTATCGATATTGATCTTGGTCACGCCCAGCTCTGCAGCCCGTTTGAACTGGCTGGCATCTACGCCGCGTGCACCGGCCATGGTTCCGCCGGCAGCGTTGATGCGGGCTACCTCGTCCTGCGGCACAGAGCTGCTGCCATGCATAACCAGCGGGAAACCAGGCAGCTCTTTCTGGATCTGCTCTAGCACATCAAAGTGGAGGGACTGTGAGCCTTTGAATTTGAATGCGCCGTGGCTGGTGCCGATCGCAACAGCCAGTGAATCACAACCGCTGCGTTCAACAAATTCCCTTGCCTTTTTCGGGTCGGTCAGTTTGGCTTCAGCTTCGCTTACCTGAACATGCTCTTCCACGCCGCCCAGCTGGCCAAGTTCAGCTTCAACCACAATGCCGCGCGCATGTGCAGCTTCCACCACCCGCCGGGTAACGGCGATATTCGTGTCGAAATCCTCATGGCTGGCATCAATCATTACTGAACTGTAGAAACCGCTTTCGATGCAATCATAGCAGGTTGCCTCGTCGCCGTGGTCAAGGTGCACAGCAAAAATGGCTTCCGGGAAGACCTCATCAGCCTGCTTGATGATGGCTTCAAGCATCTTTTTGTGGGTGTAAGAGCGGGCTCCTTTGCTGAGCTGGATGATAAAGGGGGCTTTACTGTCAAGGTTGCCCTGGAACAAGCCCATTGTCTGCTCCAGGTTGTTGATATTGTAAGCACCGATGGCATACTTGCCATAAGCTGCTTTAAAAAGTTTTTCGGTCGTAACGATCATGGTTAACTCCTCTAAAGTTGTATAGATGATACCGGAAGGAATTATATTCTATTTTGCAGTGATAAGTGCACCTTTGCGCATCATAGGGCTAATTTTGGTGCGGGATAATGAAGCGGAAGGTACTCCCTCTTCCCAACCCTTCACTCTCAGCCCAGATCTTCCCGCCATGCGCTTCGACCCAGTTTTTTGCGATGGTCAACCCGATCCCGCTACCACCGCTTTCCCGGGCACGGGATACATCCACACGGTAAAAGCGGGTAAAGACCTGCGTGAGGTCTTCGCGTGTCAAGCCGCTACCATTATCAGCAACTGAAAAATGGGTCCCGGCTTCATCCTGCATTACATTCACCTCAACCCTGCCCCCGGGGCTGGTATATTTCAGGGCATTGCCTACCAGGTTTTGCAATACCTGGTCTATCCGGTTCACATCAGCAGTCAGTTCACCCTCACCTGGATCCGGAATCTTTAGAGCGATGCCGGCTTCCTTAAACTGGTAATCAAACCGCTTTTCCAACCGGGTAAGCAGCTCCCTTAAGGAAAATCTTGTCTTCTGCAGCTTGTATTGCCCGGCTTCAACCCGGCTGAGCTCCTGGATATCTTCAACCAGACGCTGCATCCGGTCCGCCTCAGCAAGAATGGTCTGGTAGGTTTCCAGTTCTGGCGGAAGGACGCCGTCCATCAGGCCTTCTGCAGTTCCCCGGATGGTGGTGAGAGGTGTGCGCAGCTCATGCGAAACATCTGCAAGCAGCTGGCGGCGCATGGTCTCCGTTCTCTCCAACGACTCGGCCATGTGGTTGAAATTCAATCCCAGGCTGGAAATCTCATCGAAGTCAACTTCGCGCGTTTCTCCAGGCATCTGCACCCTTTCCGAGTAATGCCCGTCAGCGATCCGCCGGGAGGCCTGTGCAATTGCTTTGACAGGCGCAGCTATCGAACGGCTGATTAGCAAACTAATGATAACCGCAACCGCAACTCCGGCAAAAACTGCAATGGAAAAGGCTTCAAAAACTGCCGCCCGGAAATTCCCTGCCAGCTGGCTACCCTGGCCGCCACCTTTACCAAATTCACCTGCCCCTTGCCTTTCTACACCCAGGTGGCGGTTGTAGGCATTCGGCGCGGCGATAGCCAGGATCACACCTGTGATAATCGCAATGATCAGGATCACAAGCAGGTAAGAGACAAACAGCCTGGCCGTAAGGTGGCGTTTGATGTAACCGATCATGTCACCACCTCATCATCAAAGCGGTAGCCAACCCCGCGTACTGTGGCAATCCATTGTTCGTTTCCCATTTTCTGGCGGATATGCCCGACATGGACATCGACCACCCGCGTATCGCCGTAATAGGCATGTCCCCAGATCTTTTCGAGCAGCATTTCCCGCGTCAGCACCCTGCCACGGTTCTCTACCAGCCCCTTTAACAGGTCAAACTCCACTGCCGTAAGGTCTACTTCCTGGTCATCCACCCACAACCTGCGGCTGCCGGCATCCAGGCGGACATGCTTGAAGGAAAAAACTTCCCCTGTGCTGCCAGAATCACCGCCCCTGCGGCGCAGGACTGATTTGATACGGGCAACCAGCTCACGCGGGCTGAATGGTTTTGTCACATAGTCATCTGCCCCCACAGATAATCCCACCACCTTATCCATCTCGTCTGTCCTGGCAGAAAGCATGATGACATACACATCTGACTCTTTGCGTAAATGGCTGAGAAGGGTGATGCCGTCCATACCGGGCAGCATAATGTCCAGAACCACAATATCCGGTTTATACACCCTGGCAGCCTGCAAACCAGCCGGACCATCCATGGCAGTGAATATCTCATATCCTTCAGGCTTAAGGTATGCGCTGATAAGGTTCAGGATACTTTGTTCATCATCAATGACAAGAATTTTTACTGCTGCCATCATTTCTCTCCGGGTACATTACCCCATTTTTTGCACAGAATGAGCCGAACTTGACAAATGTTTTTAACACTATTGTATTATATGCGTTCATACTGCTAACAATGTATGATACGCACGTCATTCAAAGGACAGGTGAAGCAAATGTAAAGGTTGTGTAAATGCCGTGAAACAACCGCCTGAATAACCCCATTCCTGCTTTTCAAGTAAAATGAGCCTGGTACCAGCAGCCATGAATCCCAAACCGCGTCCTGCCCCAGCTAGCCCTATTATGTATGTTCACAGCCTCGAACCGCTCTGGATCAAGTACGGAATATTCCCGCGCCTGCCTAAAACAGGGGAAGATATTTACTGCGATGACCTGGATTTCCGGCTTGGGCTTGGTTATAGATTGGCTGGGCTGCTTAACGAAGAAGGTGTTCCTTCATTTTACTATCTCTATTTTTCTGAAGAAGTTTTCCAGGACCTGGTCATCCACCAGGCACAGCAGGATGGGTTGGAAAAATGCATCATCCCTGCCAGACAGAAGTTTCAAGCAGGTCTGGCTGTCAGTGCCCCTTTGAGGTCAGGTGAGCAGAAATTTATCCTGGTTGATCCCCCCAGGCAAATGGATGCCGCCTTGTTTTGTTCCACCCTAATAAAAAACAGCTGGCTGGTATTATTGAATTGGAAACCGGATGAGAGCCTGAAAGTAGCGCTAGAGACCTGCAGGGACAGGAACATCCACGTCTGCCTGGGATTGCCCTGGCATGAAGAGGTCCCTGTCAATTTCTCAGATCTTGCTGCAATCCTGGGCGACCGGGCGCATGCCGAACTGGTTTTCATTTATTCCCCTCCCTACCTTCCCCCGCCCGTTCAACCCTTTAATGAAGACACGATCAGCGCTTTGGGAGGCAAGGTTCCAGTTCTGATTGTAGTTCATCATGAAATCCTTAGAGTACATCATTCAAGCCAGGTATGGGAAACAACCCCGAACCCCGGGAAGATACAGGGTGAACAGCCAGTTCACTGGCTGGCAGCGTACCTGATGGCGCGTACAAGCGGTTTATCCATAGGAGAGTCGTTAATCTATACGCATCCACATTCGCGCTCCAAATAGCGATCTACCAGGTCCACCATCTGGAAGTTGTTGTTATAATCAGGCTGCCATAACCACCCCTATACAGGAGACCTCATGGATACAAAACCCGAACCTACCCAATACGATGTCATCGCAACCGTGATCAGCCAGAAAGGCACCTGCCATACAGGATACAAAGTCGGGGACCAGTTATGCTTTTTCGGAACAAGCATCAGTGGTGCACCCGTTTGCCTTTCAGCATTGGATTGCATGCTCTCCTCTGTGATCTCGCTGCGTTACGGCGCTAACTACCCCTGGGCGCCTGAAGGCACCATTCAGCTTGCCTGCCCGGATGCTGAAAGCCCCGTGGTGTTTGAATTGAAACGCGTACCGCCTGTTGAATATTGATCATAAAATGGTGAGCCATGTTTGAATTCGCAACCGCAACTCGTATCATGTTTGGCAGAGGCAGTGTATTCAAGGCAATGCCTGCGATAAAGGATATCGGCACCCGGGCACTTGTTGTGCTGGGCTTTGCTGAACAATATGCGCAGCCCATCCTGGATCCATTATTGAATGAAGGAGTATCCATTAAAACTTTCCGTGCCAGGGGGGAACCCACCATCCAGTCAGTCCAGCAGGCAGTTGAAGCTGCCCGGCAGCACCAGGCAGAAATGGTCATTGCACTTGGCGGTGGCAGCGCCATTGACACCGCTAAAGCGGTGGCTGCCATGCTTGCCAATCCGGGTGAACTGCTGGATTACCTTGAAGTTGTCGGGAAAGGCCATGCCCTCCCCAATCCCAGCCTGCCCTGCATCACCATCCCCACAACATCAGGCACAGGTTCAGAAGTGACCCGCAACGCGGTACTCGAAGTGCCGGAAAAATCTGTAAAGGTCAGCCTGCGAAGCACCTATATGTTGCCGCGCCTGGCAGTGGTTGACCCGGAACTTACCCTTTCTTTGCCGCCATCGGCGACAGCCAGCAGCGGAATGGATGCCCTGACCCAGGTGATCGAACCTTTCGCTTCCAGCAAGGCAAACCCACTGGTAAGCGCTTTATGCCGTGAAGGTATCCAGCGCGCCGGCAGGTCGCTTCGCCGTGCTGTGTTTGACGGTACTGATTACCCTGCGCGGGAAGATATGTCCCTCGCCAGCCTGATCGGCGGACTTGCACTTGCCAATGCCGGGCTGGGAGCTGTGCATGGTTTCGCAGCCCCGCTGGGGGGCATGTTCCATGCTCCGCATGGCGCTATTTGCGGCAGGCTGCTGCCGGCGGTAATGCAGGTAAATGTTGATGCCTTGCAGGAACGCGAACCCAGGCACCCTGCCCTGATGCGCTACCAGGAAATTGCCATCCTGCTGACCGGGGACACCACTACCCTGGCACAGCAAGGTATTGCCTGGGTACAGGAAACCTGCGAATTACTGGAAATCCCAGGGCTATCTTCTTACGGCATCACAGAAAGCGAATTCCCCGCCATTGTCGAAAAAGCGCAAAAAGCCAATAGCATGAAAGCCAACCCAATCCTGCTTACTGAGAGGGAGTTGACCAGGGTTCTGGAGATGTCAATGTGAGTTGTTATTCTGAACGTGGATAAATTGATCAATAGAATAACCAACCCCTGGCTTGTGATGCCAGGGGTTGAGCGTTAATTCATGTTATTCATTCTCGGTGAACACGATCTTGCCGCATTCCCCTGTTTTGAACAAATCGAAAGCAGCTTCAGCATCCTTAAGCTGGAAATGATGGGTTACTACCTGGGTTACATCCATCCCGCGCTGGATGAGCGCTACCATTTCTGCATATTCGAAAGTATTAAAGTTGCGGGAGGCATAGAACTTGATCTGGCGCTGGATAACATCCCAATAGTCTATGGTAAGGGTATGCCCAACCCCGATCAAGCCTAGCGTACCCATCCTCTTCAGTAAAGGCAAAGCCTGCAAGGCTGCTTTTTCACTCCCAACACACTCGTATGCGATATCCAGCCCCCGCCCGTTCGTCCAGTCCATAACCTGGTCTTTCATTTGCGGATCGGTCACATCCAGTACTAACTCCGGTCCAAGTTTCCTTGCCATCTCCATGCGGTACGGGCTCATGTCCATGACTGCCACCCGCGCCCCTAGTGTTTTGGCAACCAGGGCTGCTTCCAACCCGATCGGTCCTGCTCCCCACACAGCCACCTGGTCACCCGGCAGTATCTTTGCCTTTTTCACCCCGGAATAGGCAGTTCCCAGCACATCTACGATCAGTGCGCCGGTATCAAAGGAGAGGTCATCCGGCAACGGATGCAGATTAGCTTCAGGCACAAGCAGGTATTCGGCAAATCCGCCATCCCATTCATAGCCGGTAACTTCAAGTTTGTCACAGAAGAACAAATTGCCGTTCAGGCAGTGCTCGCAGGCATGGCAGGTTATATGGCAGTTGACCGCTACCCGGTCGCCTACCTTAACATGGCTGGGTTTGTCGACCGCCACCACCACCCCGGCATTCTCATGCCCCGGAACGGTAGCTTGTCCATGTTCCATCAAGGGGTGCTTATCTGTTCCGCATATGCCGGCAGCCTTTATCTTCACTACCACATTCGTTCCGCTGGGCTTCGGTGTTGGCATTTCATCCAGGGAAATATTGCCATTGCCTAAGAAATGGATTCCTAACATGGGGTTCTCCTCCGCAATGCAGGTGTCTTTATCACTAACTATCCATAAACTCGCCGCCGGAGACGACGATGGCATCCCCTGTGATGTGGCTGGCCAAATCTGATGCCAGGAACACAGCAGCATTGGCTTGGTCGCGCGGTTCCGCCATCCTGCCCATCGGTGTCTTATCTACCAGTTCTTCGATCAGCCCGGGTACATCCCGGATCAGCCCCTGCAGCATTTCCGTATTGGTGGCTCCCGGGAGGATGGCATTGGCGCGGATACGGTACTTGCCGAATTCCAGTGCTGCCACCCGCGTGAACCCGATGATGGCGGATTTCGAAGAGCAATAAGCTGCCCCCTGCGGGTCAGGCTTCTTGCCTGAAGCGGAGGATATATTGATGATGCACCCGCCCTTGCCCTGCTTGATCATTTGGTTCGCAGCCGCCTGCGTGCACAGAAATGTACCCCGGACATTGATACTGAAAACAAGGTCCCAATCCTCGACTGGAAAATCAATGATGTAATGCGGGCGGTGGATACCGGCGTCATTGACCAGGATGTTCAATTCACCAAATGCTGCCACGGTTTCCTCAACCGCCCGGGTAATCGTTTTGGGCACGGTCACATCCAGGTCAACCGCGATTGCACTCCCCGGGTAGAGGGCATTGATCCCCTTAACCACCTGCCTGCATTCCTCAAGGCGCAGGTCGCCGATCGCTACCTTTGCCCCGTGCTCGGCATAAACCTCGGCGATAGCCCTGCCGATCCCGCGGGCAGCGCCGGTGATCAGTGCAACTTTTCCTTCCAATAGTCTCATCGTATCACCTCCTCGTTTTCTACCAGCGATCTTACAACTTTCCAAAAGTAAATCCTGGATCAGAGCGCTGCCAGTTTGTTTGACAGGGTCTGTAGAAACCGGGCAGCCGGTGCCCCATCCACTAGGCGGTGGTCAAAGGTCAGGCTCAGGGTCATCATCGGCCGCTGCGCTACCTTGCCGTCAACGATTACCAGCTTTTCAATGATCCTGCCCACTCCCAGGATTGCCATTTCAGGCGGGTTGATGATTGGGGTAAACCCTTCCACCCCGAAACCGCCCAGGTTGGTGATGGTGAAAGTCCCTCCGCTCAGGTCATCCGGCTGGCTTTTCCGCGCCAGCGCACGCTCGATCAATGGCGTCAATTCTGCCTGGACTGCTTGGGGATCTTTCCTGTCAGTGTCAGGCACCACAACAACCACAAGCCCGGCATCAGTATCCACTGCAATACCCACGTTTACTTTTTCGAGGGTTTTGATGACATTCCCCTCCTGGACAGCATTCAAGAAAGGGTGTTCCTTGAGCGTTTGTGCAGTAACAGATGCCAGGATGGCATTGTAGCTGGGAACTTCCTTGATTGTTTCCCCTTTCAGTTTTTGGCGGTAGGCTACCATAGCGCTGACATCGGTCTCCATGTGCAGGGTCACCTGGGCTGTTTTCTGGGAGCTTGCCAGCATTCGTTCCGCAATGACCGCCCTGACGCCTTCGATCTTAATCTCATTCCCTCCAGCGGGTGTTCCAGTTCCTCCGGTAGTGCGTTCTGCCAGTGCCCGCTCCACATCCTCCAGCGAGATCCTGCCGTCCGGTCCGGTACCTTTGACCGTTGCCAGGTCAATGCCTTTCTCGGCTGCCATGCGCTTGGCTATTGGCGATGCCAGCACTGCGCCGTGCGGCTGGCTAATTGCAGGTGAAGCCGTTGCCCCTGCTGGTCTGGCATCCGGCCTTTCAACCTGTAAAGCGCCTGCCGCTGGACTGGAAGGCTCCTCCGATAACAACTCTCCGGGTGCAGTAATCAGCCCTACCACGGTACGTACCGGGACAGTTTCCCCAGCTGCAACCAGGATCCTCGCCAGCACCCCATCCACATTGGCTTCCGCTTCAGTGGTGATCTTGTCTGTTTCCACAGAGAAGAGCAGGTCTCCCTTTTTCACCGGATCGCCTTCCTTCTTCAGCCACTCGACCAGAAGGCCTTCGGTCATATTCAAACCCAGTTTTGGCATTACGACATCACTTGACATTTCCTTCTCCTGTATTTATTACTGCCTGACAAAGATTTTCTCTTGCACTGCCTGCATCATAACCTTATCCACATCCACCAGCCACGGGCCATCCAGCCTGAGCTGCAGGTTGGCCTGGTCATTCTCCCCCAGGTAAACCTCGCGCTCCCCATCCAGGGCAAGTACCAGAGGCCGTTCATTGACTACCGGATATTGCACACCCGGCTGCATGAGACTGACAGTGTCATACCGGATTTCCTTCATCAACCCGGGTGCGACCGCTGCCTTCACTGACTGCCCCCCATCATCCTTGACCAACAGCATCGCCCCTTCTGGAGTCTCAAGGCTTACCGGGTGCACCATCCCAACAATGGCTGAAAGCCCAATATTGACCGGCGAAGCGCGGGTGACTGCCACCTGGCGGAGCGAATCCATCTCCCACACTGCTTTTGATCCCAGGAAAGAGCCAGCCAGGGCAGCCACATCCACCAGGGCGCTGTCTGCCTTGCTGCTATTGACGATCACCTCCAGCGCTTTGCAGCGGTACACCATCCCATCCATGGCAGATGGGTACGCCCGCGCAACCAGCCCGGCAGCCAGACCGGCAATGGTGCCCTCAATAAATTGGGGCAGCACATTATTTGTACCGGTCGAAACCGGCAGCAAGGGAACATCTTCACACTCCCGCGCCGCCAGCCGGGAAGTGCCGTCACCCCCCAGCACCAGGATACAGCCTGCCCCCATCTGGCGCATAAAACGCACTGCCCGGATGGTGTCAATCCCGGTTCCGCTGTAATCCATATCCAGGATCTCTACATTGCGGACTGTATCTGGATGACTGCGTTCCAGTTCTTCGATTGCCAGTGTTCCAATCCCGAACTTGTCCGGCATAATCCAGACCTCGTCAGCCCCTGCGGCTTGCAGCCCGATCAGCATCCGGCGGACTATGCTGGCTTTTTCGCGGTTGCCGATCACCAGGGCTTGCGAAACCAGCCGGCGGATATCCTTCCCCGATGCCGGATTGGCAATGATCCCGACCTTGCATTCACTCATAATACCAGGCTACCTTTAATAGGCAATTATTTCCTTGATTCCCGGAGCAAAACGGAAATTCCAACTGTAAAGGCTTGTTCCGCTTTGCTCCGGAAGGTTGATTTCACACAATTACCGCAGTATCCCTTATCTTCCCAGGGTTTTTAAAACTGCATTGTAGATGTCCTGCTCCTTGGGAAGGATCTCTTCCTCAAGCGATGGGCTGAAGGGCACCGGTGCTTCTTTTGCGGTCACACGCACGATAGGGCCATCCAGGTAATCCAATGCCTGCTCAGCCACCAGTGCAGCCACTTCCGATGAAACGCTGCAGGTTTTCCAGATCTCTTGCGCCACCACAAGGTGGTGGGTCTTTTTCACCGATTCGAGGATGCGGGTCTCATCCAAAGGTTTGATCGTGCGCAGGTCGATTACTTCGGCATCGATGCCCTCCTTCGCCAGCCGCTCTGCCACTGATAGCGTACGCAGGGTCTGGTAGGCGTAGGTAACGATGGTTACATCCTTGCCCTCACGCCGGATGGCTGCTTCGCCAAACGGGATAGTGTAATCTTCTTCCGGCACTTCGCCTTTGGTGCCATACAGCTTTTTGTGCTCGAAGAAGATGACCGTGTTATTGTCCCGGATGGCGGTCTTGAGCAGCCCTTTAGCGTCGTACGGGGTGGAAGGAACCACAACCTTGATTCCGGGCACAAACGCAAACCAGGACTCAAAGCTGTTAGAGTGCTGTGCACCAGCATTGAGGTAGCCGCCAATGGGAGCGCGGATGACCAGTGGCATTTCCAGGATGCCGCCAAACATGTAACGCATTTTGGCAGCCTGGTTGACGATCATTTCCATTGGCAGGGTGATCCAATCGGAAAACTGCAGCTCGATCACCGGGCGGATGCCCGTGGCTGCTGCGCCGACGCCCATGCCGACATATCCCAGCTCTGCAACCGGGGTATCGATCACCCTGGCTTCACCGAATTCCTCCCACAGCCCTTTGGTAACACCGTTCGCTCCACCGTACGGGCCGATATCAATACCCCACAGGGTAACAGTCTTATCCCTGCGCATTTCCTCTGCCAGCGCTTCACCTAATGCCTGGTTATAAAATAGTTGTCTCATAGTAAACTCCACTCTATTCTCTCGGTTGCATCCTGTTACGCCCATACATCTTCCAGGGCAGTCTCGGGGGCAGGGAACGGGCTCTTGCGGGCAAATTCAACCGCTTCAGCAAGTTCCTTGATGACACAATCTTTGATCGCCTTTAATTCAGCTTCTGTGGCAACACCCTGGTGCACCAGCAGTTTTTCATATGGCGCAATTGGCTCACGCTTGATCCAGGCTTCCACTTCTTCGGGCGGGCGGTAAGTATCCACTTCGCCTTCAAAGTGTGCGCGCCAGCGGTAGGTTTTGCACTCGATCAGGGTAGGACCGGCTCCGGAACGGGCTCGATCAACCGCTTCCTTGCAGGCTTCGTACACAGCGATAACATCATTCCCATCCACCACCACCCCCGGCATGCCGTAGCCTACTGAGCGGTCTGCGATATCCTCAACCTTGCGAACACGGGATTGGCGGGTGCTAACCGCGTACAGGTTGTTCTCACATACATACACGATCGGCAAGCTGTAAGCGCTGGCAATGTTCAGCGACTCGTGGAATGTGCCCTCGTTCGAAGCGCCATCACCAAAGAAGCAGACTGCCACCTGCCCGGATTTGCGCACCTTGGCGGACATGGCTGCACCAGTAGCAATCGGGATGCCAGCGGAGACGATCCCGTTTGCTCCCAAAATGCCCAGCTTGGGGTAGGCAATGTGCATGGACCCGCCCTTGCCCTTGTTGTAGCCGGTCGCACGCCCGTACAATTCAGCCATCATGCGGTCCAGCTCACCGCCCTTGGCTATGATATGCCCGTGGCCGCGGTGGGTGCTGGTGATGTAGTCATCATCATTAAGCGGAGCGCATGCGCCAACCGCCACAGCTTCCTCACCGAGATACAGGTGTACAAAACCAGGCAATTCGCCTTCAGCAAATAAGACCCGCACCCGGTCTTCAAATTCGCGGATCTTCATCATCCGCTCATACATCATCAACAATTTCTCACGCGGAATATTCATGTTTCCTCCAATGTGTCCTATAGTCCAGCCAGCAATGCCAGTGAACTGGCAGCAGCTTCCTCAGAAGAGATAGTCGGTTCGTATTCAAAACCGATATACCCCTGGTAATTGGCTTTCTTGAGTGCCTTAAAGATGTTCCGGTAATTCAGCTCGCCTGTGCCGGGTTCATGCCTCCCGGGTACATCAGCCACATGGATATGCCCGATCACATCCAGGTTGCTCGTCAGTTTCTGGATAATATTGCCTTCCATAACCTGCAGATGGTAAATATCAAACAGCAGGCGGATATTGGGGCTGCCGACTGCCCGAACCAGGTCGAAACCAACAGCCGAACCTTTCAGGAAATAACCGGGGTGGTCAACCAGGATATTCAGGGGTTCAAGCATCAGGGTCACCCCGGCTTTTTCAGCCAGCGGGGCGAGCATTTTCAAGCCGTCCAGCACACTCTGGTACTTTTCCTCATCGCTCAGCTCAGGAAACTGGAAGCGCACTGAGCGGTCATCGCCCAGTTCATCTGACAGCAGGAAAAGCGAACTCACGCCCATTTCGACTGCCTTATCCAGGCTTTTTTGGATGCCGGCTGCAAAGTTCACACGGTGGCCAGGATGGATCAGTGTACCGCCCAGGTTGGATTGGAAGGTTTCAATCTCGATTCCTGCCTTCTGTGCTGCCTGTTTTACCGCAGGCATATCTTTGTTATCCCAGTTCCAGAATTCGACTGCATCAAAACCCTGCCGGGCAGCTTTTTCAAACCGCTCAAAGAAGGGAACTTCTGTGTAAATCATTTCGATACAAACAGATGTCTTCATTCTCAGTTGTTTCCTTTCATCGTGTCAAAATATCCGGCTCATTCCAGGTCCTGCCGCCAGCTTGCACCGGTAAGACCGGCCAGTCACTGCCTACCGAGATGATCTCAGCTCCCTTTTCCCGGGTAAACAGGCTCAATTCTTCCGTCTTTACCCCGGGGATGGTCTGCAGCCAGTCGTACGCCTGGTTGTATCCCACCAGCGCATCCGGACGGTTCGCCCAGGTGTCATAACAGGTTTCATACCCGCACGGAAAGCCCTGGACATGGCCTTTCCATTCATCCCCCCAGCCAAGCTGGGCATAGGCTTCTTTCATTTTTTCGCTCAGCACGGGAAAGGGTAATCCAGGTTCCAGGAAAGAGAGCAGCATGGCATTCAACGTGCTCACTGCCCGGAAACGCTGATGCAGTTCCTCGGGAACCAGCCCGAAATGCACCATGCGGGTTACATTGGCATGGAAGCCGTACTTATGCCCGGCAACATGCATGAGAACAAGCTTGTCCACTGCTTTCTCTGTCGGCAGGCAGTGCCGGTATTTGTACAGACGCTCATCACTGCCCACCAGCATAACGCTGGCATAGAACCCGCGGCTGAAGAACTCACCCATCAGCATACCTGCGATCTTGCGCTCAGTATCTCCTGGCTGGATGGCACGGCAAACTTGCTGAAAGGCCGCATCGCTCTCCATGCCCACCCTTCGGGCAACCACAAGGTCATATTCTGTCAACGGGAAGTGCAGGACAGCCCAGAAGGTTTCATCGAGGTATTCGCAGCCTGGTGTGGGTGTATCGCTGCCAATTCGCAGTCCCCTCGACAAAATTTCCATCATTTCCTTGCGGTCCTCGAACCAGGTATGGCTGAATAGGGCGATTCCCAGCCCGGCAACTTCCTCTTCCAGCATGCGGGAACCGTCCATGACCGCAGCCAGCAGGTACTTGCCCTTGCGGGTGATCAGCAGCGACGAAGAACCGGTCGGATGGTTGAGGAAGATGCGGTTATCCCCGCCCGTAAGCCAGGTGAAGTTCGCCCTCCGGGTAATATGTACCCCGTCCAGCTTGCGGGCATCCAGTCTGTCCCACAGGCGGCTTAATTTCAGGTCGTAATCGGTCTGCCTGTCCATCGCTGTTCAGCTCAGGGGTGAACCACGATCTTAAGTGCCTGCCGGTTTGCCAGCAGCTCAAGCCCTTTGTGGATCTCGGTCAGCGGGATGGAGTGCGAGATCAACCCATCCAGGTCGAGCACCCGGCTCTCCAGCACCTTGACAGCAGCCGGGAAGGTGGCATTCGCCAGCCACGCTCCCAGTACCTGCAGCTCCTTAAAGGTCAGCTGGCTTTGGGGGAAACTGGCTGTTGCCTGGGTGTTAACCCCAAAGACAGCCACCTTGCCGCCTTTGCGGGTGATATCAATGGCGGTTGCCAAGCCGGATCCGGCAGCATCGACGGCAACATCCACCCCGATACCGGTCTGGTCAAGCACGAATTGCTTCAAGTCCTGTTTGGATGGGTCCACCACCAGGTCGAAACCCATCTTGCGGGTGTAATCCAGGCGGTAGGGAGACATATCGACGATGATGATCTTGCCTGCGCCGGCTGCCTTGAACATTTGGGCATACAACTGCCCGATTGGTCCGGCGCCGATGATGGCAGTGCTTTCGCCAGGCTGCAATTTGACCTTGTTGGTGCCATTGACCACATCAGCCAGCATTTCTGCAAAAGCGCCGTGGTCGACCGGTACACTGTCATCAACCTTGAATGCCAGCTTGCTGGAAACCACGTTGTACTTGCAGAAAGCGCCATTTAGGTCGATCCCGATCGCCCCGACATGTTCGCACAGGTTGGGTAGATGGTTCTGGCAGTAGTAGCACACTCCGCAGTAATCATTCGGGTTGACCACCACCCGGTCGCCAACCTTGATATGAGTGACAAATTCACCCACCTCAACGATGCGGCCGACGTATTCATGCCCGAGGATGGTGTTAGGTGTGGCAATGTATCCTGGCGGGACCGATGTGATGTGCACATCAGTACCGCAAATCCCCACTGCTTCTACCTCGATCTTCACCTGGTCAGGCCGGGTGATCTTTGGCACCGCCACTTCCTTCAGGGTCAGCTTTCCTACCCCTTCAAATACAGCTGCAAGCATTGTTTCACTCATAAGAAATTCCTTTCTCTACCTATCAGAAAACAACCCCTGACACCAGGATGATATTGGCGTAAGGGGTGAATTCACCGGTGCGCACCACCGCCCTGGCTTCAGCAGACAATTTTTTTAGATCTTCATGGCTGACTTCTACAATCGGCGTATCTTTGAAAAGCTCCCTCAACTGGCTTCCGACTTGCGGGCTGACTTCGAAGGTCTCCCGTGCTATGATGACCTTATCTAGCTTAAGTTCCAGCAGGATTGTCTCCAGAGTATCAAAGAAACCTGGAACGCCCTGTTTTACAGCAAGATCGATCCGCTTCACCTCTCCTGGAATCGGAAGGCCGGCATCACCGATCACCAGCATGTCATTATGCCCCATCCCTGCAACCACACAAGATATTTCCTGATTCAGTATCCCGATCTTCTTCAATCCCGGTCTCCTTTCATTATCGCAGTCTTACCAGTTTTTCTGCCCGGCTAACAAGGCATCCACCTCTTCAGCAGATGGAATTGAGGTCTGGGCGCCGAAACGGGTTACGGCAATAGCTGCTGCGCAATTGGCATAGCGGACAGCATCCTCAAGGGAAAATTGCCGCACCAGTGCGGCAGCAAAAGCACCGATGAAGGTATCTCCGGCAGCGGTTGTGTCAACAGGTTTGACCGCAATACCAGGAATATGCCACATCCCGTCACGGTTTGCCAGCAAGGCTCCTTTTGCGCCGAGGGTCATGACCACATTCTGGATTCCCATATCCAACAAAACACGGCAAGCTTTTTGTGCGCTGTCCATATCTGTGATGTGCACACCTGAAAATTTTTCGGCTTCGGTCTCATTGGGGACAAAATAATCGACCTTTGCCAGGAATTCTGGATCGATAGGCCGATACGGGGCTGGATTAAGAATGAGCTTTCCCGCGTACTTTTGCATGCGTTCGATCAATGATTGGGTGACCTGCATGGGCAGCTCGAACTGGGTTAGCACAAACCTGGCATTCTTAAACAAACTTCCGGCCGCATCAAGGTCCGCTTCAGTCACCTGCCCGTTGGCACCGGGTGAAATGACAATGCTGTTTTCGCCATGGCTGTCAACCAGGATCACCGCGGTGCCTGTGGGGGTATCATCCCTGCCGACAAAAGCGGTATCCACATGGGCATTGTCCAGGCTTTCCAGCAGCCGGGTGCCGAATGCCTCTTTCCCTACCCTGCCGACCATAGCTGCTGAACCAGCGATCCTCCCGGCAGCCACCGCCTGGTTTGCCCCTTTCCCGCCGCAGATGGTCTGCAGGTCGCTTCCTGGGATAGTTTCCCCCGGCAGGGGCATTTCCTTAACTTGCACAACCAGGTCCATGTTCAGGCTTCCAACAATCACAATTTCATACATTTTCTCCGCCTTGGAAAGAAACCCCTTTTTTCTTCCTGATTCCCGGATTTGGAAACGCCCGGGTGGATATTTATTAAGCTTTACTTGAAAAGTACCGTGGTAACGATCATCAGGTTCGCAAAGATGCTTGCGTAAACGTTTACTTATTATAGCACACCCATTTTGCAAAGTCAATAAGCAGCCTCGTTTTTACTGGACAACACCAAAATCAGAAGTGAACAAATGACCACTCCTGGTTGTTGACATAGCCTTTTGATGGTATTACAATTTCTTTGCAATTTCATTCATTATTGAACAGAATACCACTTATCGCGCGTAGAATGGAGTTTATATGCCGCGCACCCGCCAGCCTGTCGATTACCGCCTTCTAAATAAAGTCAGCCGTTACTACTACGAATCCGACTTTAGCGAAGAACAAATCGCCACCCGCCTGCACCTCTCCCGCTCTAAGGTGTCGCGCATCCTGAAACAGGCGCGCGAGGTCGGGGTCATCCAGATCTCCATCATCTCCCCTTCCGGCATCTACCCGGAGCTGGAACAGCAGTTGGAGGAGCGGTTCAACCTGCGCGAGGCTTATGTTGTGGACGTATTTGATCCCAATTCGCAGGAATCGGTGACCCGGGCCCTGGGCGCCGCCGCTGCCCACCACCTGCAGGACACCATGCGCGAAGGTGACGTGATCGGCTTTTCATGGGGGTCTACCCTGAGCGCAATGGCTTTCTCCATCCGTCCGCAGAAGTACCTGGATAACCATGTTGTGCAGTTGATCGGCGGGCTGGGGCCGCCAAATTCCGAATCGCACGCCACCGGTCTTTGCCGGCGGGTAGCCATTTTCCTGAACTGCGATGTCACCCTTCTGCCGGCGCCCGGTATTATGGCCAACCAGCAGGCCAAAGAGGCTGTCCTGATGGATACATTTGTGCGCAATGCCATGGACATGTTCGCAAAAGTAAATTTGGCGTATGTTGGCATCGGCACACCCTCCCCCAATTCCGTCATCCTGCGGGATGGGTCGATCATCTCTTTCTCCCAGCTTGAAGAAATAAAAGCCCAGGGTGGTGTGGGGGATATCGCCCTGAGGTTCTACGACACCCAGGGTAAACCCATCCATTCCCCGGTTGATGATCTGGTGATCGGCATCAGCCTGGAAGAATTGAAGAATATCGATACTGTTGTGGGTGTTTCGGGTGGACCCGAAAAGGTTACTTCGGTCAAAGCAGCGCTGATGGGCGGTTACATCAATGTCCTGGTGACAGACCAGCTTACCGCCCAAAAAATCCTGGAGTAAGCAGAGGAAACCATGTCTGAAAAACTAAATGCTGAACAATTGGCTTTACGGGCTGGCGAGATCATCAAGAATGAATCCCGCGGATTGGAAGCCCTCCAGGCGCAGATCAATCCCTCAATACTTCCTGTAGTGGAGCTGCTGCTAAACCGCAAAGGCAAAGTGCTGACCACTGGCGCCGGGACATCCCGCACAGTAGCAGAACGCTTTTCCCACCTGCTCTCCTGCTGCGGTATCCCCGCCCTCTTCATCCACTCTGCGGATGCACTGCACGGCGGGGCTGGCGCCATCCAGCCGGGAGATGTGGTTTATATCATCTCCAAAGGCGGGCAAAGTGTAGAAATCAACCAGTTCGCTGAGATCGCTGTGAAGCGCGGCGCAAAAATCATCGCCCATACCGAAAAACCTGAATCCCCTCTTGGAAAGATAGCAGATGCTGTTTTCCATGTGGTTGCCCCCGATGGTGTCGATCCATTCGGGATGATTGCTACCGGATCATCACTGACCAATGCGGCTGCCTGCGATGTATTGTGTGTGCTGCTGCTCGAAGCTGGCGGGTACACCAAAGAGGATTTTGGTCAGACCCACCCCGGTGGAGCAGTCGGCAAGAAACTGGCTGGAGAAAAACCTTGAATAAAAAGGAGGTATCCATGAGATCTGCCTGTCTTGTAGCACCCAGAACTTTTGAGATCCGTGAAAGCGCCCCCCCGCCCGTTCCGGACGACGGCCTGCTGGTTCGGGTCAAAGCCTGCGGCGTATGCGGCTCGGACCTGCGGCGCTGGAAGGAAGGCCCGCCAGCCGGTCACAGCTGTGTGGTGGGCGGGCATGAATTTTCTGGCGAGGTTATTGAGACCGGTAAAGCACAGTCCAGGTATAAAACCGGCGACCGGCTGGCATTTGCACCGGATATCCACTGCGGGCATTGTTTCTACTGCAAGCGCGGCCTGTACAACTTGTGTGACAGCCTGAAATTCCTGGGCATCACCCCGGATATTCCAGGCGGGCTGGCTGAAATTGTAGCCATTAACGGGAATGTTATCGAAAACGGGATCTTAGGCCAGGTACCGGAGGGACTTTCATATGAATTTGCAACCCTGGCAGAACCTCTCTGCTCGGTCCTGGCGATGCATGACCGTGTTGGCACCACACTGGGCGATACAGTTGTGGTCATGGGCAGCGGACCAATAGGATGCCTTCATATCGCAGTAGCCAAAGCGCGCGGCTGTAGCGTTATCCTCTCAGAACCCAGCCCCGAAAGGCGTGAAATGGCATTGTCATTTGCACCAGACCTGGTGGTGGATCCGTTCAACCAGGACTTGAAGGATGCGGTGCTGCAATTTACCGGTTCCCGTGGCGCTGAACTGGCTATCTGCGCCAACCCGGTCGCAGCCACCCAGACCCAGGCGGTAGAGATCGTCCGTAAGCGCGGTAAAGTTGCCTTGTTTGGCGGCTTACCGAAAGCCAACCCGATGACCAGCTTGAATGCAAACCTGATCCACTACAATGAGATCGAAATCCTAGGGACGTTTTCTTATCATCCCCGTTTCTTTGAAATGGCATTGGACATCATCTCCAAAGGGAATATTCCTGTTGAAAAATTAATCACCCACACCGTGCCACTGAGCCGTGTCTCTGAGGCATTTGAGACCGCTGCTGGCGGTCTTGCCTTAAAAGTTATGATACAGATGTAAAGCATCTGAAAGGAAAAGAATGATCAGTTTAAGAGATGAACTAATGAACAGGGAAGAATCCAGCAACCCTGTCAGGATTGGGCTGCTGGGTACCGGGCAGATGGGTACCGATGTGGTTGCAGAAGTAAAGATGATGCAGGGCATCGAAGTTGTCATCACCGTCGATATCAACCTGGACCGCGCCCGCGATTCCTACAAGATCGGGCAGGTCGATGGTGAGGTGGTCGAGGTTGACACTGCTGCTGAAGCCGATGCTGCTATCCTGGCTGGCAAGCGGGTGATCAGCAAAGATTACCGCATTGCCACAGACATGCAAACGGTGGATGTCATTTTAGACGCCACTGGTGTACCTGAGATCGGGTCCCGGGCTGCATTGCGCGCAGTACGAAATGGGAAACAGCTGGCAATGATGAATGTCGAAGCGGATATCACCGTCGGACCCATCCTGAACTGGTACGCTCGCCAGAAAGGTGTGCTGTACGCTCTGGCTGCCGGGGATGAACCAGCCGCATGCAAAGAGCTCTACGACTTTGCCGATTCGCTCGGCTTTACCATTGTGGCTGCCGGCAAGGGAAAAAATAACCCGCTCAACCGCCATGCCAGTTCAGCAGATAACAACATGATCAAAGAGGCTGCCCGCCGCGGTTTAAGCCCGAATATGCTGGTGGAATTTGTAGACGGCTCCAAGACCATGATCGAGATGGCAGCCGTCTCCAATGCCACCGGCCTTGTGCCGGATGTGCGCGGTATGCACGGACCTGATACCGACCGAGACCACCTGCATTTCGATTTCCGCCTGAAAGAGGATGGCGGGGTTCTAAATAAAATGGGTGTGGTTGACTTCGGCATCGGCAGGGTAGCACCGGGGGTCTTCCTTGTCGTCCATACAGACCATCCACGCCTGCGCGAAGCCATGGTGCTGCGCGATATGGGCAACGGTCCATACTACACCCTCTTCCGCCCCTTCCACCTGTGCAGCATCGAGGTGCCTCTTACCTGTGCCCAGCTGGTCATCCAGAATTATTCTGCCATGTACCCCCTCAACCGCCTGGTTTCCGAGGTATTTGCGGTTGCCAAACATGACCTCACCCCTGGCGAAGTACTCGACAACATCGGCGGTGTCCATTACTACAGCCTGATCGACACATATGACCAGGCCCGGGCAGAACGCCTGTTCCCGATCGGGCTGGCTAAGAATGCCAGGGTCGTACACCCGGTACCAATTGATACCCCCATCACCCTGGATGATGTCGAACTGCCTTCCACGACCATCCTTGCCCTGCGAATGCTCCAGGATGACTGGATGGCTGGCAGGATCACTGAACCTGAAATGCTTGCCAGAGTTGATAAACTGGCTCTGGATTGATCAAAACACATACCTGCTTGACCGTAAGTGGAGGTGGATATGTACGTGATGGGTCTGGATATTGGTACCACAGGGTGCAAAGCATCCGTATTCAATGCCGCCGGCAGCCTGATCTCCAGCGCCAGCCGCGAATACAATGTGGCTATCCCCCACCCCGACTGGGCTGAACAGGATGCACTCCAGGTCTGGCAGCTTGCCCAGGAATCCATGCATGAGGCTTTCCAGAAAAGCGGCAGCACGGAGCAGGTCATTTCGATCGGCCTTTCCTGCCAGGGAGAAGCAGTTGTACCTGTGGATAAAGACTGGCAGCCGTTGCGGCCGGTTATCCTGGGGATGGATACCCGGACAGACCTTCAGAACGACCAACTGCGGGAGAAGTTCGGCAATGCCTACCTCTTCCATCTGACCGGCATGCCTATCCACACAGTGAATACACTACCCAAGCTGATGTGGCTAAAACAAAATGAGCCGGAAACCTGGCAGAAAGCCTGCAAATTCCTGCTTTATGAAGACTTCATCATCGCCCAGATGACCGGGCAGCCTGCCATTAGCCCGTGTATGGCATCGCGTACCCAGATGTACGATATCAACCGGGAATGCTGGTCGCCTGAGATCCTGAATGCACTCGATTTATCAGTTGACCGGCTATCGGAGTTACATCAATCCGGTACACCTGTGGGAAATATGCTGCCCGAACTGGCACAAAAGCTGGGTTTTGTGAATACACCTGTAATTGCCACAGGAGGGCACGACCAGGCATGCGGTGCCCTGGGTGTTGGATTGATTGAACCCTGGCTTTGCATGGACTCAACCGGGACTGCGGAAGTGGTGGAAGTAGCCCTGCCTTCACCCGCCCTCACACCTGAATTGGAGAAAACAGATATTTCAGTTTATGCCCACGTCATTCCTGGAATGTACCTGGCTATGACACTTAACCACAGCGGGGGCATGTCATTGCGCTGGTTCCGCGACCAGTTCTGCCAGCAGGAGATCGCAGAAGCACAGAGATCAGGGATGGACCCATATGACCTGATATTTAAAGATGCACCTGCTGAACCAGGTTCACTTTTCTTAATGCCCCATTTTTCAGGAAGCGGCACCCCGAAATTCGATACCCGTTCACGGGCTGTGCTGGCTGGGATGACCTTTGGCACCACTCGCCTTGAGATCGCACGCGCTGTGTTAGAGGGTGTGACTTTTGAGCTGCGTCACAATCTCGAAGTGCTGTTACAAAGCAACATCAAGATAGAAGAAATCCGGGCACTGGGAGGCGGAGCAAGGTCTAAATACTGGTTACAATTGAAAGCAGACGTCACGGGCATACCGGTGGTCGTCCCCAGGATCACGGAAGCTGCTTCATGGGGAGCTGGTATACTGGGAGGCATAGCTGCCGGGTATTTCAGCAACGCAAACCAAGCGCTTGCCGGAAGCCTTGAGTTTGTCAGACGCTATGAACCTGACCCGCGACGGCATCAAGCCTTTACTGACCGGTACAATATTTACCGTGAAATTTTCCCTGCCATGCAATCCATATTGCACCGGATGGGATAAAGCATTGTCCTTAATAACCAAATATTTTGGAATTGACCAGACCAGCAGTGAACAACTGGCTCTTATTTAATACAAGAACACCTGAATAAGATAGTTGCACGGCGCATGCATGTCTCTGGAAAATTCCAGCCTGCTAAATCAGCCCGGCTGCAGTAATTGCCGGGTAAATCACTTCACAGGATCATATTCATCATGGAACCTGCAAAAGCTATTGAGCAAAGGGGTGTTCTGGGGGATGCGCTCGTACACCTGGGCGCTGATTACCCGGAACTGGTCGTGTTATCGCCGGATGTATCCCTATCCACCAAGGCGATCAAATTCAAAGAAGCCTATCCTGATCGGTTTATCTGCAGCGGCATAGCAGAACAAAATACGATCGGGATGGCAGCCGGCATATCTACCATGGGATTGATCCCGGTGGTGGCCGGGTATGCCATGTTTGTCGGGGGTAAAGCATGGGAACCGATCCGCAATTCAATTGCATATTCGCACTTCAACGTCAAGATCGTGGCCACCCACAGCGGCATTAATGTTGGGCCGGATGGGGTCACTCACCAGGCAATCGAAGATATCGCCCTGTTGCGGGTCATCCCCGGCATGGTGGTGCTTGCACCCACGGATGCCAACCAGGTCGAACCAGCATTGCGGGCTGCATTAAATATAACTGGTCCAGTGTATATCCGCCTTGAGCGGGCAGCGATTCCCCTGATGACCGATCCAGACATGCCAGTAACCCTGGGAAGCTCCCTACAACTGAGGGAAGGCAAAGATGTAACCATATTTGCTATTGGAGGTATGGTCCACCAGGCACTGCTGAGCGCCGAAGAGCTGGCAGAAGAAAAAATCGAATCCCGTGTGGTAAGTTTATACTCCATCAAGCCCATCGATACAGAAGCCATCATCCGGGCTGCCCGGGAAACTGGAGCGATCGTGGTGGCTGAAGACCATAACCGCTACGGCGGACTTGGCGGTGCGGTTGCTGAAGTTCTTGCATTGAATGTTCCTGCCGTAATGGAACAGGTAGCCATGCAGGATACCTTCGCCGAATCCGGGCCAGCTAAAGACTTGTATGCTAAATTCCACCTCACATCCTCAGACATCACCACCGCTGCCCGCCGGGCAATGGAACGCAGGGATGCTGCACGGAGGGTAAACTGATGATCACAACCGTAGACGACATTACCCTGGACCTGAAAAACACCTTGGCCTGCCGTGCCCGCCACATCCGCCGCCATATCATCGAGATGACATGTGCTGCCGGCAGCGGGCACCCCGGTCCCTCCTTCTCCCCCACCGAGATCCTCTCGGCGCTTTATTTCAGCGAAATGCGCTACCGGCCAGATGAACCCGGCTGGTTGGAACGCGACCGCTTTGTTCTCTCAAAAGGGCACGGCGCTCCAGTGCTGTATGGGGCCCTGTATGAAGCCGGTTTCTTTAACCGCGAAGTTTTGATTTCTCTCCGTAAACCTGGCAGCTTGCTGCAGGGGCATCCCCATGTCAAAGCACCCGGGGTTGATGCAACCACCGGTTCTCTTGGTATAGGATTGTCACAGGCCGTTGGCCAGGCACTGGGGGCTAAGATCGCTGGATTGCCCAATAGGGTTTATGCGGTGATAGGCGATGGTGAATGCGATGAAGGCCAAATTTGGGAAGCAGCCCTGGCAGCGCCGCAATTCAAGCTGGACAACCTGGCTGTTTTCATTGACCACAACAAGTACCAGTATGACGGCCCGGTATGCGAGGTCATGGCGCTGGCGCCCCTGGCAGACAAATGGCGCGATTTTGGCTGGAGGGTCGAAGAGATCGACGGACATGATTACGACCAGATCCTGGGCTTCCTTCTGCGTTCGCGGCAAAGTCCTGATAAACCCAGCCTGGCGGTCGCAAATACCATCAAGGGTTACGGCGTGTCCTTTATGGCCGGGACCCAGGAATTCCACGCACGCTCTTTAAATGCTGAGGAATCCGCCAGGGCTCTGGAAGAGCTCAAAGATTAGGGAGACCTATGCGATGGATAGACCCAGGATAAGCGTAGTTGGCAGCTGCAACATGGACATTTACGCTACCACCGAACACCTGCCCGAGCCCGGCGAGACGGTGATCGGGTACAACTACATCATGACCATGGGGGGAAAAGGCGCAAACCAGGCAGTTGCTGCTGGAAAACTGGGCGGGGATGTGACCATGGTCGGGCGGGTCGGCTGTGACGCGTTCGGCAAGCAAATGGTTGAAACCCTGAATTCCTACGGAATCAATACCGACCATATCCATTGTGATGACGGGGCAGGATCCGGCATGGCTTTGATCGTGGTGGACAAACACCCGGAGAATGTCATTGTGGTCATCCCCGGCACGAATATGCGCATCACACCGCAGGATGTCAGGGCTGCCGACCAGCAGCTCCGGCAGTCAGCGGTCCTGCTCATGCAGCTGGAAATTCCCCTGGAAGCGATCGATGCTGCTATCCAGACGGCACACCAGGGCGGTTGTTTCTGTATCCTGAACCCGGCTCCAGCCCGCCAGCTGCCACCCAGCATTTTACAGAATATTGACCTGCTCACCCCCAACCAGAATGAAGCAAAGCTGTTAACCGGCATACCCGCTGATACCATCGAAGGCGCACAAAAAGCAGGTGAAGCCCTGTTGCAGATGGGAGTACCTGCGGTGATCATCACCCTGGGTTCATCAGGCTGCCTGCTGGTACAAAAGGATGGTTCCAAACATATCCCGGCATTTTCCATCCCGGACGCGATTGACCCTTCGGGTGCAGGAGATGCATTTATGGGCGGGCTGGCAATTGCCCTTGCAGAAGGCAAGGCACTTGAGCAGGCAGCCCGGGTTGGAAATGCTTCCGGGGCTTTATCCACCCGCAAACAAGGTGCGATGCCGGCAATGGTTTCCAGGCAGGAATTAGATGCATTCCTGCAACAACACGGTCTTTAGGAGAGTAACATGCACACTGAACCAGAACATCTTGTCAAAGACCACCGCATTCGTCAGATGCTGGAGCGGCTCGGGTACCAGAGCCTGGTTCTTACCCGCAGAGAGAACTTTGCCTGGTTGAGCTGCGGGCACAGGGGGGTTGTTTCTTACGTAAGCGAGACCAGCCCGGTTAACCTGCTCATCACCCCTTCGAAGAAGTATGCCATCGGGTATAACATGGACCTGCCGCGTACGTTCGAAGAGGAACTTTACGGGCAGGGATACGAACCCGTTTCATTGCCTACTTTCGGTAAATCTCCTCTTGAGAAAACACTGGAATTGGCAGAAGGCAAGCTGGCGGCGGATAACTGGTTTAAAGGGATAGACAACCTGGCTGCTGAGGTCGTCAAGATCCATGAACCATATACCCCAGAGGAGATGGCTCGCTACGACCAGGTTTGCAAGGAAAGCGCTGCGATCGTAAAAGAATTGGCTCTCTGGGTCAAACCGGGTGTTACCGAACGCCAGATGCTGGCAAAAATGTGGGGTATGTACCTTGAACAGGGATTCGAGGGGGATTGCATGTTCATTGTTTCGGATGACCGCATTAAACGCTACCGGCACGGCGTGCCGAGCGACAAACCGATCGAAAAACACCTGTTCATCGCCCCGGCAGTGTACAAAGCCGGTCTACATGTTCAGATCACCCGCACCATCCATTTTGGCGAACCTGCAGCCGATACCCGTAAAAGGCATAATGCAGTCTCCGCAATCCATGCAGCCGTGCTGAATATGACCCGCCCGGGTGTGCGGTTAGCATCCTTGCGCCAGAAGGTGTTCGACCTGTTCGACCACTTTGGATACCCGGAAGAAAAGACCAACCATATGCACGGCGGCCCAACCGGCTACCATAACAGCTATCCCGAACGGTGCGACGACCCCCTGGCAGTGGCAATGGCAAACATGGCTTTCACCTGGTATATTACTGTGAAAGGTGCCAAATCCGAAGAGACGGTCCTGTTGAAAGAGGACGGTATCCACATTATCAGCGATAACCACGATTGGCCTATGATGGATATTGACGTAGATGGCAGTGTGATCCGCCTGCCAGACATTATGGTCAAGTGAGGAATTAGCGATGAAAGTAGCCATTGGCAGCGACCATGCTGCATTCCAGTTAAAACAGGTCATTAAGAAGCTTCTGTCTGAGATGGGGCATGAAGTGGAAGACCTGGGTGCATTCACGGATTCAGTCCCCGCAAATGATTATCACCTGACCGGCGCAGCTGTCTCGGAAATGGTCAGGGAAGGCAAAGCTGAGCGGGGAATCGTCATGTGCGGCAGCGGGATCGGTATCAGCATCGCAGCCAACAAGGTACCAGGAGTGGATTGCGCCCTGTGCAATGACCTTTTCACCGCCCGCAAATCGCGTGAGCATAACGATGCCAGAGTGCTGGGTATAGGCGCCCGGGTTGTTGGTGAAGAAGTTGCTAAAGAGATCGTTAAAGTCTGGATGCAGACCGAGTTTGAGGGTGGGCGTCATATCGCCCGAAACGCCAATATCCGCAAGATCGAACAGAAATATTCAAATTAATCAGGAACAGGACCCATCATGAAAATTATCATTGGTTCAGACCAAAACGGCTTTGGATTGAAAAATGTGCTCAACGAACACCTGAAAAGTAAGGATGTCGAGGTGACAGATATGGGGGTCTACACTGAGGACCTGGTGGATTACCCGGATATCGCCGAACAGCTGGCGCTCAGGATTGCCAGCGGAGAGTTTGAACGCGGCATTCTCATCTGCGGCACAGGTGTTGGCATGGCGATCGTTGCCAATAAGGTTCCCGGAGTGCGGGCTGCCTGCGCCCATGATGTCTATTCGGCTGAGCGTGCGCGCAAGAGCAACGATGCCCAGGTATTGACCCTTGGATCACTGGTGGTTGGAACCGAACTTGCAAAATCACTGGTGGATGCCTGGGTGGCTTCGGAATTCGCCGGTGGAAGGTCTGCACCTAAAGTCGAAAAGATCAAAGCAGTGGATGAGCGTTACCGGAAACAGGAGAACTAGCGTGAAATTTCGGGATATCATTCACGATATGGGCAGTGCCGGGCAGCAGGTTACGGTATTAGGCGCTGCTGAAGCCGCTGCCGGCAACATTTCGGTTTTCTCCAGGCAGTTGGAAGACATTCCTGCTTCCTATAAAGAAACCGGGACCATCTGCCTGCCCACACCTGCATATGCACTATCCGGCGGCTGGGTGATTATCACTGGAACCGGCAAACGCCTGCGCGATATCGCGGACCACCCCGAAAAGACGGTATCGGTGGTGCAGATCCTTTCTGACGGGTTGCATGGGAAAGTGTTATCAGCTTCTGAACTGAATCCAACCAGTGAGTTCAACTCCCACCTCGGAATCCATGAAGACCAGGTTGCCCGCAGGGGAATTCCGTACCTGGCAGTCATCCATGCCCAATCCAGGCACCTGGCGTTTCTGAGCCATCTGCCGGAATACAGCAATACCATATCCCTCAACCGCCGGCTATTGCGCTGGGAACCGGAGACGGTCATCACCTTTCCTGAAGGGTTTGGGATGATTCCATTCGCCGTGCCGGGAACAGAAGCGCTCAGGCTGGCAACGGTTGAAGGCTTGCGTACCCACAAGCTGGTCATCTGGCAGCGGCATGGGCAGGTCGCCCGCAGCGATGAAAGCGTTTCCAGGGCTGCGGATTACATCGAATACTCCGAAACTGCAGCATCATATGAATACCTGAACATATCCCTGGGCAGCCCGGTGGTAGGCTTAACCGTCCGGCAGATACTGGATATCTGCGCAGAGTTCCATCTAGAACAGCATTTCTTCAGTGAAAATGAAGCGTAGAATTCTTGTTGATTAAACAGCAACCGGTCCTGGTTTTACTCAGGACCGGTTTTCTTTATCTCTGGAATTTCTAGACAGCCAGCAGTGCCGGCATTTCGATCAGCTGCTTGATGTACTGCAAGAACCGCGCCGCAGGTGCACCGTCCACCAGGCGGTGATCGAACACCAGGCTCAATACCATCATTTGGCGCTTCATCAATACATCACCCACATACACAGGCTGGGGGCTGATGCGCCCCACGCCCAGGATAGCCGCCTCAGGCAGGTTTATCACGGGAGTGAAACCGTCAATGTCATACATGCCCAGGTTCGTGATCGTGAATGTGCCGCCTGCCAGTTCATCCGGCAGGGATCGGCCGATGCGCGCCCTCCCAGCCATGTCACGGATCTCAGCACCGATCTGCTGGATGCTCTTCTGATCGGCATTCTTTACTACCGGCACCAGCAATCCGCGCTCGGTATCCACGGCAACGCCGATGTTGACCTGCGGCAGGAGTTCGATAGCATCAGGGGTAAGCCGGGCATTCATGTACGGGAACTTTCGCAGGGCAATGGCCACGATGCGGGTTAACAGCTCATTAAAACCAGGATTGAACCCCCAGCTCTCCGCCACTAAATCCTTCAGCCTCTCGCGCCAGGCAACCAGCTCAGTGGCATCCACATCCATGAACATGGTCACCCTCGCGGTGGTATGCACGCTCATACCCATCCTTTCGGCAATGATCTTGCGCACACCGGTCAGCGGCACTTTGACGAGATCGCCGGTTGGCATCGACGGTGCAGGTTCCTGTTTGGCCAGAACCGCTTGCTCGATATCCGCTTTAGTGACCATCCCGCGTACGCCGCTGCCTGGTATTCCATGGATATCCAGGCCGGCTTCCTGCGCCATGCGCTGCGCCACCGCGGTAACTTTAGGACCGCTTTTTATAGCATCAAGGACATCCTTTTCGGTGATGCGCACTCCTCCTCCGCCGGTGGGCGTGATTCCATCGAGTGAAATATGCTTCGATTGGGCTGTCAATTTCGCACGCGGAGAGGCAAACAGCTTCTCCTGGCCAGATTCAGGTACAGCCACATCAGCAGGAGCAGCACCAATAATGAGTGCTTCCTCTGGGGCTTCAGGTCCAGAAGGGATTTCCTTGTCAGGTTCAACAGCAAGGCTGGCAGTCGCAGCCGTAAATACATCATCTGCAGTGCCAATGATTGCCACTGTGCTTAATACCGGTACTACCGTGCCCTTGGGAAACGGCCCGATATGGATGACACCATTCCCGTTGGCTTCTACCGGGAAGACCGCTTTATCGGTTTCGACCTCGACCACTTCCTGCCCGCGCTTCACGGTAGCACCGTCTTCAACCAGCCAGTTGACAATGGTTACTTCTTCAACTGTCTGTCCTAACTGAGGAACAAACAATTCTTTTACCATCAGGAGACCACCTTTCTGCAGGCCTCCACGATCCGGTTCGTATTGGGGATCGCCAGGTCTTCCAGGACTTCAGCCCTGGGCACCGGAACATTAGCAGAAGCCACACGCACCATCGGGGCATCCAGCCAGTCAAATGCCAGGTCGTTAATTTGTGCCATAATCTCGTTTATGAAGCTGGTATTTTCATAGGCTTCAGTAACACCCACAAACCGGCCGGTTTTCTTGATGGAAGTGACAACCGTATCAATATCCAGCGGCGCCAGTGTGCGCAGGTCGATCACTTCGGCATCGATCCCCTCTTTTGCCAGGATATCGGCTGCCTCGAGGGCGCGCAGTACCATGCGGGAATAGGTCACAATGGTCAGATCTTTTCCCGTCCGTTTGATATCCGCCACACCGAATGGAATGATGTAATCTTCTTCCGGGACGGGTCCCTTTTCTTTATAGAGCATTTTGTGTTCTATAAACATAACCGGGTTGTCATCCCGGATGGCTGCTTTAAGCAATCCTTTTGCATCATAGGGTGTCGAAGGCATGACCACATAAATGCCCGGGAAGTGCGTCCACAGGCTTTCCAGGCTTTGCGAGTGGTGGGCAGCAATTGCCCTGCCTGCGCCGCCTTCAGTGCGCACTACCATTGGAACAGAGGTCTTTCCGCCGAACATGTAGCGGTTCTTGGCGCCCTGGTTGGCAACCTGGTCCATTGCCAGGGGAGTGAAATCGACATACATGATCTCAGCCACCGGGCGCATGCCCGCCATGGCGGCACCAACTGCTGCCCCGCCGATCGTGGCTTCTGAGATAGGGGTATCGATCACACGGTTCTCGCCGAATTCATCATACAACCCACGGGTTGCGCCGTATGCCCCGCCATACAGGCCGACATCCTCACCTAAAATAAACACTTTAGGATCACGCAGCATTTCCTCGCGCATACCTTCAGCCAGCGCCTGGGCATAGCTTAGCTCGCGCTTGACCTCGCCCTTGCGGATCTTTTCGCGCCAGGCTTCATCGTTTGCCTTGTCCTGGGGAGTAAATTTGGAAGGAGCAAATACATCTGTATACAGCTCGGCAGTGGAAGGCTCAGCTGATTTATTGCTGTAATCCATGGCTGCATCCAGTTTGTTCTGCACAGAAGTATCCAAAGTTTCAACTTCAGCTTCTTTCATTAGACCGAGCGCAACAAGACCTTTCGCAAAGGTCTCAGGTGCATCCCGCTTTTTCCATTCTGCTTCTTCTGCACGGGTGCGGTAAGCCCTTGGATCTGAATGGGAGTGCCCGTACCAGCGGTAAGTCTCGCATTCGATCAAGGAGGGTCCTTCACCATGCCTTGCCCTGGCAACAGCTTTGCTGACCGCGCTGCGGACAGTGAGGGGGTTCATCCCGTCCACGGTCTCGCCGGGAATACCATATGCTTTGGCGCGCTCAGAGATTCGCTGAACCTTGCTCGCTTTTTTCCAGGGTACTGACATGGCATACTGGTTATTTTCAACCACGAACACCACCGGCAAGTCCCACAGGCTGGCCATATTGAGGGATTCATGGAAATTACCGGTGTTGGATGCGCCGTCGCCGAAGAAACATAAAACCACCCGGTCATTTCCCTGCAGTTTCTGGGCTAATGCTGCGCCGACAGCCACAGGGATATTGCCGCCAACGATGCCGGTTGCGCCCAGGTTGCCATGGTCAACATCGGCAATATGCATGGAGCCGCCTTTGCCTTTACAATACCCGCCGGATTTACCCAGCACCTCAGCCATCATCCGGCTGTAGTGCAATTGCTTCTCCTCATCCGTTTTGGCTGCGCTGTCGCCGTGTGCATGGGCATGCCCGTGCCCGCGGTGGGTGCTTGTGATCAGGTCATCATCCCGCAATGCCCCTATCGCACCGACTGCAACAGCTTCTTCGCCGGCATACAAGTGCGATGCGCCTTTCAGCACTGCCCTGCCGAGCAGTTCGGCAATGTTATCTTCGAATGCCCGAATCTCCATCATCTGGCGCAGGTATTTGACCAGTTCTTCCTTGGTCAATTCCTGTTCCTCGATCAGCGCAGATAATTCTTCCAGTGCCCTTACATCTTGTGTTTCCATAAACCTCCTGCTTCCACCTCTAATGATTATCGATTGAATTTTTCTTCCCTTTGCAGCATATCATCCTGCATCTTGCGCAGCTGGTAAACGAACTGGGTGCTGTCAGGAGCAGTATTTTCTTCTGTCAGCGGCATTCCCATTTTGATATCTTTAAGGATCTTAGCCCCTGGCGCGATACCCATCGGGATGCCCCGCATCTGACGTGCATCGACATAGGTGTAGATCTTGTGGTAAATATCAGCGCTGCCAATCCCGCCGATGGTCTCCCCGGCTTTCAAGTCTCGTTTTGCGATGGAAACCACTTCAGAGACCATTGTCTTGGCAATCACGGTGGTTTCGCCATAGATCATGGCTTCCGCAGCTGCCAGCGGGGTTTCGATATTGCACAAATGGAATGGGCGCAGGATCCTGAAATACGGTCCGTCGCCCATGGAAACAAATTTCATATCTGCCTGGATGCGCGGGTCGTCTGTGGTGATGATAGCAAACACACCCGGAGCAACCTTCCCGGTTGAGTAATCCACGCGCCCCTTGCCGGACAGGATTCCGCCATCAGCTTTTGGAATAAAGACTTTTTGCAGATCTTCAATTTCAACCTTGGGGCCGTGCATGCCCGGCACATCCGGGATGAGGCCAGTAGCGTTGGATACCGCTGCCATTTCTACCATTGTCTTGGTGCCGTCCTTGAAGGAAGCCAGCATCTTGGGGTTCATGGCTTTGCTGGCAGCTTCTGCAGCACAGGTTTCAGGGGAAGCCTGGTAGTCGATAACGTTATTCTTGCCTTTCCCAAGCGTAACCACTTCGAAACCCAGGGTGGTGGAAAAGTCATACAGCATCTTGCACACAGCCGGTTCATCACCAGCCGCAACAGTATAAATTAGGCCAGCCTTCTTGGCCATGCGGCTCAAGAAAACCCCAACCGTGACATCGGTCTCCACGTTCAGCATGACAATGTGCTTGTTATTCAGGATGCAGTTCCAGGCAACCTGAGCGCCGATCTCAGTGTAGCCGGTTGCCTCAACCAGGATATCCAACCCTTCCAGGGTGGACAACATGACTGCATCTTCGGTTACCAGGTATTTACCTTTTGCCAGCGCATCTTCCGCCTGGGACCTGTTGGTAGAGATGACGATTTCGGAGTCGGGCACACCCATCAGGTGCAGCTCTTTCAACGGCCGATTGGGATCGATATCTGCTACAGCCTGGGTGATCATGCCCGGCATTTTTCGGGTGATATGCATCATTCCAGAACCCATCTGGCCGCAACCCACCAAACCGACCCGAATCGAATCCCCCGATTCTTCCAGCTGCTGTAAGTGACTTAATAACTCCATGGTACTCTCCTTATTCCAAGGGTGTGCAACCGATTTGAATATAGCACTTCTGTATTATTGCGTCAAGTGTTCAAGCCTGTTCATATGATCACTATTTATTTACAACCTGACCCCAAGTAAATTGTAGGCAATGCGTTTGATTTTCTCAATTTCACCAACATAAAACCAGAGCGGAAGCTGTTCTACCGCCCCACTGCGCCCGGTGTTGCCGCCAAAGGTCTGCCCATTGCATTCCAGTTCACCGAATCCGCCCAGATCTCCATTATCGTTGTACACATGGATGGAATGCCCATGGCAGCCGGGCTTATAGTCAAGTTCTTCGGCATAGATGGCTGAAGGGTTATTGAAGAAGTTGCGGACAAGCACATATGCCTGCCCGTTTTCCAGCTCATTGTAATAACCGATCCTGCCAAAGACATGCGCTGCTTTGAAACCCAGTTTATAAGTACGGTTTCCCGTGATCTTCAGGGATATGTGATGCTCATACCTGGTTTCGAGGGTATCATCGATCGGCTGGTAATAATCATTCTGCTCCACGCAACCGGCAGCCGGGATCAAGAGTAACCCTCCCGGGTTGATCTGCAGCAGGGACCAAACTTCGCTCAGGATATCATCAGTTTTCTTCTCCCGCATGCTGATGACCTGCTCGTAGCCCGCATAGCGCACCCCTTCAATCAGCTCTGCATAATTTCCAAGAGCCCTCAACGGGTCATCGATAGGGTGGATGAGACGTTGAACACTGAGCTCTTTGACCCCTTTAGCCAGTACCTCGGCTTCCATGGCGATATCCATTGCCAGGCGCCATTCATTTTCTTTCGTTTTATCCAGGACGTATTCACCCGGATCCATTTGTTTTTGCAGGCGGAAGGAACCAAAAAAGTCTTTGCGGTCAGTAACACTGTACTGCAGTTCAGGTGCAATCCACATCCGGTCGCCGCCCAGGTTCCAGTGCCCGCTGTCAAGGAATGCTTTAAAGCTATCCCTGTCAGCCCAGGCTCCGTTTGTCCACAGCAAGCCTCCGCTCACATCATCCAGGAATGGACCAAAAGTCCTTCCCCCCCGCTGTATGATAAGGATTTTCATCCCATTTTGCAGGGGAATGACCCCGTACGGCATCCCATTTTCTTCCAGCCGTTCAACCATTACAGGAAAGGGTATGTGATTGTTCATGCTTGCCTCTCTTATTTTAAGATTTACTCCTCTGGCGGGTAAATTCGCTCCGGTTTCATACGCCGTTCGGGACGGCAGATCAGCTCAAAAGTGGTTCCCAGGGTGTCCTCTGTGTCCAGGTAGGCGTAATGCCCATCGCCATCCAACCCAAAACCTGCTCCGTCCATGATCACCTTGTACCCGGCAGCTTCAGCCTGTTTGATGGCTTCCTGCATGTTTTCCACAACCAGCCCAAAATGGTGTACGCCGTAGCCATGATCGCGCACAAAATCGGCATACACTGTATCGCCGCGTTTCATTTCGATCAGCTCTACCCGCATCGGGCCAAAATACGATAAAGCCACCCGCATGGAATAGTCCACATCTTCGCCATGATAGGTCATATGTTTCACAAGCGGGCGTTCGTACGTGTAAAAGTGCCATGGACCAATGCCGAACACTTTATAATAATTCTCAACTGTCTTATCCAGGTCTTCCACCACCATTGCCACCTGGCTAATTCCCTTATCTAAAAAGGGCAGCCTCACACCGGCCGGAACATCAACAGATCTCATCATTTCCTCCAGTAATTCCTATGGTATGAAAACTGCCTTGAGCAATTTTCCGTCAAGAGCCATCTGGGCTCCAGCGTTGAAGTCAGCCAGCGGGAAGCGGGTGATCAGTTTCTCAGCAGGGATCCTGCCAGAAAGCAGCAGTTTCAATGCAGTCATCTGGTGCCGGGGAGCAAAGGTTGTCGTTCCAATGATGTGCAGTCCGTTGTAATGCACAATATTCATATCTACACCCGGTTTAGATTGGTCGACCGGCAGCCCGCCGAACACCAGGATGCGCCCGGCTTTACGCGCCATTTCCACTGCCTGGATTTGGGCAACTGGCGAGGGAGTGGCTGTAATGATCACTTCAGCGCCTTTCCCCTCGGTCAGGCGTCTCACCTCGGCCACCAGGTCGGTCTTGCTGGCATTGATAGTATGGTCGGGGCCGAAGGCTTCAGCCAGTTTCAATCGTTCATCAATAATATCGACCACTATGATCTTCGTGGCACCGCGTGCCCGTGCCAGGGCAACGTGGATGCACCCGATCGGCCCGGTACCGATGATAACCACAGTGTCTCCCAGCGAGACATTGCCTTTTTCCTGGGCATTGACGCAGGAAGATACCGGCTCAGAGATGGCAGCTGCAGCCATATCAGCATCAGCGTTGATGGAGCGAATAGTGCCCAGCCGGACACTCTCCTCTGGAATGGCTATATATTCTGCCAATCCCCCTGGCCAACGCTGCCCGATCTCATAATAATCTTCGCAATACTCATATTGCCCGCTGAAACAAAAATCGCACTTCCCGCAGTAAGCCACCGGGCCGACTGCCAGATGTTCGCCAACTTTCCAGCCGCCCTGGTAGTCAGACCCGGTTTCGATGATCTCACCAGCGATCTCATGCCCGATCGTCCAAGGCAGTGTCACTTTGCGGTGGCCGCTGCGTAAAGTGCGCAGGTCTGAGCCGCACAAGCCGCAGGCTTTAACCTTTAACAGCAAGCCCCCTGCCGGCACTGCTGGAACTGCTACTTCTTCAACACCAAATTCCATGGGTGCGTGAACCACAACTGCTTTCATTTTTTCCATATTATCCCTGCCTTTCTTCAACCATTATTGTAGCTAAACCTGGTCAAATATCTATCCCCTGTTCACATGATCAACTGCATTTAAATTTCAGGCTGGTTTTCATGCATACATCCTATGCAATAGCCACCAGCCAGTACGTCATTGATAGAAAGGGTACTGTCTACCCTGCCCAATCCAGCCCATTGGGATGAATGAAGGCTTTGACATCCTGCTTGGTACGCAGGTTCTCAAAAGCCAGTTCCCACTGATCCAGCGTGTAATGGTTTGTGATCATCGGATCCAGATTGAAAACCTGCCTGCTCAACAGGTCCACCGCGTGTTCCCAGGTTTCTTTGCCGTTCCATGACCACGATCCGCGGATGTCCAGCTGCCCCAGGCTGACTTCATCCAAATTTACCGTGATATTCTTACCCCACAGGCTGATAAAGACGACCACGCCTTTTCCGCCGGGGCCTTCATGTGCCTTGCGGGCACAGTCGATCGCGTGCTGCACCCCTTCCTGGCTGGCAGAACATTCCAGCACAAATTCAGCCCCCTTGCCCCCGGTGAGTTCCATTACCATCTTTTCGGGACCATCTTCCGAATACAGGATGTAATCAGCGCCAACCTGTTTACCGATGCCAAGCCGTTTTTCATCCGACTTCAACCCAACCAGGAACACCCGTTTGGCTCCGCAAAGCTTTGCATACTGCACCGCCATGATCCCCATTGGGCCGGGACCAACGATGACAACATCATCGCCGACCTTTACCTGGGCGCGCTCCTGGATCAAATGATGGGTGGCTACAACCGGTTCGGCAAGGACACAATGTGCAAGCGGGATGGCGTCCGGCATACGGTAGATGACATGCTCGGGTACACGCATATAGGGTGCGTATGCCCCATCGATAGTGACGCCGAGCCAATCACCTCCGCCGCACTCGATATCCGAGACGAACCTGTCCCCTTCCTTGACCCGGGTCACGTTCTTGCCGACTTTATAGGCAATGCCGGCATATTCATGCCCCAGGGTAACCGGGGAGCGGTAGAAATGCTTGTCTTCCTGTATCAGCAGGTCGCTGCCGCAGATCCCGGCCGCATAGACTTTCATCAAGACATCATTGTCACCGATCTCTGGTATGGGTACTTCTTGCACCTCAATGTGCCCCGCACCTTGAGCGGTTTTCCTGAGTGCCTGCATTTTCATAAACCTTACCTCCAGTTTCAATCGAAAACTACAATTTTCGGATCTTCGCTCTTTCCGGCAGCGCAGCTTTTTCCGGTTTACGGTGATGTACCAGTACATCAACAGTCAATGCCAGGGCAGCGCTGCTGATTGCGCTAAAGGCAACCGTTTTTACCAGGGAGGCAGGGTCAAGGATACCTGCTTCATCCAGGTTAACCACTTTGCCAGTTTTCACATCAAACCCGTGCCCGTTTCCAGCTTCATCCATCTGCGCCCTGACATAATCAGGCTTGTAACCGGCATTGCCAACAATGGCTTCAAAAGGCGCCCGCAATGCATTGGTGAGAATGTAGTATGCCGCCCGCTCATCAATATCTGTGCAGGAATGCATCTTTTCTTCCAGCGCAGGGATACATTCCAGGTATGCCAGCCCGCCTCCGGGAACAACCCCTTCCAGCATAGCTGTCCGCATTGCTGCTACCGTTCGTTTCGTATTCTCAACATTTGCTTTGATCTCTTCATCCGTGGAGCCGCTGACGTAGACTGTAGCTGTTCCGCCCAGCAGCCTGCCAATATGGGCCCGGATCTCATCCCGGATGATGACATCTTCTTCGTTTTTGTAAGCTGTGCGCAGGGTTTGGATATATTTCCGGATGTTGCGCGGGTCGCCCTTGCCGCCCGAAAACCCAAAATGCTCATGGTCTGCCCAGATCTTGCGTGCCCAGCCATAGTCGGATGGTTTGATTGACTGGAAACTTTCCCCGGCATCTTTCACAAAAGGTTTTGCACCTGTCAGGATGGCAATGTCTTCCATGACGGCCTTACGCTGGGTATTATCCAGACCCGGATGCTTGACCGCCACCGCTGTCAGGCGTTCAGGATTGCGATTGGACAGCAGGAAATTGATCGCCCTGGGGGATATGCTTTTAGCCATAATGAATAGGCCGCGCATCTTTTCGCGTAAAGCCATCTCCAGTATCGGGTAAAGTTCCTCGGGGCTTTGAATGTCAAAGTCACTGATTACAATGGCAGCATTCTCAATCTCGGTCTTATAGCTGTCCATGTCCGTGATCATTTCACGGCTGAACAGCCCAACATCCCAGTACATCCCTTCAAAATATTCCCGCTCATGCTCGCGGCGGTTGCCGGGCCTTACTTCTACCCGTCCAAATTCGCCTGCCACATCAAACATCTCTCCCAGGTATTTGGCGAGCAACGGGTCGAAACAGTGCGATTCAGCAATGTTGACCAGGTGTTCCTCTGATTCCAGGGGAGACACCTGCTTGTTGAGCTCATCCACCACCAGCTCCAGCGCCTGGTGCAGGAACAGGTTCAGGCGGGAAGCATTTCCGCCCGAAGTAATATAGTGCACTCCCTCATTGAAAACCGAGGCAAACAGTACAGCCGCGGTTGCCGTGCCATCCCCCGTCTGCATCTGAAGGTTCCAGAGTACCTCGCGCAGGAACATTGCGCCCACATCTTCATCCGGGTCATCGATCTGGATGATATGGCGGGCGATATCCGCCCCGTTATCCAAAAATTCCACCCTAAGGTCATAGCGCACACCAGCCATCGCCACCTGGCGCGGCAACGGCCCCAGTGTCGGGCGGATAGCTTTTGCCAGGAGGTTGATCCCCCGTTGAAAGCCCTGGTATGTTTTTGGTTGAAATACTACCCCTACTGCTCGTTCCCGCTTTTTGCCTGCATTGAAGAAGGGATACTTTACGTGTTGTCTTGTCGGGTCGTATCGCATCCTTATCCTTTAATAGCTCCAGCCATAACGCCTTCAACAAAGTAACTGCGGAAGACAATGTAAAGGATCACAAGCGGGACTACTGAGGCAAACACCCCTGCGTAGATCACCTGGAAGTTGGTGGAGAATTGCCCTACTGCAGATTGTATGAATGGCAGCAGGGTCGAGTTCGGCGGATCCAGGTAAACATACGGTTCCAGGAACTGGTTATAGAACGCCGGCAGCTGGATCACGACCAGGCTGACGATCGGAACTTTCAGCAGCGGGAACAGGATCTGGCGCAGGTATTGGATCCGGCTGGCGCCATCGATCATGGCAGAATCTTCAAGGTCCTTGGGAACACCGCTGATTGCAGATGTGAAGATCATGGTGGAGAGGGCTGTGCCTTTAATATTGATCAGGATCAACGCCAGCAGCTGGGCGCCGTACCGGAAACCGCTGCCCTGCACGTTGTACTGCGGGAAGAGGTTGTAGATCCACTGGAACATCTGGTATTGCGGCAGGATGATCAACATGATCGGGATGACCATTTGCAGCAGGTAAATGTTGTAGACCGTCATCTGGTCCTTGCGTTTCAATCCTGCCAGCCCGTATCCTGTCATGATAGATAACACGATGCTTAAAACCAGGCTGAAGAAGGTGACTATGAAAGTCCGGATCAATGCCCGCCAGAACGTCTGGCTGTTCATACTGGTACTAAAAAGGGTATTCCAACCGTTGTACAGGTAAAAACCCTCAAAATATTTCTGAATGTCGGCAATATCCAGGTTGTACTTCGCAGCAACATCCACAAGCTTGTCGCGAGAGGGTATGTAGGCAGTCTCTGGTATTCCCATAGCGATCTTGAAAGCTTTCATATCCAGGTTATAGAATACCGCCAGGTTGCCGATCTCCTGGTTAACACTGACCTCCTGCACTTCTGGCAGCCACAGGTGCAATTGTGAGCTCTCCCTGGTGGGCACAAAACTGCGGATGAACAACGCGTAGAAAGGAAAAAGTGTCACTACGCTGTATACGATCATGATGACCGTGGCAAAAACCCGCAACCCGACCCTGCGGCCTTTCAATCCGATCACAGGGGGTTTTGCATCTTTGATTTTATCGGGAGATAAGAATTGTGTACTCATTTTGATCTCCTCGGATTAATACTGCAGCCTGCGCTGCAAGCGCTGCAGGAGGATACCTAACAGCATGAGCGGCACAAAAGTTTCCAGCGCCAGGGTCATCCCCATTGCCAGCCGGTCGATCTGGAAACCGTATGTGAAGAAGATAATGCTGAGCAGTTTAGCTTCCGGGTTGACATACGTTGCCCCGAGGGCTACCAGCTCATCAAATACAGAGAAGGATCCGATCAAACACATGGTTGTTGCCAGGATGAATGAAGGCAGCATCTGCGGGAAGTAGATGCGGAAAAGACGCTGCCAGTATGATGCACCGTCCACAACTGCCGCTTCAATCGTCTCGGTCGGGATCGAAAGCAGTCCGGACAGGAAGATGGCCATGTTGTACCCGGCATACCGCCAGCCAACCATGAGCGGCAAAATGAACGCGGTGCCGGTTGCAGAATATATATTGATTTGATCTTTGATAATTCCTAATTCCATCAACAGCAAGTTCCCGGTTCCGGTCTCCTGGGCAAAAAGCATCACGGCTGCGTACCCGGTTGCCAGTCCGGATAACATCAATGGCATGTATACAATGGTAAAAAAGCCCCCCTTAAAACCGACCTCGTACATGAGCAAGGCCAGTGAAAGTCCAAAGGTATAGATGGTTGTGTAGTTCAAGAGCACAAAAATGACGGTCTTGCGTAAAGCAGGCAGGTAGTCATCCTGGACACTGCGCTGGGTGAACACAGCAGTAAAGTTCTTCCATCCGACCTGGTTCACCTGCGGGTCATTGAACTGTGCCTTGTCGGTAAACAGGATCGGCAAAGCCACAAATAATGGAACGATGGTCAATACGAGAAAAATGATGAATTGCGGGGCGATGAATGCCCAATCTGAGCGGATGCGCGAGCGCTGCATCTTGCTCATTTTGTGTTTGGCAGGCTTGATGGGTTGTACGGTTGGCAGGTTGGCGGGCACTTCCATTATCTTCTCCCATTAAGGTGAGGGCGGTCCTCCTCATAAGGCTGATCGGGACCGCCCCAATTCTCTACAACATTACTGCTTACGCAGCTTCGTAGCTTTCGTCGTAGTTCTTCTGGGCTTCGTCGAGGCAGTCCTGGACTGTCCACTTGCCGCTGTACAGGTTGGCAAACCAGACATTCAGGCCGTTGGACTCCCAGTCAAACACGCCCTTCGAGCCTTTCTTCTTGCGCGGGCTGGCCATCACCAGGCCGGTCAGACCTTCATCCCATTCGGTATTGTCGCCAAATGCGCCACCGGCTACACCAATTTCCTTACCAATGGATTGCCATTGAGCACCCTTGGTCTCAAACGGCTCATCCAGGGTATAGAGCGGCATGCGGCCTTCGGCATCGCAGCGCAGCGGGATGATATCCGGGCTGAAGAACCAGTTCCAGGCGTGCTGAATATTCGCCCAGATGGGGCTCTTATCAGCGCCGGCGCGGATGAACCACTGGTTGTCAATATTGACAGGCAGGGCAAACTGTTTCCAGGTATCCATGTCAGCGGGCGGGGTGGCGGGCAGGCCAACCTGTTCAAAGGTTGAACCGGCGGCAGCAGCTTTATCCCACACCCACGGGCCATGGACCATCATAACTGATTTGCCGCTGATGTAGGTGGCTTCCATATCATTTTCCCACAGCAGGTTCGGCATATCAGCCGGGATCCAGCCTTTGTCCTTGGCATCCAGGTAGAACTGGAAGAAGTGGCGATAGGGGCTGTCTTCGGCGTTGAATTTGGCTTCGCCCTTCCAGCATGCCACACGGCGGTCTGCACTGCCGTCTGCTGCGAAATCGCAGAAGCACTCTGAATAGTTGTTGCCGAAGATCCAGTTGTGCCAGCCCTGTTTCCAGAAGGCGTCGTACTTGCCGCCGGAGGCGTCCACAAATGCTTTGCCTTCGTCCATCCACTTCACAAGGTCATCATAGCTGCGGACATCATTGCGGGGATCCAGTCCGGCTTCCTTCATCGCGTCGCCGTTGAACTGCCAGGCCATGTAGTGGCCTTTCATGAAGTCAAGCGAGCGCGGGCCAGGCAGGCCAAACAGGTCAGCCCAGGCGTTCTTGGCATCGAAGGTGAAGCGGTCCCACCAGTCGAATTCAAGGGTTGAGAGGTCCATCGCCATTTCGTAGTTGTTCTTGTCGAAGAAGATCTGCATTTCCTGGGTCAGCTCGATGGCTGCCAGGTAACCGCCAGCCACTTTCGCTTCATAGGCGGCAGCAGTATCCTCGTTGATGGCGAACACATTGGCGGTGATGCCGGGATTCTCACCGGCATAGATGTTCCAGATCTCCTGGTAAGGAGCCTGATACTCAGCCAGGGACATAATGTCCAGGACCACACCTTCAGCGGGTGGTGCTTCGCCGCCGGGTGCCTCGGTCGCTGGGGCTTCGCCGCCAGCTGGTGCTTCAGTCGCCTTGGGGCCGCAGCTTGCAAGAGCGGCGCCGGCAGCTGCCAGGGCGCTCACCCTTAGAAAGTCACGTCGGCTAATTGTTTTCTTAACCATTCTATCCTCCTAGAATTTGTGAAACAACACGATAGTAGTTATGGTACACCTTCTTGTTCAACTGCTTCTTGCTGGTGAGTGAATCACACCTCCTTTCTTTTGACGAACCTACAAGGGAATGAGTTTCAACGTTACGTAAACGTTTATATCTAAGTATTGATTGTACGGCTTTTTCAAGCTTTTTTCAATAGGTTCGCCGATTTTTTAATGTTCTAACGGTCAACGAACTGGCTCAAATGCTTTCGCGCAGTTTTGCCAGTGATTGAAAATCTGGTTTCACATGCTCGTAGATCGATTTGTACAGCTTGAAATATTCCATGTAGCGGGCATGGTTTTCAGCGGATGGCTCCATGGGTTCTACATATTCAACCCAGTCCTTGGCTACACTGAAGTCTTTGAACACCCCGGTCGCCACGCCAGCCAGGATGCCGTCGCCGTATGGCGCCCCTACCCTGCGCTTCACCAATGCAATCGGTACATTGAAGACATCCGAAATGATTTTGCGCCACAGCCGGCTGACCGCACCGCCTTCATTTAAAACCATCGGGAAGTTGACCTTCATGCCGGCTTCCTTGATCAGCCGGAAGGAATCATACATAGCGTAAGCCACCGACTCCATCATCGCCCGTACGACATGCCCTTTCCCATGCTGCAGCGATAAGCCGAAGATCACCCCGCGCGCCTGGGCATCCCAGATCGGGGTGCGCTCACCCATCAGGAACGGTAGCACCACCAGCCCTTCGCATCCGATCGGTACTTTTTCCGCCTGCATGGTCAGCAGGTCGTATGCTGAAACACCCAGCTGTTTTTCCACTTCCATCTCAGCCTGCCCGAAGGCATCCCGCAGGAACCGCAACGATTGACCGCCGGTCATGGTGGTGGGGACGGTTACCAGGGTATTTTTTGAATCCACCGTGTAGGGGAAGTTGATCATCAAGTAACCGATGGGTGAGTAGATGAATTCCTGGCTTTTATGCACGATCCCGAAATTACCTACCGTACCAAGGTTGCTTTGCAGGTCGCCTTCGCTGATTGCCCCGGCGCCAACCCAGGAAGCGTTACAGTCCACCTGCCCGCAAGCTACCGGGGTTCCAGCCAGCAGCCCCGTCGCTGCTGCGGCTTCTGGGGTAACCTCGCCGATAATTTCTTCGCACGAATGCAATTCCGGAAGGATGGCGGAATCGATTCCAGTTTTCTCAAGCATTCCGGTATCGAACTCCATCGTTTTCAAGTTAAATGCACCGACCAGAGGTGCGGCACTGTAATGCATAACTGCTTTGCCGGTCAGCTTCAGGGTGATGTATCCATCCGGGGTAAGGGCTTTGAAAATCTTTCCAAATGTATCGGGGCGGTGTTTTTTCTCCCACATCAAGTTTACCCAGGAGGGATGGTCTTCCAGCCGGTTGGCAGTGATATTGAAGATCTCATTCTCACCCAGGTTTTCCTTCAACCAGGCTACCTCTTCTGTAGCCCTGCGGTCCATCAAGTTGTACGAACGCTGCAGGGGAGTGTGGTTCTTATCGACCATGACCAGGGCAGGCAACGCCGATGATATGGCTATCCCTTTTACATCATGGGGATCGACATTCCCTTTTGCCAGGGATTCACGGATCAGCCTGCAGGTGATTTCCCAGTAGGCGCTGGCTTCATGCTCAGACCAGCCGGATTTCTCAGTGAAGATGGTAAATTCTTCAAAAGCATAGCCGAGTGTCTCGCCCTGATCATTAATTACAGCTGCCTTTGCCCCCCCGGTACCCAGGTCAACGCCTACAAAACAATGTGCCATCTTCCATCCTCTAAACGGTTATTGGTTTTTCGGTCTTTCAGGTCACACTATTCTCTAATAAAGCCTTGCCAGTATTATCATCCGTGATTAATACATTGATCAGCTTGCCTTTTAATGCCGCCCGGATCGATTCAATCTTATCCGTACCTCCAGTTACCCCAATTACCCTTTTGACCTTGCGCAGCTGGTTCAGGTCCAGCCCGATGGTCCGGTCATGCAGCTCATCGTCCACCTGCTCACCCTGCGAGTTAAAGTACCGCAGCCCGATGTCCCCGATCACATCCCTGGAGCGAAGGCGTTCAAAATCATCCCGGGAGATGATGTTGTACCGCCGTGCCAGCGATTCGGGGTTGAGCGCCCCGACCCCTACCAGGGCAATATCTGCCTTGCCTGCCAGATCAATTACCCGGCTGATCTGCGGATCCTTGACCAGCGCATCGCGGATCTCCTTGGAAGCCACCAGCCCGGGCGAGGAAAGCAATATCGGGCGCGCCCCGATGGTCTGGGCCAGCTTGCGGGCCAGTTCCGACCCGTTGATCTCGACATCCGGAGAGTTGATCCCGCCCAGCGCCTGGACCACCCGGATTTCCGGTTTGGCCATAACGGGCAGGTTATTGACCACTGCTTTTAAGGTTCTGCCCCAGGTGATGGCAATGACTTCCTTGTTCTGCAGCGACCGTGATACGGTATCAGCCGCTGCTGCACCCAGTTCATGGTAGAAATCACCGGTCTGCCCATTCTTCACCGGTACCGCGATGACTTCATCCAAACCGTACTTCTGGCATAAAGCCCGCTCCAGGTCAATATTGGCGTCATCCACCTGTGTGAGATGGATGTTGACGATCTTTTGCTCGCGCGCCTGCCGCAATAACCGGGAAACCTTAATCCGTGAAACGCCGAATCTTTTTCCAATCTGTTTCTGGGTCAGGCCGTCTTCATAATACGCAACAGCCAGTTTATAAAGAAGTTTTCGTTGTTCGGTATCCACGAATTATTACAGCCTCATGTATCAACACACCTGTTTATGTTATAACAAATCCAAAGTTCATGGTCAAGTTTCCAACGGTGAACAAATGAACACCGGGTTCTGTCGTTTTACCTCTAGTCAGTGCATTTGCGTACCAATGATTCGCTTGACAATTTGCTAAATGTTCCTATAATATGAATATATATTTTATCGTGAATATTTATACACCGTGTTCTCTAATTATTACTATAGCAAAATTGGAATGTCCTGTCAAGTTATTGCACCATTTAGCTAATGTGAAAATATGTTCATTTATCTGGAGGATACTTTGATCACTGATCCCAAGCTGTTGTATGAAAAGTCTTATGAGATCCGCCGCCGCAATATGAAAGCCATCGTGAAAGCAAAGCTCGGTCACACCGGCGGTGACCTTTCGGTAACCGATATTCTGACCACCCTCTACTTTGGGGTGCTGAATATCAACCCGTTCAACCCAACCGATCCAGAGCGCGACCGCCTGATCCTGAGCAAAGGCCATTGCTCCGGCGCCTTTTACACCGTCCTGGCTTACCGCGGGTTCTTCCCGGTAGAAATGCTGGACACATACGAGCAGGCACTTTCGCCCCTGAACGGGCATCCTAGCAATACCAAGCTGCCCGGCATTGAAACCTCCACCGGTCCGCTTGGGCACGGACTGCCATTCGGTGTGGGCACAGCCATCGCCGCTAAGATGGATAAATCTCCCCGCCGAGTATTTGTGATCACCGGGGATGGTGAACTGCAGGAAGGCAGCAACTGGGAGGCAGCCATGTCTGCCGCCCACCATAAGCTCGACAACCTGACCGTTATCATCGACCGCAACGGGCTGCAGCAGGGCGATTACACCGAATCGACCAACGGTCTTGAACCCCTGGCAGATAAATGGCACGCCTTTGGCTGGGAGGTGGTGGAAGTCGACGGGCACGACCATGCTGCCTTGCTGGACCTCTTCCAGCGGGTTCCCTTGCAGGCAGGTAAACCCACCTGTATCCTGGCTCATACACATAAGGGACAGGGTGTATCGTTTGTCAAAGACCAGGTTGGCTGGCACCACCGGGTGATGACCCAGGAAGAACTTGAAAAGGCTTTAATTGAGTTGGGAGAGGTGCAGGCATGAGCGAGAAATTTGATTGCAGGGATGCGTTTGGGAAAGCATTGGAAGAACTGGCTGCCATTGATGAACGGGTTGTGGTGGTCGTAAACGATTCGGTTGGCTCCAGCAAGTTAAACGCCTTCAAGAAGGCCTACCCCGACCGGGTTGTGAATGTCGGTATCGCCGAGCAGGACCTGATCGGCGTTTCAGCCGGCCTGGCAAACGGCGGCAAGCTGCCTTTTGTCAGCGGTGCCGCCTGCTTCCTGACGGGGCGGGCTACTGAACAGATCAAGGTTGACCTCGCTTATTCGCACGCAAATGTCAAAGTCTGCGGCATGAGCAGCGGTATAGCCTACGGCGAGCTGGGCGCATCGCACCACTCGATCGAAGATATCGCCTGGATGAGGGCGATTTCAGATATGACCGTGATCGTCCCGGCCGACCCAGTGGAAACCTACCAGGCCATGCACGCCATTTACAAGTTTGATGGTCCGGTTTTCCTGCGCGTCAGCCGCTACCCGGTCCCGGTAGTCCATCCTAATGGCTACCAATTCGAGATCGGCAAAGCCTTCCAGCTTCGTGATGGTACAGACATCACCATCATTGCCAATGGGACAATGGTAACAGTAGCCCTGCAGGGTGCTGAACTGCTGGCTCAAAAGGGCATCCAGGCACGTGTGCTCAATATGGCAACCGTGCGCCCGATTGACCAGGAAACCATCCTCAAAGCTGCCTGTGAGACAAAGGGTATTATCACGATCGAGGAAGCCACAACCTATGGCAGTATGGGCAGCGCCGTGGCTGAAGTGGTTGTCCAGAACCAGCCTGTCCCCATGCGCCTGCTGGGCTTCCCGGGAGTGTTCATGCCGACCGGTTCCGTTTCCTTCCTGTTCGATTACTTCGGGTTGAACCCGGCTGGAATCGAAAAAGCTGCTTTTGAACTGCTCGGGAGGTAGATATGCGCACAATTCTTGCCATTGACCAGGGAACCACCAACACCAAAGCCCTGCTGGTTGATGAAATCGGGCAGGTGCTTGCCCGGGCTTCGCGCCCGGTCCAGATCAGCTACCCCCGCCCTGCCTGGGTGGAGCAGGACGGCTGGATGCTGTGGAACACGACCAGTGAATGCATCGTGGAACTTGTGGACGGGCTTACAGAGGAACAACGCAGTTCCATTACGGCGGTGGCAGTCACCAACCAGCGTGAAACCGTGCTGGTTTGGGACCGGAAAACCGGTGAGCCGGCTGGTCCCGCCATCATTTGGCAATGCCGCCGTACCAGCCCCTTCTGCGATGAGCTGCGCGCCCGCGGACTGGATGGGCATATCACCCGCCTGACCGGCCTGACGATCGACCCGATGCCGTCCGGCAGCAAAGCACGCTGGCTGCTGGATTCCATCCCCAGCGGGCAAAAACGCGCAGCCAGCGGTGAACTGGCTATCGGCACCGTTGACAGCTGGGTTTTATGGAACCTGACTGGCGGCAAGGTGCATGCCACCGATACCAGCAATGCCTCCCGCACCCAGCTTTTTAACCTCGAAACCGCAGCCTGGGATCCGGAGCTGCTCGAATTGTTCGGTATTCCAGCGGCAGCCCTGCCTGAAATCAAACACTCCAGCTCGTACTACGGGGAGACGGTCCCGCTCGGTAAATTACCCGGCGGTATCCCGGTCACCAGCCTGATGGGTGACTCTCACGCTGCCCTTTTCGGCCATGCCGGCTTCGAACCGGGCATGGTCAAAGCTACCTACGGCACCGGCACATCGCTCATGACCCCCACCCTGCAGCCGGTCTTTTCATCACGCGGCATTTCAACCACAGTGGCATATTCCCGGTATTCGGTGCGTTATGCCCTTGAAGGCAATATCCTGGTGACCGGTTCAGCAGTACAGTGGTTCGGGCAGTTGTTCAGCCTGCAGGACACCGGCAGGAAGATCGAAGAACTGGCAACCAGCGTGGAAAGCACCGATGGGGTCTACCTGGTGCCGGCTTTTGTTGGCCTGGGCGCACCGCACTGGAAGGACCGCGCCCGCGGAAATATCAGCGGGTTGACACGCGGCAGTAGCATGGCGCACATCGCCCGAGCCACCCTTGAGGCAATCGCCTACGAGGTACGGGATGTGTTCGACGCAATGGAATCGGATTCCGGAGCACCTCTCCGTATGCTTCTGGCAGACGGCGGCGCCAGCCAAAATGCCTTCCTGATGCAGTTCCAGGCCGATATCCTCGGCCGAACCGTCCAGCGCAACCTCTCCAGTGACATTGCCCCGGTTGGGGCAGCCTACCTGGCTGGCCTGGAAGCGGGCATCTGGAAAGATGAAAATGAGATCGCCGCCCTGCCGCGCAAGGTTGACCTGTTTGAACCGAAAATGGCTGAATCTATCCGCAAGGAACTGTACGACGGCTGGAAGAATGCGGTTGCCCGTACGGTTTTCCAGCCATAAGGTTGGCCTCATATGACCCAACTGGATGAACTCAGGCTGATCGCCAAGATCGCCAGGTTGTATTACGAACGGAACTGGACCCAGCCGGATATTGCCAGCCGTCTGCAGCTTTCGCAAGCAACCGTATCGCGCATGCTCAAACGCGCCCGCCGTGAAGGGATCGTAAGGATTACGGTAACCCCTCCCTCAGGCGCCTACCCGGATATGGAAGACTGCTTGCAGCAGCGCTATAATTTGCGCGATGTCGTGGTGGCTGAAAATGAAGATGATTCAGAAGAAGAAACCATCCGGGCTATTGGAGCAGCGGCAGCGTATTATCTCGAAACCACCCTGGAACAGGATGAGGTGATCGGGGTTTCCTCTTGGAGCAGCACCCTCGGCGCGATGGTGAGGGCGCTTCGCCAGCTTTCCCGCCAGACCAATGCCACCGTTGTGCAGGCGCTGGGAGGAATGGGCAACCCCTCAGCAGAGTACCATGCCAACAACCTGGTGCGCCAGCTATCCCACCTTGTGAACGGTAAGCCTTATTTCCTGCCAGCCCCGGCAGTGGTGGCAAGCCAGGAAATGCGGGATAGTTTCCTGCGGGATTCATATGTCAGAGAGGCGATCAACATGTTTGACAAGGTCACCCTCGGACTGATGGGCGTGGGCTGCCTGGAACCATCCCGCCTGTTGAGGGACAGCGGAAACACCTTCAACCCTGAAGAGCTGGAATCTTTGGCTGCAAGCGGTGCGGTCGGGGATATCTGCCTCCATTTTTACAATGCCGCGGGAGAACCGGTAACCTCAGGCTTTGACAACCGCGTGTTCGGGATGCGCCATGAACAGCTCAAAAGCCTGAAACGCTGTATCGGTGTGGCAGGCGGAAAACGGAAAGTCCAATCCATCCATGCCGCCATGAAAGGCGGGTGGATCAACATCCTCATCACCGACCGCTTCACTGCCAGGTACCTGTGTGAAATACCGGATTAAGATAACTCCCCTTGTTTGTTGCAAGGGGAGAATTTTTTACAAACCATTTATCAGCCCAGAATTATCACACGCCCATCTGCAAGCCCTGCCAGGAGCTGCAACTTTCCCGCTGTCTCCCATCCTGGGAGGGCAATGGCGGAAACACCTTCCTGCAATGCAGCAGCCGGTTCCCACTCCCTCCAGGTTTGCAGTTCGTCATCCGAATAGAAAATCTGGTCGCCGTTGAGGACAAAAACCACCTTATGGTTGCTCTTTTCTGGAACATGCAAAATAGCGTTGATCGGCTGCACCAGCTCATCAACTCCGATCCGTTCCCAGGTTGCGCCGGCATCGTGTGATACCTGCAGCCCCTGGGTTTCTGTACCTGCCAGGATTGTCTTAGATGAGGCAAAATCAGGGTCAAAGGTCAGGCTCAAAACCGGGTCATACCCGAAGGGAAAGTCAACTTCCCGCCAGGCACGCCCGCCGTTCTTGCTGCGGAACAGCCCGCTGACCGTGCCGGCGAAAAGCATCTCATCACTGGCAAAGTCCGGGCTGATGGCCAGGCTGAGCACATTCAGGTCAAGCAGGTTGAAGTTGCAGGTCGACCAGTGCAGCCCGCGGTCGAGCGAACGGAAGATGCCATCTTCGTTAGTGCCTGCCAGAAGGATGCCATCATCGGCATAGTTCGGTGAGATCACCAGCGCACCTGTCACCGGCGGCGGCGATGCCAGCTTTTCCACCTTCCAGGTATCTCCCCGGTCAAAAGAGCGCAGGATTCCTCCCGGAACCCCCACAAAGACATTGTGGTCATGCCCGAAATCCGGCGACAGGCAAATGCTCAGCGCAGGCAGGGGTTCCTGCAGATTCTCCAGGTGGAATGCCAGGTCCCAGTTTTTACCACCGTCAGCGCTGCGGTAGATGCCGCTGGCTTTAGCAGCAAACATCAGGTTGCCCTCGGCGCTGGGCTTTCCCTTTTCGCATGCCAGGGCAAAGATGATGTCTTCGGCGGGGTTCATAGTATGCAGATCGGTCATGGATTTCCTCTCGTGGTGATGCTGGGTTGTGCCTATTATACCTGATGCAGCGCCAACCCTGCCCGGGCAAGCGAAACCCCCATCCGGTATAATGCACCTATCCGTTCATCCGGGAAAATGATCCGGCAGTGACAGCCCCTGGAAACAGAACTTGGACAGGAAGAAGGTGTTATGGCTTTCGCTTTATCCATAGAACGACTGGAACAGGCCTGCCGCAAAGACGGCTGCCCTATCTGCCGACTGGAACACGATGCGGCAGTGCAATCGATCACTGCTTTTCTGTGGGAACACGCCAATGACAGCGCTGCCCGGGAACCGGTCAACCGTTCCTACGGATTGTGCCCTCCCCACACCCGCATGCTGGTTGCCAGTGAGCTTTCAAGCAGTGGCAACCTGCCGGGTGTGCACATGATCTACGAGGTGCTCGCCCGTAATGCCAGCCAGGAACTGGCAGCTGCAGCCAAAGCTGCCCGCAAGCCTTCACTCCTCGGCCGCCTGCTGCCGTCCGCTAATCGGTCCAGCCACAACCTGCTCGCACCCTCAGGCAACTGCCCGATCTGTGATATCGCCCACAAGTCTTCTGTCAACAACCTGAGCGTGCTGTATGAAGAGATCGTAACGAACGAAGAACTGCGCAGCTGTTACACCCAATCGACCGGCATCTGCATGCAGCACATCCGCCAGGGGAATGCCCTGTACTGTGCAGCCCATCCGCAGGCAGCAGCCATCATCAACCAGCATGCAGCCGATACCCTACAGAAGAACCGCACTGACATGCAGGAGTACCTGCGCAAGCAGAACTGGGAATATCGTGATGAAGCCCTTAGCGCCGAAGAAAAGACCGCCTGGCTCAAAGTGCTGACCTTTTTCACCGGCTTGCCAGGCAAGAAGTTCACCCACCACATCAAGGAATTCTAAGTCCCTACCCTGCATGGTGTCATCTGGCATACACCCCCCCTCACCTGGTGAGGAGGGGGTAATATTTGCAGATGAAACAGCAAATCCAGCGGGCTTCAGTTACCTGTCCCCGAAATCGTAGTTGTCCGGATCCTCGCCTATGCGCAGGTTCTGGTCCAATCCATCGATCATCACCATCTCATCTTTGGTCATCTCGAAATCAAAGATATCGGCGTTGGCAAAGATGCGCTCACGCTGGCTGGACTTGGGGATGGTAACCACTCCGCGGGCGATCATCCAGTTGAGGGTCACCTGGGTTGGTGCCTTACCATACTTCTTTCCGATCTGCTGCAGTTCAGGGATATCCATCACCTGCCCCTTCATCAGCGGCGCCCAGGCTTCCAGCTGGATGTTATGATTCTTGCAGTAGTCGTACAGCGCAGGCGACTGCAGGCGCGGGTGGAATTCAACCTGGTTGACCATCGGCACGATCTCGGCCGTTTGCAGCAGGTCATCCAGGTGGTGCACCATAAAGTTGCACACCCCGATCGCCCTTACCCTGCCATCGCGGTATAGTTTTTCCAGCGCCCGCCAGGTAGCCTGGAACTTGCCCTTCTCCGGCCAGTGGATCAGGTACAGGTCGAGGGTTTCCATCTGCAGGCGCTTCAGGCTGGCGTCAAAGGCTTTCAGGGTGCTTTCGTAGCCCTGGTCGCGGTTCCACACCTTGGTTGTTATGAACAGCTCCTGGCGCGGGATGCCGCACTGCTGGACCGCCTGTCCCACTGTCTCTTCGTTGTAATAGATCATGGCAGTGTCCACGCTGCGGTAACCGGCTTCAAATGCCCACTGCAGCATCTGTACCCCGTCCTCATCCTGCGGGATGCGGAATACGCCGAACCCCAGCCAGGGCAGTTTCACCCCATTATGCAGAACAGCACAATCATGAATGGTTCGCATGTTCCCTCCTTATGACAATCCTCCCCCTTACAGCAAGGGGGAGGGAATATGGATCAAGTTAGAAATCGAAATTGAACGGGTCCGGACCGGTGCGGTAGCCGCGGTCAAGCCCGGCGATCACCTGCATGTCCTCAGCGGACAGCTCGAAATCGTAGATGTCTTTGTTGCTGAAGATGCGCTCGCGGTGGACCGACTTGGGGATGGCGATCACGCCCTTCTGCAGGATCCAGCGCAGGCTGACCTGCACCGGGGTCTTGCCGTACTTCTCGCCGATTGCGATCAACTCCGGCACCTGCATCACCTGCCCCTTCATGATGGGCGCCCAGGCTTCCAGTACTGTTCCATGCTGCTTGCTGTATTCATACAGCTCGGGCGACTGCAGGTAAGGGTGGTACTCCACCTGGTTGACAGCCGGTACCAGCTCTGAGCTGGCTTTCAGGTCCTCCAGGTTGGGGATCATGAAATTGCTCACACCCACCGACCGGCATTTGCCGCTCTTGTAGATGGTCTCCATCGCCCGCCAGGTCTCCACATACTTGCCCTTGACAGGCCAGTGGATCAGGTACAGATCCAGGTAATCCAGCTGCAGGCGTTTCAGGCTGGCATCAAATGCATCCAGGGTGCTCTGGTAGCCCTGGTCGCGGTTCCACACCTTGGTGGTCACAAAGATCTCTTCGCGCGGGATGCCGCTCTGCTTGATCGCTTTGCCCACACCCTCTTCATTGCGGTAGATCTTGGCAGTATCAATACTGCGGTATCCCGCCTCTAGCGCCCACAGGACCGACTGGATGACCTCCTCGCCTTCAGGAACTTCAAAGACCCCGAAGCCCAGCCAGGGGATCTTAACACCATTGTTCAGTTCAGCACAATCTTCGAATTTCAGCATACTTTCCTCCACTCATAAAATTAAAGGTTTAACAGGTCTATTGTATCAGAAAATAAAAAATCACGGCTGGCGCGGCCGCGAAGGGGAAAAGGATTGGAGAATCTGACAAAATGACTAAAAATATGACACTTTCTGAAAATGAACCCGGCAATATCGGACTGAAGGGCAGAATGAAGCTTGGCAACAAAACAGTAGTAAACATATGACATTGGCTGGCGGTACAGACTGGCCTCAAATGTTTGGGGTGGATGGATATGACTGGTTCCGGTTCCACATGCTGGTAGTCACAAAGATCTCTTCATGCGGAATGCCGCTCTGTGTGAGCGCCTTGCCAGCTCCTTCTTTGTTATGGGATACCCCGACGGCAGCAAGACTGCAGGTTCGTTTCACCGACGCCCGCAGGACCGGCTGGATGCCCTCTTCCCCCTCGGGAACTTCAAAGACTCCAAACTCCGGCAACGGGATTTAACGCTGGAATCCAATTCAGCACATTCTTCCTTTTTTGCATGCTTCCTTCCACTATGGATTGGATGGCCTGAAAGCGGTATGGCGTCAGAGAATAAAAATTCGCGACCGGTCAGGTTGCGAATTTATACTTGTCTAGACAAGTCCAGTGTTACTTTATCTTTTTAATAATGGCGAAGTAATGTGAATTAAAGATCTTGACTGATTCCAAGATCAAGGCGAGAGGCCACGAAAACGGGACAATCCGCCTGGCTATTGGAGGCGCTAAGGTTACTTTGTGAAAATGGTATTCACAGCCAGGGAAAAGAGTTCGAATTTCCTTTGGCTTGACCCCTTTCGTTTGAGGATTGGTTGGATTCAACCAGAAATCGTACCAGATGATTATTCCATCCTCTTTTAGCACCCGCAACATCTCATGTGCCATATTTTGTTTTACATTGAAATCGAGGACTGATGTAAAGGCAGTGTATTGCAGCACCAGATCGAAAGAGTCATTTTGATAAGGAAGTTTCTGCCCATCCGCGCAACTTACTCCCAGGTACGGATAGTTTCTATTGGCTTCAACAAGCCGGTCAAGCAAGAGATCAATGCCAAACAGCTGGTTTCTGCTCAACCCAAATGTCTTGTACTCATTTAATACTCCCCCTGCGCCGCAACCTATTTCCAGAATATTTCTATCTTGATGTGAAGTATCCACAAACTGCTTTAAGGTTGAAACCATTGTCCTTTGGCGTTGCTGGATGGTAAACAGGTTTGATTTGTTCCAAAAGGAGTATATGTCCTTTTTTGTTCCACGCTTTTTACGATCCTCGTATTCCTGGCGTAAGCGAATCAGGTCTTGATCACTCATATGCTAATCCAATCGGGGCACTTTTCCAACTTTATCTATCCAGCGGTTCCAGAATTTCACCAGGCACCGGAAAATTCCATATTTCAAGAGGTGAAAATTTCATGACATAGATCATGGCTAAGCGATATTTTCAATTTTTTTCAGAAGGAATTGCTACGTCTGCATTTAATCACAGATAACTGGTGGTGGTTGATAATCAAAAATCGTTTGAATCAACAAATAAATCAGTATAGAAAATCTTATGTTTCTGTAAATGAGCGTTGAAGAAAACTGGCAAAATCATGTACTATTCTCTTTTGGTCAAAATGCTTAATAACAGCTTGACGTCCATTTTTTCCAAAACGTTTCCGTTCTTCCGGATTATCAACCAGGAATCGAATTGCAGTTATTAAGTTTTCAACATCTCCTGGGTTTACAACCACACCACAATCAGCATCCCAAACAATTTCAGCAGCTTCGCTTTCAGCTAATAGAATGATTGGCTTCCCAGCAGCCATTCCCTCGTATAACTTTGAGGGAACTGCGCCTGTAAGTTGAATTTTCAAGGGAACGATAAGAATATCTGCAGATGCCAGAGCAACTGGGATTTGAGATTTCGGAATAGGATCTAAGAATGTGATATTTTTTACTCCTGAAGTCACTGCCTGATTTACTAAATTCTGTTTCTCTGGCCCATCTCCTATAAGGATAAATTCAATGTTTGATTGCTCCCCAATAATCTTAGCAGCATCGAGAATTAGATCCAAGCCCTGGGCAAGGCCATGCAAACCTGCATACATTACCCTAATCAGTGAGTTGTTCTTCTCAATTAATCTGTAATTTTCTGGGTTTACACCATTGGATAGGTGATATGTCAGAACATCAGGGTATCGTTTACTAATGTCTACCAAGATTGTCTTTGATTGACCTGTCACAATCGCAGCTTTGCGATAGAAAAAAGCTTCCATTTGATTGCTGATTTTGTATATGAGACTATCTTTGTTAATTATGCCCAATTCAACCACTGACGCAGGCCAAAGATCAGCAACATTGAAAATCCATCTAACTCCTTTCAATCTACTTAATAAAAACCCAGTAATTCCCAAAAATAACGGCGGACTTTCAGTAAAGATGTAATCCGGTCTTGGAAGAAACAATCCAACCGCAAATGAAGAAAACACAAATGAGAAATAATTCATTAATCTCTTGATGAAACTGGCGCTCTGTGTGGGAAAAATAAATGAACGATATACCTTAATCCCTTGATACATCTCTTTACGAAAAATTCCTGAGTAACCTGGAAACGTCTTTCCAGTTGGATAATTTGGCATTGCAGTGAGAACTGATACTGAAAACCCTAACTTTGCTAGCCCAATGGCAAGTTCCATAAGCCGTGATTGAGGAGCTCCAATTTCCGGGGGAAAGTATTGAGTTAGTATTTGGATTTTCATCCAGGATTTGTTCTATTCTGGCTAATTTTTGAGATTACTGCTTTAAATTTCCCGGAATTTGTGCGCTCAATACTTGAAACAAGTTCTACAAAGACCTTCACTTCATTCCCCATACGTTGCTGCACACGAGAAATTACATCCAGTCTATCATTCTCATTAAATTCAGGGGTGGGCACAATTCTCACAAGTATTTGATCTAACGATTCTTGAATAATTTGTCCCTCAACTACATGTGGTAGATGAACAAAAACACCATGAAAACGTACTAATTGGCGTCCATCTGGGCCTATAACAACGTCCTCAATGCGTCCAACAACTTCTTTTATAACTGGCATTTGTCGTCCACAAGGACAGGGCTCAGGATCCCAGGCTGCAAGGTCACCGAGCCGAAATCGAATTAGCGGCTGGTGGGTTCGCATCAGGCATGTTGTTACCACTTCACCAATTTCACCTGGTTCACAAGGGATACCATCTGGCCGTAAGATTTCTACCAACCCTACATCAGGGCTGACATGTAGCCTACCATGTTCACATTCGCTGGCAAATAACGCGTTTTCCACTGTACTATATTCTTCAAAGATCTTGCATCTATATGCCTCCTGCATCACTTGCCGCATTTCGTTTGTCAGTTTTTCGCTTGTTGTGACTATTGCTTTGAGATTTGGCATTAACAAATTATTGTCCAAGATGAATTTGGCAAGTAAATAATATGAAACTGCGTAGCCGGTCATCCAGACAATATTATGATCAATTAGGGCTTCTATATACTTTTCTGCGGTGTGTGGTTTTATGTGAAAAGCTGAGAAGTAGACCTGTTTTTCTGCTGCATTGTAACGATAAAAAGGACCATTACTATCTGGATCCGGTTCAACAGACCTTCCTGACATGGTTGCCCGAGGTAAATTGAAAGATACTCCAGCCCAATTTGCTGAACGTGCTTCTCGTACTGAAAGCGAGTCCCGAATTTCTTCTCGAAGCCATTTTGTTGCGATGGGTGTACCAGTAGTGCCGCTGGTGTGAAAAGTCGACGCTCGCATTTGTCTTTGGTCGTCACGAACAAAGTCATCCGGATTAGCCCGGATAGCTTCTTTGCCAAGTAATGGTAAGGCATCCAGTTTACCATTTTTTGCTTTCCAAATTTGATCCGGTGACCAGTTATTTCGATAATAAGGAACCTGTTTTGCTGCGATGGTGATCAACTCAATTATTTGCTTTTCTTGATACTGTTTCCATTCAGATGCAGAAAAAGTTTCCCTTTCGCGATAGCCCTTGAGAAAAGCTTTGTAATTTCCTCCAAACCTCAACCAATGCCAGTAAATACCATATAAACTTACCACCCCATTTTGGAGAGGTAAGGGTAATTTTGCGTAGATGGCATCGGTTATTTTCAATCTTGGCCTTTTTCAATAACTCCATTAAATAATTTTTGCCATTGTGGGAGAATTGTTGACCAGTCGAACCTTTCAGCTTTTCTTCGTGCGTTTGTGCTGAGTCGTTCTGCCAATCCAGGTTCTTTCATGATCCGTTTGACTGCTGCAGCCATGGCTGATGGGTCATTTGGGGGGACAAGAAGTACATCCACCCCGTCATCAAGCAGGTATGGTATCCCGCCCACACTAGTTGAGACGATACACAAACCGCATGCCATAGCTTCTAACAAACTTACTGGAGTGTTATCAATAGTTGTGGTATTGATGAAAATATCACCTTTGTTCAGCCATTTGGAAACATCCGATTTATCAACCCGTCCGGGAAACTTAACCCTATCAGCAACCCCCAAATCAGCAGCCAGTTCCTGGCAGCGCTGCAGGCTACCGTCCCCCTTGTCCGGACCGACCATAATCAGCCGGATTTCAGGAAAATCTTCCTTTAATTCATTTTCCAAACGGATGGCAAGCTCCGGGTTGTAGATCCTGTGGAACGCCCGCAGCCAGATAAGGATTGGTTTCGCCTTCTCCCGCAAAATAAAAGGATATTTCTCAATATTCAGGGCATTTGGGATAAGTTGGATATCCTCCCTGTAAACCTTCATTGCTTCCTGAAGATACCCTGAAGGTGCTGTAACAGCATCTGCCCATTCCAACAGCCACCTCACTCTCCTTGGATGCTGCCTGGCAAATTCGGGCAGGTTACCTCCACGCAAAGTCAAAATAACAGGTTTGTTTAACTGCTTAAGCAACAAAGTGCTAAATAATGCCCAGGTAAATGCAGAACCGCTGAAGACATCTACTTGCGCCAGTTCGTAATCCTTTCGTCTTTTCAGGCTGGTCCACAGCATATCAATCAATCTTAAGGCTTTGCTTCTTTTTCCAGAAGCAGTTATAACCCTGTAGCCTGTCTGCCGTAAACGGAAAGCCAGGTCCTGCCAGGCATTCTGGTTGTGCTGGTTATCGGAAAAATGGTTACCGATGAATAATATGGCTGGTTTTTGCATGTTGTTTTTCGATTTGTTTCACTGGCGTTGTTATCACAAAAGCCAATCCAAAGATAAAACCGATGGCCGCCACCCGCATGGCGGCGTGGGTCATTTCGACAATCGGCCAAACCAGCAGGGCTGCCATCCAAATCTGCGGAAATCCGCTTCTTGTCCTTAGGAATCCGCGGATACTCATGATCAACAGTAATCCCATTGCCAGGATCCCCGGCAAGCCATGTTCAGCCAAAATCCGTGTATATTCTGTATGTGCTGCATATAATTTCCCCACTGAATTCCTAGCAGCATAAGAACCCATACCTGGGCCCACGCCTAAAAATGGATTTTCTTTCCACACTACAATCTCTGATTCTAATATTTCAATCCGCCCCGTGGTTGATGTGTCAGCAAACCGGCTGCTAAGCATACCACCCGTGAAAGTATTTAATTTTGGATAAATGACAAAACCACCAATAATGGTTGCAAGGATTAGTAATGGAAAGAACGTTTTCCGCAAATGCGGGTTCCTAAATGATAAAACTCCTGCAGCAAGAAGGGATGCCACCAATGTATACAATCCACCTCTAGAGAAGGTCAATGCACTCAGGGTTGACAAGCCCATGGCAATCCCTAAAGGGATTAACCTTGCTTTCGCATTGGTGTGTTGAATTGCAAGAAGGATCAACAACAATGCGCCCAACCCCAAGATAGCTGACACCTGGTTTGGACCATACCCGCCGCTGGTGGCAAAATTCGATCCAGTACCAAAAATCAAATTATCTGCTGTGACTATTCCCCATACACACAGGGTCGCAATTCCAAGGATAGGAGTAACCAAATACCAGATCAGTTTTTCCCTTTCATTTTGATCCAAGCTGAGCTGGCTGAAGAACATCACGCTTACTGCCAATGAAAGGGGACCGGACAGATTGAAGCTCACCGCCTGACGGGCTAAATTCAAATTCAGGTCATAAAAGGTCAATGGGATTGAGAAAGTCAACAGGAAGAAGAACAGTACTGGCAACCCCAGGTCTTTGGGTTTCCTAGTCCGCAGTAATCCGATCATTAATATCAACACAATGGCGTACTTCCCAAATTCCCAGAAAATTCGCGCTTCGGTCATGCGCCACAAGATTTCTGCTCCGCAGATATATGCTCCTGCCCAGCCGATCTGTACCTTGTTCCGCGTGGTCAGGGCGATATAAACACAAACGGCTAAAGTCAAGATCCCATGGAAAGTACTGAATGCCCGGCTGAAGTTCATCGCCAGTGCCAGAGGAATATGCAGCAGGATGAATCCCGCCCAGATGAGCTGGTTCTCACGTTTTCTTTGCGGCGTGATCATTTTTTCAGCTGATTTGCTCATGTACCAGTTTCCCGGCTGCTTAGAGGATTAATACCCCAGGTATTTCTCATGAGGGCTATTAATTTATCTGAATAGTGAGTGTACGTGAAGAATTGCGCAGCTGCCATCCCCGCCTGGCTGTATTCCTTCCAGCGCTCAGGGCTGCTCCCCATTTTCAGGATGGCATTCAGGTATGCAACCGGATCCTTGGGGTCAATTGCAATGCCCGCCTGTGTCAGTTCGAGTATTTGAGGAATACTGGAAATATTGCTTGCAAGCACAACAGTACCAAACGCCATGGCTTCACTCAAAACTTTTGGCCAGCCTTCAGATGCTGTAGAGGGCAGCAGGATGAAATGTGCGTTTGCATAATACTCATCAAGCATATTCCTGGGCGTCCACCCGCAGAAATGGACATGTTCCTGCAGGTGCATTTCAGCTGCCTGCCTTTCAAATTGATTCCTTTGCGGACCATCTCCTATCAACAGTACCTCAAAGTCAAAGGTGAAATTCTTAAGTCCAGCAGCGATTTGTAACACCGTATCCGCCCCTTTGGCGGCCTCCAATCGGCCGACAAAGATCACCTTATAAGGATGAACCAATTCCTTCAATCTGGCAACAGCTTCCGCAACTTGCAGGTCACTATCAGTCAAACACGGGTTGTAGAATGAATGGATATGTCCAGGTTGTCCCTTCCAGGCTCCGTTAACCGTTGCTACCCCGTGGAATACATTCAGGGTGATCAGCCAGCGCTGCAGCCGGTAAGAAAGCGGACTGTTACCCTCAGGCTTCCAGTTGCCGGCATATTTGACCCACCGGTATGCCGGTTTCTTGATGAAGGCCAACATAACCAGGGCAACCAGGCTGATGGCAGCTGGGCAGCGCACATGGACTATATCAGCTTTCCTCAACTCCTGCCTGATTGCAGTGATGTATTCAGGCACCTGTTTCAGGACACCCAATCTCGACCAAAGCGTATCACCTCCTGTAGGATGAACCGGGTGGAATTGGATATTTTTTGCAGTGTAAGGCAGCGAACTGGCTGGCGCTTCTTCTGCGTGAAGCGGTGCGAGGTGGGTCACCTGGTCAAACAGGCCTGCCAGGTGGTCGATCTCACGGACAGTTGCCCCCCAGCCAACAATCCTAGAACCGTCATGGTAATGGGGAGTGTGTGAAATAACCAGCAGCCTCATGCATTCACCTGCCGGCTTCGAAATATCGCTTCCAGGAAAGTCTGGTACATTTTACCGGCATGCTGCCAGGTATACTCCCCTGACGCCCTCTCTTGGGCTGCTTCTCCCAATTGCTTGAGTAGCTCCGGCTTGTCAAACAGTTTAATAACAGCATCTGCGGTTTGTTTTGGATCGCCTTCTGCGACACACAATCCCGTCTCTGCATCGAGGACGGCTTCTTCCAGGCCAGCCCCCTTGCTCACAATTGCCGGTTTGCCGCACAGGGCAGCTTCGATCACACCGATCCCGAAACCCTCAAAATCGCCATCCGCAAGCTGCTGGCTGGTCATAAGGAAAACATCGCATGCCTGGTACAGCTCACGCAATTGCTCATTGGGAACCCTGCCAAGGAAATGAACCCTTTCCTGAATTCCAAGGTTTTGCGCCAGCTGTTGCAGCCTTTCTTTTTCAGTGGGCAGCCCCGCCAGCAGGTATTCGGTTTCTGGATACTTTTGATGGATCAATGGCAATGCCTGGATCACCACTTCCTGCCCTTTGCGCCGGGTCACGTTTCCGACGGTCAGCAGCACCTTTGCCTGTTTATTAATTCCAAACTCCCGGAGTGTTTTAAATTTGTTTCTTTCATCACAATTGGCGAACAATTCCGAGTCCGCCCCATTATGGATAACGGTCTCATTCTTTGGTGTGATCCCCAGGGTATGCATCACTTTGCTGGTATAGTAGCTGACGCAAATCACCCCGTCGGCCTGGTTGAATGCCCAACGCGACAACCGTTTTTCCAGGGAGAGCGGTCTCCCAAATTCCGTACCATGTCCCACCGCTACCCATTTAACCTGATGCATCCAGGCGGTAAAAGCCATGATCCAGCTTGACCTGCCGCCTGTCGTCATTACGATGTCAGGTTTCCATGTTTTAATGGTCTTGTTAACTGCAGAAATGCGGTTCAATGCTTCCATAATTATCATAGGATGATGTTTCAAACGTATCAACTCGAAAGGAAGAACCTGGTTGAACGCATTGATCTCATCTTCCGTCGCATAATCTTGGGGAGTGATCACCATTATGGTATTGCCATTCCGCCCTAATTCCCGGGCAATATGGAAGGCATGTGTCCCTATCCCGCCCGGGCCGGGCGGGAATTCGCTGCTCAGGATGAGGATGCGCATGTCAGGCAGCCTTCTCCTCCAATGTAGGAATCTGGGGGTAGGAATTCAGCATATTATCTGCCAACCGGCAATTCTGCCGGATCTTCATGATAGTTACAGGCAAGGCAATCATGCTTACCATAACCTTCAGTATCTTTTTCCAGCGGAGACCATGCAGGCTGAAAGTGCCAAGGACACTTATCCACAGCATCTCACGCACCTGGTTCGGTAAAAAAAACCGTTTTGCCAGGTAAATATCTGACACGCTGGGCAGTACCCGCAAGGTGATGCTCTGGCGGCTGGCGTAATGGGTCTTGACCCGGGCTTTATGGGTGCGTAGCCCACCCTGGGGAGCATGATGGTGTAAAACAGAAATGTCAGGATTAAGCACCATCTTTTCACCGCTCAGGTAGATGCGCATGCCCAGATCTCCGTCTGCCCGCTGGCCGTGGTCATACGCCAGGTCAAATAAGCCGGATTTCTGCAGAACCGCTTTTTTGATCATACTGTTGTTCGTTGGAAAGACATTGCTCATACGCAAAAATGTGAAGTCTTCCGGTAAAGCTCTCATTCCGGGTTCAAGTGCAACTCCATTAGAAACATCACACCGGTTTTGCTGAAGATTTACGAGATGCCGTTCAATGAGATCCGGCATTATCTCGTCATCATCATCCAGGAATAAAACATACTCCCCTTCAGCATTCTGCAATCCGAAGTTCCTTGAACTGCATTGTCCTGCCTCTTCCAGGGTAAACCATTTTATCGGCGAATCTGGAAATTCTCCCAGCAATTTCACATCGCGCTCTTTCTCAGGGGTCTGGTCGATTACCAGGATCTCGTGTGGTGCAATTGACTGTGTCTGCAGCTGCCCTAAAAGCACCCGTAAATATGGATACCGGTTGATGGTGGGGACCAAAACACTGACCTTTACTTCATTAAATGACTGGTTTTGGGTAACCCGTCTATGCTTGAATCGAGTTGATTTCAACTCTGTATGCATTTTCAAGATTTCTTTACGGGCGGATACCAGCTCACCAAGCGCTGCTTTTCTGGTCAAGAACGCCCGCAGGGCAGCCCAGTTCATCCATCTGGTTCCATAGCATGCTTTTACAAAGCGCAGTTGGTCAGCAACTGGTGTTGTAAAAGCTTGTTGACCTTCAGTTTTCTCCACAAGCTGAGGAAAATGCCTGATAAAAACCCCATTCCGGATGTAACGGTGCCCAAGCTCCAATCCGGCGGCTTCAAGCGAATGAAAATCATCCCGGGGACCACCCAGTTGCCGTAACACTTCACAGCGGATCAGGCAGGCACGCAGGGACAGCCTCCAAGAGGTTGCTTCAATTTCAGGGTCAGGGTCACGGTTGAGCATCCAGGTGGGCGATGCAAAGTCAATGAACTCCGGTTTTCCACCAGTGCCCAGCTTCAACCCGGCATGCCAGACCTGATCTCCCGAAGTAAGCGCTTGATGAACCGAATTCTCATCAGGTAGACCCAGCTGGCTGTCACAGAAAAGCCACGCCTCTGCATCAGATGTATCAATATTCATTCGGACACAAGCCTCTAGAGCACCAGGCTGGGGTGAAACCTGGATCACCCTGCCATGCGGCCAGTGCGGCAGATCAGGATCATTACTGAGCCAGATCAGGTCAACTTTCATTTTTCCTGCAACACCCGATGATAGAACTCTTCGAATTTTTGCACCTGGTCATCCAGCTGAAAATACTTTTCAACCCGTTCCCTTCCTGCTTTCCCCATCTTCTCCCGCAGCTCAGGCGAACCTGCCAGAATCTCCAATTTTTCTGCCAGCGCTTGCGGATCCCGCCTGGGTACAACAAACCCGGTCACCCCATCCTCCACATTCTCCGGTAAGCCATCTGCATCACTGCACACCACCGGTACCTGCATGACCTGGGATTCCAGCACAGCATTGCAAAATCCTTCAGACACAGCCGCATGTAAAAAGACATCAGCCCAAACCAGCTCTTCCTTCACCTTTTCACGCGGTTGGGCTCCAATGAATGTAACCGTACTTTCCAGGTTCAACTGGTGGCGGGCAAACGCCAGCGGCTCCAGGTAATTTCCCGCACCGATGATGCGGTATTCACAACAGATCCCTTTTTCGAGTAACAACCTGACCGCCTGGAAAGCAAACTCATATCCCTTTTTCCACTCCAGCCTGCCAACACCCAAAATGCGCAAAGGCCGTTCTGCAGTACCTACAATTTCGTACTGTCCTTTTTTTTGTGGGGTAAAGTATGCTGTATCGATCGCAGGAGGTATCAAAGTATAAGGCTTTTCAAGGGTTAATCCTCGCCTTACAGCTCGTTTATGAAGGTCCTCTCCTAAAAAGTGGAACTCGTCAGTGTACTTCCAAACATCAGCGTAGTAATCCGGCTGATCCAACCCGGAAAAATTGAGGTCATACCCCCTGAAGCTGACCACCTGCTTACAACCCAACAAAATGCCCAGATCAGCCCTACCCACCACCGTTGCTCCAAACTCAAAGTGAACCAGGTTTGGCTTGAGCGCGATGACAGGTGCATCAACATAGAAGCGCTTTAAAATATTTAAGCCAAACCGGCTCCAGCCGCGTTGAAGATACCCGGATGTCAACCTGGCATCAATCAAAAAGCACCGCAACAATGCGAATGGAAACAAAAGGGCTGCCAGCCATACCGGCCTCACCGGCCAATTTTTGAGCACCCGTTTCTGAATATCTGTCTTACCTCTTAATTGCGGGAAATGCCGCCATTGCCCTTCATCTACTTTTCCACAGACAATGTGTACATCCCAGCCCTTTTCCAGCAAGCCCAGAAATTTGCTCACTATAAAAGTCTCTGAAAGCTGTGGGAAGGATGAGAGGATTAATACGACCCGCTTACTCATTCAATCTTGCCTTTGATGGATTTAAAAAGATTGACCCAATCCTCGATCTGGTTCTGCATGTTGAAATCACGCAGCACCCTGTCCCTGCCCGCCTGACCCATCCGTTTCCGCATGCCTGGATCGAGTGCCAGGGAATACAGCGCATCTGCCATCGCCGCAGGATCACGCACCGGAACCACAAATCCCTCCACCCCATCCGTAACGGCCTCGCGCATGCCCCCACAGTCGGTGGTGACCACAGGAAGCCCGCAGCTCATAGCCTCGATGACCGCATTGGAAATGCCCTCACTCAGGCTGGACAGCAGGAAAACGTCCGCCTGCTGCAGCTTATTCCGTACCTGTTCCGGGGGTAATTTCCCATGCAGGACCACCCTCCCCTCAAGCTCCATGTCCTGGATGGTGTACAGGATGCGCTGGCGCTCGGGTCCATCCCCGATGATGTGGAACTCAGCATACAATCCCCGCCCGCTTAGCTCTTTAAACGCCGTCAGGGCATATTCATACCCTTTACGCCAGATCAAGGATCCCGTTGTGATGATCCTGAACCGGTCGTGTGCGCTTTTCTGCTCTGCAAGCTGAAAGAATTGCGGATCTACTGCCGGGCGGATCACCCGGGCTTTTTCCGTTTCCAGCCCGTACGTTCGGGCTTCTTCCAGGATATCTTGTGAAACGCAGTGGACAGCTGCCGCGCCTTTCAATGAATCCCACAACCCTTCCACATATTGCCCATTCCCCGGTTTATGTGGTTTGATGTTGACCTGGCTGCCGCGGCAGCTCACCACCACCGGTATCCCCAGCGAATAGAGAGCCTTGTAGCCGATAGCAGCAGAATTCCAAGGGAAGTAGATGATGTCCCATTCCCGCCTTGTAAACGGCAGCAGCCGGTAAAGTGAACCCAGTCTCCTGCTGGCAGACGCCTCGGAAAGCACATTACGCCGCAGCCATCCAAACCGGCCTGATGGCAGTTGCCACACTAACATCCAAATCAGGTTGAGGACATGTAAGATAACGGGACCATCCCAGGCCGGTATCCGCAGCCAGCGCATCTGCCTGGTTGCAGCAAACCGCTGCACCTGCGGCCTTTCAGGAGATGCGACAGTGATCTCCATTCCGCTCTCCGCCAGGCCGGTCACCAGCCGGTCGAGGAAGGTAATGCATTTCCCACCCATTCCCACCACCAGCACCCGAAGGTGTCTGGCAGAATTCTTCATCTCATCCATACCGCTCCAGCCAGGCTGCGAATGTCAGCAGCATGGAAACTGTGTAGCCGTTCTCCGCACTGGGGGTGCGGTAAAAATCCTCGATCAGTGTGCGCACAGCCTCCCGGTTGACGATCTGGTGTACCTTCAAACCATCTTCCAGCAGGTGTGCTTCCAGGTTCTCCCGCCCGCCGGGGGAAAGGAACTGCACTTCCCAGTTGCGCTGCAGTATGGGTTCCCCATTCACTTTACGCACCAGTTTCTTTACTGCCCGTTTCGGGACCAGCAAGGAATTGAAATAACGGTACCAGTACAGGTTGGCATCATACACCTGCCACGGGATGCGTGCCAGGTCGGTAGCGTAGCGCTTGAGGTACTCGATCTGCAGCCGCCGCCCGCGCACAAAATCGGTTGGCACCGTGCAGAAGAAATCCACCAGGCGGGGTTCGTAGAATGGCAGCAGCGGGAATGCGCCCGGCTGGTACATGCGGATGCTGGCAGTGGTCCAGCGGAAAGACCACAATTCGGTCTTGAGTGCCTTCAAGCGGAAATCGGCATCTTGAATGGATGTAAACGGTTCCAGTTCAGTCTCAAGCATTTCCCTCAGCCAGGCAGATACATCCAGTTGCGGGGCAAGCGGCTTGATGACATGCTCCAGCAGCCAGCCGCCGTTCTTCTGGAACTTTTTCATGGCTGTGCTGGCGAGGTCTTTACCAACGGCGGAATCCACACCCATGTCATCCAGCCAGACATCCCCCCAGTGGGCAGCCATCACGAAGTCAGCATGCTCAGCAAGCTCTCTGCGGATATAAGCCTGGCGGCACTGGGTGATGTCCTGGAAACCCTCCACGCTGTCCATCACCACGGGCAGTTTGTCAAACAGGTAGGGCTGGATGACATACGCCTGGTAAGGCAAACCGCGCGCCCTGGCGATGTTAGCAGCAATTCGGTTCTCAGGCGAGTTTTCGGTATAGCCATAGGAATAGCACCAGGGGGCATTGCTGCCATCCCCGGGTAGAGCCGCAATGGTCGAACGTGAATCAAGCCCGCCAGAGATGGGAAAGGCAAACCGCCTGCCTTGCACCTGTTCCCGGATAACCTGGTGAAAGATCCCGGCAAAGCTGTCCACTGCCTGACCAAATGTGAGTTCAGGTGCAGGCTCATGATGCCACTGCCAGGTGCGCTCTTGTTTCAGGATATGTCCGGCGCTGTCCAGCACCAAATGGGTGGCAGGCCTGACAATGCTGACCTCTTTGTGATAGGTATGCACCCCCGGGAAGAACCCAAACGAGATGAACCCGGCCAGGGCTTCAACATCCAGCGTTTTTGCAGTGATTGCTGCTACCGCTGGCGAGAACGTGCCCAGCGCAAACCCTTCTGTACCCTGTCCGTAATAGACATGGAAGGTGCCGCAGCGGTCAGTCCTCAGGTGCCATTGGTGTGTTTCGGTATCCAATGCCAGCAGCGCAAAATGCCCCCCATCGGTATTACCCCAGGCCTCACCAATCCTCCAGTACGTCCGGCCGCCTTCCTGCCATTGAGAGATTGGAGAGCCGCGCCAATCCTGTACCGGTGGAGAAATATACAAGCAGCATCCAGGCAGCTGATGCACAGATATCCAGCTGGCACCTGCCCGGGCTTGTGGTAAGGTTTCAGGAGGATTGAACAGCAGCAGGAAATCCCCTGCCCAGGTTGTAGAGTGCTCAGTCATCCCGCCCCAGCAATTCGGAGTACATTGCTTCGTGCAATTTCACCTCGTGCTCGATCGTGAAATGCTCTTCCACCCTCTTGCGGGCATTTCTCCCAAGGCGGGCACGCAGGTCCGGATCCACCTGCAGCTGCCGGATGGCTTCAGCCAGAGCCTGCGGGTTGGACGGGGGCACCAAAATACCGCTCTCACCATGCACGACCAGGTCGCGCGAGCCGGGGATGTCTGTGGCAATGCAGGCCTTGCCGCATGCCATCGCTTCGAGCAGCGCTACCGGGCAGCCTTCCATCCGGCCGGATCCCATGGTGGGCAGAACAAAGATGTCGACCGCATTCAGGAACGCAGGGATGTTCTTTACACTTCCACAGAAATGGATCCGGTCTGAAATACCGAGCTCTGCAGCCAGCACCCGCAAATGTTCCACATATTCGTTGTCCGTTGAACTGCCTGCCAGCAGGAAACTGCACCCCGGAACGAGCGATGCTGCCCGCAGCAAGTTCGGGTGATCTTTGACAGGGACCAGCTGTGCCACGCAACCAGCCAGGCAATCAGACCTGTCAATTAAATACTTATCATAAATGACTTCCTCAGGAACTAACCCCGGGCGAAATTGGTCAATCGAGATGCCGTGATGGATCACCCTGACCTTTTGCTTTAAGCCCCTCCGGGAGAAGAATTTACCTGGCATTTCATCATTATCTGCTACAATTCGGCTGGCCAGGTAACTGCGCACCAGCCAGGCACGGCTTCCCCAGCTCATCGCCTTCTTGGTATACACCCAGTGCTTTGCTCCGCTCAAATGGGCAATGACCGGTTCGGAGTAGTCATCGGCGTAATGGAAGGAATGCCAGATCTTGAACCCGTACGGCTTGAATGCCCGGGCAGCCTGGTATGCCCGTATAAGAAAGCTGGCATAGGGACGCACCGGGATAGTGAAAGGCAGTTCCAGCACCGGGATACCCAGTGCTTCCAGCTCAGTTTCGATAGCGCCGCCTTTTCGCAGGACGCACACGCTCGGTGCATACTTCCGCTTATCCAGGCGGGTGAGGATGTTGAACATCACCCTGCCCGAGCCGGCAGTGATGAAGTTGGGGATTGTAAAGAGGATAGGGATTGGCAATTCTTTTTTTATAAACGGGTAAATCATACTGGACTAGAAATCTTCAATAAACGAACAACCTTGTTATATGCTTTCATTAATAGTTGATTGAATGCTTGTTTAGCATTTAGATTATTATTATCGAGAATAATCGCCCAACTAACCATCAATAAACCACGGATACCTGAGAAAATGGTTGCTTCTCGGACTATCTGATTAATAATTGCCCTTTTGTGAATGCTATCAAATGCACTTATCTTTTGTTTTCTTAACCATTTTTTTATCAATTTGAGGACTTGTCGTTGGGACTTTGTTACATAATTCCGATTTTTCATTAAGGATGGGTGGGTTAATTCTCTCCGCATATCGACCAGACTCTCAGGTATGGCAAAGAATTGTATGCCGCTTGCTGCCAGTTGCATCATTAAAAACCAATCTTCACCAACCCAGGGGGTTATCGGGTATTCAAAGGTCGAAAATATTTCCCTCCTCATCATAATTGACGGATTGGGAATTTTATTATTATTCAAATAAAGCAATTTGAAAACTTCATCTGGGTGGTTGGGAAAATTACCTTTCAATAAAATGCCTGGGAATTCTCCAATTTCCTTCCCAAAACTATCAACCCAGCGTACAGCAGAAAATACTAACCCTACTTCTGGGTGCTCATTGAATACATCAAGTTGTTTCTGAAACCTATCTGGATGAGAAACATCATCATCATCCATAATAGCAATGAACTCACCCCTGGCACTTTTTATTCCCAGGTTCCTTGCTGCTCCTGGTCCTATATTATTAGATGACTTAAAAGATAGTATGCGAGGGTCAGAAAATTTTAGAGAATTAATTACGTTAGGGGTATCGTCATTTGAAAAGTCATCCACAATAATGATCTCGAAATCATTAATTGTCTGGTTCAGGATTGACTCTACTGCTTTGGGAAGCAAAGCAGCCCGATTATGTGTGGCTATTACTGTTGATACCTTGGGAGTGTTTATAGAATTTCCTTAATGACTTTTCTCAGGTCACCGAAAAATCCGTTCGGGGTGAAATGTTCCTCCCACAATCTCCGGCAGGTATGCTGCAGGGCAATAAAATCATTCTCCGAAAGGCGGGCGTGGAAATCCGCCACAATTTCCGCTGCTTGCGGCAGGTCTTTCATCTCTATCCAGGGGAAGATGTCACGGTAAGGGATCCTGTCCTGGAAGGGCAGCAGGCAGTCGGTATCGATGAACACCGGGATGCGCCCCAGGCAGAGCGTTTCATAGAACCGGATGGAGAAGTTGCCGCCGCCGCGCATGCAGACCGTGTAATCCGAACCGAGGATGTTATCCACAAATGCCAGCTTCTGGGGGCTGAAGTCCGATCTCTCACGGTCGTTGCCGGCATGGTATTGTTCCCGCAAAAGGAAGTTCGTCCTCACCAGCTCAGGCCTGTGCGCAAACTGGCGCAGCACCCGGTAGCGGAAGCTGGTCGTCTCGAACGGGGGCGGCTGCCACTTGAGTCTTCCCTGCCGGAACTGCCAGTTCAGCCAGCGGTTGCGTACCTTGCGGAATGCTGTGCGAAGTGGAGAAGCGCTGGCCTGCCCGCAAAAAGCCAAGACAGGCATTGGAGGCTTAGGGCGGACTCTGAGCTGTCCTTCGCAATACAGGCTGATGTAATCGCGCATGAAAAACGGCTGTCCGGAGTGGTACGCCAGCCCGGCAGTCGATCGGTACCCGCCCGATTCGAACAGCAGCACATCGGGGTGCGTCAGGCTGGCAGGAGAATCGCCGCCCGAAAAGACGACCGTCTTTTTGCCATGCCTGCTGGCATCCTCGATCTCTTCCAAAGCCTGAAGGACGAGGTCCCGCTCAACATAGTAATTCCACTTGTAGGTCAGGAAAGCTGCATCAGCCTGGCCGATCTCAGGAGTGTATTCGTAGTGCTGCACCCATGCGCCATAAACCTGATCGCGTTCCGTCTGAGTCCGGTCATTCCACAACGCCTTGGTGATATCGTTGAGGTAGTAGCGGTTTGTGTTAATGTAACTATTTTTATTGCTAAAGATTTTAATGATTCTTTTGTCAGTCAATCCCATAACAAGTGATTAACTAAAATATTCAGAGTCATTCAAAATATCGGATGACAAGTTGCGAACCTTATAGCACAGGTCACCCAGTCTATTTGAGTTAAGAACCAAAGCAGAAATACGCAAACCGGAATTAATTATTTTTTGCATACCAACAACTATGCGATTTTTTTCCTTAAGCAGGTTAACACCTAGCTCCTTTTCACCCAAATAAAAAGCATGCATTGCCTGGAAATGTAAAATTTTCCCGCATTGATCACGAATCTCAGGATTATTACTTAAATTGCTTTTCCTTAAACTATTTGATATGGCAAATAGAGATCTAGACTTTTGAATAACCTGCTTAGCATGGCTGGTTTGTGATAACTGGTCACCATCCTGCGCTGCCCTTGCGTAACACAATACCTCCGGGACATACACAATAGATATGTTTGCACACCCTGCCCGACAATCATATTCATAATCTTCCCATGTCCAGGCATCCAGCCAGGCACCGATCTTATCAGATGCCTCTCTTTTCCAGAGGCAAGCACTTGTGTGCCATGGGCGGCCATAAAGAATAGTTGGTAAAAAAGCGTGGAATTCCTGGTCATTTCGCCTTCTTAAAGGCTCATTACCCAAAATTGGTAATTCGGAAAAGGTAATTGACTTGCAATAACACATTCCTGCTTCAGGATTCGCCTGCAGCATCGCAACCTGTTTTTCCAATTTCTGCGGGTGCCACAAATCATCTGAATCCAGGTAGGCAATGTACTCGCCGGTTGCTGCCTGGCGACCTGTCTCGCGTGATGCTCCCGGGCCTTGATTGGTTTCATGCCGTAAAATCTTGAAAGTGACTTCATTAATACTCTGGACCACAGCATTTGGTATAAAAGGTTTTTCAGAACAATCATCAACAAGGATGATCTCTAAAGGTCTGTAAGTCTGGTTGATCACACTGGTTAAAGCTTCATCTGCAAGGGTGAAGCGGTTATGGACTGGAATTACCACAGACACTTTCAAAGGTATTTTTTCTCCAACTTCTCTTCCACGTTTTTAATAATTCTCATATTTAAGGTTTTGATAAAGACTGAAGAGTTGTTCCTTAATTTCGGGAATTCTATCCGAAACAGAATGTGTAAACTCAATTAATTCGGTAATATTTTCTTCCCCAGTCAGGAAAAGGGGCTCATATGATTTACCAAATGAAGAAAAGTAATCATAGAACTTGAAACCCTTCCCCTGAACCTTATCTGATAAAACCAACCACGCATTTGGAATTCCCAATGAATCTGCTACAATCATGCCGTGTAATGACGATGAAAGAACATATTCACATTTGTCAATTTCTTTTATCACCTCTTTTGGTTTTTTTTGGACATCTATGACATTCGTAGTCAAGATATTTTGAGACTTAATTTTTTTAATTATTTCATTTTCTTTGTCAAAAAAATGTGGCACTAAACCAATTATGTATTGTTTTTTCTGCCTTCTTGTTAGCAGTCTGTCAGCCAGTAAACCAGGATCACCTAGTATTGTTTTTTGTAATAAGCCAAGCCTGTTCCTGGTTAATTCACCCCTTATAGCAAGGATTTTGGCATTGGGAAATCTCCGTTCAATATCTTTTTTTAATCCAGAGCCTAAAATATATCCTGAAAACTCTGTTGAAAGATTATCTAGAATACTTCCAACACTCAAAATACTTGCTTCCGACTTTGGGGAATAAATAGGAGTAAAACCATAGTAGCTTAATAAAGCAGGAGCAAGTTGATCGCCAAAATTTTGTACTTTGTCATACCAGTAGGTATTGATTATGTTGCCTTTTAAAGTGCCCATTGTCTTGATGTATGTTGAGAAAATCCGCTTCTTTAATCTAATTATTCTCTTTTTCAAAACAAACCTGATCTCTTTTTGGAATAGCTAATTCTTCTGGATACTAAAGATTAGGACATTCTTGAGCAAGTTAATGAAAATACCGGCACAATAACTCCTACTCGATCATAATAGACTTTATTGTGCTCAGCTAGAGGTATCCCTTCAACTATAAAAGCTGGAATCCCTTGGGAATAGAATAAAATTGAATCCCTATCTGTAACATGTAAATCAATAGAATATTTGCCTGGGGCTAAATGTGGTGTCTTTACATCAAAGTTGAATACAACTTTGCTGCTATTTGGTAGTGAAAAATCTTTTTTTAACATTTCTGATTGAAGACGCATTACACATATGCCATTCTCATTATTTACAGCCAAATTAACCTTTGCTTTTTCTACATCTTCTTGTCCCACTAAAAATGGCAATTTAAGTGATACATCATCATTTATCCTAAGATTTAGTGGCGCTAATCCTAAAAATCTAATCTTTTTACTTTCTTTCTTGATAATTCCCAATCTTTGGGATTTATCTAAGTAATCGCTGATAACTCTTGTAGATTCCCCATACTCCACTAACTTACCGGTGTTAATTAATGCAACATTTTCACACATTTGCTGAATCGATCCCATATTGTGGCTCACAAACAGCACCGTGCGCCCTTCTTTGGAAGCCACATCCCCCATCTTGCCCAGGCACTTCTTCTGGAACTCGGCATCGCCCACCGCCAGCACCTCATCCACCAGCAGGATCTCGCTTTCGAGGTGGGCAGCCACGGCAAATGCCAGGCGCACGTACATCCCGCTCGAGTAGCGCTTGACAGGCGTATCGATGAATTTGGCGATCTCAGCAAACTCCACGATCTCATCAAACCTGCGGTTGATATCAGTTTTGGTCATGCCCAGAATGGCGCCGTTCAGGTAAATGTTCTCGCGTCCGGTCAGCTCGGGGTGAAATCCGGTGCCCACCTCCAGCAGGCTGGCAATGCGCCCCTTTACCTTCACGCTCCCGCTGGTGGGGGCGGTCACGCGTGAGAGGATCTTGAGCAGGGTACTCTTACCCGCCCCGTTGCGCCCGATGATGCCCAGCACCTCGCCCTGCTTTACCTGGAAGGTAACGTCCTTGAGCGCCCAGAGCGTCTCACCCGCCCGGCCTGCATTGTCCTCCTGCCCGATCTTGAGCATCGGGTTGGGCTTACCGCGTGTGCGTGCCCACCACACCTTCAGGTCGTTCGAGAACGTGCCGGTCCCTATCACCCCCAGGCGGTAGGATTTAGAGAGATTCTCAACAGAAATGACAGGGGGCATAATTATGGCCTGTAGCTGGTTGCTGGTAGCTTGTAGGGGTTAATCATTGGATTTGATCAAATTAATCAGGCTGTTCAACATCTTGGCTATTTCTATTGCTTTTTCTTCCATAACGGAGAATTGGTTCGGCTCAATCCAATTCCGCAATTTGAATAATTCTAACAATGTCACTGTCTCATACAGAGATCCCCGGGCAATGTACAGGAAATGGCAGAATTCTTTCTGTGAAGCACGGCCTTTTCCTTCGGCAATGTTCATTGGGATAGAGGTAGATGCAGCTTCGAGCTGTTCGATCAAGCGGTAATGCTTTCTTCCTGTATCCAGTTTCTCTGCCAGATCGATCACCTCGTTGGCAAAATCCAGGCTCTTCTGCCAGACGACCAAATCTTTGAAAGAGGATTTTTCACTCATAATAATTCTTCATTTCTGCAAAGAAATCCTTCCCGCTAATCGCTACCCGCCACCAGCAATTAGCCACCACCTACCATCTACCAACCACCAGCTAGTAGCCACCAGCTATTACCCACCACCTACCAGCTATCACCTACACCGTATCCATGAATGTGGCTTCAACCCGGTTGAACACGATCGAACCAAACGCCACCACCGCCAGCATGAACCCGAAACTGTACAGCAGGTCCAGCGGGTTGACCGAGCCTGCCCCCAGGAAGGCGTAGCGGAAGGTCTCGACAATGGGCGTCATCGGGTTGAGCTTGATGAGCGCCTGGAAGCGCTCCGGGATGGCAGAGACCGGGTAGATCACCGGGGTGGCATACATCAAGAGAGAAACGCCGAAACCAACCAAAAAGCGCAGGTCGCGGTATTTGGTCGTCATAGCAGAGATCAGCACACCCAGCCCCAGCCCCAGCCCGGCCATCATCAGGATCAGCACCGGGAAGAACAGGATCCAGATGTTGGGTTTCACTGCCGCACCCTGCAGGGCAAAGTAGCCCATGAATACCAGGAAAAAGGCGAACTGGATGGCAAAGGTGATCAGGTTGGAGATCAGGATCGAGACCGGCACTGCCATGCGTGGAAAATAGACCTTGCCGAACAGGTTGGCGTTCTGCACGAAGGTGTTCGAGGTCTTGGTCAGGCAGTCGGCAAAATACGACCAGATGACCGTGCCGGACATATAGAACAGGAACTGCGGAAGCCCGTCGGTGGGCAGCTGTGCGATCTGCCCGAAGATGACTGTGAACGTGATCGTGGTCAACAGCGGCTGGATGAGATACCACAGCGGCCCCAGGATGGTCTGCTTGTAGGCGGCCACAAAGTCACGCCGCACAAACAGCATCACCAGGTCGCGGTAGCGCCACAACTCGCGCAGGCGCAGGTCAAGCAGACGCCGGCGGGGCTCAATGACCAGATCCCAATCATTATTTTCAATGGATGATGTCATTTTAGAGATTTTCACTGCCCAACAATTGGATTACTGTTTTCCCGTCAAATGGAATTTGAGGGAGTAATTCATTTTTTTCTGCAGCAGAACAAGTACTTATCGCTTTCAGAATATCTTCCGTCTTCATCCCTGCCAATCGATTCCACCCGCTCTTCACCGTTTCCACCCATTCGGTTTCATCGCGCAGGGTAATGCAGGGCACACCCAGCCAGCTGGCTTCTTTCTGGATCCCGCCTGAATCCGTCAGGATGATGCGGGCATGCTTCTGGAGCTGCGCCATATCCAGGTAGCCCAGCGGCTCGATCAACTTCACATGCCCGGTAGGTTTCCAATTTAATTCCTGCAATTTTAAACGGGTGCGCGGATGCACTGGCCACACCAGAGTCTCCTGCACCTGCCCGAAGGCGGCAAGAATACCCGATAACCTTTCGGGGTCGTCGGTATTCTCAGCCCGGTGAACCGTAGCCAGCAGGTATTTACCCGGTACGAGATCCAGCGTATCCAGGATGGATGGCTCTTTTTGCTGCGCTGCTGCCCACATCAGGGCCTCATACATCACATCGCCCACCAGGTGCACTCCAGCGGTGACCCCTTCTTTTTCCAGGTTATCCACTGCGGTCTGGGTAGGGCAAAGCAGCAAGTCGGAAGCATGGTCGGTCAGCACCCGGTTGGTCTCTTCAGGCATCCTGCGGTTGAAACTGCGCAGGCCGGCCTCAACATGCGCCACCCTGATGTGCAGTTTCACTGCTGCCAGTGCGCCAGCCAGGGTGGAGTTGGTATCGCCATAAACAAGCACCCAATCGGGCTTTTCTTTCAGCAGTACTTCTTCGATACCGACGAGCATTTCCCCGGTCTGTTTACCGTGCGGTCCAGATCCAATCCCAAGGTTGTATTCCGGGGCTGGAATGCCCAGCTCTTCAAAGAAGATATCTGACATGTTAGGGTCATAATGCTGACCGGTATGGACCAGGACTTCGGTATGGTCTTTGCGGATTTCACGGCTAAGCACCGCGGCTTTAATAAATTGGGGTCTGGCTCCGACGACCGTGACGATCTTCATTTTTAGATAATTTTCCTAAGCGTTTAGTACACCCTGGATCACCTGGTTGATCTGTTCATCCGTCATTTCCGGGTAGAGCGGCAGTGCCATAGTCTCCAATGACGCCCGTTCAGCCACCGGGAACATTCCGCTGGAGTTGCCCAGCTTCCGGCAGGGTTCTGCCAGGTGGATTGGCTGCGGATAATACACCTCGGAGGAAACGCCACCCGCTTTCAGTTTTTCACGCAGGGCTTCCCGATCCTGTGACCGGATGATATACAGGTGATACACATGGCTGCGATCTTCAAGCTCCTCCGGCGGAACAACACCGCTGCCTGCCAGGTTCGCCGTGAAAATGCGGGCGATCTCCTGCCGACGCGCATTCCACTGGTCGATATACTTCAGCTTGACCCGCAGGATGGCGGCCTGGATCTCATCCAGGCGTGAGTTGTAGCCCAGTACCTTGGGGAAATACTTCTTCTTCCAGCCGTGGGTGCGCAGCATGCGCACGGTTTCCGCCATGCCGTCATCATTAGTGACGACCATGCCCCCATCGCCATAACCGCCCAGGTTCTTGCTCGGGAAGAAGCTCAGGCAGCCCAGGTCACCTATGGTGCCGGTGTGTATGGCTTTGTAGAGTGCACCAAATGCCTGGGCGTTGTCCTCGATCACCTTCAGGTTGTACCTGCGGGCGATGTCCATGATCTCATCCATGGCTGCAGGCTGGCCGTACAGGTGCACCGGCAGAATGCCCCTTGTTTTCGGGGTTACCGCCGCTTCGGTCTGCTCCACATTCATCAGGAATGTATCGGGGTCAATATCCACGAAAACGGGTTTTGCGCCAACAGTCATCACCGTCCCGGCTGAGGCAAAAAAGCTGTAGGCAGGGACAATCACCTCATCCCCGGGTCCGATACCGGCAGCCCGCAGGGCGATCACCAGTGCATCAGTGCCTGATGCCACCCCGATGGCATGTTTGACGCCCAGGTATGCAGCAACTTCCTGCTCGAATGCTTTTTCGTTCGGCCCTAAAATGAACTTGCCTTCTGCCAGTACACCCAGGATTGCTTCGTCAATTTCGGGTTTGATCGTGTTATATTGGGCAACGAGGTCAACCAGAGGGATCATGCAGTTTCTCCGCTCTCAGGAACGAGTGTATTTTTAATCAGGGAATATCTGTCTCCGCAGCCGGGGCACCTGAATGCGATACCAGCTTCGTCAGATTCTTCGAGTTGTACCCCGCACTGGCACATCCAGCCGTGCTGGCGGGCAGGGTTTCCGTACACCAGGGCATAATCGGGTACATCTTTGGTGACCACTGAACCGGCACCGATAAAGCAATACTTCCCTAAAGTAATACCGCACACAATGGTGGCATTGGCCCCGATTGACGCCCCGTGTGAAACGAGTGTCTGCTTGTATTCATCTTTGCGGATAATATGGCTGCGGGGATTGATGACATTGGTAAACACACACGAAGGTCCCAGGAAGGCATCATCTTCGATAATCACACCAGTATAGACTGACACATTATTCTGGATCTTGACTTTGTTCCCGATAACCACTCCAGGAGAGATGACCACATTCTGGCCGATGTTGCAGTGTTCACCAATCCTTGCCCCAGACATAATGTGCGAAAAGTGCCAGATCCTGGTACCATCGCCAATCTCAGCGCCATCATCCACATAACTGGATTCGTGCACAAAATAATCAGCCATCTTAGCCCTTGTACTTCTTCATGAATGGATGTGCCATCTCACCCGGATCAGTCACATCTGCTGTACGGATGTTATAGGTTAGCTGGATGGATGGTCGGGCGTCATCGATCCCGAAGCCATTCCCGGCCAGGATCTGGTGGTACACCTCGGTATGCAGGTCTGTAAACCCTTCAGAAAACTCGATCTCGCTGCCATCTACTGTGATGGACCGGAAGGTCGTTTTTTTACCCGGCTCCATAACAAAAGGCAGGTCTGCCGGGTCCAGCGAAAGGAACCATTTGACACGGGCATTTTCAAGCTCAATAAAGCCTGACATTTTCCTGGGGTCATTGAGGAACACTTTCACATCCCCAACTTCGCCAAAAAGCCATTGCATCAGGTCAAAAAGGTGAACGCCAATGTTGGTGGCCACACCGCCGGATTTTTCCTCAACACCTTTCCAGGATGTGTGGTACCAGGCTCCCCTGGAAGTAATATAGGTCAACACCACATCGCGCTGTGTGTTCGATTGCGCTGCTAATTTTTCACGCAGGGCTACCAGGGAAGGCAACAGCCGGAGCTGCAATACCGTATTAATCCTGCGGCCGGTTTCAGCTTCCAGTTCCTGCAGCGGATCCAGGTTCCACGGGTTGATCACCAGGGGTTTTTCACAAATCACATCCGCACCAACCCGCAATGCCAGGCGGCAATGGGCATCATGCAGGTAGTTAGGTGAGCAAACGCTGACGTAATCCACCCGGTTCTCTTCAGGTCCTCTGCGCAGCTTTTCAAGGTGGCGGTCAAAGCGTTCTATCTCAGTAAAAAAGCGGGTATCAAAGGAAAACTGGTCCAGCAAACCAACCGAATCGTGCGGATCCACAGCGGCAACCAGGCGGTTGCCCGTATCCCTTATGGCACGCAAATGCCTGGGAGCGATATAGCCAGCTGTGCCTATTAATGCAAAATTCTTCATATAATCACCTCTTTACTGCTCGGTTCACTTTCCCCTGCCCCCTTGCATGCTCCGCCCCTGCGACATGCTGGGCACGGTGCGGAATTTGCGATTCACACACTGAACGCACCTGCCTTTCCGGGGTCGGGTGCGCCAGGGATTTGTCTTGAACCTGTTCTACCACCACAACTGCATTACACTAATGCTGTGCTGTTCATCCCCAGGTTGAACAAGCAGTCCTGTCTATTCAATTCTACATGATTTTTTGAACATTCTTCGAAAACCGCTCATACCGGTGCGGATTTCCTGCTTAGTATATCGCAAATTTCGGGGCTTTACCTGGGATCACCAGGTTCCCTGTTCAAATGATCAGTTTTACTTTGAGCCTGTATTACCTTGAATTCTTATCATGCAGGGGAAGAAGGCCCCTTTTTCTAGTATAATTTGTTCAGTCAATCGAACAACAAGGAACCTGAAAGCTTTCCGATCACGACACAGCAATTTTAAACATTTGATTTTCTGGAATTTTTTCTTTTCAGTCTCAGTGTGGATAAGTTCAAGGAATTGTCGAGGGGGAAAGCTATGCAGAATGGTCTGTTAAGAACCGCTCCTCTAATGAGTCTTCTGGCTTGCCCAAAAATAGGCTCGATTTGCGGCTGGGACATGGATTTATGGGAAAAGTCTGGTATGTTCTGCGTGCAAAACCGAATAAGGAAGCATTTCTGGCAGGGCAGCTGGAAGCCCGCAATATCGAGGTGTTAAACCTGCTGGTGAAAGTCAATCCGGTCAACCCGCGGGCGCGCAAGTTCAAGCCCTACTTTCCCGGGTACATCTTCCTGCACACCGACCTGGAAAAGCACCCTCCAGTTCTGTTAGAACGCATCCCCGGGGCTGCCCGCCTGGTGCATATCGGAAATGATATTGCTTCCGTGCCGGACAATATCCTTCAGGCCATCCTCAGCCGTGTAGAGCAGATCAACGCTGCCGGAGGCGAGGTGCTCAACACACTCAAACCCGGAGACCGCATCAACCTGCAGTCCGGGCCATTTGCCGGGTACGAAGGAATTTTTAACACCAGGATCACCGGCACAGAACGTGTACGGATCTTCTTGAAGATGCTGCAAGACCGCCAGCTGGTGGTAGAAGTACCGGCCGGCCAGGTTGTACCCCAAAAGGCTCCTGCCGCTTCACGGAAATGAAGCAGCAGCTCAAGCCATTTACGAATCCAATTATCGGTTGACGGGTTTCCCTGTCGTCTGGGCGGAGCATGCAAAAGAAAAAGAACTTCGAAGCCGTTTCACGCTTTATCCCTCCCCTCCTCTGGGTGCTGGTCATCTTCTTTTTTTCCGCCCAGCATTCTCCCTACGCATTGATCCTTAGGGAAACATCGCCAACGGCAGCACCTTCTGTTACCCGGGAGACCCCTGCTCTTTCCGCAGCGCAGCCCGGCAAGGCTTCCATTGCCCAAATGGCTGCAGCCGTGTTTCCCAGGACGGACGATAAGCAGGAAGTCCTTGGCCGCTATTTACATGTGGCCGAATATGCAATCCTTTCGCTTTTACTGGTCCGCGCCCTGGTCTGGAAAAAGCCCCTAACCCTGCTGATGCTGCTGGCCGTATTGTCCATTTCCCTCCTGTTTGCCTTGAGCGACGAGTATCACCAGGTTTTTGTACCCGGCCGCAGGTTCGAAACAGGCGACCTGATCCTGGATGTCCTGGGTGCCGGGCTGGGGATCCTTTTCTTTCTCCTGTTGTACCGCCGGAAGGGGACAGCCGCTCAAACCGCCTGACAAAAGAGCAAAGAAAATTTCCCCCACAGATTATCGAAGGATTTTATAATACAGGATTGTTGAGAGCCATCCAAAAGGACCTATGAGCCGGACAGAAGAATTCATCGACAGACAGTTCAAAGAACAAAAAAGCTGGTACCCGCAAACGCGTGTTCAGGCAAACTGGCTGCAGCGCTTTTTGAAACGCACATTTGATGTAGTGGTTTCTTTCATTGCACTGGTCTTCCTCACCCCATTCCTCTTTTACATATCCTACCGGATCAAGCGTGACTCACCCGGTCCAGCATATTTCCGCGGTCAGCGCATCGGCTATAAAGGCAAGACTTTCAACATCTACAAATTCCGCACCATGTACGAATGCTCTGACAGCTATGCCGGACCGCGCCTGACCGGCAACGGCGACCAGCGCATTACCCCGTTCGGCAGTTTCCTGCGCGACACCAAGCTGAACGAACTTCCCAACCTGATCAATGTCTTCAGGGGCGAGATGAGTTTCGTCGGCCCACGTCCGGAAGACCCGGAGATCATCGCCCAGTGGCCGGAGGATGTGCGCGATGAGATCCTTTCCGTTCGACCGGGGATGACCAGCCCGGCATCCATCACCTACCGCAACGAAGAAGCGATGCTCAGCAGCCATAACGTGATGGATGAGTACCTGCGCAAAGTGATGCCTGAAAAGCTGCGGCTCGACCAGCTGTACGTGCGCCACCACACCTTCCTGGGCGACCTGGATGTGATCTTCTCTACGCTCACCTTGCTGCTGCCAGGGATGCGCAAAAAGCAGGTTGCCGAAGCAGAGTTATTCCAGGGTCCGCTGACCAGTTTTGTCAGGAAAAATGTCAACTGGTTCCTGGCAGATACACTGGTAGCACTTATCGCCATCAGCATCAGCGTATTCATCTGGCGCATCCAGGCACCCCTCAACCTCGGCTTCTGGCGTGTATTTGCCAACTCGATGGTACTGGCTGCCGGGCTGGCAATTTTCAACAACCTGTTCGGCCTTAAATTGGTATCATGGCGGTATGCCAGCCCGTTGTATGCGATCGTGCTTGGGTTGTCTACCAGCCTGTCGATCCTGCTTTACTCCCTGGTCAGTTACCTCCAACCCACCTTATTCATGCCGGTTGGATTACGGATTGACTTTGGCATTTTTGCCTTTATCGGGTTCGTTCTGGTGCGTTACCGCGAAAGGCTGATTACAGGCCTGTCATCCCGCTGGACCCGCTGGCGCAGCCAGCGAAGCATGATCGGCGAACGGGTGCTCATTATCGGCGCCGGGGATGCCGGGCAGCTTGCCATCTGGCTGCTGGAAAAAAGCGCCATGGCGAATGCCTTCTCGATTGTTGGTATTGTGGATGACGACTTCCGCAAGGTTGACCAGTACATCAACGGTTACAAAGTCCTGGGTACTACCAATGACATCCCTGCCATCGTGCACAAAAACAATATCGGGTTGATCCTGTTTGCCATCTCCCGCCTGAGCGAAAAAGACCGCCGCCGCATCCTGGATAAATGCAACGGTCTGCCGGCGCGAATCTTAATGATCACAGACCTGCTGCAGATCATCCGCAATTACTTCGTCCGGCAGGCAAAAGAGGTATCCAATGAGTGAATTTTGGACTGGCAGAAAAATCCTGGTGACCGGTGCTGGCGGGTTTATCGGCAGCCACCTGGTGGAAACCCTGGTAAAGGCTGGGGCACAGGTGCGCGGTTTCGTCCGATACAATTCACGCGGCGATGCCGGGTTGCTGCGCCTTCTTCCCCCTGATTTGCTTTCTAAAGTTGAAGTTATAGCTGGCGACCTGCGGGATGAAGATGCCATCCGCAAAGCCGTGCAGGGTTGCCAGACCGTCTTCCACCTGGGAGCTTTGATCTCTATCCCTTATTCTTACTATCATCCGGTTGAGGTTGCCTCGACCAATATGATGGGTACCATGAACATGCTGTTAGCCTGCCGCGACCTGGGAGTGGAACGCCTGGTGCATACCTCCACCAGTGAGGTCTATGGCACTGCGCGCATGGTGCCTATTAATGAAGAACACCCCCTTCAAGGGCAGTCGCCCTACTCCGCCAGCAAGATCGGGGCGGACAAATTAGCTGAAAGCTTCTTCTGCGCCTTCGGGCTGCCGGTGGTCACCGTGCGGCCTTTTAACACCTTCGGTCCGCGCCAGTCTGCCCGGGCTGTCATCCCAACCATCATCACCCAGGCGCTCACCCTCGATTCCGTCAGCCTTGGCAGCCTGGGCACTACCCGCGATTTTACCTATGTAAGCGATACAATATCAGGCTTCCTGCATGCTGCCCGCTCTGAGAAAGGCCTGGGGGAGGTTTTCAACCTGGGAACCGGTGTGGAGATCCGCATCGGCGACCTGGCAGAGAAAGTCATCCGCATGGTAGACCGTAAGGTCAGCATCCAGGTGGACAGCCAGCGCCTGCGCCCTCAGAATTCTGAAGTGATGCGCCTGATCTCCGATAACACCCATGCCCGTGAAGTACTCGGCTGGAGCCCTCAGGTACCCTTTGAACAGGGGCTTGAGAACACCATCGCCTGGATCCGGGAACACCTCGACCTGTACAGGATTGGAAAATATGAGTTCTAAGAACCAGAAAATTAAAGCAGTCGTACTGGCAGGCGGCAAAGGCCGCCGCCTGGCACCTTACACCCAGATCATCCCCAAACCGCTCATGCCGATCGGCGATAAGCCCATCCTGGAGATCCTGCTGCGCCAGATGAAGCGTGCCGGCATCCGCGATGTAACCCTGACGGTCGGGTACCTCGCAGACCTGCTCAGGCTGTTCTTCCGTGACGGCAAGCAGCTAGGCATGCGCATCAGCTATGCACAGGAGAAAAAGCCCCTCGGCACTTCCGGGCCGCTTGCAAATGTCGAAGGGCTGGACAACACCTTCCTGGTGACCAATGGGGATGTGCTGACCACGCTCGACCTGAAGGACCTGATCGCCTACCACCAGGCGCAAGGTGCAGTTGCCACCATTGCCACCCATAAGCGCAAGGTCGACATCAACCTGGGGGTGGTGGAGCTGGATAAAGACAATCAGATCACCGGCTACCTGGAAAAACCGAGCATCAACTACCTGGTGAGCATGGGTGTGTATGTGTTTGAGCCCAAGGTGCTGCAGTATATTGAAAAAGATGAATATCTCGATTTTCCCGACCTGGTCTTAAAGCTGCTCAATGCAGGCGAGAAGGTATCCGGGTATGTATTCAAGGGCTACTGGGAAGACCTAGGCCGGCCTGACGATTACCAGCGAGCCACCTTGGATTTCGAGTCCATGCGCAGCCAATTTCTGCCGGAGGATGCATCTTGAACTGGCTTGTCCCCTTATCTGATATCAAGTTTGGCCCGGAAGAAAAGGATGCTGTAAAGGCTGTGCTGGAGAGCGGCTGGCTGACGATGGGGGAGATCACCCAGAAGTTTGAAGAAGAATTCAAGACGTACACCGGCGCCAAGCATGCCTTTGCGGTCTCCAATGCTACCGTGGCGCTGCACATGGCGTGTGCCGCGCTCGACCTGAAGCCCGGTGATGAGGTCATCGTCCCCTCCCTCACCTTTGTCGCCACCGCCAACGCGGTGCGCTACACCGGGGCAACACCGGTCTTTGCGGACATCACCGGTGAGAACGACCTGACCATCTCACTTAAGTCGATCAAGAGAGCCTTTACCCCGCGCACCAAAGCAATCATCGTGATGCACTACGCCGGGTATGCCTGTGACATGCCCGCCATCCTGGATTGGGCGAAAGAACACAACCTGCCCGTGATCGAAGATGCAGCCCATGCCGTCGGTTCGTACCTGGATGAAAGGCACCTGGGTACTTTTGGTCGGGCAGGCTGTTTCAGCTTTTTCTCCAACAAGAACCTCTCGACCGGCGAAGGCGGCATGATCGTGACTGAAGATGACGCCCTGGCGGAGAAGTTCAGCCTGCTGCGCTCGCACGGCATGACTTCGCTCACCTGGGACAGGCATGAAGGGCATTCCTGGAGTTACGATGTTGTGGCGCTCGGCTACAACTACCGCATCGACGAGATCCACTCCGCCATCGGGCGCGAACAGCTGCGCAAGCTGGATGCGAACAACGCCCGCCGCCGGGAGATCACAAATATGTACCGTGAGCAGCTGGCAGTCCGCTGCCCTGCGCTGGGCGTCCCCTTTGCGCACCACCCGGGAGTTTCTGCACATCACATCATGCCGGTCATCCTACCCGAAGGCGCCAGCCGGCTCCAGTTCATGGAGACGATGAAGGCGCATGGCATCCAGACCAGCATCCATTACCCGCCCACCCATACCTTTACCGATTTCCGCAGCCAGCCGCCCGGACCTGCACCCCTGGTAGTGACCGATAACATCGCAAAACGAGAGGTCACCCTGCCCCTCTACCCGCTCATAACAGATGCGCAGGTGGAACTGGTGGTAAAAGCAGCTGCTGATGCGCTGGCGAAAGCAGCATAAACGATCCTTTGCCCTTTGCGTCAATGGTCACCCAAACATCATGAATTTGGACACCCGGCAAGCCTTTGATCTGCTCTGCCAGCTGCTGAACGTGGGGACCGGCAGGGATGACCTGATCCGCCTGGCCGGAAACCTCACCCCGCAGGACTGGCAGGCGCTGCTCAAGGTTGGAAGCCAGAACGGCGCCGTCCCTCTCCTGCACTACCGCCTGCGGGATACAGGGAAGGAGCTTTTCCTGCCTGAACCCGTCAGGGAAAGCCTGCACAACGCTTACCTGAACGCCACCGCCCGCAACATGGTCATGCTGCACCACGCCGGCAGCATCCTGCAGGCGCTCAAACAGCAGCACCTGGACGTCATCCCGCTCAAAGGGCTTTACCTGGCAGAAGCGGTGTACCCGGCCATTGGATTGCGCACCTTCAGCGACCTCGACCTGCTCGTGCACCGCAGTGACCTGGCTGCCGCTCTGCAAGCCATGCAGGAAATTGGATACCAGCTGACATCCTGGTATGACCCGGCCGATCCCAACCACGACATCAAGCACCTGCCTCCCCTCGAAAAAGAGGGCTGGCCCCTGGTTGAGATGCACTGGTCGATCCTGGAAGAAGATGCACCGTTTCCGGTGGATGTTGACAGTATTTGGCAGCGGGCGGTTCCCGCCCACATTGCCGGTGCGGATGTGCTGGCGATGGATGTGTCTGACCTCATCCTGCACCTCGCCATCCACAATACCTTCCAGCACAAGCTAAAGGCAGGGCTGCGCTCGCTGTACGATATTGCACTCATTATTCACCAGCAAAAAGGCCAGATCGATTGGTCCAGCCTGGCTAAAAGGGCTTCAGAATGGAAGATGGAACGGGTACTCTGGCTGACGCTGCGCCTGGTAAAAGATCTGCTGGGGGCAGCAGTTCCCGATGCCGTCCTGCAACAGCTGGAACCGCAAGCATCAGCAGCCGAGGTAATGGCAGAAGCCCGGAGGCAGATGCAGACGCTTGATTCCAGCGGCACAGCCCTGACACCCGACCTGGCAGCGCTGTCGCAAACCGGCGGCATCATTCCCAGGCTTAAGCTGATCTGGAACCGGATCTTTATCCCCAAACGCATTTTGGCGCGGGAATACAACGTCGACCCGGCATCCCCCCGCATCTTCTGGTGCTATGCCCGCCGGTTTCGTGAGCTTTTCCGGAATTACTCCAGTTCTGCGGTGAAACTGGCGCAGCACGATCAGGGCGCCCTGGCAGGGGCGGAGATTGAACTGGAAGGGCAGAAGCTCAAGCAGTGGATGGCGGAGAAAAAAGAATTACACCAGTTGTAACGGAACCTTTTTACAATTACTGAATGCACAGAAAATGCAGTTTTACCAAAATGGTATTTGGTTTAATCAACAAGTAATAAAACTGTACTATAATTCAGACAGTTAGTACCCGATTTTTTGCCACTGAGGAATTATTCATTTGAAATATCCTGTTTATAAACTGGCGCAAAATGCTGCCTTTGAAGCATTTGAAGACGGCGCCCTGATCCTCAACCTGCATGACCTCACTTTAACCGAGCTCAATATCACGGCTTGTGAAATTCTGACGTATACCGACGGGAACAATGATGTCGAACAAGTCGCCAGTCTTTTGGCTGCAAATTACGGGATAGATCCTGAAGAAGCAAAGAATGATGTTTTAGAGCTGTACCAATCCCTGTTGGAACAGGGGATTCTGGAAGTAATTCAACCTGATCAAAAGGAAGAAAGCCATGACAGATGATCTCAACTTAAGTGCCCGCTATGTGTGCAATCCAGATGTTGTTTTGAGGGAAGAAGATGAAGATGGCGGCTTGCTCTTCAACCCGGATACGAACCAGGTAAAAATTGTAAATCCAACTGGCTTGTTCATCTGGAAACAATTCAACACCCCCAACGGTTTCGAAGGTGTGGTCCAGGCGGTCATTGACAGCTTTGAAGATGTTCCATTAGATGAAGTACATAAAGATGTTGAGGAGTTCCTGTCCGGTATGGTCCTGAATGGATTTATCGGAGAAGAACTTTCATAACCGGCAGAAAACGAATTTTACAGGTAAATATTTATGAGTGAACAAACCCCGAACAATGGTGTGATGGCGAGCCCGAAGCATGTTGACATTGCACTTACCGGCAGGTGCAACCTCAACTGTGCATACTGCTTTTACGCAGACGAAATGACTTCCCGCAGCGACTTGAGCACCGCCCAGTGGCTCAAGTTCTTTGAAACACTGGGAGAGGCAAAGGTGATGACCGTCTGCCTGACCGGCGGTGAAGCCTTTACCCGGCCCGATTTCTTTGAGCTGGTAGATGGCGTTATTGCCAACCGTATGCGCTACGAGATACTGTCCAACGGCACCCTCATCACCGAAAAGACCCTGGAGCAATTCCAGGCCGGCAAACGCCGCCTGCGCCTGAACTCAATCCAGATCTCGATCGATGGATCTTCCGAAGAAATCCACGACCACAGCCGTCCCAACAGCTTTAGCAGGGCGATACGCGGTTTGAAATTACTCAAAGAGGCAGGCTTCCCGATGACGGTGCGGGTCACGATCAACCGCTTCAACTATAGCGACCTCGAGAACACTGCCCGTCTTCTGTTAGAAGAAGTGGGACTGCCGGGTTTTTCCACCAATGAGGCTTACCCCTGCGGCGCGACCAACCGTTTTGAAGAGGGTATCATGCTGAGTGTTGCTCAGCGGCGCGAGGTGATGGACACCCTGACCCGTTTGAACGAGAAATACCACGACCGCATCAACGCGACAGCCGGACCGCTTGCACTGGCAAAACAAGAGTGTTTATATCAAGAAGCCATCAACCAGGGCATCAAGCAAATGCCTGGACGGGGATATCTGACTGCCTGCGGCGGGGTCTTTGAAAAGATTGCCGTCCTGCATGACGGTACCATCGTGCCCTGCCACGTCATCAGCGACCTGCACCTGGGGAATATCCTGACCGATAATTTCCTGGATGTCTGGCGCTCGCATCCCCTTATGCTGGCCATGCGCGAACGGCGCAGCATATCTCTTGACACCATAGAGCCCTGCAACGATTGTGATTACAAGGGCTACTGTACCGGGGGCTGCCCCGGCGGTGCATTGTTCCTCAATGGTTATTTCAACACCCGCAACCCAATGGATTGCTACCGAATTTTGATCGGCGAAGAGCCATTTTCCCCCAACCAGGAAAGGCAGCTATCATGACAGACCAACCGCTGAACCTGCCCGAAGGGGTACCGCCCCTGACCCAGTATTACTACTACCTCACCGCCGGCTGCAACCTGGCATGCCAGCACTGCTGGCTTGCACCGGCTTACCAACCCAACGGCACCACCGGCGGGCATCTCGATTTTGAGCTTTTCAAGCTTTCCCTGGAAGAAGGCATCCCGCTTGGACTGCAGAGTGTCAAGCTGACCGGTGGCGAGCCATTGTTACACCCCGATTTCCTGCGCATGGTTGACCTAGTCAAAGAGAAGAACCTGGCGATGACCATAGAGACCAACGGCACCCTCCTGACGCCTGAGATTGCCGACCACCTGAAAACAAACAGCACCTTGCATCATATCTCTGTCAGCATAGACGGAGCCACAAAAGAAACCCACGACCCATTTCGGGGTGTGAAGGGCAGTTTTGATAAAGCGGTTAATGCAGTTAAGTTGTTAGCAGAAAGGGGTTTCAGGCCCCAGGTGATCATGAGCCTGCATTCCAAAAATGTGGATGAGATCGAAGACCTGGTGCACCTGGCTGAAGAATGGGGTGCAGGTTCGGTCAAATTCAACCTGATCCAGCCCAGCGGGCGCGGTGAAACCATGACAGAACACGGCAGGGTGCTGGATATCAACCGCCTGGTGGAAATCGGTAATTGGGTCGAGCATGACCTGCAAAAGCGGACGGGCATCCGCTTGTTCTACAGCTGGCCGATGATCTTCCACAGCCTCGACCGCCTGTTGAAGCATGGCAGTGACTCATGCGGGATTTTCCACATCATGGGAATCCTGGCAAACGGTTCGATGGCCATGTGCGGTATCGGCATGGAAATCCCGGAACTGACCTACGGAAAATTAGGGGTGGACCGGGTGGCAGACGTCTGGAGGGACAATCCGGTCCTGAAAGACATTCGCCGCGACCTGCCGGGCAAACTGGAAGACCCGTGCGGCAAATGCATCTTCAAATTCCAGTGCCTGGGATCGTGCGTGGCGGAGAACTACCACCAGGCGCGGCGGTTGACAGCCCCGTTCTGGTTCTGCCAGCAGGCAGAAGAAGCTGGCCTGCTGCCGGAACAGCGGACACGCAGCAAGTGACCAAATAAGTTAAACAATTTCGTGCTATAATTTTACAGATTATTCATCGATCATTTTAAGCTCTAATGGGGAGGGCGTTATTTTTTGGGAGGCTTCATGAAAGCAAGGTATCAAAAACCCGTTGCAAGAAACCTGGGGGAAATTATTTTTGATGTTGAAGGATATTGTCAGAAGGGCAGTGTAGCCACAGGATCTGGTACCAATTGTGATAATGGTGGAATTGCGTCTGGCGGATGCGGCAGCGGATTTAATCCCAGCGGGAATAACTCTCCTTGTCGATCAGGAGGTGTGGCATCTTACCCGGGTGATGCCGGTTGCACAACTGGAAATAATCCTTAAGAATTGTCTGTAAATGATTCCTACTTTCAGCAATCTGTCCTGCTGAATAAATTTAAAGAAACTGCTGTTGAGATTTTCACAGTCTCAGAGCGGCAAGTTATCCAGATCTCAGGGAATACAGATAACAAAATCTACCCTGATCTCATAACTGTGCTAAAAGCATGGCAGGACATCCTTATTGTTGGGAAAACAAGAATACCAAGATCATCACCACAGTGGAAAACCATTCTATCGATAGGTGAGCACCCCAAAAATTTTTACAATCCATTTATATTCCGTTTAAAAAATGTTCCTTCAGAAAATGTTTATTTTATTTTGTTTGATACCGAGAAGACATTTCCCTGGTTGGAAATTATTTATATCTTAAACCATGCCGCAATTCTCAATGGTTTGTTACCATTGCACGCAAGCGCAGTAATACATCAAGGTTCGCTGTTTGTATTCAGTGGTACATCTGGCGCGGGTAAAAGCACCATTGCTGCAATTAGCAACTCTGCAGGAAACAAGGTATTGGATGAAGATCAAATCATAATAAGAGAAAATGGAAATGGAGAATTTTTTGCCAATGCCTGGGGGTATTCATTGGAGTCTTGTGAAAATCCGATCCGGGCGATTTTCAAATTATTACAAGCTAAAAATGATTCGATAAAACTTATGTCTGCCATGATGGGATCGAAGTTCCTTTTTACGCGTGTTTTAGAAATATGTGGAAAAACACCCCCAAATCCTGTTGTTGAAAATACCTTTAGTTTTATTGCAAGAGTAACCCGGTCAATCCCCTGCTATGAACTGCACTTCCGCAAATCTCCAGACTTCTGGAAGTTGATCGATGCGGAATTGCCCCCGATCACTCCTCAAGATTAACTAAATAGTTTGGTTTCTTATAATAAAAGGCGAATTCAATTAGCGTTTTGCATTTAATGCTTTGTTAATTCTGTAAAAATTTGGTATACTTAACAAAATTGAAAGGTCGGTTCATTCAAGCCACTTTTGTGGAAAGGAGATTTATCACTATGATCTATCAAAAACCGTTAGCTCGAAACCTGGGAGATGTATCACTCTCCGCCCACGGTTATTGTGAATCGGGTTCTATTGCAACCGATTTATCAGGCGCACAACCGTGCGTCTCAGGCGGCACAGCATCAGGTGGATATTGTCAAAATGGTAACACCGCGAGAGCCAGCCAGGGAAGAGCGCCATGCCGTACTGGCGGGTCAGCATCAGGCAACTGTGCAGGTGGTTCATCGGCTGGCCTGGGCTAAGTTCGGGTAAATCTGTCGACATATTGATTAGCCAATATTCACGAATTTTTTCAGCCTTGTAAATATTATGCCGGTTTTCATTGTCCGGCATAATTGCTTTACAGAAAAATGAATGATAGTTCAAATCTTTTTCTAAAGAGATACAGTATCATAAGGGAAATCATCCGCCTGCCATTATTCCATGAAATTCTTATGTTACACCAATGAATCCTGCCGGATTGTTGATCAACTGGTAAGGTATTTGAAGAGGCAGGATATCCTGCTGTGCCAATCTCAACTGAAGATCAACCACTGTCCTGCGAAAGTGCACCTCATTGGAGGCAATACCCTGATTAAAAGGGATGCTGGGATGGAAGCTCCAATGTCGAGCAGCATCCTGGAATTACATGAAACCTGGTCGAAATATTTAAGAGGTGCCCCCCGCCGAAAAACCCTCCCTCCGCCAGCAGAAGAAAACCTGCTCCGGTATGGCAAACGGGCAACAACAAATGGTGCAGATTACAACAACCTGGTATACAAGTTTGATAAGCCCCAGGAAGAACAGGGCTTTTTTATCCTTCTGCGCGGGGATAAGCAATTCAAGATGCCCATTTTTGAACTTATCTACCTCTCCCATTTCTGGCAGCTGGAATCAGTCGGTTTTCCCCTGCATGCCAGCGCTGTCATCCATCATGAAGGAATTTACCTCTTCAGCGGCCCGTCCGGCACTGGTAAAAGCACTGTCGCAACAATCAGCGAGAACTGCGGGAATACTGTCCTTGACGAGGATATGGTGGTAGTTTATAACAGTGATAATGGTCGGTTCTCAGCAAATGCATGGGGTTACAGCACCATGCCGAGCTGTCTGCCGATAAGAGGGTTCTTTTATCTGGTTAAGGATCACATAAATAGTATGAAACCGCTTCCCAAACATCACGCCTCCAGGAAGGTCTGGGAACAATCCTTTCATATTCCAGGCCCTGCCCTGCCAGGAGAAATGAAACGAAAGCTTTTCACCCGGTCATCTGAATTTGCCCGAAACATCCCCGGCTACGAACTGCACTTCCGCAAATCTCCAGACTTCTGGAAATTGATCGACGCAGAGATACCCTTTGACTGAACCCGCTTCCCCGGAGAGAATCCAGAAATTCCGTTATAAAGGTCCCAGCATGCTGCCCACTTTTAAGCCCGGGCAGATGCTCTACATACGACCGGAGCAGCGGGCGATCAAGCCTGGCGACGTGGTGGTATTCCAAAAGGAAAATGAATACATCGTCCACCGTGTCATCGCGGTCACGCCGGAAGGCATCTCCACCCGCGGCGATAACAATCCGCAAGGCGACCCATGGCTGTTAACCCCGGACCAGGTGCTGGGGGTGGTGGAGAAAGCGGAAGATTGGGATAAAGCCCATGCCGTCAGGGGGGGTAAACCTGCCCTGCTGCAGGCAAAAGCCCGCTGGACACTGAAAGCGGTATATACCAGGTCGCTGCCCTGGCTGGGCGCCCCCTACCGCTGGCTGAAAGCAAAGGGGTGGGTGAAAAAGATCTGGCACCCTCCTGTCACCCAGATCCAGCTGCAGACAAATGAAGGTACCATGATAAAATACGTGGTGCGGGGGAAAACGGTGGCAAACTGGTATCCCCGCCAACAGCGGTTTCTTTGCCGCCGGCCATACGACCTGGTAATAACTCCACCAACAAAATAAAGAACAAGAAGGTTCCATTGCAATTCTGGTTCGATCTCCTCAAATCAGGTTTTTCCCGCAGGCTTCCTGAAGATCCTGTTTCCGGCAAAGCAGCAGGTACTAAAAAGGTCAACCTGACCCTCCTGAAACCGTACCTGAAGCGCCACTGGAAAAAGGCATCCATCGGGGTGGTGGCGATCATCCTCACCGCCCTGCTGGCCTTCCCCATCCCGATGATCAACCGCTACCTGGTGGATAAGGTCATCCTGGGGAAACAGCTGGACATGCTGCTCTGGACCGTTTTAGCCCTTGCAGCCGCCAAAGGCCTGAGTGTGCTGGCAGGCATGGCGGAACAGTTCATCTTTACCAGGCTTCAATTGGACGTGTCCCTCGATATGCAGGACAGCCTGCTCAGCCACACCCTGCAGCTGCCCAAGAGCTTCTTTGATGACAAAGAGGTCGGGTACCTGATGTCGCGCATCATATCGGATGTGAACGGCTTGAACTGGTTCTTCTCCCAGAACATGGTTTATATCTTTACCAACATCCTGCGCTTTATTGGCGGTGTGGTCTTCCTCTTCATCCTTGAATGGCGCCTGGCGCTGGTCACCCTGGTTGCGATACCCCTTCTTGTCATTATCGTAAACGCGTTCTCAAAAAAGATCCATACGCTCAGCTATTACAGCATGGAGCAGCATGCCCGGGTATCCAGCCGTTTCCAGGAAACCCTGTCTTCCATTCCCCTTATCAAGGCATTCGTTTCGGAAGACAAAGAATCACAGCGGGTTATCGATGAAGTGCGCGCAGCACAACGTATCTCAATGGAACAGACCGTGCTTGGTTCAGTGGCAGGTTCGCTCATCAACCTGATGCCTGACATATCAAAAGCTGTCATCCTGGTAGCTGGCGCTTACCTGATCATCCAGAATGATTGGACATTGGGTTCCCTGCTGGCATTCCAATCCTATATCGGCTATGTGTTTGGGCCTGCCCTCGCCCTGGCCAGCACGAACATGGAGCTGCAGAATGCCCTGGCATCTTTGGAGCGCATCTCCGCCCTGATGGATGTTGTACCCGAAGAGGTAAGCGGATCCGGCAGGCAGGTTGACCATCTGCAAGGCCAGGTAGCTTTTGAGCATGTTACCTTCAGCTATGGTCAAAACGAGAATGTGCTGGAAGACATCCATTTCACCGTCCAACCTGGTGAGAAAGTTGCCATCGTCGGTTCCAGCGGGGTAGGGAAAACTACCCTTATCAGCCTGCTATTAAGGTTTTACAAACCGAGCAACGGGCAGGTCCTGTACGACGGCATCCCGGCTGAAGAATATGCGCTGGATTCCCTGCGCCAGAGGATCGGTTACATTTCGCAATCCACTTTATTGATGGCCAGCACCATCCGGGAGAATATCTGCTACGGCAACCCGGATGCATCGGAAGCAGAGATCGAACGGGCTGCCAGGGTAGCCGGCATCTATGATTTCATCACCAGCCTGCCCGATAAGTTCGACTCGCATGTCGGGGAGAAAGGGGTCAACCTGTCTGAGGGGCAGAAACAGCGCATCGCCATCGCGCGTGCCCTGCTCAAGGAACCCGATATCCTGATCATGGATGAGCCCACCGCATCCCTGGACACTGTGGTTGAACGGTCTATTTTTGATGCCCTGCCTGCTGAGATCGAAGGCAAAACCCTCTTTATCGCTGCCCACCGCCTTTCGACCATCCAACGCGCAGACCGCATCCTGTTATTAAAAGACAAACACCTGGCTGCATTTGGCACCCATGCCGAGTTGATCCAGCACGACCCGTACTACCGCAGCCTGGTGGGGACAGCTTAAGTTTTTTTGTTTCCGCATTTTTGATTTATACTTGGGGTACTGTCCAAAGAAAGGACGCATTGCTGCATGGAAAATGAGCTAGAAGAACGAAGCAGTCTTGAAAGCATTCTTGAATATGCCCGGATCATCCTGCGCTGGGCATGGTTGATTTTACTGGTTGCCCTGGTTGCCGGTTTCATATCTTATTACCTGGCTAACCAGCAGCCGAGGGTATACCAGGCCAAAACCCTGGTGATGGTGAGCGGAGGTTCCAGCTCTGCCGTGGATAGTTATACCTCTTCCTATTTAGGCATCCAGCTGGCTTCTACTTACACCCGCACCATGCTCACCCAGCCAACCATTGATGCAGTTTCCGATGCGCTGGGTTTTAAGGTGTATGCAGGGCAGATCAGTGTCAGCCAGATCGAGAATTCGCAGCTCATCAATATCACAGTTACCGACCAGGACCCGAACCGGGCTGCCCTCATCGCAAATACCCTGGTGATGGTTTTTTCTGACCAGATCCAGAAAGAGCAGACCTCCCGCTATGCTGAACTTTTGCTGGGGCTGGAGAACGAACTGGCAGCCACGGATGCACAAATCCAGGAGACCACGCTCAAACTTGCTGACCTGGAAGTTGCCCTCAGCAATGAATTTGTCGAACCGGACCCTCAAGACCTGGCTACCCAATCACAGCTTGAGGCAAACCTTTCACAATTAAGGTCATCCCGTTCTTACCTCTATTCCAGTTACCAGTCCATCAAGCTGGCAGAAGCCCAATCTACCTCAACCATCATCCAGAAAGACCCGGCAGTTCCCAACCTGGCGCCCATCCAGCCGCAGCCAATGCGCAGTGCCATGCTGGCGGCCGTAGTCGGTGCCATGCTGGTAGCCGGGCTGGTCTTCCTCGTAACCCTCTTGCAAGACCAGATCCGTGACCCCGATGAATTCCCAAACCGGTGGGGAATACCGGTTTTAGGCCAGATCGCAAAATTCAATACCAGCCGCACGAACATCATCACCCAGTCGCAGCCGCGCTCCCCGGATGCGGAGGCATTCCGGTCGCTGCGCACCAACCTGCGCTTCAGTAATATTGATACCCCCATCAAGACGCTCCTGATCACCAGCCCCTCCCCTGCGGATGGGAAATCGACCATTGCTGCCAACCTGGCGACTGTGATCGCCCAGAACGAGCAGGATGTGGTCTTGATCGACTGCGACCTCCGCCGCCCTACCCTCCATAAGATTTTCAAGGTTTCCAACCGCATCGGGCTGTCAGATTACTTCATCCGCACCACAGAGAATTTAAGCGGGTTGGTTAAAAAATTGAGTGTAGAACGGTTGCGCCTGATTACATCAGGCAACTTACCGCCCAACCCTTCAGAATTGCTTGGTTCCAGGAAAATGGTCGAACTGCTCCACCTGTTGGAAAAGAAAGTTGACCTGTTAATTTTTGACTCGCCGCCAGTACTGGTTGTTACCGATGCGGTTGTCCTTGCCCCTCGTGTGGACGGGGTGATCCTGGTCGTTGACACCAAGAAAACCAAACGGGGCGCTATCAAACAATCCATCGAGCAGTTGCGCCAGGTGAATGCCAATATTTTTGGCGTGGTCTTGAACAACGCAAAATCAAAACACACACAGTATTACCGCAGCCGCAACTATTACACCAAGAGCAAAGAAAGAATCGCCAGCGAAACTACAGCACCAGTTGAAAATACTGCTGTTGCTGCATCAAATACACAAGAAACAGCAGCCCAGACTGTTGAAAGTACGGAATAGCGGACAGCATTGCAGAGCATGAAAGAAACTTTATGACAGCAGAAAAACAACATCACAGCCATCCAAATTGCCGCATGTGTCCTTACCTGGGCGTGCGCGAGGACAAAGAGACAGCGATCGCTTATCCATCAGAACTGAATTGCTGTTACCATGCCAGGCCGATTGGATATATCAGCTTTGACCATCAGCGCCGCTACTGCCTGACAGATAACCATACTGAATGTTCTGTGTTCAAACAGGAAAAACTAACCGCCTTACCTAAAAAATACAGGGGAATCGGACCTGTTTCCCCAAAACCCAGCGTAGGCTTGCCGCTGCTCGCCTTTACCATTGTGGTAGTGGCCGGATTGGCCGCCAGCATTCTGCTGGGATTAATAAGGCTGCCGGGCTTCGAGGGCATGGCATTATTCCCTACCAGCACCCCCATCCCTACCATTTTTTTCCCGACCTGGACACCCTTACCACCTACGGCTACGCGCACCCCAACCCGGGTACTTCCCACCCGGACGAGAATGGTGCTCACCCCCACCGAGGTGTCACCCCATTTCCTGGATACACCGATTGGTGAGATCCCCCAGTTGATCATCCACCGCGCCCTGCCGGGCGAGTCATTCGAACAGCTGGCTTCGCAGTACAAGACCTCAGTCGCAGCGATCAAGGCAGTCAATTTCAACCTTCCAGCCCGGTTGTGGGAAAATTATGTCCTGGTCATCCCCTTAAATACCACCCAGGTTTCAGGGCTGCCAAAGTTTTCCACATTCGAAGTAATTGTTGAAGGCATCTCAATTGAAGAACAGGCTCAGCTCTTACAGGTAGATTCGCGTTCCCTCAAGCAATTCAATGCTTTACCAGACGGCTACATGCTTACCGTTGGCGAATGGCTCCTCATCCCAAACAAGTAATCCAGGGTAGTGAGGAAATTACTGGAGGAAAGGAATTCCCGGTGAAAGTGCTCTTTGTTTGCAGTGCAAACCGTTTCAGGTCTGTGATTGCCTCTGCCTGTTTTCAAAACCTGATCGAAAAAAATAAGCCTTCCGGCACCTGGGAGGTAAGCAGCGCAGGAACCTGGGCTATGGATGGGCTGCCGCCTCTACCCCAAGCCTTCAGCATTGCCTCAAAACTGGGGCTCAATATTGACCGGATCCGTTCCCGTGAAGTGGATGCCAATTTGCTGCAAGACTCAGACCTGGTGATTGTAATGTCAAAAGGGCAGAGAGAAGCCCTCGCCCTCGAATTCCCACAAGAAAAAGAACGCATTTTCCTGTGCTCAGAAGTGTGTGAGAACCTGGCTTACTCCATTCCCGATCCGGTTGAGGATGTGATAGACCAATCACCCGAAGAACTGGGGTTGGAAATTTGCCGTTTGATTGAGAAAGGTTTCGACAGGATCTGTGAATTGGCACGTATCCTTAATGGTAGAACTTCACCCAGGTAACTTCAGAAGCCTACTTAGAAAACAGGCTGTCCAAATTGGACAGCCTGTTGCTTTTAATCCACGGTAAGTGTCTTACTCAGGTTCCGGGGGAAATCCGGATCAAAGCCCCTGGCAACTGCCACATAATACGAAAGCAGCTGCAGCGGCAGTACTGCCAGAAGTGAAGCAAAGGCAGCATTGGTGGTTGGGATGGTGACCAGGTCGCTAGCATTCATTTTCAAGCGTTCATCGTACTCACCGAACACAATCGCCCGCCCGCCCCGGCAGGTTACCTCGTTGATCCCGCTCACGATCAGGGGCACATCCTCCGGACCGGCAATGAAGAAAACCGGGAAACCCTTGGATACCGCTGACAATGGCCCATGTTTGAATTCGGAGGAAAGCATGCCCTCACAGTGGGTATAGGTGACCTCTTTAAACTTCAGAGCGCCTTCCAGTGCGGTTGGATACGTGATGCCGTACCCCAGGCTGTAAAGGTCATTCCACTGGTTGATGTCCTCAACCAGCGCCTGAACCTGGGCGTCCGTATGCGCAATGGTCTCTTCCATCAGGGCGGGAAGCTGGTCCAGTGCTTTCACATCGCCGCCGCTCAGCCGGGTTGCCAGGTACAGGAAGGTGATCACCTGGTTGGTCAGGGTCTTGGTAGCCGGCACGCTGATCTCATACCCGCAGCATAGCGGCAGCCAGGCTTCGGTCACGCGTGACAGGGTCGAGCCGATCACATTGGCCAGCCCGAAACAGGCCATCCCGGCTGCCTGGGCAGCCTGGAGGGCATTGAGCACATCCTTGGTCTCACCCGACTGGCTGACAAATATACCCACATCATCCGGCGTCACTGCCGGCAGGTACTGGGCAGTGAATTGGGGTGCCAGCACCGGGATCACCGCAGTGTTGGCATACTTGCCAAAAAACACCGAACCTGCCATGCAGGCATGGTAGCTCGTGCCGCAGCCGATGAAATAGACATGCCGGGCTTTCTTGACCTTATCCAGGATGACCTGCACAGAGGCAGAATTCTCCAGGAAGTGCAGCAGCTCGGCTGCCACTTTCGGCTGTTCATGGATTTCTTTAAGCATGAAATGGGCGAAACCGCCCTTCTGGACAGCACCCATCTCTTCAGTGATGATCTCAGGCGCGCGCTCGATCAGGCTGCCGTCCTTGACCGAATGCAGCTCAACCCGGTCATGCCAGAGGGTGATGATCTCGCCATCCTCCAGGCGGATGATCTTGCGGGTCAGCGGCAATATGGAAGGCAGGTCGGAGGAGACACAGGTGAATCCCTCCCCGATGCCCACAACCAGCCCGGAGCCCTTCTTGATCGCATATAGCTTATCGTCATTAATGCGCCCGATCACAAAGGCATAATCGCCCTGCAGGTCGTTGTAGGCTTTGCGGATGGAATCAATAAAATCGAACCCTTTATCAATATAGCGTTCAACGGCATGGATACAGGACTCACCGTCATTATGCGACCGCACGGTCATGCCTTCTGCCATGAACTGCTCGCGCAGCTCGACATTGTTGACCACATTGCCGTTATGGGCGCCAACCATATCCCCGTCTGAATCGAGGTGCGGCTGCGAGTTGACCTGTGAAGGTTCCCCAAAGGTTGCCCAGCGCAGCTGGGTAATCCCGCGCTGCCCGGTCATCTCCGTCAAGTTGTATTTTGCTGCCACATCATCCACCCGCCCGGCATCCTTGCGCAGGTCGATCCTATCCCCGCTGATGGTGGCCGCCCCGACCGAGTCGTACCCCCGGTAGGTCAAGCGCCGGGCAGCATCGACCAGGATCGGTCCCAGGTTCTGTTCTTTTTCTGTCACAATGCCAAAAATACCGCACATAAAGTCCCTCTTGGTCAGTAAAGTTTTAAGAAATACAGGGCAAGTTTATCATAGAGTAGCAGCTCTGGTGCTTATCTGTAAATCAAGCAACAAACCCCCGGTTGAACGCTCAAATTCATCCGGGGGCAAGTGTAATCACAAAAACTGGTGAGACTCGCATTATTTAGCGAGCAAGATCAATCACATACCGTTTCCCATTCTATGCATTCCTTAGGTCCAACATTAGTGTATGTAGTCTCCCATTTTGTACAAACCCTTTCACACTCTGGTTCCTCTTCCACAACTGGAATACCGTCAGGGCAAAGACCCGGCTCATCGCCTTTCGGGGAATAACCCGAAGCTGCCCTGCATGTATTGTCCAGCAAGTAGAGGGCTTTTAGCGGGTAGTATGCTGTTTCGCTCTTGGTCGGCGAACCGGCTTCCGCATAGGTAAAGTGATCGTTATGATCAAACAGTTCGAGCTGGTCTGGTCCAAGCATTGCCCAGGCGTTCCACAAAAACCCCGTGCTTGTCTCAAGTATGTCAGCCTTAAACGAAATTTAAACCAGTGTTGGCTTCTCAGGGGAGATACGCGACCATGCCAGGTCGGGGTCTGCTCCCTGACCGGAATCAAACAGCTTCACCTCATAGCCATCCCCTCCTGGAGGAGCATCCGGCACCATCGGCGTCAGCCCGCCAATGTCGGTGTTGGCATCCTTCCAGACGGTTACACCATCCACTGACCATTCAGTTCCCTGCGGAAGGGTTGTCCAAATAAGCAGGTCTCCCCTGCCATCCAGGTCAACATCCAGTTCGATCCCAAAACCGTACATGGCATCGGGCTGCAAGGCAGGGTTATCCATCAGGTGGATCACAGCAAAGATGAATTCGCTGTCTTTATTACGGATCACATTTGCCTGTTTGATGTCAATAAAGGGGATGTAGGCCATCTGCTGATCAAATGGACGCTCATACCTTCCCTTGTAAAACTCATCACCCCCATAGGCCTCCTTTTCGGCTGCCTTGCGGATCGATTCCTGGTCATGCACCACCTGGGGCTTATCCAGCGGCAGTGAGATATAAGGCAGGACGGAATGTATGATCGGTGCTACGGTCGGTGCTTCTGTCGGCTCCTCAGTGGCAGGCACCTCTGTAGTCTCAATTACTGGTTCATCTGTAGGTTCCTCTGCGGCTAATTCAGTCTCTGCTGGGGGCGGGTCTTCTGTTACCGCCGCAAGCGTGCCTGCCACACCTTCCTCCACTGATGGCGCTTGTCCGCAAGCGCTGACGGAAAGAACAATAATTGCCCCCAGAAGCAACAGCTTAAATACGCGATGCATGTTAGCCTCCTTTGTGGTTAACAATACCAATCAATCCTCTTTAGCCTGAAAAGTTTACTCACATCCGATACAGTATTTAATTCTGACTTTTACGGAAGTGCTACCAAAATAGACGGTTGTCCAGCCACAGCATACCCTTTCTCATAACAATGAAATTGCTGTGGTTTTGATGGGGAGATTTTTATACAGGTAAGTTTATTATACAAAATTTTATTAAGAATAAAACAGGGAAATGAACAAATGAAATGCTCAAATGACCGGAGGTGTTAGCACTCCACAATCTTATGCTATAGTATTTGTAAGGCTTTAAGAAAGGAAAACACGATGAAACATGAGTCTTTGCTTTTTGTTTTGGTCATGTCATTAATTTGTTCCTGCACGCCAAAATTTCCACCCTCGCCCGACACAACACAAACCATATCCTCGACTTTAACTGCAATTCCATTGCCTTCCCTCTCTATAACCCCAACGGTTACAGAAACTCCATCGCCAAGCATTACATTTACTTCAACCATAACCATGACCACCAGCCCAACACATACGCTCACCCTGACACCAACAGCAATACCCAGCGGGCCGGCAAATGTGGTTGCATCCCTCCCCGCATCCATTCCCTGCACCTTCACAGGATCTCCTCCCGCTTGTCAGTATACCTATACAGTTACCTATACGGAATCACGCGGTGTTGGAGCGACTGTTACATGGCTAAAGATCAATTATTTTGATAAAGAGGGGTATGTTTGGTGCAAAGGGTCATGTGAGTGGGATACAGAGATTCGAATTGAGGGTAACAGCACTACTACCGATAAACACTGGATTATGGGAACAGTAGATGTAATCGGTTTACCCGACAGGGAATTTATGTGTGGCAGAGTTGTAATTGATTACAAAGGTATTGATGATAATGGGTTTGAGTTCTCAGGAAAAGTAACCTCTACATTTGAAAAGCCACAATGAGAGCTTGCCATCCGAGCGGTCACAGCTGATCAACTAACTTTTGCGGATTCAATAATAATCGACATGAGAAACCAGCAGCGTTGCAGAAAGAATCGCCTGGCTGGCGGTAATACCCACAGCACTTCCTCCCCTTGAGCATTGAACCTTTACCAAAAAGTATTGCCGTCCTGGTGATGGTCTGCCAGCATGGCGCAGGTATTATCAATCGCTAGCACTGACACCTTGCAAGATTTTCGCGCATCCCGACCGAGAAGCTTATAAACCAGCTGCTGCGCTTCATGTGCAATATAGGAAAGCTAATTCATTCAGTGTTCCATCTTAATAATGTGCAGATCAGGCAACCAATTTGGATTCAATTTTATACATGGCAACAATGGCATCATCCAGCCAGCCTGCATCCTTGCGCAGGTCGATCTTATCCCCGCTGATAGTTGCCGCCCCGACCGAGTCGTACCCCCGGTAGGTCAGGCGCCGGGCAGCATCCACCAGGATCGGCCCCAGGTTCTATTCTTTTTCAGTAACAATGCCAAAAATACCGCACATAGATTCCCTCTTGGTCAGTAAAGTATTAAGAAATACAGGGCAAGTTTATCATAGAGTGCTGCCCACTAGAATAATAACAAAACCCCCGAGTAGTTCTAAATCTCGGGGCATTGAATCAAGGTGGTTGAAAAAAAAAGGACCTAACCTGTGGAAGCATTCGAATCAATTTTGTAAATGGCAACAATGGCATCATCGATCGGGCAGTATTCAACACACACCCCACAGCCGTCACAAAGCTCTTTCTGGATGATATACCTGCCATCCTCAAAGAAGATGCCATGCTGCCTGCAATAAAGCGAACAGCAGCCGCATTCGATACATTTATCGGTAATGATGTAGATCATGGCAGGCTCCTTCATTAAATAATTCTACCTTCAGCCCGTCAAAGTCGGCCAGGGCACCGGGTTACACAGGTAGGCATGGATCGAAGTGGCTGCCCGCCGCCCGGCTCCCATGGCGTTGATCACGGTCGCAGCCCCGCTGGCGACATCGCCGCCGCACCACACCCGTTCTTTAGAGGTCATCCCGGTCTCAGTTTTTGTGACGATCGTCCCCCGCTTGCTGATCACAAGCCCCGGTGTAGAGGCCGGGATAAGCGGATTGGGGCTGTTGCCGATGGCATGGATGACGCTGTCAAATTCCAATGTAAATTCCGAACCTGGCACTTTCACTGGGCTGCGCCTGCCGGATGCATCCGGTTCACCCAGTTCCATGCGCAGGCAATCAAGCGCTTTCACCTGGAAATTGTCATCCCCAATTGCCCGGACAGGCAGGGTCAGGTAGCGGAAGATGATCCCTTCTTCTTCCGCGTTCTCCACTTCTTCAAGCCTGGCAGGCAGTTCTTCACGCGACCTGCGGTAAAGCACCGAGACCTCTGCCCCCAGCCTTAAAGCGGTCCTGGCGCAATCCATCGCCACATTGCCGCCGCCCAGCACCGCCACCTTGCGGTGCTGCTTGACGGGTGTGGCAGCGTTGGGAAAGTCATACCCTTTCATCAGGTTGATACGCGTCAGGTATTCATTGGCGGAGTACACCCCGTTCAGGTTGTTGCCCGGCATGTCCATGAACCAGGGCAGCCCCGCGCCGGTTGCCACAAAAACGGCATCAAACTCCTCCAGCATGCTGTCGATCGCCCGGGTCTTGCCGATAATATAATCCGTGCGCATTTCCACGCCAAGTTTACGGAGGTAATCCACCTCGCGGTCAACGATCTCCTTGGGCAGGCGGAATTCCGGGATGCCATAAGACAGCACCCCGCCCATCTTATGCAGGGCTTCATAGATGATGACCGAATGTCCCAGCCTGGCAAGGTCAACCGCGGCGGTCAGCCCGGCTGGCCCGCCGCCAACGATCGCAACCTTTTTCCCGGTTGAAGAGGCTATTTCAGGTTGTGCATCCACCCCTTGGGCGGCTTCCCAATCCCCCAGGAAACGCTCCAGCCGCCCGATCGCGACGGACGATTTCCGCTTGGTCAGGATGCACCCGCTTTCACATTGTTCTTCCTGCGGGCAGACCCTGCCGCATACTGAAGGAAGGGCATTCTTTTGTTTTAAAATATCCACCCCGCGTTGGAAGTCACGCTCTGCAATGGCAGCAATGAACCCGGGAATATCTATCCCCACCGGGCAATTGGGCACACAGCCGGGTTTCCGGCACTGCAGGCAGCGTTTGGCTTCCTCTACCGCCGTTTCAACCACATACCCCAGGGCGACCTCGTTAAAATTGTTGACTCGCACCTCAGGAGCCTGTTTGGGCATCTCCCTGCGGTTCAGGTCCATCCTTTTTACCGTCTTGCCTGTTGCTTCATTCTGCTCAGTCATCTGCGATATCCAATACTGCCGTTTTCTGCCTAATCACCTCTGCTCGAACGTAAAACCTGGACCTCTTCCACCAGGTATGCGCCCCTGCGTTTGTTCAACTCGTCCCAATCAACCTCATGCCCGTCAAAGTGCGGCCCGTCCACGCAGGCAAACTTCGTTGAACCGGCAACCGTGCAGCGGCAAACCCCGCACATGCCGGTACCGTCGATCATCAGGGTATTCAGGCTGACGATCGTGCGGATGCCCAGCGGCCGGGTCTCCTGTGATCCGCGCATCATAAGGTAATTGCAGCCATTAATGATGACCCGGTCCACCGGCACATGCGAGCGGGCAATCACTCCAGCCAGGTTGTTGATATGCCCGGACAGCCCTTTTGATCCGTCACGCGTGATCACGATCAATTCATCGCTCACCGACCGCAGTTTTTGCTGCCAGTAAAGCAGGTAGGAACTGCGGCCTTCAACCACAATGGTGACCCGGTTGCCCAGCCTCTTCAGTTCACGCGCCATGGGATAAATGCTGGCCATCCCGTAGCAGCCGCCCACACAAACCACATGCCCGAACTGCCCCATTTCCATCGGGTTGCCCAGCGGTCCTGCCACGGTTGCAAGGTCATCTCCAGCATTCAGGGCTGCAAATTCGCTGGTTGTTTTACCCACGTTCATGTAAACCACGCTGACAGTTCCGCGGGCTGCATCCCAATCGGAGATGGTCAGGGGTATACGCTCACTGGTTTCGGTGGGACGGATGATCACAAACTGCCCGGGCTGCACTGCCGCAGCCACGTCCGGCGCTGAAATCAGCGCGTGATACAGGTTGGGGACCAGCATCTTGTTCTCAAGCAAGCGGAACATGTGGTTCCTCCTCCTGCAGCAGCTGGTTTAGCTGCTTTAGCCCTGCCACTGCTTCGGCAAGGGGCATGCCAAGGTAATCATGTTCAGCTGGTGCATCCAGCCAATCCGGGATACTGCCAACATTCTGCCATGACATCGGCGAAGCAGCCATATCGCGGGTGACATCTTCTACAGAAGCATAATCAAAACCGGTTTTTCCCATCTTTCCGGCGATGCGGCACAGGAGCTCCCAGCCAGGCCTGGCATTCCCTGCCGGCTTGACAGCAGCACCGAAATGCTTGAGCCTGCCGCCCTGATCGTACATGCTGCCCGCTGTTTCACTAAAAGCCGCCATCGGCAGCAAAAGGCCGTTCTGGATGTCTTTTACCGGCATGTGGGTGTTCTGGTAGAGGATAAAGGTCTCAGGGTCGACGTTTTCAGGTACAGCGGCACCCAGAAGGTAAAGCACCCCGGGTTTGCTTGCCTGGGAATACGTGCCGTTCCCCAGCTTAAATGCCCCATTCAGGTTCCCTTCTGCAGGGACAGCAACCAGGGAGGCGTGATATGCCTTCACCAGCTTTTCCACCGCATCCGGCATGCGTACCAGGAAATCGTTTCCAACCAGGAAAACGATTTTTCTGGCAGCCTTCAGGAATTGGACCGCTTGCCCTGCCTTACCTTCACCCTGCCTGCTGGCAATGCGTTCCAGCATTGATTCCCCATCCCCGTAAGCAGGCTGCAGCCACAGGTCTGCATATCTTCCAGGCACGTGCTCAGCAGCATGCAGCGTTACAACCGCAGCTCCGCGCTCCTGCGCCTGTTTCAGGTACACCTCGAGGTTGGCCTGGTAATACTGCAGGTCCATTCCCAGGCAAAAGATCAGGTCAGCTTCATCCATAACAGAAGGTGACTGCGAGACTTCCAGCAGACGCTGCACTGCCGGTAAACCTTCACCATAGCGGGCTGCGGCATCAAGCACTGTTCCGCTGCCCATAACCTGGCGCGAGAATTTTTCTGCAACATACAACACTTCGTTTGAACAATCCGCCGAAACAACCAGGGCAAATTCATCAGGTTCTAATGCAGCCATCCTGTCGGCGGCAATTTGAAGGGTGTTTTCCCATTCTCCATGAACCGGTTGACCCTGGGATATGTAAATCGGGGTGATTAATCGCCTGGAATGGTTCACCAGTTCCGGCACTCCAAACCGCCCTTTTACACATAACGGCTCCCCTGCCTGTGCCGGGCGGGTTCCAATGACCGCCGCAGAGCCGTTTGTTTTCGTGAGCAGGGTGATTTCACAACCCAGTGAACAGAACGGGCAGGTGGATCTAACCTCGCCATCCGGTTTTCCGTCCCACCGGCTGGTCTTATCCCACAATGCACCAGTCGGGCAGGCATCCACACATGCGCCGCAAAAGCTGCAGCCAACTTCCATGTGTGACTTTCCAAAGCTGGTTCCCACCCTGGTTTCACTGCCGCGTTTTACGTAAGCAAGTATATTGTTGAAATGCAGCTTTTCGCACACCCGGATACAGCGGCTGCACAGCACACACAGGTTGTAATCCCTGTTAAAGAAAGGATCTTCCCTCTCCACCATTATGCTGCGGTACCGGACCGGGTAGGCAACCGACTCCAACCCGATTCTGTCAACCACCTCCTGCAGTTCGCACTGCTGGTCCGCCGGGCATGTCCGGCAGCCGGTTGTGATGCTGGTCTTGCGCAGCGTAACCATGCACTCCTGGCAGTGGTCATTTTCAGGGCAGAAGAGGCAGTTACCCGGATGCTCAGCCAGCAGCATACGCAGCAATTCAACCCGAAGTTCTTTCACAAGCGGGGTATCGGTTTCAACGACCATCCCCTCCTCAACCAGGGTGGTGCATGCAGTAGGGGTGGTATTGCGTCCCTTCACCTGGACAATGCACAACCGGCAGCTTCCGTGCGGGGGCAGGCCTGGATAGTCACACAGGGTTGGAATATATATGCCGTTTGCGCGTGCTGCCTGCAGAATGGTATGCCCTGCTTCGGCGGCAAGCTGCTGCCCGTTTATGGTGAGGGTGATACTCATGGTGCCGCCTCTGCCATCCGGGATTCTCCAATTTGGGTGCCAACCGGCGCACCTACAATAGCGTGCACCGGGCAGACCCGCACACAGGCATTGCACTTTACACACAGGGTTGTGTCCAGATTATGTGTCTTCCTGCGCTCACCGCTTATCGCTGCAGCCGGGCAGACTTTTATGCACGCCCCGCAGCCGGTACAGCGTTCAGCCAGGATCGTGAATTCAAACAGCTCAGTGCATACTGCAGAACGGCAGAACTTCTGGTGGATGTGTTCTTCATATTCCTGCCTGAAGTACTTCAGGCTGCTAATGACCGGGTTGGATGCCGCCTGCCCCAACCCGCACAGTGACGCATTGTTCATTGTTTCGGCAGCCCGCTGCATTACATCCAGGTCATCTGGCTCACCTTCCCCGTTGACGATCTTATCGAGGGTGTCCTTCAGGATGCGGGTTCCCACCCTGCAGGGTGTGCAGTTGCCGCAAGATTCAGAGCAGGCAAACCCGACAAAATACCGTGCCATGTCGACATTGCAGGTGCTTTCATCCATCACGATCAACCCGCCCGAACCCATGATCGAACCCAATTCGCGCATGGTCTCGTATGTGATGGGAGTATCCAGCCGGTCTGCCGGCAGGCAGCCCCCCAGCGGGCCGCCGGTTTGGATCGCCTTGAAAGGCAGCCTGGTACCGCCGCCGATTTCTTCGACCACCTGGCGCAGGGTCATACCCAGCGGAATCTCGATCAGGCCGGTATAGCGGGTCTTGCCCACCAGGGAAAAGGTCTTTGTGCCTGGATTAGAGGCAGTTCCGAACTGTCGGAACCACTCTCCCCCCTCCCGGAGGACAGCAGGGACTGTCCCAAACGATTCGGTGTTGTTGATGAGGGTTGGTTTTCCCTTATAACCGCGGTCAGTGGGGTACGGCGGCCTTGGTTTAGGCATCCCGCGCAGCCCTTCCAGGGATGCAATTAACGCAGTCTCTTCACCGCACACAAAAGCACCTGCCCCCTCCTGGATGCGGATGTTAAAGTCAAAACCGGTATTGAAAATATTGCTCCCCAGCAAACCGTATTCATACGCCTGCTGGATTGCCTTATGCATACGTGTGACTGCCAGCGGGTATTCCGCCCGCATGTAAATAATCCCTTCGCATGCCCCAATGGCATACCCGCCGATCAGCATACCCTCCAGGACTGCATGCGGATCACCTTCCAGCAGGGCACGGTTCATAAAAGCCCCTGGGTCGCCTTCATCTGCATTGCAAACCACATACTTTGGCTGCCCGGCGGCAGCCCTGGCCGCCTGCCATTTCCGGTACGTCGGGAACCCTGCCCCGCCTCGTCCGCGCAGCCCGGCTTGCTGTAGTTCGCCTATAATGCCATCCGGTCCCAGATCAAAGGCACGTTCCAGCCCCTGGTAAGCGCCGGCAGCAAGGGCAGCGTCTAAATTCTCCGGGTCGATCAAGCCGCATTTTTGCAGGATGATGCGCAGCTGGGGCTTGAGCATGGGCAGGTCAAAGAAAGGCCGGATGCCGCTTGCTTGCGTGAAAGTTTCATCACCCAGGTGTCCTGCTGTCATTTGGGGTAAATGGGTCCCATCTGCGAGGCAGGCAGTCAGGATCTGTCGCGCTTTGGCCGGGGTGACATTCGGGTAACAAACCCTGGGCATACCCGGCAGGGCGACATCCATGAGCGGCTCCAGGTAGCAAGGTCCGATACATCCCACCTCTATGATGCGGGCATTTTTGCCGAGGTTCTCCAGGGTTTCTTTTATCGCCTGAAGCGTTTCCAGGGCGCCTGCTGCCCGGCCGCAAGAGGCTGTACCGATGTAGATAACAGCCTGGTTATGGCTGGTGCGTTCCTGCCAGCGCTGCATGGCTTCAGAGCGGATCTGGTCAAGCATCTTGATGCTCCTCCAGCATCTTGCGCAGTTTTTCCCGGTTCATTTTGGCATAGATCTTCCCGTTTACTTCTACTACGGCAGCCTGCGCACAGCACCCCAGACAGGCAACCTCTTTGAAATCAAATTTGCCGTCAGGCGTGGTTTCACCGCTCCGAATCTTCAGAACCTCATGTACTTCCCTGGAGAGGTCAACCCCGCCCTGGACGTGGCAGGCAGTACCCAGGCAGACGCAAACATGGTTTATCCCTGGTTTTTGGAAACGGAATTGGGCATAGAATGAAGCCACGGTGTAAACCCTGGCTTCGGAAATTCCCAGGAACCTGGCGATGTCTTCAACCCCCTCAGAAGAGATATACCCGTATTTCTCCTGGTAAAACTGTAAGAGCGGGATCAGTTCCTCCTGGACACCTGTGAAGTTAGCTGCAATGAATTCATCCTCCCTTTGTGCCGTGTCAAAACTACCCATTAATACTCCTCAACACCAATTATACCGAAGTAAATTCTGGCTCTTCATCCCCACAATTGGCTGCTCACCTCGAGAGAATTATAGTACAAACAGCCAAAGCTTACTGTTGCTCAGGGTTGCACATTGTAAGGAACCAATTTGCTAATCTGATCCTCAACCAGTGCGTTTGATCACCATTAAAGTAACATCATCAAATTGCTCAGCATTACCGATGAAATGCTGCACATCTTCACTTATTGCATCACAAAGGATTCTTGTGTTTTCCGGCTGGCTGCCTGCATTTGTGAGAACGGGATCTGTTCCATAAGATTCATTGACTTCATTCAATGCATCCGGCAGGCCATCAGTAAAGGCGACAAGCATATCACCCTTTTCCATATCCATCTCCGCCACGCTAAAAGATACATCTTCAATGATACCGATGCTCGGTCCTGTGGGCATTAAGCGTATTACATCCTTTGACCCGTTCCTGAAAATCATGGGTGGTTCGTTGCCGCAATTCATGTAAACAAATTTACCCAGCCCCTGGTAGAAAATTCCAATGAAAATTGTTGCAAACATATTAGCATCGCCATGAACTGTGGCAACATAATTATTAGTAAATTCAACTGCATAGCGCAAACGATCCATTGGATCTGGTGCGGCGCTGCCCGTAACTGCGCAAAATGAGTCGGTTGTACTCGTTACCCGCAGCAGACTGCGGAAGAGGGTCATAAACAGGGCTGCACCGACACCCTTGCCGCAAACATCGCCGATAAAACACACCAAGTTTCCATCAGGCAGGTCAAACACATCATAGAAATCCCCCGCAACTTCCTTTGCCGCCTTGAAGTAAACCGAAAGTTCCCAGCTGCCAGTGTCAGGGATGGATGAGGGTAAGAATCCAGCCTGGATATCGCTGGCAATGGACATTTCCTTTTGCAGAGATTGCAGATACAGTTGCTCAATATCCCGCAGATGTTTTTTTTCCAGGCTGGAAGAAATGCGTGCTTTTAACAGGGCAGGGTCAAAAGGCTTTGGCAGATAATCTTCTGCTCCCAGCTGAATTCCCTTTATGACACTTCTCATATCATTGGCAGCAGAAATGATAACCACCGGGATATTCCTGGATTCTGGGTTTGCTTTCAAGATTTGCAGAACCTCGAAGCCGTCCATTCCCGGCATCATGATATCCAGTAATACAAGGTCAGGGTTTTCGTTCTTCAATAGATCCAAAGCCTGCTGACCGTTTGTTGCCGAGCATATAGTGTAGTTCAGGTCCTCAAGTTCCTGCTCCAGGTAATCTACATTAAATGATTCATCATCAACGATCAGGATTTTTTGGGGTTCAGAATTTGGTCTCATCCTAATAAGTGCCTTATTTTCTGGAAAAGCAGGTCCTCATCAATGGGCTTGGTCAGGTAATCTGAAAAGCCCGCTTCAATGGCCTTATTAATATCTGCTTGCATGGCGTGTGCTGATAACCCGATAATGGGTAATACCTGATTCCTATTGCGAATTAGTCGCACAGCTTCATAACCATCCATCTCAGGCAGGCTGATGTCCATCAGGATCAGGTCTGGTTGTTGCTTCTCGGCAGCTTCTACTCCCTGTAATCCGTTCTTAGCGATCAATAGAGAATAATCATCTTCCAGCAGCTGTGTAAGAAGGTCGATATTCAGGTCGATATCTTCAACGATTAGTATTGTTTTCATGACGAATAATCTTTCTTATCAAGGGCGGTATGAAGGACTGCCCGTATCTCTTCCACCAGTTTTAAACCGGTTAAGTTTTGTTTTTTCATGATTAACTGTACGGAGTTATTCAGCAGGTTTATTTCTGCTGTACTGAGGTCCTTTGCACTGATCACGATCACAGGCAGGTCACTTGTGTCCGGGTGGCAACGCAAATAGTCAATCACCTCAAATCCATCCATCCTTGGCATCATGAGGTCAAGCAGCAAGACATCCGGCATGTTTGCACGGATGGACTCAAGGCATCCGATCCCATCAGATGCAGACGCAAAAATGAAATCTGTCCCGGATAAGGTTTGTTGGAGCATGTCTATAACATTTGGATCATCATCGACAACAAGTATCCGTATTTTTTGATGAAATTCCTTGGCAAGAACCTGATAGATTGTTTCTTTCACCAGGGCAGAGTCAAGTGGTTTCATCAAGTAAGCAGCTGCACCCAGCCGTAAACCCAGGGTTTTCTTATCTACAACGGTCAGGAAAATAACAGGGATCTTTGTTGTTGCCAGGTCATCTTTTAATTCACTCAGGACCTGCCAACCATCCATCCCAGGCATGAAGACATCCAGGAGGATGACGTCCGGCCGGGTTTGTTTTGCCAGAGACAATCCCTCCTGGCCATTCCTTGCACCGATTATGTCATACTCTTTTTCACCCAGGTTTTCCTGTAAAAGGTAAACTGCATCCGGATCATCATCAATAACCAGAATGCGTTTCTTACCAGGATCAACAGGAAAAACCAGGGACACTGCTGTTTGACCTGAGTCATTACTGGCTGATACAGCTTTTCCCCCGCTGTTGAAGGTTTCACCTGCGAGGTATTTGATAGGCAGGTGCAGGGTGAAAGTAGAGCCCACCCCGGGCTGGCTGTTGACAGTAATGTCTCCACCTAGCAGCCTGGCAAGATTCCGGCTAATGGTCAATCCGAGCCCCGTTCCTCCATACTGACGTGTCGTACTATTGTCCGCTTGCTGGAACTCATTAAAAATCCTTATCAGCGCTTCTTCACTGATGCCGATGCCAGTATCTTCAACATCTATACAACAATAACCATCGCCGCAAATTCTGGCAGTGACGGTGATCTTACCCTGTTTGGTAAATTTGGCAGCGTTGCTGAGTAAATTCAAGACAATTTGCCTGATCTTATCCTGGTCTGAATAGATGATTTCAAGACCCTCATCAACATGCTTTTGCAGTAGGACACCAGGATTCAGCAGCGGTTGGCTGGTATTCAGGCACAGGTCAAGCAGCGCATTGATCCGAAAATTCGCCGCAAGGACATCCATTCTGCCCGCTTCAATTTTCGCAATATCCAGTACTGTATTGATCAGGTTAAGTAAATGGTCTGAGCTGATGAGCACCTTGTCAAGATTTTCTAATTGCTTCTCCGGTAAAGCGCCCTCAGATTTTCTTCTGACGATGCGTGTAAAGCCTATGATTGAATTTAACGGGGTGCGAAGTTCATGGCTCATATTGGCAAGGAATGCAGATTTAGCTGCGTTGGCTTGCTCAGCATCTGCACGGGCTTGTTGGGTTTGCTCAAATAGCCGGGCATTTTGCAACGCTGTGCTCACACCGGCAGCAATCGTGCTGAGCAGCCGGACATCTTTCTCAGAAAATAACCCTTCTTCTTGTGTACTCTGAACACTGAGTACGCCTACCGCTTTTCCTCCTATATTAATGGGTACCCCAAGATATGATTGGGGAGATATTCCAACCAGGGTTCCACCCATTTCCAGGCGCTGCAAGTCCAATTCCTGGTTAATCAGTAACGGTTGGTTTGTTTCTAAGACCTTTGAGGTAAATCCTTCACCATAACGAATTGGTGCCAGGTCTTCACCGTATGTATATGGAAAGGAGATCATGCCATTCTCTTCATCCAGAAGTGCGACATAAGCTATATCCGCGTTAAAAAGATCCCTGGTTTGTTCTCCAACCAGGTGAATAAGCGCAGTAATATTCAGCTCGCTTGCGAGGGCAGAACCAACATTGTTGATCACCTCAAGTTCTGCAGCACGCTGCTCAGTCTCTTTCAGTAACCGCTGGGTTTCGGAAAACAAGCGGGCATTCTCAATGCTTGCCCCCAGGTTCGAGGATAATGTTTGCAGTAACTTCAAGTCATTTTCGGTAAAAACATGCTGGCGCAGGTCAGCCAGCGCCACCAGGCCTATCGGCTCTTCATTAACGATAATCGGCACCCCCAGCCACGATTGTCCAAGGGACGCGCGGCTGTGTTCAAGCAGTTCAGGGGGGAAGTATGCCCCATTGGCAATTTCCTCTTCCAATGTTCCCATCAGCAATGGTTTCCCGGTAGAAATTACTTTTGAAGCAAGTCCTTTACCCAGGGGAAATGGCTCTATGGTATCTAAGTATCCGCCTTAGTCTGCATCGTATTCAAAAGGAACCGAGATCAGGTTAGTATTCCTATCTAAAAGCATGATGATCACGGAATTTGCAGGAAATATGGTGCGTAACTTGTCCCCAATCAACCGGATCAGAGTAGTCAAGTTGAGGGTTTTTGACATTTCCATACTGATGCTGTTCAGAAGAGCCAGGTCCTCTGTCCGTTGCTGCACCCTTGTTTCCAGTGTCACATTTTGCTCTTCAAGGAGTTCATGAGCTTGGTTCAATTCCTCATGGGCTTTTTGCTGATCCTTCAGCAGCCGCATCTGGAACCGGTAGAAAAGTGATAAAACTGTTGTTTCAGCAGCTAGCAGCATCATGAATGTTGCCAGGTTTCCCAAAATTGAAGTTGTTCCGCTGAATCCAGAAGGCCTGAGCGAGAAAATGAGTGCAGTCACAACAAAATTAAAGACGGCGAGAGTAATGCCCTCCCACATCCCCAGCAGTACAAACCCAAAAATTGGCATGACCAAAAAGTACCATGGACCAGCACCCTGATTACCAATGGTCAGTAAATTTAGGATGCCTGCGGCGCATCCTATCAAAAGAATTCCCCAGGCGCGAACCAGGTAAGGAATTTTTCGGAAAATTGCCAGGACAAGAATACTGAGAAAAATGACTGAGAAAAGGATTGCAGTTTCCACATATATCCGGTTGTTTACGGTATTCAGGATGATCATGATATATGCTGGAGCAGCAATTAAGGCCAGGATCGAAAGCAAACCATTCAAAATTTGCTTTCTCCAGTCATTGATAAAGCTGATTGATGAATGACCCTTTTCTAACCTCATGTGTATCCTCTAATGTGTGTGGGAAACCGGCAGCAGGAGTTTTTTCAGGAAAAATTCTGAAACAGGGAATGGATTTTCTTTCATAATTATATACATAATCCTTGGTGAATTAACACAAACCATACATCACATCAATTGCTGTTTAATTCGGACACAAATATCCATTTATGTCAAATGACACTATGCCATAGTGACATTTGTCGTTGTAATCATGTTTCTTTAAGGCTATTATTATAATATCTGCGCAAATGTTATGAGAATATTCTCAAAGGTTGACTAGGATGGCGATTCTCTTAAAAGAATGTTCCTATCTGGTCCAAAGCCCATCACAAGTTGAGCGCAATATTGATGTCCTGACCGATGGCTGCAGGATTGCTGCAATTGGCAAGGATCTGCCCCACCCCCAGGATTGTGAGGTTATTGACGCCAGGGGTCATGTTGTCATTCCCGGCCTGATCAATGCACATACACACCTGTACCAGAACATGATGAAAGGCATCTCAGAAGGGATCGATCTGGTGCCCTGGTGCAACCAGGTGCTCTTCCCTTCCATCGATGCCATGCGCAAGGCCATCAGCAGGAACGGGCGGGCTTTACCGAACCTGTGGACAACCTTATCTGCGATGGAAATGATCAGGGGCGGCATCACAAGCTGCATTAACATGGATACCATATTTCCCGAAATTATCCACGTCTGGGAGCAGATCGGGTTCAGGGGTGTGCTGGCATACACGCTTGCCAATAAATGGGTGCCCGCAGAATTGCGGGCCAGCGAAAATGCAATGAAACAGCAAATTGAGGATTTCATTGCCCGCTACCATCACCCAGACGGGTTAACCACCGTCTTTCCTTCACCATCAACCCTGTTCCTCTGCACGGATGATTTCCTGCAATGGGCATCACAACTTGCAAGGCAGAACAATTTGGGCATGCAGACCCATATTGCTGAGACCGCCGGAGAAGTCCAGGAGATGTTGGAAGCAATCGGCAGGACCCCGATGGAGCACCTGGAATACCTGGGTATGCTTTTTGACGGATTCAGTGCTGTCCATTGTGTCCACCTCACGCCGCATGATATTGACCTGCTGGCAGCTTCGGGGGCGCAAATGGTGCACTGCCCCAAAAGCAACATGAAACTGGCAGACGGCATAGCCCCCCTGGTTGCCATCCGTCAGCAAGGCATCCCAACTGCCCTAGCAACTGATGGCAGCGCGTCAAACGACCTGCTGGACATGTGGGAAGAAATGCGGGCAGCTGTCCTGCTCGCCAGGGTTGCCAATAACAATGCCAGTGCGCTTTCGCCCAGGGATGCCTTTGACATGGCAACCGTCCAGGCAGCCAGGGTTGCCCACCTGGATGCCGGCCAGATCCAGCCTGGAAAACTGGCCGATATCGCTGTCATTGATATCCATGCTCCCCATCTGCAGCCCTTTCATGACCAGGATATCTTTAACATGCTGGTTTTTTGCGTAAAATCCAGCGATGTGCGGCATACCATCATCAATGGTGAGCTGGTAATGAAAGACCGTCGGATCACCAAAGTAGATGAAAATGTCATCCTGCAGGAAGCAGCCGCCCTGGATGTTGAGCATATGGCAGGACGCCAAGTATTCCTCAATTCTGTTTCAAGATAGGAGAGTCTTGTGAGTTCATCAATTTCCTATTACCCGGGTAACACAATGTTCCACAGGCTGGACCCGCGTGTAAAAATCATCTTCATGCTGGTGTTTTGTACCACCGTGTTATTGATCAATGATATTGCCATCGCTGCGGTTTTCTTTGGGGTTGTTGTTGCCCTCTGGTTCTCTGCAAGGCTCCCCGTGAAACTTTTCTGGAGTTTCATGAAAGTTCTGCTACCCATTGCAGCTTTTCTGTTCGTTATCCAGGCTATCTTCTATCCCGGTGAGACTGCCCTGATCAAACCCCTGATCCCGATTGGCAAAGGAATTGGCCAGGTGACACTTGAAGGCATTTTGTTTTCTGTTTTACTGGCCTTACGCCTGATGGCGATGATCATCTTGCTTCCGCTCATCAGTTTCACCACACCGGTCCAGAATTTTGCCCTCGGTATGGTCAAGATCGGCCTGCCATATACACTGGCATACACCATGACCACTGCCTTAAACCTGGTTCCCCTGCTGCAAACAGAAACGCAGGTTATTGTCGATGCCCAGAAGCTGCGCGCCATGCAGACATTTGAAAAGGGAAAACTGGGGGAAAAACTCAGGGCATACCCAGCCCTGGTGACGCCTCTTGTGATCGGTTCCATGAGGCGGGCTCAATTGATGGCGGTCGCCATGGATTCACGTGCATTCGGGGCTTCAAAAAAGCGCACTTACATGGAAGATATAGATATGGATGCCCTGGATTGGATTTTTCTGGCTGCAACCATCATTTTCACAATCGGCATTGTCTACCTGTCGATCAAGATCTAACCTCAGTACAGGAGCAATATCATCAAAAAGCCAGTCATTGAATTCAAAGATGTGTCCTACCGCTACCCGCGCAGCAAGCGTTGGGTGGTCACCCACCTGAACCTGACGATCCATGAGGGTGAATTCGTCGCCATAATGGGGGAAAATGGCGCTGGGAAAAGTACTGTCTGTCAGATGACGAACGGCATTATCCCCAACAGCATTGGCGGGAGGCTGGTAGGCCAGGTGCTGGTTCACGGTCTTGATACCCAGGAAGCCGGCATCTCAGTCCTGGCTACCAAGGTGGGGATTGTGCTGGAAGACCCTGAAACCCAGCTCTTCGCATCATCCGTCCTGAGCGAGGTTGCTTTCGGTCCGGAAAACCTTTGCATCCCGCCTGAAGAGATACAGAAACGGGTTGCCTGGGCATTGGAGACCGTCCGGCTGAAAGGATTTGAAGACCGCCTGCCGACTTCGCTTTCGGGCGGGCAAAAACAACGCCTGGCAATTGCTGCCAACATCGCCATGCGGCCGGACATCCTGGTGCTGGATGAAGCCACCTCACAGCTGGATCCGGTGGGCGTGGAAGAGGTGCTGTCGGTAGCGCGCGAGCTAAACCAGAAGTACGGAATGACCGTGATCATGGCAACGGATGCTTCCGAAATGATCGCCCGCCATATGGACCGGGTAATTGTGCTCAACGAAGGCAGGCTGGTGGCAGACGGCACTCCGCGTGAGATCTTTGCCAACCTTGACTTGTTCAAGAAGATCATGATCCGCTCTCCCCAGGTTTCGCAGCTTGCCGCCCGCATGCAGGAAGAAAAAAGGCCATTCACCACCTTCCCCATCACGTTGGAAGAAGGTAAAGAAAATATCATCCAGATGGTTGGCAATGGGCATCCCGGAAGCGCAGTCAATCAGAAGACTGAAAAATTTGCTAATGATGCGCCACCTTCGATCGTTGTAGACAATTTAGATTTTATCTACCAACCTTTGAATGTACATGCTGTCAAGGGTGTGTCTTTCGAGATCAAAAAAGGTGAGTTCGTTGCATTGATCGGGCAGAACGGGTCAGGCAAAACAACCATCTTGAAGAACTTGCTTGGCTTGCTCAGGCCTACTTCGGGTAAGGTGCTTGTCGCAGGTATGGATACAAACGTCACGGCTGTCGCCGAAATGGCTCAACGGGTAGGCTTTGTGCTGCAAAACCCCGACCAACAGCTTTTTGCACAGACTGTGGCGGAAGAGGTCAGCTATGGGCCTAGGAACCTCGGTGTCTCTGCAGAGGAGATAGAGGAGCGGATCGAAAAATCCCTTAAAGTGGTTGGACTGGAAGGCAGGAGGGATGATTTCCCGCCGGCCATGCCTAAGGGAGACCGGGCAAAAGTGGTCATCGCCAGTGCGCTGGCGCTTAATCCGGAGATCATCATCCTGGACGAGCCAACCACCGGGCAGGACTTCCGTGGCTGCCACCAGATCATGCAGATCGCCAAAGCCATGCATGAACAGGGCAAGACAGTGGTCTTTGTAACCCACCACATGGCGCTGGTGGCAGAGTATGCCCACCGGGTGATCGTGCTCAGCGGCGGTAAGGTCATCTTGGATGATGTGACCGAAGCGGTCTTTTCAAAGCCAGAAGTCGTAAGGCAGGCTTACATCATCCCTCCGCAGATAACCGAGCTTGGCCAGGCGCTGCCGCCCGAATTAGGCCTGCCCAGGACACCGTTGACTGTAGAAACTATGTGCCAGGCATTATTGCAAAAGGTACCAACATCACAACAACAATCTGAGTACGGGAGAAATTGACCATGGATGAAATCTTCACAAAATTGCAGTCCATCTGCGGATCTGGGTATGTGACCAATGAATATGTTGACCTGATTGCCTATCGGCGTGATTGCGGGCCCACCCCGGGAGAATTACCGGGTTATGTCTGCCGTCCGCGCAGCACCGATCAAGTAGTGGAAATCGTGAAATATGCGAACGATATCAAGAAACCTCTTTTCATTTGGGGCAGGGCAACAACCTTTGTAGATAATGGCGTCCTGAACGGCTGTATCGTCCTGGCGCTTGACCTGATGAACAAGTTCGAGATCGACCTGGAAAACCAGGTGGTGCATGCTGAAACCGGTACAGTCTGGCATGCAATCGATGGCGAGTTGAAAAAATTCGGCTGGGAATTGACAGCACCGGGCGGAGGCGGGTTGTTCTCTGCTTCCGTCGGCGGGACAATCGCCTATAACGCTGTTCCCCACGGCATTACGGAATACGGCATGGTAGGTGAACATGTTGTCTCCCTCGAAGTGGTCCTTCCCAACGGCAGCATCATCCATACCGGGTCGGCTGCCAATGACGCTAACGGTAATATTGCGATCGAACGCGGAGCAAACGGCCCAGACCTTGCAGGCATGTTTATCGGATCCTGCGGCACGCTGGGAATCATTACAAAAGCCACCCTCCGCATCCGTCGCATACCGGAGATGGAAGATTACCTGTTCTATACCTTCGAAAAACTGGATGATGCAATTGATACGGTCAGCGCTTTGCAGAAACAAAATGTAGGCACCTTTGTCATCGGACTGTTCGGTGGCCCCCACCCCACCGGTGCTCCTGGCAAATACAGCATCCATGTGATCATCCGCGACAGCCAGGTCGGGGCAGCTGAACGGAAGCAAGCCGGCAAGGTGATCTGCGAAAGCTTTAATGGAATTGCCCAGGATCCCATTTCCACAAAATTGTACTGGACAGAGCATATGTATTCCTGGCTGCGGAATGATGGTCCGTGGACCTATTACGGCAGCCGCCCATACTACTGCCCTGAAGTATCCGGTTTTATTAAAACCCAGGACCTGAAGGAAGCTATCCCTGCCTTGAACCAGTACATAGCCGACACCAGTGAAAACTGGAACAAGCACGGCATGCGCGTCAAGGGATTTGATGTTTACTTCTCCAGGAATGGCGGTTTTCTGTGGGTAGATACACTTTACCCGGAATGGAACACTGAAGCGCATAAATACGGGCTGCAGGTCAGGCACGACATTGCTGAGATCATGTATAACAAATGGATGTCGCCTGGAGGCATCGTGGCAGGTATTGCCCCCTACATTATGCCCAAGCTAGGCACCAGCTACCAGTTAATGCAGCTCCTCAAGGATACGTTGGACCCCAACCATATCCTGAATCCAGGTGTCTTGATGCTGGCAGGCGACCCTGCCTTTGGCAAGATCCCGGACCGGGCCGCTCCAAAAGGCTACCACCTGGAGAAGACAGGTGACGCCACATTCCAATGCCTGCGCTGCGCATTCTGCTTGGATGTCAGCTGGGTGGGCAAAAACTACCAGCTCTGCCCTTCCTATGAAGAAGGCAAGTTCGAAAGTTATGCCGGCCGGGGCCGCGTGGCAACAGCCCGTGCGATTCTTGAAGGCGAGATCGAATATGACAAGAGCGTGGCAGACAGGGTTTTCAGCTGCACCCTGTGCGGCTCATGCGGGGAGCACTGTTTCAAATTCATCGACCTGCGCAAGATCTACCAGGCAATGCGCAATGACATGGCGGAACTTGGCTTAACACCACCCGGTTTGAAACAGGCTGCGATGGATACTTACAGTCAGAAGAACCCCTATGCCAAGGAACAGGGCGACCGATTTGGATGGCTGAAGGATAAATCTCATATTGATAAGAAGTCAAAGATCGCGCTGTTTGTTGGCTGTACGCCTTCTTATGTGCGCAAATCCGCAGCGGTGGAAGCGGTAGCATTGCTCGACAAAATGGGTGTTGACTACACCATATCATCCGAAGAATGGTGCTGCGCCCACCCTTTGATGTCTGCCGGTGAAGTTAAAAAAGCTGCAGAATTTATGCGCCACAATATCGAAGTCTATAAAAACCTGGGTGTGGAAAAAATGCTCTTCATCTGCCCGGGATGCCAGATGACATTTACAAACGAGCTTCCTGAGGTGCTGGGTGAGGCAATGCCTTTTAAACCGGTCAACGTGGTCGAATTGATCGCTGAAGAACTGGAGAAGGGTCACATAGCCCTCAATTACATGCCGGCAGGCACAGTGATGACCTATCATGATCCCTGTACGCTCGGCCGCCAGCTAAAGATCTACGATGCCCCGCGTACTATCCTGGAAGCACTGCCCGGTGCCCGCTTCGTTGAAATGCCGCGCAACAAGCGCGATGCCTTCTGCTGCGGGGCTGGATCGTATGTCCGCTACGATTGCCCGGAATTGACCGACACAGCCGGGACCCAGCGCTGGGAAGAAGCTGTGGCAACGAATGCCAATATGCTGGTTACGTCCTGCATCTCCTGCATGACTGAATTCCAGCAGGTAAAGAGCCTGAAGAAAGATAAAGTGGAAGTGGTAGACCTGATATCCCTTGTGAACAAGCAGGTTGTCGTGCGTGAAGTAGTCCAGGAGTAAGACTCGATTCGTTAGAAGGAGATTGCCATGGAAAAGAAAAAGAAATTGATCACAGCCCATCCTGCTGTCATGGCGGTTTGGGCAGCATTGATGGCTGTTGCTTCGCTTTTACCCGCTTTCCCGGTGATCGGTACCGGTGTTACGTTCAATATTGCCAACTGCCTTACCCCGCTGGCAGGCATATTCTTCGGCCCGTGGGTGGGCATGATTGTGGCAGGTGTGGGAGGTTTCATCGGCCAGCTGATAGCACCGCACACGGTGCTGTTTGGGCCGCTCCAATTCACCATTGCCATGATGGGCGCACTGGGAGCCGGCTTTGCCATGCGCCGCAAGTGGTGGGTGCCTTTGGGTCTCATCCTGCTGTTCACGGTTGCCTGGTACTTGCTCCCCAAAGGCCGCGCGGCCTGGGCAACCCCATTGCTGTACACCTTGGGGCTGGTATTCATCATCATTGGCGCATGGATCAGCCGCAAGAGCGACCCGCTGCTTTCTTCAGACAAGAAGCGCATGGCGCTTGGCATTTTAAGCTGCTCTGTGGCCGGCATTGTGGTTACCCAGGCAATGGGCAACCTGTGGGCAATGATCTTCTTCCAGCTGCCTCCGGCAATCTGGTACACCACCCTGCCGATCGCACCGGTGGAGCGCTTGCTCTTCGGTCTGGGTGCCATGATCATCGGCGTCCCGCTCCTGATCGGCCTTCCCAAGATCGGCGTACCGGTCGGCCCGATGATCTACCAGGAGGAAAGCGATGAAGGTCCTGAGCCTGAAATCGAAGGCAAGGATGACGACCTTCCTCCAGTTTAGGTCTTGTCCTAACAGAAAATAGCTGTACTATTAATTAAGCCAAACAACACGAGGGGTAATGCCGTGACTGACGATCCGCAAAGACCAGCTTCCGTAGCAGTACTGGGAGCCGCAGCAGTGGATATCACATTCCGGGTGAAGGAGTTCCCTTCACACGACGGGATCGTTATGGCTGAAGGGCAGCAAATTTCTCCCGGAGGTAGCGGCGGGAACGTAGCTGAGGGCATTGCCAGGCTGGGATACCCGGTCAGGTTCCTGGGGGCGGTTGGCGATGATGAAAACGGTCAGCTGTTGCGGCAGAGTTTTACCGATGCAGGTGTAGATACCAGTTACATCCTGAGCAACAAAGGTGAAAAAACCGCTTCCTGCTTTATTGCCGTCAACCCGAAGGGAGAGCGCCTGATCTTTTCGCTTGGCGGAGCAGCTATTTTCACAAAACCGGAAGAGCTGGATCCGGCTTCTGTGGTTGATGTTGAAATTCTCTACATAGCAGATGCCTTCCCTGAGGTTGCCCTGGCAGCAATCCATGCCCTGCCTGTAAAAGCTAGGACCGTTTACTGCCCCGGCGGGTTGATGGTGAAAATGGGCAAAGAATTTTATGAACCTGTGATGGCAAAAGCTGATGTTGCTTTGTTTAACCGGTTGGAATCCAGCGCAGTTACAGGTATAGATGAACCGGAAAAAGCCCTTACTAAGCTGAGAGAACTGGGTGTTGCAATCCCCGTTATTACCTGCGGGGCAGAAGGTGCAGTGTTTTACGGGGATGATCAACCCGTCCATATTCCAGCCGTCCCGGTAACGCATGTTGCCGATTCAACGGGTGCCGGTGACGCGTTTTCTGCCGGACTGGTAGTCGGAATGCTAGAAGAAATGGCAATAGCCGATTGCGTCCGGCTGGCGTGTGAGACGGCTGCCCACAAGATCCAGTTTGAGGGCGCCAGGGAAGGCTTGCCTTACCGGCGACAGATCGCCAGCCTGGCAGCAAGGATAAGCAATTAAGATGACAGCGGTACTGGTCGGGATCGATATAGGAACTTCGAGCGTAAAAGCATCTGCTTACGATGCTAAAGGATTCCTGCTTGCCAAAGCATCCCATCCAGTTGATACCTTTAGCCCCCAACCCGGTTGGGCAGAGCAGGAGCCCATCCAGTGGTGGGAAGCAGCCTGCACCGTCCTCAGGGATGTAACCCGGACTATCAGCCCAGCCTGGATCGCAGCGATAGGCTTAAGCGGGCAATGCCCCGGTCATGTGCTTGTGGATGCAGCCTTTCAACCGGTGGGCAGGGCAATTATCTGGAGCGACCATCGTGCCACGGATGAAGCGCAATGGCTGAAAGAGAATATCAGCAACAGTCAGGCCGAGGATTGGGTTGGCTCAACCTTCCTGGCTACTCCATCCGCACCCCCTGCCCGGCTTTTATGGCTGATCCGCCATCATCCCGATATGGTGGACAAATCCATTGCAGTATTGCAGCCAAAAGATTTCATTGCGTTGCGCCTGACGGGTGAAATATTTACAGATATCCTGAGCGCATACTGCCTGGCAAACCCGCAAACCCGAATTTATGCTTCGGATTACTTTACCAAACTTGGTTTCCCAGTCGAAAAAATGCCGCCAGTATTGTCAGCCGCCTCAGTTGCAGGAATCATTTCAGATTATGCAGCCCGCCAGACAGGCCTGCTTTCCGGTACGCCTGTGGTTATTGGAACGATCGATGCCTATTGTGACAACCTGGCTGGAGGGGTGTTGACACCCGGTCGGGCAGTGGATGTTGCCGGCACTTCTGAGATTGTATCCCTGGCTGTCCCCAGGATAGTAGCTTCCGATGCTGTCTTCACAGTCAGCCTGGATGAAAGCAGCACATTCCTGTGCAGTCCACTCCAATCCGGCGGAAATACCCTTGCCTGGCTTGCAGGTTGTTTCTACCCGGAATTTGGTCGCACCATCCGGTATGACCTGCTGGAACAGGAAGCCCAAACCGTCCAGCCTGGCTGCGGAGGGATGGTCTGCCTGCCATATCTGAACGGAGAAAGAGCCCCCATCTGGGACCCAAAAGCCAGGGGGGCGTTCCTTGGGATCGATTCCAGCCACACCCGGAAGGACTTCACCCGTTCTGTGTATGAAAGCATCGCTTTTGCAATCCGGCACACGCTGGATATATCAGAGGCTGCAGCTGGTTTCACAGCGCAAGATTATGTGGTCTGCGGGGGCGGATCGTGCAGCCACTTTTGGAACCAGCTCAAAGCGGATGTGTTGCAACGTCAGGTGATCCCAACTGCAGATTCACAGACGGGTTGTCTTGGGGCTGCCATCATTGCCAGTGTACAGGCTGGTTTTTATTCGGATTTGAAGACAGCATGCGGCAGTATGATCCAATTTAAAAAACCATTTAACCCCGATCCAGCCAGGAAAGCTGTATACGAGGATGCCTACCAAATGTACCGGGAGGCGTATCCAGCGCTGAAGCCCATCTGGACAGGGATTATTCCTCTAACAGGAGCCTGATTCAATGTACTCGAAAAATGAAGTTGCATTGATGGTTCAGGTAGCAAGGCTGTATTATGAATACGGCCTCACCCAGGAAGATATCGCTGCCAAGCTGGCAATCACCCGTCAGAAAGCATCCAGGTTATTGATTGCTGCAAGAAACCAGGGAATCATTAAAACAGTGATTATCGATCCATTCCCTGCAGACCTCGACTTGAACAGGGAATTAATCACCCGGTTCAACTTGCGGGAAGTGATCGTCCTGCCGGGGGAGATGCTGGAAGGCGACCAGCTGAGGACCGGGATCGGTCTGGCAGCTGTTGAATATCTTCAACGGACCCTGCAGGATAGCCAGACCGTGGGCATCGGATGGGGCAGGTCACTGTATGACACTGTCAACCTTATCCCGAAATCCAACCCAAAAAGGATCCATGTTGTTCCCCTGATCGGTGGAATTGGCGATATCTCCCCATTCTTCCAGGTGAACGAGCTTGCCCGGGTGCTCTCCGCAGCCTTTTCTGGGACCTACCGTCACCTGTATGCACCGGCGTTTATCGAAAACAATGATGTCCTGGACGATTTTTTGAAAACGCAGGAAGTCCTCCAGGTTTCAGAATACTGGAACAAGGTGGATGTCGCTATTGTTGGTATCGGCCATGTGGAGTTCCAACGCATCTCTTCCATGTTCTTTGCCGACCATATCACCCGCCAGACGCTGGCCATGCTGGAAGAACAGGGTGCCGTTGGAGATATTTGTGCCAGGTTCTTTAACTGCAGAGGGAGCCAGGTGCTACCGAACCTGGGTGTGATCGGGATCAACCTGAACCAGTTGAGGGAAGTACCGCAGGTAATTGCCATTGCCGGCGGAATGGAAAAAACCCGGGCGATCCTGGGCGCTTTAAAGGGAGGTTACATAAATACCCTGATTACAGATACTGCCACTGCGCAGGCAGTTCTCGCAGAGGACCGAAAGGAGGTGATTAGAGAGTAGCCTTTACCTTGGTTCACAGATGTTTACAAGCTGTACGATCGTGTTTCCGGAAACAACAAGATTGTAAAAAGAGGAGTTGAAAATGAAAAAAAGTGTGTATTTAGTTTTGATCCTCGTGCTCCTGGCGGGCGTCCTCGCCAGCTGCGGAGGAAAAGCTGCTGAAGTCGGCGATGCGCTGATCACTGTTAAAGGCAAGATCGGTGAATCAAACTCAGGCAGCAATTATGTCCTCGACCAGGCAGCATTTGACTCAAAAGCTGTTGAATTGACCTACAACGATCCCTGGATGGGCGACGGACTGAAATACAAGGGTATCTTGCTGAAAGACCTCATCACACTGGTCAAACCGGCAAGCGATGCGAAGACTGTCAGCCTGGTTTGTACTGACGGCAAAGCGTACGATATTGCCCTGGCTGATGCCCAGAAGTATGACATCATCCTCGCCCGCTGGGTGGATGGCGAAGCACTCACCGAAGAGAATGGCGGCCCCGTAAAAGTTGCTTATCCAGATGATGCCAAAGCCACCTATGCCGATGAAAATTGGGCCTGGTGGGTTGTAGCAGTCGAATTCAAGTAAATCCCTTGATCTACCGATGAATCCAAACAGGTGGAAGGCATGGTTCTTCCGTGTCCTTCCACCTGAAGGATAAAAAATGCAGCCCCTTATTGAATTTCAACATGTAACTTACGCGTATTCAAAAGCATCAAATCCCTCGATCGAGGATATCAGCTTTTCGGTCGAAAAAGGGCAGTTTATTGCCCTTATTGGTCCATCTGGAGCTGGAAAATCAACGCTTTGCTATTGCTTCAATGGGTCTATCCCGCAGTTATTTGGAGGCACCATGTCCGGCAATCTCCAGATATCCGGGTGCGACCCTTTTCAAGACGGCACACCGGTGCTGGCGCAGCATGTGGGGCTGGTTGTGCAAAATGCAAGAACACAGCTTTTCAATGTCTCAGTAATCCAGGAGGTCGGTTTCGGCTGTGAGAACCTCGGCCTCCCGCGAGAAGAGATCCTCAAGCGCGTGTCAGGTGCACTTGAGTTTGTCGATCTCACAGGGTTTGAAGACCGTGAACCAGGTGCATTATCCGGCGGGCAGCAGCAAAGGCTGGCCATAGCCTGTGTTCTGGCCATGAACCCGGAAATCCTTGTGCTGGATGAGCCTACTTCGGAACTTGACCCAATCGGTGGTGAACAGGTGATGGAAGTGATTGCCCGCTTGAACCGTGAGCTGGGAAAGACAATCATCCTCGTTACCCACGATATGGATTTTGTCGCCAAATATGCAGACCGGGTCTTGCTGCTATGCGATGGCAGCTTGTTTATGAATGATGTACCCCAGAAGATCTTCTCCAACTTCGAGCTGCTGAAAAGTGCACGCATCCGCCCGCCCCAGGTATGCGAAATCATGCACGACCTGCAGGAAAATGGATATCACTTGCCTGACTTTCCCATAACGCTTGAACGCGCGCTGCAGGTACTGAAGGAGATGCACTATGCCTGAACCTGCCGCAATTCAATGCCGGGATGTCAGCTTTTCGTACCCCAACGGGGTCCAGGCGGTTCATAACATTTCTCTATCCATTTACAGGGGTGATTACATCGCCTTTGTTGGTCAAAATGGCAGCGGAAAAACCACCCTGGTTAAACACTTCAATGGTCTTCTCAAACCAACCAGCGGTACCGTTTCGGTGTTTGGTGAAGACACCAGGGACAAGAAAGTTTCATACCTCTCGAGAAAAGTGGGGTATGTCTTTCAAAATCCGGATGACATGCTGTTCAGCTCCAGTGTGGCGGATGAGATCGCTTACGGACCGCGCATGCTTAAAGTGGATCCAGATCAGGTTGCTGCAAAAGTGGAAAGCATCCTGCATGAGCTGGACTTGAATGACCTGCGTGATACCCACCCCTTTGCATTGAGCCTTGGGGACAGGCAGCGTGTGGCAGTTGCCTGTGCGCTTTCTCTGGATCCTGAGATTTTTGTATTTGATGAACCAACCACCGGGCAGGACTTCTTCGGAAGCCAGTCGATCATGTGCCTGATCGATGAGCTGCACCAAAAAGGCAAGACCATCATCATTATTACCCATGATATGCCCATCGTTGCCGAACACGCACATAGGGTGATCGTAATGAACAAGGGTGAGATAGCCCTGGAGGGCACACCGCAGGAAGTGTTCAGCCAGGTGGAAAAACTGCAAAGTCTATCCTTAAGGGCGCCGCAGGTCACTTTGCTTGCCCGTGCACTTGGAGAAAGCAGCCGAACCATCCTTTACATTCCTGAGATGGTGGATTGGCTGCAAGCCCGCTTGCCGCAGGCAATTAAGCCTGACGAGGAGCTGCCCCATGTTTAGTGTCAACCTGAAATCCCGCAATTCTCCGCTCCAAAAACTGGACGGGCGCACCAAGCTGATAGCCCTGGCGATCATTTTTCTCCTGGTGCTCCTGTTTACCGACCTTCTTTACATCACTGCGCTCCTGGCACTGGTCTTGGCCGCCTGGTTCATAGCAAAACTGCCCACACAGCCGTTAAAGGAAATGTTGCAGTTCTTTGTTTGGATTGCGGTTGTTATCCTTGTTGTCCAGGTTTTCTTCTACCCGGGCACAACAAACCTGCTGCATATCTCGAAACCGGTACCTGCCATCGGGTTCAGCGGTTATCTTACCCTGGAGGGGATTCTATTCGGCTTGGCAATGGTATTGCGCCTGGTGGTCATTATGATTGTTGCCCCGCTTATGGTGATGACCACTCCCCTTCCAGAGTTGATGCTTGCCCTGGTCAAATTAAAGATCCCGTACAAATTTGCCTTCATCATGACAACAGCTTTAAGCCTGCTGCCATCCATCCAAAACCGTTCTGCAATCATCCAGCAGGCACAGCTTTGCCGCGGCATCTCCTATGATTCCGGCGGCAAATTCCTGACAAAGCTAAAAGCTTCGGTTTCCTTGCTGATCCCGCTGATCCTGGGGGCATTTCGCGATTCGCAAACCCTCGAAGTGGCCATGAACTCCAGGGCGTTCGGCGCACCGATTAAAAGGACTTTTCTACTCGAGAGTCGCTTTACAGCAGCAGATATCCTGGTAATTGCTGGCGCATTTATGCTGTTAGCAACAGGCGTATTTTTAAGAATTCAGGGTTTTGGTGTTTATTAAAAGGAGTAACTATGACAGACCAGGAACAACCCAAGGTAGAGCTTGAACCTACATCACCGGCTGAAATGACAGGATCAGCAGTGCCGCAAGTCAGAACGTATAAAGCTAAGGGACGCATTTTCGGAATGTCGATCGCTGTCCTGGCGATCTGGGCAGCCCTTTACATTGTTGCCAGCGCTATCCCCGCCCTGCCCGTGCCGGGCATGGCTGGTATGATCACCCTGAACGCTATCATGACCGCCATCTCAGGCATGATCCTGGGGCCGGCGGCAGCAATTGCCAACGCGGCAGGCGGTATAGTCTCCATGATCCTCTTTCCTTATGGATTTTCAGCCGGACCTCTGGGCTTTCTAACCGTTACCATGGGCGGGCTTGTGGCGGGCTTGTTCATGGCCAACAAATGGGTCCTGGCCGCCATCGCTGAACTCCTGATCATCGGATCTTGGTTTATCAACCCGCAGTCATGGCAAACCGGCATGTGGATGGTTCCTTTACCCTATTCTGCGATAGCCGTACTGGTGATCGTGATCAAACCTGTGCGGGATTGGGTGCGCAATGCCATCATCACCCAGAATAAAAAGACCATGTGGCTGGCAGTGTTTGTGATGTGCATCATCGGTCATGCCGCGGAATTCTTAACCACCAATACAATGGTTAACTGGATGTTCAACCTGAGCTGGCAGTACTGGGTGCCTACCCTGCCCTACTGGATCATGGTTGATACTGTGGTCATCCTTGCGTCAACCATTGTGGGCGTGGGTGTACTGGTCGGGTTGAAGAAAGCCCGCCTTCCTTTATTCCCGACAACTCTTGAGAAATGAACCTGAAAGATAAGATCCACGGCTGTCTGGCTGGATTAGCCCTGGGGGATGCTCTCGGTAATCCGACTGAATTCCTGACACCGCAAATGATTAGGGACGAATACGGCTGGGTAGACCGCTTTGTGCCGGCAGCCGCCTGGCACCCGCATCACATCATGTTGCCTGGAAGTATCACCGATGATACCGGGCAAGCACTGGCAATTGCCAGGGCTTATTCAAAAGACGGGACATTGGACGCAGAAACCGTCGCCAAGCACTTGATCCAGTGGGCAGATGATGCTGGAGATGTATTGAAAGTTGTCCTTGGGCCAAGCACCCGCAAGGCGCTGGACCGGTTGCGTGATGGTGAATCTGCACGCCTGACCGGAGAAAATGGAACCACCAATGGCGCAGCCTTCCGGGCTATCCCGGTCGGGCTGGTGAATTTTGACCAGCGTGATCGGCTGCTTGAACAGATCATTGAAGCCTGCCTGCCAACCCATGGCACAACCGTGGCAATTTCCGGTGCTGCAGCCGTGGGTTTCGCAATATCCGCTGCCATGCTGGAAGAAAACACAATTGATGATGTCATTGAGGCAGCCTGCGACGGGGCTGTACAGGGACGGGAATTTGGCAAGTGGCATTGGTCAACTCCCCTGGAAAACCGCATTGAAATGGCAGTTAAAATCGTCAATTCTAGCGGCAGTATTGCCCAGGCACTGGCTGATTTGTATGCAAATGTAGGTGTGGATATGCTTGTGGCAGAATCCGTGGCTGCCGTATTCGGTGTGGTCAAGCTTGCGGAAGGCAACCCGGTTAAAGCTATACAGTATGGGGCAAACATCGGCGGTGATACCGATACGATCGCTGCAATTGCCGGGGCAGTCTGCGGTGCGCTGCAAGGGATCAACTGGTTCGACTATGAAATGGTTGCACAGGTCGAAAAGGTAAACCAGCTTGACCTGGAAGCAGAAGCGGACAGGTTAGAAAAGATTATCTTGATGAAGGGGGTGTAACATGGGAAACGGCATATCTATCGGGTTCAACATCCATCCGCGCTGGGTGCAGGGTTCCAGCCTGAAAAATTTCATTGCCCCTCTGCGGCAAGCAGGTCTCGAATCGCTCGAATTCGAGCTGGATAACCGACTGCCCATGTGGGAGGAGTTTGGACCCCTGATGGAAGAGACTGTTGCACTGGGACTGCAATTAAGTTTCCATGCGGCCTACCGCACCCCTCACACACTGCTCGGGTACGCACACGGCTTAAAAGCGGAGATTCAACAGGATTACCGTCCCCTGCTGCAGATCGCTGAGGACTGGTCACTGCGGCTGCAAAAAATGCACAGTGTGGTATTCCATGCAGCCACTGCCCCTGCCCCGCATGATACCCAGCCGATGGTGGAAGATACTGTGGGATTCCTTCAATGGGTCTGCTCAGAATTTCCACACCTGAAAGTTGCCCTGGAAAATAATAACCCGTCCTCTGCCAACCAGGTAAAGTTGGGGATTCAACGTGATGATGTCCTGGCGTTATTACAGCTAATCGACCGGCCTCAGGCAGGCATCTGCTGGGATATGGGACACGATGCCCTGACCACCCAGCCGGTAACAGCTCCACATGAATGGGTCGAGAAAGTGATCCATGTCCATCTGCACGATTTTGACCAAGACGGGCAGGACCATTACCCCCTGATCTTCGGGAATGTCCCTTACCAGCCTTGGCTTGCGCAGCTAAAGCATGCCGGCATGCAGGGGATTGTTGTGCTTGAATTGAAGGGGGAGCGTTTCAAGGACATGGAATACGGGCAAATCATTCGTAATTTGGCAGATAGTTTCAGTGCCATTCGAAGGGAGGTGAATGAATGAACTTATCCATGCTAAAGGCTGACAAAACGGTCAAGCAGCAGTTACCCCCTAGCGCGAAGAAGCGCAAGAACAAGGAAACCTTTGAAGCTTACCTGTACCTGCTGCCCAGCCTGATCATATTTGTGGTGTTTACATTCTTCCCGGCTTTCTTCTCGATGGTCGTCAGCACCTTCCGCTGGAATCTGCCGGGTAAGGCAATGTTTGTTGGGTTGGAGAACTTTATTTACCTCTTTACAGATGCGATCGAAGCGCCGATCTTCTGGGGATCCCTGGCAAACACCTTTTACTTTGCGGTCGGTGTTCCCATCAACCTGATCATATCCCTCATGATCGCCTTGCTCTTGAACCGCAAGATCCGCGGGGTTGGAATTTTCAGGACTGCTTTCTTCCTTCCTACCATTACCTCTACCGCAGCGGTATCCGTGGTCTGGTTGTGGCTCTTCCACCCCGCCCAGTACGGGTTGTTCAATAGCATCCTCATTTCGCTGGGCATTCCCATCCAAAGCTGGCTGCGCGACCCCCTCCTGGCTATGCCGTGCTTGATCGCCATGGGCATCTGGTCGGGCATGGGGTATAACATCATCATTTTCCTTGCAGGGCTGCAGTCAATCCCCAGCACATATTATGAGGCAGCCAAGATCGATGGGGCAAACACTTTTTCGCTTTTCCGGTTCATCACCTGGCCGCTCTTAGGCCCGACCATGTTCTACGTCCTCACGGTCGGGATCATCAACTCACTCAAAGCCTTTACAGAGATCGATGTGATGACGCAAGGTGGACCTCTAAACGCCACCAACACAACTGCCTACTACCTGTACCAGAACGCTTTCCAGTTCTTCCAGATGGGCAAAGCGTCAGCCATTGCGGTGTTGCTCTTCCTCCTGATGCTGCTGCTTACCTGGATCCAGTTCCGCTTTGTGGACAGGAGCGTGCATTATGAGTAGCATAACCATGACGGATGCCGCCTTGAAACGGAAACGGGTTGCCAGGAAGCACCTGTTAAATGGAGCCCAGAATGGTATCTGGCTGCTGGTAGTATTGGCGCTGGCATTTGCGGTGATGCTGCCTTTCATCTGGATGATCGTTACCTCACTGAAGAGTCCAACCGAGGTCTTTGCTTATCCCCCTACCTGGATTCCAAAGGAATTCCAGTGGTCCAACTACGTGGAAATGTGGAATAAAGCCCCCTTTGGGCGCTACTTCATGAACAGCGCGATCGTTGCCATTTGCGTAACCATCGGACAGCTCACTTCTTGTGTCCTGGCTGCGTTTGCTTTTGCCCGCATGGATTTTAAGGGTAAGAACACCATGTTCATGATCTTCCTGAGCACAACCATGATCTCAAGCCAGGTAACCCTGGTGCCTACGTACCTAGTCATGCGCACGTTGGACTGGATAGACTCCTACCAGGCCCTGATAGTACCCTTCCTGGCCAACGCATTCGGGGTATTCATGCTGCGACAATCCTTCCGCACCATTCCCAAGGAACTCGAAGAGGCTGCCAAATTGGACGGCTGCAGCCGTTTCAGGTTCTTATGGCAGATCCTCATCCCTTTGAGCAAGCCGATCCTTGCATCGCAAGCATTGTTTGCCTTCATGGGTAACTGGAACTCGTACCAGTGGCCGTTGATCATAACCAACCAGGATTCTATGCGCACCCTGCAGATCGGGCTGCGCTACTTCGTCAGCGGTGAGGGCAGCACCCAATGGGGCATTTACATGGCTGCAGCCTTGGTCGTTACCCTGCCGGTAATTGTGATCTATTTCCTGGTACAAAAGACATTTGTCGAGAGCATGGCCAGCACAGGATTAAAGGATATTTAATCGCGCTGAACAACTAGCAGCCTGGATTTTGTATAATTAGGAGAGGGTCTTCCTTACGAACAGAAGAGAGGTCAATTATGAAAAAAAGTATTCTCATACTGGTGATTACTGTTTTACTGCTGAGTGCTTGCGGCGGTGGTTCTAAAACCAGCTCCGGTGGCGGGGGCAGTGTAGATGCGGATGGTAATGTTACCTTGGATTTCTGGTACGCGCTTGGCGGTGACAGCGGTAAAGCCATCGAAGAACTGGTGAACCGGTTCAACGAAAGCCATCCAAACATTAAGGTTGTCGGCACCTATCAGGGCAATTACACCACCGCCATGGCCAAGGTATACAGTGCCATAACAGGGAACACCCTGCCCAATGTCGCCCAGCTGGGCGCAGCCCCATTGCTGGGCAGCAGCGGTGCTGTGCTTCCTATAAAAGATTTTCTTGCCAGCGACAGCAGCTTTGACCTGGATAAAATTCACCCGGCATTCCTGGATTACAACACCGCAGCCGGAGAACTTTGGAGCTTGCCTTTCAATAACTCCGTCCCGATCCTGCTCTACAACAAGGACCTGTTTGTGGCAGCCGGGCTGGACCCTGAAGACCCGCCTGAAAACATGGATGAACTGCTGGAGTACGCGAAAGCCCTGACAGTTAAAGACAGCAATGGGGTTGTTACACAATATGGCTTAAATACGAAAGATGATACCCACTGGTACTTGAGCACCCTTTTCCTCGAAAACGGGGCAAAAATCGTCTCAGATGATGAATCGGAAATGCTGTACAACAGCCCAGAGGCAGTTGCCATGCTACAGACCTGGAGTGATTGGGTCAATGTGCACCAGGTTATGCCTAAGAACCAGCATGCCGAAGCCCAGTCTGACTTCCTGGCTGGCAAGCTGGGTATGCTCATGAGCTCAACTTCAGTGGTCAGCGGAATCCAAAAAGATGCAGCCTTCACGGTTGGATCTGCCATGTTCCCGATGGTTAACGGCGTCCGCAAGGTTCCACTTGGGGGCGGCAGCCTGGTCATCTTCAAGAATGATAATGAATTGATCCGCAATGCCTCCTGGGAGTTTGTGAAATTCATGATCTCGGAGGAAAGCTCCATCTACCTGACCTCGCAGTCCGGATATATTCCGATCTACAAGGATGCCCTGGATTGGCCGGAAATCGAAAGCATTATTGAGGACAACCCGCTGCGCCTGGCAGCCATCAATTCCCTTCCGTATGCGGTTGCCATCCCGGTCTTTTCAGCTCTTGGCAACAGCGACCTAGCGCTGCAGAATGCGGTTGAAAAGGTTGAATTAGGCACTGCAGATCCGCAAACCGCACTGAATGATGCCAAAACATCCGTTGACCATGCCATCAAGACCCAGTTCTCAACCCCCTCACCTTAGTGATTATTTAGGTAAGCATCATATTGATTGATACCATCACCTGTCCTTTCTGCAGTCTGCATTGCTCCGGTCTCCATCTCGAATGGGATGGAGACCGGTTAAATACGGTTTCGCCTGCCTGCAGTAAGGCAAATAAGGGTTTCAGCCGGGCACTTACCCACGCCACACATCCAGAAGGTTCACCAGGTATTGCTGAAATTATTACAGCCATCCAGCCATGTATCCAGGGCTCGCAGCGGCTGGCAGTTGTACTGTGTTCAGACCTTCCGCAAGAAGCCGTCCCGGCTGCACTGGAATTCTGCCAGAAACATTCAGCTTTCCTGGTGACGGATGATGAGTTTTCGGGAAGCATCCTTTCCTTATCGGTCAAAGAAACAGGCATACTTACAGCCAGCCTTGGGGAAATAAAATCTCGTGTTGACCAGATTATTTGCTGCGGGAAGGATACCCTCCAAATTCTGCCCCGTCTGGAGGAATTTCTGCCTGCTATCACCAGCTGGAATATCCGTTTTCTGCCGGATGGCAGCCCGCTGACCACCCTGCAGAACCTGCGCCTGGAAACAGAAGACCAGGCAGCCAATCCGGTTCTTGATTCAGAAAGTAAACCGGGGCTTGTACTTTTCAACCGCAGTTGGCTGCAGGAAGACCTGCATACCGCAGAAGAATTTCTGCACTGGTTGGTAGATCTGAACCACGGGAAGCGCTGGTATGGACTGTATGCTCCACCTGGTCCCAACAGCCCGGGGATCTGTAATGCACTTTTATCTGCTGCCGGCAGTCCAGGTTGTATGCATGTTTCAACAACCGGGATAGAATACAATCCCCGCCAGTTTCAACTTCAGCAGCTGATTAATGATGGCTGGATAGACACCTGTATCATTGCCGGAAGCCCGGATTTACTTTCCGCATCCCAAAAGATTGACCTGGAAAAAGTAGCCACCGTCCTGCTCAGCCCGGAGCCTGTTGATTGGCAACCGGATGTTTACCTGCCGGTTGCCCGTGCCGGGGTAGACTGTGCCGGAACCATGCAGCGTTTGGACTATCTGCCCATTCGCCTTCAGCCGCTGACAACAACAAGCAGGGTTCCAGTAGAAACAGTATTGCATTCGCTGGCAGGAGGGGCAGCAGCATGATTGTCATCCGCGGTGCTGAAGTCTACAATCCCGCTCGGGGTTTCGGCCCGCAAACAGGCGATCTGTGGATCGACGGCAGCCATGTCATTGCACCCCGCCCAGGTGAAGTACCCGACCAGGTGATCGATGCCCGGGGTATGATCATCGCCCCAGCCGGGGTGGAGATCCACACCCATATCGCCGGTTACCCTTTATCCCTGGCACGCCGCTTTATGCTTTCTGAAGGCTTACGGGAATACCCCTTGCTTCCTTCCCCGGCAGAAGCCGCCCGCAAATACCTGCAGCTGGGTTACACCACGGTCTTTGATGCTGCTGCCTCACCTTTGTATGCGCAAAGTACATATTCAGACCTGCTGCAGATGGAAGGCATTGACAGGGGCACCTTCATCCTGGCTGGCGATAACCACCTGCTGCTGATGGCGCTTGCCAGTAATGACCTTACCTATGCCCGTGATATCATCGCCTGGCTGGTTTCGTGTTCAGGGGGGTACGCCTTAAAACTGGTCAACCCTGGCGGCGGCTTGGCCTGGAAAAACTGCAGCAAAGCCCCTGACCTGGATGATACGCTTGGAATGGGTACCCTCACCCAGCGGGATGTGCTCACGCGCTGCATGCAGATCGTCAACAAACTGGGCATGCCGCACCCCGTTCATATTCACGCCGGCCAGCTTGGGCAGCCGGGCAATGTGTTGAATTTCTGCAACAGCATAAAAGCGTTGGAAGGGGAGCGCGCTCACCTGTGTCACATCCAGTTCTTTTCTTACGGACAGGATAATTCAGGAGGCTACCGCTCCGGAGCTGAGCAGGTGGTCAGGGAATTGGAAGCTTACCCTGATATCACCTGCGATGTGGGACAGGTCATGTTTGGCGATGCTATGACGGTCACAGCAGACACCTCTGCATTGAGCAGATTGCAGAAGGATATCAATAAGCCTTGGATCAGCAACCAGGTAGAGGGTGAAGGCGGGAACAACATCCTCCCGCTCATATATTCGGCAAAAGATGCGTCCAATGCAGCGCAATGGGCAACCGGGTTGGAGCTGCTGCTCCTTTCACCCGACCCTGCCCGGATGTTTCTGACAACCGACCACCCCAACGCCGCGCCTTTTGAAACTTACCCCCAGGTGATTGAGCTGTTGATGAGCCGCAATGCCCGCATGGATGCACTTCAACAAATGCACTCGGCAGCCACTGCAAGGACCGGCCTGGCAGTTATTGAAAGGGAGTACTCGCTGGGCGAGGTCTTCACCATGACCAGTTATGGACCTGCCAGGAGCCTGGGATTGAGTAACCGCGGGCACCTGGAACCAGGCGCCCTGGCAGACATCCGCTGCTACAAAAAACAGCCGGATATCTGCAAGATGTTCGCTTCACCTGAATGGGTGATGAAAAACGGCAGGATCGTTTACCAGGATGGCAGTTTCAAGCCTCAAGAAGCCGGGGAGATCCTGGTTTCCCGCCCGCAATGGGATGAAGGCCAGCTTCCCAATATTAAAAATGATCTTGAAGATAAGATTTCCGTCCCCTTCGGCCAGTATGCCCTGGGCGGTACAGAAATGGAAAATACCAGGGAGGTGCCATGCACATCAATGGGGTCGTGATCGACGATACCTTTGCCGAAGCCTTCCCAATGGCATACAGCAAATTGATCATCACTGCCGACACGCCCGCCCTGGCCAGGCAGGCAGCACAGGCTGCTGCCGGTATGGCGGTCTCTATCATCGGGTGCAGTTGTGAATCCGGGCTGGGAGAGGCTCTCGAACCAGAAACCACACCGGACAACCGTCCGGGTCAAGTACTCTGGCTGTACAGCTACTCTGCTGAGAAGCTGGAAGAACAGATCTTCTTCCGCATCGGTCAGGCGATCCTGCCGTCAGCCACATCAGCCTGTTTTAATGGGTTAGAAAGCCAGGTCACGGTCAGACCGGGGGCTAAACTTCGCTACTTTGGCGATGGATTCCAATCGAGCAAGCTCCTGGACGGCAGAAGGTTGTGGCGCATCCCGGTAGCGGATGGAGAATTCGTGCTGGATGAAAGCTACGGGATCGGGGATGGTGTCGGCGGCGGCAATCTGTTACTGATGGGCACTGACCGCAAGACAACTTTGGAGGCTGCTGAAGCAGCTGTGCAGGCTATCCGGCAGGTTCCCGGGGCGATTGCTCCCTTCCCGGGTGGCATCTGCCGTAGCCCGAGCAAACCAAAAGGCAAGTATGCCAATGTGCCGGCTTCCACAAATGAAGTGTTTTGCCCCACCCTCCGCAGCCGGGTGGAAACCTGTCTGACACCGGATGCGCATGCTGTCTATGAACTGGTCATTGATGGAGACAGCCTTGAATGTGTCACCGCAGCTATGGCAGCCGCCATCCGAGCTGCCTGCCGGCCGGGCATCTCCCAGGTTACTGCCGGGAATTACGGGGGCAAGTGGGGCAAATACCACATTTACCTGCACCAGATCCTGCAGGAGAGGACCGAATGAGAGTGGTGCTGAAAGTCCGCCAGGACTGCAGCTGTCCTGTCTCGCTTAAGGGGCTCAACCTTTCTGACCTGTTCTGCCTGTCTGCAGGGGAAATCACTCAGCTTCCCCTGAACCATCTTGACCAGCACTTTACGGTTGGAGATGTTTTTACTGTACAGGTCAAGGATACCATCCAGGATGAAGCAGTGCTGTGCGGAGACACCCGCCTGCTGCACTATTGCGGGTATGGGTTGAATATCGGCCGGGTGGTGATCGAAGGGGATGCCGGTGCCTGTGCAGGGTCTGGAATGTCCGGCGGTGAACTGGTCATCTTGGGCAGCACCGGTGAATGCCTGGGAGTTGCCATGAGCGGAGGCAAGATAAGCGTGCTGGGTGACACCGGAGACTGGTGCGGCGCCGCCCATGCCGGTGAAAGCAAAGGGATGACTGGCGGTGTGATCCTGATTGGCGGTAATGCAGGCAACAACCTGGGCAGCGGTATGAGGCGCGGGATCATTGCCGTTGCAGGCAACTGTGAAAAGCATGCTGGGTCGCGCATGCTGGCAGGCACGATCTTTTGCTTAGGAGAAATGGGGGCAAACCCGGGCATTGGCATGCAGCGCGGAAGCCTGGTTGCCGGTACAATACAGTCTATCCTGCCGGGTTTCCGACCTGCAGGAATAGCAGATACCGGCTGGTTGCGTCTGTACCTGAACTGGCTGCAGAAAAACAGCTTCACAATTCCATCCAGGTGGATGGAAAGTCTTCCCCTCCGCTTCAGCGGCGACCACTTGGCAGCAGGCAAAGGAGAAATACTGGCGTATGAATTCCCTTAATGAACGTGCCTGGTTTACCCTGGTTGACAATGATAACCTGCTTGAAGAACTTAAAATCATCTTGGCCCTATCTCCCTGCGGAGCGCGGGTGTATGATGCCGGTATCCATGCCGGTAGTTCCCTTGAAGCCGGGCTGCTGATGGCAGCTGCAGGAACTGCAGACCTGGCAGTTATCGACATCAAGCTCGATGGCAGTTACGGGTTGCCCTGGCCGACTGTGCAGCTGACCTCCAATTACCCCTTTCAAGCTTGCTACCTCAGCCAGGCCGCCCATTGGCCAGTACGGATCGGGAATTTTTTTGCGATGGGTTCCGGTCCAGCTTGCCTGCTCAACCCCAACCTGGGGTTACAGCAGTCTTACAACTTCGAAGAAAATTCGGAATATGCCGTCCTGGTGTTGGAAACCAGGACTCTACCGGATGATGAAGTATGCAGAATGCTTGCAACCATCTGCCAGGTCGCGCCTGAACGCCTGGCGGTGATCGTTTCCCCCACAGCCAGCCTGGCAGGTGCTGTCCAGATCGCAGCCCGCTCGGTTGAGACTGCTCTACACAAGCTGCACCAGCTAGGTGTTGACCTGAAAGCCATTCAAGAGGGGCTGGGGTGCTGTCCTATTGCTCCTCCCGTTTCAGATGACCTGGCAGCCCTGGGTTCAACCAATGACATGATGATGCTCGCCTCGCAGGTCTGGCTGCAGGTTAAAGGCATTCCGGATGCAGACTTGCAGCAAATTGCCCGCCAGGTCCCAGCCAGCACCAGCCCCAGTTACGGGAAGCCATTCCTTGAGACCCTCAAGCAGGCAGGCGATTTCTACCAGATCGACCCTGGTTTGTTCGCACCGGCAGAGATAACCCTGGTTAATGCAGATACCGGACACATATTCCACGAAGGTGCTGTTGCCCACCTGAAACTGAAAGGCATCCTGAAAGGGTAATGCATGCAAAGACCCAGCATCGCTATTCTTGGCTCGCCAGACTCCTGGCACAACCAGAAACTGCAGGCAGCCTTCCAAAATCACGGGATCGGTATCCAATATGCAGACCCCCTCAAGTTGACAGCCAGCCTGGGAAGCAGGCATTCAGTAAATTGCGGAGATATTCCTTTATCTGAATTCGACCTGCTGCTGGTACGCGAGGTGCCGGGCGGCAGCCTGGAACAGGTCATCTTCCGGATGGATGCGCTGCACCAGCTTGAAAACTCTGGGGTAACCGTTATCAACTCTCCCTATGCCATTGAGAAGATGGTGGATAAATACTACACCCTTTCGTTGCTCCAGCAAGCCGGCATTAATGTACCCGATACCCGGGTGTGTGAGGATTTCAACGCAGCCATGCTTTTCTATGAAGAACTAGGCGGGGACGTGGTTGTCAAGCCGTTGTTCGGCAGCCGGGGGATCGGCATGGTACGGGTTACCGAGAGAGACACCGCCGGTAGGGTTTTTAAAGCCCTCCAGATGGGAAACTATGTGTATTACCTGCAGAGGTTCATCCCGCATGGAAACCGGGATACACGCGTCATGGTGGTGGGAACAGATTGCATCGCAGCCATGGACCGGGTGGCAGATTCCTGGAAAACGAACATCCACAACGGCAGTACACCGCATGCACGCGAAATGGATCTCGAAATGCAGGCTGTCTGCCTGCAGGCTGCCAGTACATTGGGCGCTGCATACTGTGGAATCGACCTGGTGCAGGATGTGGACTCTGCCCTGTATGTGCTTGAAGTAAACAGTATGCCTGCCTGGCAGGGTTTACAGCAGGTGACAGAGGTTGATGTAGCCCAGTCGATCACTGACTACTGTCTTTCACAGATGACCATTTAATTCCCATGAGGATTTTAAACAAATGAATGAACACTTTTTGCTGGCAGGGATTTCAACCCGGGCGCTGGCACAATCGGCAGTACATGCTGGATACCGGGTCACCAGCATGGATTTCTTCGGCGACAGCGACCAGCCTGCCGATGCCAGGGTGTTCAGCCTGGTGAGGGATCTGCACCAGCCCCCAACCCTGTTGAACCTGGCAAAGGCAGCAAGTACTCTGGCAGATGGTGTTGACGTAGTGGTGGTTGAATCCGGACTGGAAAATGAACCGGGTTTCTTCACTTTACTCCCGCCAAAGAAAATGCTGGGAAATACCCTCGAATCCATCCGGGGTGTTCGTGACCTCCATCAGGTAAAAACAGCGCTGAATAGGACTGGTATGCAGCTGCCTTTAACCTATACGCAAGGCATGGCGCTGCCAAAATCAGGCCGGTATTTACGGAAAAACCTTGCCCACAGCGGCGGCATGGGGGTAACCGAATGGGATCCTACCCATCCGCTATCTGAAGGCGAGTTGCTGCAGGAATTCATCGAAGGCGAACTGGCTTCAGCATGCTTCATTGCGGATGGAAAGCGGGCAAAGCTGTTGGGGGTCAGCCGCCAATATGCCGGTGAAAAAGCCCTGGGTGCGCCGCCTTTTGCCTGGTGCGGGAATGTGACCGTTCCCAGCCCTGTGCCAGCCCAGGGGGCGATCGAAGCTGCAGTCCAGGCACTGGTCCGGACCTTCGGGCTGGTCGGATTGAATGGAATTGATTTTATCCTGCGGGACGGCATTCCCTGGTTGATCGAGGTCAACCCCCGCCCGCCTGCCTCGTTCGAACTTTACGAAAAGGCCTTGGGGATAAACGCGTTTCAGCTGCACTTGGATGCCTGCCGGGGAAAGTTGCCTGAAACTCTTCCCGAAGCACCTGCCAACACCTTTTATGGCAAGGGAATCCTGTACACCCAAAGAGATGTCCGTCTGAGGGATGCCAGCACGTTGACCGATCAAACCATTGCCGACATCCCCCATCCGGGTGAAGAAATTCCAGCCGGTGCACCAGTTTGTACCCTGCTGGAAAGTGGTAAGTCTCCAGAGGGCTGCTGGAAAAAGATACTCAAACGGGTGCCACAATTGAAGAATCAATTATTTACAAGAATTTAATAACTGGAAATCATCTCCCTGGAAAAGTGCTACACTCATTCTGGATGTTTTCATAACCTGGCTCGTTCTCCATTAACCCTCACAGGAGGTTTGCATGAGTGATCAGATTAAATTTGGCTGGCGTTTGCCCGATTTTCCGGAAGTGATGGATCCTGATCCGCAAAAGCGCGCAGTGCTGATGCGGGAACAGATCTTTAACTTCATGGATACCATTAAAGACCAGTTTGACAGCGCATGGGTCGGCGATCACTTTTTTCCATGGCCGGATGCTGACCTGTTGGATCAGTCACTTGAAACGCATGAAGCCTGGACAATCATGAGTTTCATGCTGTCACGCTATCCAGGATTATTTATGGGTTCAATGGTTCTCAGCCAATCCTACCGCCCGCCCGCCTTCATGGCAAAATCAGCTGCGGTGCTGCAATGGCTTTCAGGAGGCAGGCTGATCTTTGGTGTGGGTGCCGGTTGGAAAGAAAATGAGTACAGGGCTTATGGGTATGAGTATCCTCCTGACCGGGTACGTCTCGCCCAACTTGAAGAATATGTACAGATCCTGCGGAAAATGTGGACAGAAGATTCCCCAACATTTCACGGGAGGTACTACTCGATCGAGAACGCATATTGTTCACCACGCCCCAACCCTGCGCCTGTGTTGATGATTGGCGGAACTGGCCCCAAGGTAACCTTGCGCATCGTCGCAAAATACGCTGACTGGTGCAACTTGAATCACATCGACTTTGAAACCTGCCGCAACCGGCTCGAGATACTCCAGCAGCATTGCCAGGCCGTTGGCCGCGACTATAACTCCATTGGCATTACCTATTCGAATGATTGTGTGGCAGTGGCAAAGACCCACGCACAAGCAGAACAGATAAAAAACGCAAGCTTCTTCAGACGATATCTCAACATTGTTGGCACCCCGGATGAGGTTTCTGAGCAAATCCAGGAATTCATCGATTTGGGCGTACGCCATTTCATTTTACGCTTTGTCGACTTTCCACGGACAGATGGAGTTGAATTGTTCATGAAAGAGATAATGCCCCGCTTTAAATAATCCACTTCAAATCAGAGGCAATCCACCTTGCAGGCAATGTTCATAAGTTTATGAGCGTGTTAATTCCTGCTTGAATTAGAACATATTTTCTAGTATAATGGGTATATACCAGACAGGATATGCCGATGATCAATCCACACCAGATCGTGCCCGAAGCAGGCAAGATCTCGCTTCTCATTTCACCCTCCCTGGCCAAGCCCCTGCTGCTGGAAGCCACTGCCAGGCTGGCGCTGAAAGACAGCGTCACCATCCTGGACGGCGGCAACAGCTTCGACGGCTACGGCCTGGCGCGCCTGCTGCGCAGCAAGACGGCCGACCTGCAGGCAGCGCTGCACAACGTGCTGCTCAGCCGCATCTTCTCCTGCTACCAGATGAAGACCATGCTCGAAGCCTATGAGGATACCCGCCGGCCGCTCATTGTACTGGACATGCTTTCGACCTTCCTGGACGAGAACGTCCGGCTGGAGACGCGCAAATACCTCTTCACGGTCTGCCACACCCACTTGCAGCGCATCAGCCGGGCAGCCCCTGTGCTGGTCTGGGTGCGCAAGCGCAGCAACCCGGCTGCAGATGACAGCATCTTCGTCGAACAGCTCATGCAGGACGCTGAGAAGTTGTGGCAGCTGGAAAGCCCCTCTTCCCCGGCTGTTCAGCCTGCCCTGTTCGGGGATGCGTGATTAATAATACTGGCTGAATGAGGAGATTGAATGGGACGTACACTTGCTTCCACCACCCAGGTTTTGCTGCATGAAGAAAGCGCCCTGAGCCGTTTCCGGCGTGCCCTGCGGAAAAGTGACCAGCAGGCGCTGGACGATCTCTTCAACTCCGCCCAGCAACACCTGGCCGCCTCCGCCTACGCCGCCCACACCCTGCCCTTTGAGACCTTCCTGCTTTCCATGCTCCTTGAGGAGCACAAAGAGGTCTTGAAGCTGCGCCAGGCGGTCAAAGAATTACAGGAGATGCATGCCTGAATGCAAAGGCTGGCTGCTGGACCTGTTCGAAGATCCTGAAGATGATGTTGTCCTGTACATCATCGCCAGGGATGGACGCAGGCTGCGCCTGCATACCCAGTTCCCAGTCACTTTCTATGCCCGCGGCAGCAACACCGAACTGCGTACCCTGTGGCGTTTTCTCACCTCCCAATCTCCCAAACCGGCCCTCAAGCGCACCCGGCGCTTCGACGCCTTCACCCGCCAGGATGAGACCGTCCTGGAGATCCAGGTGCAAAGGGCATACCTCCAGCGCCCGCTTTTCGAAAGGGTGGCAAAGTCCTTTCCTCACCTGACCTTTGATGATGCCGATATCCAGCTTTCGCTGCGGTTTGCCGCCGCAACGGGTGTTTTCCCGCTGGCACACTGTACGGTCTCTTTCGATGAGGGTTTCACACTGAAAAACATCAGCCCTTTGGAAAAAGCCTGGGCGCTGACCCCCTCGCGAATTCCATTCAGGGTGATGACCATAGCGCCGAACTGCGACCCGCACCGCACCCTGCCAGAGCGGCTTGAGGTCGACTGCGGCAGGTCGCATTACAAGCTCTCCCTCTTCCCCGAGCGCGGGCTGCTGGTCAACCTGAACGCACTGCTGGAACGGTTCGACCCGGATATCCTGCTGACCAGCTGGGGCGACACCTGGCTGCTGCCATACCTGCTGGAAACATCAGGGAAGCACTCCCTGCCGCTGCCGCTCAACCGTGAAAGCCGCAAGGAGGTGCGCTGGCAGAAAGAACGCAGCTACTTCTCCTACGGGCGCGTGGTTTACCGCGGGCAGCAGGTGCAATTGTACGGGCGCTGCCATATTGACCGGCGTAACGCGGTTTTGTGGGATGATTACGGGATGGAAGGCACCCTGGAAGCCTGCCGGGTCACCGCGCTTCCCCTGCAGGTATCTGCGCGCAGCTCACCGGGCACCGGCATCTCCTCCATCGAAATCCTGACCGCCCTGCGGGAAGGCATCCTGGTGCCCTGGCAGAAACAGCAGGCAGAAATGGTCAAGCCTGCCACCGAACTCTTCCTTGCAGACCAGGGCGGCATGGTGTACCAGCCAGTGGTAGGCGTGCACAGAAATGTCGCCCAGATCGATTTTGTCTCGCTCTACCCGAGCATCATGGTCAATTTCAACATCTCGCCCGAGACCATTATTAACGACCCTGCCGCCGAAAACCTGGTTCCCACCCTGGGCATTGGCATCGACAACAGCATCACCGGCATTGTACCCAAATCGCTCAAGCCGCTCTTGATGAAGCGCATCACCCTGAAGAAAGAAACTTCCCGCCTGGAAGCCTGGGACCCCCGCCGCCAGGATTTTGCCCGGCGCGCTTCCGCGCTCAAATGGCTGCTGGTCACCTGCTTCGGGTACCTGGGGTACAAGAATGCCCGCTTCGGGCGCATTGAAGCCCACCAGGCGGTAACCGCCTATGCGCGCGAACTGCTGCTGCGCGCCAAGGAAACGGCGGAAGCGGCTGGGTATGAGATACTCCACATGTACGTCGACGCACTCTGGATCCGTAAAGAGGGCGGGATCAATAAAGGGGAGCTCGATTCACTGCTAGAAGAGATTCAGCTCAACACCGGGGTGCCGATCGCCCTGGACGGCATCTACCGCTGGCTGGTTTTCCTGCCCTCCCGCCAGAACGAGAACCGTTCCGTCCCCAACCGCTATTTTGGCGCATTCGAGGACGGCTCGCTTAAAATACGCGGCATTGCCGCCCGCCGCGGGGATACGCCCAGCTACATCGCCGGCGTGCAGGACCGTATCCTGAAAATGCTGGCAGACAGGCCGGAACCTGCCGGTGCCATTCCCGACATTATCCAGTACCTGCAGCAAAGCATCCGGTTGTTGAAGGCAGGGAGGATCCCGGTCCACGAATTGCTGGTCAGCCAGCGCCTCGGCCGAAAGCTGGACGCCTACACCACCCTGCCGGCTGCCGCCCGCGCAGCCCTGCAGCTGGAAGGTATCGGCAAGCATTTGCGTCCCGGGCAGCGGGTTCGCTTTGTTTACACCCGCCAGAAAGACGGGGTGTACGCCTGGGACCTGGGAAAGGCGCCGGACCCGGCTGTTATCGATGTTGATCAGTATGTTAAACTGCTTATCCGTGCCAATTCGGAGATCCTGCAGCCCTGGGTGGGCAGCGAAAAAGACCTGGCCGCCAGGTTATTTGCCAGCGGTGGGCAGCTGGCGCTGCCCAGGCAGCCCAGGGTGCATCCAGCCTTGCATGCCAGCCAGCCGCCTGCCAATCCCTGCGTGGCGCTGGCAATCATCCGAACAATTTGAGCTTGGGATCGAGGGTATACATAACTTAAAGGGAGACTTTCAATGAGTGATTTATCGGATTTCTCAGACGAAGATAAAGCCAAACTTTTAGATCTGGCAGACAGGGGAGCAATCAAACTTTACAACATGCCTTTCAATGCGTTGTTGCAAAAGCTGGAACACGCTGACCCGCCAATCCAAAAAGAAACCCTTTTTATGAACATGGTATATGCCGGTTATGCGGATCTGGCAGCATCCAATGCCCCTGAGGATGATTCCAACTCCACCGGTGGTCAGGATCCCGATTTACTGGCATCCGGAGGGTAAATTCGTAAATTCCGTTCATCAAGTTTTTACCTGGGGAAAACTTTCGGCCAGGTTCTCAGAATTCGGCCTTACTTTCAGGCACAAGGCATACCTAATTTAAGCAATGGATATCGTTCCACCCATTGCACAATTTGATACATTAAAGCCTGTGTCCTGAAGCTTGAACCCGGTTCGAACTTCGAAAACGGGTAAAAACAGGTTGTAATTAGCAAGAGCTACTGCTCTTTCTTCTCCTGTTTTTGTTTCCGTTTCTCCTTAATGGTCAGCTTCGGTTTTTTCTTTTGCTCTTTTTTGCCTTTGTCGTTCTTTCCAGAGCCGCTCATAAAATCACCCTTTCTTATTTCGCTTTCTTGAACAGGTCATCCCGGAAAAAGTATTCTGGGATGCCGGCAATTGGGCTGCGTGCACAGAAAATCCCTCCGGCGCCCGCCGCAAAATCCGGGTCGCCATCATTCAGCCAGAATTTTGAAGTGGCGACATAAAAGTCTTTCATATCTTTCCCGCCGAAACCCCCGCAGCAGATATGCTTCACCGGGAAAGGAATGCTGCCCACCTGTGAGTAATCGTCCAAGCTCCAGACCGTGATATGCTGCTGGCTGCCCCACTGACAGACATAGATATTATTCTCGACATCCACCGAAACCCCATCCGGCATTTGCTCGAATTCGATCACAGTCTCAGGGCTGCCGCTCGCTCCCTTTTCCAGGGAGTAGTCATAGCGCAGCAGTTTCTTGTAGTATGTTTCAACTGCATACAGGTTCTCACACCTGGTATCGAGAAAAATGGTGTTGTACTGGGCGACGTCCTCTGCCAGGGTGGTGATACTGCCATCAGTTTCGATCATGTAAAATTTGCCTGCCATCGTTTTGGGGTCAAAGCCAGGCTCGGTGTAATGTTTGGAAACCGAGCTGGTGAAGATGCGCCCAACCGGGTCGCAGCGGGTATCGTTGTAACCGAATTCCCCGGTGTTGGGCTGCGGCTGGGCGAGAAGTTCCATTTCCCCGGTTACAAAATCGAGCAGCATCATACCGTCATCCACAGAAACCATCACCTTATCCAGGCTTGTGCACGGAACAGCAGCTCCCAGGGAGGCGTTGATTGCCCTGCTCTCATCCTTGCCGGTAGCCGGGTCATAGCGGTGTACAACACTCCCAACCATATCTATCCAGTAAAGCCTGTGGATGCGTGCATCCCAGATTGGCATTTCCGCCAGTACAACCCGGGAGTCAATTACAAGCTTAAAATCCAGGTTTAATTCTTTTTGATTGATCATGGCTCCATCCATCGTGAGGGAATATTCAATACAATAATTATAGCGAATTTTTAGATTTCCCATTCTTCTGAAAATTCCCTGCCGGTTGTGCGGCACTCGACAGGAATTGCCCCTTGACCGCTACCTGCCGCAGTGATATAACTCGACCTAACATGTTCTCCAATACCCGAACCACTACCCTGACTACTACTCCCTCACGGTTCCCCTGTGGGGTTTTGGTGTTTGGGCAGCAATAGAATTCCGAATTATCAAACCAAAAGCGCTCCACAGGTAAGTGGGGCGCTTTTTTATTTTCGGTTAGAGGAGCAGCAATGAAGAAACAACAGAAAGGCACCCTTGTGATGAAATTCGGCGGCACTTCAGTCGGCTCTGCCGGAGCATTTGGACATGTTGCCGGCATTATCCGGCAGGCCAGGGCAGAATGGCACAACGTGGTTGTGGTCACCTCGGCTATGTCAGGGGTCACCAACGCCCTCCTGAATAGCGCCTTGAAAGCCGCCAGGGGTGAATTGCAGCCCCTGGAAGAGACGGAGGAGGTTCTGGCTGAACTTCACAATGGGGCAGCCAGGCAATTGATCCATGACCCCGCGCTGCTCAACGAAACCCTCTCGCAAACCAGCCAGCTCATCACCTCCTTTGGCGACCTGTGCCGGGCGATCCATGTGCTGGGAGAAGCCAGCCCGCGTGCCCTGGATGCGGTTGCATCGCTGGGGGAAAGGCTGTGCGTGCGCCTGCTCAGCGCTGTCTGCCGTGAAAACGGCATCCCTGCCCAATTTGTGGATGCTGCCGGTCTGGTGATCACCAATGCCAACTTCCAGAATGCCCATCCCAACATGGAAAGCACTGCCCGCGCTGTGCATGCCCTGCTGGATCCTTTACTGGCGGAAGGCACCGTCCCGATCGTGACTGGTTTCATCGGCTCTACGCCGGAAGGGGTGACAACCACGCTGGGGCGCGGCGGCAGCGATTACTCTGCTGCCATCCTCGGCTCCGTCTTGCCTGCAGACGACATCTGGATCTGGACAGATGTGGACGGCGTGATGACAGCTGACCCGCGCATCGTGCCGGAAGCTGCAACCATTCCAAAAATCAGCTATGAAGAGATTGCCGAGCTGGCTTATTTTGGCGCCAAGGTGTTGCATCCAAAAGCTGTGCGCCCGGTGATCGAGGCTGGTATTGGCTTGCGCATCTGCAACACCTTCAACCCTTCCAACCCCGGCACCCGCCTGATCATCAACCACAAGAACGGCAAAGCGCCAGACGTGAAACGGGTCATCAAAGCGGTTACAGCTATCCAGAAGCAAAGGCTGATCACGGTTGAAGGGCGCGGTATGCTGGGTGTTCCCGGTGTGGCTGCGCGCGCATTCGGTGCAGTTGCTTCCACCGGTACCAGCGTGCCCCTGATCACCCAGGCATCCTCAGAGCAATCCATCTGTTTTGCCGTGCCGGGCGAAACGGCCGAAATGGTGCTGCAGGCGCTCGAAACCGCCTTCGTGCTGGAGCTGCTCAACCGCGATATTGACCGGGTTTGGGCGACCGGCGACGTCTCGATCATCACCGTGGTCGGCGCCGGCACGCATGACACCCCGGGCGTAGCCGGGCTGATCTTCAACCAGCTCGGCAGGTGCAGCATCAACATCCTGGCCATTGCCCACGGCTCATCGGATGTATCCGTCAGCCTGGTGGTGGACAGCCAGGATGATGAGCGTGCCATCCAGGTACTTCACCAATTGATCGTAACCCCAATCGAGGAGGAACCATGTTGAAAGATAAAATCCCCGTAGCTGTGCTGGGCGCCACCGGCTCTGTCGGTCAGCGCTTCATTTCGCTGCTGGACCAGCACCCCTGGTTCAGGGTAACAGCCCTGGCTGCTTCGGACCGTTCCGCCGGGAAAACATACCGCCAGGCCTGCCGCTGGATCCTCCCGGAAGCCATGCCGGCCTGGGCGGAAGAAATGCTGCTCATGCCTTCTGCGCCGAAACTTCTTCAGCAAGCCAGGATCGTCTTTTCTGCCCTGCCTGCCGATGAAGCCAGGGTCATTGAACCGCTTTTTGCCGCTGCAGGTGTTGCCGTGTGTTCTAACGCATCCGCTTTCCGCCGGGAGGCGGATGTGCCCCTGTTGCTGCCGGAGGTGAACGCAGACCATATCCGCCTGGTTGAACAGCAAAGGGTCAATCATGGCTGGAAGGGCTGCATCGTTACCAACCCGAACTGCACCAGCACCGGCCTGACCGTGGCCTTGAAAACCCTGGATGACCGCTTCGGGGTGACCCGTGTGATGGCAGTCTCGCTGCAGGCGCTTTCGGGTGCGGGCTACCCGGGTGTGCCCTCGCTGGATGTGGTCGATAACGTTATCCCTTACATCTCCGGTGAAGAAGAGAAACTGGAATGGGAGCCGCGTAAAATGCTGGGCAGGCTGGAAAGCGGCCAGGTGGCGCTGGCGCCCCTCAAGGTTTCTGCCCATGCCAACCGCGTTCCCGTGACCGACGGTCACCTGGTGTGCGCCAGCGTGGAACTTTCCAACCCGGTGGATGCAGAAAAAGCGATGGAAGCCTTTCGCCAATTTTTAACGCATGAACTGGCCGCAGACCTGCCCTCCACCCCCAGGCCTGTCATCGCCGTCAGCGATCTGCCGGATCGGCCCCAGCCGCGCCTGGACAGGATGGCAGGCAAGGGCATGACCACCGTGGTCGGCAGGGTGCGGCAGGACCCCCTGCTCCATCTCAAGTTCGTGGTGTGCTCACACAACACCATCCGCGGGGCAGCCGGCGGGTCGATCTATAATGCAGAGCTGCTGGTTAAGGAGGGGTTGGTGTAAGGAACCACCCGGCAGAGACACCGGGTGGAGAAAACTCAAAGACTTGACGGAAAAAAACAACCTGTTGACAGGATTTGTTCCCGGGTTCAACCTGTCCGGAATTCCTTCACCAGCCGCTTCTCTTCTCCCCGCTCCTGGGACGGCACCACCCTCACCCTCACCGTCCCCGACCCCGGGCTGGTAGAGGTGGTCCAGGCACGCATGGGGATCCAGGCAACCCGCATCCTGGCCGCATTATCAGAAAATCATGATGCAGAAATCAGGATTTCATCGTCGAAGCCCATACCCTCCGACGGAGATTAGGTCTGGAATGCAGGGTTCAAGATGGCAAGGCATGTTCATCATGGAATTCCTATATTTCAGGGAAGAGTATAATTATTCTTACGGTTCATTGACACCCATCGGGGGGTGTGCTTGGAGACAGAAACCATGAGTGAAGCACAAGCACGGATTAAGATTAACAAGCTGCTTGAAGAAGCAGGCTGGCGCTTTGAGGACACAGAAGACCAGCATGCGAATGTAGTTCTTGAACACAATACAAAGGTCACAAAACACCACACCGATACCTGGGGCGAGGACTTTGAAACCGTAGCCAACGGGTACATCGATTTCCTGCTGCTCGATCAGAATAATTTCCCTCTTGTTGTGCTCGAAGCAAAAGCTGAATCCAAGCATCCTTTGGTCGGAAAAGAACAGGCGCGTACCTATGCCCGCTCCCAAAACTGCCGCTTTGTCATTTTATCCAACGGAAACGCCCATTATCTTTGGGATCTGGAACACGGAAGCCCCAGAAGCATTGTTGTATTCCCCACCCTCGAATCCTTAACCTCTCAGGCAGCATTTGCACCCGACCAAAAGACGTTAATTGCAGAACATGTTAATGACGACTTTATTGCAAAAACCCAGATACCAGATTTCCTGAATGACCCTTCCTTCAAAGACCTGAATATGCGGGCGCAATTTATTGAAGATAGCGGTTTGCGCTTCTTGCGCAAGTACCAGCTGGAAGCCGTCCGCTCCATCCAGAAAGCAGTGTCAGAAGGCAAAGACCGTTTCTTGTTTGAAATGGCAACCGGCACAGGCAAGACCCTTGTCTCGGCAGCCGTGATCAAGCTGTTCCTGCGGACGGGTAATGCCCGCCGGGTCTTGTTTTTGGTAGACCGCTTGGAACTGGAAGACCAGGCAGCAAAAGCGTTAAGAGAAACCCTGCGCAATGATTACCGCACTGTGATCTACAAAGAGAATGCAAATGACTGGCACCATGCCGAAATTGTCATTTCCACCGTTCAGACCTTCTTATCCAACAACCGCTACAAAAGGGCATTTAAACCGAATGATTTTGACCTGGTGATCTCGGATGAAGCCCACCGCAGTATCGGGGGCAACAGCCGCGCAGTCTTTGAATATTTTATCGGGTACAAGCTGGGCTTGACCGCCACACCTAAAGATTACCTGAAGAACATCACCAACATCAACCCGGCAGACCCGCGCGAAATGGAACGGCGCACTTTGCTGGACACCTACCGCACATTCGGGTGTGAGTCTGGCGTGCCCACTTTCCGTTACTCCCTCCTGGATGGCGTCAGGGATGGGTTCCTGGTGAATCCGGTTGTGGTGGATGCCCGCACCGCGATCACCACCCAGCTGCTCTCAGAAAAAGGCTATGCAGTTTTACTCCCCACCTCTACCGGCGAAGAGGTTGAGGAGAATTACACCCAGTCCGATTTTGAAAAGAAATTTTATTCAGAAAATACAAACTGGGTGTTTTGCCAGGCCTTCATGGATAACGCCCTGCTGGACCCGGTCAGCAATGAGGTTGGCAAGACGATCGTCTTTTGCGTCAGCCAGAACCACGCTGCAAAGATCGCCCAAATGCTGAACGAAATTGCCGATAAAAAGTACCCCAATAAGTACCATTCAGATTTTGCCTTACAGGTCACATCAAGCGTGAAGGATGCCCAGCAGTTTTCGCTCAACTTTGCCGGCAACAAATTGAACGGGTATGCCAATTTCATCCAGCATTACCGCACCAGCAAGACCCGGGTATGTGTAACCGTCGGCATGATGACTACCGGGTACGACTGTACCGATATCCTCAATATCTGCCTGATGCGCCCCATCTTTTCCCCCACCGATTTTGTGCAGATCAAAGGGCGCGGCACCCGCAAACACAACTTTACCAAACAGGTCGCAGACCCCGACCTCAGGAAGACCATCGGCGAAAGGCAGAAATCCACCTTCAAAATGTTCGATTTCTTTGCCAATTGCGAGTATTTTGAAGAGAAATATCAGTACGATCAGGTGCTGGAACTCCCAAAGGAACGCCCAGGTGGAGATGGTCCTCCCCCACCGCCACCCCCGCCGCCGGAAGGGTATGAAAGTTTTTCACCCGATTCTCTGGTGATCAAGGAAGAGACTGCAATCGGTTTGGATGGCATGAGGATCGACCGCATGCTCTTCAACCGCTTTGAGGAAACCCTCAAAAACGACCCGGCGGTTGCAGAAAAAGTGCAGGCTGGCGACTGGGATACATTAATTCCATACATTGAAGCCACGCATTTTAATAAACCCGAAGACTTTATCACCCTTGAAAAATTGCGCAATTCCCTCAAGGTGGACCGGCGGGTGAGCCTGCGCGAAATCCTTGAGGTGATCTTCAACCTGGCTCCTTATATCAAGAACAAACAGGAACTGCTTGAGGAAGAGTTTGACCGCTTTGATTCGCGCTTTATGCCCGGTGAAGATTTCTTCTCAGATGTGAAGACCGTCTTTACTGCATATCTGGACGATTCGAATTACCGCCACTATATCGATACCCACCAGTATGCAATGTTGAACAACCACCCAAATGGTTCCGCCTGGTTCAGGCTGACCGACGAACTGCGCAAGATCATCCCCGAGTACATCAAGGATTATGTCTCCTTGAATAAATTTGCCGTGTAGATTGGAATTGCTTTATGCTGGATGCTGATACCAAGCAAAGGATTGACCGGGCCAGGAACATCCTCGTGGGCGTGCTGCCCATGCCCCAGGCCCAGATCGACCAGATCACATATGCCCTGATTTACAAATTCATGGACGATATGGACCAGCAGTCTGTGGCCATCGGGGGTAAGCCGTCTTTCTTTACCGATGAGTTTGCCAAATTTGCCTGGACCAAAATTTTCGACCCCCGTTTGGGCGGTTTTGAACTGCATACACTGTATACCGACGCGCTTGCCGCAATCCCGCGCAACCCGAATATTCCCCCGTTTATCCGCACGGTCTTTAAGAATGCCATCCTGCCGTACCGCAACCCGGAAACTTTAAAGCTGTTCCTGAAGACGATCAACGAATTCCAGTACTCCCAAAATGACCATCTGGGCGATGCCTTTGAGTACCTGCTGCAAAAGCTGGGTAGTCAGGGGGATGCAGGAATGTTCCTGACCCCGCGACACATTATCGACTTCATGGTGCAGGTGGTCGACCCAAAAAAGAACGAAACCATCCTTGATCCCGCCTGCGGCACGGCAGGTTTTTTAGTCTCCTCATACCTGCATATCTTGAAGGGTAATCAGAAGACCATGCCCGGCGACCTGCTGACTGCCGCCGAGCGCGCCAGCCTGCCGGCCAATTTTACGGGCTACGATATTTCAGCCGAGATGGTGCGCCTGGCGTTGACAAACCTGTACCTGCACGGCTTTACCAGCCCGCGCATTTTGGAGTACGACAGCCTCACCTCAGAGGAACATTGGGACGAGTACTATAACGTCATTCTTGCCAACCCGCCTTTTATGTCGCCGACCGGGGGCATCCGTCCGCATAAACGCTTTTCGGTCCAGGCTAACCGCAGCGAGGTGTTGTTCGTCGATTATATTGCCGAGCACCTGACCCCCAGCGGCAGGGCAGCCATCATCGTGCCGGAGGGGATCATTTTCCAGAGCGGTAAAGCCTACAAACAGCTGCGCAAGATGCTGGTGGAGCAGGATTACCTGTGGGCGGTGGTGTCGCTGCCAGCTGGGGTGTTCAACCCCTACGCAGGGGTGAAGACCTCCATCCTGTTTTTAGATAAAGAACTGGCAAAGAAAACCGATCAGGTTTTGTTTGTCAAAATTGAAAATGACGGTTTAAACCTGGGCGCAAACCGAACAACGATTGAAAAAAATGATATTCCAAATGCTCTAAGCGTAATTAATGAATTGAAGATCTCAATAATTAACAAAAATAAATTCGGAAATAATAAAATTTTTCAAGACAGCAAGTATTCCAAATTCTTACTAGTAGATGTTAAACGGATAGAAGAAGGGGGTTATTACAATTTAAGTTTTGACCGATATTCAACTTTTGTTGAGATAACATCAAATTCGTTTAATGTTGTTAGATTAGGTGAAGTTGTTGAGTTAATTCGTGGAGTAACTTTCAACAAACATGATAGCTTACAGGAAGAAAACGAGAATTCACTAAGAATTGCTACCACAAAAGCAGCACAAGAAATTGGTATTATAGAAAGAGATCTTTACTACATCCCCAAGAATTTACTGAAAAATAAAGATAAGTTGTTAAGGACTGGTGATATTTTAATTTCTACTGCGAATAGTCTCAATTTGCTTGGTCGTACTACATATGTTTCAAATTTAAAGTATGAAGCATCTTTTGGCGCATTTATGACTTTAATTAGACCAAATACTAATTTTCTTGATCCAATATTTCTTCTACACTGCCTACGATCAAGTAATGCGAAAACATATTTTCTTGCTAACGCAAAAACAACAACGAATATTTCAAACCTGACATTTAATGATATTAATTCATTCAAAATTCCCCTTCCTCCAATCGAAGTACAGCGTGAGATCGTGGCAGAAATCGAGGGCTACCAGCGCATCATCGACGGCGCCCGCCAGGTGGTCGACAACTGGAAACCCAACCTAGAACTCGAACTCGAACTTGCCCGCAAGCAAGCCGGTGTAGATGAATGGGAAAAGGTGAAGTTGGGGGATGTGTGTACATTCATGACAGGCGGTACACCATCTTCAAAGGTAAAGTCCTATTATGAAAATGGTGAAATTCCCTGGCTAGTATCAGGAGATATTCATAAATTTGAAATAACCGATTGTGAGGGAAGAATAACAGAAGAAGGTTTAAAAAGTTCAAACGCAAAATACCTTCCGAGGGATTCTGTCTTGATTGCCCTTAATGGGCAAGGAAAAACTCGCGGTAAAGTGGCGATCTTGCGAATGGACAATACAACTTGTAATCAGTCCTTAGTATCTATAATGCCTAAAAATAGAGAAATTCTATTATCAGAGTACATGTTGTACTACCTCACAAATCAGTATCAACAAATTCGAAATTTGACGGGTGACAATCAAAGAAGCGGTTTAAATATTCCTATTGTGCGAAATCTTACAATATTAATTCCACCTATTGAAGTTCAGATGTCTATATCAAGTAATATTGAAAACGAGCGTCTTATCGTCGAAGCCAATCGTAAACTAATCACTTCTTACGAAGAAAAGATCAAGCAAGTCATCGCCCGGGTATGGGAAAGTGAATAATCAAGTTCAAGAAATTAGTGATTGACAGAAAGAGGTAAAAATGCTAATATATAGCATATATGCTATAAATCCAGCACCTTTACAAATCAATTTTGGGGGCATCAGCCATGTGGGAAATTGATTATTACACAAAGGCTAATGGGGAATGCCCGCTGGAGGAATTTCTGAACCACCCTGATCAGAAAAACGACCTCCCGTTTATCCTGAACAAAATTGACCAGTTGGCAGAATTTGGAAATATGCTTGGTAAGCCACACACAAGAAAACTGGTTGATTCTATATTTGAATTGCGGCTGAAAACCAATAGAGGAATTTACCGTTTTCCCTTCTTTTATGAGCAAAACAAAGTAATCATCTTAACCCACGGTTTTCTTAAAAAAGCTGAAAAGACCCCTGTTGCAGAAATAACTAGAGCACAAAAATACAAAAACGACCATTTTGAAAGAAAAAAGAAATGAAACACTCAGAATTTAAAGATCGTTTAAATGCAAATCCAGAATATGTTGAAGCCCGCAAAGCGGTTCAATTAAAGCTGGATTTATCAAATGCAGTTCTTAAGGCAAGGCTGGAACGTGGGTTAACCCAAACCGCATTAGCTAATGCAATTGGAACCAAGCAGGCTAATATCTCGAAAATAGAATCTGGTCTGGGCAATCCTACGATCAATCTCATTCAGAAACTGGTGAATTTCCTTGAGATCAATGTTACTTTTTATGCAGAAAGAAAGATTCAATTAACACACCTCCAAATGACTGATAACTCATCTCGTGAGAATAATAGGACTTTAAATTATCAGCAGGAGCAAGAAAGTAGATTTCAGCCTTACTTTGAATCAATGGAAATTCGGGATTCGGCCGATAACAATGTAAATCGAAAATAGGCAAAACATGAAATTAATCGAGATAATACTGGTTTAGTCTTTGAACGAATCCAAAAAAGTGTAGATGCAGCAGAGTAGTACCCAAATCGATCGAGCGGCAAAAAGCTGAATCATGTTTTAAGGCATGTTTCAGCTTTTTCTTTCCTTCCCCTCTTCTCCGTAACTCACATAATTAGGGAGCGGTACATATGAGGTTACCATCCCTCCCTGCCCTCCGTTGACGGTGGGTCACAGTGTAGTGAGGGAATTCCCGTCCGCCCTTGCCTCCGCCCCGCCGCCCCTCCCCCCCAAACCCAGGCCCCTACCCCGGCATCCCAGTCAGTGTACCAGGCAAGCTGAACAGGACAGTTCATCCCATTCGCCCGGTTTCCCCTGCCCCCTGCCGGCTTCAGGCCGTCTGGAATTCCTTCACCAGCCGCTTCTCTTCCCCCTCCACGTGGTAGGCGCTGACGGTCACATATTTCTCGATCCCCGAACCCACCAGCTTGCGCCGCAGCAGTTCGTCCACCTGGAAAATGCCGGCGATGTTGTTCATGGAAATATTGATCTGGATCGGCCGGACCTCCCCCTCGAGGATCTCCACCCTGTCGATCGCCGCAGCCGAAACCGAGTGGATATCCATTTTGCCCGCTTCGTAGGGAATGCGCGAGCGTCCCTGGCTCATATCCAGCGCATCCGCCACCCGTACAATACCGCCTTCGAGAGTGTACAGGTCGCCGCCGCTCCTGTGGGCGATAATGGCATGCAGGGTCTCTGAGATCACGATCGTGCGCTCATCCACCGGCAGGAACCCGAGGATGCGGTGCAGGATGCTGTTGGCCAGGATCAGGCTGAACTCTTCATGCCCCTCGCGGCTGATGGTCATGCCCAGGTCGTGGAACAGGCTGGCCAGCAGGATGATCAGCTCGGCATGTTCGTTCGTAAGCCCATAATTCTTACCGGCAGACATCGTCACCTTGTTCTTTTCCAGGATGCGCGCCAGCCGCAAAGCGATATTGGCCACGATCTGGAAATGCACGATCCCGTGGTCTGTCATGCCTAACCGGTCAATGGCGTTGATGTTGCTCACCCGCCACAGGGTTTTGATCTCCACATCCTCATTGATTGTCTGCAAAACCTGCTTCAGCAGGTCATTGTGGTATGCCGGAACCTTGATGTCAATATGGGAATACTCTTTCATTTCCATCGGTGTACTTCTCTCCTTGGTGCACAAATCCGTGCAGCAGATATGCTTAAATGATTATCCCACGAACTGGCGAATTTTTTACTTTTTTTCATTTGCAGAATTTCATTCCCGTGAATACCCCCGGGCAGTGAGAGATTTACACCTGTTACAAAAACTGGCAGCCCGGCATTCAAGCCGTGTATAATTTTTGTACACAGGGAATTACTCAAACAATTAATTCTCGATCGTTTAAAGCAAAGAACAGGATTTGCACAAGGACTCGATCAGGATTTCAAGATTGCCGTCCGAAAACAATATGCAGGGACATAACCGACAACACTGGATACCGGGCAGGGAAACATGGGAAATAACTCAAGCTGGCACCAACTGAACCTGGATGAGGTTTACGACCAAATTCAATCGAATCCTGGGGGGATAACCTCGCAGGAAGCGGAAACGCGCCTGGCCAGGTTCGGCCCAAACGAACTCAAAGAGGAAGACGCCCGCAGCCCGTGGAAGATCCTGTGGGAACAGTTTACCTCGATGATGGTGCTTATCCTGGTCGCTGCCGGCGTGGTTTCAGCCTTCCTGGGTAAATGGCAGGAAGCCCTGGCGATCTTTGCGATCGTGGTTTTATTCGGCCTGCTGGGCTTCTTCCAGGAGTACCGTGCCGAAAAAGCCATGGCGGCGCTGAAGAAGCTGGCAGTACCCCAGGTGCGTACCCGGCGCGATGGACAGGTGAAGGAGATCCCTGCCAGCAGCCTGGTGCCTGGCGATATTGTCCTGCTTGAAGCCGGAAACCTTGTGCCGGCTGACCTGCGCCTGGTCGAAAGTATCAACCTGCGCATCCAGGAGGCTGCCCTGACGGGTGAATCCGATGCCGTCGAAAAGGACACCCAGCCAATCCCCGAAGCCGACCTTCCGCTGGGCGACCGCATGAATATGGCCTACATGGGCACCACCGTGACTTATGGGCGCGGAGCGGGAGTGGTAACAGCTACGGGCATGCAGACCGAACTGGGGAACATTGCCAGCCTGCTGCAGCAGGAAAAGAACGTGCTCACCCCCCTGCAAAAACGGCTGGATAAGCTGGGCAAACTGCTGGCGGTTTTCGGTGTCGTTATGGCAGCCCTTGTGGCAGTGATCGATGTGCTACGCGGTGCACCGGTTGTGGAAGCATTCCTGGTAGCGGTCAGCGTTGCGGTGGCTGTTGTTCCGGAGGGCTTGCCGGCTGTGGTAACCATCACCCTCGCGCTTGGTGCCAGGCGTATGCTGGCCCAAAACGCCCTCATCCGAAAACTTTCAGCAGTGGAAACGCTCGGATCAGTCACCACCATTTGCTCAGACAAAACCGGCACATTGACCGAAAACCGCATGACCGTCACCGTGCTGGATGTAGCGGGTGACCGCATCGAGGTGAATGAAGAAACTGACCAGCGCGGGCGCGGGTTGGTTGAACTGAACAGTGAAGCAGCCGCAACCCCAAAAGGCTCACTCAGCCTGTTATTGATCGGTGGAGCGCTGTGCAACGATGCCTCCTTGCGGGTGGATGATGGTTCAGACGGGAAGCAATTCCATGCCATCGGCGACCCTACGGAAGGAGCCCTGGTTGTCGCTGCGGCAAAATTTGGCCTGATGAAAACAGATCTGGATGAGCACAAACCGCGTGTTGATGAAATGCCGTTTGACTCAGAAAGAAAACGGATGACCACCCTCCACAGCCTGGTAAAAAGCAGGCAATCGGCTATCCGCGAGCTGCTGGATGTGGTTGCACCGGATGCGGCATACATTTCTTTCACCAAGGGTGCGGTGGATGGGCTGTTAGATGTTTCAACGCATGTTTGGGAAAACGGGGTACGCTACCCGTTGACAACAGCATACCGCCAGCGCATCGAAGAAGCCAACCGTTCCCTGGCTGAAAACGGCATGCGCGTGCTGGGCGTGGCATTCAAAACCTATGCTGCATCCGAAGAAACCCGGGCGCTGGAAACCGGTTTAACCATCATTGGGTTTGTCGGCATTATTGATCCGCCGAGGCCGGAAGTAAAAGAGGCGGTCACCCAGGCCAAGAACGCAGGCATTCGCCCGGTCATGATCACCGGCGACCATCCCCTGACCGCTCTGCACATTGCCCGTGAACTGGGGATTGCAGATGAAAAGGGTATGGCAATCACCGGCGCAGAACTGAACCAGATGGAGGATGAACAGCTGCGCGGCATGGTGGAGGAAATTGCTGTCTTTGCACGCGTCTCGCCGGAGCATAAACTGAGGATCGTGAATGCGCTGCAGGCGCGCGGGCATGTCACCGCGATGACCGGTGATGGAGTCAATGACGCCCCTGCCTTGAAAACAGCCGATATTGGCGTGGCAATGGGCATTACAGGCACCGATGTATCGAAAGAAGCTGCCAAAATGGTCCTGCAGGATGACAATTTCTCGACTATTGTGGCTGCCATCCAGGAAGGCCGGGTGATTTACGATAACCTGCGCAAGTTTATAAAATTTTCCATCGGCGGCAATCTGGGCAAGATCCTGGTGATGCTGGCAGGGATTTTAATTGGCCTTCCAGCCCCCTTGCTGCCTCTCCAGCTGCTCTGGCTGAATTTGCTAACCGACGGCCTGTTAGGCATCGGGCTGGGGCTTGAGCCGGCTGAACAAAACGTGATGAAACGCAAGCCAATCCCGCCAAAAGCGGGCATATTCAGCGGAGGTGTGGGCGGACAGGTAGCCCGGTTTGGCGTGTTGATCGGTGCGCTGTCCCTCGGCATCGGCGCCTGGCATTACTTCAACGGGCAGGCAGACTGGCAAACCATGATGTTCACCACCCTGGCCTTTTCGCAGGTCTGGCAGGCCATCGGCATCCGCAGCGGCAATGATTCGATCTTCCGGGTTGGATTGCTTTCCAATAAACCCCTGCTCCTGCTGGCCCTGGTAGTTGCGGCTGCACAGCTGGCTGCAGTTTACCTGCCGGCTTTGCAGGTGTACCTCAACACAACCCCTTTGGCCGCTTCAGACCTGGCCTTGAGCATCGGTCTTGGAGCAGTAGTGCTGGTGTATGCGGAAATTGAGAAAGTGTTTAAAAGAAGGGCAGAAAAGCAGCTTTGACAGGAAAAATCATAAATTAGCACCTGCAGGCAGCCGCATGATCAGGAATTAGGTCCTTTTGTATTTATATAGTTTGAGAAAATTGTGTGCTGGCAAATTTCGGGAAAAATAGAGGCCTTTTTAGCCCCTAAGTCAGTAAAGACCTCAGTTTCACGTACTCATCAGGAAGAGTGTAAGAGACATGCCTTCCTTTTTCATCCCGCTGCAGGATGCCGTATTCTGCCAGCGAGCGCAAGCGGTTTCCAGCTTTGCCGGCAGAAGTCCCCAGGATTTCTGCCGCCTGCCCCAACCCGATGGACCCGTGCAGCCAGACATGCTGAAGGACAAGCTCAACTTTATCGAGGGCAAACCAGACAGGCATTCCCTGCACCCATTCATCATCCGGGCCTGAATTACAGGAAAATCCGGCAACTCTTTCCTTGATCTCCCGCTCAGCCCAGGCAGGCAGCTCCATCCAGGTCTCAACCGGCAGGAATTTGCCAAGGGTATCAAATACCTTGTTCCCGGGGTTAACCGCTCTCCAATTGAAGGAATCAATCCCATCAGCATCTTCTGTACCAGGAACTAACTCAAATAATTTCGAAGAAATATCATGGTTTTCCCGGGTTGCTGGATCAATATTATGTTCATTCAACCACTTTTCTGCAATCTCATTGCGCCATTCAAACGCATCCCCCGCCAGCATGTGGGCCACGCAGCCGGGAAAGACATCAGCCAACAGGCTTATTACGAGCCGGAAGGTGCCGCCCTCGAAATCGCCATCATCCACCACAAGCACCCGTTTCGGTTCATTCCCCTGCAGCGTTTCCAGAACCTGTTTCCGCAGGGCATCCTGCCAGCCTTTCTGCCGGCTGACCCATGCCAGGAAAAAGCCGTTCTCAATGTCGCCTGCGTAATCAGCCACATAATGCCCCATATGCTCATGGAATTCCGGCGGCCTCAAATCCTCGTACCGTTTACGCTTTTCGCGGCCGATGTTGGTCACCAGTACCGGCGGGAAAGGCTCCCCTTCTCCCCATAAAGCCTGGACCGCCCACAGCACCCCCCACCCACCATGTGCCAGCACCATCACCAGGTCGGGCTGGAAAGTGCTTATATCCTCAATTGCTGCCTTTGCCAGGCGGTAAAAACTCTCGATCGTGCGTTCAGGGTTAGGCGGTTGCGGTGTGAAGTTGATTTCCAGTTCCATGGTGTGGTGTTATGCCTTATGTGATAGATGTATTTCCCTTTGTACTGTATCTGGCGGGTTTTGGCAACCGGAGGTGAAACATTGAGTTTTAACCAGCTCCCAACAGGTAATCAAAACCTGTTCCACGGGTATCCGGGTTCAAAGAAATGCCCACCGCACGAGATAGCCTGGTCTGGCTGTACCTTCCGAAAGTCTGCACAAATGGAATCGTGGTGGAAAAATTCACCTGGTTGGCGAATCCCCCGGCCGTCCATCTCGTATATGATTTCCAGCGGTTCAGGAATGTTGGGGGCATAAACCAACCTCACCAGGCATTCATGCGCACCACTTTGCACAACCATTACCGCTGCTTGGCGTGCACGGTACGCAGCTGCGCGATCGATGTGTGACAGGTCCTTTCCACATAAAGCACCGCCGCCGATCGGAACTCGTGGTCCATAGTAATCCACTACCAGCTTCCTGCCAGTCTGTCCATTATCCCCGTCACTGCCACCATTGATGAAAGGACCATTGGGATTGATCAGGATCTCCACATCCTCCCATTGACGATTCCAGCGCTTGTCCATTTCCCTGGTCGTGGTATAAGCTTCCTTGAGCGTACCTTCCACATTTCCGCAAAACACCAGAAAATCGACACCTTCCTTCTGTTGGAGTGTGATCAACACCCTTTCCACGATCCATCCTCCAGGTTCTTCGCGTATGACCAGCAGCAATTTGCCATCCGGTCCGTGCCCTTTCAGAAGGCCATTCATATAAGATTCGATCAAAGCCTTCCGCAGTATATGCCCAAGGTAATGTTCCGGGGGCAGGTATCGGGTTTTAGCATCATACCCGGCGTAACCGATAGTGATGCACTGGTCATTCACCTTGCTCACCCATGGCCGTGGGTCGGCCACCTGCTGGCAGACTGTGCTGGTAACCCGATAGTTGTCGATATTCACAAAATTACCATTTGTATATCCGACTTCCTTGCCTGTCCTGCGAACAATCTCAGATAGGCTGAGGGGGAGTTCTTTCCTGGTAACGATCCCGCCGCTCAGCCAGACCTGGTCATACCAGACGGAGACCTCAACCTGGCAATATGCATAAGGATCAACCCGCATGCATTGCGCGAGGACCGCATCGGCGACCTGGTCGCAGAATTTGTCCGGGTGTCCCGGTAATACCATTTCAGTAGTTCGTATCATTGGGGGATCCTTTCAAGTTGGGTGTAATCAATGCCTGTTTTAGCGATTAAATTAGGATTACCGTCCCGTGAAACCAGCGCATGAATTCTTGTGGGACTGGTCTTCCTCAAATCCCTGCTTTCAATGGGCTCAATGTAACCATCTGTAACGATCACAACAGCATCTGGTTTGGTCTGTGCAATGTGCTCCAACACGCAGGACAGGCTCGTACCGCCTGAAGTGCTGGTTTGAAGCTGCCCCCCTTCGATGACCGCGGGGGCTACAACGGTGCTGAATGCCCAAAATGGCATGCGGATGTATCGGCGCAGCTGATTGAGCAGGGAGATCAGCACCGGCATTTCCGCATTCATTGACCCGCTAACATCCAGGTAGACCTGGGCTTGCTTCTCCGGGTAATTTTGTTGGGCGGTCCATTCCACGTCCGGTAGAAAGGGGCTCCACAAGGAGCGCATGAAAGCACGCCGGTCCCGCGAATTGAGCACGGGAACATGGTAAATCCTCTCCCTGGAGGTTATCAACTTTCCCCTGGAATTCTGGGTCAAGTATCTCTTTAGCACTGAGATGGCGGCTCGTTTCCAGTTTTCCAGGGCGATATCCTCTTGTGTAAAGATCGCATCGTAGGTGTCCACCCCAACCCCGCGGTCCTTGGGTGAACGCCAGATCCCGCTGCCGTTCATACTGCGAAGCGTCCTTTCCAGAGCTTCCTCTAGGGCTTCCGGGATGGGATTCACATCATGCGCATGATTCCCCAGCAGGGCGCCCTGAATAGCAAAGGAAGGGATCAATAACATGGAAAAATGATCGTCAGCCAGTTCCTTGATATCATCAACAATCAGTTTTCCATCATAGAGCCCCTTCCAGGCACATTCCCATGCCTGCAGTTTTGAACTGCTAATCACGGCCTGGGTCTCTTCCGGGTTCATTGGACGGAGCAGCTTCAGCAACCCTTTGGCATGCGCGTAATAGCGGGCCATCATTGAACTGTATTCCCCCCCGAGGTCCCGGTGGATGATGGCGTTGATCACCGCATCCATGGCAAGATGCTCAGCGGGTGTCACGGCTAATTTCCGCTCCGTGTGACGTAAAAGCACATGCAGGAATTCGTGGCAAATGAGCGCTTTGACCTCCTGGTCACTACGGCAGTTCTTGTTGACAAAGTCAAGGTTGACCAGCAAGCACGGTCTTTCTTCCATCGTGACGCACAGCGTTGGAACAGCCGTGGTGTACTCGATCCTCAGAAGTTTGAGAACGGTCCTGACTGCAAACGGGTTCTCCTCAATCAATTCAAGTACAAGGTTTTCAAAAATGGTCTGGTTCATAGGTAAAATCCCCTGATATCAAAGAGATCCAGGCAGCGGGTGAGGCTGGTGTTTGTCCACAGCACGGGGCGGGTGGGATCAAAGTAGGTGGCCGTACACAGCCCCAGCAAGACCGCCTGGTGCAGCACGTTCTGGGGTGACGCAGCTGTAACGGATAAACGGGTGGGGTGAAGCGCTAGATGACACACCTGCAACCCGGTCAGGGTCAGGTATCTCATTTTTACGTGCTCAGGATCCTTGAACCCTTCAGCAAGCATGAGCTGTTCAATGGTCTCAATAGGTGGCAAAGGCCCAAAATCCAACCCTAAACTGATGACCAGCGGACAGCGGATTCTTCCAGTCTGTCTACCCAAAAGGGTGGAATGGATATTCTCCTTTACGGTGCGGCTCATTGGACCGCCCATATTGAAGAGATATTCCCCCCGCTCCCGCTTCTCACCCCGCCTGTAAGCAGGAGCTAGACAATAGACTTGAGATAGGTAATACATGTGTGTAGCTCCTCCTCCACCTGGGAGGGAGACTGCGGGCTGACCCCTGAGACCAGGCACCAGTTGAAGAACTGGGCTGCTCGTTCCTTGCGGGTTCCTCGCAACTCCCCAAGCACCTTGCTGAATCGGACAAAATCAGGATGTTTGGGGACCTGATCACTCTGGATTCGATGCTGCCAGGAGATCTCTCCATCGACCGATAAGATAGGTACCGCAACACGGCCCAGGTCCTGGATAGCTTCCGCGCCAACCGGGATCTTGCCCAGAATGGCTGCGGGATATGCCGCAAATGCCAGGACTGCAGTGCGCTCATGGGATTCACTGGCGATGAATTGTTCGATGGCCTGAGTCCCCGCATCCGGGGTGGGACACTGATTGACCAGCAATTCCAGTTTCCCGGCCAGGGACCTGGTCTGATGGAACTTGTTGACCCATTTTTTATCCCCGCTAAGGGTGATACTTTCCCAGGCGGATTGGTGGACAGCAGCGATAACGCTGGTTTTTATTTCCTCTCCCCAGGTGGCCTGAGGCAGGCTGCAGGTGAGGATTAACTTGAACAGGGACGAGGAGAAGCGTCCTGTCACGATCGTCGCAGCCAGCAGGCTCCTGCTCAACAACCGGGTGCGCCGTGGGGATATCCGGATCCTGGATGCGTTAAGAAGGGTTGCTGCTGCCTTCACATACCCGAGGATCTCCTGTGGACAGTCTTTCAGGCTCGTTAGAAATTCCTCCCTCCAGGCCTGGACTTCTTTCTTCAGCCCACCGCCATCATCAGAGATCTGCCCCTCACCGGAGGGTTGAGCCACCAGCAACTGTTCCTCCTCCGATAATTCATCCCAATCGACAGCGCGAACAAAGAGGGAGAACCTGTCCGCCAGCGCCGGGTCAAGAGGTTCAGAACCGGTATAGTCCAGGGAAACTGATTGATCGTTGCTGCATGGGTTCATGGCCGCCCAGCGGTATTTCAGTTTTGTAAGTGAGATCCCCTGCAGCCGGCGTTCATGGATGAGAGAGAACAACCGGTTTTGATGTTCGGGCTTGCAGCGGCTGATCTCGTCGATCAACACGGATTCTGCTCCCCACACGGTGGCTGGCGTCTCCAGGAATCTCACTCCGCCACTGGTTTCGTCCGGAAAGGGAAAGCCGACCAGGTCATCGAACGAGATGAGGCTGGCGTTATAGTGACGGTGTTCCAGCCCTAACGCCTCGCTCAGTGAATTGAGCAGGAATGTTTTTCCAGTGCCCGTTTCTCCGATCAGCAGAAGCGGGTCCTGTGTGACCAGTGCAGCAATGATGACCGGTTCAACCTTGTCAAAACCGTACACGCCAATTCCGGGTAATTTGAACCCTGATGTCTTACTCATATTTCCTCCTTTTATCCGTTGCATCAGGGAAAAAAATAGCCATCGTACCTGTACGATGGCCGGAGACGTTTAAACAAAAAACGGAAACTATCTTTCGGGAGTATTCTCCCGCGCATCGAGATTTTTTGTCTCGAGGCACCGATGCCGTCTCCGGGCCGGTTGCCAGTCCGCTTACGCGGACGTTCCTGATGCTGAATTATTTATTCATTCGAAAAGGGGAAAGGTCAAGGGTTGGGATCCTGACAGGAAGGGATGCACCATTGTTTCGTATCAAGCAAACCACTTTCATCCGGCTTGCGCGCATTCCCGAAGGACAGCAGGACGATGCAGCCTGTTGGGACCATTGCCCAGGACAGAGAAGAAGTGTACCGTTGTTCGAAATAGCACACAAACTCTTCCACAACAGAGGAACTTTCAACCTAGCAAAACTTTTCACTATCCCCAGAGGGAATTCGAACCCCTCGACCCAACTTTCGAGGTAAACATCGTGACCTGGTAAATTAAGAGTCAGTAGGCTTATATTTGCAGTCTGCCGCATCATCCCACTCCTGATGCGTAACAGCTACATATTCATTAACATCCAGCGCCCCCGGAGGGATTCGAACCCCCAACCTACTGATTCGAAGTCAGGCGCTCTGTCCATTGAGCTACGAGGGCGTTGCCGATAATTATACCGTATTCCTATTCCCTGCCTGCCAGCGCCTTCAGGAAAACCTTCAGGTTGATCGGCTTGCCGGTCAGCAGGTTTTGTGTGCGGAAGATCCCAGCCGCGCCCCGCAGGATGAAGACAACTGTTGCTGCCAGAAGCAGCACAGCCAGCGCCAGCTGCCAGAATGGAACCGCTGTGGCTGCCAGCCTTGCCATCATGGCGACCGGCGAGGTGAGCGGGAAAAGGCTCAAGATCATGGAAAGCTCACCGCTGGGGTTTGTAGCCAGCTCCTGGATAAACATCAGCGGGATGATGAGGGGGATGATCATGATTGTGGTCATCTGCGAAGCCTCGCGCAGGCTGGGTACAAGAGCTCCCACCGCTGCCATTAAGCCCGCATACACCAGGAAACCCAGGATAAAGAAGATCAGTCCCCAGATAAAAAAGGATACGGGCAGTTCATAAGCTGCCACATCCGGCATACTCCTGCCGGTAAATTGCAAGACCAGCAAGCCTGCTCCACTCCACACGAGAGTTTGCAGCAACCCCACACCTCCCAGGGCGATAATCTTGCCCGTCATCAAATCCTGGGGTTTGACAGAAGTTGCCAGGATCTCGATCACCCGGTTTGTCTTCTCGTTTGAGACCGAATTCAACATCAGCGATGCCGAGCCAAAGATTACAGTGTAAAAGAGGAAGGTAACTATGTACGGAACAAAAAAGGTGGCTCCGCTGTCAGGATCGCGCACGGTCTGTTCACTGGTATATTCAATATCCAGGCTCACCGGGTTATTCACCCGGGCAAGAAGGTTGGGGTCATCCGGGACCAGGCTTACTGCCAGCAGTTCCGTCAACGGACCAGTATTCTCCAACCCCCCCAGGGGATTGAAATCTTCGCGGTAATAGATCACCTTTCCGCTATCCAGGTAATCCGGCTGCACAACAAAGAAGGAATCAATTGTTCCACATTCATAAGCATCAATGGCAGCATCTTTGCTGGTGTAAAAGATGAACTCCTCCTGCAAGTCTACGGGGATATTTTTCACCAGCCCCGAAAGGTCCACCAGCCCTTCAGGCTTCCCGGTATCTGATGAGCCGGTAATCGCTTGCACAGCAGAGGTATCCGCGCGGGTACCCATCGTGGAAAACCAGCCAACACCAAATGCGATCAGCGGCAGGATGATAAGCGTAATGAGAAATGACCGCCTGCTGACGGTGTAAATAAACTCGTTCTTCATGATCAACCATAACTTGTGCATGGCATTACCCTCTTTTAAAAACTTCGCGCAAGGTAAGCCGCCGGCCATAGCTCAACATTCCGAGCCGGAAGGCGCGCCCTGCCAGCAGTAAAGCACCCGCAGCAAAGGCATAAATGATAACCAGGCTGGCAACGATCTGCCAGGCTGGGATGGTGGTAAAAGCCGCCCTTAATGGCAGGGTCATCGGGCTTGTCAATGGAAACAGGCTCAACCCAACCGCCAGGGGGCTGTTCGGGTTGGTCATGATCGGGTAGATCAACCATAACGGCACAAACAATGGCAGGGTAAAAATGCCGACCATTTGCTGCGATTCGCGGGTCTCAGTCACCATTGCTCCTGTGGCTGCCATCAACCCGGCAACCATGATGAATGCCGGCACCACAAGCGCGAGGATGAGCAATAGACTACCCATGTCAAATTGCTGCATAGCCGCCCACGGGGATAAAGCCCTGGCCGCCATCAGCCCGATTCCCGCGAATCCGAACCAGGCCGCCAGCTGGGTCAGGCCCACACACAGGTCTGCCAGGGTCTTGCCTATCATCAGCTGGTTGGGCGAGACCGAGGTCACAATGATCTCCATTGTGCGGTTTTCCTTTTCCTCAACTACCGCCTGTAAAAGGTAACCGCCCGTCATATTAATTACGATCAGGAAAAGCACGCCAACCACTATAGGAAGTATGATGCTCAAGATCCGCTGCGAAGACGCCTGCCGGCTTCCATCCATCGAAAGCACTTCAACAGACGGTCCAGCCAGCAGGTTGTTTTTCACATTCTCCGGCTGACCTTCCAGCAGGTTTTGCTGCAGGAAAGATGTAAAGTCGCTTTGGGCGTTTGGGCTGACCGATTTAGGGGCGATCAGTTGCACCGTTCCTGTTTGCATGTAATCTGCTGGGATCATATAAACACCCTGTACCGTTCCTGCATCCAGGGCCTGTCGGGCAGTTGTTTCATCCGTAAACGGAATAAGTTCAACCGGTTTAAAGAATGGATCTGTTGAGTAGCTGAGTGCCTGGTTCGTGATCACATTAGCCTGGTCCAGGTATCCCACTGGAGTACTCTTGTACATGATGAGGACTGAGATGACACCAAAACCGGCTGTGGCTATCAGTACCATTGGCATTCCAAGCAGGGTTAATATGAACCGCTTGCGGAAAACGTGCCGCCGGTATTCATACATAAAGACTTTCCAAAACTTGTTCATGGTAAATCCGCTCCGCCCTTAACAACCTCAATAAAGATCTCATCCAGGGTTGGCATCGCTATTTCAAACTGCTCCAGCGCAACACCGGAATTAACCAGGGTCTTCAATACATCCTGTGGACTCGTACCCTTTTCAAGGTGCAGCCGTACCTCATGGTTCTCACGCTCGATGCTGTTAACCCCTGCTATCTGTGATGGAAATTCTCCTGCAAATGCCACTTTGATCTCAGGACGGGCGAATTTGCGGCGTGTTTCATGGATGTCGCCATATAACACAACCTTTCCTTTGTTGATCAACACCAGCCGGTCACAAAGTTCCTCTACCTGGTGCATCTGGTGGGTGCACATCACCACCGCTTTTCCATTGTTTCGCTGCTCCATGAGAACTTCACGCACCATCTGGGTGTTGATCGGATCAAGAGCAGCAAACGGCTCATCAATGATGATCAGGTCAGGCTCATGGATGAGGGTGATGATCAGCTGGGCTTTCTGCTGCATACCCTTGCTCAATTCCTTCACCTTCTTTTTTCGGGAAGATACCAGGTCAAAGCGCTCAAGGTAGGTATTCAAACGGGTGTGGATTTTATCAGGCTCCATTCCCTTCAGGGAAGCAAGATAGGTCAGGCAGCGCTCCAGCGGAATATCCTGGTACAGGCCGCGTTCTTCCGGAAGGTACCCGATCTTATCCTTTTTTGCCTCGCTCATTGCACCCCCCAGAACATTGATGCTGCCCGAGTCCGGCTTGAAAATATCCAGGATCATACGGATGGAGGTTGTCTTACCCGCCCCGTTCGGCCCCAGCAACCCGAAGATCTCCCCAGGATATACTTCAAATGACACATCATCGACCGCCCTCAGGCTGCCAAATATTTTGGAAATCCCCTTCACTTCAATTGCTGACATAATGCTTCCTCCAGGTGAAAATTATCCAGAACCTATCTTACCGCAAAATCAGACAGATTTATCCAAAATTTCTGGGGACTGATCAAGGATAAAAGGCTTTTATCTTAAAAATAGCAGGCAGTTACACGGCAGGCTGGATAAAAAAGGTAAAATAAAGAAAAATCACATGGGAGAAAATAATGGCAATGACCTCGCGTGAAAGAGTACAAGCTGTGTTGAACCACGAGACTCCCGACCGGGTTCCGATCATTATTGGTGCAAGCAATGCCACCGGGATCAAGATCCACCCGTACCGCGGCATCAAAAAGATCATGGGAATCGAGGGAGAAGATCATTTCATTTATGACTGGCCGGAACTGGGCACTGCCCTTCCCGATGAAAGGGTGCTGGAAAGGCTGCACAGCGATGTTCGTGGAGTGTGGGACCGTTTCCCAAAGGCGGTTTACGACCGCAACCAGGCACGGGAACCGCATTCTCCATTCTTTGACGACTGGGGTAACGGCCAAATGGAGATCGGGCCGGATAACTGGTACCCGGGCATCCATCCCATGCCCGATGCAAAGACCATTGCCGACCTGGATGCCTACCCCTGGCCGGATATGGATGATCCATTCCGGACTTCGCATGTACGTGAGCGCGCCCTCAAGCTTCACCAGGAAAACCAGTACGCCACACTGGCAACTCCCTGGCTGATGTTCCCATTCGAGCGTGCCATCGGGCTGCAGGGAATGGAAAAATTCCTGACAAACATGGCAACCGAACCAGATTTTGCCCAGGAGCTGCTCACCCGGATCACCAGACTGTGCCTGGTGAATATAGGGCATTTCCTCGACCAGTGCGGTGATGTGATCGACATGATCAAGATCGGCGATGACCTGGGCACCCAGGAGAACCTGATGATCTCTCCCCGCATGTACAGGCGTATGCTGAAACCCCTGCATGCTGAATTGATATCTTTGATAAAACAGAAAACCAAAGCCAAGATTTTCTTCCATACGGATGGCGATGTGTTCAACCTGGTCGAAGATTTCATCGAAATTGGTGTGGATATCCTCAACCCCATCCAGACTTCCGCCGGAAAGATGGCCAACCTGGAAGAATTGAAAAGCCAGTACGGCAGCCGCATGGTGTTTTGCGGCGCGCTTGATACCCAGAATATCCTCCCCCACGGCACACCGGATCAGGTTCGGCAGGAGGTCAGGCGGGTGATCAACTTGCTTGGGCAGGATGGCGGCTACATGCTGGCAACAGTCCACACCGTCATGAACGAAGTGCCCGCCGAGAATGTGCTGGCAATGGTAGATGCCGTTGAAGAATTCGGGACTTACCCGCTGAAAAGTTAGAGAATCAAAAAGGACCCTTTCGGGTCCTTTTTGCTATTAAATCGTGAATTAAGAGGCTACTCTTTTACGTAGGGTTCGCCTTCAGCTGCCGGTGCATGTCCCCTGCCCACCACACCTGCAAGGACGATGATGGTTGCCAGGTAAGGCGCCATCCCGAGAAATTCACTTGGAAGCGGAACCTGCAGTAAGGATGCTTTCACAGAAAGCGAGTCAAAGAAACCGAATAACAATCCAGCGCCCATCGAGCCGATTGGGTGCCAGTTGCCAAAGATCATGGCAGCCAGGCCGATAAAGCCGCGGCCGGCGGTCATCACCTCATCAAACCTGCCGGATGACCCCAGTGAGAAATAGGTGCCGGCAAAACCGGCCATCATTCCGCCCAGGATGACAGCCATATACTGGGTGCGGTAAACATTGATACCAAGCGTATCTGCTGCTTTAGGGTGCTCGCCAACGGAACGCAGCCGCAGCCCCCAGCGGGTTTTGTAGATCATGAAGGTCAACAATGCCACCAGGATGAACATGGCAAAAACATACATGTTATGGCTGAACAGGATCGGCCCAATGAATGGGATCTTCGAGAGAACAGGGATATTGATCTGCGGGAACATTCCAGGCTCATTCAGGAATTGGAATTCAGTTTTTTGGAGGTATTTTGAAGAAAGAAATGATGTGATACCTGTTGCAAAAATATTGATCACGGTACCGGAGATAATTTGGTTAACCCGGTACTTGATGCTCAACACCCCATGCACCCAGCCCAGCACACCGCCAATGATGATACCGGAAAGCAAGCCGAGGAAGAGATTGTCGGTTATCGACGCAAATACAGTACTGACAAATGCAGCAGTAAGCATCATGCCTTCAATCGCTATGTTGACAATACCTCCCCGTTCACACAGTATGCCGGATAAGGCACCCAGGGTCAACGGCACTGCCCGTACAACCATCACACGTAAAAGGCCTGCCAGGTTGGTTTGGCCGCCTGCTGTCGCCCATGACAGGAAGCTGAAAATGAACAGGACCGCTACTAGCGACAGGACACCATACGTCCGTTTGCCAAACCCGCGGATGATCTGAAATGCCCCCAAAAGGAGCAACACACTGGCTATGACATGCAGATAAGTACTGGTGGTAAACACCCAATCTGCCGCTTCAGCCGATCCGCCCCCCGGGTTCATCACAAAACGGGTCTGTGCGGCTGCATCCAGGTTTGCGGTAAATATCAACCAGATAAACAGGGCGGCAGCCACAAAGATCACGCCCATAATGACCCGCCTGCGGCGCTCCAGGCGCTGGATACCTTTCCCTAACTGGACAGTCTGTGCATCTGAAGTTGTGGTCATGTTCGGTTATCCTTTCCAGCTGCTCAGAATTACTACGTCTTCTTTGTGTTTCGGCTCCCGCAGCCGGAATATGGTACGGATGATCGCCGGGGCAGCGATGAATGCCAGGATCAACGCCTGCAAAATGGAGACAATATCGATCGGCACACCAACCGCGAGCTGCATCGAGCGGGCTCCATTTCGAAGGAAACCAAACAACAAGGATGAAAGCACCACTCCAAAAGGATGGTTTTGACCCAACAAAGACAGGGCTATACTGTCGAATCCATACCCGCTTGAGAAAGCCGGCGCCAGGCGGTAATTGACCCCAAGCACTTCATTGGCTCCAGCCAAACCAGCCAGCCCCCCGGACAGGACCATTGCGATGATCGTGATATTGGTGATCTTGATACCGGCATAGCGGGCTGCGTTGGAATTGGAACCTGCCATACGCATCTCAAGCCCCCAGGTTGTTTTGAAGAGCAAAAGGTAAACCACAACAGCCATGAGTAATGCTATGAAGAAACCCAGGTGAAACCGGATCGGCGCTTCAAAAAAGCGGGGTAATTGCGCTGATTCCTGGATCCAGGGTGTCTTGGGGGTATATTCATTTGGATCCTGCATCGGGTTCTTAAGCAGCCAGTCGACCAGACGGAAAGCGGTATAGTTCATCATGATGGTCACAATGACCTCATGCGCCCCAGTTTTTGCCTTTAAGAAGCCCGGAACAAATCCCCACAGTGCACCACCCAGGGCACCTATAAACATTGCCAGCGGGATATGGATCACAGCCGGCAGGCCGGTGAGTGCATAGCCTGCCCATGCGCCCGTAACGGCACCCATATAGAGCTGCCCTTCCACACCGATGTTGAACATACCAGCCCGGAATCCCAGCGCTACTGCCAGCCCCCCAAAAATGTACGGGGTTGTCTGTACCAGGCTTTCAAAGAATGGATTGATCGCCCGCCGGATCGCCAGGGGATCGCCGCCATCATACGCCGCTTTGATCTTGGCTGGATCGCCAACCGCTCCAGTAAACAACGCCATATAGGTATTCCAGGCTGTTTTTACTGCTGCTCCCAACCCTTTCCAGAATGAGACTGCAAAGGCATCGTAAACTTCTGTGGTGGTAAACGCAACCAGCACGCCACCCAGGACGATTCCGGTCAGGATCGCCAGAACGATGACCAGTATGTTGCTGCGGGAAAACTCGTCCCAAAAGATCTCAAATGCATTTTGTTTTCGTTCTACTGTTTTTTCCATGCGTTTTCCGATCCTTTTATGTCAGCAGAATCTGTACTTTTTTGGCGCTCAATTGCTGTTTTTCCTCTTCGCTCAGCCGTATACCTGCCATCAATAAACCGATCATTTCTTTTGTAGCAGTTTTAGCATCGACCGTGTCGAGGATTTGCCCACGATAGACCACAGCAATGCGGTCGGAAAGCTGCATCACCTCATCCAGCTCTGTGGAGACCAGCAGTACAGCACAACCTTCATCCCTTTTTTGGATCAGGCGCCTGTGAATGTATTCAATAGATCCCACATCCAAACCCCTGGTGGGTTGAGAAGCAACCAGGAATTTGATCGGGCGCGAGAATTCCCTCGCCACGATCACCTTTTGCTGGTTGCCCCCGGATAAGGATTTTACCGGAGTGACAACACTTGGCGTGCGGATATCAAAATTCTCAACAAGTTCAGCCCCATGCTCCAGGATCTCTTTTTGTTCCAGCCAGATGGATTTGGAGAAAGGCTTTTGATAATAGGTATTCATGACCAGGTTTTCAGCAATCGGGAAGCCCAACACCAGGCCATCCTTCTGGCGGTCTTCCGGTATGTGGGCTGAACCCAATTCTGTGATCTTGCGGGGAGACATGCGGGTAATCTCCTGGCCAAGCAGCCGGGCAGAACCGTCAATGGATTGCTGCAAACCGGTCAAGGCACGCACAAGTTCTGTCTGCCCGTTGCCCTGTACGCCAGCAATACCCAAGACTTCACCAGCATGCACCTGGAAGGACATGCCGTTCACTGCTATGCCCCCCATCGGGTCTAGCACCTTCAAGCCGTCAACCTCCAGTACCACTTCTCCGGGAACACTTTCCTGCTTTTCAACAACCAGGTTGACATCCCGGCCAACCATCATGCTGGCCAATTCGTTTAATGATGCTTCACCAGGTGTGGTGCTGCCTACCACTTTGCCGCCCCGGATTACGGTGATCCGGTCTGCTATTTCCATCACTTCATTCAACTTGTGGGTAATAAAGATGATCGATTTCCCCTGGTCGATCAAGGTGTGCATGATCTTGAAAAGCTCTTCCACTTCCTGCGGGGTTAGCACAGCAGTCGGCTCGTCCATGATCAAAATATTGGCTTCGCGGAAAAGCAGTTTGATGATCTCTACCCGTTGCTGCATGCCAACCGGAATGTCACTTATGAGAGCATCCGGGTTGATGTCCAGGTTATAGGTATTGGAGATCTCGCGGATCTTGTCAGCAGCTTTCTGCCTGTCCAGGATCCCGCCGGCTTTGACAAATTCCTCGCCCAGCATGACATTTTCTGTAACAGTAAACACCGGTACCAGCATGAAATGCTGGTGAACCATTCCTACCCCGGCTTTTATAGCATCGATGGGAGACCGAACATCCATCTTCTGACCATTGACAAAGATATCGCCTTCATCCTGGTGATACAAACCGTACAGGATGTTCATCAGGGTGGTTTTTCCTGCACCGTTCTCTCCGAGCAGGGCATGGATCTCCCCCTTCTCTACGGTCAGGTCAATATGGTCATTGGCTAACACCCCAGGAAATCTTTTCGTAATACCGCGAAGTTCCAGGACAGGAGCCATTTATCCCTCTTCTTATGTTGGTTTTTACTGCATTTTGTCTATTTTATCACATCGCATTAATTGTAATGATGGCATTGGGAGCCATCCTTGTCATCTTGAGGGAGGGACGACCGAAGGATCTCGCGTAGGGCTATCAGAGCTTGACCCCGAAAAAGACTCGGGGCAATGTTTTTCACTTTGTTCAGGATGACAGGTAAGAAATGTCATCTTGAGGCAGGTGCGACTGAAAGATCTTGCCCTGGAATTAAAAAGAGACTGCCCATTTAGGGCAGTCTCTGCATTACAAAAGGCTAAGTTATATTCTAGCGGGTGGGCATGGTCGGGATCTCACCGGAGATGATACCGGGGATCAAAGCATCGATTTCTGCTTTCAGTTCAGCAGGAACCTGGTCAGCCCATGCAGAGCCATAACCGAGTGCAACACCACCATTTTCGAGAGTGAGGAAATAGGTTTCGCCACCCTTGAAGGTGCCTTCAACAACCTGTTTGACGCTGTCGTACACAAAAACGTCAATTTTCTTAAATGCACTGGCAAGAACGAAATCAGCCTTGTCGGGATTGGCGACAGACCAGTCATTGTCAACACCGATCAGAAGGCCGGTGCCGCGTTCCTGCAAAACAGCCAGGGTGCCGAGGCCGACAGGGCCAGCTACGGGCATAATGATGTCGGCGCCTTCGTCGAGCAGCTGCTCGCCGAGTGCACGGCCGTCATCGAGGCTTTCAAAGTTGCCCACTTCAAGACCCTTCTGGGTTTCCATGTCCCAGCCAAGGACCTCGACAGCGGTCCCATGGACTTCATTGTACTTGGCAACGCCCATGGCGTAGCCGTCCATGAATGCCTGGGTAGCGGGGAAGAGGATACCAACATAGGTACCGACTTTACCGGTCTTGGTCATACCGGCGGCCAGGTAACCAGCCAGGAAAGTAGCCTGGTCAATTTTGGCTGCATTGCCGCGAACATTGGGGAGTGCGATTGATGCTTCATCCACGATTGCATACATCTGATCGGGATTGGCTTCAGCGGATGCTTTGGTTGCGTCTGCCAAAAGGAAGCCAACCGGGACGATCAGGTCGCAGCCGGCTTCGATGAAGGAGTTCATATTGACTTCGTAGTCAGACTGCTGCTGTGATTCCAGGTACTGGATCTCAACACCGAAATCTTTTTCAGCATTCTGGAGGCCGAGCCAGCCAGTGGCGTTGAAGGATTTGTCATCAATACCGCCGGTGTCGGTTACTTCACAGGCTTTGAAGACTTTGGGGGCTTCGGTTTCGACAACCGGGGCTTCAGTCTCTTCGACTTCTTCCATTTCTTCGACTTCAGTTTCTTCTACTTCAGGTTCTTCAACAACCGGTGCTTCGGTTGCTTTAGGGGTGCACGCGCTGAAAAGGAACACAGCCACGATCACCAGGGATAAAACAGTGAATAATTTTTTCGACATTATCTCCTCCTAGAGAGAATAGTAGTTTGTGGAAATGGGTTTTCCACGCATTAAGGATAGTATAACGTTGTTTTTACCGCCATGCAAGGACTCAAAAAATCATCCTGCAGCCATGGTTTGGATCAAAGGAGAGTTTTTATTTCCTTATAAGTTCACCTCCTAATGCAGGATGTTGTCTTCCACTGTCGCTTCGCCCTTCTTGACGCCCAGCATGAGGATCAGGGCTATCACCAGGAAAAGCGGACCGATGACCATGACCATGCCGTAATTATTGCCGCTCAGTTGCACAATCAAACCGTTGAGGTTGGGACCTACAATAGCAGCCAGGGTGGAAAAGAGGTAGTACAGGCCGGTAAATGTGCCAATCCGTGATGCCGTGGTCAGGTCTACCACCATAGGTAGTGAGTTAATATTAATGAAAGACCATGTTATACCAGCTGCCATCAGGAAAAGGTTAACCACCCGGATCATCCCCAGGGCCGGCAGCTTGGTCAGCTCAATAGTCAGGAAATTGACCGGCAGGAACGCGATCAGCAAAACCAGGGTAGCCATGCCAATAATGCCGATGGAGATCGTCTTCCGCCTCCCGATCCGACTGCCGATGATGCCTGCCAGGATGGCAAAGAGCACAAAGAAAATCCCCATGTGACCAGACATTCTGCCCGCATCGCCCTCCGGGATCATCAGGTGCTTGGTGGCATACAGTGTCAGGAACGATTCCACGCCCTGGTAGGTAAGGAACCAGAAGAAGATGGCGAACAGGATACGCAGACCACTTTTGTCATTGGCGTGGATCAGTTCCTTCAGGCTTTCAAACATATTGGGCTGTTTCTCAGTCTCTTCATAGGTCTTCGGTTCTTTTATGAAGATGAATACAAGCACAGCCGCCACGATCACCAGGCCAGATCCCATCCAGAAGGGGAAGTTGACATTGATCTCATACAATGTACTGCCCACCAGAGAGGCGATGATGGTGCCCAGCCCGCCCATCAGGTTGATGATGCCGTTCGCCTGGGAGCGGAATCGCGAAGGGGTTATATCAGGCATGAGCGCTACAACCGGGGTACGCCAGAATGCCATGCTCAGCAAGAGGGTGCTGGTGCAGGCGACAAACAGGGGCAGCACCGCCGCCATCGGGATCAAACCGAATGCGAGGGCACCAATTGGAGCGCCAATGAGGATAAACGGCATGCGCCTGCCGATCGGGGTACGCAGCCGGTCAGACCAGGAGCCCACCGGCGGCTGGATAAACAGCGCAGCAATGTTATCCAGGGTCATGAAGAAGCCGATCAGGGCAGCTCCCAAACCGAACTTGTTCGCCAGGAAAAGGGGAACAAATGCGTTGTAAATTGTCCAGATAACACTAACACCAAAGAAACCAAAACCGAGCAGGAAGATCTTACCGTAATTAAATTTCTTCATCTTTCTTCTCCATTAGCTTTGAATTTTTGTAGTAAGCTTCGGTCTTCTTCCGTAAGGGGAAACTTCTCAAGCAAATCCGGCCGGTTTGCCAGGGTCCTTGACAGGGATTGCTCATGCCGCCAGCGGGAGATCTCAGCATGGTTGCCCGAAAGCAGGATTTCAGGTACCCCCCAACCCCTGAATTCCGGCGGCCGGGTGTAGTGGGGATATTCCAGCAAACCGTTGCCAAACGAATCATCCACCGCGCCGTCCGGGTCGCCCAGTACTCCCGGGATAAATCGCGCTACCGCATCGATTACCATCAGGGCAGGCAGTTCACCGCCCGTTACCACAAAGTCCCCCACCGAAATCTGCTCGGTGACCAGGTGCTCCAGCACGCGCTCATCAATCCCTTCATACCGCCCGCAAAGCAGCGCAATCCGGGGCAAGGCAGCCAGTTCCATCGCCTTTCGGGTAGTAAACGGGCTTCCCTGTGGACTGAGGTAGATCAACGGGCAATCAAAGGCAGTTCCCAGCACGCTCTCCACCGCTTCAAAGATCGGCTCCGGCTTCATCACCATTCCGCCCCCTCCGCCATAGGGCGCATCATCGGTGACATGATGCCGGTCATGGGTATAAGCCCGGATATCATGCACCAGCACCGTGAGCAGGGTTCTGTCTATGGCTTTTTGCAATATGCTTGCCTGCAAATAAGGGGGGAAGAGCTCGGGTAGGACGGTGAATACATCAAAATGCATAAAAAGATTCTATCTATTTGGCAGCAGGTGCGCAAGTTACAAAAAGCATAAAATGAAGATAAAATGAATGACGCTAATGACTGATTTCATTTATGGTAATATGCACTCATGTACTTAAAAGGCAGCAAATGGAGCATGTCCAGCAGGAAAAGGCGTTCCAACCCCTTGCGCGTCATTATTCTGGTTATCCTGGTGGCTGCAGCCATCTATGTAAACCAAGTTGTGGTACCCAACACACCACCGCTGTTCGTGCCAACTCCTACACCCACGCGCGCCCCTGAATCTTTCATCACTGAGGCCCAAAACCTGGAAGGCCAGGGAAAGTATTCCCAGGCAATTGAGAGCTATAAACTTGCGATAGAAGCAGATGCGAAGAATCCCTCCAGTTTCCTCGCACTGGCACGCCTGCAGGTATATACCAACGACCTGGAAAGTGCAGAAACCAATGCCCGCAACGCACTGCTCTTAAACCCAAACAGCAGCGCAGCCAATGCCATGCTGGGTTATATCCTTGCACTTAAAGGCGACTACCTGGAAGCAGAAGCAGCTTTTGGAAGGGCAATTTCACAGGATCCAAACAATGCTGTGGCATTTGCCTACCAATCGGAAATGTATGCCTTGCAGTCACAGTCTGAGGCTGGAACCTTAAATTCGCTCCAGAATGCCATCGACTCATCCCGGCAGGCACAACAACTGGATTCCAATATCATGGAGACACACCGCGCCCGTGGGATTGTGCTTGAGCTGACCCAGAACTACCGCGAAGCCGCCAGTGAATTTGAGGCAGCGATTGCCCTCAACCCCAATATTGCCGACCTTCACCTGGCGCTCGGCAGAAACTACCGCGCCCTTGAAATGTACGACCTGGCGATAGAAGAATTTACCAAGGCAAATACCCTCAACCCGGTTGACCCACTTCCGGATACGTATATTGCCCGCACCTACCTGACGGTTGGGGAATTCGCCAAGGCCATCCAGTACGCCCAGGCTGCAGTTGCGGATGCACCGCAGGACCCATACATGTACGGCAACCTGGGTACCATGTACTACCGCAACAGGCAGTATGCCGAAGCTATCACCAACCTCAGGCTGGCAGTCAAAGGCGGGACCAGTAGCGATGGCGCCGAGGTTAATGGTCTCCCGCTGGCGTACGACCGCATCGCAGAATATTACTCCACTTACGGGTTGGCGCTTGCCAGGATGGGAGAATGCGGCGAAGCATTGCAGATCTCCCAGGCTATCCAGGCGGGAGTTCCGAGTGATGAAACAGCCTTGTTCAACGCCAACGAGATGGTAAATATCTGCTCCCAGGGACCACAAATAACGCCGACTATTGAAGAGCAAGGCGTTACCCCTACCCCGTAAACAGCATGAACCTGAGTGACAGGCAGCTAACCTTTAGAAAGCGCAGAAACCAGATCCGCCCTTACCGGATTGTTTTCCTGGCTGCTATTCTTATCGCCTTGCTGTTTGTCCTGCGTGGCATCCAGAACGAGAGGATCAAACCCCTCTTTATGCCCACCCCAATTCCCACCCGCACAGCTGCTTCGTTTGCAGATGAGGGTGAAACCCAGTTCGAGGCAGGCAACCTGAATGCTGCCATTCTGGCTTACCAGGAAGCAGTCAAACTGGACCCGGCAGATGGAAACCTGGCGGCAGAGCTCGCCCGCATCCAGGTGTACTCTTCAGCGATGCTGACTACCGATGCAGAGAAGAAAGCCAGGCTTGAAGAAGCCCTGGTGACCATCAACCAGGCCAAAGAGGTGGACCCGGAAAACAGCACCGTCAGGGCAGTGCGTGCCTTTGTTCTTGATTGGTATTCCAGCCTTTCACTGGTTGGCCCAGAAGAAGCAGAATTGACACTGCTGGAAGCAAGCCAGGAGGCAGTGGCCGCACTGCAGTTTGACAACCAGAATACCTTAGCGCTGGCATATTATGCCGAGATCCTGAACGACCAGATGAACTGGCTGCAGGCTGAGCAGTACATCAACCAGGCATTGCAGAGGGATACTTCCATTATGGATGTCCACCGGGTGAATGCCATCATCCAGGAGACCCTAAGCAACTATAGCCTTGCGATCGAAGCCTATAAACGAGCGGCTGAGATCACCCCCAACCTTACCTTCCTTTATATTTCGATCGGGGTAAACTACCGCCAGCTGGAGCAGTACCAGATGGCTTTGGATTACTTTGCACGCGCAGCTGAGATTAACTCAACCCTGCAGATTAACGACCCCATCCCTTACCTGGCGATCGGCCGAACCTATGCCCAGATGGGCGAATTCTTTGTGGCTTCGCGCAATGTTATGCGGGCGTTGCAGCTAAACCCGTCCAACCCGGATATGTACGGCCAGATCGGGGTGATCTATTACAAAGCCAGGAACTATGAGGGGGCCATTCCTGCCCTGCAATGCGTGGTGGAGGGGTGCAGCCCGGCATTGAGCTGCGAAGTGCGCCAGTGTGATGAAGGCGTTGACCCACAGATCACGATCAACCCGCTGCCACTCACCAGCTCTACCCTGGAGTACTACCTGTACTACACCTCTGCCTTGGCCGGTATGCACCGCACCGGTGATGACTACTGCGAACGCGCCCGGCCGTACCTAGTCCAGCTGCGCAGCCAGTTCCCTGATGAACCGGTGGTGATCCAGCTTGTGCAGGCAAACGAAGAGATCTGTGATTTTTCATCCCCCTGATATATCAGAATTTTGTAAGAATTTAATCCATCCTCTTGACTTTCATCCTGAACACAGGTAATATTGAGCGTGTTAGCACTCTAGATGAATGAGTGCTAAAACTAAAAAAGTTACACCATCTTGTACAGGAGGATTTTATGGCAATAAATCTCAAACCTTTGGGCAGCCGTGTTGTTGTAGAGCCCATCGAACAGGAAGACGTTCTTGCATCTGGTATCGTTCTTCCCGATACCGCCAAAGAGAAACCGCAGAAGGGTGTTGTCCTCTCTGTTGGTCCTGGCGACCGAGACGAAGCGGGCAACCGCATCAAAATGGATGTTGCAGCAGGCGACAAAGTTCTGTTTGCCAAATATTCCGGCACTGAAATCAAAATCGACAGCAAGAAGCTGCTCATCCTGCGGGAGAGCGACATTCTGGCTATCATTGACTAGAAACACGAATTTTACGATTTGAATTAAGGAGAAAGATTTATGGCAGCCAAACAATTAGTTTTCTCAGAAGAAGCTCGCCGAAGCTTGAAGAACGGTATTGATGTTCTCGCAAATGCAGTCGCTACCACCCTCGGTCCAAAAGGCCGCAACGTAGCCCTCGACCGCAAATTCGGCTCCCCCACCATCACGCACGACGGCGTGACTGTTGCAAAAGAAATCGAACTCGAGAATCCCTTTGAGAACATGGGCGCACAGCTCCTCAAAGAAGCAGCCACCAAGACAAATGACATCGCTGGTGACGGCACCACAACTTCAACCGTCCTGGCCCACTCAATCGTGACCGAAGGCCTCAAGACCCTTTCAGCCGGCGCTAATCCCATGCTGCTGAAACGCGGTATTGAAGCAGCTTCAAAAGCAGTTGCTGATGAGATCCGCTCTCAGTCCATTGGCATCACCACCAAGGAAGAGATCGCAAATGTTGCCACCATCTCAGCCCAGGACCGCGCAATCGGTGAACTGATCGCTGAAGTGATGGACAAAGTCGGCAAAGACGGCGTCATTACCGTTGAAGAATCCAAAGGCCTGGAATTTGAAACCGAGTACGTCGAAGGTATGCAGTTCGACCGCGGTTACATTTCGCCCTACTTCATCACCGATTCCGAGCATATGGAATCCTCCATTGAGGAACCCTACATCCTCATCCATGACAAGAAAATCTCCGCTGCATCCGATATCGTTCCGATCCTGGAGAAACTGGTGCAGGTTGGAAAACGCGAGCTGGTGATCATCGCTGAAGATATCGACGGCGAAGCACTGGCCACCCTGGTTTTGAACAAACTGCGTGGCATGATTAATGTGCTGGCAGTCAAAGCCCCCGGCTTTGGTGACCGCCGCAAGGCCATGATGCAGGATATTGCCATCTTGACCGGCGCTACCGTGATCTCTGAAGAGACCGGCCGCAAGCTCGAATCCGTGACCGTTGCCGACCTCGGCCGCGCCGAAAAGGTTGTTGCTGACAAAGACAATACCACCATCGTTGGCGGCAAAGGCGAAGAACAGGAAATCAAAGGCCGCATCGAGCAGATCCGCATTGAGATCGACAAGACCACCAGTGATTACGACCGCGAAAAACTGCAGGAACGCCTGGCAAAACTCTCCGGCGGCGTTGCCATCATCCGTGTTGGCGCTGCAACCGAGACCGAGCTGAAAGAAAAGAAACACCGCGTAGAAGATGCCCTCTCCGCCACCCGTGCAGCAGTTGAAGAAGGTATCGTCCCCGGCGGCGGCGTTGCACTCATCAATGCCATGCATGTCCTCGACCAGGTCAAGATGACCTACGATGACGAGCAGATCGGCGTCAACATCGTCCGCAAGAGCCTCGAGGTTCCCATGCGCAAGATCGCTGAGAACGCTGGTAAAGAAGGTTCTGTAATCGTGGAAAATGTCCGACAGACCCAAGGCCGCGAAAACAACAAGCGCATCGGCTATGATGTCATCAGCGACACCTTTATTGATATGGTCAAAGGCGGCGTGATCGATCCCGCAAAAGTTACCCGCGGCGCCCTCGAAAACGCAACCTCCATTGCAGCCATGATCCTGACTACCGAAGCATTGATCACCGATGTTCCGGAAAAGGAAAAACCCGCTGCACCGCCCATGCCTGAGTACTAAACCATTCTATCCTATGGTGAAAAGGCATCCCGGTATACCCGGGATGCCTTGTTTAAGAACAGGTTAAGGAATCTTGTGACCCAGGTTTCACAGGTATAATCATTCCTGGAGAAAGATAACTATGGTATTAAGAAACTACTTAATTGACATGGATGGTGTCCTAGTTCAGGGCAAGCGCATGATCCCAGGTGCCGATGAATTCATCAACCGCATCCGCACCAAGAAGCGCAATTTCCTGGTATTGACTAACAACTCCATTTACACTCCCCGCGACCTGGCGCACCGCCTGCAGCAGGCAGGTTTACTAATAGATGAAAGCGAAATTTTTACCTCGAGCATGGCAACTGCCCGATTCATCAAGAAACAAAAGCCTGGTGGAACCGCATTTGTCATTGGTGAGAGCGGCTTAACCCAGGCAATTCATGAAACTGGATACATCAGCACAGATACCAATCCGGATTATGTCGTGTTGGGCGAAACGTTCGATTACAGCTTTGAGAAGATCACCCAGGCAGTTAGGTTTGTAACCGACGGCGCCCACTTTATCGCCACCAACCCGGACCCAACCGGTCCGACAGAAAACGGGTTGATTCCAGCCTGCGGTGCGCTGGCTGCCCTGATCCAGCGGGCAACCAGCACCAATCCGTTTTTTATTGGTAAGCCCAACCCGTTTATGATGCGCTCTGCTTTGAATTACCTTGGGGTGCACTCTGAAGACACCGTGATGATCGGCGATCGGATGGATACCGACATTATTGCAGGTGTGGAAAGCGGCATGGAAACCTACCTGGTATTGACCGGGGTAACCCAAAAAGAGATGATTACGCGCTTCCCTTATCAGCCAGGAAAGATTTTCAAATCTGTAGCTGAAATTGAAGTGGATTAACAACCGGCAAACACTAATCTCCGCCTTTCGGCGGAGATTTTTTATTTATGAGGGTTGGGCAGGACGCGGTGTGCTTTTATCCTGTTTCGGCCTGATTCGGTGCCGGGTATTGGCAGGTTTGCCTGCCGACGGATTAAGCAGGGTGCTCAGCTGGGTGATGGCACGCGGATCATATACTCTTCGGCCGCAAACATCACACACCCAGGCTGGAAAGTCTGGAACCGTGATCAGTTCATCCATCAGCCAGGTAAAGTAGGTAACGTTCTTGCGCCTGAGATGGCCTGCCTGGCATTCACGGCAAGTGGCAGTCAGATCGATGTTGATCTCTTCTTCGTCGCTCATTTGATTGCAGCAGCTTCTTGCATTATTTTAACACTGTTACTGGTTCCAATGCGAGTCGCACCGGCCTTGATCATTGCAAGGGCATCATTGAGAGATCGCACACCGCCCGCAGCTTTCACCCCTACTCCATCGAGGCTGCCAACCACGCGCCGCATGAGCTGCACATCATCCACAGTCGCGCCGGCTGCGCCAAAACCGGTTGAGGTTTTCACAAAGTCTGCGCCGGCATCTTTACTGAGCAAGCAGGCAATGATCTTCTCACTGGTTTCAAGCAGGCATGTTTCGATAATTACCTTAACCTGTCCGCCAGCGCGGTGGGCGATGGCACACACCTGGGAGATATCATCATACACTGCCTGGTATTCGTTTGATTTCAGCAGCCCCACTGCCATAACCATATCCAGTTCATGGGCACCAGCTTCAAGGGCAAGGCCAGCTTCATACACCTTGGAGCGTGTTGGGGTTGCCCCAAGCGGGAACCCGATCACGGCGCAGGTCTTGACCTGGCTGCCAGCAAGAATTTTCGAAACCAGCGGCGCATACACACTGTTCACACATACCGAGGCGGTTCCAAAAGCAAGTGCTTCATTGCAAAGCTGCTCCACCTGCCCTTCTGTGGCTTCAGGCTTAAGAAGGGTGTGGTCAAGGTAACGGGCAATATCCAGCGGCTCTACCTCTAATGCGCCTGGAAACGGGGGCAGGCTGCGCTCATATTCATCAGCGATTTGCAGGAGCTGTTCAATGGTTTTCACGGGCTATCCTCCGCATTTCCCAACACATCATGCCGGATAATTTGAATCTCTTTTGGAGGCCAGTATATCACGATTGCCTTGCCAATGACATTTTCTTGGGGAAGGTAGCCCCACGAATGCGAATCATAGGAAGAATTGCGGTTATCCCCCAGCACAAACAGGTAACCTTCCGGTACCGTCCATTCCCCGGCATATTGCGGAGGTCCTGAGATGTAAGGCTCAACCAGCAGCTCACCATTGACCCGCACCTCGCCATTCTCAATGTCGATTACATCCCCCGGGATACCAATCAGGCGCTTGATGTAATCTTCATCCGGGTTGGTAGGGTTGTGGAAGATGACGATGTCTCCCCGCTCAAAATCTCCCTTGCGGTAAGCAAAGCGGTCCACCATCAGGAACTGGCCTTCATGTAGGGTGGGCAGCATACTGATATTCTGCACCTGAACACGCCCGATAAATGTGTCAATCGCAAAGTAGAAGATCAGAGCCAGGACGATGGTCTGGATTGCCTCAATGAGCATCCTTTTTGTCCGCCCAGGCGGTTCCTGTGGAAAAGGCACTTGATCCGCCGGATATTCAGGGGAGGATTCCCCTTGCAGGAATATCTCTGGGGCGTTTTCTTCCGGGATGGGGTTATGAGTCAATTTTTCCGGACTGGACTGTTCAACATCTAAGGACATGGTTGCATTATAAGACCGATAGGGCGACCGGACAAGACGGGTGTTTTTATTGCAGCGCCTTTTGCAGGTCCTCATAGGAGCGCATGGCGGCCATCGTTCTTAAGAACGATGCCAGGTCAGAGCTTTCAGACCGTAAAGCCCGCACTGCAGCCCCAACCGGGTCTTCTCCTGCTGCGCCTCCGGGTACATCAGCATAAGCGCCATGAAAAGCGAAGTAAGCCTGGTTGAGTTTGCGGATCTGGTAGCCATTATCCCAAAAGAACTTCCGCCTCGCCTCCATGTATTCCTCTGCTTCAGAAACCTTTCCCTCAGCAAGAAGCGCATCGGCATTCACACGGGTAATGCGCATTTCAGCATTGAAATCAAACACCGGCGGGGCTGGTTCAGGTGTGTCACTGGCTCCAGGTGCAACTGGGGCTGCAGGCGGGGACACAAATTCCGGGTAGTACATTTCGAGTAATGCTGCCCCGATCTCTTTGCCTGCAATACTGGCAGTGGTCTCATTCATCGTGCGCAGATCGGCTGAGGTGTCATAGCGCAAACCCAGAGGATGCAGGGTAAGGTAGTTGTGGATCCACTCATGGGCAACTGTTTCTGATAACCACGGCAAACTAGTGCTCTGGGCAACCATCGTCGGATACACCCCCACTCCGCCGATGCGGGTGATCATGGTAGAGACGTCCAGTTCCGCAGCCACTTCATTTTCCAGCGCAATGATCGTATCCAGGTCCAATTCTGGAAGCAGGGAGATGTTGGCATCCTGCCGGATAACTTCACGAGGAGAGACGATTAATGATAACGGTAATTCGGTTACCTTGTACAGGAGAGGCGGTACTGGCTGCCCGAGAGTGCTGATCCCCATTTCAGAAACCACGGAAGATATCTGGGCTTGCAGCACTGATTCTGCCAGAGCTGCCAGGGTGTGCTTGGTTTCCTGGACAAGCTGCAGCTGCTCCAGTTTTTCCTTTGCTTCCAATCCAGGATCCAATATGGCGGGATCGGAATAAATCCGTTCGATCTCCCACTCCAGCAATTGCGATTCATCAACAACCTTCAGGTAGTCCAGGACAATGTTTTTTGTGCTTTCCGGGGAAATATACCGGACAGCCCCAAGCGATCCCTGCCCGGCTTTGCCCAGGACCGCATCCAGCGTCCAGTCAACATAGTTAAATTCAAGTGCGCGCGTGTAGAGCCGTACACGCTCCAGCTTACCGCCAGAAAACAACTGGCTTCGGCTGGCAAGGACAATTACGACCAATGAAATTATCAGGATTTGGAAAAACCGTATAACCTTGCTCATGTCCCAATCTTATCTGCTTCTAATACAAAACGATTATACTTGTATATTGTTTGGCATCCGATCATCCGGATTTTTTAGCCCGAACCAGGCAGGTAAGGTTATTTCATGAAATCTAAAAAACGCACTCTCTTAATAATTAGCGCAATCATTGTTGTGATTTTAGCGGTTGTAGTAATCACCGCACTGCGCGCCAGAGACCAGATAAGTTCCACTTTCGAGACGACACCGGTAACCAGGGGAAACCTGACTGCCATAGTGGGAGCTACTGGTGCGGTACATTCCAGGCAGAGCGCAGTGCTTGTCTGGCAAACGAACGGACAGGTTGGGGATGTGCTGGTGGAGATCGATGATACAGTGAGAAAAGGGCAAATCCTGGCTGAACTCCTCCCAGGCTCAGTATCGCAGTCGATCATCCTGGCAGAAGCAGACCTGATCAGTGCACGGAAAGCCCTGGAAGACCTGAAGACCTCCAACCTGGCTAGCGCAACTGCCTACCAAAACATGGTAATTGCGCAGGATGCTGTGGACGATGCCCGCGAAAAACTGGAAAGTAAACAATATGCCCGCGCCAGCGAGGAAACTGTTGACATTGCGCGCGCAAACCTGGTAATTGCTGAAGATGCAGTCACCCGGGCGGAAGAAGCTTATGATAAAGTGGATAGCCTGAAGGAAGACAATCCCATCCGGGCAGAGGCATTCAGCCAGCTGGCGAGAGCCCGCCAGACACGCGATACTGCGCTGGCAAACCTTAACTGGCTGCTGGGGCTGCCGGATTCACAGGAATTGGCCTCAGCTAATGCCGCTCTAGACGTTGCTCTTGCCAGGCTTGAAGATGCAACCCGGGAGTGGGAACGGGTAAAAGATGGACCAAACCCGGATGATGTCAAAGCAGCTGAGGCACGGGTAGAGGCGCTGGAAGCAACGTTAAAACTAAGGATCATTGAAGCCCCATTCGCCGGTACCATCACCGATATCCAGCCTGCCCCTGGAGACCTGGTGACCGCCGGCACCATGGCATTCCGTGTTGATGACCTCAGCCAGATGCTGGTGGATGTTGAGGTGCCAGAAATTGACATCAACAGGATCAAAGTCGGCCAACCAGCCAGTATTACATTTGATGCAATCCAGAGCAAACAGTACCAGGGCGAGGTGATTTCAGTTGCCCGGGTCGGGTTAACTGGCCAGGGTGTAGTTAATTTTAAGGTAACAGTTGCTTTGATCAACCCGGACGAATTGGTTTACCCGGGCATGACAGCAGCCCTGAGTATTATTATTAATCAATTGGATGACGTATTGCTGGTTCCAAACCGCGCCGTTCGCACGGTGGATAACCAGAGGGTAGTTTATATTTTACAGAACAACCTCCCCGTGGCTGTTCCGATCGAAATTGGCGTGTCTTCGGATACTTTCAGCGAGCTGATCGGTGGTGATATCAAAGAAGGCGACCTGATCGTTTTAAATCCGCCGTCCACCATGATGCAGAATTTCGGATTTTAGGGACGGTATGGCAGATTGCGTCATTGAGACCCATGACCTGACCAAGGTCTATCAGATGGGCGAGGTTGAAGTCCACGCCCTGCGCGGGGTATCCTTCTGCATTAACCGGGGAGAAGTGGTCGCAATCATGGGACCATCCGGATCAGGAAAATCTACCCTGATGAACCTGCTGGGCTGCCTTGACCATCCCACCAGCGGTGAATACTTTCTCGACGGTGAAGCGGTTGCCTCTCTGGATGATGACCAGCTGGCAATTGTGCGCAACCGCAAAGTAGGGTTTGTATTCCAAAGTTTTAACCTGCTGCCGCGCATCACAGCACTGGCAAATGTTGAACTACCGCTGCGTTATGCCGGGTTGCGGACTGATCGGTCAGCAGTTGCCCGCCATGCGCTGGAATCCGTTGGACTGGCTGACAGGATTAATCACAAGCCCACAGAACTCTCGGGCGGTCAGCAACAACGGGTAGCCATCGCCCGCGCCCTGGTAAATAATCCAGCGATCTTGATGGCAGATGAGCCAACCGGCAACCTGGACAGCAAATCAGGCAAAGAGATTATGGAGCTCATCCTTTCATTAAATAAAGAGCTTGGGACAACCCTCATCATCGTCACTCATGATCCGAATATCGCAGCTCAAACCCAGCGGGTCATTCGCCTTATCGACGGGAAACTGGATAACATCTCATGAACCTTACCCAGTCGATTTTAGAAGCACTCGAAAGCCTGAACGCAAATAAACTCCGCTCCGGACTGACAATCCTGGGGATCGTGATCGGTGTAGCTGCTGTGGTTGCCATGCTCGGGGTTGGACAGGGTGCACAGGATACGATCACGAGTTCCATCAGCGGTATTGGCAGCAATCTTCTCTTTATTTTCCCGGGTAATTTCACCGAAGAAGTACGCAATGTTCAGCCTCTTACAATGGGTGATGTTGCAGCTATCAGGGATCCATTTCAAGCCCCTTCTGTCGCCGGGGTAGCACCTTCTATTTCCAGGAGCGTGACCGCTTCCTTCGGCGGACAGAAGGCTTCGACAGAAATTGAAGGGGTGACTGAAGAGTACAGCAGTGTCCGCAATTACAACGTCACCGAGGGTGAGTTCATAAACAGTGAGATGGTGCTGGGACGTGCTTCGGTTGCTGTGCTGGGACCTGATGTAGCCCAGAAATTATTTGAAAGGAAAGAGGGGATCACAGGTGAGACAATTCGGATTGAAGGGCAACCCTTCCGGGTAATAGGAGTCCTGGAATCTAAAGGCGGCGGTTCTTTTGGCAGCCAGGACAATGTTATCATGATCCCCCTATCCACAGCCCAATCCCGCTTGATCTCGCGCAACAACAACCGGGTTGATGTCATCTACCTTTCTGCCACAAATCCAGAATCAGTCAACCAGGCCAGCGAAGAGGTGGCGCAAATCCTGCGCATCCGACACCGTACAGCAGTCGGCGAAGATGATTTCACCATATTCAGCCAGCAAGATTTCGTGGACACCGCCCGGACGATCACAGGGGTATTCACAACTTTCCTGGGTGGTGTGGCTGCCATCTCCCTCCTGGTTGGCGGCATTGGAATCATGAACATAATGCTGGTATCCGTAACCGAAAGGACGCGTGAAATCGGATTACGGAAAGCGCTGGGCGCCAGGAAGAAGGACATCCTGCTGCAATTCCTGACTGAATCTTCACTCCTCAGCCTGTTTGGCGGGATTATCGGCATCCTTTTAGGCTGGTTGATTTCCTTTGCAATTGGCAGAATCGCAGCAGCAAATAACACACCGCTCGCACCCGCCATTGGCATACAGGTTATTTTACTCGCGACCGTTTTTTCAACCGCAGTAGGACTGTTCTTCGGGATTTATCCGGCTAACAGAGCAGCCAACCTGGAACCGGTTGAAGCACTTCGGTACGAATAAATTCCAAAAGTCACCCATTTATCAGACAACCTGCCTGAATTTACACCGGGAAAATAACCTGGTGTAAAATTATTTAGTCAATTTCATATTAACCACTTAAGGAGATGTGCAATGGCCGATTGGAAGATCTTGCTCACAGACGGGTTGGAAAAGAGCGGACAGGAAATCTTAAAAAAGTCTGCCGTGGTTTTCGATAAGAAGGGAATTACTGCCGATGACCTGCTGAAAGAAGCTGCCGAATATGATGCGATCATCGTACGCGGGCGTACCAAGGTGACCTCTGCTGTCATTGAAGCTGCCAGTAAATTGCGGGTAGCAGGCCGGGCGGGGGTTGGTGTGGATAATATCGACCTGAACGCCGCCAAGGCACACGGGGTTACCGTGGTCAATTCTCCCATTGCCACCACGCTTGCTGTGGCAGAACTAACATTCGGCCTTATGCTGTCCTTGATCAGGGAGATCCCGCGCGCAGATGCCGCCCTCAAGGCTGGCAACTGGTTGAAGAAAGAACTCGAGGGCATTGAACTGGCTGGCAAAACCCTGGGAGTAATCGGCTTTGGCAGGATCGGATGCAATGTAGCGAAATTTGCTAAGGCATTTGATATGCATGTTCTGGCTTTCGATCCGCTTCTGGATAATGATGAGATCACCCGCCGCGGCGGCAGCCCGGCGACCTTTGATGAGCTTCTCCAGCAGGCGGATATCATCACTCTGCACATCCCACTGACAGCGGATTCCCGCAACCTGATCAATGCAGAAGCCATCGCCAAGATGAAAGATGGCGTCCGGATAGTATGCGCTGCCCGAGGCGGAGTTATTGATGAAGAAGCGTTGCTGCAAGGTTTAGAAAGCAACAAGATTGCAGGCGTAGCCCTGGATGTATTCACCGCAGAACCGCCCGGAATGACCGCACTGGTGGAACATCCCCGCGTGATCGGTACACCGCATATCGGCGCCCAGACCGCAGAAGCCCAGGAACGCGCTGCTGTGGATATTGCCACTGAAGTCCTGGCAGCACTGGAAGGACAGCCCCTGCGTTGGAAAGTGGCGTAAGGCACAAATAGGGAAAGGATGAAGGATATGACAAAACTGGATGAACTGAAAACCATTGTAGGAGAAATTGTCGATCTCGGGCACAGCCGCGCCCTGTTGGAATGGGATGCACAGGTAAATATGGCCCGCGGCGGCGCTGAAGACCGGGGCAACCTTGTTGGAACGCTTGTTGGTATCATGGTGGAAAAAATGAAATCGGAAAAGACTGCCCGGGCACTAGAAGAAGCTGAGAAAGAAATAGTCGGGCTGGATGACGATAATGATGATGTACGGATCGTGCGCAGCGCCCGTCGTGAATATGACCGTCTGACCAAAGTGCCCGGGGATTGGATGGCAAATTTCGCCCGGCTGACCAGTGTCGCCCAGAATGCCTGGGAAGTTGCCAAAGAAAAATCAGACTTCACCCTCTTTAAACCGAAACTGAGCGAGATCGTGGAAAAACGCAGGGAGTACGCAAACTTTTTTGCGCCTTTTGACCATATTTATGACCCGTTACTGGACGAATTTGAGCCCGGTATGAAAACTGTGGATGTAAAGAATATCTTTGCCAGGCTGCGCCCCGAACAGGTTGCAGTGGTCAAGGAAATCGCTTCCCGGACTCAGGTTGATAATTCCTTCCTGGTAAAAGATTATGATGCCCAGAAACAGTGGGACTTTGGCGTGGATGTCATCACTCACTTTGGTTTTGATTGGAACCGCGGCAGGCAGGATAAATCCGTACACCCATTTACTACCTCCTTCGGGTTGGACGATGTCCGCCTCACCACAAAGATAGAGAAAAACTGGCCGGCAGCTGCCATGTTTGGCAGCATGCACGAGTGCGGCCATGCCTTATTCGAACAGGGCATCTCTCCCAAATTCAGGCGCACTCCGGTGATGGGCAACATATCCATGGCAGTGCACGAATCACAATCCCGCATGATGGAAAACCTGGTAGGGCGGTCACTTCCATTCTGGAAGTACTTCTTCCCCAAACTGCAAAGCCTGTTCCCGGAGAACCTGGCCAACATCAGCCTCGAGCAGTTCTACCGCGGCGTCAACAAGGTGGAGCCATCCCTGATCCGTATCGAAGCAGATGAGGCTACCTATAACCTGCATATCATGCTGCGCCTCGAACTGGAAATCGCATTAATGGAAGGCACTCAAGATGTCGAGACCCTGCCGGAAGCCTGGAATGCAAAAGTGCAGGAGTATCTCGGAATCACCCCGCCAAACGATGCAGAAGGTGTGCTGCAGGATGTGCACTGGTCAAACGGCTACTTTGGTTACTTCCCCACGTATGCCCTCGGTAACCTGCTCTCAGCCATGTGGTGGGAGAGGATCGAAAAAGATATTCCTGACCTGTACGACCAGTTCGAATACGGCAAGTTCGATGGGTTGCTGACCTGGCTGCGGACCAACATCCACCAATATGGCGGCAAATACACCTCGCAGGAACTCAGCCAGAGGATTGTCGGCGGACCGATCGATCCCATGCCTTATGTCCGTTACCTGAAAACCAAGTTTGGAGCTATTTACGGTTTCTAAGCGGCTAAGGCACATCAATAAATAAATATTGACCTGGAGGGTGACAGTATTTCCTGGATACTCCAGGTCAAATTGTTTTAGAATGTACATGATTCCAATTTTCAGATGAACGATAGTCAAATCTTGTTTACAGCCTCTTCCTGGTTTACATTTTCGAAAGCAACTTCCCGCCTTACAAGGTATATATTCTGGCTGGATTGCAGTTAAAATAAGTATCAGGGAACAGGAATCCATTTATGGCAATTGTGATGTTCATTGATGACAATCCAGAGACCCTGGAGCTGATGGAGCGGTCAATCACCATGCTGGGGCATCGGGCAGTCTGCTGTTGTGATGAGACTTCTGCCCTGCAGGTTGCCAGCCAATGCCAGCCTGATCTCATCTTTACAGATTTAAGTTTACAGAGTATTGACGGTTTGACACTGCTGCGGACCTTTAAGCAGCACCCGGCAACTGGAAAAATTCCAGTAATCATGGTCAGCGCAGGCAGTGCACATGAACACAGTTTAAATGCACTGGCTGCAGGTGCAGATGGTTTTCTGGAAAAACCGGTCAGGTTTGATGAGCTTAGAAATGTTTTTAACAAATTCCTGCCAGATACCCAAACCCAATCCTGACCGCAAGCCTGTTTTGGGTGCAGTCATGATTCTTATCACCCTCACAGCAGCAGTATTCCTGGTTGGCTGCAACTATGAAACCCCCGCCCGCCTATATGCATCCCCGACTGTCACAACCAGCCCATCTCTTACCCTGACAAACACCAGCATACCCTCCTGGACCCCGGAACCTAGCGCAACAGGAACCCAGGTACCAGTGCCGACAGCTACCCTTGCACCTTCTACCACCCAAACCATTACTGAGACACCCACAGAAACCTCAACAATCACCCCGGGACCGTCGCCAACCAGCACACGCACCCCCACAAATACTCTCATCCCAACCCGCACCTTTGTGCCTTCCCGGACGAGGTCCAGTACATTTACCCCAACTGTCACAAATACGCCCACCCCGCCCCAGCCAAACCTGATGTTCAGCAAACCCGGTCCCTTATCCAAGATCAGCAGCCCCATCCGGATGGAAGTGCTGATCTCTCCCGGCGATGACGGATTGATCACATTTTCCTTAACAGGTGAAGACGGCAGGCTAATCCTGGAACAGGTGGAAAACTATACGAATTACCTCGGGCGCAGGTTATGGATCTCTCCCACCATGGATTTCAATATAAGCGCAGCTGCTGAACTGGCCCGGCTTTCAGTTTCCACCCGCGATTATGCCGGAAGGTTAATATCCCTCTACTCTGTCGATGTGGTTTTAATGATGGTTGGGAATGATGACATCAACCCTCCTGTTATCACCCTGGAACCATACATTATCCGCTACCCGGAACCTGCCCAGGTGGTTAACGGCGGAACGCTGGTCTTGTACAGCCTGGTCAGGCCTGTGAATAGCAGCCCCTTGCTGGTTGAGATAATCGATGATACCGGCAAGGTGATCGGCAGCCGCGAGTTTGAGGTACCGGTGCCGGCTGGAGACATCAGCCATACCCCGATGGTGCTGGAAATCCCCTATGCGGTGGATGGACCAACCAGCGCCAGGGTAACCTTAAGCCAGAAAAGCGATAACCGCATACCGGGTACCGTTGCCCTGTCCAGCATGATGATCTTGCTGGAACCTTGATCTAGTAAGCGCCTACATTGCTGTAGAATGCCGGGTCTGTAGGTGTTGCCCCGGATGGATCCCAGACGTAAACATAGTCCCCGATTTGCGCCCAATCAAACAGCCAGTGTGAATCGATAATGGACAGGTTGACGCACCCATGCGATTGCGGGTAACCATACACAGCCCGCCAGTATGCACCGTGCAAAGCCCTGGCGCCGTCAAAATACATTGTCCAGGGTACATCTGCCAGGTAATAGTAATCGGACTTGTCCGCCTCAAAGGCCCCAGTCATCGTTTCCAGTTCCTTTTTCAGGTAGATCTGGTGCAGCCCCGGACGGGTAAAGTAAGGTTCTGCCCCGGTTGCAATCAGGGTAGCAAAGACAAGCTGGCCTTGATCATAAACGGACAAAGTCTGTTCATACAGGTTCACCTCGATCCAGCGCCCGTTTGTTACCCCTTCAGGCGGAGTGGTGTTGACAACCACATGGCGGATATACCGGCGCTCCACCCATTCGTCGGCACCAATCTGATACCAGGTTGTCCCGTCCATTTCCACCTGCTGGTAAACCTGGACCTGCGCTTCACGGTAATAGACTTTAAACATCTCTGGTGCTGCGTAGCCAGGTCCAATGCGCGGGATCGCCTGGTCGATGATCCAGCCGAAATTGTTGCGGGGGGTTGAATGGAATACTAGGCCTGAAAACCGGCTGTAATCGCCAGGAGAAGCCCGCATCCATTCACCGCTGGAAAGCATCACGTAATGACCGCCGTTTACATCGGTCCTCTGGATGTAGGAGACATAGACGGTCTCGCCTGGTTGCAGGAACCTGCCTGGATTCTGCCCGGCTACAGCATCATCCAGCGAACCAAAAATTGCTGCAGGTGTTGTGCTTTCAATATTGATCTTTGCAAAGGCGATGGGGAGGTTTGCCAATTCAGGGTTTGGCCGGGAAGCTGGAAGCTCAAGCACCGGGTAAGGAATACCCTGGGCAACGATATTTGCAATTGATTGGGAAGGCCCGGCGGGGATGCAGTCCAGGCTCTGGCTGGTATAAAGATCAGGAGGGCAGACCACCTCGCCAAAGAACGCGCCGGACCCGCCTTGCTGGTTTGAAGCAGCTTCAGCAGGAATTGCTGGAAAAAGACTGCCAAGCAACAATCCAAAAGCTGCCAAAAAGAATAATTTCTTGATCACTTGCAATCCTTTGTTGTTCGCTCTAAAAAATCAGGTCTCCCAATTTTACCATCCCAAAACCGGATTTCAAGGAGAACGGAAGTAGATGCATGTGCGGGCATTGTTATTGCATCTCCACAAAATCGGATATTTGACAGTCAGATTTGCCTGTGCTAAAGTAATGCAACCGGAAGGTAAATTTGCTGATGGTTTGTTTCTAGAGGTACAACTGTGACACATGAGAACGTTGAATTGCTGGTGGAGCGTCTGAAGATCCTGAATAATGCCAGCTATGGACTCGAAGCATCTATGATTGTCAGCGCAGACGGGCTGACAATTGCCTCTGCCCTTCCGGACGGCATGGAGGAATCACGTATCTCTGCCATGTCAGCCGCCATGCTCTCCTTAAGTGAAAGCATTACCCGGGAGTTGCAGAAAGGCAGTTTAGAGCAGGTTTACATCAAGGGTGAGAGCGGGTATATCCTGCTGATGTCGGTCTCCCAAAAGGCTGTTCTGACCGTGTTTGCAGAAGAAAATATCAAACTGGGATTGACAATTCTCATCATGAAGCAGGCAGCAGCTGATCTTGAACCGCTTTTGTAACCTGGTTGGCCAAACCCTTCCTTCAAGGTCTTCTCAGTTTTCAATATCCGGATGATAATACAGGAAATCCAGCAGCCCCTTGCCCGCTTTTTCTGCCGGGAGCGCGAAAGCTGAAAAAAAGTGCTACAGGGTGATAATGAAGACAACGATCGTAATTCCAACCTACAATGAAGCCGAAAATCTACCGCGCCTGGTGGAGGAGCTGTTCCTGCTGCCGGTAGAAGACCTCAACATCCTGGTTGTGGATGACAACAGCCGTGACGGCACCGGCAGGATCGCCGAGGAGTTGAAACAGACCACCAATGGAAAGGTGCAGGTGATGCACCGTGCCGGCAAACTCGGCCTGGGTTCGGCATACATCCAGGGTTTTCAACTGGCGATGGAAAACGGGGCAGATTACATCGGGCAGATGGATGCTGACTTCTCCCACCCGCCTGTCAAAGTGGTTGAGCTTCTCGCCGCCATACAGGATTGCGATGTGGCGCTTGGTTCCCGGTATGTTCCCGGCGGCAAATTAGATGAACGCTGGCCTTTCTGGCGTAAAGCGCTTTCGGGATTTGGCAATTTTTACGCCCGCACAATCCTGTCCATGCCGCTGCGCGACGTCACCGGGGGTTTCCGCCTGTGGCGTAAAGAGACACTTTTCACCATGCCGCTGCAGCGGGTGAAATCCAACGGGTATGTATTCCAGGTGGAAATGGGGTATGTAGCCCACCTGCTCGGGTTCAAGTTCAAAGAAATCCCCATTTACTTTGCCGACCGGCGCTGGGGAGAATCAAAAATGTCTTTCCGCATCCAGGTGGAAGCAGCCTTTAGGACCTGGAAATTGTTGGGGTTATACAAAGACCTGCGGAAGAAGTATCACTAGGCCTGGTATCACGCTGAAGCAAGCGTCTTAAATCCCGCTATTAACCTGCCCCACTCATCCAGAGACAGGGTTTCCGCTCGCCTTCCTGCTTCGATTCCGGCTGCGGCAAGCATTGTTTCCACCTGCATCGGGTTCCACCCTAATCCGCCTGAAAGGGAATTGCGCAGGGTCTTGCGTTTTTGGCTGAAGCCTGCTTTGGCAAGCATAAAGAAGGCTACCAGGTTTTCTGCAGGGATCAAAGGCTGGGGGTACAGGTCAATCAGCAGCACAGCAGAATCCACAGTTGGAGCCGGGTAGAAAGCTTCAGCCGGAATGGTCAACACTTTCTTTGGCGAACCGTACACCTGGACACTTAAGCTTAACAGGCTCATATCTCCCGGAACAGCACAAACCCTGTCAGCTACCTCACGCTGGATGGTCAACAGGATCCGTTGCGGCTTCACTGGCACTTCCAGGAGCCTGCGGATGATGGCTGAGGTGATGTAATACGGGATGTTGGCAACCACCACATAACCGTCTGAAAGGTCGAGCTGGTCGAGTGGCACGTCAAGGATATCCCCGTGGATGACCTTTACATTCGGCAAATCTACCAGCTCTGTCTGTAAAATGTCAACCAGCTTTGGATCCAGTTCTACCGCTGTCACCCTGCCTGCGCTGGCGGCTAGGTACCTCGTCAGGCTGCCCAGTCCGGGTCCGATCTCTAGGACGCAGGAATCTGCCGTTATGTTTGCAGCCTGGACAATTTTTTCCAAATAGAATCCGCTGGACAGGAAATTTTGCCCCAGGCTCTTCTTCGGGGCGATCCTGTATTTCTTGAGCAGTGAGGCGATTGAAAGCGCTTTTTCCATCATGGCAATATCCAGGGAATGGCTGCCGGCACCGGGGTGAGAAAGTACAGCATGGTGTCCTGGTGCCAGGATACATAATCTGCATCGGTAAAGCCCAGGTCGATCCAGTTCTTTCCTGGAACTCCGCCGCCGATATCCGCAATGACTGCACTGCCGTAGCCAGGGACGTACACTTGCTGCCCAACCATCTGGTTGTACCAGGAACGGATAACCCCGATCACACCCTGCTGCACCGGCAACCCGGACGCGGTGGACGACCCGCATTTTCCCTCGATCCCGATGTTACAGGGTGAATAGGAAGTGGCATACACGGGAACAGCCCGCCAATATTCAATGGTACCTCCAGGAGTCTGCAAGGTACGCACCACCACTTTGGTGCCGTAGCCAAGTTTCTGAGTTTTGGGTTCCACTGCCACCCATTCGCCTTCAGTGACCCTTTGTAATTCTTTTCCATTTTCGTAGGTTACCCTAATCCGGGAAACCTGCAGCCCGTACCCGCCTTGGTCAACGATGCTGGTCTGGTCCAATTCTGTTTCGGGATCTTCCACGAGTTCCTTTTCGAAAGGCAGCACTTCCTGGACGAGAACAACTTCTTCGGTGACGCGGATGACCTCAATCTGCCCATTCTCAGGAAGCGGGGCGTCTTCTGCCGGCAGAGAGTAATCCAGCCCATTCAGATGGATCCCTGCTGCTGAAAGCGCCTCGCCGACAGTTGCTGCTGCAGTGCGGCTGGACCACTCCTGGTCTCCATCAACAATAATGATGGGTTTTCCTTTTGAGATTTCGAACCTGGTTCCAGTTTCCTGCCATGCAGTGCTAGAGCCAGGCATAATATCTGATTGCTGTAAACGATACCCGGCCTCCCATAAGGCCGCCAGCGGGGTTGCTGCAGACGAATACCAATACTGCTGTATCCCCCCGTCTGCCAGCTCTAACGGCATCCCGCGCACTACCAGCAACGAAAAAGAAGGGGATGGCTGTAGCATGTCAGAGAACTCCACCATCTTGCCGTTGGTGATGATCCGGTCCCCCGGAAAGAGCGCTACGCCTGCCTTGAAAAGCAGGTTGGCTGCGATCCGCTCTGAAGAGAAAGCCTGGTGAAGGTATGGTGTGCCGGCAATACCCACTGCGACCGGTACTGCCCGATCGAGCTGGATGACAGCATTCCAGCCAAGGAATTTATTACCGCCCGGGGTCAGCCTGTCCTGCTCTGTTATTTGCAGGCCAAGCTGGTTGATGACACCGCCGGCAGTAAATGCGCGGGTATTGACCGGAACAGGAATTCCGTCAACCACTACGGTGACGGTCCTGTTCATGCCAAACCAGCTAAAGATGGAGCCTAGCAGGATCAAACATGCAGTGATCCAGTACCTGTATCGAAACAGCATACGCGTATTGTACCAACAAAAAAGACCGGAATTTTCCGGTCTTTTTGCTGGTGCCGAGGAACAGGATCGAACTGTTGACACCGCAATTTTCAGTCGCGTGCTCTACCAACTGAGCTACCTCGGCACTGCTTTAAGCGTCAGGATTGTAACCGCTTGAACCAACCCTGTCAAGATAAGATAAAGAAATTCCGGTCAGCTTTCAGCGATCTGCGCTGCATGCAGTGTGTTCTGTAATAGCATGGCGATGGTCATCGGCCCTACCCCGCCCGGCACAGGTGTGATCGCGCTGGCTACCTCTTTTACCTCATCGAACGCCACATCCCCAACCAGGCGGTAACCCTTGGGGCGAGAGGCATCCTCTACCCGGTTTACGCCGACATCAATCACAACAGCCCCGGGTTTAACCCAATCACCTCTCACCATCTCGGGACGCCCGACTGCTGCCACCAGTACATCAGCCCCGCGGACTATACCCGCCAGGTCTTTGCTGCGGGAATGGCAGATGGTAACAGTGGCATTTGCCCTGACCAGCAAGAGGGCAACCGGCATGCCGACAATATTTGAGCGGCCCAATACCACTGCATTCAATCCCTCCAGGCTGGGGACATGCTCAGATAGCAGGTGCATCACACCGAAAGGAGTGCATGGAATGAAGAGGGGATCGCGTCCCTTTTGCGCTAGCCGGCCAATATTGATGGGATGGAATCCATCCACGTCCTTTTCAATGCGGATGGAACGCAGGACTTTTTCCTCATCCAGCCCTTTTGGCAGAGGCAGCTGCACCAGGATGCCGTTCACTTTGGGGTCCGCATTCAGGTCAGCCACCAGAGCTTCCAGGTCATCCTGAGAAACATCGGCTGGCAGTACATGACCGTAAGATTCAATACCCACCTCAGCACAGGCTTTCTGTTTTGAACGGACGTAAACCTGTGAAGCAGGATCCTCGCCCACCAGGACGGTTGCCAGCCCTGGCCGGGCATGCCCGGCGTCAACCCAGGCTTTGGTCCCTTCGGCAACGGATGCGCGGATCTTGGCTGCAGATGCAACGCCATCGATAATTACAGCAGTCATGACATTCTCCTTAATGTGAAGTTCTGTTTTTATTGTAGCACATGCTGAGAACAGGTTGATTTTCGCTGCCAATATCGCATATAATCCATCTTGCAATACAATCACACATCGGAGGGTCTATGAGTAAAATTTGTGTCGTGGGCACTGGTTATGTCGGGCTGGTAACCGGTACCTGCTTTGCCGATATGGGGAACAAAGTATTCTGCCTGGATGTTGACCCCGAAAGGATTGAAAAAGTCAACCAGGGTATCATGCCCATCTATGAACCCGGGCTCGAGCAGCTTGTCAGCCAGAATGTCAAATCCGGACGGCTGCACTTCACCACAGATTATATCCAGGCGCTGCATGAAGCCGATTTTGCCTTTATTGCAGTAGGTACACCTTCCGGAGTGGATGGAGAAGCTGACCTCCAGTATGTCCGCCAGGCTGCCGAGCAGATCGCTGACCTGGTTGACCAGCCTATCATCATTGTTAATAAATCCACTGTTCCAGTCGGCACAGGCGATTGGGTAGCTGAGATTATCAAAAAACGCCGCAACGGCAAGCCGCTCGATTTTCATGTTGTATCAAATCCCGAATTCCTGCGCGAGGGTTCTGCGATCAACGATTTCATGTATCCCGACCGGGTGGTGCTTGGTTCCACCCACCAGGCTGCAGCAAATGAGGTAGCCCAGCTGTATGCCCCGCTGCGCTGCCCGGTACTTGTTACTGACCTGCGGACCGCAGAGATGATCAAATACGCATCAAATGCTTTCCTGGCGACCCGTATTTCATTTATCAATGAAATCGCCAATATCTGTGAAGAACTCGGCGCAGACGTGACCGAAGTTGCCCGCGGCATGGGCCTGGATAAACGAATCGGCAATCACTTCCTGGATGCCGGTCTGGGTTGGGGCGGCAGCTGCTTCCCGAAAGATGTAAAAGCCCTGGCGCACATGGCAGTGCTGCATGGCACCCATCCGCAACTACTGCAGGCGGTCATGGATATCAATCGGAACCAGCGCCGCCGGGCAGTGGTTAAACTTCGCAAGGCGCTTGGCGGATTTGCTGACCATACGGTTGGGGTTTTGGGTCTATCCTTCAAACCTAACACAGATGATATCCGTGAGGCACCTGCGCTGGAGATCATTCACCTGCTTATTAATGAAGGAGCTTCCGTCAAAGCATACGATCCGCAAGCCATGCCGAATGTGGCTGAGATCATGCCTGCCCTGAAACTGTGCTCAGACCCATACCAGGTTGCCGAAGGGGCTGACGCCTTGATCCTCACCACGGAGTGGAACGAATTCAAGCAAATCGATTTTGAGCGCATCTACTCCCTCATGAACCATCCCGTCATCCTGGATGGGAGGAACCTCTGGGATCCGGCTGTGCTGCGCGAAATTGGCTTCACTTATTATGGTATCGGACGGGCGGCCGGATCCGGGCCTGAAAACGGTGCTTTAGGGCACATGATATAATTTAGCAATAATTTTGGGCATTTTGGATGGAGGAATGGCATGGAAATTACCACTACCCCTTACAAACATTGTGACCTGGTCAAGGTAACAGGACGCATTGACAGCGCCACCTCACCGAAACTTGGCGAGGTACTTGAGAAGATCGTTGAAAATGGCAAGTACAAGATCGTTTTAGACCTGAGCAGCGTGGATTTCATTTCCAGTGCCGGCATGCGGGAACTGATCACAACCCAGAAGATCTGCAAGCGGTACAACAGGGGCGAGCTGATCCTCGCAACAGTACCGGAGAAAGTCTATTACGCTCTTGACCTGGCGGGATTTACCAAGCTCTTTCGCATCACTGACGATGTGGTGAGCGCTGTTGGTAACCTTTAACCGTTTTGCCTATGGAGACAGTGACCTTCCCTGGTCGCTATGAAAGCCTGGCAGAAATTGCCTCCTATGTCCGCCAGGCAGCCGGGCAGGCTGGTTTCGACAGCCTGGCCACGTATCAGGTTGAAACAGCGGTTGATGAAGCCTGCACGAACATAATCGAATACGCCTACAGAGGTGAAAACCTGGGTGATATTGAATGCACCTGTGTAGTATCGGAAGGCGAACTTACCGTGGTTCTGGTGGATCACGGTAATGCGTTTAATCCGGATGAAATCCCAGTCCCTGACATCAACGCCCCCCTGAAAGACCGGAACACCCAGGGATTGGGCCTTTACATCATGCGCCAGTGGATGGACGAAGTCCATTTCGAATTCACCAGCGACTGCGGTAATGTCCTGCGGATGGTAAAACGTAAAGAGAAAAAACCGTGTTAGAGCCAAATGCTTCTCCTTCATCAATAACCTGGAACAGGTTGTATGAGCTGGGGGAGCGCTTGCTGAAACAACCCGACACCTTACACCAGTGCGAAACTATCATCACCCATTTACGCAGGCGGCTGGCTGCAGAGTCAAAAGTCTGGCTGGCAGCGCCCTATTACCCCCTGCCGGGCGAATCTCCAGTACCTTTAATTGACAGCAGCGGATGTCCTGATATCGTTAAACAGGCATTCCAGCTGAAACAACCTTGCTGCACAACAGGAGATGCCGTTGTTCCGCTAACCAGCGATTGCACTTCCCCGTCCAGCTGCTGGGTTATCCCAATGGTCACCCAGGAAGCTGTTTTAGGGATACTGCAGGTAAAATTTAACACCAAGAGCAAAGCCAAGCCCAACACACTCGATTACCTGAAAGCACTGGCAGCATTTGCCGCCCTGACATTCCAGGTTACCCGCCAGTCTGCCCTGAAGAATTGGCGGTATGAGCAGCTTTCACTGGTCAGCTCGGTAAGCAGTCAGATTGCCAATGTCCAAAACCTTGATGAGCTATGTCCCCAGGTCACAAAGCTGATCCAGGATACTTTCCACTACTACTTTGTAGCAATTTTTACTGTAGAGCCCGACAGCAGTCATCTCCGTTTCCGGGCTTCCACCGGGTCAAAAAAAGATTTCTCGAAGCTACGTCACAGTATCCGCCTTGGACAGGGAATTGTCGGGTATGTGGCTGAATCTGGGGTTGAGTTTCTCGCACAGGATGTCAGGCAGGAAAAACAGTATCGCACCCATCACAGCCTGACAGAAACCCGTTCTGAGATCGCGCTTCCATTAAGGGTAGAAAATAAGATCCTGGGGGTGCTGGATGTTCAGAGCGACCGGTTGAATGCATTCCATGAGATCGACCTGGTTGTATTGCGTGCATTGGCAGATAATGTTGCGCTCGCCATAGAAGGTACCCGGCTGTACAGCGGATTGCAGAGCAAGGCTGAACAGATTTCAGCGGTTTTTGATGTCAGCCGTGCACTGACTTCCATCCTCGAAATAGACACCCTGCTTGACCAGGTTGTCGTGCTGATCCAGAAACACTTTAAATTCCCTTATGTTCACCTCTTCAGTGTGCACACAGGCAGGCGCAAGATCTTTTACCAGGCTGGCACCGGTGCGCGCAGTTCTGCAATGGAAAATATTGAACTGGCCTATGACCTGGATGACCCCTTCGGGTTGATCCCTTGGGCGGTCCAGGAGCAGCGGACAATCGTTGCCAATGATGTCCGCAAGGAACCGCGCTATCGTGTAACCGACCTTCCGCCAGTTAACACCCGGTCGGAAATGGCCATCCCGCTTACTTTTGCGGGTGAAGTACTGGCAGTGCTTGATATCCAGAGTGATAAATTGAATGCCTTCGATGAAGATGCCCAATCGGTGATCGAAGCCCTGGCGGGCAGCATTGCCATTGCCATCCGTAACGCAAACCTGTACCGTTCAGAGCAATGGCGGCGGGAAGTGGCAGACAGCTTCCGCGATGTAGCAAGCCTGATTTCATCGAATATCTTGTTGGATCAGCTCCTGGATACCATCCTCAACCGGATTGAAAACAGCCTACCCTGTGAAGCAGCGGCCATCTGGCTGCTTGAAAATGACCCTGCCATTTCTGAAGCCCAGTTTGGAATGCGACTGGCAGCAGTCCATGGCCTGACCGAAGACGCGATCCAGCAGGCGCTCAACACGGATGAGAATGCCCGCAACTGGCTGCAAAAGGCTGCCCATGCCGAAAAGCCGATCATCCGCGAGCCTGCGGATCCATTCGGTCCAATTGGTAAAGCCCTGCAGCTGACCACCAATTATTCTTCGATCGCCGCCCCGCTGCAGGCAGGGCAGGATACCCTGGGAGTGCTTGCCCTCGGGCATCCCACTCCCGGAAGGTACGGTTCAGAAGCAGCTTTGATAACAGCGACTTTCGCCAGTTATGCTGCAGTGGCCATCCAGAATGCCCGTTTTTACAACCAGGCAACCGATCAAGCCTGGATCTCAACCGTACTCCTTCAGGTTGCATCAGCCAGCCAGGCAGCTACCAGCCCGGACGAGTTGTTTAACACCATCAATCGCTTAACGCCCCTGCTGGTAGGCGTAAAGAAATGTGCGGCATTCCTATATGATGAAACTGCCGGCAGCTATGTGCTGAAGTCCTGGTACGGGATTGATTTTCCTGAAGAGGGGTTCACTGTCACTGAGAAAAAGAGCCTGGCATTCCTGGAAATGCGCGCCCGTATGGAGCCCATATTCCTTCAAGACCTTTATCTTGAAATGGGACTGCGATACGAAGCCACCCATCCACAGGAAACAAAAATTTTACTGCCCTTTTTAGCCCACGGCAATATCCTGGGGGCTTTTCTGGTCATCCATGAGCCCTCCGGGCAGAAGCTGGCAGAGCAATCATTTAATGAAGAGAAATTTGCCATTCTGCAGGGTATCTCCCGCCAGACCGCGACCATCCTGGAAAACTTGCTCCTGATCGAGGCGCGCAACCAGGAAAGTTACGTGACTGAAGTACTTCTGCAAGTTGCCCAGGCGGTTGTCAGCCAGAATGAACTGATGGACATCCTCGAAACCATCATCCAGCTTATGCTCATCCTGGTTGGCACCGATATCAGTGTAATCTACCTGTGGGATGAAGATACATACACATACAAGCCGGTAAAAGCTGCCGCAATCAAGGGCGACCTGGTACAGAAGCTGATAGGCCGGACCTTTTCAGCCGGTGAGAACCATCTGCTCGACCAGGTCCGTCTGCAAGACCAGCCGGTTTATTGTTCTCTTTCAGAGAGTGACACCGACCTGGACAGCTGGCAGGAATTCGCTTGTCACCTGATCGGTGAACAGGAAGAGGGACAGCTGCTTCAGAACCAGCCTTACTTCCTGGGATTCCCGCTTTCCATCAAAGGCGAGTTTTTCGGGGTGCTGCTCGCAAAGGAGCACCAGTCCTCCCCAACCATCCGCGAGAAAAGGCTGGAGATCATAAACGGCATTGCCCAGCAGATATCGCTTGCCATCCAGAATGAGCATTTCAACTGGGAAAGGGTGAACCAGGAACGGATTAATGGCGAAATGCAGCTTGCCCGCCGCATGCAGGAAAATTTCCTGCCGGAGGTACTGCCAAGCATGCCCGGTTGGAGCCTGGGTATCCGTTGGAATACCGCACGCGAGGTGGGCGGTGATTTTTATGATGTTTTTGACCTGCCCGATGGCCGGGTTGCCCTGGTGATCGCCGATGTATCAGACAAAGGCATGCCGGCAGCCATGTACATGACCGTAGCCAGGACGCTTATCCGCAGCTTTACCACGGTAGAGAGCACCCCAGCCCAAATCCTGCAGAAGGCAAACAACCAGTTGACATCCGACCGGAAAACCGCCATGTTCGTCACCTCGGTTGTGGCGATCCTCGATCCTGAGACCGGCAGCCTGATATGCGCCAATGCAGGACACAATCCGCCGATGATTATCCGCAGCGCCAAAGGGAAAGTGGACCGCATTCCGCACGGCGGAATTGCACTTGGTGTAACTGATGATTGCCAGCTGAAAGATTACTGTACCATTCTCGCCCCAGGCGACAGCCTGCTCCTGTACACAGACGGGCTTACAGATGCGAGCAACAGCAGCGCTGAAGCCTTTGGGGAACAGCGCCTGATCAACCTGCTCAAGAAATTAAACAAAATTCCAGCAGAAAAACTGCTGGAGAAATTGGACTTAACCGTCCGCCATTTCTGCGAGGATGAGCCGGCTGCGGATGACCTGACCATGATGGCAGTCGCCCGGAATCCTTAAGAAAAATCAATCCCCAAAGAAGAGCACCTGCCAAACTTCCCAGTTCTCTGCCACAAAGGTTGTGGGGGTTGGAATGGGGGTAGGCATAATCTGGGCGCCTTCCGGCGGTATGGGAACGATCACCACATCACCCGGTTTTGCCATATGCCCCTGCTCACGTGCCCATTCGTCCACGGCTTTGTCGGATTGGGCGTAAGCAACTTTTTCTTTCAAGCGATCGTTCTGGGCAAGCGCTTCGTCGTACTGGGCCTGGACAACTTCCAGCTGGTTCTTCAAACGATAGAGTTCAGAAAGGCGGGAGTTCATATCCATCATCAGCAAGCCGACGATGACCAGGATGCCAACCAGAAGGATCTGCTTCTTTTCGATCTTTGGCCGTTTCTTTTCCATACATATATCTTACACGAGTTTGATTCTGTGTGCAAGATGTGCATATTCGTTTTGAAAGCCAGCTGAAATAAAAAACCCGCAGAGATTATCTGCGGGTTAGTGCCGAAGGAGGGATTTGAACCCTCACGAGGATAATCCCACTACGCCCTGAACGTAGCGCGTCTGCCAATTCCGCCACTTCGGCTTGCGTCAATTATTGTATCGGATTTTGCTGTTTTGTCAATGCAATCATGCCGGGGAACTGAAATTAAAAAGGGCGAAGTTGTTCACTTTGACCTTTTTAATCTATCCCAGGTTCATTTAGCGTTCAATCACCAGTTCATGTGCGGTGACGACCGTTCCCTTGCCCAGAGTATCACTTACAGGGCAGCGGCTCTCGATGAATTTCTTATACTCTTCCAGCTTATCAGCAGGAGAGTTTGATTTTATGTGAATGGTGAACCGGACTGCCTGGTAGCCAGGGCGGACTCCCTCTTTACCAAGCAGGAAACCATCGGTATCCAAGTCTCCTTCGGTTTCAACCCATACATCCTGTACATCAATATGGTTGGCTTTAGCGAATGCAGATGCTACGATCACCAGACAGGAACCGAGAGAAATCAATAACCCTTCCACCGGGTTCATGCCTTTGTCGGTACCGCCCAGGCTTTCAGGTTCGTCCATAATGACTTTAAATCCGCGTGACTCATTGATTACTTCTAGCGGGCTGGTTCCTTTGCGTGATGTTGCTTTAAATGTTGTTACTGCCATAGTTGCCTCCAATATATTTATTTATAGACTTAATATACCTTATTTATCCTATTTTGTGTATGGCAAAGCGCATTTCTGAACAATCTCTAACCTGATTCTTACAATTTTCACCAGACAGCCTCATTTTCAGCAGTTTGACATTTAGAATTGCAACAGCTAAAATGAATCTGGTCATATTGTTGCATCCAGGGTAAATCATGGGCAAATGGTCTGGTAAATTAGTCATTGGATTGACAGGCAATATCGGCAGCGGGAAAAGCGTTGTCCGCAAGATGCTCGAACAGCTTGGAGCATACGGGATCGATGCAGATGCCCTTGCCCACCGTGCCATGCTGCCGGGTTCACCCGGTTTTTACCCGGTTGTGAAAAAATTCGGCAGCTGGATACTCTCGGAAGATGGAACCATCAACCGCTCCCGCCTGGCAAACATTGTTTTCAGTGATCCGGCTGCATTGCAGGAACTGGAACAGATCATCCACCCCCTGGTGTTGGAAGCGGTCAATGTCCTGGTAAGACATGCCAGCCAGCCGGTGATCGTAATCGAAGCCATCAAGCTGATCGAATCCGGCATGGCAGCTGAGTGCAACAGCCTGTGGGTGACAGAAGTCACACCCGACGTGCAGATCAAGCGGCTGGTGACAAAGAGGGGCATGCGGGTATCAGAAGCCCGGATGCGCATCAAAGCCCAACCTTCCCAGGCGGATAAAGTAAATGCTGCCGATGTTGTCATCAATAACTCCGGAACATTTACCGAAACATTCCAGCAGGTTGTCAAAGCCTGGAGAAAGACAGTTCCCCCAGAGCTGCTGGGAACGCGTTATCTTCCCACCCTGCCTGGTAAGAAAGCAGGCGCCAGCGACCTGCTGGTGATCCGGGCAAAACCCGCCTATGCCAGCCTGATCGCTGACCTGTTCAACCGGTTCAAGGGTGACGACGCTACAACCACAGCGGAAATGGTGATGGCAGAATTCAGTGAGAAGGCCTTCCTGTTGCTGATGTCAGACCAGAAGGTGGTTGGTTTCCTGGGATGGAAAGTAGAAAACCTGGTTGCCTGCACCACGGATATTGGATTAGATAGTACAATTCCAACCGGGCAAGCAATGGAAGCCCTGCTCGCTGAAATGGAAAAAGCTTCCCGCGACCTGCAGTGCGAGGTCTCTCTTGTAAAACCAACCGGTGTCCTGGCGGAAGACCACAGGTTATGGGAGAAACTGGGTTACCAGCGCCGGTCTCCCGGATCACTGGCGTTTGCTGCCTGGAAAGAAGCAGCCCAGGAGTGTTCCGGTTCGGAAAATATGGTATTTTTCAAACAATTAAGGATGGACCAGGTTTTACGACCCATTTAAGGGAATAGTGCCGTGCCAAATCTGCTGAACGAAATCCTATTTCTCTTCCAGCGCTTGAACTGGTCAAGTGTGGTGGACCTCTTCCTGGTGACGGCGATCTTTTACGTGGTGCTGGTGGCAGTGCGCAATACCAATGCCATGGTACTTATGCGCGGGGTGATTTTTATCATCCTGATTCTTACCCTGTTAACCAGCCTGGTAAACCTTCCGGCCTTTTCCTGGTTGATCAGGACCATCCTCCCGGTGCTGCTTCTTGCTATCCCGGTATTATTTGCACCCGAATTGCGCCGTGCCCTGGAAAGGGTAGGCCGGGCAAACATCAGCAACTTGTTCATGCGCCAGGAAAAGCTTAATGTCCAGCAGCTCAGGCAAACTATCCAGGCGATCGTAACTGCTTCTGCCAGGCTTTCAGCCAGGCAGCATGGTGCTCTGATCATCCTGCAGCGGGTTGACAGCCTTGAGGAATATGAGCGCACCGGTGTCAAAATGAACGCGAAAGTGACCCCTGAACTGTTGCTTCAGGTTTTTTACCCCAACACTCCCCTGCATGATGGGGCTGCCATTATTTCCCATAACCAGCTTTCTGCAGCCGCCTGTGTCATGCCGCTCTCTTCCAGCGGCATCCTTAACCGCTCACCCGAAAGGCAGATGGGCTTGCGCCACCGTGCTGCGCTGGGTATTTCTGAAGCCAGTGACGCTATAGCCCTGGTGGTATCCGAAGAGACGGGATCGATCTCCATCGCCCATTCCGGCAGGATGATCCGCCGGCTTGACAGTGAAAGGCTGGAGAACATCCTGCTCGCTTTCTTCAGCAGCGAGAAAACGCCCGAAGCGGGGAATGCTTTCACCCGGTTCTTCCAGGTTGTGAAGAACAAAGGCAAATTGGAGGAATAGGTGGAATTTTTACGGAACATCTGGAAGAATATTCCCACCTTTTTACTGGCATTTGTCCTTTCCATTGCGGTGTGGATCTCTGCTGTCACTGCCAATGACCCGACCGAGGAAAGGGTATATTCCCAGTCCGTCACGATCGAACTGGTTGGCCAGGATCCCAGCCTGATCCTAACCAATGTCCCCGAAGACCAGCTTTCCCTGACCTTGAGGGCTCCAGTATCCGTTTGGGACAGGCTTGGGAGAGAAGCCAATCCTGTGCGTGCAGTGGTAGACTTATCCGGATTGGAACCGGGAACCCACAACCTGCCGGTGCAGGTGCAAATTGGCATCCGCCCGATCGACATTGTCAGCCTGTCACCAGCAACGGTTGAAGTTTCCCTCGAAGTCCTTGCAAATGAATCATTCCCTGTCCAGGTTACCCGGCGCGGTGATCCGGGGGTTGGTTTTGAAGCCGGCACCTCTGTCGCTTCTCCTGAAGTGGTTAATGTCAGCGGGGCTGAAAGCCTGGTCAAGAAAGTAACCCAGGTACGGGCGATTCTTGACCTGAACAACGCCACAGAGAACATTTCACGCACCATTGCCCTGCAGGCGCTGGATGAAAATGAAAGTGTGATCAGCGGGTTAACCATAACCCCCGACAAAGTTGACCTGGTTGTGCCTGTCACCCAACGCGGCGGCTACCGCAATGTAGTGGTGAAAGTCGTGGCGGCAGGGAATGTTGCACCTGGATACCGGGTCACCAATATTTCAGTTTACCCGGCCACGGTAACCGTCTTTTCATCTGATCCCCGCCTGGTGGACAGCCTGCCGGGTTATGTGGAAACCACTTCGATCGACCTGACCATGGCGCGTGACGACATAGATGTAAGGGTGCCTCTGGTGCTGCCTACCGGAGTTTCTGTGGTGGGCGACCAGCTGGTTGAAGTGCAGGTTGGGGTTGCCACAATCGAAGGCAGCCTGACCTTTGAAGGTATGCGCATTACGATTATCGGCCTGGAAAATGGCTTGCAGGCGGAGATTTCTCCTGAAGTGGTGGATGTGATCGTTTCCGGTCCACTGCCCGAGCTTGATAAATTAACCCCGCTCGATATCCAGATTATCCTTGACCTGACCGATGAGACCATAGGAAAGATCAACCGCACCCCGCGGGTTGAATTCACCAGCAGCGACATCCGGCTGGAATCCCTCCTGCCCTCTTCAATCGAGGTGACCATCACCCGGGTTGCCACATCCAATAACCCCTAGGAAAAAGAAATGACAAAACCTGTAGTCGCGCTTGTTGGGCGGCCAAATGTTGGGAAAAGCACATTGTTCAACCGCCTGGCTGGTGAACCGTTAGCCATTGTCGATGACACCCCAGGCACCACGCGTGACAGGATCTTTTCCGATTCGGAATGGAACAGCCGCGAATTCCATATCATTGATACCGGTGGAATTGACCCTTCGATGGGAGGGGAAAAGCCGCTTTCGATCGGTTCGGCAGATTTTATCAAGGAGATCCGCCAGCAGGCAGCCATTGCGATTGATGAAGCGGATGTGGTTTTGTTCATCACCGATGCCTCAACTGGGGTTACACCGGCTGATGTTGAGGTCGCCACATTACTGCGCAAGAACCAGAAAGTAGTGGATGGAAAAGAATTTCCCCCGGTGCTGCTGGTGGTCAACAAAGCGGATAACACCCAGCTGCGGGATGATGCAATCCAGTTCTATGAGCTGGGGCTCGGCGATCCCTTTCCAATTTCTGCGCTACACGGCACCGGCACCGGCGACCTGCTGGATGCCCTGGTCGAAGTATTCGCACCTGAAGGCGAAGCAGTTGAAGATGAATCGGTAAAAATCGCCATCGTCGGAAAACCCAATGTCGGCAAATCCAGCCTGCTGAACCGCCTTATCGGAGAAGAGCGCTCGATCGTCAGTCCGATTCCCGGAACCACGCGCGATGCAGTAGACACCCGGTTTACCTATGAAGACATTCCCATTACCCTGATAGATACTGCCGGCATTCGGCGCAGGGGGAAGATCGATCCGGGTGTGGAGAAGTACAGCGTCATCCGTTCCTTGCGGGCGATCGAACGCTGCGATGTTGCCCTGCTGGTGATCGATGCAACCTCGGGTATCAGTGCCCAGGATGCCCATATTGCCGGAACCATCCTCGAATCATGGAAAAGCACCGTGGTGGTGGTCAACAAATGGGATGCCATTGAAAAAGACACCTTTACCATGAATGAATACGGCGATAAGATCCGCCAGGAATTGAACTTCATGAGTTATGTGCCGATCCTTTTTATTTCTGCCAAAACCGGGCAGCGGGTACAGCAGGTGCTTCCGATGGCACTTAAAGTTCAGGAAGAACGCCTGCTCCGGCTTTCAACCGGTCAGTTGAACCGGGTGCTTCACCAGGCTCAGGATGACCACGCCGCTACATCAAAATCCGGTCATGCGCTGCGCTTATACTATGCCACCCAGGTGCGCAGCGACCCGCCGACTTTCATCATCTATGTCAATGATCCCAAACTGGCACACTTTACTTACCTGAGGTACCTGGAAAACCAGCTGCGGAAAGAGTTCCCTTATACTGGCACCCCCATCAGGTTTGTACTGAAACCCCGGCGCTGATCAATCCAGGTCAAAATCTCCCGGTCCCCCGGCCATAGTCCCGTCATCCATTCCCAGGTCAGGTAATTCGCGTTCGATATCCTCCGGGCTCTGGCCTTTTTCCAACCGGTCGACCACTTCATCGAACTCAGGTCCAAGTTCATCACCCACCTCCCCCTTCATCTGGCGCATCAATTTCCCCAGCGCTTTGGGGTCTTCTTCGAGCCCATCCAGGTTGTCCAGGTCTGCCAGCTGGTCCATACGGCTGTCTTCCGAGCGTAAAACCCTGATGCGTCCAATCCGGCGCTGAACGTTTGTGCTGCTGCATTGCGGACAGGCGACTGGCTTTTGGCCGTATTCACTGTAGGACATAAAGACGGTAAACCTGTTCTTACATTTCATGCAGCGGTAATCATATCCGGGCACAGTACCCTCCAGAAGGTGTGATGATTTTCAATTATAATCAAATTGTGGTGCCGGGTATTTTTCAGGTCAAGGAAACAGGCGGAGAACTTCCTTAACCCCCAAGTAATTAGCACTATCTGGCAACCAGCAACATTGTTACAGCCATTAAGAGAACAGGACCACAAATGGGATTACGCGGCGGTATGCGGGGTCTGGTAAATTCCCCGGATGAAAAACCAAAAATTTCTCTTTTGTTGCTCAAGCGGGTGTTACAGTACGCCAAACCATACAAATGGCAAATGCTGGCGGTGCTGTTCCTTATCCTTACCCATACCGGCCTGAACCTGCTGACGCCCCTGGTGCTGCGGGACCTGATCGACAGGACCATTCCTGCCAAAGATGTCAACAGGCTACTTCTGCTGGCGCTCGCCTTGCTCTTCATCCCCATCTTGAACAGCACAATGAACATCATCCAGCGCAGGCTGAACTCTACCGTGGGGGAAGGGGTAATTTACGACCTGCGCATGGCATTGTATGCCAGCTTGCAGCGAATGTCACTGCGGTTCTTCACCAACACAAAAGTTGGTGAGTTGATGAGCCGGCTGAACAACGATGTGGTTGGTGCCCAGAATGCCATCAGCAGCACGTTGATCAGCATTATCACCCAGACCATTCAGGCTCTTGCTGTCCTGGCTGTAATGCTCTCGCTGGAGTGGCGGCTCACCATCATCAGCGTGTCGATTTTCCCGCTTTTTGTACTGGCTTCGCGCCTGCTCGGGAAAAAACTGCGGGATATGGCCCGCAAGCAGATGGAAGCCAATGCCCAGATGAACGCAATGATGAATGAGACCCTCAACATCGGCGGCGTTTTACTTGTGAAACTTTTCGGCAGGCGCGACCTTGAGATCGGCCGGTTTGGAAACCGTGCGTCCCAGGTTGCCGGCCTTGGGATCCAGCGTTCTGTGACCGGCTCAATATTTATGGCCATTATCGGGTTGATCAGCGCGGTTGGCAGTGCCCTGGTGTACGGGTTGGGTGGGTATTTCGTCATCCAGGAAATGTTCACCATCGGTACCATTGTTGCCTTCGGGTCGTATCTTGGCAGCCTGTACGGGGCTTTACAGGGATTATCAAATGCGCCAGTCGAATTTGCCACTTCGATGGTTAGTTTTGAACGCGTTTTCGAAGTGATCGATCTTCCTGTCGATATCCCAGAGAAACCGGATGCCTTGGTACTTGAAAACACGAGAGGTGGGATTGTTTTTGAAAATGTTACCTTTGTTTACGAGGCGGGAGATGAGCATTTGCTCAGCGATGTGCACCGCTACGGCAGTATGGACAATGTTACTGCAGTCCTTTCAGGTGACAAGCCTGATACAAATGAAAAGGAGACTTCTCCCCGCAGCCAGGCACGCAGCATTGCGCTTGAAAACATCAGCTTCAGGGCAGAACCCGGGCAGCTGGTTGCCCTGGTTGGTCCCAGTGGAGCAGGCAAAACCACACTCACCTATTTGATCCCCCGCCTGTACGATCCCACCAGCGGTACCATCCGCATCGATGGGCACGACCTGAGGGATGTGACGCTCAGCTCGCTTTCTTCCCAGATCGGCATGGTTACCCAGGAGACATACCTGTTCCACGACACGATCCGCACCAACTTGCAGTATGCCCGCCTGGATGCAACCCAGCAGGACCTGGAAAGCGCCTGCCGAGCAGCCAACATCCACCGCTTTATCCAGGAAATGCCGGATGGCTACGACACTGTCGTAGGTGAAAGGGGATACCGCCTGAGCGGCGGGGAAAAGCAGCGCATTGCCCTTGCGCGAGTGATTTTGAAAAACCCGCGCATCCTGGTACTGGATGAAGCTACCAGCAACCTGGACAGTGAATCTGAAGCCCTCATCCAGGATGCATTAAAGAAAGTGATGGCCGCCCGTACCAGCATTGTGATAGCCCACCGCCTGAGCACCATCCTGGCAGCTGACCTGATCCTGGTGATCGACCGTGGCAGGATTGTCGAGAGCGGAACCCATGAAACCTTGTTAATACAGGGCGGATTATATGCCAGCCTGTACAACACCCAATTCCATAAAGACAGAAAAAATTCCTGATCACACTGGATCATACTGTAAGACCGTTTCCCCGCCGCGGCAATTTTCCAGATTCAAGGCCAGGAAGGTTATAATCCGTTCAGGATAGAATCAGTCCATCCAAAATGGGTATATTGGATCAAGCATGAATAAAGTCAAAGAAGCAGAACCGAAAGACCAGGAAACCATCAAGTTTCAACTCCCTGCCCGGCAACCGTTGATGGTGGTCATTTCGGGTTTATCAGGGGTGGGAAAAGATGCTGTTATGAATGCCTTGAGGCACAGCTACCCGCAGGCGCATTATGTGGTCACCTGCACAGACCGCCAACCCCGGCCGAAGGAAGTTCACGGGGTGGATTATTTTTTCGTGACAACGGCTGAGTTTGAAAGCATGATCGCTAATGACGAGTTGATCGAGTATTCACGGGTCTATAACCAGTACAAGGGCGGGTTAAAAAAGCAGGTATTTGACGCCATGCACGAAGGAAAGGACGTCATTATGCGCCTGGATGTGCAAGGAGCATTCAAGATCAAATCGCAGTTTCCCGAAGCTTTGCTGATCTTTGTATCTCCTGCATCGGATGAAGAATGGCGCAGCCGGCTGATCAACCGCAAAACCGATTCTCCGGAGCAAATCAAGGTTCGCCTGGAGACAGCCCGCCAGGAATTGGAATTGATGAAGATATTTGATTACATTGTTATCAATGCGGAAAACAAGCTGGACCAGGCGGTCCAGGATATTCTTTCCATTTTTACTGCTGAACACTGCCGTATCAATCCCCGAAAGATTCATTAATGAGTGAGTATCCTTCCCCTTTACCGGTAAACCCGCAAGAAAATCCCAACCAGACCCCTCCCCCGCAACAAGTGCAGTTGAAATTGCCTGAGGGAAAGCCGGCTGTCACATATGCCATTATTGTGCTCACGGTGTTGATGTACTTGCTGCAGCTGGCAAGTAAATCCCTTTATGGCGGGGCTGATTTCCCAGCCGCCCTGGGGGCAAAGGTGAACCAGTTTATCGATGCGGGTGAGGTCTGGCGTTTCATCACACCTGTTTTACTTCATGGCTCCCTGCTGCACATCGCCCTGAACATGTATGCCCTGTTTGCGCTCGGCCCAAACCTGGAAAGGTTCTACGGGCATCTGCGCTTTTTCCTGCTTTACACGGCAGGCGCATTTACCGGCAATGTCTTTTCGTACCTTATGTCCGAAAAATCATCTCTTGGAGCCTCAACTGCCATCTTCGGCCTGATCCTAGCGCAGGGCGTTTTTGTTTACCAGAACCGCCAGTACTTCGGATCGCGCGCCAGGAGCATGCTGCTAAATATGGGGATGATCGTGATCTTCAACCTGGTGCTGGGATTATCCCCTGGCATTGACAATTGGGGGCACCTGGGCGGGCTGTTGGGCGGGCTTTTGTTTGCCTGGTTTGCAGGACCGGTGCTGGAAGTGACAGGCTTCTTCCCTGCCCTGTCGCTGAAAGATAAACGTTCCAACACACCGGCGCTGGCTACATTTCTTCTGATCATTCTTGCTGCAGGCAGCGTTGCAGTGTTGAAAATCCTCAACTAAAGAATTCAGGAAAGTCTTTCTTCTGCCAGGATTGGAACCGCTGGTTGAACCATGTGGTTTTCTTCGATGTGCATCACCGCAGGCATGGCGCGCATCAGCACCACAATGGCAAAACAGCCGGTCGCGCTGATGTAATACCAGGTATGGATCCCGATTCCGTCGGCAATTGGGCCTGAGATCAGCATGGCGGGTATCTGCATTACCGATGCCATGCTGGCGATTGTTGAAAAGACCCTGCCCTGCACTTCTGGCGCAACTTTGGATTGTATGAGGGCATGGAACGGGCCGTTGGCAAATGGGATAGTCAAACCCATAAGCGCCATGCCGGCAACAGCCATCAGGAACCAGGGGGCGGGAGCCAATCCAACGATAAGCGTCCCAATCGATATTCCAGTAATTCCAGCCAGGGAAGTTACGATCTTTTTCTTGAAACCGCCCCAGGCGGTCAATCCCAGGCTGCCTGCCACCACCCCAATCCCGAAAGCAGAATCTAAAATACCCAAATGCCAGGCATTTCCCTGGAAATGGTCTGTCACCAGCAAGGGCATTAATGCGGACGTTGGGGCAAGGAAGAAATTGATAAACGACACCCCTATCAAAATGACGAATAAGCCCTTCCAGTTGAATATGTAACGGAAACCTGAACCGACATCCTGGAGCACCTGCCTGGGGGTGATGACCGCAAGCAGCCCGGTTTGAACCGGCTGCGGGATAATTACAAATAGCAAAGCGATGATCGCGATTGCAGCAGTACCGATATCGATGAACAGGACCCCGTAGATTGGCAACAGGGAGAGCAGCAAAGCGCCAAGCGGTGGACCCACTATGGTCAATACGCCGCGGATAGCCTGGTTCAAGCCGGCAATCCGGCCCAGCTCTTTTTCCGGCACCATCAATGAGATGGAAGCGCTCATAGCCGGCCATTGGAAAGCGCCACCCAGGGAGCGAATGAAGAGCAGTACATACACATGCCATAGCTGTACCACGTCCAACCAAAAGAGCAAACCTATCACCAATGTGGCAGCTGCAATGCAGGCATCCGAAATGATCATCACATTTTTGCGGTTAAGTCGGTCAACCAATGCCCCTGCGAACGGGCTGAGGAAGACCTCGGGGAGCAGCGAAACCAGCATGGCGGTGGTGAGAATAACCGCAGAGCCGGTGCTGGTGGTCATCCACCATACCAGCGCAAAAGAGACCAGGCTGCTTCCCAGCAGGGAAAATGCCTGGCCTACCCATACAACAAAAAAGTTCTTCTTCCAGTTGTCAGGAAGGATCGATGGATTGTTTTCAGGGTTCATTCGAGGAATACTTCGACCTGCTCCCCGTCTTTGTCGTCAGTAACATCGATAATCTTACCCAAGGTACCAGCTTCGATGAACTGCATGATCTGCTCAGTATCCAACCCCTCAATTTCCGGCGAAAGCCGCATACCCATTTTCAATCCGGCACCTACCAGGCTGGTTGGCACCCGGATATTAACCCGGGTCCTTCCGGTATTTGTATCGGTCACCCTCACACGCAGCCATTTGGTGCCGGCTTTAAATACGCCGCCTGAATCCTCAGGTTTTTTTGCCGCCTTGCCCTGGGATTCCAGCGCCATCAGCAGCTGCACAGCCTGTTCGGCACTGATCTTGTTTTCCTCAACCATTTTCAATACTTTGAGCCGTTCTTCCGAAGAAACCATCACGCACTCTCCTGTGAGGAATTTTGCACAGATTCCGGCTTTTTGCCCTGCAGTAGCAGCTGGGCGTCCTCAAAACTGATCCTGCCCTGGGCCAACTCATCCAAAATCTGGTTGCGGTCTTCTTCTTTCAGCCTGATGGTACTGTCATCCTTGCTGGGTTCAAACCCGAGCGCTTTGAGAACATCCGATAGCCGGTTGCGCAGGGTGGGATAGGAAAGTTTCAGCTCATCCTCAAGACGTGTGAACCGCCCTTCGCAGCGGATGAAAGCCATAACAAACTGGATCTGTTCCGGGCTTAAAGCCGCCAGGGGATTATTCCCGGGCAGGAAGTTTCCTTCGATGGTGGTCTCACAGTGGGTACAGTAAAGGCGAGTTACACTGAGAGGGCTGCTGCAGACCGGACAGGATGCTGGTTGTGGATACATAAAATTACCTCATTTAATCTAACTTGAAAGCCTGATGGCTCTTTCCAGTTGTAAAGATGGAATTTGCAGGATCAGGCATTCGATCAATAACCTAAGAGGCTTTTGCTTATTTAAATACATTATAACGTTTATTCAAATTTTGTCAATGATATTTTTTATTATTCGTATACGTGCTTTGATTTTATTGAGTTATTTATCCAGCAACCCTCTCCCCCAGCAAGAACCAGTTCCCGTTGCGGTCATCCACGTCGCGCGGCGCCCGGTCAAAGTAAAGATCAAAGACCCTGCCATTCTCTGTTTCCACCCGAAAATAGAACCTGCCCACCCCCCAGGAACCTGCCCTGGTTGCCCTGGCAGCATGTGCAGGCTGCATGTTTCTTCCCATCCGTCCGTGCCGTTCAAAATCCGACCAAGCACTGATCTCCCGGATGATGGTGTACCACTTCTCATTCCAGCAGAAACCTTGCGGACAGGGCGGATTCTTAGCATACAAAGGCGGTAAATCAAAACGCACTTCGATGGGCTGGTCAATGAATTGGAGCATATGTCTATTTTACTGCTTTAACGTTCGGGTACAATTGGTCAGACAGACCGGAGAAAACCATGATTAATCTAGAATCGATCACCACACCCACCCTGCTGCTGGATGAGAGTAAAGCCCGGAAGCACATCGCATTCATGGCTGGTAAAGCACACCAGCAGGGAATCCGCCTGAGACCTCATTTTAAGACCCACCAATCAGCAGACATCGGGGAGTGGTTCCGCCAGGAAGGCATCAACCGGATCACCTGTTCATCTCTGCAAATGGCTGAATACTTCGCCAGGGCAGGCTGGCAGGACATCCTGGTTGCGTTCCCCTTCAATCTGCGGGAGATCGAACGGGCGAACACCCTGGCAAAATCCATCCACCTTGAACTACTGATTGAATCACTTGCAACCGTTTCTTTCCTGTCGGAGCGGCTGACCGGACAGGCGGATGTGTGGGTCAAGATTGATACCGGAGCCGGCAGGACCGGCATATCCGCAGAAGACGCAAAGAAAATTACCGAGCTCTGCAGCGCGGTGCGAAGTTCCCGTATTCTCAACCTGAGAGGCCTGTTAACCCATGCCGGGCACACTTACCACGCCAGGAACCGAGCGCAGGTTGCAGCTACCTACCAGGCGAGCATCACGTTGATGCACCAAGCCAGGAACAGCCTGAAGAAGGAAGGGTTTTCCGGTTTGGAGCTCTCCGTGGGAGACACCCCCGGCTGCACGCTGGCAGATGACCTGGGAATTGTGGATGAAATCCGTCCCGGCAACTTCATCTTCTACGATGCCACCCAGGCAGCCATCGGCGCCTGTACCACAGAGGAAATCGCAGTGGCTGTTGCCTGCCCGGTTGTGGCAGTCCACCCGGATAAGGAAAAAGTGGTCGTGTACGGAGGGGTTGTTCACCTCTCCAGCGAACATTGCCTGGAAGAAGGGCAGAAGGCTTTTGGACTGGTCACCATGCTCAACCCGAACGGGTGGGGAACACCGATTTTAGGAGCGTATGTCAGCAGCCTTTCGCAGGAACACGGCATTTTGCATATTCCCCGGAAAGTGATCCGGGCAATCCAACCGGGAGACCTGTTGGCGATCCTGCCTGCCCATTCCTGTATCACAGTCAGCTGCTTAAAAAAATATCTCACCCTGACAGGTGAGACAATTTCTGCAATGCCGTAAGAAAAGATCAATGCACCATAAGAGGGATGGGGGTAAAAGTGACCACAAAAACCAATAGTGCCAACACACCCAGCCACTTGCGGCGGGTGTCAAGGGGTGTGATCATATCCAGGGGTTCAGCCGGCCGCTGCCCGATCAAGAAAATGATGCCTGCCCACAGCCACCAGCCAGACCACAGGAACCCCATCCCCGCCAGTACAATCAGGATCAGGTAGAAAAATCTGCGGGACCACTTTGGGCCGAAAAGGACATTGACAACATGCCCCCCATCCAGCTGACCTGCCGGGATGAGGTTTACTGCTGTCACCAGCAACCCGCCCCAAGCTGCCCAGGCAACCGGGTGAATGATGACATCCAGCCCACCCACCGGCACCGGATCCCCGGTGAAGAAATAGCGCACCCAGTATAAAAGCGGGGACAGGCTGCCGTAATCCACAGGTGCAGGCAGCAGCTGTCCGAAAACCAGGTACTTGGAGAACAGGTACAGCAGGGAATTTCCCTCGAGAATATACATATCGGGCGGGATCGATTCTTTGATCACATCCAGACTGGACAGATTAAGGCCGATGAAAAGAACTGGGATCGCCACCAGCAAACCTGCCAGCGGTCCGGCAATGCCGATATCCAGCAGTTCGCGCTTATTGCGCGGGATGGATTTCATGTTTATGAATGCGCCCATGGTGCCAAAGATGCCAAGGGGAAAAGGCAGGGGAATGAAATACGGCAGGCTGACATCCACCTGGTGGCGGCGCCCAACCAGGTAATGGCCGAACTCATGGGCAGCCAGAATTGAAAGGAGCGCAACCGTGAACGGCCATCCGCGGGAAATAACAGCACCAACTGCAGCCAGTAAACCGGAAGGTAAAGGCTCTCCGCTGCTTAACCCCCCGGCTGCAATCACGCTGATGATTGTCAACAGGAACAAGGCAAGGTTGACCAGAGGTTTGGAAGGTTTTGGCTGCACCACCCCTTTAACCAGGATGACCATATGCCGGCTGCCATCCCAGCGGAATAGCGGTGTGTAACCCAGCGGCTTCAGCTTTCCTTCCAGGTCTTTGTACACCGTTTCTATGTCTTCAGAGTAGATATGTCCCCTGTAACGGAACGCGTACCCCTGGTCTGGACCGCCCAGGGTTGTATCATCTATGCGCATAATGCGCTGCATGATCGTATGAATATTTTCTGCATCAAATTGGACTTCGGATTCAGAGGGGTAATTATTCATCATTTTACAAATAATGTTGTATAAATATATGGATGAAAGGCGGGAATGGATGGGAGTCGAACCCACCACGGCCCGCAAAGCGACCCGTCACCGGTTTTGAAGACCGGGAAGCCCACCAGGACCTTCCCATTCCCAGGTTAAGGATACCCCACACGAAAGCCGCTGTCAACACAGTTGGCGGTTATTTACAATCTCGTAACCTTTGCACTCCAGGAAAGGATAACTATGAACCAGAATACCTGCCCAAAATGCAACACCCCTCTGCAGCCCGGTGCCAGCTTCTGTCCGTCCTGCGGCAACCCGGTGACCCAAACCGGGCAGCCCCAGGCTGTCAGGCCTGCCTATTACACCCCTCAATCTCCCGTACAAAAGAAAAGTCAGGCATGGATCTGGATCCTGGTCGTGGCAGTACTGTGTTTTGGCCTGGCTCTTGTGGCAGTCCTGGCGGCGATTTTCATACCAAGATTCCGGGAAACATCCTCCGGAACCAATGGGGCCGAAACCGCTGAGGCAGTGGAACTAAAAGCAACCCAAACCAGTGATTCTGAAACAGTTAAGGATACCCCAGTTCCAGATGCCACAGCCGTGACTGCTGCCACGCCAGAAGCACCACAGGGGTACTTTATGGCGTACAACAATGTTGAATTCATCGTTCCTGCCGATATTGCATCCAGTGCAACAGGGATTACCTATGCAGCTGTCGACAGTGAGATGTATTGGGAAATCATGCCTAAATATGATAGTTTCTCACTGGAAGGATACCCGCTGCAAAGCACCTTCCATAAACCAGCGATCAATATCTACCCGGTGCAGGAATACATCAACATGAACCCGGATATTGCCGATACGGTATCCCGGCTGCAGAACTTGCTGGATAATCCGGATGACGATCCTGACAGCATCCCGTTCCTGCCGGTCTGGAATGCAGGACCGCTGTTCACAGCGCAGGTGGAGTACCTGGAATTCAACAACATCAAAGGTGTCAGGTATCTGACACAATACGGACAGGCAGCCTGGCCGGTCAACAGCCATGACATGTTTTACACTTTTCAAGGACTGACGAATGATGGAGAGTATTACATATCGGTCATCATGCCAGTGTCTCATCCACAACTGCCTGCCAGCGGCGAGTCATACACCGGTTCCATGGACGACCTGTACGAAGATTTTACTGCTTACCTGGATGAAATCGTTCCCCAGCTAGAGAGCTGGCAGGATGTAGAGTTTACACCAAGGCTGACAAGCCTGGACGAGATGGTAAGGTCAATAAAGGTGAAATGATCCAGCACTGCATAAAAAGCCCAGAAATTCTGGGCTTTTTATCATATATTGACCTCTTGTATTATTTGCAATAAGCCGTATAATTCCGTGCTGTTTGATATATATATGGCAGCATAAGGAAAGAATGGACGAATTTAAATCATCACTGTATTCACAACAGGATCAGGCAGATAACGAGGGGGAAGAACCTCCTGACCCGACTCCGCAGCCGGCAGGCCCCTGGAGGGTGGCGGTCATCGCTAACTTAAGAGGCGAAGCAGTTCACTCAGACAAGGATCCCCTGGACGCCGGTGCGGAATTTGACAAGCCTGAAACCATTCAGGCGATCCAGAAAGCCATAGAAACCGATTTCCACACAACTGAATTCCTGAATGCGGATGCAACACTGCCGCAAAAGCTGAGTGAGTTGCTGCCCGATATCTGCTTCAACATTGCAGAAGGTCTGGGTGGTGACGCACGCGAAGCCCAGGTTCCAGCCTTACTGGAAATGCTGAACATCCCTTATACTGCCTCGCGTGTGCTGGCCAACGCGATCGGCCTGGATAAAACCATGACCAAGAAGATCTGGCGTGATGCAGGCCTGCCCACAGCCGGCTGGCAGGAATTCCTTACTCCGCAGGATGAGCTGGATCCCCAGCTGAAATTCCCCCTGTTTGTGAAACCTGCACGCGAAGGTACCGGTATGGGCATGGATGCCCACTCCATCGTGAACAATTATGAAGAACTGTATGCACGGGTTAAGTGGATCATCCGGACGTACCAGCAGCCTGCCCTGGTTGAAGAATACCTGCCGGGGCGCGAATTTACAGTGGCTGTCCTGGGAAGGGAAAATGCAAGGAGCAACTCGCGCCATCCTGAATGGTACGAAGACGATGGTTTTATGCGCCTTCCCGTGGAAGAGGTGGACAGCAGTATTTCAGCAACCCCAGGCGTGTACGGTAATTTTGCCAAAACCTTGAACTTTGGTGAAAAAGGCATTCCCTCTTTTCTCTGCCCTGCCCCTATTCCACAGGAGTTGGAGCGCGAGCTGCAGGATCTTGCCATTAAAGCCCATAAGGCAATTGGCGCACTGGATGTCTCGCGGGTGGATATGCGGATGGATGCCCAGGGGAACCCGCGCCTGATCGAGATCAACACCTTGCCCGGCTTAACTCCTGATTTTTCCGACATCTGCGTGATCTGCAATGCAGCCGGGATCAGCTACAACGACCTGATCCTGGAGATCCTTTACCTGGGGGCATCACGCTTCAACCTGCTCACCAGCCGCCCTGCAGTCATCCCGGTTGCCGTCCCCGAGAACGTACCGGTGACGCGGTCGAAATCAAAGTTCGAATAATAAACCAATAAGCGGTTGTTCCTGGGAAAGGCGCAACCGCTTTTTGCTTAATACCCTTTAATTTCGTCTCGCGCGAAGCGAAGGATCCCGCCTTAATAAGCTGGGGCAGGATCCTTCGGTCGTTACTTCCTTAAGTTGACAGATTTATATGAAGCTCTAGAATGCGAACGGAACCAGCAGAAGCCAGAATGGTTCCAGAAGTATGACCAGCCACCCGATCAGGATTCCGATCAACAGCCCGGCTACAACATCTACCAGGTAATGCACTCCCATGACAACCCTGGCCAGGCTCATGATGGGCGCCCAGATAACGATCACCAGGGCAAACCAGGCCGGCCCCAACCAGACAGCCATGGCTGCCAGCAACCCGGCCCGGGCAGCATGCCCGGACGGAAAAGAATGCGGGTCGGTGTTGCGGTAAAATGCGCCCCACTCACCAGCAGGCCGGCTGCGGCGGACTGTGAATTTGATAGCAAAGATGATCACGATCTGTACGGCAATGCCAATTGCGAGGAAGGCAGCTTTATTGTGCCATTCACCCTTTGCCAGAAGCCACACCAGGAAAAGCACACCCAGCCAGTACCAGGAATCACCTGTATGGGCTAATATAGCCGCCGCATTCCAGAGCAGTTTCTGCCCTGGATGAATACGGACCTTTCCGGATATTTTGTGGTCAAAATCCATGATCTTCTGCAGCATTGTATTCTTCCGTTATTGGACTAACCCTAAAAACAGTTTTTAGTTGCCCAACCTGGATCTATGGGATCACTTTTTCTGTTTGCGGCTCACCAGGACGATAACCACGATTACGGCCGCGATCAGCGCAACAACCCCAAAAACACACACTCCTCCGCCAACCAGGTACCATTTGTACTGCTCAACAATCGAAGGTGAAGGTGTTGGGGTAGCCGATGGAACAGGAGTAGGGGTGATCTTGCGGGCAGATTGGCTTGCCACAACCGTATAGATGACGCTCTTTTTATCGGATGGAACAGACTTTGCCTCAACTTCGATCAGCCAGTTGCCCTTTTTGGGATCCTTGATCTTTATGAGCTGTACATTGCCGCCTTCTTGGTCTGACATCCCTGGATATCCAGTTGTAACTTCTTCCCCATCCGGATCAATCAACCGCATGGCAAGATCCCCTTCCAGGTGAGAGAGGGTCAGTGACAGTTCATCCAGATCTTTTTCGACTGGAACAGAACCCACTTGCTGGCGCTCCCCTTGCTGTATCGAACCAGTGAATGACGTGACAGACCCGCCCACAGCTTTTTGCCTGCTTTCAATAAAGAAATTGACCAGTTCTTCTCCACTTTGCGCAAATAGATAGCTTCCCCCGCTTTGCTCAGCCAATCCAGTTAAAAGGTCAGAATCGACGTCATATTCGGTTTCGCCTATACCCACGGTATAGATGGTTGTTCCAATCGACCGTGCACGTTCTGGTAGGTAATTAAGCATATCCTGCGAAACCAATCCCCTGTTAGCATATCCATCGCTTAGAAGTATGATCACTGAAGGCTGACCATCAGAAGCAACTGGTTCCAGCTGGTCCATAGCTGTGATCAATCCATCACTGATGTTGGTCATATTCAAGGTGTATAAACCCTGGATGATCGATTCAACTTGTTCAAAACTGGATGTAAGCGGAATCTCCAGCTTAGCGGTGTTGCTAAAGGTAACAATTGATATTTCCGAGGCTATTCCCTGGGATAGCTGATCCAATTTTGATAGCTCAACCAGTATCTGGGCTGCCTGCTTGGCAAGGTCCATTTTTGTGGGTATGTTGTATGTGGGGGCTAATTCTTCAACCTCGTCTTGCAGGTCATAATAACCGGAAGTGTCAAGATAATTTGAGATTTCATCATTCAAGGTAGATATTCCTGCTTCATCCTGGGCATCATAGTAGTCACTCTCTGCCTGGTTCATTTCACTGATCAAGCCGCTCAACTCAGGATTATCAACAGGAAATGCTTGCAAAATTGCAGTGCGTATTTCACTTAACTTGGATGCCTCACAGGCGTATGAGAGACGTTCTTCCATATCCTGCACATTATCAGAAACGGTTATCCAGTAACTGTAATTTTCTTTACACTTATTTACAACAAGGATATTTTTTACTGATTCCTGAACATCAGATATCGAGCTTAATCCATTCAAACTGTACCATTCTTCAAGCATATCAATTCTTTCATACCAAATTCTACTTGTACTGACAATAGCTTCACTCGCAAAAAGCGTTTTCCTCTTTTCCAACAGGTCTCGGTGGGTTTGTGAGTTCAAAACCTCATCTATTTGTGATTTAATACCAGCAATCGCATCAGGTAAATCGCTGCTCCCCAGAGAATAAGATTCCATGCTGCCTGAGATATCAAGGACAATAATGATCCGAAGTAAAGTTGAATCACTTTGGATACTGGTTACATCCGGTAATGATTGGCTTAAAACGGTTGGAGTTGAAAGTAATTGCAGAAAAATTGAGAAAATTAGAATAGCGATGGAAGCTTTTAGCATCAAATTTCTCCTTGTTACACAGGGATAACAAATTTTAGCATATAATCAGACGTGCTTTCTTAATACCAATTTGGGGACAAGTCTCACATGACAAACAGGATCAAAGTTTGTATAAAGTAATGGTGTCTTTTTCCACTAAAACATCCCTTCTCAGGAGGCAAGTATGTTAAATGCCCTGATCGCAGCCGGCATCATCCTCTGCGCGGTCCAGGCAATTCGGGTGAAAAAGCTGCTTGCAGCAGCCCTCTGGCTGGCAGGCTGCAGCGCTCTGACAGCATTGATGCTTTACCTGCTCGGTGCACCCGAAATTGCCGTGATTGAACTCAGTGTCGGCGCTGGATTAGTTACAGTGTTGTTTGTTTTTGCGATCAACATTATCGGTGATGAAACTGCCGTGAGATTGCCGGCCATTCCCCCGATGGTTGCCTGGCTGCTGGTGATCCTTTCCTTTGGCACGCTCGCTTACCTTAATCTGCCATTGTTGGATGCAGTAGTTCCTACCCTGGAATCCATTCCCATGGCAGCGACCACCATCTGGAATAACCGTGCGCTGGATGTCATCCTGCAGATAGTCTTAATTTTCGCCGGAGTGCTGGGTATTATCAGCCTGATCTCCGACAGTACCACCAGGGAGAGCAAAGCATGACAACTATACCTTATATTGATATGCTGACTGTACTGGTTGTATTCGGCATCGGGCTGTACACCCTCCTGATCACCCGCAATATGATCAAAATAGTCATTGCCCTGCAGATCCTGGTCAAGGTCGGCATGATTGCCCTGGTCCTTGCTGGGCGCATGACCGGTCAGGTGATGACCGGGCAAAGCATGGCTTTGACAGTCATCGTCGCGGATACCATCGTTGCGGTTATCGGGCTAGCCCTGGCAGTACAGGTCAAAAAGCATCTCGGTACCGTTGACCTTAACAATCTTAGGAACCTGAAGGGGTGAGCATGGCATCGACACTAATATTCCTGGTAATCGGCTTGCCCTGGATCGGTGCGCTGCTGGTCTGGCTGGCTGGCGATAAACGAACTGCCCTGCAACAAACCCTCGCCATCCTGTTTTCAGCGGCCTCAGGAATTGCAGCCTTGATCCTGTTATTTCACGCCAGCAGTGCTACAGTCATCAGCCTAGATGCAGGCGGTGTATTCGGCCAATTCACGTTTGTGGCTGACGGGCTGGCTGTATTCCTCTCGATTGTTGCTACCGTGATCGGAAGCCTGGCTGTCATTTTCTCAGTAGACTACATGCGCGGTGAAAAAGCACTCGGTCGCTACTATGCCATGGTGTTGTTCTTCATCGGCGGAATGGCCGGCCTGGTGCTCACCAGCAATCTATTGCTTATGTTCTTCTTCTGGGAGATCACTGCACTGTGCTCTTATGCACTGATTGCATTCCATAATGACGACCCCAAGGCAGTGGCTGGCGGTATCAAAGCCCTCATCATCACCCAGCTGGGCGGTGTCGGATTGCTGGCTGGCGCACTGCTTCTCTTCAGCCAGACTGGCAGCTATGATTTCAACCGCATGATCGCCGACCCCGGCATCATCGACCCGCGCATCCTGGCAGGTATGGCATTCGGGTTCCTGGCTGCTGCCGCTGCAAAATCGGCCCAATTCCCCTTCCAGACCTGGCTCCCCGATGCCATGGAAGCACCAACCCCCATCAGTGCACTTATCCATGCCGCAACCATGGTCAACGCAGGTGTTTACCTGCTGGCCCGTTTTTTCCCGGCTTTTGAAGGTGTGCCCGGCTGGACTACCGCGGTTATCCTGGTAGGCATGATCTCAGCAGTGATGACCGCCATCATGGCACTGGTTGCCAACGATCTTAAACGGGTCCTGGCTTACTCTACCGTCAGCCAGCTGGGGTACATGGTCTTTGCCATCGGCTGCGGTGGGGTGTACGCATCCCAGTTTCACCTTTTCAGCCATTCCATCTTCAAAGCACTGCTTTTCCTTGCCGCCGGTGCGGTCATCCATTCTGTGGGTACCCGCGACATGCGCCAGATGGGAGCTTTAGGCAAACAGATGCCCCTCACCCGGTTCGTATTTGTGATTGGATCCCTGGCATTGGCCGGTATCCCGGTCTTAAACGGCTTCTGGAGCAAAGAACTGGTACTTGAAGCCGGCCTGCAGCATGGCCCCATCTGGGCTTACATATTCATGCTCATCAGCGCCGGCCTGACTGCTTTTTACACCTTCCGCATGGTGTATATGGTCTTTTACGGAAAGCCTTCCTCGGAGAAACACGTTCACGATGCTCAGCCTGCCATGAAGATTGCCCTTATTCCACTGGCAGCCGGGGCGCTGCTGAGCTGGCTCCTGGCGGGACCTTTTGCCAGCACGCTTCATATTACTTTGCTGGCACATGATATTCATGCATTAAGTACGGCAGAAGTGCTGATGGAAGTCCTGGCAGCACCTGCCACGTACATTGCGTTGGCAGTGGTCGCCCTCGGCTTGATCGCCTGGTGGCAGCGGGAACATCTTGCCGGTGTGGCAAATGCCTTCCGCTGGCTTACCAAAGCAGCCGAAAACAGTTTTGGCTTTGAGGCGATTAACTCAGGCATTGTCCGCCTGACCCAAGGCGCCGCAGAAGAATTACGGGCAACCCAAACCGGGCTGCTCAACTGGAACATAGCCGGGCTGCTGATCGCATTCATTGCGGTCATCCTGATCCTGGTGGTAGGAGGCTAACATGACAGCACAAACTGCACTCACCCTCCTCCTGATTATCCCACTCGGCGCAGCTCCGATCATTTATCTTGCCGGTCGCATTGCTATTAAAACAAAAGCAAAGAACGGCGGAACGCTCGCCCGCATCCTGGCAGTACTTGCCATGCTGGCGTCTCTGGTACCCCTGTATTTTGCAGCTGTCCACTTCACCAGCACTGGTCCTCTGACCCTGGATGTTAACCTCATCAGCTTGCAGATGGACGGCATCGGATTGCTGGTTACCATTACCGCTGTCTTACTGGGTTTATTCGTCACCTTTTTTTCCACCAAGTACATGCAGAATGACGAGGGCGAAGAAAAGTTCTATGCCCTGCTGATGGTAATGATTGCAGGCATCATTGGATTGGTCTGCGCAACCGACCTGTTCAATCTGTGGGTTTGGTTCGAGGTCATGGCAGTCAGTTCTTACCTGTTGGTCGCCTTTTACCGCAGCCTGCCTGATGCGCTTGAAGCCGGGGTGAAATACCTGGTGCAAAGCGCGGCCGGTTCAGTCTTCATCCTGCTGGGTATCGCCCTGGTCTTTACCCAAACCGGCATTCTGAACCTGAACGAGATCCACCTGGCAGTATCAGTGGGCGGGAGCAACCCGATCATTTTATCAGCCAGTGTGCTCATGCTGATCGGTTTCGGCGTCAAAGCCGCCCTTGTCCCACTGCATACCTGGCTGCCGGATGCCCACTCACAGGCACCCAGCGGGATCAGTGCCATGCTTTCCGGCATCGTGATTGAAGCCGGACTGGTTGCCCTGCTGCGTACCACCGGTGCAGTGATCGTATCGCACACAACCTGGGGATACCTGATCATGGCTTTCGGCGCGCTGAACCTGCTGGTGGGCAACCTGATGGCGCTCCGACAGACCCAGGTCAAGCGTCTGCTGGCCTACTCGAGCGTCAGCCAGATGGGATACATCCTGGTTGGTATTGGGGTTGCAGTGTTCACGCTTCAACCAGAAGGGGCAGCCGGCGGTTTCTTCCATGTCATCACCCATGCGTTGATGAAAGGGGCAGCATTCCTTGCTGCCGGGGCGCTGCTATATGCATTGCGTATGGCGCATCACAACCATGAACCGCTGACAGTTACCGACTTGAATGGTGCTGCCCAGCGTTACCCGGTCACTGCTTTTATCCTGGCAACAGCCCTGTTAGCCCTGGGAGGCTTGCCGCCGCTGGCAGGTTTCATGTCCAAATGGCAGATATTTGTGGCTGGTTTCCAGACCAATAATTCGCTCGCCATTGCCCTGGTGATCTTTGCCGCCATCAACAGCGTGCTGTCACTCGGGTACTATGCACCACTTGTCAACCGCATGTACCGGAATGAACCATCAGACCTGGTTAAAGAAGGAAAACCAATATCCTGGGTTATGGTTCTCCCCCTGATCATTATGACGGCTGCCATCGCAGCAATCGGTGTCTGGCCGCCCCTTGTGCGCTGGCTGACCACTCCCGCAGCGATGTCACTGCTGGCAATATTCGGCGGTTAATCTAAGAGGCATGTATGGAAATATTACTCACCCCTCCGCTTGCGTTCCTCATCATTATCCCCCTGGTGGTTTTGATATTCCTGTTCGGCAAGAAACTAGCCGGACCCGAGAAACCGAATCCGGTCAAATCGAGCCCTTACGGCAGCGGCGAGCTGGCGCCGACCAATGCTGCCGCCCCCGGTTACCGCTCTTTCTTTCTGGTCGCATTCTTTTTCGCCATGCTGCACCTGGGCGCACTTGTGATCGGCACCAGCCCCCTGAATGCAATATCCGGCGTGTATATTGTCGGCCTGATCCTTGCGTTGGTCGCCTTGATTTTAGGCTGACAGGTATGGTAAGCTAAACAATGGGTTCTGGTTAATGGTTAATTGGAAAATCAGGATATGAGAGGTTAGATGGAAAACGCAAAAATCAATGCCTGGGAAAAAACCCTCAACGGGCTGAAAACCTGGGCCCGGATCAATTCTCCCTGGGTAATTCACTATAACAGCGGCTCCTGCAACGGATGCGACATCGAGATACTGGCAACCCTCACCCCGCGCTACGACCTGGAAAGGTTCGGGGTGAAGCTGCAAGGCAGCCCGCGCCATGCTGACATTCTTTTATGCACCGGGCCGGTCACCCGCCAATCTCGTGACCGCCTTTTGCGCATTTACGAACAGATGCCGGAACCGAAGTTCGTGGTAGCCCTTGGTTCTTGCGGTCTGTCAGGCGGCGTGTTTCACGGCTCTTATAATATCGCCGGCGGCATCGACGAAGTGCTGCCTGTCAGTGCGTACATCCCCGGGTGCCCTCCCCGCCCAGAAGCCATCATTCAAGGTGTGGTAGCCCTGCTCAACAGCCTGAAAGAACAGAAGGGGTAATAATGGAAACCGAGAAATTATTCACCATTGCAGAAGCGCTCCTTAAACCCTGGGCGAAGGAATACAAACGCCCGGATGAGAACCGGCTGGATGTTTACCTTGCACGCGAAGACCTGCTCGAATCCGTCGAGGAACTTACCCGGGCGCGCTGGGGTTACCTTTCAGCAATTTCAGGTGTGGATCTTGTTCCCCCAGCCACAGGACCTGCTGAGGGTGAAAGCCAGGAAGGGCATCTGGAAGTGCTATACCACTTCTGCAACTCGGCAGCAGTTCTAAGCCTGCGCATTGAAGTTGCTTACACCGACGCCCAGGTGCCAAGTGTCTGTGGGATCATCCCTTCTGCCACGATCTACGAGCGCGAACTGATGGAATTGTTTGGAATTACGTGTGTGGATACCCCGGTACCGGATCACCTGGTACTACCGGATGATTGGCCGGATGGTATTTACCCTTTGCGGAAGTCCTTTACTGGTTTTGATGCCCCACAGGCAGCACAGGAGAACTGAGATGCAGGAAAAAGTCGAGAAATTTATTGTTCCGATCGGCCCGCAGCACCCGGCTTTGAAAGAACCCGGCCACTTCGAATTTTCCGTCGATGGCGAGGAAGTGACAGGAGCTACCATCCGGCTTGGCTTTGTGCACCGCGGAATTGAAAAAATGACCGAATCGCGTACCTGGATACAGAACCTCTACATGCTGGAAAGAGTTTGCGGGATCTGCTCCCATGTTCACGGAATTGCCTACACACTCGGCGTTGAAAAGCTGGCTGGGGTCACTGTTCCTCCCCGGGCTCAGGCGATCCGCACCATCGTCCTGGAACTTGAGCGCATCCAGAGCCACATGCTCTGGCTAGGTGTTGCAGCCCATGAAGGCGGCTTTGACACCCTGTTCATGTACAGCTGGCGCGACCGCGAAACGGTTATGGACTTGTTCGAACTGATCAGCGGCAACCGTGTGCAGCATTCGGTCAACCTGGTTGGCGGGGTAAAGTACGACATCACCCCTGAGCAGAAGCAGAAAATTCTCGACGGGTTGAACTACCTCGAAGAACGACTTCATTATTATGAGAAGATCATTACCACGGATGACACCTTCTTAGGCCGGACAAGTAACGTCGGCAAAATGACCAAAGAAGAAGCCACCCTGCTCGGAGCAGTGGGTCCGACCGCCAGGGCTTCAGGTGTGGAGCGCGATGTGCGGGTGGAATCGCCCTATGCCTCTTATCCTAAATTTCCAGTAAATATCGTGCTTCATGAAGGCGGTGACCTGACTGCCAGGTTTATCGTGCGTATCCGGGAGCTGTTTGAATCGATTCGCCTCATCCGGGCGATCCTGACTGACCTTCCTGAGAGTGAATTGACCATCCGCATCCCACGCCGCATTCCGGCCGGGGAAGTGATCAGCCGGGTGGAAGCACCTCGCGGTGAGCTGTTCTACTACATTAAAAGTGCAGGCGGTGAGAACCCGTACCGCATCAAGATCCGCACTCCCAGCCTCTGCAACTGGGGCACAGTCAGTTCTGTAGCAGTCGGCCATAAACTGGCTGATATGCCCATGCTGCTGGTTGGGATCGACCCGTGCTTTAGCTGCAACGACCGCCTGGTTACTATACGCCAGGAATCCAGCTCCCAGACGATGTACTGGGAAGACTTAAGAAAATACGGGGTTGAATATTACCAATGAGCCTGACTCTCCCCTCTCTGGTTTCCATCCTGGTGTTCCCGGCAGGCCTCTTCCTGGTTCTACTGGGCATGGCTTATGAGTACGTCGACCGAAAGCTGGTTGCCCGCTACCAGAACCGTTTCGGGCCGCGCTGGTTCCAGCCGCTGGCAGACATGTTCAAGCTGCTGGCAAAAGAGGAGATCATCCCCGATGGCGTCAACAAGGCGCTCTTCATCTTCTTACCCATCCTGAGTGTAACCGCTGCTCTGACCTCTGCTTTATATACTCCCATGCTTGGTTTCACCCCGGTTTTCAGCTTCCGCGGCGACCTGATCCTTGTGGTGTACATGTTGAGCGTGCTGACAATCTGCCTTGGGCTGGCAGGCGCAAACACGGTTGACCGGTTCTCGCTGGTTGGTGCAACCCGCACCCTGACACAGCTTTTCTCCTATGAAGCTCCCTTCATGCTCACATTGCTAGGGCCCGCCCTGGCAGCCGGTACGCTCCAGATCAGCGAGATCAATTCCTTTGCCCAGGACGGCTGGTGGTTCATCCTGACCCAGCCGATTGGTTTCCTGGTGGCATTGATCGGCTTGATGGGGAAGCTTGAATTGCCGCCGTTTGATGCACCTGAAGCAGAAACAGAGATTGTGTCCGGCGCTTTGACTGAGTACAGCGGGCGCGGGCTGGCCCTTTTCCGCATCGGAAAAAATGTTGAACTAGTGATCGGACTTACCCTGGTCTCTGCCTTTTACCTGGGCGGCCTGGCAAATCCGCTTGAATTTATCCTGAAGACCCTCGGCCTCCTGCTCGTGATCGCCTTGTTACAGTCGCTGTTTGCCCGCCTGAGGATCGACCAGACAGTAGGCCTGTGGTGGCGTCTCGGCGCCATATTGGCGCTGGTCCAGATCTTAATCCTGGTAGTTGGCAGGCTGTTCTTCTAAGAAAGAGGTAGGTTATGTCTATTGGTACCATGTTTGGGGATATCATCAAATCGCTTTTCAAAAAGCCGGCAACAGAAAAGTATCCCTTTGAAAGGAAAGCAGAACCTGAGAGGCTGCGCAGCAAACTGCACTGGGAGCCGGAAAAATGCACCGGCTGCATGATGTGCGTCAGAGATTGTCCTGCTAATGCGCTTGAGCTTGAGGTTATTGACCGGGCAAAAAAACAATTTGTAATGCGCTATTATATTGACCGCTGCACTTTCTGTGACCAGTGCGTGCGGAGCTGCCGATTTGACTGCCTGCACCTTTCAAATGATGAATGGGAGTTAGCTTCACTAGGCGCAGAGCCCATGACGATCACTTATGGACGAGAAGAAGATATCCAGTTCCTCCTGGACAAAAAAGCTAACCAGGATAATCCAGGCGAGCACCCGGAATGTGCCTGATCCCCGCCACAGGGTAGTCATCCTGGGTGTCGGCAATGAGCTGCGGGGGGATGATGCCGCCGGTGTCCTGGCAGTCCGGAAGCTGCTGAAAAAGAAAGAACAACTGGAAGATGTATTGATCATTGAGGGGGCGCAAGCCCCCGAAAATTTTACTTCAGTCATCCGCCGGTTCAATCCCCATTTGATCCTGATCATTGATGCCGGAGATTTTGGCGCCCAACCCGGGGAAATCACCCTGATCGACCCTGAGGAGGCTTTGGGGGGTATGGGCACTCATGGTCTATCCATGGGAGATTTCCTGCGCTACCTGCAGCTGGAAACCGGCAGCAAGACTGCTATCCTGGCCATCCAGGCGGCGGGGAATGAATTTGGCGACCCGGTCTGCCTGCCGGTTAGGAAGGCAGTAAACCAGGCCGCCAATCAACTCCACAGAATTTTAATCAGGGCAGGAAGCCAAGAAAACAGTTAAGCCTGCTCCGGATAATCTATTAGGCGTGTGTTCGAGAGCTTCTCGATCATTTCAATCACCGCTGAATTATCCATTAACCCCATCCCGTTTTGGAGCATTGCTTCATATAATTGCGTATCCAGCGTGGCAGACGGTAGAACAATGCCGTACTCTGCTGCGGTATCCTGGATGATCTTCATATCCTTGAGCTGCATGGCTGCCTTGAAGCCCGGCTGGCGGTTGCCGTTGAACAGGCGCGGTGTCTTCACATCCAGCGTCCAACATTGGGCGGCGCCGCTTTTGATGGCATCCACAACCTTGCGCGGGTCTGCCCCGGCTTTCTGGGCGAAGACTAGAAGCTCACCCATGGCAACCATCTGGGCAGCCACCATGATCTGGTTGGCTGCTTTGGCGATCTGCCCGGCTCCGCAGTCGCCTACATGGGTGACCGTCTTGCCCATTGCCATGAAGACCGGCATAACTTTTTCAAGCGCGTCCGCCGGACCGCCCACCATGATGGTAAGGGTGCCGTTGCTTGCACCGATATCCCCGCCGCTAACCGGTGCATCCAGACTCTGCACGCCGGCTTCAGCCAGCTGAAGAGCAATTTTCCGGGCAGTTGCCGGTTTAATGGTGGAATTATCCACAAAGATCAGTCCCGGATGGGCGCCATGGATGATCCCATTCTCGCCCAGCACCACCTTTTCCACATCCGGCGAATCCGGCAGGTTGGTAAAAACCACATCCACCAGGCTGGCAACCTCAGCCGGTGAACCGGCAGCTGCAGCGCCTTCACCAACAAGCTCCTGCACAGCAGCCTGGCTGCGGTTGTAAACCACCAGGTCATATCCGTTCTTAAGGATATTGCGCGCCATGGACTTGCCCATGATGCCTAAACCGATGTAACCAATTCTCATCCCTGGACTCCTTGTAATAATGCTGCCTTCTACTTTGTGTTTAATGACCGTTTGACCAGGGGATAAAGCAGGTTTCCTGCTGTGCCCTTCCAGTACCTGCGCCTTAGAGCCTGATCAAGATCGTTAATCAATGTTTCCACATCTTCCAACCCTATCGAAGCCCGCATAATACCATCCCCTGCCCATTCCTGCAACCGGCTTTTCTGTTCAGCACTGTAACAGGCTGCATTATCAAAGTAAATTTCAGTTGGGTAATAAAATAACAGGCTTTCAGGATGGCCGAGCGACGTGGCATAGGAGAATAATTTCACCTTCTCTGCCAGGGTTATGGCAGCGCTTAACCCGCCGTTCAAACGGAAGGATATCATTCCACCCATACCAGACATCTGTGATCTTGCCAAAGAATGGTGTGGATGGCTTTCCAACCCGGGATAAAACACCTTCTCTATCTTAGGATGAGCTTCGAGGAAACCGGCAATCTGCGCGGCAGATGCGCAGTGTTTTTCCATGCGCAATTTCAGGGTAGCCAGTCCGCGCAGGATCAGGTAGGCATTGAACGGGCTGAGCGCCCCACCCAGGTGAACCAGCATCTCACGCCGGATGCGCAGGATGTCTTGCCGGTTACCCAGTATGATCCCTCCCAAAGCATCACCATGCCCATTCAGGTACTTGGTCATGCTGTGGATGACAAAATCTGCCCCCATCTCGATTGGTCGCTGCAGTACAGGTGTCGCAAAGGTTGAATCGACCGCCAGCCAGGCTCCTGCAGCATGTGCGATGGCTGCACAAGCGCCGATATCAACGATTTTCATAAGCGGGTTGACCGGGGTTTCGATGTAAATGAGTTTGGTGTTCGGTCTGACCGCATCCTGTACCTGGTCCAGGTCGCTGGTATCCACCAGGCTGACCTCAATTCCAAAACGGGGCAGGTGCTGCGCAAACAGCTCCACCGCTCCGGCATAACAAACCTCGTTGGCTATAATATGGTCGCCCGCCGAAAGGAAGGTTAATGCCAGGGCTGAAATGGCCGCCATTCCGCTGGCCACAGCCACAGCTGCAGGAGCACCTTCCAGGGCTGCCATCCGCTCCTCCAGGACACGCACGGTCGGGTTGGACCAGCGTGAATAGACATGGGCAGCCTGGTCGTTTTCCATCAGCAACGCATCGAAAAGCTTATTGCCAAAAGCAGGCAGCTTATAGCTGACGCCGGTCGAAATTGGCGGCAGGCTTAATGCCTGCAAGTTCTCCTCGGGCACCAGCCCGGCATGAATAGAAACAGTTTCCAGTTTGGACATACAGCCTTCCTTTTTTTACCCTTCCATTCCCCTTTCAACCAGCTGATCGCGCAAGTGGCGGTGTTCCTGTCTTGTAATGGGATAGCGCCAGGCAAACAGGATGGAAACCACCAGCAGCACAGCCGGGATCAGCCCGATCGACAGGCGGATGGCATTCACTGCTGCTTCCGGTTGCTCCGGCAGCGGCTGGCCTTCAACAGGGGTGAGGTATCCTGCTTGCGCCAGCGCTTGCCCTAAAGCCCACAAAGCGATCCCGGTGCCCAGCTTCTGGAAAAAGGATGCAAATGCGTAGAATGAACCCTCTCGGCGCTGCCCGGTTTGTAATTCATCCATCTCGATCACATCCGGGATCATTGCCCACGGAAGCACGTATGCGCTCGCAATCCCCAGCCCGGACAGGAATGCCAGGATATAAGCCAGCATGATCTGGTGGGGCTGCTGCAGCGCCAGTCCCAGCAGCACCACGATCCAGGCTGCCATTCCAATCATGAACCCCCGCTTCTTGTCCAATTTCCTTGCCAGCCAGACCACGAACGGGATGAACATTATGGCAGAAGCCTCTGCCAAAAGGACAAAGTAATTGGCCTGAGCAGGCACTTTCAGATAGTAGTTGGCATAGTACACCAGAACTGCAGAAATGATCGATGCAGTCGTCCAGCTGAACAGGTACAGCCCCATAATGTACCAGAACGGCTTGTTCGAAAGAGTTGTTTTAATGGCAGTTTTTGGCTCCAGCGCTGCCGGCATTTCCTGCATGGGTCTTTCTTTCGTTACAGCAAATACAATCAGCGGCGGGATAATACTAACGATCCCCAGTGCAATACCCAGGATCATGAACAGTTTCCGGGCGTCCGGGACTACTCCTTGCAGCAGCGTCGCCAGGATGATCGCCCCGAGTGTACCGGCGATCGAGAATACCATGCGGAAACCATTCAGGGAGCTACGTTCATCGTAATCCTGGGTCATCTCGGGTGTGAGCGAATTGTAGGAAACATGAATAAAGGTAAAAAAGCTATCAAATAGAATGAAGGCGGCGGCATAATATGCCATCATGGCGTACCTGCCAAAAGGCGGGACCAGCCACATCAGCATAAAGGTCAACCCGAGCGGTAGGGCACCGAACAGCAATACTACCCTACGCCGCCCATACCGGCTGCGGATGCGGTCAGAGATCAGCCCGAATAGCGGGTCATTGACTGCGTCCCATATCTTTCCAATCCCGATCGCCCAGCCCGCCAGGTCAGCAGGCAGCCTGGCAATGTCTGTCAGGAAGTAGAGCTGGAAGAACATGATAATCGCCAGCGGGATGCTGGTCGACAGGTCGCCCGTGCTGAACAATATCTTCTTGCGGAGCGGCAGTTTATCAGTTTGAGGGGAGATACTGGCAGCAGTCATCATAGCTCCTAAAGATTAGTGTAATCCTGGTAAGCGGGGTCTTCACCGGCATAGAACTCTTCCATAGAACGGTTGGCTACCATCTCCCGGTATTCCTGCAGCCCTTTTTCCACGTCCTCATCCAGAACCTGCGGCTGGTGTCCTGCCAGTATCTTATCAACCTTTTCGCGTGCCAAGGCCAGGGCATTCCGGCTGCCTTTCTCCTGCCAGGATTCAAACGGGTCGCGTACGAACAGCGAGGGGATGTAATGCTCTTTGCGGAAATTCTGGGCGGTGTGCTCTTCAGCCAGGTAATTGCCCCAGTACCCGTTCTTGCGGATCAGGTCCAGCGTAAGGGTATCCTCGTTTACTTCGATCCCGCGCTTCATGCGCAGCATCGAACCGCACAATTCATCATCCAGCAGCAGCTGGGCATCGCTTTCGATCATGCTTCCATCCAGGGTTCCGGCACAGGTGATCATGTTCACTCCCGCCAGTACAGCCGGCATCAGCGTTTGGGTCCGCTCCATACCTGCCTGCACATCCTCTACCTTGGCTTCGGTTGTGCCGCCCACGCTGCGCGTTGGCAAGCCGTAATACTGTGCCAGCTGGACAGAACCTGCCGTGATCAAGCCGGTTTCGATTGAACCCAGGGCAACCGTGCCGTGTCGCATATTGGCTATTGTGGATACGGTTCCGTACAGGACTAGCGCACCCGGGCGGAAGATCTGTGCCAGGGCAATGTGCGCCAGGATGGCGGCATTTTCTTGCGCCAGCAGCCCCGCCAGGGTAACCGGCGCGGTTGCGCCGGCGATTGCTTCCGGTGATACTGCCGCCGGCTGCCCATAGTCGGCACAGATCAGCAGGCCTTCGATCTGAATGGTCGCCATCTGCAGCGGGCTCAACACCGAACAGATCGCCATGAAGCGCGGTTTTTTGCGCAACTCCGCCTTGCCCCCGACGGCAATGGCCATCATCCGCATCATGTCAAGCGTCGGCAGGTAGCCGTAGCAGCCCAACCCGAACGATTTTTTGCTGTTATGAGCCCAGTCATAGATCGCTTCGGTGTGGATGGTGGTCATGGAAATGTCATTCGGCCAGACATCCATCTGGGTGTTGTGGACGTATTTGCAGGCATCCACCAAGACAATATGGTTATGCATATCCCGGGCGGTGGTCGGGCGGATCTCACCGGTAGCATTATCGATAATGCGGGTGGGGGTGCCCAGCCCGGCGAATTGGACCTGGTCGCCGCCGACTGTCATGGAAAATACGGCGGCGTCCCTGCCGCACAACTGGAAATCGGCTGGCGCTTGTTTGACTGCGTCCAGCAGGACTTTTTCTGGGAAATAGACCGTCTCACGCTCCTCATCCACTCTGGCTCCGGCTTCGGCTAATAGCTGGCGGGCAAAAGGAAATTCCACCTTAATGCCTACCTCCTGCAGGATTTGCATGGATGAATTGTGGATCGTTTCAACTTCTTGGGGAGAGAGGACCTGAAGCGCTGCAGTTCTCATGAAGACCTCCGTGCGGGATATTTCTCCATTATAAAGGATGATACAGCAGGAGAAACAGAAAGCCCGGAGCGGAAATTTACTTGCGCCTGCTCCGGGCTCAAAGCCAGCTTATCCGCCTAGCTGCTGTTTGATCTTCACAGCAGTATCGCAGTATCCTTCCAGCTTCTGGCGTTCCTTCTCCACCACTGCCGGGGGTGCTTTTTGGCCAAACGGGCTGGCAAGCAAAGTTTCCAACCGGGTGATCTCACCCTGGATGACTACCAGCTCTTTTTCAAGGCGCGCGTGTTCTGCTTCCAGGTCCACCAGTTCAGCCAGGGGAAAATACATCTCCACACCAGCCACCACCAATGCAGCCTGGCCTTCAGGCTGGGTTTCCAGTCTTTCCAGCACCTTAACCTGCTTCAGGTCCAGATGTGCCAGGGCAGCGATAACGGGTAATTCCTGCTGAATGAATGGCAGTTTATCGGCAGTGACGAACGTTGCCCCGATCCTTTTTCCCGGGGTGACGTTCTTCTCAGCCCGCATGTTGCGAATGGCACGGACGATATCCTGCACCAGGCCAAACTGCTCGGTCTTTTCTGTTTCCCAACCTTCCACAGGGATGCTTTCCGGCCAGCGGGCAATGATCAGGGCATCTTCCCACTCTCCGGATGGGTTGAACGGCTTGAAACTGGCAGGATGTTCCATGGCAGCAGCTTTCAGGTGCCCCCATAAGGCTTCGGTCACAAACGGAGTGAACGGGTGCAGCATGCGCAGGCAGGCATCCAGTACCTGGACCATCAGCCTAGCGGTGCTGGCAGCCCGGGCGCCTTTTTCGGCCATTTGCAGCTTAGCGATCTCAATGTACCAGTCGGCAAATTCGCTCCAGAAAAACTCGTAGATCTGCCTGCCCGCCTCGCCATACTGGTAAGATGTGAAAAGCCTGTCAACATCCCGCACCAGCTGCTGCAGGCGTGCCCAGATCCAGCTGTCCGCCAAAGTCCAGCTTGTCTCTGCCGGGGTTTCTGCGGGTGCCTGTTCCAGCGCGCCGATCACGAACCGGCCGGCGTTCCAAACCTTGTTGGTGAAATTCCGGTTGGCTTCCACTTTCTTGGCGCTCGGGCTGGTGTCATTGCCGGGGGTCGAGCCGACCAGCATGGTAAAGCGCAGGGCATCAGTTGAGTACTCGTTCATCAGGTCAAGCGGGTCGATGGCGATCCCCTTGCTCTTGCTCATCTTCTGCCCGTTCTCGTCCCGGATCAGGCCGTGCAGGTAAACGGTATGGAACGGCACCTTGCCGGTGAATTCGATCCCGAACATGATCATGCGCGCTACCCAGAAGAACAGGATATCATACCCGGTTTCCATAATTGAGGTCGGGTAAAAATACTCCAGGTCGGGCGTCTTCTCAGGCCAGCCAAGAGTAGAGAACGGCCACAGTCCTGACGAGAACCAGGTATCGAGCACATCCGGATCCTGCTGGATATTCTTGCTCTGGCAGTGCATACATTCCTGCGGGTCATCGCGCTGGACCGTCATCTTGCCGCAGTCATCACAGTACCAGACCGGGATGCGGTGCCCCCACCAAAGCTGCCGGCTGATGCACCAATCCTGGATGTTTTCCAGCCAGTTGTAATACACCTTGGTGAAGCGGTCGGGCACGATCTTGATCTCGCCCTTGCGTACAGATTCGAGGGCGGCTTTTGCCAGCGGCTCGATCTTGACAAACCACTGGGTGGAGATCATCGGCTCAATCAGCTCGCCGCCGCGCTGCGAGCGCGGGACGGTCATCTTGTAAGGTTCTTCCTTGATCACCAGCCCGGCCTGGCGCATATCTTCCCATAGCTTCTTGCGGCAGGCAAATCGTTCCATACCCTGGTAAGGTCCGCCGTTTTCATTCACATGGGCATTTTCATCCAGCATGGTAATGAATTGCAGGTTGTGCTTCTGTGCCAGGGAGTAGTCATTCGGGTCATGGGCGGGGGTGATCTTCAGCGCGCCGGTGCCGAACTCGCGCGTGACATATTCATCTGCAATTACGGGGATTTGCCGTCCCAGGATGGGGACGATCACTTTGCGGCCGATATATTTCTGATAGCGCTCATCCTCCGGGTGGATACACACAGCCGTATCGCCAAGGATCGTCTCCGGGCGGGTCGTGGCTACCGGGATGAACTCCTCGGGATCGTCGGCAAAGACATACTTGAAATAATACAGTGTACCCATCTCATCGCTGTAATCCACTTCAAGGTCCGACACAGCTGTCTTCAATTCTGGCGACCAGTTGATCATCCTGGGACCGCGGTAGATTAGCCCTTTTTCATACAACCGGACAAACGCTTCACGTACTGCATGGGAAAGCCCCTCATCGAGGGTAAAACGTTCCCGGCTCCAGTCGCATGAAGCGCCCAGCCGGCGGATCTGCTGTTGGATAATGCCCCCATACTTCTCTTTCCATGCCCAGGTGCGTTTGATGAATTCTTCCCGCCCAATCTCTTCGCGGGAAGTGCCTTCTTTAATCAGCGCCTTTTCCACTTTGATCTGCGTGGCAATCCCGGCATGGTCGCTGCCAGGCACCCACAGGGTGGAATACCCCTTCATGCGGTGGTAGCGGATCATCAGGTCTTCCATCGAGACGAACAGGGCATGGCCTAGGTGCAGCTCACCGGTAACGTTAGGAGGGGGAATGGAGATCACAAACGGTTTTTTGGATGGGTCAAATCCTGGTTTACAAGGGTCATTCGATGGTCCAAAGTACCCCTTTTCAGACCACATGTCATACAGTTTCTGTTCGGTTGCAGCAAAATCATAAGCTTTCGGTAATGGTTCAGGCATTCTTCCTCCTCGTACGGTCTTCCGATTTAAACAAAAATTCCTTACATCCAGAGGACGGAAGGAAAGGCTCCGCGGTACCACCTCAATTCACTGGTTGCACAGTGCGCTCAATCCGGACAAACATCCGGCCATTGCTGTAACGGGCAAGCCCCGTGCCGTTCTACTCTCCAGCGGATTTCTTCGGCAATGATACCAAACGACCTTCGGCTGATCCTGTTGAAGGGCTTTCCAGCACCTGCCCTCTCTCTGGCAACAAATTTCAGCCTACTCCTTTTGGCCAGAACACGTTAATTTGTGATTTCAATTATAATGACGTCCACACAAGAAGTCAATGCAGCCGTTCATGCAGCAACCTGCCGGTGCGGCTTGGAGCAATGCTATGAAGTTTATCCCCAAAAATGTGATCCTGGTTGCCGCAAGTTTGCTGGTTTTGATCCTGCCTGCCTGCCGCCCAGTCACCTTTGAAACACCAGTCCTCACCCAGCCCGCTGAATCCATAAACACAGCCACACTCGGGGTGGATGCCATAAAAAACACCCCCCAGCCGACACCTTTACCTACCTCCACTATAGATATCAAGGACGCAGATTTGCATGGCACCCGGATCGTCCTGTGGCACGCCCTGAATGGATCTGCCGGGTATGAATTGCAGCTGTTGGCAGGCGAGTTTAATGCCGGCAATGAATGGGGCGTCCAATTGGATGTGGAAGGTTTTCAAACTTACCCTGACCTGGTAAAGCAGGTAAACGCTGACCTGGGTTCAGAAGGCCTGCCGGACCTGGTGCTGGCCGCACCGGAACAGCTGGCCGCCTGGTATGAGGAAGATGCCGGGATCATAGGCTTGGACAGCTTTATCCACGACCCTGAATGGGGAATTCAGCCAGACCTGCTGAATGACATTTACCCGGCATTCTGGAACCAGGATGTATTCATCGGTGAACGCCTGGGTTTTCCGGCCGTCCGGACTTCTGAAATACTGGTGTATAACCGCACCTGGGCTCATGCCCTCAATTTCCAGGATCCGCCGCTGACACCAGACGCATTTTATGAACAGGCTTGCGTAGCAGCAAAAGCCAATGCAGCGGCAGGGTATTACGGCAAGGGCGGCTGGTTCATGAACACGGAACCTGCCGTTACCCTGGCGTGGATGGCAGCCTTTGGCACCACGAACCCAATAACAGAAAAAGGCTATACCTTTAATACGCCGGAAAACCTGGAAGCATTTACCTACCTCCGCAAACTAGCAGAAGGTAACTGTGCCTGGAATAATGAGGTTCCTACACCAGAAGAAAGTACTGAACCGTTTTCTTATTTCGCCAACCGCCAGGCTTTGCTGGCTTCCTTGTCTGTGGATGAGCTGCCTGTCCTTTCAGCCGTCATGGCACATGCCAAGAACAGCGACGACTGGGTGGTGCTGCCGTACCCAACGGAAGACGCCAGCGGAAAGGTTGTATCCTTCGGGTTCAGTTATGGCATACTTGCCCTCGAACAGCGTGAGCAGCTGGCATCCTGGCTTGCCATCCGCTGGTTGGCAGAACCGAACCAGTCTGCAAGGATTGCTCTGGCCGCCGGCAGCTTGCCGGTTTCTGCATCTGCGGGGCAATTCATGGAAATGACTCCGCAGCTGGAGCAGGCTATTGCCCTGATCGGACTGTCGATCACCCCGCCAATGGATCCTTCCTGGGTTAAGGTGCAGCCCATCCTGCGGGATGCCATGTGGGAGAATACGGTGGATTACCAGCGCATTTATGCCATTGAGAACTCACCCGTCCGGACTGTTGAAGAGATCCTGAAAGATATGGATATGCTGGCGCAGGAGTTCACCAGGTAATACCTTTAAAACCACTTTATGCCTGATTCAGGTATCCAATTGAAAAGCCGAACCTCAACCAGGGTCGGCCTTTTTTATATAGGAAGGCGACGATGGGACACTGCTCCCTCCCGGGGGTTTGAACCCATAATTTTTAAGTGTTTTTAGAGGAATTGAGGCGACGATGGGACACAGTCCCCTTCCGG
>CAYZCO010000001.1:0-185178 GCA_964476915.1 uncultured Leptolinea sp. | reverse complement strand
GGATTTGAACACATAATGGCAATTGTGGAATTAAAGGGAAGAGGCGACGATGGGACACAGTCCCCTTCCGGGGATTTGAACACATAATGGCAATTGTGGAATTAAAGGGAAGAGGCGACGATGGGATTTGAACCCATGATAAGGGTTTTGCAGACCCTTGCCTTGCCACTTGGCCACGTCGCCTTGTAAGACAGTAGCAAGCAACACGGAGTTGCTTGCATTTGTTGAGAGCGGGCAACGGGACTCGAACCCGTGACCTTCTCCTTGGCAAGGAGACATTCTACCAACTGAACCATGCCCGCAGGCTATAAAATTTTCAAATTACAGCCCGTAGTATATCAAAACAGAGTGCTTCCGTCAACCCTTACAATGACCGCGGCTGCTGCGAAGGGCCGGTTTTCACATTCGGTTTCCTATGGCTGTCCAGAAGGGCTTTCATCTGGGTATAGATTATCTTCGCTGCCCGTTCCGGCATCAAGCGGGAGAGGAAGTCCATCATCTTAGCATCGCTGCCGATCAAGACCCGGTATTTCTTCTTTTCAATACCAGTAATGATCTCGGCCGCAGCCGCAACCGACGAGGTTGTTTTGTATTTTGACTTGGCATCTTCCTGTCCGGTCATCACTTTAATGCCAGAATTGGAAGCGATATCGGTACCGATCGCGCCGGGGAAGACGACCGTGACACCCACATTGGAATCCAGCAATTCCGAATGCAGTCCTTCGGTAAACAGTTTCATGGCAGCTTTTGAAGCCCCGTACATGGTCTGCCCGGGAACCGGTAGAAAACCGCCCATGCTGGAGACATTCACAATGTGCGCTTCAGGACGCTCCAGTAAATACGGCAGGAAAGCTTTTGTCAGGTAGACCGTGCCAAAAAAGTTGATTTTCATCACGCGTTCGATCTCGGACGTGAGCAGGTCGTTGAATCGCACGAAGTGCTGGATAATGCCGGCGTTGTTGACCAGCCCGTCCACAGAACCGTGGGCAGCCAGCACACTGGCAGGGAGCGCTTTTACTGCATCCCGGTCGGCAATGTTCAGGGCATGCAACGACAGCCTTTCTGCTTTGCTTCCAGCCAGCCTGCTGGTTTCTTCCAGTGCCTTTTCATTTATGTCTACCGCAGCAACCCGTGCACCCAGGTCCAGCAGCTGCAGCACCAGTTCTCGCCCAATGCCATTGCCCCCGCCAGTCACCACAAATGTCTTATCCGCGATTTTCATTTTTTATCCTTTCCCGACCAGGCAATCTCTACTGTAATAATAGGATAATAAGATATTAATTATCTTATTTTTCATTATATTTCAAACCCCGCCCGCGTCAAGGTTTTTGGAGTACTTTTGTCCTATTTTGTCCCGAGAATTTCCTGGTACATGTAACCAAAAGATAACCGTATTCTTTGTCACTAAAATATGAGATAATACCCGGGAACATGAAGAACAAACCTTTGCGGGTACTCTCCATCTTCGGCACCCGGCCGGAAGCGGTAAAAATGGCGCCGGTTGTACATGCACTCAAGAAACATCCGGGGATCGAATCGCTGGTATGCGTAACCGCCCAGCACCGCGAGATGCTCGACCAGATACTGAGCCTTTTCAACATCCAGCCTGATTTCGACCTTAACCTGATGAAACCCAACCAGAGCCTGGCTGACCTGACAGCGGGCATTTTTTCCGGGCTGGATCCTGTTCTTAAACAAGTAAAACCGGACTGGATCCTTGTGCAGGGCGACACCACCACGGTAATGGTGGCTGCACTATTAGCATACTACAACCAGGTGAAAGTTGGGCATGTAGAAGCCGGGTTGCGCACTTTTGACAAGTGGCAGCCTTTCCCCGAGGAAGTGAACCGCCGGGTGGCAGGCGTGGTGGCAGACCTGAATTTCACTCCAACCGGCTGGAGCAGGCAGAATCTTCTTAAAGAAGGTGTGCCTGACTGGCGCATTGCTATTACGGGCAATACAGTGATCGATGCGCTCTACGCCATCCAGCAGCGCCCTGCCCCGCCAGAGGTGGACCAACTCCTGCAAAGCCTGGATATTTCTCCCCACGGGAAACGGTTGATCCTGGTCACTGCCCATCGGCGGGAAAATTTCGGGCAGCCACTGGAAAATATCTGTCATGCCCTCAAACAGCTGGCTGAACGCTACGCCGGTAATGCAGCCATCATCTATCCCGTCCACCTCAATCCCAATGTCCAGGAACCTGTTTACCGGCTGCTGGACGGGATCCTAAACATCAAGCTACTCGACCCGCTTGATTACCTGCCGCTGGTACACTTGATGAAACATGCCCACCTGGTGCTGACCGATTCAGGCGGAATTCAGGAGGAAGCCACCGCCCTGGGAAAACCCACGCTGGTATTGCGGAATGTCACAGAACGCCCGGAAGGGGTTGATGCGGGTGTGCTCAAACTGGTGGGTACAGATGTGGACGAGATCGTTGCGCAGAGTAGAATACTTCTTGATGATAATGAGGCCTACAACCGCATGGCAACAGCCAAAAATCCTTTTGGTGATGGAAAAGCAGCTGAGAAAATCGTGTCTGCCTTGATTGCCTACAAGGAACCGGAAAATGGCTAAAGACATTTACAGCCGGCTGATAAAAACACGCTGCTCGCGGATCTGGGGCAGGTTGGCATACGGTATTCTAAAGGCTTTGGGCAGCGAGATCCCACGCTGTGTTAAGATTGGCGAGGGATTCGAGCTGGTACACGGCGGTTTTGGCGTGGTTATCCATCCCTCCACGGTGATAGGCAAACGGGTGAAAATCTATCCCGGAGTGACCCTCGGCCGGGCGGATATCTACCAGCCTGCTGGACAATCCCGGTTTGAAGGTTTTGTCATCGAAGATGATGCCATCCTGTCGCCAGGGGCTAAGATCCTCTGCAAGGAAGGTATTTTGAAAGTAGGTAAAGGGACTGTGGTTGGGGCTAATGCGGTCCTGCTTGAATCGACCGGGGATATGGAGATCTGGGCAGGTATCCCTGCCAGATGCATCGGGAAACGCCCAACCCTGGAGTAATGCCTGGAATGTCGTTATCCAAAATCGCTGTTGTTCCAGCCGTACACGGCCTTGGCGGGATGGTTTCCTTCCAGGGCAGATTCATTGACGGCCTGGAAAAACGCGGAATAACAGTCACCCGCAGCCTGGCTGATCCCGAAGTCCAGGCAGCGCTGGTCATCGGCGGAACCAGGCAGGTCAGCAGCCTGCTGGCTGCCAGGCGGCGTGGCGTCCACCTGGTGCAAAGGCTGAACGGGATGAACTGGCTTCACCGGGTGCAGCCGACTCCGGTCAAAGCTTTATTGCGGTCGGAAATGAATAACTGGCTGCTGGCTGTCATCCGGCGCAGCATCGTGCATCGAATCGTTTACCAGAGCCGGTTTTCGCAATGGTGGTGGAATGATCGTTTCGGCAGCCTTTCCAAGCCATCCAGCGTGGTGTATAACGCTGTTGACCTTTCGATTTACATCCCTTCTGAAAGAATTGTTCCTCCAGAAGATCAGGTCCGTATCCTGGTCATGGAAGGTCACATGGGTGATTTCTACTCCAGCGGTTTAAAGACCGGCATCGAACTTGCCGCGCAGCTGCACCACCTTGCCAGCAAACCGGTGGAACTGGTGGTGGCGGGGGATGTTCCCGCCAGTCTGCAGGAGCAGGCATCCGCCGCAGAAAGTACCCGGGTAAACTACCTGGGAGTAGTTCCCCCGGAAAGGGTGCCTGCGCTGACACAGGAAGTCCACATGCTCTTTTCAGCTGACCTGAATGCAGCCTGCCCAAATTCGGTAGTGGAATCCCTGGCCTGCGGCCTTCCTGTGCTCACCTTTGATACCGGGGCTTTGAAAGAAATGGTACCTGAAACCGCTGGGGCGGTGGTGCCGTATGGAGGCAACTACTGGAAGCTGGAAAAACCGGATATCAGCAGTCTGGCTGGTGCAGCAAGGTGCATATTTGAGGAAAATCTCAAGTACCGGATTGGGGCGCGCCAGGCTGCACTGGCACAGTTCGGCCTGAAATCAATGATTGACGGCTACCTGGCCGCGCTGCAGCCGTAACAGCCGTTCCTATTTCTGGTCCAACAAGGGGGTGCCTTCAGGTCCCCGGTCAATTTCCCAGGGGTAGATGATATATGCATCCGTGATGGCGGCAAAGTAATCCGGCCGGGCAGAACCGAACAGGCTGCGGTAAGGGTTGAAATGCAGCACGCAAGTGAATGGCCGACCCCCAGCCCCGCTGACCCGGTTTTTCACCGCGGTGATGGTCCGACCGGAACCCCAGACATCATCAACAATAAGTACATTCTTTCCCAGCAGCAATGTGTTATCCGGAAACTGCACGAACTTAGGCCAGGCAATCAGGCGCGGAAACTCTTTCAGCTGGCTCGATTGGATTACATCCGGGAAATCAACCGCCGCAGTCAGGATCAGGTTGATTCCCAGGGCTTCAGCCAGCAGCCCGCCCGGCACCACACCGCCCCTCGTGATGATCAGCATGGCATCATAGGCTTCCTGGAATTGGGGCACCAGGTGGTCGATCAGGGTATCTATATCATTCCAATTAACCAGTTCGCGCCGCATGCAACTGCCTTGAATAAGAGTGAGACTATTATAGCAAAATATTAACTGCGAAATTCTTCCAACCGAATTGTATAGCTCTCCAGAATCTGTATAATTAATGGATAAGCAGAACGGAGGAAAGCATGAGCACGTTCCTGGTTCAGAATTTGAATCGCCTGCTTCTCGGCAAGAACCCCCTGTTCCCAGAAAATGCAGATTGTGTATTCCCTGACTATACCGGGTACTCGATCGCCAACATCCCCGCCAGCATCTGCGAATGGCTGGGTATTCCGTCCGCCGGGCAAAAACCGCTTGTCCTTCCACGCAGCTTTACCGCCAAGAAACGGTACAAGAATGTGGTGTTGCTGCTGGTGGACGCCCTGGGACTGGATGCATTGTTGGCTGAATGCAATTCTCCCGTTTGGGGAGACCTGATCCGCGAAGACAACCTGGTTGCCTTAAGCAGTGTGGTCCCTTCGACCACAACCAGTGCGCTTGTATCCTTGTGGACCGGCTGCACTCCCCTGGAACATGCCATCACCGGGTACGAGATGTACCTTAAAGAATACGGGCTGATCGCAAACATGATCACCTTCGCTCCCAGCGCCTTTTCCGGCGAGATCAACAGCCTGCGCAAAGGCGGACTCCAGGCTGAAACTTTCCTGGGTGTTCCTACCATTTCTCAGCATCTACGCTACAACAATGCCGAAGTACATGCCTTCCAACCCGCCCAGATCGCCCGCTCCACCCTGACAGTTATGCTCTCACCCGGAGCATCCGTGCATCCCTACCGTTCGCAATCTGACCTGTGGTTATCTATGCTGCAGCTCATTGACCAGCCTTGCAACCACCCGCGGTATATCTGGGCTTACCTGGGCGAGTATGATGACCTTGCCCACCAGTACGGTACATCTGATCAGCGCTTAAAAATAGAACTGGAATACCTGGGGATGCATATCCAGAAATTCATTAAGGAATTTCCAGTAAAGCACCGGGATGAAACCCTTTTTCTGCTGTGTGCAGACCACGGCATGGTAGATACGCCACTGGATCCCTGGTTTGAGGTCCGCAACCATACCAGTGTGTGGAACAAACTGATCATGCCGCCCAGCGGTGAGAACCGCCTGGCATACCTGTATCCCCATTACGGTGCCAAAGAAGAATTGGTGTCTGAAGTAAAAGCCGCCTGGGGGGATGCATTTGCCTTTATCCCTTCCGGCCAGGCAGTGCAGTCAGGCTTGTTTGGAGCAGGTAATCCCCATCCTGCTTTTGTTAATCGGATCGGTGAGGTGATCCTCGCTGCAACCGGGAATGCATACCTGTGGTGGGCTCAAAAAGAAAATACCCTCAAAGGCAGGCATGGCGCCCTCAGCCGTAAAGAAATGCTGGTGCCGCTGCTGAACATCCGGCTGTAACCGATACTAGCGATCAATTCCTTTTAAATTTTTTGGAAGCCGTCCGGGTTGGTTTTCGGAAAAGAACACCCAGTGTTCCCGCGATGATGATCAGCACCAGGATGGTGCCGCCCAGTGCAATCCCGTCGGTCTGGCGTGCATTCCTGACCCACTCCTCCGGCAGAGGGGTTTCTGTGGGAGTTGTGATAACAGCAGCGGGCGTTTCTGGCTGCTGTACCCGGTTGCTGGCGAAAGCCGGGTTGGAGAGGATCACTAAAAAGGTGAAAAGGATTAACACAAACAAGAATGTAAACAACTGCCAGCTTGCCGATTTCCCATTTTTCAGTGGTTTAACCATCTGTTTTATCCATCCCATCCATCACTCTTCCGGCTGCAGCTCTTTTGATGCCCAATCCGCTGCCCGGTAAGCATCCTCTCCCAATTCTATCACTTTCAAAACACCTTCATACAAAGGAAGGCTCAAGATATCCTGAATTTCTGCCGGCGGCATTTGCTGCAACGAAAGGATCACCTTGCCAAGAAATGTTTTGTCACTTTGAGTCGGCCAGCTAACCATGGCAGAAGGACGGACAGGCAGAAAACCTGCAGCCCGGGTCCATTCAGCTAGGAAACCTGAAGAGCTGAGGAAAATTGCCAGTTTTTCTGCTTTCTCCTTGCGCTGCGGATCCAGGTCCGTCACCGCCCACACCCAGCCGTCAGCCAGGGCATAGTTGCCCGTGTTCAACGCCGGTAACGGAATTGCAAAATAATCCGCCGAGCGGTTCTCCAAATAGCTGGAGACAGTGGTCACCAGGTAATTTGCCTCTCCATACCTTAAGCGCAACCATGCCTCGTAATCATTCTCTACTTCACCCTCCCAGGCAGGGAAAACCCCGTTTACCTTGCCCTGCGCAAAAATCCGGTACACTTCGGTCAACACGGGGACAGAAAAAGCAGGCTGCTGGTCATCATCCTGCACGATTCCACCTGCTGACAGGTATAAAGTCAACGGGAACCTTGCCTGGAAGTCAGATGTATCGAATGCAACCGGTTGTTCGAGGCTGAGCAGGGTATTCCAGCTGTCGATGCTGGAGACCTGGTCCGGTGTGACAAGCTGGGAATTGTACACCAGTACCAGGCTGTCCCCTGCAACCGGCAAACCAAACAGCTGGTCCTTATACGTGGCCAGGCGGCGGGCATATTCATACCAATCAGTATCCGCCTGCATGGCAGTCTCAGCCAGCGGGCTCACCAGTCCCTGGTCCACGGCAGTTTCGAGGTCATGGCGGTTGATAAGCACCAGCGAAGGCACTGAACCAGGCGCGGCCGCACTGGCAAGTGCCAGGGAGTCCACCAATGAATTTTCGGCATTGGATTCTTTTTGCCGGACGATGACCGTGTAACCCGGATTCTTTTCCTCAAACTGCTTAATGAAACCGGATAAGACAGTCCAGCCACCGCTCCCTGTTTCAGCAAATTGCGCCGGCAGCCAGATTACCAGCTCACCGGCAGCTACCCCCCGGGTTGCAGTAGGTTCAGGCGGCTGTTCGGTAGATCCGGTTTCTTTGGTTCCGGATTGAGTTGCAGCAGGTGTGCTCTCATTTTCCACCGGTACAAGCGGGATACAGGCTGCCAGCAGCACCAGCAGGACAAATGAAAGCACACAGGTTTTCAGCATAGCAATCTGCGGTTATTCCAGGACAATCGGTTCAGACAAGAGCGCAACCAGTAATTTGACCGAGTCCACAACATCCTGGTAATCGACCATCTCTGACGGCGAATGGACATAGCGGCACGGGATGGAGATCACGCCGACTGGAACCCCTGCCCGGGTGACCTGGATCGAGCGGGCATCCGTTGAACCTGCTTCCAGCACTTCCAGCTGGTAGGGAATGCCAGCTTTTTCAGCCGTCTGCCGCATCCAGCGCACTACCCTCGGGTCGGAAAGCATGCCTGCATCGCGCACTTTCACGGTTGGTCCTTTTCCCAGGGCAACTTCCATTTTATCGCATTTTGGGGTATCACCCGTCTTGGTCACATCCAGCGCAATCCCCAACTCAGGATCCACTGCATAAGCAGCAGTGATCGCGCCTCGGGTACCGACTTCTTCCTGTGTGCTGAAAACGAAGTACACTTCATTCGGGGTACCCTGCAGCTGTCTGAGTGATTCCACCAGGATGGCTACGCCAACCCGGTCATCCAGGGCTTTTGAGACCAGCCGCTCACCCAGGTCCAGGTATGGACGGATAAAAACAGCCATATCACCGACCGAAACCGGGCAGCCCTGGCGATCCATTGCCCCGACATCGATAAAGCATTTATCCATGGGCGGAGCCTGGTCACGCAGATTGTTGTTTTCAGTCCCGATCACGCCTTCCACCCCGTTCAGGAACCGGACCCTGCTGCCAAGCAAGTACACCGGGAAAACACCCCCATTGGCAGTAAAGCGGATAAAACCGCCTTCATCAATAAAGGTTGCGATCAGCCCGATCTCATCCATGTGGGCCGAAAGCATGACGCGCTTACCGCCTTCTTTTAGAGTACCTTTGCGGGCAATCAGGTTTCCAAGTGCGTCCACTCTTACTTCATCAGCCAATCCTGTTATGCTGTTAAGTACGAGTTCACGAACCTGGGTTTCATATCCGGATGGACCGGTTGCTTCAACAAGGGATCGAATGAGTTCTTTCATGTGTCACTCCAAGGGAATATTGGGATCAGGCTCTCTGCAAAATGGTTTGCGGGAGCTCGGTTAACGCTGTGTGTACCAGCATGAGTGAATGCTTCCAATCAGCCAGCCTCGATACCATCACCGGGCTGTGGGCATACCTGCCCGGCACAGAAATGGAAACTGAAGGTATTCCTTCCCGCTGTTTATGGATAGAACCTGCATCCGTGCCGCCCGGACCGGGCTGGCGGATCTGGTATGGGATATTGTTTTCCGCTGCAACCCGGAAAAGGTGCTGGAGAAGCCGCGGGTCAGAGATAGTGCCGGTATCTGCAACGTAAATGGCGGGTCCGGCATCCAGCCTGGTATTGAAGTAGCGGTTCTCACTGCCGTCAAACGAAGGGTAGTCATGGGCGGGCGTGCTGTCCAGCACGATTGCCAGGTCAGGATCAAATCCGTAGGCTGCCACACGTGCACCACGCAAGCCGATCTCTTCCTGGGTAGTGAATGCCGCCAGGAGCTCAACATTGGCAGGGGCGTGCTGCAGCAGGGTGATAAGGGTTACCACTCCAATGCGGTCATCCAGGGCTTTGCCAACCAGGCTGTTCCCAACCTGCTGAAAGCGGGTAGAAAAAAAGACATGGTCGCCTGGTTTCACTTTATCGCCGCCGTCCGGCCCTACATCCAGGCGCAGCCCGTCCAGGTCCATCGCAGTCTGCATCTCGTCACGCTTCATCAGGTGGATCGGTTTAGCGCCTATCACACCGGGCACATGGTCTTTCCCGACAAATACGGGTTTCCCGGGCAAGTAACGGACATCGATTCCGCCGACTGTCACCAGCTTGAACAGCCCGCCTTCTTCGCCTTCCACTACCATAAAACCGACTTCGTCCATGTGGGCTGCGAGCATGACCCGCAGCGCACCAGGCTGCTGAGCCTTCCGGGTTGCCAGGATGTTTCCCAGGGCATCCACTTTGACCGAATCGCAGTACGGCTGGATGCTTTCCAGCACGATCTTGCGTACCTCACCGACTTCACTGAGGATGCCGCACGCATTCGAGAGCTGCTGCAGCAGTGCAATCTGTTCTTTTTCAATCACGGGAGATAAGGTTTTTACTGTCATGATTAATCATCCCATTTTAATTTTTGCATGAAATCAGCAGGGAGTGAGGCGATAAAAGAAGCCAGTAAATGTCCTGCCCGCTGGATATCCTTCATGGCCACCATCTCAACCGGGGTATGCATGTACCGCAGCGGAATACCGATTACCAGGGTGGTGATCCCATCTGCCACGATCTGCATGGCAAGCGCATCGGTGCCCGAACCGCGCGGCATCAATTCGTTATGGGTCGGGATGTCCAGCTTATCGGCAACATCTTTAACTGCTTTGAAAAAACCGGGATGGACATTCGAACCGATCCCAAGCGAAACTCCTTTCCCGAGCGGGAACGTGCGCCAGTCGGATGCCCCAGGCCCCTTGGCAAATGTCACATCGATGGCTATTGCCAGGTCAGGCCGGATGGCGAAGGGAGCGGTAAAACCGCCTCCCAGTGTTTCTTCCTCTTGTGCCGTGGCAACAGCCCATACGTCCCAATCATGCTGTACATTGTGCAATTCTTCCAGGCAGATAGTTACGGCGGCAACTGAAGCGCGGTTGTCAAGGCTGTGTCCGGTGATGATACCGTTTGGCAGTTCCATCGGCTCTTGGGCAAAAGATACCAGGTCCCCAATCTGCACCAGATCAGCAGTTTCTGCCGCGCTCAAACCGACGTCAATGAAAAGGTATTTCATCTCCACCGGGGTTTCGCTCTTGCGTTCCGGCAGCAGGGCATCCCGCGGCATGACGATCACCCCGGGAAGGTCGCGTTTTGCATGTACCATGACACGAAGTCCGGGCAGCAGGCGCGGATCTATCCCGCCCACCTCGGTAAAACGCAGAAAATCATTCTGTACCCCGGTCACCATCATCCCAATGGCATCCATATGGGCAGCCAGCAGGATGCGCGGGCGCTTCCCACTGCCTGATCCCTTTTTCAGGGCATGCAGGCTGCCTATGGGGCTCACTTCCATTTCATCAACAAGTGGCTTCCAGGTTTCAGCTATACGCTCCCGGGCAGGGCTTTCGTAGGCAGATAACCCGGGCATGGATAGCAGTTCATTAAGAAATTGCTTGATATCGGTCATTCCTTTGTCCTGTGCTAAGGGTTTCCAGAAGGTCCATCTTCCGAAGGAGATGGGGTATCTGTTTCAGTTGGTGGTACTGGTGTCTCCGTAGGAGGAATCAGTGTGTCTGTTGGAGTCAGGGTAATAGTTGCAGTCTGGGTAATAGTGCGTGTTGGGGTCAAGAAGGCAGTCGGTGTAATCGAAGGCGTCCAGGTGATGGTCGGTGACGGGGTGATGGAAGCCGTTGCGGTTATTACACCCGTCCAGGTTGGCCGGGGTGTATTGCTTGCGGCAGCTGGCTGGGTTTCAGTAGGGGTGGCTGTCCTGATGCGGTTTACCATATTCTGTCCCTGCAGCATGATCAGCCCAAGACAGTAGAAAGGCAGGGTTGCTATGATGATCACCCCAAGAATGATCCGGATTTTTCTGGTGCGCGACTGTTTTGAAAACATGGTTTTCCTGAAAACTCATCATATCATCAGACCCTGGTTTTGACAAACCAGCCTGATTTTTTATGGAAAATTTTACTGCCGTTCAAGCGCTTTGGATTGCTGTAAATTTAATTCGAGCCGTACCGTCTGGTACAGGTTCTCCGCTTTCAATTCCGTGAGCGTGTAACAGGGAGCCTGCAGGTCATCCGCCAGCACCTGGGCTAATCCCTGGTCAAAGGCAGCATGTTCCATATTGACAACCACACTGCGGATGCCTTCAGCAACGATCATCTGGGCAATTTGCCTGGCTTCTTCCTGCGGTGGCAGGTGCCCCATGGTAACATTACCCGCCCCGTCGGTTAACAAGATCATCAGAGGCAGCACATCCGGGTGCAGCACCTTTTCTTTGCGCAGCACTTCGTAAGCCAGCTGCAGCCCGGCAGAAAGGGGGGTCTTCCCCCCCACAGGAATGTGGGCAAGCGCTTTTTCAGCCAGGCGGACAGAACTGGTTGGCGGGAGCACGAGGGTGGCCCTATCTTTCTGGAATACCACCAGGCCGACCCGATCACGCCTCTGGTAAGCATCATTCAGCAGGGACAAGATAGCCCCCTTGGTTGCAGACATACGCTCGGCAACTGCCATTGACCAGCTGGCATCTACCAGGAAAACCACCAGGTTGGCAGTGCGGCGCACTCGCACTTTGCGCATGTAATCATTCGGGCTGACGGCAAATGCCACCTTCTTCCGGCGCTCTGCCCTTTCTTTTTGGAAAGGAGCGGCTGCCCGGATGGTGGCATCAAATGCCAGGTCCTCGGCTTTGCCGGGAGTAGGACGTGCCTGTATGTAGCGCCCGCGTTTTCTCTGGGTATGGGTGTAACTACGCCTGCCGGCCATCTGGCGCATCATCTGGTCAAGGGGAGTGTCCAACCGGCGTGGTTCAAAGACTTCCCCCGTCTTTACCTGCTTGCCACCCTCCCACCAGTTGGCATTCTGTTCCCCAAACACTTTACCGGAAGAGGGTTCTACCGGTGCTTCGTTGAGGGTTTCATCTTCCTGGGCTAAAACTGCGTTTTTTTTTGCTCGTCTGCCTGTTCAGCAGGCTGCTGTTCGCTATCCGATTGTTCGCCCGAGCTTTCGCCTTTCAATTGCTCAATTCGCTCCTGCAGCTCTTCCATTCCCATCTCTGTTTGCTGGAAGGGTCCGCGTTTGATGCGGTGCGGCAGCGCCAGTTCAGCAGCCATAGCAATATCGCGGTCGGTCACATTGGCACGCCCTTCAAAGGCAGCCTGGGCTCGGGCTGCTTTCAAGATCACCAGGTCTGAGCGGTGGCCTTCCACATTCAATGATGCCGTCAGGGCTGCAATGGAAAGCAGGTCGCGCGAGGTATGTGTTACTTTAGCCAGCAGGTTGCGGGCAGAATCAATCATTTGCGATAGTTCCTGCTCCTTGGGCAGCCAGTGGTCTCGGAAGCCTTCCTGGTCTGCCTCAAAGGAAAGGTTGCGCTCCATGATCGTCACGCGGTCACGGGCATCCCGGATGCCGTGGATATCCACTGAAAGGGCAAACCTGTCCAGTAGCTGCGGGCGCAAGTCGCCTTCTTCCGGATTCATAGTTCCCACCAGGATGAAACGAGCCGGATGGGAGAAAGAAATACCTTCGCGTTCGACTATGTTCATGCCCATGGCAGCTGAATCAAGCAGCACATCCACAACATGGTCATCAAGCAGGTTTACTTCATCTATATACAACAAACCACGGTTTGCTGCCGCCAGAACTCCTGGCTCGAAATGGCGCTCACCGATTTGGATGGCCTTTTCAATATCCAGAGTCCCCACCACGCGGTCTTCCGTTGCAGAGACCGGCAAGTTAATGAAAGGGGTCGGCCGGGTTGTAACCGGGAGCTTTTCTCCCTTTTTGATCCTCTCACGGCATTCTGTACACAGGGCAGATTCATCATCCGGGTTGCAGCCAAACCGGCAGTCACTGACAACTTTCACATTCGGAAGCAGGGCAGCCAGCGCCCTGGCTGCAGTAGATTTGGCTGTCCCGCGTTCACCGCGGATCAGCACACCGCCAATGCGGGGATCTACTGCATTTAAAACAAGCGCACGGCGCATACGCTCCTGTCCAACGATGGCTGTAAATGGATAAATCACTGCCATGAATCATTCCTCACTTATTGATATGCGAGGCTAGTGTACCACAATTCATATTGAGAGGTTTGAATAAAAACTTTCCAGTAGAAGGTTAAACTGCTCCGGACGTGCCCGCATCGGCCAGTGCCCGGCTCTGTCCAGCACTTCGAGCCTTGCGGAGGGTATGCGGTGCGCGGCTTCACGGGCAAACTTCACCGGCACAAGCGAATCTTCACTTCCGTGGACGATCATGGTCGGCGCCAGTATTTCATGCAGCCTGTCCATGTAGCAAGTTTTCAACCGCGCAAATTGCAACTCATCCTGCTGGAATTCGGAAAATGTCCTGGCAGCATCCGGATCTGCGATGGCTTCTTCCAGTTCAGCCAGCATACTTTCTGTGAGCAATTCTGACCCGCCCAGCAGGTATTTTGCCGTCCAGCGCACCATGGCATGGCTTCTGCGCATCATGGTATAGGATAAACCGACCAATCCAGGTGTCTTTACAGTCAACCAAGATAGAAAATGGGCAGGAGCTTTATCTGCAAGCCCGTAGCTGTCCACCAGCACCAGGCTTTCAACCCGGGAGGGATTCCGCAGGGCATACCCGATCGAAATGCTGCCACCCATAGAAATACCTGCCAGGTTCACCCTGGGGAGACCCAACCTTTCCAGCAGCGCTTCAAGGAACGGGATGCAGAAATCTAGCGAACCAGACCCTTTTCTGAATGGTGTTGACCCATACCCTGGCAGATCCGGCGCGTATACTCGGTGGTTCTGCGCCAGATACGGAATGGCCTCGCGCCAGGAAAGCAAAGCTGAATCCACCCCTCCCCCATGAATCAAGACCACATCTGAACCGCAGTTTCCTGCCGTCCAGACACTGACCGGGATGCCGTCCACGTCCGTGGTAACCTGTTTGATCTCAGGTTTACTTTGCAGATCTATATCCATATCAGCCTCCAGTTTTTCCGATGCTATCCTTATCATACACCATACCGAAAAACCAGCTGGAAGGCTATAGAGTATAATCAACCTGTTCAAATCACATTCGGAGAACCAGCATGGAACAAAAATTTCGAGTGCTAGTTGCCAAACCCGGGCTGGACGGCCATGACCGGGGCGCCAAGGTGATCGCACGGGCATTGCGCGATGCAGGCATGGAAGTAATCTATACCGGACTGCGCCAGACACCGGAAATGGTCGCGGAAGCAGCCCTGCAGGAAAATGTGGACATTGTCGGGCTTTCTATCCTTTCCGGCGCACACCTGACCCTGGTACCAAAGGTAATTCAACTGATGAAAGCCAATGGGCAGGGCAATGTGCCTGTCTTTGTCGGCGGCATCATCCCCGAAGAAGACGTGAATTTGTTACTTGAAGCAGGTGTAAAGGCTGTGTACGGGCCGGGTTCGGCCACCACCCAGATCATCGATGATATACAAAAACTGATGGCAGAAAAGTAAGGCAGATGTCCGCTCTGGTTATGAACAGGCTGCATGAAGATATCCGGGACAACCGCCTTATCCTGGCACGCCTGATCACCGAAGTAGAGAACGACACTCCCACCGGAAGGGATGCCCTGGAGATCCTGTACCCCTATACCGGCGTAGCCCATATCATCGGTATAACCGGGGCTCCTGGGGTGGGAAAGTCTTCCCTCGTGAACCAGCTGGCGCTGGCATACCGGAAAAGAACCGGGGAAGAGATTCCTCCCCGGGTGGGGATCATTGCTGTCGACCCTTCCAGCCCGTTCACGGGCGGCGCAATCCTGGGCGACCGTGTGCGCATGCGTGACCTGAGCGGAGACACAGGCATTTTTATCCGCTCAATGGCTGCACGCGGGGCAATTGGCGGGCTGGCGCGCACAACTGCGCAGGTGGCTCGCCTGATGGATGCTGCAGGATTTGAAGTGATCCTGGTCGAAACCGTGGGGGCTGGCCAGGCTGAAGTTGAGATCGCCCGACTGGCGCATACAACCATCGTGGTGGATGCACCCGGGCTGGGTGATGATATCCAGGCTATCAAAGCCGGTATCCTGGAGATCGGCGATATCCTGGTGGTGAACAAAGCAGACCTGCCAGGCGTTGAGAGCACCGAAAGGGCATTGCAAGCCATGCTCCAACTGTCCAACCACTCCAGCAGGCATGCAGATACAGGTAACAGCGACCCGGCACCCGCCTGGGAGGTGCCGGTACTGAGGGCAATCTCCAACAAAGGGGAAGGCGCATACCAGGTAATGGAAAGTGCAAAGGGGCACCTGAATTACCTGCGTATGAGCGGGGAATGGGAAAAACGCCAGCACCTGCGCATCCGGGATGAGGTTGAGAATCTGGTCATACAGATGCTGCAGCAGCGCTGGATGAGCAAGCTCCCGCCTGCTGCCCTGGGTGAAAGTGTTGAAGCCCTGTATGCCCGCAAAGCCACACCTTACCAGACAGTAAAAGATCTATTGGAGCGTTCAGGCTTCAATTTTGACTGATTTTCGGGTATAACCCGAGTGCAATTATTTCGCAGAGGAGAAGTTCCATGGAAAGAACAGCAATATCGGCGCTAAAAGATAACATCGGCCAGACAGTAAAAGTCCAGGGTTTTCTGCAAACCCTGAGGGACCAGAAAAAGATGCAATTCATTGTTCTGCGCGACCTGACCGGCCTGGTACAGGTGGCATTGTGGAAAGAGGGCAACCCCGCCCTGGCAGAGTATGTATCCCGCTTGACCACCGAGACAGCATTAACAATTACAGGTAAGGTAGTCGAAAACCCTGTTGTCAAACTGGGCGGGATCGAGATCCAGCTTGAGAGTATCCAGACAGACAGTCTGGCTGCCCAGCAGCTGCCTTTTGATCCCTTTGCCGATACCATGCCCGCTATCGATTTCCGCATGGATTGGCGTTACATCGATTTACGCAGGCCGGAGATCACCCTGATATTCAAGGTGCAAACCACAACCGAAATGGCGCTGCGCGAGTACTGGATCAAGAATGGTTTCCTCGAAATCCATACCCCCAAACTGATGGGAAGCCCGAGTGAAAGCGGTGCCGAGCTCTTTGAGCTGCCCTACTTCGGCGGTAAGGCTTACCTGGCGCAGTCTCCCCAGTTCTACAAACAAATGGCTATGGCAGCCGGGTTTGACCGGGTATTTGAGATCGGTCCCGCCTTCCGGGCGGATCCCAGCTTTACCTCGCGCCATATGACTGAATTCACCAGTATAGACATGGAAATGTCGTGGATCGAATCACACGATGATGTTATGCGCTTCCTGGAGAACATGCTGCAGTATGCTTACCAGAAGGTAAAAGACATCCACGGCGAGGAAATCAAGGCCTTGCTGGGTACCGACCTGCAGGTCCCAACCGTGCCCTTCCCGCGCCTGCCGATGGCAGAAGCCCATAAGGTTCTGAAAGAGATCAATTATGTCCTTCCTCCCGATAAAAAAGGCGATTTGGACCCGGGCGGAGAACGTGCAATTGCCCAGTGGATCAAGGAAAAATGCAACCACGACTTTGTTTTTATTACCGACTGGCCGATCGAAGTAAGGCCTTTCTACCACATGCGCTACGAAGACCAACCAAACATCACCAGGAGTTTTGACCTGATCGCATCCGGGCTGGAGATCACAACCGGCGCCCAGCGCGAGCACCGTGTTGAGGTGCTGGCAAAGCAGGCAACCGAAAAAGGGCTTACCCATGATCCCATCCGGTTTTACCTGGATTTCTTCCGGTACGGCTGCCCGCCGCACGGCGGTTTTGGGCTGGGGTTATCCCGCCTGCTGATGGTGATGCTCAACCTGAACAATGTCCGCGAAGCCGTGCTACTTTTCCGGGGTCCTAACCGCCTGAATCCATAGGAGGCATTCATGATCCTTGGAAATGAAATCCGGCTTCGTGCCCTGGAAAAGGAAGACTTACCACGCTGTGTGGCATGGCTGAATGACCCGGAAGTAATTGCCGGGCTGCAAATCACCACACCACTTTCGCTGCTGCAGGAAGAAGCCTGGCATGAAAGGATCCTGAAGCACCCGGTAGAAGAGCAGCCGCTTGCAATCGAGATATTGCTTAATGGCAACTGGACCCATATCGGAATAATCGGGCTGGACACCATAAACTGGCAATCGCGCTGCGCAGAAGTTGGCATTTTCATCGGAGAAAAACCATTTTGGAACCAGGGCTGGGGCACCCGGGCAATGTGGTTGATGCTCCAATATGCTTTCAACACCTTAAATCTTAACCGCGTCAAGCTTTTTGTTTACGAAACCAACCGGCGTGCGATACAATCATATAAGAAAGCCGGCTTCGTGGAAGAAGGACGGATGCGGCAGGAAAGGTTTATCAACGGCAAGTATGTAGATGCAGTTTTCATGGGGATCCTGCGCAGCGAGTGGCAGGATGTGGATTAGGTATATTTAGGAGTGAAAAATGCCAATGTCAAGTGCTCGACATGAACGGATGGTCTACGGAGACATCAAACTATACAGTGGCACTGCACATCCGGATCTGGCTGATGAAGTGGCAGCATACCTGGGGGTCAAACTATGCGAACGGGATGTTGTCGAGTTCCCAAATGACAACCTGTTTATCAAACTGCACAGCAGTGTCCGCGGGCAGGATTGCTATGTAATCCAGACTACCTCTGCCCCGGTGCACCGCAACCTGATGGAACTGCTCATCATGCTGCAGACTCTGCGGCTTGATTCCGCAGCCCGCATCACAGCCATCATTCCATATCTATGTTATGCCCGCTCAGATAAGAAAGACCAGCCGCGTGTTCCCATCACTGCCCGCCTGGTAGCTGATATGATCGAAGTAGCAGGCGCAGACCGCTATATGACTTTTGACCTGCATGCCGGCCAGATACAGGGATTTTTCACCATCCCGGGGGATGTCCTTTCCGGTTTTCACCTGCTGAAAGAATACTTGAAGGGTATACGCCAGCAGATGGTCAACCCGGTCGTGCTAACGGCCGACCTGGGATTTGCGAAGAAAGCCCGCAACTACGCTGAAGTCCTGGATGTTCCTATGGCCTTCACTGAAAAACGGAGAGTTGCCAACGATTCGAAAGCCAAAGCCCTTACCCTGATCGGTGATGTAAAGGATCGGGATGTGGTCATCGTGGATGATGAAGTGGATACAGGCGGCTCGATCGCCCAGGCGGTGAACCTGGCAAAAGACATGGGTGCCAGAGATGTGTATGTGGTCTTCGTACATGCAGTCTTCTCTGCCGATTGCGCCAACCGCCTGGCAGCCCTGCCAGTGAAACAATTCATCACCACAAACACCGTTCCCATCCCTCACGAAAAGCGAGTTCTCCTGGGCGACCGCCTGGTCGTGCTCTCGATTGCCCCCCTGCTTGGCGAAGTTATCCTCAGGGCAAATGAAGGGCGCAGTGTAGGCGAGATGTTTAACGAGTAATTTGAGGAAAGAATATTGCCTGAGCTGCCTGAGGTTGAAACCATCGTACGCACCTTGCGGCTTGGCACAAACGGCCTGCCCGGTCTGCCCGGCCGCACAGTGACCGGCGCCCTGGTCCATTGGGAGCGCACCCTGGCAGAACCCCAGCCAGAAATCTTTACTTCCCAAATTGAAGGGTTGACCTTTAAGGAGGTATCCCGACGGGGGAAATTCCTGGTTTGTGAGGTCCCTCCCTTTTACCTGCTCACCCACCTGCGTATGAGCGGTGACCTGAAAATTGTTCCTCGTGCAGAGCCTGCAGGCAGCCACGACAGGGTTTCCCTGGATCTGGACAACAACACCCGCCTGGTTTTCAGCGACACCCGCAAATTCGGCAGGATGTGGTTCACAACCAACCCCGATGATATCCTGCAGCCCCTTGGTCCGGACGCTCTTGATTTGAATCTGGACCAGGAGAAATTTTTCGGCATGCTGCAAGGGAAGAAAAGGATGCTTAAACCGCTCCTGATGGACCAGTCCTTCCTGGCAGGGCTGGGGAATATTTACACGGACGAAGCACTCTTCCTTGCCAGGCTTCACCCGGCAGTCAGGGCTGACACGCTTTCATTCGATCAGGCTGGCCGGCTTTTGCGGGCGGTACGGTCAGTATTGAATGAGGGGATCGAACGCAACGGGGCAAGTATTGACTGGGTCTACAGGGGCGGTTCCTTCCAAAACCACTTTAATGTATACCGCCAGACCGGAAAGGCCTGCACATGTTGCGGTACTCAGATCACAAGGACGATAATAGGGCAAAGGAGCACACACTACTGCCCTGCCTGCCAGGTCTTCCAGGAACAAAGAGAGGTGTGATATGTCAGCATTGACCAGCCAGATCATCTTTGGATTTTTGTTTGTCATCATCGGTTTTATTGGTGGGGTGCTTGTCATGGCAGCCTGGCAGGCACGCAATCCCAGCGCAGAAAAACCCGCACCAGAACCGGAAACAGACCCGGACCTGGATGAACAGGTACGCATTTTACGGTCCAAAAAGGACAACCAGCTGGTATTCAAACTGGGGGATAAGACCATATCCGCGGGGGACAACGCAGACCCGGTTGTGAAAAGCTACCTGAAAAATTTACAGGATGAAATTTCTACTTCGCTTGGGATTAACAGGCCTAGCATTCCCAGCCGCATTCCTTTGCAGGAAAGAGAAATCCAGGAAACAAAGGTCCTTCCCGGCGCAGAAAAAGACCTGACCGCCCTCCAGAAAATCAGCCTGCCTTTTACTACCCGCAAGCAGGAACCGGTTGAGGCCAAACCGGATCCGCGTTCCATGAGCATAGTTCACCAAATTGATGCCATCCTTCAGGAGATGCTTCAGGATACCGACTTGAAAAACAAAGCCATCCGTCTGGATGAAAGTCCTGCCCATGAGGTGATCGCCTGGATCGGCGTTACCCGCTATGAAGGGATCGAAAGCATCCCGGATGCTGAGGTGAAATCCCTGATCAAGCGGGCAGTAGAGCGTTGGGAAAGGCAAAGCGCGGAAGGGAAGTAATCCACTTCTTGTGATATGTCTCACTGTTTTCAATGGCATAGTTTACAAATAATGCAGGCGGAGTAAGGATGTCTTCATCAGAGGAGCGCGTTTCTATCTAAACCATGATCCACCAGGGAAAAATCAGCGCAGAATAAGGCCTAGAATTACTGAAAGCCCTGTAACCTGAATTCCTGTTCGGCATATAATAAACTAGACGGCTAAGTCCGATTTGTTCAATCATTCACACAAGGAGTCATTATGGCAACAATCAAATACCTCAGCCCGGAGTGGACCGCTGAAGCCGAATCCCGCCTTCGCAGCCAGCTTACCCCGGAACAAATGAAAAACCTGACCTCCTCTATGCTGACCATCTACAGCAATTGCCCGGACGGTAAAGACAGGGCGCTGTACTATAACCTGGAGAACGGTGTCTTCACCACCATTGCTGTGATTGAAGCTCCCTACCCGGAGGTCGAATTTATCATCAGCGGAGACTATGATACTTTTGCCAAGATTTCGCGCGCTGAGCTGGGATCGCGCCCGGCGTTGATGACTGGAAAGCTCCGCCTGAAAGGCAACATGGTGAAAGCGCTCAGCCTGGCATCCATCGTTGACCGCTTCAACAAGATCCTTTCAGAAATCCCCTGCGAATATTAGAGGAAGCCATGACAACAAACGACCCCTATTTCATTAATTTTCCCGGCCGGATCAGGGCTATCCAGCAGGAAATGGCCAAAGACGGAGTGGATATTTACCTCGGGTCGCGCCTGCGCACACTTTCCTGGACGACCGATGCTTTCTGCCCCTGGCGCAGCTACATTGTGATCCCTGCTGAAGGGCTGCCAACTGCTTTCACCTTCGTGATTGATGCCGCCCGGGTGGCGGATGAATCCTGGCTCGATTTCGACCATGTGCTCGGTTTTGCGCCGATGGGCGGGCAGGACCAGATTACGGCCATTGCAGACCTGATTAAATCCCACCTGAAAGGCGGGACAGGCATTGTTGGCGTAGAATCCGGTATGTCAAACTACCTGCCTGAAGGCAACCTGACCCATTATGAATATCAGGCATTTGAAGCCGCCCTACCCGGATGTAAGCTGGTGAATGCCCTCGATATTGTCGACCGGCTCTCGGAGATCAAGGATGAAGGCACCATCAACCGCTTCCGCAGGGCTGGCAGGATGGCTGACGCCGGGCACCTGGCAGTGCGCGAAGCAATCGCGGATGGCGGGTTTGCGAAATACACAGAAACCGAGATCGCCGGCATTGCTGCCATGGCCATGCGCAAAGAAGGCAGCGTCTGGGAATGGTCCTTTACCGGCGGGAACGAAATCGCCTCCGGCTACCGTACCGGGTTGATGGGTGGCGCCTGTACACCCCCAACCGACCGTAAACTGCGCGCCGGTGAACCCTTGATGGTGGATCTGCACTCCATGTTCAAGCTCTGCCTGGGAGACCATACCGTTAATTACCTGCTGGCACCAGCTACCCCCCGCCAGAAATGGCATGCCCAAAACTTTGTCGACCTGGTCAGCCTGTGCCTGAAAACCTACCGGCCTGGCATCAGCCCGTCCAGCCTGGCAGATGAAATGCTCGTTTTCTGCGAGGAACGCGGGTTTGCAGAATACATGGTTCCCGGCTTCGAGCATGGCATCGGAATGCTGGGTGATGAATGGCGCATCGGGCGCAATGATGGTCCTTTCCCCTACTGGACCAACCCGGATCACATTTACAAGAAAAACGAGATGCTGATTTGCGCCATCCAGTACGCCTGCCCGGAGGAGAGCATCGGTTTCCGCTATGAAAATGCCATCCTGATTACCAGGGACGGCTGCGAAACCATGTCAAAGTACCCGCTGGCAATCGAGGAAATTGCATAACAGCAAATAGAAAAAACAAAAAGTGCTGTTCAAACAATGGACAGCACTTTTTAATGTAAGTTTTTCAGAACTATTTATACAGGCGCTAATGTGCCGGCAAAGATGATCCAGGCCAATACGGTCTTTGCACCCAGGCTGAGGACAATGTATGTCTTCTCGCCAAACAGGTAGTCTTTCCATTTACCAACTTTTTTGTACTGCAGGATCATATTGATGGCAAAAGAGTTGAAGAAAACGAACAGGGTGGGGATGATCGCATACACAAAGGCCGGAGGTTCTCCGCCTTCTCCAGCAATTGAACCCACAAAGTAGAGCACAATCACGATCCAGGGAATAATCCCAGCGATAGAGCCATAGACGAAGGACAACCAGTTGGTTTTCTGGGTGTACTGGTTGTGGTACTCCATCATGATACCGAACAGGTTCATCATGGCGTTGATGCCGAAAATCAGGATGATAGCTCCGAGATCGTACAGGCCTACCAGCATGCCTATCAGCACAATCATTACGGATGATGAGAGGGCATATTCATAGAACCTGACCGGGTTCATCCCTTTCTTCAGGTTGGTGATGTAAAGTTTGTAGCCGATGGTTGCAAGGAAGAAATGCGCAACAGCCGATAGCAGTAGGAAGACTGCAACTGCCGGTCCAAACCGCAGCTCAAATGCTATCTGCGGATTGGGAACCAGAGCCCTGGCTGCCACATCAAATTTCAGGAAGTTCGAATAGACCGGGTAGGAAGTATCGTTGCTGAGAACGATCATCAGGACACCCTGGATCAGGTGCAGGAACCCCATAAACACATTGAAGCGCCGTAAATTACTTAGTTTTTTTTCGTCTGACATTTTTAATCTCCTATAATTAGTATGAATTAATTTTACCTGCCAGGAGTATTCATAACAACACTTTGTATAATGTTTGTCTATTGTTTATCCAAGCAAAGTGGTCTTTATGTCATAATACAGGCATGGAAATACAACTGGAAACCCTAGGGGAGTACACGTGTATCGAGACCCTGCCCGGCAGCGGACTTCTCGCTGACGAAGCAGATGTGCTGGACCTGATCGCGGCCTGCGGTGAACACCAGACCGACCGCCTGCTGATCAACCAGGAAAACATCCCTGATGCGTTTTACGATCTCCACACCGGTCTGGCTGGAAGCGTGTTGCTTAAGCTCACCACTTATCACATCAAAGCAGCTGCAGTGGTGGATTCTGCCTTATCCAAAAAGGGGAAATTTTTCGATTTTGCCCTGGAAACAAACCGCGGAAATGATTTCAGGGTTTTTCAAACCCGCGAAGAAGCCCTGGACTGGCTGTTGATGGATTGATAAGAAACAGGAATACGCGAATTAAAATCCAGGGCTGGTTCTGCAGCTCTGGACTGGTAAGGTGATTACTAAAACACCTGCTCAACGCCGATAATTTCAGGGAAGAACTGGCGGATGGTGCCTTCCACCCAGCCATGCACGGTGCTGGGGGAAAGCGGGCATTCTTCACATGCACCACCCAGCCTGATCTTGACCAAACCATTTTCAAAGGATACCAGCTCGACCGATCCGCCATGATAATGGTTGATGTAAGCGTCAAGTTGTTCGATTAACCCCTTCATCTGTTCATCTTTTGAATAACCGTTGGTTGCATCAGCCATGGCTATAGTTTCCTTTCCAAACAATGTTCATTATATTCTATTTCAGAGGTAAGTAAATGCACAAGCTGTTCGGTCGACTGCAGCCGGCCGGCTATCCCGCCTGCCAGCCTCTCCAGGATCATGGCTCCGGTTTCAGGCTGCTGCAGGCACAGGCAGCGCAGCCTGGCGCCGTAGATGCCTAAGACAGTAGAATCTTCTACCGCAATCGCCCGTGATGTGTACCGGGGATGCCCCAATGCAGCTGACCAACCCAGGATGCCATCCGGACCGATTGTTCCCACGGTCTTTTCTTCCCCGTCATACGGCTTGTAGCGAATGAGGATCAGCCCCATTAGAACGATGTACACAATGGCAGCTGGATCACCCTGCTTAAAGAGAACCTCATCCTTCTGGATGTGCTTCTCAAAAAGCATGCCGGTCAGGGAAGCAAGCTGGGCTGGCTCCAATCCCTGGAATATTCCTGCCGCTTCAAGCGCTGGGAGTATCATGAGAACATGTTAACGTGCAAACTTCCGCTGTGAAAGTGGCATTTTTCCCTGTGCAAAGGGTTTTTGTCACCCAGCAGAGTGATAAAAGGTTGCGGTTTTACTTACCTTCCAAAATGCCCAAAATGCGAGTAATTACCGCTTCTTTTTCAAAATCTTCAAGGATATTGTGGGCTGAGTTGCTGTAAGCATCCACGCTGAACAGGTTTCCATTCTCCTGCAGGATTCTAATGGATGCCTGGTTATTTACAGATAGGTCCTGCAGCCCATACAGGTAATGCATGCTCTTGCACTGCAAGCCCGAAACCGGGGTTTCATCCTGTAATTTCCACAATGCCCGGACACTCTGGAGCGGGATCGCCCGGTAGCCGAATCCCTTGCCGGCTGTAGTTGGGTCGAGTGTGTCTCCCCGTACAGGGTCCTTGCGCCGGACAGGTTTCTTCACCACCGGCATCGCTATCCGGAACAAAGCGCCCAGGAAGGTTGAATTAACGATTTGTTTCACTTTCTCATCCTGAATAGATGGCGCCAGATTGGCGGCGCTGAGCACCAGGTGCCTGACAGGAGACCTGCTTGCTACGTACAGGGCCAGGTTGGCGCCGGTTGAGTGGCCCACCACGCTGACCTCATCTGCAAATGATGACAGCAGCTCATAAGCGGCAGCGGCATCCCGCCGCCAATCATCCGCCCGGACCTGGTAGAGCAGTCGAAAGTCATCCATGCCGTACCCGGTCAGCAGCGGTACATAATAAGGGATACTGGCCTGTTCCAGGTGCGGGATGAGAGTGGAAAATTCCATCGGGGAGGAAGAAAAACCATGCAGCAGAAGTACAGCATGATGGAGCGGTTTTTTCTTCCCGCCGAAGTGGCGCGGCCTGGCTTCCATGAAAGAAGCCTCACCGGAGACAGGTGAGAACTGGGCAATACTCTCCTGCATCAGGTGTTTATTTCGTCTGCGGAAGATCTCCCGCACGATGAACCCCACCGCTGGAATGGATGCTGCAATCCCGGCAGCAATAAGCAAACCCGGACGCCTCCTCTGCAGATATGTTAGATGCGAACCTTCTTCTTTGCCCAGCTCCAGATCATCAACCTCGTTCATCGCAGCTCCTTTGTTAATATTTTATAACATTTACTGCTCTCTCATGTCATGTAGCGTATAATTTCGGAAATTACAGGTTTAAGGAGACCTCTCATGGAAATGATCATCGATTTTCCGGGCGGCGCCCGGGTGGACGCCCATTTCGGCCCGTACACAGTTATGACCGACCAGCCTGCAATGGGCATGCCCGGTTCAGCCCCAACCCCATTTGCCATATTCCTGGCATCCCTGGGCACCTGCGCCGGCATTTATGTTCTCGGTTTCTGCAAACAGCGCGGCCTGCCCACCGATGGCATCCGCATTGTTCAGCGGTCACTATCCAAACCAGGCAGCGACATGGTAAGCGAGGTAGAGCTTGAGATCCAGGTTCCCCCCGGCTTCCCGGAGCAATACCACGAAGCCCTGGTACGCACCGCATCCCTGTGCAAGGTGAAAAAGACACTGGAAAATCCGCCCCATTTCAATGTATTCACAAAGGTAGCTGAAAGTTGAGAATTTAACGAGGCGGCGCACCAGCCCCTGTCTGGTAAAATACAGGTGATCTACATCACACCATCCACGTTTACGAAAACGTGAGTAATTTTCTGAAGAGGATGCTATGCGTAAACCATTTGTTGCAGGAAACTGGAAGATGAATAAAACGAGCGCCCAGGCAGTTGCCCTGGTCGGCGAGCTGCTTCCAGCCATCAGCGGATTTGACAGGGTAGAAAAGGTTGTCTGCCCATCCTACCTGGCAATCCCGGCTGTATCAGCCCAATTACAGGGAAGCCCGGTCGGAGTTGGCGCCCAGGACCTTTACTGGGAAGCTTCCGGCGCTTACACCGGCGAAGTTGCACCCGATATGGTCAAGGAGTTCTGCCAATATGTAATCATCGGGCACTCTGAACGACGCGCAAAATTCGGTGAAACCGATGAAACCGTTAACAAGAAAGTAAAAGCAGCCCTGGCCGCCGGGCTGGTAGCGATCATGTGCGTAGGTGAAACCCTGGAAGAAAATGAAGCCGGGCAGACTGAAGCAGTAGTCTCCCGCCAGGTCAGTGAAGGTTTGAACGGGTTGGATACCGCAGCGATGGAAAATGTTGTGATTGCATACGAACCTGTTTGGGCAATCGGAACCGGCAGGGCAGCCAGTGCAGAAGGCGCCAATGCCGTCATCAAAGATTTCATCCGCAAGCCGGTTGAAAAGCTATTCAATGAAAAGACCGCCCAGGCTGTGCGCGTCCTCTACGGCGGATCAGTCACTGGCGCAAATGCCAGGGAATTTTTCTCACAACCTGATATTGACGGAGCCCTGGTGGGCGGAGCCAGCCTCAAACCGGTTGATTTCAGTGCCATTGTTGCCGCCGCTGCAGAGCGATAACCAGGATAAATGACTGCCTTCTGGTGGCTCCTGGGATTGACCCTGCCATTCATTCTTGCGCAGGTTCTCCTGCACAGAGAAATTCAATACCTTTTCCTGATCATAACCCGCCGCCCTAACCTGGCGGTGGGTTTGTTTTCTTTACTGTTTTTCCCGGGTGTCCTCCTGCATGAACTCAGCCACCTGTTGGCCGCCTTGCTGCTGCGTGTTCCAGTCAAAAAGTTCTCGCTCATTCCCCACACCACGCCAACCGGCAGGGTGCGCCTTGGGTACGTGCAAACCAGCCAGGTGGATGTAATCCGGGATGCATTGATCGGTACTGCCCCATTGATTTCAGGGGGGGCAGTTATCGCCCTGATTTCCCATTTCATCCTCGGCTTGCCCGGCTTCTTTACTGGAGATTTTCATACCTGGTGGCAGGCATTGCAACAGCTTCCCAGCCTGCCGGATTTTTGGATCTGGTTTTATCTGCTCTTTACCATCAGCAGCACCATGCTTCCATCTGAATCAGACAGGCATGCCTGGCTGCCGATTATCATTGTTTTTGTATTGATCCTCATCCTGGTCATTGCAGCCGGAGCGGGTCCCTGGATGAAAATGCACGTCCTTCCCGTTCTTTCAACCATTCTGCCGGCTGTCAGCGCGGTGATCGCGATCAGCCTCCTGGCACACCTGGTACTGCTATTTCCATTTGGATTGCTGCGAGGTATCCTTGGTAAGTCACTGGGCATTTCGTTTACAAAATAGGCAGGTTTTATTAGATTCATGTATGAACCAGGGTATGGAAAAGGTCATCCGGTTGCTGCAACTAACTTTTATGATAAAATGATGAAGCTAAGAAGCACAAAAATAATGGAGGTTACCATGAGAACTTTTGTCGACCCCGAGAAGTGTCTTGGATGTGGTGTTTGCGAAGGAATAGCACCAGATGTATTCGTTTTGGGTGCTGATGGTATTGCAGCCGTACAGCTTGATCCCGTTCCCGAACAGTACTGGGAAGATACCCGCCAGGCTGCTGCCGACTGCCCCGAAGAAGCCATTACGATCGAAGAGTAATCTTTAGCTGTAGGTAAAAACATGGTGGTGTATCCTTGCTTTCCGGCAGGGATTCACCACCAATGCGTTAAGTTTACCTGTTAGGGAAAAAAATTTAAGACAACTATCCCTTATTCACCAGGAAGACCCAGACCAGCCACAAACAGATCATCATGCACCCGACAAAAAAGCGGAAGGCAACCGCCCATCCGCAGCCGGATGCCAATCCCTTGAATGACTCCCAGGCTTTCTTCAGGTCCTTGCGCTTGATCCATTCGACCACAAAAATGCCAATCAAGGCAGCAATGATGCCGCCGAACGGGGGAAACGCTATGCTGCCTACAATACCTCCGCCCAGCGCCACAATGATGGACAGCCAGGAAGCACCGGTAGTTTTAGCGCTGGCGCCCATGATGACATTATCGGAGGCCACCCCCACGAGCATTTGCACGGTCATGAATGCAAAAATCACCCAACCCCAGGCGGTAAAGCCCTCCACCAGTCCGTACACCAGGGCAGCTGCCCAGATGATGGTCAGCCCAGGGATGACTACTATCAGCAACCCAAGCAATCCAGCCAGCATGGTGACGCCGATGACCACCAGGAAGGCAACATGGGAGATACCCGACCAGTCTATTGACACTTATTCAACCCCATCAAAGCCCGCGCCGGATGTACTCCACCCCGCCCATCCAGGGCAGCAATACTTCCGGTATTTTGACACTACCATCTTCCTGCTGGTTATTTTCCAGCACTGCAACCAGCGTGCGCGGCAGACCCAAACCTGAACCATTAAGCGTATGCACCAGGCGGGTCTTTCCCCCTTCTGCCGGGCGGTATTTGATATTTGCGCGCCGTGCCTGGAAATCACCCACGTTTGAAACAGAAGAGACCTCCAGCCATTCGTTGCAGCCGGGAGCCCAAACCTCAACATCATACGTGATGGTGGCGTTAAACCCCAGGTCGCCAGTGCACAGCTGCAACACCCGGTAGGTTAATCCAAGGCCTTCACAAACTGAAGTTGCGTCATTCAGCATACGTTCCAGTTCGTTTTCTGATTCTTCAGGCTCGCAGAAGATGTACATCTCCACCTTATCAAACTGGTGTCCGCGCTTGATGCCGCGGATATCCCTGCCGGCGCTCATTTTCTCGCGGCGGAAACAGGGTGTATAGGCGGTGTACCGCAGGGGCAGGTTCTGCTGGTCCAACACATCCCCCATATGCAAACCTGTCAGGGGTACCTCAGCCGTGGGAACCCACCAGTAATCTTCCTCAGCGTCATGGTAGAGGTTGTCTACAAACTTTGGCAGCTGCCCCGAAGCATACAGGGTATCTGCCTTGACCATGAAGGGCGTGTATTGCTCATGGTAACCCTGGCGGATATGCAGATCGAGCATCCAGGAAATTAAAGCGCGCTGCAAGCGGGCGCCCGCCCCGCTGAGAACATAAAAGCGCGAGCCGGTTATTTTTACACCCTGTTCGAAATTAATGATCCCCAGGTTGGGTCCCAGATCCCAGTGCGGCAAGGGTTCAAATGCAAATTGGGGTTTTTCGCCCACCTGCCTGACCACCTGGTTATCTTCTTCGTTCTTTCCTACCGGGGTCCGGTCAGACGGGATGTTCGGGATGCGAGCCACCAGGTCATCCAGTTCGCTTTCCACCTGGCGCACTTTTTCATCCAGGAGTGAGATCCTGTCTCCCACCAGCCGCATGGCTTCAATCTTCTCCTGCCGCCCTGCCGGGTCTTTCGTATGCCCGATTTGCTTGGAAACAGCGTTCCGCTCAGCTTTTAATCCTTCCACTTCGGTTAATAGCGCACGGCGCTGCACATCCAGTTCCTGTACCTGATCGACCATCATGGTATCCATCTGTCGCAGCTGCAAAGCTTTGCGGACAAGGTCAGGATTTTCACGTACCAGGTTGATATCTAACATTTGCATGCTCCCTGTGTATAATCACAACCCCCTCCCGGCACACTGGAGAAGGGGTTGAACTTTGGCTGCTTGAGATTATAACCGCCTGAGAGTGCCTGTCAAGCGGGTACAGTCTCTGGTTTTATGTACTGTGACTCAAAGACCGTTTCTTGGGGGGGGCAACATCCACATCCAGCCTGTAGCCAACCCCGCGTATCGTCTTAATAAAATTAGGTTTGCGCGGGTCATCCTCGATTTTTTGGCGCAGCCAGCTGATATGGACATCCAGCGGCCGGGTATCGCCAAGATACTTGGTTTCCCATACTTTTTGAAAGATCTCCTGGCGTTCAATCAATTCCCCTGGCTTCTCGAGGAACATTTTTAAAAGCGCTGTCAGGCGGGGTGTCAACCGCGCCTGCCTGGCCCCGCACCGCACCAAGTGCTGGTCTAGATCGAGTTCGATTGGTCCTGCAGATAAGGAGTTCTTATTCTCATTGGGGACAAATGTCTTGACCCGGTTGACCAGTTTTTGGAGGGTAAAAGGTTCGTAAAGGACAACTTCAGCTGGAAATTCCGGACCTGAATTGGAAGAAGCATCTGCAATGACGATAATAGGGATTCCTGGCGCACTCTCCCTTAATGACTGGCAAATGCGTTTTCCGTTTGTCCGCATAGATGCCGAATCAACCAGGATCAAATGCGGCTTAAAGTCCACTAAAAAAGATAGCGCACTGCTTCCATTCGGTACACTATTTACCGCATATCCCTTTTTGATCAGACCAAACTGAAAAGAGGGACGGGTAGAACATTTGCCTTCTATAAGCAAAATCGATGCCTTCATACTCCTGCTGCCTGCAAAGTTCCTATGAGTAGTAATAAATTGTTAATGCTTTTAATCAACAAAGCTACAACAATCAAAGACACCGCACGGATTTTCTGCACCCCCATCCTGGGTCCTATGTAACATCAATGTGTGCGGCGAACGGTACATTACTGACGCAGAACCATTATACTCTGTTTTGTTAAGAATCGGAATACCTTAACAAAACAATAAACCAGTTTAACGAATGATTTTTGTTAAGGTTGCTGATAACCTTAACCCTGCATGGCAATCGCAGTTACGCAGCTGGCTGGTTACCAGGGCAGGCTCAAAGGCTCGCCAGCATTTCTCAATCGCTCATCCCTTTCAGCCAGCAGTACAGATATCTCCTCCTGGACATCACCCGGGAGGACAACATCTGCAGCTTTGACAGATTCTTCCATTTGAGCAGGCCGCCTGCCACCGACGATGGCAGCAGTTACTTCGTTACGGCGCAGTACCCAGGCGATTGCCAGTTGTGACAGGGTACAACCCAGCCTGCCGGCGATCGGCTTGAGTTTCTCCACCAGGTCCAGGTTGATCTCCAGCCTGTTGCCCAGGAACTCGGGGTCGGCATGCGTACGCCAATCTTCCTTGCCCATGCTTTTCAGCCGCTCACGGGTCAAATTTCCAGATAACAGCCCTGAGCGCAGCGGGCTGTAAGTTATCACCCCGATGCTGTTGCTGGCGCAGTAATCCAGCAGTTCATTTTCTACACCTCGCACCAGCATGCTGTAGGGCGGCTGGTAGGAAGCAACAGGGTGAATCGCCTGGCAGCGTTTGATTTGGTCAACGCTAAAGATTGAAACTCCGCCATAACGCACTTTGCCTTCTTTGACCAGGTCAGCTACCACCCCCCAGGCCTCCTCGATATCTTCATCCGGGAATGGCTTATGGATCTGGTACAGGTCAATCACTTCCACTCCCAGTCTTCTCAAGCTATCTTCAGCTTCCTGGCGGACACTTTCTGCTTTCAAGACACAGTCGATATTCCACCCGTCAGAGGCAGGTTTCAGGCCGCATTTTGTTGCAATAAATGGTTTTTTGCACACACTTTTCAGCGCCTTGCCTACCACTTCTTCAGAATGCCCGTACCCATAAGCTGGGGCTGTATCGATCCAGTTAATGCCTAGTTCCAGAGCATGCAGGATCGTAGCTACGGATTCGCTGTCATCCTGGTCCGCCCACCCGTATGACCAGTTACTTCCGCCAAATGCCCAGGCACCCAGCCCTATCACTGTGAAATTTAGATCACTGAACCCAAGTTTTCTCGTTTTTATCATGACCACCTCTTTTGTACCATTTGCCTGTAATTCTAGCCAAACTGTTGTGAATTCGCAAGAAATGGGGCAGGAATTACAGGGCCATTGCTGTGCAGCGCCGATATGACCCGATTAATTGACGGATTCAGGCAAAATGAGTATAATCACGTTTTGCAACTAACAATATAGGAGAACGTGTATGGAAAAGGGCGTGACAGTTCAGGCAATTGATGCAGGAGCCATAAAACCAAAAATGCAATTCACAGGAAAGGTCACTAAAATCAGCCTGGCAGGCGCCCTGGTAGATATTGGTACCGACCAACCCGCTGTAATGCACATCTCTCAAATGGTCCCAACCAAAGAGGGTGAGCAGATCCGCAAGGTTGAAGAAGCATTAACCCTGGGGGAGGAAGTTACCTGCTGGGTACGCAGGGTCCGCGAGAACCGGGTTGAACTGACCATGATCAAACCACTCGACCTGGATTGGCGCGACCTGAAACCCGGTATGACGGTTAAAGGCACCGTTGTCCGCCTGGAGAAATTCGGCGCATTCGTTGAGATCGGCGCTGAACGACCCGGCCTGGTGCATGTCAGCGAACTTGCCCATGAATACGTCCGCACCCCGGGTGATGTGGTTAAAGAGGGTGAAGAGGTCCAGGCCCAGGTTCTCGAGGTTGACCGCCGCAAGAAACAAATCAAGCTCAGCTTGAAATCCTTGCTGCCCGAACCCGAACAGACTGCAGTAGCCGAGGACAAAGACAATGCTCCCCGCCAGGAAGAGCATGAAGCAAAAAGAGGCGGCAGGCGCAAGAAGCAAAACAATCCCGAAGAAGGGATTGAACTGGTCCGCAATGAATCCGGTGATATCGTCTTGCAGGGTGAACCTGAGTTGACCGCCATGGAAATTGCCTGGCGCGAAGCACAGTTCAAGGCGAAATCACGCCGCCAGGAACAGAAAGCCCGCAGCAAGAAATCCTCAGGCGCTGAACAGGATGATATTTTCTACCGAACCATGGAGCATAAAAACCGTTCTGGACAGTAAATGATGAATCCTGCTGCAGCATCCGCAAGAAATTGACACCCCGGTGGGGAGAGACAATAAAAATGCTCTCCCCACCTCTATTTTTAGAGACAGGCATGATGGCAACGAGGAGGGCACATTGAAGACAAAATACATATTTTTCACCGGCGGTGTGGTCAGTTCTGTAGGGAAGGGCGTGACTGCAGCTGCTGTTGGGCGGTTATTGAAAGAGCGCGGTTTTAAGGTAGCCGTTCAGAAACTCGATCCCTATATTAATGTTGACCCTGGCACAATGAGTCCCTACCAGCACGGCGAGGTGTTCGTGCTGGATGACGGCGCTGAAACCGACCTGGACCTGGGACACTACGAGCGCTTCATTGATGTCCACCTGAGCAGGGTATGCAACTTCACGACCGGGCAGGTTTATGCCGAGGTGATCCAGAAGGAGCGCCGGGGCGATTACCTGGGCGGCACCATCCAGGTAATCCCGCACATCACCAACGAGATCAAGCGCCGCATCGGTATGGTCGCAAAGGAAACCGGGGCAGAGATCGTCCTGGTCGAGGTCGGCGGCACCGTGGGTGATATTGAAAGCCTGCCATTTCTCGAAGCCATCCGCCAGCTGCGCAGCGACCTGGGGCGTGAGAACACAATGTATATTCATGTGACCTGGCTGCCATTTATTGGTGCCACGGAAGAATTGAAAACCAAACCCACCCAGCATTCGGTCAGCGAGCTGCGCTCGATCGGTATTGCGCCCGACATGATCGTTGCCCGTTCCGATTACCCGGTTGATAACTCACTCCGGGAGAAGATCGCCCTCTTCTGTGATGTTGAACTGCAAGCTGTTATCCCAATGGTTACCACCCCAGTACTGTATGAGGTGCCCTTGCTGCTGGAAAAAGCCATGGTTGGGGAGTACATCCTGGAGCGGTTCAAGATGGAGCCGCGCCAGGTTCCCGATTGGACTGCCTGGAAAGACCTGATGCAGGAGGTAAAGCGCGAAAAACCACTGGTAAAAGTTGCCCTGGTTGGCAAGTACGTGGAGCTGCATGATGCTTACATGAGCGTGCGTGAAGCATTGAAGCATGCAGCCTTGCATACCGGCGTGGAATTGGAAATCAACTGGGTTCACTCAACCGACTTGGAAAAGGGCAAGCACTGGGGCGACCTTAAGGAAGCTGATGGCGTTATCGTACCCGGCGGATTCGGAAGCCGAGGCATTGAAGGAAAGATCCTGGCAACCCACCATGCCCGCACAGAAAAAGTACCTTTCCTCGGCTTGTGCCTGGGAATGCAGCTGATGGTGGTCGAGTTCGGCCGCTCTGCTTTGCATGATGATGATGTGCATTCGACCGAATTCGAACGATCCACCAAGAATCCGGTCATCGACCTGCTGCCCGAACAGCGCGAAATAAATGACATGGGCGGTACTATGCGACTGGGCTTGTACCCCTGTCACCTGGTTCCGGGTACCAGGGCTGCCCGGGCTTACCAGGTAGATATGGTAGAAGAACGTCATCGCCACCGCTTTGAGTTCAACAACGAGTTCCGCCAGGTATTTGAAGAAAACGGTATGATCTTCTCCGGCCTTTCTCCCGACGGACGGCTTGTGGAAATTGCAGAGATCGCCGATCATCCCTTCATGGTAGGCACCCAGTTCCACCCTGAGTTCCTTTCACGTCCCAACCGCCCGCACCCGCTCTTCAAAGCGTTCCTGGAAGCTGTGTGCGAACATGCCGGTGTCAACTACAAAAAAGCAGATTAATCATTTATACTTGGTCAGGTAAATTTTACAGAGATCATCTGGCTCAGCCAGAACCTTATCAAACGGAATAGAGGAAGATATGGAAAGCATAATTGAAGATGTATTTGCACAAGAAATACTGGATTCGCGCGGCAACCCAACCATTGAGGTTGAAGTTTATCTGACCGATGGCAGCTGGGGCCGGGCTGCTGTGCCCTCCGGTGCTTCCACAGGTGTGCATGAAGCCCTGGAACTCCGTGACGGCGATAAAAACCGTTACCTGGGAAAAGGTGTGCTTAAAGCTGTCAACAATGTAAATGATGAGATTGCCGACGCCTTACTGGGCATGGATGCACTCGACCAGCGCGGCATCGACCAGGAACTGCTCCGGCTGGATGGCACCCCCAATAAATCCAAGTTTGGCGCCAACGCTATCCTTGGCACCAGCCTGGCTGTTGCCAAAGCTGCAGCCAGCTATGTCGGCCTGCCGCTCTACCGCTATATCGGCGGCGTCTATGCCCATGTCCTGCCCGTCCCAATGATGAACATCCTCAACGGCGGTGCACATACCGGCTGGCAGTCCACCGATGCACAGGAATTTATGGTCATGCCTCTTGGCGCTCCCACCTTCGCTGAAGGCGTCCGCTGGGGCGCAGAGATCTACCATGCCCTCAAGTCTGTCCTGAAATCGCGCGGGTACACCACCCTGGTAGGCGATGAAGGTGGTTACGCCCCTGCCCTGAAAGCCAATGTGGAAGCAGTAGAGGTCATTCTTGAGGCAATTGCCAAAGCCGGCTTCACAGCCGGAAAAACCCGCGATGCCCAGGTGGCAATCGCACTTGACCCGGCTGCATCTGAACTGTTCGAAGAAGATACCCGCCTGTACAACCTGCGCAAAGAAGGCAAGAAACTGACCAACGTGGAAATGGTCACGTTCTGGAGAAACTGGATCGACCAGTACCCCATCGTTTCAATTGAAGACGGTTTTGCCCAGGATGATTGGGAAGGCTGGAAGATGTTCACCGCTGAAGTCGGCGACCGCATCCAGATTGTGGGTGATGACCTGCTAGTCACCAATCCCACCCGTGTGCGCCGTGCAATCGATGAGAAAGCTTGCAATGCCCTGCTGGTCAAGGTCAACCAGATCGGATCGCTGACCGAGACGATCGAAGCGGTTGAAACCTGCCACCGGGCTGGATGGAGGGCTGTCACCTCCCACCGCTCCGGTGAGACCGAAGACGCCACCATTGCCGACCTGGCTGTCGCCCTCAATACCGGACAGATCAAAACAGGCGCGCCTGCCCGCTCTGATCGTGTGGCCAAGTACAACCAGCTGATCCGGATCGAGACCGAGCTGGATGATACCGCCCGCTATGCCGGCTGGGATGCCATCAAGCAGATCAAGTAAGATAATCAGAAACAAAAACATAAGAGGCTGCACAAATGGTGCAGCCTCTTTTCTTTCTGCCCAGCCACTTATACATCCTGCGGGAGTCTTCGGTTAAAGGACCCCCTCCCGCACTGGTTTTCCAAAGCGAGACCTTTCACTTTGCTCTGGGTGACATCGAACGATTCCCGTATCGGGTTATTAAACAAATAAGGCTGCCCGCATTAGGACAGCCTCATTTAGCAATTTATTGAATTCAATTACATTTTCTGCCCGAGGTTGATGTGGTCCAGTACAATCAACAGGTCCTGGTTAGCAGGGATATCGGACATGGATTCAGCATAATGCATGTAACGAATCATCCCAATTTTATCTACAATAAAAACTGCTGGCATTTTTCCAAGGTCGAACATATCCACCGGCTGGTGGTACATTTCAGCCACTTTTGATTTATAGTCTGTCACCCCATTGAAATGGATGTCATTCTCCTGCCAGTAGCGCTTGATGGTATGCGTGCCATCCTGGGTAACAACCACGATTTCAGCATTGCGCTCGATGAAGGCAGGGTAATCCTGCCGCAGCTGTGCCAGCTGTGCACGGGCGAACGGGCAAACCAGCCCGCGCAGGAAGACCAGTACTACATTAGAACGGTTGCGGAATTTGCTGAGTTTTAGGTTTACAAAATCAGTATCCTGTAGTTCAAATTCCGGGGCGGGATGGTTGATCAGTAATTGCGTGGCCATATGAATGAGTCCTTTTATGCATAACAAATGGATATGTATATATTAGGAAATTAAACGCAATTAGTCAAGCATTCAGGGGAGTGAGTTTACAAATTTGTTCATGGCATCCAAGAACTGCTGCGGGCATTCCTCTTGGGGTACATGTCCGCAGGCATCAAAGACAGCCAGGGTCGATCCGGGTATCTCCCCGGAAAGGCGGATACTGTCCTCTGTTGGTACGATCCGGTCATCATCGCCGGTCATCACCAGCACCGGCATTGCCAGGCTGGTCAGTTTCTCAGGAATGTCGTTCTTTTCTGAGGCGAGCGTTAACTCCCACAATGCCTTATCCCAATTTTCAACCTTCAGGGGTTTGCGGTAACCTTCAATGACCTCATCACTGATCAGATCCGGGTTATGCCAGGCGCTCTTAAGGAATTCATCCCCGCGTTCCCCTGCCAGAGAGCGGCTGATGAGGGGGCCAAGATGGTTTACCTGTGGCGTACGCAGAAAGAACCGCAGCAACCCAGAATTTGGTCCGCCAGTGTAAATTGCAGCATCCACTCCAACCAGCGCTTGCACCCTTTCCGGGTACTTCAGGGCTGCGGCAAAGGCAATTGTACCGCCGGCAGAGTTGCCGACCAGGATCGCCTGATCAATCTGCAGGGCATCCATCAGGCCGATTAGAAGCTCTACCTGCGAATCAAGCGAGTAAGGGCTTTCTCCTTCCCACCTGCCAGGCATCGGCCTTTCGGTCAGGCCGAAAGCCGGCCGGTCGTAGGCGATCACGGTGCCCAGTTCAGAGAGAGGCTGCATAACCTCCCGCCAGGAGAAAGTGCTGGCACCGAACCCATGCAGCAGGATGAAAATAGGGGCACCGCTGCCGGCAGTCTTGTAATGGACATCAAGGCTGTTCACCTCGATGAATAGGCTGTCGTTGTCAGCCAGGGCATGTGCGGGGACAGTATTTTCCAGCGGAGGGACAGGAATCACGAATGGGATCAGCTGGAAAGCAACCAGCAGTACTGCCAGGAGAATGAGCAACCATTTTACTACTTTCATCATTAACCCTCTTTGGTTCCCTTAATCGCCCCGTAATTCGAATGGGTTGAATCGTGTTCCACGGTCGTAGTGGTCTTCGTTCTCAGCCTTTTTCAACCTGGCTACTACCCAGTAGGTGAATGGAGTCATCACCACTTCTATCAATACCTTAAATATGTAATTGGTCAAAACCAGGGTGATAAATAGCGACCATGGGAACACCCTGAACATGCTAGCTACCAGGATGAAAATGGCTGTGTCGATCGCCTGCCCGATCAAGGTGCTGCCGATGGTCCGCATCCACAACCACCTGCCCTGAGTGGCAACCTTCAGCTTTGCCAGCACGATCGAATTGCTGAACTCGCCTGCAAAGTAAGCCGCCAAGCTGGCCAGCACGATCCCACCGCTGCTTACCCCGCCCAGGATGGCATCGTATGCCTGCTGCCCGGCATATTCGTTCCAAGTCGCCTCAGCCGGTAAAATGCGCACCAGCCACAGTACAGCAGCGCTCAATACCAGGCTGGCAAACCCTGCCCAGATCACCCTACGGGAACGCTTGAAACCGTAGACTTCCGTCAGGACATCTCCAAATATGTATGAGACTGGGAAGAGGATCGTACCGGCATCAAATGCCAGGCGCAGACCTGCCAGCGAAATACCCCAATCGACGATCTTGGCAGAAGAGGCGATATTGCTGATAAGCAGCACGCTCACAAACAATACCATCACCAGGTCGTAATAGCGGAAAGCCCGGTGTAAGGATGGTTCAGGTTGCGTTGCTCTGGATATACTCATGGGGCTGTCTTTTCCAACAGGCTGACCGTAGCGGTAATAACCTGCTCCCACTGTTCAGCAGCGGAAATCGCTGCAGCATTATCCTCCTTCTGGATGCCATAATCGCCAAACTGGGCATGGTTGCCGCCATCGATTTCCACAAATACGGTGGAGGGGGGCAGCAGGGCACGTGAAGCTTCAATATCAGCCAGTGAGGTCAACCCGTCTCTGGTTGCATAAATTGAGGTAACCAGCAGATCGTACTGTGACAGGTCGTCAGAGGAGGCAGGGTAAGATGCCCACAAAACCAGGCCTTCAACGGCAGCGGGATTTTCCAGGACAAACCGGGCTGCCATTGCACCTCCCAGGGAATGCCCGCCGATCACCCAGGAAGTGATCTGCGGGTACGCACTGATGATCTGCCTGGCTTTGTTCGGTGAAAAGATTGCCAGATTAAAAGGCATATCCGGTACTACAACTACGTACCCAGCCTGGGCGATCTTCCACAACAGGGGTGAGTAAGCCCGGAAGTCGACATTTCCGCCAGGGTAGAAAATCAGCCCGGTCTCAGGCTGGACTGCTTCAGGAGAAAAAAAGATCCAGCCTGGCATTTGCACTACCGATACCAGACTGCTAGACTCGAGTGCCGTGTAAGATGCTTCTCCGGGTGGAGCTGGGAAAGAAGTCCAGGCAGAAAACACCAGGAACACCAGCAGAATGACGCCCAAGAAATAAGGAGCGATTTTTTTAAATTTCTTCATGTTAAATTGATTGTAAACGGGGAAAGGAGAAGTTGCAATCCTGTTTTCAATCCTGTAATGCTTAAAACTTTCCTGCAGCAGCCTTCCAGATGGCATCGAACATAACAGTAGTCAGCCGTCCAGTCTGAGTGTTCTGGCGGCTGGGATGGTACGAAGCCAGCAGCCAGGGCTGCCCCGCGCGAAGAGGATAAAATGCGCCATGGGAAAATGGATAAGCGCTTTTTGATATCCCGGCAGGCAGGAAGATGTCCAGCACTTCGTCAAAGGCGATTTTGCCCAGGGCAACAATACCCCGGACTTGATGCAGCATTGAGAGTTCTGCCAGGAGGTATTTGCGGCAATTCATAATTTCCTGAGGTGAAGGTTTGTTCCCGGGCGGAGCGCAGCGACAGACAGCTGTGATAAAGATATCTTTTAGCCGCAACCCGTCTTGCCGGTCGGTGCTGACCGGCTGGCTGGCAAAACCTGCGCGGTGTAAAGCGGAATACAGGAACTCACCGGATGCATCCCCGGTGAACATTCTCCCGGTGCGGTTCGAACCATGCGCTCCGGGCGCCAGCCCAACCACCAGCAGGCGCGCCCGGGTGTCTCCGAAGCCAGGAACTGGCTTACCCCAGTAATCCCAATCCAAGTACGCCTTGCGTTTTTCACGCGCCACCTTTTCGCGCCAGGCTACCAGCCGTTCACAATCACGGCATACGGTAAGGTTCCGGTTGTGAGTCTCCCAGTCCAATGTGGTCCCTGTTGTTACACCGGGTTAACGGCGCCTGTACATTCCAGTAACCAGCAGCAGGAGAACAGAACCGAGAACAGCGATCCCTAACCCGGTCAGATTAAAGGAAATAGCGCCATTGCCCCCAATCAGGTTGACAAGGAACCCGCCAATGACAGCGCCAAGAACGCCGATGAAAATATTTGCCAGGCAGCCCATGCGCGAGTTGCGCCCCATAATCATACTGGCAATCCAGCCGGCTATTGCCCCTAAAACAATCCATCCTAACAAACCCATGGTAATCCTCCTTTTGGAAATTCACAGGATCAGCATTGCATCACCAAACGAATAGAACCGGTAACCCTCTTTGACTGCAGTCTGGTAAGCAGACAGGATCCGTTCCCTGCCCGCAAACGCACTGACCAGCATTAGCAGGGTGGAACGCGGTAAATGGAAATTGGTGATCATGGCATCCACCGCCTTGAATGTGTATCCTGGCAGGATGAACAGGCTGGTAACCCCGGCGAACGCCCCTACCCGCATACCCTGCACTGCAAACCGGGCTCCGGTCTCCAGGGCTCGCACGCTGGTTGTGCCCGCTGCGATCACCCTGCCGCCGCTCGCACTGCCTTCGTTGATCACCCGGGCTGCATCTTCTGGCAGTTCACACCATTCAGTGTGGATGATATGCTCCTCAGCATCCTCTTCTGTGACCGGGGCAAAAGTGTCCAGCCCTACGTGTAACGTCAACCGGGCGATCCTGACACCATTCTTTTCGAGCTGGTCTAAAAGAGCCGGGGTGAAATGTAGCCCTGCTGTCGGGGCAGCCGCTGAACCCTCCACGCTGGAATAAACCGTCTGGTAGCGTTCGGGGTTCTTGAGATGAGTATGGATATATGGCGGCAAAGGCATTTCCCCGATCCTGCTGAGGAAAGGCTCAACCGGCTGGTCAAAAACCACCCGCTTTCTGCTTCCGCCCAGGTCATCCTGGACAGTCGCCATGAGGTTATCAGCAACCTCCAGCCGGGTGCCTTCCCTGACTTTCTTTCCTCCAACCAGTACCTCCCAGCTGACTGGTCCTTCCTTGCGCAGCAGGAGAAGCTCCACTTTGCCCCCGGTCAGCTTGTGTGCCATCACCCTGGCAGGGATCACCCGGGTCTGATTAAGCACAAGCACATCACCCGGAACGAAGTAGTCCAGTACCTGGTAAAAAACCCGGTGCTGTAAAGAATCCCTCTTCCGGTCCAGTACCAGCAGGCGGGATGAATCACGCGGTTCGACCGGCTCCTGGGCAATGTGTTCAGGCGGCAGGGTGTAATTGAAATCTTCTGTCTTCATTTCGGGTAGCAACAGGCCGCCGGATCATATCAACCGGGGCTGGGTATCGTCCCTCTCGATGACCGGGATGTTGAGGTGCTCGTAAGCCAGGCGGGTTGCCACCCTGCCCTGGGGAGTCCGTTCCAGGAAACCCAGTTGCAGCAGGTAAGGCTCGACCACATCCATGATGGTATCCGGTTCTTCGCTGATCGAAGCGGCGATGGTACTCAACCCAACCGGTCCTCCGGCATATTTCTCGATAATCGTCAGTAAGACACGGCGGTCCACATCATCCAGCCCAAGTTCGTCTACGTTCAGCAGACTCAGTGCGTCCTGTGCCAGGATCTTGGTGATCGCTCCATCAGCCCGCACCTGGACATAATCACGCACCCGCCTTAGCAGGCGCAGCGCTACGCGCGGTGTACCGCGCGCCCGCAGGGCAATCTCTTCCACACCGCCGTTGTCAGCCTTGACCCCAAACAGACTGGCAGCACGCTGGACGATGCTCATCATAGCCGGCAGTTCATAGTAATCCAGGCGGTAAACAGCCCCAAAACGTGCGCGCAGCGGTGCACTTACCAGCGCTAGGCGGGTTGTTGCACCGATTAAGGTGAAGCGCGGCAGTTTAAGGCGGATAGATCGGGCTGAAGGACCCTTGCCAATCACAATATCCAGGGAAAAATCTTCCATGGCCGGGTAAAGCACTTCTTCAATCGTCTTGCCCAGCCGGTGAACTTCATCAATAAACAGGATATCCCCTGCCCTCAGGTTGGTCAAAATGGCGGCCAGGTCTCCGGGGCGCTCCACTGCCGGGCCGGCGGTGATCTTGATATTCACCTTCATTTCGTTTGAGAGCACATGCGCCAGGGTGGTTTTCCCCAGACCCGGCGGACCGTAGAAGAGGACATGGTCAAGGGGCTCACCGCGTTTTTGGGCTGCCGCGATCAGAATGGCAAGGTTCTCCCTGACCTGGTCCTGGCCGATAACATCATTCAGGGTCTTCGGACGCAGCGCCTGGTCAAGGCGGTCATCAGGGCGGGCATCGGGTGAAACCAGGCGTGGTGAGTTGTCATCCATGCGATTGATTATACCTCAAGCAGTTTTTCAGGTATTCGGGCAGTGCAGAAATTGGTTCTGCCGTATAATTTTATTAAATTGCTCCCTGGAGAACAGCCATGCCTAACCTGTTTGTCTCAAATCATCCCCTGGTTGCCCATAAGCTGACAAAACTGCGCTGCAAAGACACTGAACCCAAGAAATTCCGCGAGCTGGTTGGCGAACTGGCCGGCCTTTTGGCATACGAAGCCACCATTGACCTGGCCGTTGAGCCGGTCCGCGTGCAGACCCCGCTGCAGGAAACCGACGGAGCCCGCCTGGTGCACAAGATAGGGCTGATCCCGATCCTTCGTGCGGGGCTTGGGATGGTGGAAGGGGTGTGGAATTTCATGCCTTCATCCGAGGTCTGGCACATCGGTATATACCGCGATGAAAAGACCTTGAAGCCGGTCCAGTATTACAACAAGCTGCCGGTTGAACCGACTGTTTCAGTCTGCCTGATCCTTGACCCCATGCTGGCTACCGGCGGTTCAGCTGTCGCCACGGTGGATATCCTGAAACACTGGGGAGTCAAACGTATCAAGTTTGTAGGGTTGATCGGTGCCCCGGAAGGCATTGCGGTTCTCCAGGACAGCCACCCGGATGTGCCCATCCACCTGGCAGCGGTTGATGAACGGCTGAATGAAAACGGCTATATTTTGCCAGGCCTGGGAGATGCTGGTGACCGCCAGTTTGGGACTGCGTAATCGAAATCAGCCGCCTATCTGCATCATGCAGCGGCCGGAGGAAGTGTAATGGCTGGTGATCTCATGCCCACCGGGTTTCAGTAAAACTGCTTTTTGCAGCAAAGGAAGAATATCCTCCCCCTTGCGGAGCGCTTCCCTGAGGGGGATTTCCGTTTCGCTCAAAAGACAGGGACGCAAGTTCCCGTCTGCAGTCAGGCGCAGGCGGTTGCATTCGGCACAGAATTTCTCACCGATGGGTGAAATAAAACCGATCATTCCCTTTGCTCCGGGAATGCGGTAATACTTGGCAGGACCGTTGCCGTCCATATCGTATACGGCCTGCAGGTGATATGCCTGCAATATCTGCAGCATCTCCTGCTTGGATACATAGGCATCTTCAGGAGACAGGAATCCTTCCCCCCATGATTCCTGGTTTTCAACCGGCATCAGCTCAATGAAGCGGATATTCCATGGTCTTTCTACGCTGAGGTGTGCCAGGGCAGGGATTTCGGTGTCATTCACACCCCTGATTACCACGGTGTTTAATTTAATCGGCTGCAAGCCGGCTGCCTCTGCTGCCAGGATGCCTGCCCAAACTTTCTGAAAATTTCCAATGCGGGTAATTTTCTTATAATTTTCTGGATCAAGGGTATCGAGGCTGATATTGACCCGGTTTAACCCTGCTTGTTTCAAAGGTGCTGCATACTCTTCCAGTAACATGGCGTTGGTGGTCAAACTGATATCATCGATCTGCGGAACAGAACGGATCATCCTGACCAGTTCGACGATGTCTGCCCTGACCAGAGGCTCACCACCTGTCAGTCGGATCTCAGTCACCCCGTTTTCGGCGGCAACCTGGACAATTTTGTAGATTTCTTCATACCGTAGAATGGAATCATGCGAATTCTGAACAATTCCGCCAGCCGGCATGCAGTAGGCACAGCGCAAGTTGCACCGGTCAGTAACAGAAATCCGAAGGTAGGTGATCTTTCGTCCAAATGTATCTATAAACATAAATTTCTCCAAGACTGCGGCAATGATACCATGATTGCAGGAGAGGTGTTTGCTTGCGGAGCTTTAGTGCCTGTGTTAAACTCATAGAATGCCAGGCGTGAACCAGAGTCTTTTTGAAGAAGCCTATCTGGCTTTTCAGGAGGGGAAATTTTCCCACGCGCGGGAAATCCTGGCAAGGCTGATCAAAAGCGAACCTGCCAATGCTCAATTCTGGCTGCTAATGAGCGCCGTTGTTGATAGCGAAAAAGAAAAGGTATTCTGCCTGCAGGAAGTCCTGAAGCTGGATGCGCAGCATCCCGCCGCCCGCCAGGGGCTGGTTATGCTTGGCAGGCTGCCCATCCAACCAGACCTGGCAGTGCCGATGTCCAGGCAGCGTAAACCATGGAAACTCACACCGATTGAACCTGCAGTCCCTGCAAAAAAAAGAAAAGCAAAAGCTAGCCCGCTCCGCATCCTGATGCAGGTACTGATCGCGGTCGTGTTTCTTTCTGCAGGGGCATTCCTGTTTTTTCAGTTCAATCCAGGCGTCATAAGGAATGTAACCGTTTTACGCAGCCCGCTCATTACAGAAGGTCCAACCCCTACCTTCCTGCCAAAAAACACCCTGGCTTACACCACTCCGGAAACTGCAGCGGGCGGACCTCCGCCATTGTCCTCCCGGCTTGAAGCCACTTACACGCCCACACCGCTGTATGTGCAGACACCCCATCCAATTGAAGCTTACAGTATCGGCCTCCGCCGCCTGACAGCCCGTGACTACCCGTCCGCCGTCTTGTATTTTCAGCAGGCAGCCGACCTGGCACCCGGGTCGCCTGACCTACAGTACTACCTGGGGGAAGCTTACCGTCTGAACCAGGATGCCGGGAACGCCCGGCTGGCTTACTTGAAAGCGCTGGAGATCTCAGATAACTTTGCGCCAGCATACCTGGGCCTCGGGCTGCTAGAAATGAGCGGCTCTTCCCCGGACCTGGACACAGCAGCCAGAGACTTTAAGAAAGCAATTTCCCTGGATCCGGGTTTAATCGAAGCCAGGCTGGCCTATGCAGAAAATGCCCTCAGGCAGAGTAATCCGCTGCTGGCAGAAGAAATCCTTGAAGGTGTGGACAGCCAGGCAACTGCTTCCGCCAAGTACCATTACCTCCTCGGCTATTCCCGCTTTATCCAGGGCAATTTGGAGAATGCACAGGCTGAACTGGAGAGATCGCTTCAGATGGATATCACCAACCTGGATGTTTACCGCTTGCTTGGCGAAATTTACACCCGCCAGGGTAAGTATGCGGATGCGATCAGCATGCTTGAAACTGTCATCCTTTATGAGCCGCAGAACGGTAATGCCCTTGCCTGGCTGGGTCAGGCTTACTATGAAACCGGCAGCGATGAAAAAGCGATGGAAATCCTGACCGAAGCGATCGAAAGCGGCATCCGGAACGCCATGCTGTTTTCTATCCGCGGACAGTTGTACCTGGAAGAAAAGGAACTGGATAAGGCGATCTCCGACTTGAATGCTTCCCTTAAACTGGATAAGACCAGTTTTGATACCAACCTGGCATTGAGTCTCGCTTTTTTGGAGAATGACCAGCCCGGTAATGCCTACATGCAGCTCAGCGCTGCAGAAGCATACTACAAATCTGATGCAGAGCATGCCAGCCTGCTGTATTACCGTGCCCAATCGCTGGAATTGCTGGATGAGATCTCGCCTGCTATCCGCGATTGGAAAGCCCTGCTGGAGCTGCCTGCAGCTAGCATGCCTTCAGAATGGAGAAAACTTGCCCAGGATCGGCTGGAGACACTATTCACGCCGACAGTTACGCTCGTGACGCCCACCCTGACAATGACCCGCATGCCAACCAGGACACCTACAATCACGATCACACGCCTGCCTACCCTGACTAAGACCGTAACCCTGACCCGCCTGCCTACCCTGACCAGGACCTTAACGCTGACCAGGCTGCCCACCCTGACATTCACTCCCACCAGCACGCCGAAACCGGTAACAACTGCAACGCCTACGCCAACCAGTACCAAATGAGGTGAGTTTTGCAGCCACTGCATCAGACCATTTTCATCCGCCGCAGGAGGGAAGGCGCATTAAAGAAGAAATACCGGTTCCAACGCTTTCTGGCAAATCTGGGAAGATCGGCAATTTTAGTGATCGGTATTTCCCTTACCTTGGCAGTCCTGGCAGGCGGATTCGCTTTCACCCAGGTAACTAGGAACCTGCCATCGCTGGACCAGATCCAGCTGTTTTTCAATCAAGAAAACGGTTCATTTCTCAAACCCACCCGCATTTACGACCGCAGCGGGCAGTTTATTCTAGCAGAGCTGGAAAACCCCGGCGTTGAGCGCAGGTACATGAAACTGGATCCGGAAGAACCCAGCCATTTCTCTCCGCAATTGATCCGGATCATGGTTGCCAGCCTGCAGCCTGATTTTTGGTCTAGCCCGGGCTTTTCCCTGGCTGAGTGGGATAACCCTAAACCAGTAACGATTGCAGAGAGGCTGGTGGACACCCTGCTGCTGGAAAAGGAACCTGCCAGTTTGCAGCGGAGCATCCGTATGCGGCTGCTGGCTGGACAGCTGGTGGCAAAATACGGCCGGGTGCAGGTGCTTGAATGGTATCTGAATAGCGCATATTCCGGCCGCCTGGCTTACAGTATTGATTCCTCAGCCCAGCTTTACCTCGGGAAATCCGCCCAGAATCTGAGCCTGCCCGAAGCGGTTTTGCTGACTTCTGTGCATATGGCTCCAGCGCTCAATCCACTGGACACTCCCTCTGCAGCCAGGGAGTACCAGCAAGTACTGGCTGAAAACCTTGCCCTAAACGGGTACATCACGCAAAGCGAACTGGCTGAAATTCTCACCACTCAGATACCTTTCAAGACAATAGACCAATCTGCGGAATTTTCTGCGTTTACCCACGTTGTAATCGATCAGGCTGCCAATATCGTTGGAAAACAAACCCTCGAACGCGGCGGCTTGATCGTCCTCTCCACCCTGGATGCCGGATTGCAGGCTGAAACGGAATGCATACTTCATGTGCAATTAAACCGCATCCAGAACAATGCTGATGAGGAGTTGGAAATCCCTGCAACTGAATGTAAATCTGCCAGTTTGCTGCCGGGGCTGCCGCTTTCCCTGCTTTCGCAACAGGTTGATGCCCTGGGTTCAGTTGTGATCCTGGAGAACACCACAGGTGAGATCCTCGCCCTGGCTGGAGACACGGACAGCCTGGGAAATGAGACCGGAATCAAAACACACCAGGCTGGCTCACTGCTATCCCCGATTGTGGCTGTGGCTGCGTTTTCTCGCGGGTTCAGCCCTGCCACCCTGTTGTGGGACCTTCCTGCCAGCACGTCCGGCGCCGGGGGAGAATTGGATTACCGCCAGTACGCAGGACCGATGAGGCTGCGGACTGCACTGCTGAACGATTACACCATGCCCCTGCTTGACCTTGTAGAGCGGATTGGTGCGGCTACTGTCTGGCGCTCAACAGAACCGCTCGGGCTTTCAGATTTCAACAGATCTGGGCATGGAGCACAAGCCCTTCTCGCAGGTGAAACACTGGATATTTTGGAAACTGCTCACATTTACAGCATTTTTGCCAGCCTGGGAGACCGGATAGGTTTCCTTGATCCGGATACCAGCCAACTCGAACCAGCCGCGATCCGGCAAATCACAACCACAAGTGGCCAGGTGCTTTACCAACCTGGATCCCAAACCAGCCAGGCTGTGCTGAGCAATCCGGTAGCTTACCTGGTTCATAACATGCTGGCAGATGAACCCGCCCGCTGGGAAAAGTATGGCCACCCCAACCTGATGGAAATCGGGAGACCTGTCGGGGTGAAAATTGGCATCACTGCCAGGGGAGACGAAGTCTGGACAGCCGGGTACACCAAAAAGTACCTGGTTGTTAGCTGGGTGGGGTTGGCAAATGATACAGTCCAGGATAAGACCTTGGATTACCGCATTGCTGCAGGCATCTGGAACGCGTTGATCCAGTACACCAGCGCAGCCGAAGAACCCTCAGACTGGGAAATACCTGCCGGCGTGGAGAGCATAGATGTCTGTGACCCATCAGGAGAACGGGCTACCAGGTTCTGCCCGGTGGTGGTCAGCGAAGTTTTCCTTTCCGGGATGGGACCTGCCAGCTATGACAGCATGTACCAGGAGATTGATGTGAACCGGGAGACTGGCCGACTGGCAACAGTATTTACCCCGCTCGAGTTGATCGAGAAGCAAACCTTTTTTGTTGTACCTGAACAAGCCAGGGATTGGGCAGCTGCAAACGAAATCCCCCAGCCGCCCGTGGATTACGATACTATCCAGGTTCCGCCAACAGATCCGGATATACAGATCACATCCCCGCAAATGTTCGCGTTCGTTCGTGGTGAATTCAAAGTCACAGGTACGGCCGCCGGTGAAGATTTCCAATCCTACAGCCTGCAGGCTGGAGAAGGGCTGAATCCCGTTTCATGGCAGGAAATCGGCAGCGGGACCAAGCCTGTCGAGAACAGCACCCTGGGAACCTGGGCTACAGGCGCAGACGGGCTGTATGCTTTACGCCTGGTCATTGTCCACACAGACCAGCAGGTCAACATGACCGTGATCCAGATTACGGTTGATAATACCAACCCCGTGGTAAAAATACGAAATCCATCCAGCGGAATGCAGATCTCGGTGGGCGGCCAGGAAGCCCTGTTCTTCCAGGTTGATGTAACTGACAACGTCCAGGTAAAAAGTATATCCTGGCTGATTGATGGGGTGGAAATCGCCCAAACAGGGGCAGATGTCCAAAGCCTTTCCTGGAGCCCTGCAGCCGGAAGCCATACCCTGCAGGTTGAGGTCAGTGACACTGCCGGCAATACCAGCAGTGCAGAAGTAATGTTTTCAGTTACAAACTAATAGAAATTAATGGACCTGGAGGTGCATTAACAGGTCTGCCGTAGTAGACAGGATCAGATCAGCTCCCGCCTTGCGGAGTTCATTTTCTCTGCCAAACCCGCACAGCACCCCTGCTGTCTGCATCCCAGCCCGTTTCCCCGACAGGATATCAACGGTAGTATCCCCCACCATCAGGCATTTCTCAGGCTGAACATTCATTGATTTTGCGGCAAAAAGGACCGGGTCAGGGTATGGTTTGGTATACCTGCAAGTCTGGGATGTGACCACCACCTGGAAACGGTCCAAAACCTTGAATTGTTGCAGGAACAGGAGAGTGGAATGTTCATCCCGGGCACTTACGACTGCCAGCGGCAACCTTCCATCCAGCTTTTCCAGCATCGCTAACACCCCGGGGATCGCCTGGAAGGATCTGACTTTCATCAAACCTCTTTTCCTTGCCATCCAGGAAGACAGTCTCCCGAGCAGTCCATCCAAGTGCAGGCAGTCCAGCGTACGGTAGACAAGGTTGGCTGGGCTTTCAGCAGCCATGACAAGATACCGGGAAACAGAATCCAGTTTTTCCTTTTGCATCCATGGCAATACCATCTTTAAGCGGCAGGAAAACCTAGCTACCCATTCGTCATCAGTATCGCTCAGTGTGCCGTCAACATCAAAACAAACGGCCTGTATCCGGTCAACATCCAGCATATCAGTCTGCCTTCATCCCCAAATGACCAGTAATCCGGCAGAAACTGCCAGCAGGCTCAAGACCATGCAAACTACCGCCAGCAGGGCAAGCAGGCTGAATAGGATCTTTCGGCTGGTTGAGTTCATCTCAGGCGCTTCCATCTTCAAATATCTCTTCTTTGGTTTGACACATCCCATCTATTCTACCAGTTTCTTTTCAACCCGCAGTTGGAACGCAGGCTGCCCTGGGATTGAATTGCCTGTTTGTATTATAATTACCCAAGCATACAGGCCTTCTACCGATATGAATTTACCAACTAGCCAGTTTCTCCCATCAGATGATGACAACCTTCCTCCAGCACGGAGAAGGCAGCGCCGCAGAAGCCTGGTTCCCTCAACATCAGATGCGCGGGCAGAATTACTGAAAGAACTGGCTCACCGCCTGACCCCATCACTTGATTTTTACACCATCACCCTGGTAACAGCGCTTGTCCTGGCTGCAGCTATCCTGCTTGACCAGCCTGCCCTGTACATTCTGGCTGCCCTGATTGCACCTTTCCTGGCGCCAGCCATTGGACTATCACTGGCGGCAGCAGTCGGTTCTGTCCGCTTTTTCCTGCGCTCCCTGGCAGCCTTTGCTATTGGCAGCCTGCTTGTGTTTGCATTTGGAACCGGTGCCGGCTGGGTTTCCACCAGGTTAGCCCCGGCATCCTATTCTTTCGCCTTTGACCATGCACGGTTTAACTGGGCAGATTTCGTCCTGCTCAGTGTAGGCATCATCCTGACCGCCTACCTGCTCATCCGCTCCCGCACCAGCAGACCGCTGGTGACCAGTGTTGCGCTGGTTTATGAGCTTTACCTTCCTGTTGGTGTAGCCGGATTTGGATTGGCAGGAAATATCTCCGGGCTATGGCCGGATGCACTCCTGGTCTTTGCGGTTCACCTGGCCTGGTGTGCTCTGCTAGGCACGTTGACCATGGCGATCATGGGATTGCGGCCGAGCAATGTGTTTGGTTATACCCTTGGCACCACTGTAACCATCCTGATCATTGTTGCTGTGGTTTTCCTCAGCGGGTTGGGCACTGCATTAACCCGCGCAACTGCCCCACCGGTTCAAGTTTCACCCCCCGGCGTGGCAGTCCCAACAATTGATGTCCAGGTAAAACAATCACCAGCACCTTCTCTGGCGGCGGAAGTGAAGCCCCAGGTCAGCATCCCGTCCAGCGCGGGAGACCCTACTGCAACGCCCACCAACACCCTCGTTCCCACGAAAACCGCAACCATAACTTTGACCCCCATGGCAACCCCGGTATATGCCAAGATTAAGCCCAATGAGTTTGGGGGCGCCTATATCCGGGAAGAACCTTCGTTTGACAGCCAGGCAATCACATCCTTAAGTACTGATGTAATGGTTGTGGTTATCGACGAATACACCCAGGCAGATAACGTAATCTGGGTTAAAATACGGACCACCACGGAGAATCCTGTAGAAGGCTGGATCGTCCGGTCTTTGCTGATCACCGCCACACCGAAGGCAGAGTGGTAATCCTCAATCATTTTGGAGAATAAATGCCTGTTCATTTTGGAACCGACGGCTGGAGAGCCGTAATATCAGATACTTTCACGTTCACTGCACTGCGGCTGGTAACGCAGGCGATCGCGGATGCAGTTGCATCCACCGATTGGGAGAATGGCTTCTCCCAGCTGGATGAAGCCAGTAAAAGGCGCATGGTTGTCGGCTTTGACACACGCTTTCTCTCTGACCGCTATGCCAAAGAGGTGGCGCGCGTTCTGGCAGCGAATGACTTTACTGTCCTGCTCAGCCAATCCGATGCCCCCACTCCGGTCATATCCTATGCCGTCCACCAGATGAAAGCTGCCGGCGGTGTGATGATTACCGCATCCCACAACGCCCCGCGCTACAACGGCATCAAGCTCAAATCGGCCTACGGTTCCTCGGCTTCTCCCGAACAATGCCGTCGGGTAGAAGTGTACTTGAACGACAATGAAGAACAGGGCCGCGGCCCCAACCTGATGGAATATGAGCATGCCACCGAGCAGAAGAAGATCGTGCGTATCAATCCCATCCCGGCATATTATGAACACATCCGAAAACTAATCAACTTTGACATCATTGCCGATTCACAGATGAGGGTGGTGGTGGATTCGATGTATGGTTCGGGAAGGGGAGCAATTCGGGGCATTTTACAGGGCACCGGCTGCGAGGTGCACGAAATCCGGGGAGACATGAATCCCGGGTTTGGTGGTGTGCATCCAGAACCCATCACCCAATACCTGGGCGCCCTGGCCGGCGCGATCAGCACAGGCGCCGGTGATTTCGGCCTGGCGACAGACGGGGACGCAGACCGGATCGGGGCAATGGACGAGCGCGGTAATTTTATCGACCCGCATAAGATCATGGCGCTGGCACTGCGCTACCTGGTTCAGAAACGCGGCTGGAGCGGCTCGGTAGTCCGCACGGTTTCCACAACCCGCATGATCGACAGGCTGGCTGCAAAGTACGGCTTAAAAGTACACGAAACCCCGGTTGGTTTCAACCACATCGCAGATATCATGCAAAAAGAAGATGTGCTGATCGGCGGAGAAGAATCCGGCGGCATCTCGATCAAAGGTCACATCCCTGAAGGGGACGGGGTTTTGATGGGCTTGCTGCTCCTGGAGATCATTGCTGATGCAAAAACCAGCCTTTACAGCCTGGTGCAAGACCTACTCGATGAGGTTGGACCAGCCTTCTATGAGCGCACAGATTTACGCTTGAACCGGCCTGTCTCGAAATCGGTCATTACCGCCCGGCTGCAAAACGACGCTCCTGCCAGTATCGGCGGAGAAAGCCTGGAAAGCATCAGCACCCTGGACGGGATCAAATACCTCCTGGCTGATGAATCCTGGCTATTGATCCGGCCTTCGGGTACAGAACCTGTGTTAAGGGTTTATGCAGAAGGCAGATCCAGGGAGATGGTCAAAGCCCTGCTGGGTTTTGGCGAATCCATCGCAAGCGGGTTGGCTTAAAAAGTACACCGTCTCTGAAAGAACCAGAGACGGTGTTTTTTATCTGAGGCAACCAGATCAGTTACAGAGCCAGCCGAAAAATCCAGCCGTGCTACCGCGCAGAAGTACGCAGACGCCGGGCAACGAATATCACGATCAAGGCCAGCACACCCAAACCAAACAGGCCAGGAAGGCCAACCTGGTCAGCAAACCCGGTCGTGGGCAATGCCGTGGGTTGGGCTGTCAAGGTAGCGGCCGCTGCAGCAGTAGGATCCAGAGAAGCTGCCTGGGTTAATAACGCGGCTACCGTTGCGGTACGCGGGTCATCTGCCCCGGCTGCTACAATCGTGGTGTCCGCTTTTTCAGCTTCAGGTGTACTGCTGGGTACTACCAGAACCGGGGTTAGCGTGGCTGCAGCCTGGATGGTTGCACTGGGTGTTAGTTTGAGGTTGTTTTCATATGCCTGCTGGGTGGCAGCCTGAACTGTCATGGTATTCTGGGCATTGATCTGGGCAGCTTCCTCCAGGGCATTATTTCCCCTCATCCGGAAGAAGAGCAGGACAACTCCAACCACAACAACCGCTAGGGTGATCAGCCCGATCAGGGCAACAATAAGCCCAAATGATTTCCCGCCCTTTTTTGGAGGCTCCTCTTCCGGGTTATTTTCCGGTTCGGGGATTTCCTCTTCAAAGGGTTCAATCAAGTTATCATCAAACTGGTCGCTCATAGGTTCTCCTCCTCAACTTGCTCTTGCTCTATTCTAGCACATCCAGATTCGCCAGGGGTGCCTTTATTCGTTTATTCTCGCTTAGCTTCACTACTGCGCTGCCTTGCTGCACATCAAATTGTTCCAATTCTCCGATTTCACCTGCGGCAGGCTCAGCCAGGAACCTGACCTGCTTGCCAGCCTGGTACATCGCCACATCCCGGGCGTCCTCCCCTGCAGCTGGTAAGGCAATGGTTATCTCCGGCCTTTGCCCCGAGAAGAAATCCCAGTTCAACCCGAATAGGGATACAGAACGGTCCTGGTTGCTGGTCAGGATAGTGAATGCTTTCCGGTTTACCGGGATCCGCCCAAAACCTTCCGTCAGGATGATGGGATAAGGCATGGAAACCGCCAGGGGCACCAGTTCTGCAGCCATGCTGCCTAGGATCAATCCGCGCAATGGCAGCTGGGCGGCCAGCTGTAAGACCTCTGCCTTGCCCAGGTAACCGCTGAAAACAAACCCGCCCCGGGAAGAAATATCGATCTTTTCGGGCACCAGCTCCTCACCAGCGCTCTGGGGAAAGCTGACAATCGTGCTTTCGTCGATTTTGCCATTACCCCAGGCAGCCTGGATCAAAGCTCCACTTACGACCAGTTTTATCCCGCGTTCAGGAATAATCTCTGTAATGGTACCCGGGTAACCTGCCCTCAATTCAAACCTCTTGCCAGGCAACTCGACCCATACCTGCCCGCCTGTGGTGGAAAACACCCGGCCGGCCTGTTTGGCTCGCAGCACTTTGCGGAAAAGGCCTTTCTTCTGGGCGATGATATCCCCAATTTGCAGCTGGTCGCCGGGTTTCACCTTGATCAACTCCTCGGCATCGGCCGGGCTGGCAACCTGGAAAGCATGCCCCACATCTATAAGCGTATGGGCAGGAAACCGGAAGGTTTCTGCCACAATATCGGTCGGGTTGACTTTCTGCCCGTTGCGTACCAGGATATTTCCAGCGATTGGCAGAAGCCTGGTACGGCGGAAAGTAGTTAGAGGAAGAACATGCGTAACTGGAGCTGTCATCATTTACCGTAAAAAGTAAGGTTGCAATTTATATACCAGCAATACTAACCGAACACACTGCGCCATTTCTCAATGCGGTCCCAACGCTCAACAGCATCTTTCGGCAGGATCAGCGGTCTGCCGCGGGCATCGATCACAGCGCCGCACAAGCCGCCCGTTATCATCAAAGTTGCATTGCTTGCACGGGTCAGCGGATCTACAAGGGTTCCATGCATTCCCTGCAGGGTAACCTTAACCGCCTGGTTGAATCGGATGGGAAGGACTGCTAGCGATCCCTGCTTGATTACCAGCTCTTCTTCCTTTCCTCCTTCGTCGGCCATCTTAACCCTCAAAATAGGCGTTCCTAACGGCGTCCGGCTGACAGGGCAGATCGTGGTCGCAAGATGGTCAACGGTGCCGGAATCAAACAGCTGGACCGGGATGAAAGGATTGACCCTGCCGGCCGCGCCGAGCACTGGAACAAGCCCATGCGGGTCGCGCATGATGGTGGTGATGCCGGCAGGCTGTAAGCCGTCCAGAGCAGTCATCAACGCAATCCAGGGCGGATCGAGGCAGGCTAACGGCTTGCCGCATAGCAGAATCGGTTCAAAAGTAGATGCCGGGGTACGCCAGCGTGCCTGCAGGCTTTGAAGCAGAGTCCGCAAGACCACCCTCAGCACCGCCTGTTCGATTGCTTTCATCTCCAAGTTGACCGGCTGGATCTGCGGGTAAATGGCTTTTTGAGAAAGCACATCCAGGACCTGTGAGGTATTGATGGATGGTGGCAGCCATTTTTCGATCTCTTCCCGTTTACCATTTTGCAGCAGCTGGCTGATACTCCAACCTGTTCCCAGGGGAAGGGTGACATCCATCAGGCGTTTGCGGCGCGCCAGCGATATGGATGCGTAGGCTGCACCAACATCCACTCCCAGAACGGGGCGGCTGCTGCCCTTGATCTCATAGATCATCTGAACCAGAAGGCTCATCCCTGCGGCAGTTTGCACCGGCAAGATGCTGCCCTGGTCAGAAAGCTCGGTCAATCCGCTTACTTTGCGGCGGGCGTTGTGAAAGGCAATCTCCTCTAGGGTTGTCTTCGCCGGGGACAGTGATTCCACTTCCGCACCAGGGCGGATGTTTTCAGAAATGGAAACGTGGGTGTGCTGCTCAAGGCTGGTCTTGACATGCTCCGCCATCCGGCTGTTTCCGGCATAAAGGACTTCGGGAGCCTGGTCGCGCCTGGTAAACTGGCAGACCTTCTGGACAAGCTGGGTGAGTTTTGCTATCGACCGCACCGCGCCGTTTTCTGTCCCTCCTGTCAGGATGATCACTTCAGGTTCCTGTTTCAGGATATCATCCACCATGCTCGCAGTATCCCTGCGGTCTTGCAGGCTGATCAGCTCAACCGTTTTACTGTAAAGCCCCGAAACAAGATGCTGGGCGCTTTCCATCGAAATTTCGTTCACCAGCCCAGCTGCCGCGATTTTCATTTCCGGAACACAAGAGTAAAGGATCACCAGGTTATCAAATCCGTTCCCATTAGTTTGAACGGGCATGATCATGGTACCGTTCCGGTCCACCAGCTGCCGGTCGATCACCCCTTCGATCTGGCGGACTGCTTCAGCCACGCCAATGCGGATATCAAAGTACGGTGATCCGGCAGAAGTGCGGGATTCACCAGCTGCAATCAAGCGGTACTGCCCATCCACCACATCAATAAGGGATGCCCGGGTGGTAAAACTGCCCAGGTCGAGGGCAAGCATGCTTCCTGCTTCATGAATAATGCTGACCATGCTTTATCCCAGGCCTCCCACCGTTTGGATGATGAAAAGGATGCGCCCGATCAACGCACTGAGTGCTGCAAGCAGTACACCGGCATAAACTGCACCCAGTGTAATGGAAATGAACACCTGCCCGACCCCGGCGACAGCCTGCATTACAGCGGATCGGCGTCCGGGCTGGGCAACACCAGCCCTAGTGCTGAAGTGGAAATATGCCAGGCTGCTGAGGGTTCCAGCCAGGATGATGATACCCTCAGCCAGCCTGCCAAGATAACCAGGACCTGGATTAAACTGCAAGGTGTTTATGGCAGCAGAACCTTGCCCGACAATCGTGCCGTAGACCGCACCCCCAATGATAATGGCAGCGCCAGCCCCGGCTATGTAAGCCATTGAAACATTGCCCAGCCTGCTCAGGCGTTTTGACAATTTGAACAGCAGGAAAATCCCTAACACGGTTGGAACAAGAGCCAGCAGCTTTTCTTCGTTTGAGCCGTAGATCAAAGGCCATACCATGCGCGGCAGGACCGCCTGGTAGATCACCAGCACAGCCACAAGCCCGGCAGCCACGCCGATAAAAATGTAGGCAGCCACCCGGAAGAGCAGGTTGTCACCGATCAGGTAACTGAGTACCATCAGGGTTAAAATAAATGCTGCGATCGTCCAGAGAAATTCCATCAGGTATCTATAACCCTTTGCTTTATTCTTTAATCCGGTTTGCCCGCAATGACTGCCAGGCAAATACCACCAATCCTGCAAGTAATGCAATAGCTGCCAGCCCTGCAGCAGCCTTCAGGGAAGCTGAAGAACCAGCAGCGGATGAACCAGGGGTTACCAGTTCCTGGTATGCAAGCCCGTCAGCCATGCCTGCCAACAGCCCGTCGATCTGCTTGCTTTCAAAGTAAGGGCGCAGCATGGGTACAGCAGCCGCACTGGAAACCATCACCATCGGTACACTGCCAAGTGAGGGTCCTAGCTGTTCCACCCAGGTTCGACCGAGGGTAGGACTATCTGTAAGGACAAGCACCAGCCCAAAATCATCCAGCGAGTCGACTCCTGCCAGTACAGGCAGGCTCCAGGTCGGTATTCCGTCCAGGGCAGCATTCAGCCCGTACCGGGCGGCCTGCTGCGGGTTGCTGGCAAATTCCTGCAGGGATGCGTTGCTGCCCGGCAGGTAACCCAGGTTGGCAGTCTGGGCAGTACGGTAGGCAGTAAAAGTTTCATCAGATGTACCCGGATTCACATCCAGGTAGCTGGACTTCAGCACCTCATCGGCGAATACTGCGCCTGCCGGAGAAGTGGAGAGGAACACCAGCCGGGCATTCTTTTGGATGAGCTGCTGAAGGACTGCCTGGCCAGCTGCAGATAATTCCCCACTGTAGGCAGGCTCATAATCAAACGCAACCAGTACAGGCCGGGTATTGTCCACAGACTGCAAGATGGTGTAAGCGGCTTCTCCAGATGGCGAGAGAACAGGCTGCGGAAAACCGGTTGAACCAAAGACCAGGGGGATGATGATTGCAGCCAGCAGTAAAAGGGCAAATAGCGGCCTTAGCCAGTCATATGCCTTTTTCCGTCCAGCCGGCTGGACCGCGGCAGCGTCACCCATTTTTTGCAACAGGACGGCAACAAGGTCAGCGCTGGTTTGCTGATCGGGGGTTACTTTCAGCTTTCCGCCGCGGGCATACCCTTCAGAGTAGTCTCTCTTGAAAAGTTGTGATGGCAATATTTCCGGCAGCCCGGCCAGCGGTCCTTCCTGCTGGAAAACGCTCTGGGAGGTGTATGAGGGCTTCTGGGTCACATCCGGTTTCATGGCTTCCAGCCAGGTGGGAAGTTCAGCAGGCAGAATGTCTTCCTGAGTGCTGAGCAGCTCTTCCGATTCAGGCGTTCCGGCAGGCTGCGAAAGCTCCTCAAGCCATTCCGGTTGTTCGCTGCCCTCGAACGGCAACCCCTCTTCTGCCGGCGGTTTGGCAAAGGTTTTATCCAGCTCAAAATCCGGCAGGAATGCTGGGACGCCTTCATCCTCATCAGGAGTGATCTTTTCCAGCCAGGCAGGAAATTCCTCTTCATTGAATGGCATCGGGGTCTCAGTAGAAGCGCTGCTGGATTCCATATTAAGGCTTGTCAGCCAGCCTGGCAGCTCCGCCTCTTGTGCAGGCGGAACAGCAGCCTCATCAGGTTCAGCTTCAGGCTCTTCAAACACCCAGCCTTCGCCAATGGCAGATTCTTCTTCAATACCCTGCTGCAGTGATCCAGGCAATTCTTCTGCAACTTCTTCTTCCTCCGCAGCCTCTGCTTGTTTTTCCAGTTGCTGTGGCAACTCTTCCTCGAACGCGGGAACCCGCCCTGCTGGTTCAACAGGGGTTTCCATATCCGGTTGTGATATTGGTTCTTCTTCCAGTGATTCGCCCAGGGAATCCTGTTCAAATCCTTGCAGCCAATCCGGCAGCTTACCCTCAACATCCGGAATTTCCTCCGGGATTGGCGAAACCGCCATCTGCAGTTTCTTCAGCCAATCCGGAACTTCTTCTTCAGGTTGGAAAGACGGGAGCGGTAATTCTGCTTCCACACCGCCAGGGATTAATGCTTCGGCATTACCCGGCAGTTGTTCCAGCATTCCCGGGCTCAATGGCGCTGTAGGGATAACCGCATCGCTATCTGGAGCTGACGGTTCCCCTGCATTCTGCCAGGGGTTCAGGCTGCTCAGGCGGCTCTCAAACTCATCTACTTGGATAGGCTCAGCTGGTTCAGTTTCGTCCGGGTTTTGGATCTCATCTTCAAATGGTGAAACAGGCTCTTCAGTCTGGCGCAATTGTGCCAGCCAATCGGGCTCATCTTCACTTTGCCCGGCTTGCCCGATCTCAGCCGGCATACCGCTGCCTGTTCTCTCCTGCCGCATCATCCCTTGCAGCCATTCCGGTATGCTCTCTTCACCAGGTCCTCTGCTGGTTTCAGGTTCCGGTGCAGGCCGGGTTGAATCTTCTGCCACCCGTTTGCGGATGCGATTCAGCCAGTCGGGCTCCTCAGCAGCTTCTTCCGGGAATAAGGGCTCACCCTGACCGCTATCTTCTACAGGAAATTCACTCGACTCTGCGGGCTTTAAACCATCCGCATTACGCAGGCTACTCAGCCAATCATCAGAAGATGATGGTTCTTCAACGTCATCGGAAATATCAAACTCGTGCAATACTGCACGGCAAAAAGTGCATCGCTTTGCGGCGGCATCATTTTCTTTGCCGCACATCGGGCAGCGGATCACGGATTTTGGGTCATCCATTGTAAGGCCGCTCCGCTCCGAACAGAATCTTGATCCCTGCCACCAGACTGCCCAGGGCTACCCCAAGCAGGATACCCCTTCCGCCAGCCACTGGCAGGCGCAGGATAAATGTACCAATACCATCCGACCCTGCTCCGCCGGCAAACAATAACCCGCTGCCGATCAACAGGTAAAGGATGGCGCTTATGAGAAACACGGCTGCCATCCAGCCTTTCCTTTTCTGGAATAAACGCACACCTGCCAGTACCAGGATCACCGAGATGACCGCCAACAGGCTGGCTTCTATCGGAACCTGTATTCCGGTGATGATTTTTTGGAAAGCCGGGTGGGCAGGTGTAAGCACCAGTCCGGCCACCAGGGTGACTAGAAAAGACAGGATAAGCACCACGCTCAAGCCTTTAACCTTGGCAGGGCTGCGCATGTTGCTCCACTGGTTTCGGATCAGGTGGACAATGGCAACAATGGCAGCCACCCCGATCAGGCTGACCGCCCAGCCTAGCAGGACCGACCGTACAGACTGCAAGATTGGAAAATCCAGGAAATACCCTGCCAGGATGATCAACCCGATGGATATGGCAACCGCAGCAGCAAATGGCGCTTTCATCAGGCTGCCCCTCCCAAAAATGCCAGGATGAACCTGGCGATGGCAGCCGCCAGCAGGACAACGATCACAACCCAGCGCAGTACATCCTGCACCTTTATAGCTGCCCTGGCTCCGGCGCCTGGCTGCAGGTATGCTGGTGCAGTGAATACTTCTTCACCAATCAGGCTGTCCTGGGTCATGGCATACATAACAGCCATACCTGCCAGGTTATCCGTTCCCGCAATTTGCTGGCTGGAATTTTTCTCAGCCGCGTCCAGCATCAAGGCGGCTTCGGGACCGAAATGCCCCAGCAGGACATTGGTAGAAGTTTTCCTGTCCTGGATCAATGGGATCGTACCCGCCGCGTAAGACCAGGGGGACACACCTGTCAGCAGTCCCTGGGATTTATTAGCCGGTCCTGCTCCAGTCAAATGGTGCCTGGTCCCGGATAAAATGTCCTGGGAAAGGATCGAGAGCGCTCCATCTCCGCTTGAGACGACCGGATGAGCATCACCAATAGAAGTCTCCTGCACCAGGCGGTCTTCCGCTGCCAGGCTGGAAACCGATGACGCACTTGCAGGGTTCAACAGGTTAACCGACCCAAGCGAAAGGTGCACCCGCCTGCCCTGCTCAACAGAAGTCCCGAGCGCCTTGCGCAGCTGCACCATTACGGGCAGGCCGCGAAAACGCGACCTGGTTTGCTTCTTTCCGGTTAAGGAGAATATCAGCAGTAAACCGGCAGTGAAAAGGACGATGATAAGGCTGATGATGGTTTCCAGGCTGCCCAAAGGACGCTCCCGAATAAACTACATGAAATATAGTACACGAATGCACAGGGTGCAAGTGTCAGGCCAAAGCCATTCCTGCACCTTGCAAATTAGTATAGCATAACTGGAATCCGCCTCAGGGAATCTTTCTCCACAACCGGCAGCCCTCGCCCGTCAGCCAGTATTGCCGGAGCTGTCCGCGCATGTCGGCTCCATCCTTCCAGAACGAGCTGATCTGGGAGGCATACATCGCCACGGCATCCTGCCAGGAACGCAACCCTTTCTCGTTGACTTCTGCCTGGTACCCAACTTCCATACCCCCGGTGAATTGATGGATATCCAGTTCATACTGGGCAATATACGGGTAATCGGCAAAGTAGAGCAGGTTGGAAAAGCATTCTTCTAAAAGTGTTCGCACCAGGCGGTGGTCGCGGTGTCCCCCCATCGTCAACGGTCCAACCACCTGCGCCCCGGCAGGAATGGAATCCAGGAAGGGGGCAAGCGCCTGCCTGGCTTCATCCATTTCTACCGGATCAGGCGGCAGGAAGAGTTCAATATCGCAGGTCACGATCGGGCAGCCGTTCGGCAGCCTGCGGTAAATGACATCGTAAAAGGTCAGGTGGGCAGGTTCTGCGCCAAGCACGCTGCAGGCCGCAACATCTTCATTGCGCCGGACCGCCACAGTATCACCGCCGGTTTCCCAGCGGTCGTGCAAGGTTTGGGCAAACTCTGAAAGCTGCGGAAAAGGGTTCTCTTTGGCACATACCGTCCAGATGCTGACCCGGTTGCCCTGCTGCACCTGCTGGCGAATCATACCGCCGCATGACAGGACAGCATCATCCAGGTGGGGGGAGATGTAGATCCATTCTGCCATGGCTCACTCCTTTTACCCGTTTATATCACGGGTGATTCAATATTGAAAGCTGGTACTGTATATATCCAGGTATTCGTTCAGTCCCTGGTTGATCATACGTTCAAATTTTCCGTAGTTGAATTTTTTCAAATTGTATCTATAATCTGTATAGATTCTGAGGTAAACGTTTACCAAACCCGTACAGATTCTCCTTTGAATCACCAATTAAATACCCTGGAAGGATTCTGAAAAATGGAAACGATCAAGCGAGCAATAAAGACTGTCTTCACATTCCGCTTCAGGCCGAGCTGGGATCTCGCGGTAGTACTTGCCTCAACCATTCTGGTTACAGCTTCCCTGTACATCGCCACTGCAGTCATCACCCCTGCAAAAGGAGGGGGCATGCCTTACTTCTTCATGTATGCAGGCGCAACAGCATTGCTGTTTGGCATCTGCCTGCCGCTCTTCTGGATGGTCGTGGTCCGCAAACGCTCCCTCCAGGACCTGGGCATCACCCGTAAGAACCTGGGCCTCAGCCTGGGGCTGCAGGTGATTCTGGCAGCCATCCAATTTGCACTTACGCTGGGCAAGGCTCCCCTGCCGCCCTTTGAAAAGCTGCTGCCCCTGATCGGGCTTTCCCTGGCGATCGGATTTTTTGAAGCCGTCTTCTGGCGCGGCTGGGTATTCCAGCGCATCGAGGAATCCTTTGGCTACCTGCCCGCCATTATCCTCGGTTCTGCCTTGTATGCTCTCTACCATATCGGTTACACCATGCCCTTCAGCGAGATCTCCTTCCTGTTCTGGATCGGTGTCCTGTATGCGGTCTCCTTCAGCATCACCCGCAGCGTGTTCATCCTCTGGCCACTGTACCAGCCCCTCGGACAGCTGGTAACCCTCACCCGCGACGGCCTTTCCCTGCCGCTGATCGCCTCGCTCGGCTTTATCGAGGCGCTGGCCGTGATGATCGTAGCCATCTGGCTGGCGGGCAAGTACGCCGCTAAACGGCAAAAAAAAGCCCTGGCACAGTAAACCCGCCCCAGGGCTTCTCAAACTGAATATTTGCTCTTGTTGACGCTCGAAAAGTAGCGTGATACAATACCTGTCGCTTGGGTGCGTAGCTCAATGGTAGAGCAGTGGCCTTTTAAGCCATTGGTTGGGAGTTCGAGCCTCCCCGCACTCACTTTGTGTTTAAAGCTTATTCCCCTTGTTTAATTATTTCCCCTTCCTGATGTTCTTAAACCCGTGCGGGGCTTCGGACTGTTTCGCCAACCCCTCCACTAACTCCACCCAGCCCGTCTGTGAGAGCACCTGGTTGACCTGGATGACCTGCCCCTGCCCCTCAAATACCTGGATCACGGAAGCAGCCGCGGTATGTGCTACCAGGCGGTGAAACTCACCCGCGGGCATTTGAAGGTAGTGCGCAACCGCCAGGCGCACCTGGTCGGCATGGGTAAAGCAGGCCACAATGTCCTTCTCACCCCAGCGGCCGGCAATATCCTCGATACCGGAAATCACCCGCTCAAGGGCAGAAGCCACGCTGTCGCCGCCCGGGAAGGGTTCGGTATTGCCGGGCTGCACCATCTTCTTCCAGCCCTTCATGCGCCACAACTGCTTGAAGGTCTTGCCGGTAAATGTGCCGTAATCCATCTCGATCAGCCCCGGGTGGCATTCGACCTGCAGCCCTTTCCTGTCTGCCAGGCATTGGGCGGTCTGGGCTGCCCGCTCCAGCGGTGAGGAATAGATGGCCTTGATGGGTAGGTACTTCAGCGCATCTGCAGTTAACTGCGCCTGCCTGCGCCCGTTCTCGTTCAGGTCAATGCCCGGCAGGCGCCCTTGCAGACGCTTTCCCACCCAATCAGTCTCGCCATGCCGTACAAGGATGATAATTGCCATGCTTATCTGTTTCCTCCAGTGGATTTGATACCTTTCCTGCGTTCATCCAGCCAGGCTTCCTTTTGCCTGCGCCAGGCTGTTAGACGTACCATAATTTCCTGTTCGTAGCCCTGGTTGGATGGCTGGTAGAAATGCCGGCCTTCCAGTGCTTCGGGCAGGTACTGCTGCGGGGTGTAATGCCCCTCAAAGCTGTGCGGGTACTGGTATCCCTTCCCGTGCCCCAACCCGCGCTTGTCCCGGCTGCCATCCATCAGGTGGGTGGGGATGGGTCCGGCGCCCTCTTCTTCGATCAGCTGGCGGGCTTCAAAGAATCCGCCTGCGCTGTTCGACTTGGGCGCAGTCGCCAGGTAGAGGGTCACCTCCGCAATCGGGTAAACGCCTTCCGGCAAGCCAATGTACTCGAATGCCTGGGCAGCAGCCGAAGCCACCACCATGCCCTGCGGGTCCGCCAGCCCGATGTCCTCAGATGCCAGCACGATCAATCGCCGCAGGATAAAGCGCGGGTCTTCGCCCGCGACCAGCATCTTCGCCAGCCAGTACAGGGCAGCATCCGGGTCGGAACCGCGCACCGATTTAATGAATGCCGAGATGGTATCGTAATGCGCGTCGCCATCACGGTCATAGATCACAGAACGATGCTGAACGGCCTCTTCCACCACCTGCAGGGTGATATGGATGGTACCGCTTTCATCAGGCGGTGTGCTGTCCACCGACAACTCCAGGGCATTGTACAGGTTGCGCGCATCACCACCTGAAAGGCGCACCAGGTGCGCAGCGCCATCCTCCCCCAGGGCGACCTGCTGCAGCCCGTAGCCGTGCGCTTCATCTTTCATCGCCCGTTCCAGCAGCGTAACCATGTGGGCATCATCCAGAGGCTTCAGCTCGAAGATACGCGAGCGCGATACCAGGGGGGCGATCACATCAAAATACGGGTTGCCGGTGGTAGCCCCGATCAGCGTGATCAGCCCGCTCTCGACATGCGGCAGCAGGGCGTCCTGCTGGGCTTTGTTCCAGCGGTGTACCTCATCCACGAACAAGATAGTGCGTTTCTGGTACAGCTTCCGGCGCTCCTGGGCATCATGGATCACCCGGCGCAGTTCTGCCACACCCGCCAGGACCGCCGAGATGCTCTCAAAGTGCGCCTTAGTATAGAGTGCAATCAGCCTCGCCAGGGTCGTCTTGCCTGTACCCGGGGGGCCAAAGAAAATGATCGAAGAAAACAGCCGGTCAGCCTCAATTGCCCGCCGCAGGGGCTTGCCGGGTGCGATCAGGTGTTCCTGCCCGACAACCTCTTCCAGCGTACGCGGGCGCATACGCTCTGCCAGGGGAGCTTCGCGTTCCATTCTCTGTTTTAAGGCGTGATCAAACAGGTCCATTTTCCTCTTCCAGCATGGAAAACCAGATGGTTAACCGTCTTTTCTATTCTACTCTATCGCGCCAGAAATTCAGCAGTGCTGCGGGCAGTTCTGCCAGGCTCGTGATGGTCATGTCCGGTTCTACCGTTTCCAAGTAGGGCTGGTTGGCAAGCTGGCTGGCACGCCGGGTGATCCAGATACTGCCGATCCCCATTTCATTTGCCCCCAGGATATCCGCCGGCAGCAGGTCACCCACCATGACTGCCTGCCCTGGCTTGGCATCCCAAAACTTGAGGGCGGTTTTAAAAATGCGGGGGTGCGGTTTCCGCAGACCGATATCGGCTGAGATCACGATTACATCCAAATACCCGCGGATACCGGCTTTATCCACCAGCACCTGGACATCATCACTGTCGCTGGCATTGGTCACCAGCCCCATCCGGTATCCAGCCTGGTTCAGGTTTTCAAACATCGGGAGGGTGTCTTCTTCTACATGCCAGTAAGATTGTGATACAGCATACATGGCAGCAAGCGCAGCGCGCAGCTGCCGGATGGGAACATCCTCCACACCATGTTCTGTCAGCAAGGATTTCAACACATCCAGCGTGGTTACCTCCACGTAATCGATCTCGCGCGAAGTGTAATACTGGGTCATCCGGGCGAGAAATTCATCATTAAACCTTGCTGGATTGATGGGCACCTTCCCACTCACAAGCTCGTCGGTCAATGCCCTGGTTGCTTCCTCCAGGGAACCTGGCCAGGGGGCATCATAATACAGGAGCGTATTACCCAGGTCGAACAATACATAATCAAACCGTAGTCCCATTAATATCCTTGTTCGGGATTAAAAATATTCAGCAGCGGCAAGCCGTTAATATAATTCGTTAGGTTCAAAATAAAAAAGTCCACTGCCCTGCGGCGGTATTCAGAGCTGACCCCTGAGATATGCGGGGTAACGTACACATTCGGCAGGTGCCAGAACGGGCTTTGCGGATTCAAGGGTTCTTCCTCGAATACATCCAGGGCAGCCCCGGCAATACGGTGCTCTTGCAGGGCAGTCAGCAGGGCAGCTTGTTCAACGATTTCGCCCCTGCCGATATCGATCAGGTAGGCTTCAGGTTTCATGTACCGCAGGACTTCATCATTGATCAGGTGGCGGGTGGAAGGCGTCAGGGGCAGGCAGACCACCACAAAATCACATTCCTTTACCATGGACCCAACCGCCTGGATTGGATACAAACGGTGGAACAGGGCCCCTTCAGGATCTCCAAGCCCTTCCTGGGTGTACCCGCTGTCTGCAGGCTGCATCACGTTGCGCTTGGCAGCCAGAACCTTTGCCCCAAAAGGCTGCACCAGGCGGGCTATCTCACGGCCAATGCTGCCGTACCCGACGATCCCGACCGTGCTGCCGCGCAGTTCAACCGGAATCAGTTTCTCCCAGCGGTTGCGCACCCATTCGGATTTTGCCTGCAAAGCTGTCATCTCCGGCAGCCGGTGCCCCAGTGCCAGCATCATCATTAAGGTATATTCCGCGATCTGCGAGACAGCCACACCGCTAGAGTGGGCGATATGGATACCAGGATCCTTGAAAATGGGGGTCTCAGCCAGCAGATCCAGCCCTGTCCAGTGGAACTGGATAAATTTCAAATCCGGTGCCAGCTGGGGATCGGGTAATACGGCATCAGTATAGAGGACTTCGGTCTTCTTCCAGATATCAGCAGGCAATTCTTCTGCCTTGCGGGTAAAGAAGGGGGTCAACCGGATGCGTGGGGATACATCCCGGATATCAGCCAGCATTTCTTCAGGCAAAGGCACAGTGACCAGCAAATTGATCTTTTCAGCAGTTTCAGCCATGATCGTCCTTATCGGTATATTCCCTGGGGGTCCAATTCCTCGCGCAGGATGCGTAATTCGTGCTCATCCGGCGGGACGGTAACCCGCACTTCCGTTGCTGCCCGGAGGTCCCAGCCCGTATTGGCTTGCAGCTGTTCCAGTTGGATGCCGGGATGCAAGGCAGTGACCACAAACTCGCCGCTTTCATCAGGTTCCATAATGCCAAGGTCCGTCACCACAGCCTGGGGTCCTTTCCCAAGCAGGCCGGCGGCAGCACGTTCGCCATGCCCGCATCCAAAACCGGCTGAAGTACAAAAATCTACCTTCTCCGGGAAGCGCCGCTTCTGGTGGGGTGTCATAATATAGCAGCGGTTTGCCCAGGCTGCCATTTCCATCGAGCCACCGGAACCCGGCAGGCGTACCTTGGGATGCCCGTACTCACCAACCACGGTGGCGTTGATGTTTCCGTACTTGTCAATCTGGGCACCTCCCAGGAATCCCACATCCACATTTCCGCGCTGCAGATACAGCGAGAAAATGTCAAACATGCTGCAAACCAGTGCTGCCCCGCTCACCAGGGTTGGATCGCCGATCGAAAGAGGCAGCCTGGCTGGGCGGGCTCCTACAACCCCGGCTTCATAGATCATCAACAGGCTGGGGGCATGCGTGCGGCGCGCCAGGTTGCAGGCCAGGTTGGGTACCCCCACCCCCACAAAGACGGTATCGCCATCACGCAGCAATCGGGCGGCATTGACTATCATGAGTTCATTGGCTGTGTATTCCATGGCTAATAGGCTCCGTAATCCACAGGATAGCTGAGGCGCGGCCGCACTTTAAGGCGGTTATGCGTTTCCTTCCCCAGCTTTTCCCAGTATTCCTGGCGATCAGCCACGCCGTACACCCACTCATCCAGGTAGCGTTTGACTTCATCCGCACTTTCGCTGGTCTTATCCCAGGCCAGGTACATCACATTATCGCGGTCATAATACCCCTGGGTGTAGGAAGGATGGGCGCAGTAAGGCACATGGCAGACGGCATCGACGATGAAGCCGGGTATGAGGGTGCGGTTTGGGTCGGAACGGATAACCTCATCCGAAACGATTTCCTCCGCGGTGATTATGACATGCCGGGCAGCAAAGGCGGCTTCTTTCTGTTCCCCTAATATGCCCCAAATCTGGGCGTAGCCTTCTTCATTTGCCCGCTGGACATGCACGATAGCCACATCGGGGTTTAATGGCGGCAGCACAACCACATCCTTGCCGCCGTATGGGTCCTTTATCCGCCGGTAATTCGGGTTGCTTTGCTCCAGGTCGCACGCCCCGGTTTGGTTCATGGGGATAAAGGGCAGACCGGATGCGCCTGCCTGCAGGCGTGAGATCATCCCGAAATGGGAATATTCCTCGATCTCGAGTGTGCCGGCTTCAACCGCTGCCCGGATGATGCGCAAGGAACCGACGCCCGGGTTGCCGATGTAGGAGAAGATCACCTTGCGGGCGCAGCCTGCTGCCGCCATCTGGTCATAAATCAGGTCAGGGGTGGCGCGCGCCAGGGTCAGATTCTTTTTTCCCTGGCGGATGATCTCATGCCCGGCCGCAAACGGGATCAGGTGGGTAAAACCAGCAGCATAAACACAATCGCCATCATTGATATATTTGTTTACTGCATCATGCAGAGACATCAATTTGGTCATGCATCATCCTCGTGATCGTTATTGTCGTGCTTCCTTCTGAGCACCCTGAACCGCCCGCTGTCTACCGGGGGCGGTTTGAACATCTTCCTGAGAACTATTCCTATTGCCAAACAAACCAGTGCGATGATCAGCAGGGGAACATCCAGTTTCCCTGACCGGGCAGTCAGGTAGAAAAGGCCGCCCAGCCCCAAGCCCACGATCATTAAGAAACTGCCGAAGCGTCGAATTCCGGTCTCCTGGTTTATGTAGCCGGTTTGGTCACCAGCGTGCGGATCTGCTCATGCATATACAGCGGCAGGTAATACACCCCGCCGGAGTTCTTGCCGCTGGCACCGCTGCCTTTCCAGCCGCCAAACGGCTGGTATCCCGGCCAGGCACCTGTTGTAACACCCTGAGGCCGGTTGGCATACGTGACACCCGCTTCGATCTTGTCGAAGAACCACTCCACTTCCTCAGGCGTGCCGTAATAACCGGCTGTCAGCCCGTAATCCACATCATTTGCCCGGCGCATACCTTCCTGAAGATCTTTAACCTGTGCAATGGCCACAATCGGCTCGAACATTTCATACTTCCACAGGCGGTGAGTCTCCGGCAGACCGGCGATAATAGTCGGGGTACAGAAGTAACCTTTTGCGTAATCCCCCTCAGTCAATACTTTACCACCGGTAAGGAATTTTGCACCTGCTTCCTGTGCTTCCCGGCAATATCCCTGGAAATCCTGGTAAGCGCCTTTGTTGATCACCGGACCCATGTAAACGTCCCTCTCCAGCGGGTCGCCGATCTTGATATTCTCTGTCAGTGCCACCAGCCGCTCAGCCAGGGCATTATAGACATTCTCTTCAACAAACACACGCGAACAGGCAGAGCATTTCTGCCCCTGCAGCCCAAACGCGGAACGCATGATTCCGAGTGCGGCATCATCCAGGTTTGCTTGTTTTGAAACGATAGCCGGGTTTTTTCCTCCCAGTTCCAGGATGGCAGGACGCACGTACCTTCCGCGGGCAAAATCGCGGAAAATCCGCATGCCCACTTCCTGCGAACCGGTAAATGTAATCCCGTCCACTTCAGGGCTTTCGATCAAAGCCTGCCCAAGTGTACTGCCAGGTCCCGTGACGTAATTGAACACCCCGTCCGGTACACCGGCGTCGCGCAGGCATTCGGCGATCAGGCGCGGCACCCAGGGGGTATCGGTTGCCGGTTTGAAAACCACGGTGTTACCTGCCACCAGGGCGGCGGCGGTCGGTCCGCCTGTGAGCGCACCCGGGAAGTTGAATGGGCTGATCACCAGCCAGACGCCGTATGGGCGCAGAATCGAGGTATTGGTGCTGGTCAGTCCCACAAGCGGGTCGGCTTTCATTTTAACTACATAACCATTGTGCTGTTCCATCTGGTCACACGGGTAACGGAACAGGTCAGCGGTTTCGGCTACATCACCCAAAGATTCCATGCGGTTCTTGCCAACTTCCATCGACATGACCGCACCGATCTCATAAATGCGCTGGTCCATCAGGTCAGCAGCTTTGCGGATATACTCAACCCGCTTTTGCCAGGGGGTATCCCTCCAGCCCGGCCATGCCTTGCGGGCAGCCTGCATGGCAGCTGCAGCATCCGCCGCAGTACCTTTTTGGAAAACCCCCAGCACCACTGAGGTATCAATCGGGGTATGGTCTTCAAATTTTTCTGCAGAAAAGACTTCTTTACCGTTGATGATCATGGCATGTTCTTTCCCCAGGTGAGCCTTTACCTGGGCAACTGCATCGGAAAACCGGGTATGCAGGATTTCCGGGGGATTGAACATGGTTGAATAGGTTAGCTTGAAACTTGCTTCAGATGACATTGCCTTTCCTCCTGTTATACGCTAAGAAAGAATGATATCTTTCCCGGTGTGGAACAACCGGCAATGAAAAGTATAGCTGAAGCCGGAGAGAATGTCAAAAAACGGCTATCCAGGATGTGACAGGCACAATAAGTCCAGGCAGGAACTCCCCGGGTAAACGAGTGCGTTTACATCTTACCTATGCGCAGTACCTGGCGCTGAAATGGACGTTGAAAACCCGTCTAGCAAGTAAAATATAGCAGACACAGCCGTTCCTGGCGTGAAAGGATGACTATGGAACAGACCTTTGACGAAAAAGTAAAGACATCACCCTTGCCGGTTATTGTTGATTTTTGGGCGCCCTGGTGCGCACCCTGCAAAATGATGAAGCCGGCGCTTGCCAGCGTGATGAAGGAATTTGAAGGGCAGTTCCTGTTAATCGAAGTAAACACCGATGAAGAACAGGATCTGACCCAGCGTTTCAACATCAAGAGCATCCCCACCCTGATCGGCTACAACCAGGGCCAGGAAGTAGCCCGGCGGGTCGGCGGAATGTCAGCCCGGGACCTGCGTGCATTCTTCCTGGCAGTCCAGAAGGGGGAGCCTTTCACCGGCATCGATTCACAAAGCCGCACATTCCGCCTGGTTGCTACAGCCATCCTGTTTTTCCTGGCGTTCAATAAGGGGTTCAACTGGATCGTGCTGGTCATGGCGATAGGCATGCTCATATTCGCCACCTACGACATACTTCCCCTGAAAAGCATCCAAAAATGGTTCAAGGACCGCAAAGGCGGCTGACCTTAAGCATAATCCGACGGCAGAAAAAGTAAAAAAAGAGCCGCAGTGCATAAGAAAGAACACAGGGTACAACAGAACTGCACCCTGTGTTTGTAAAATAAAGCCTCACAATTTTCGGCCGGGTTAAACAACCCCTTCGAACAGGTCACGTTCCACCTTGCCGCCTGTCACCGGCGGATATGCACGCATGAAGGTGTCTTTGGCACTGAACAGGCGCAGCAGGAAACCCAGCGGGCCGCCGCCCATCTTTTTGCCGCCCTGTGATTCATGGCAGGCAGATGCCTTTGCCCTCAGCTTCTCCACCCGGTTGTACCGGATGACAGCATGGGTCGGGAAACTCACCCGGGCTATAGCCTCAAGGTCAATATCCTTGTTAGTACCGAATTTAGTCGGGTCTTTTCCAACCAGTTTCATCAGCCAGACTGCTGTGCGGATAAAACCCTTTGGCATGGTGTGGTAATAAAGCTTTTGAACGCTAAACCCGGCAAGTCCCAAGTCCACTTTTTCGGGCAGTTTAGCCAGCTCCACTCCTTCTACTGTTGCCTTGTGGATGGCAATATGGTCTGGGTGAAAATACCCTCCCACCGGGTCAAAGGTGAGCACCACCTGGGGTTTCAATTCCTGGATCCAATGTGCTACTTTTTCGGCTACCGCTTCGAGCGGCTGGGCAGCCAGAGCCATCGGGTGCGAATTATCCGGTGAGCCAGGCATACCTGAATCACGGTAGCCCAGGAAATGCACCGCTTTCAGCCCGAGCATGTCAGCCGCACAGCACAGCTCCGATTCACGCCGCTCCGCAATGGATGCGAACCCCTCCAGCAGTTTTGGGTCCATCTCCCCCACCTCACCGCGGGTGGCACAAACCAGGTGTACTTCCACTCCCCGGCTGGCATACAAGGCCAGTGTTCCCCCCATTCCAAAGGTCTCGTCATCCGGGTGAGCCAGCACAGCCAGCAACACTTTTTTCTGTAGAGATTGATCCATCATGATAAATTACCTTGATAAAAGAGAGATTGATGCAATCCCGCCCCAATTTTTACGGCAGCAGGTAAGACAGCACACTTTGCGGGGATATAAACTCAGACAATGCAGCATAAGGCACCAGCACCTGCTGCGGACCAGCAGCATACGATGCAACCTGGTAGGGGTCAAAATACACAACCATACCATCCGGGGTGAGCGACCAGCCCGTGTAATTCTTCATAACCGGTTCTGCCCCTTCCGGGAATTCAAGCACACCCTGCTGCTGCAGGTCTTTCAGGCAGAAGCTGCTGAGAGCGCCCAGCCAGTCGGTGCCCATGGTAAACAGGTCAGGCAGCTGCACTTTTCGGTTCTGGTTGAGGTCGTAGGTAAGGGTCTTTGAATAGGAGATCGGATGGGCAGCCCCGGCAGTATAGGAATAGAATTCAAAACGGATGCTGACCAGGGAGTGGTCGTTGTAGGTAGCCTGGTATGTTGAATCCAGGGTGGACCGGATATCCGGCATGTTGGCGGCACGCCAGGCTTCAATTTCCGCCAATCCTTCAATAAAGGAAGTTTGTTCCTTTTCCATTAATTCTTTTACCAGTTCGTTAAATGGATCGGCGTAGTAAGGCTCACCCTCCATCACTATTGATTCAAGCAGGATAGTGTAAGCCGGCGATTCTGAGTAGGCTTCGATCATTTCTGTCAGCAACACGGCATTGGCCGGCGCAGGCGGTGTGGGAGTGGTAATTACCGGTGTCTCTGTATGCTGGGATGCGATCACCGGAGCAGTTTGGGCAATTGGCGGCAGCGGGCTGGGAGTAATCACCGTCGGTACAACCGCAGACGGCTTTACATCCGGGGCGGACAGCGGCCACCTGTCACAGGCTGAAAGGGTAAAAACCAGGAGGAGCGTAACAACCAGAGTGTACTTTTTCATAACTGTTCTCAGTATTGCATCAACTCCGGATCGACCTGCTGAGCCCATCCATTGATTCCGCCCTTCAGGTGCTTCACCTGGAAAAAACCTGCCCGTTTCAATAAACTAGCTGCCTGCAGTGAACGCGCCCCTGTCCGGCAGAACAATATCACCAACCCATCTCGGGGAATCTCGTCCAACTGGGAAGCCAGCCGCTCTAAGGGAATATGGACCGCGTTCGGCAGGGATGAAACCTGGCTTTCCACAAGGTCGCGGACATCGACCAGGGTGATTTTTTCACCCTTTTCCAGGCGGTCATGCAGGTCATGAGGAAGCATGTCAAATTCGGGTGATTCTTGAGCGCTCTCTCTCCGGTAAGGCGCCCCGCAGAATTGCTCATAATCGATCAACTGTTTAATGGATGGAGCTTCTCCGCAGACCGGGCAGGAGGGATTTTTACGGAGCAGGATCTCGCTGAACTGCATTTCCAGTGCATCGATCAGGAGCAGCCTGCCAGCCAGGGGCTGCCCGACACCAAGCAAGATCTTGATTGTCTCATTTGCCTGGATGGTGCCGATGATGCCGGGCAGCACACCCAGCACCCCGGCCGAGGAGCAGTTTGGCATCAACTCGGGAGGCGGCGGTGATGGGAAAAGGCAGCGGTAACACGGCCCGGTTCGGCTGTCAAAGACACTGACCTGCCCTTCAAACCTGAAAATTGACCCGTAAACATAAGGCTTTTCGTTCAGGACGGAAAAATCGTTCAACAGGTAACGGGTAGCGAGATTGTCACTCCCGTCCACCAGGACATCATAGCTGCCAGCAATTTCTTCAATATTGTGTGAAGTAAGGACTTCATTATAGGTATCCACCTGGATGAACGGGTTCAGGTCCGATATCCTCGCCCGGGCACTTTCCACTTTGGGTACGCCAAGTGTATTGCTGCCGTGGATGATCTGACGCTGCAGGTTGGAGTCCTCAACCGTATCATAATCCACCAGCCCGATGCGCCCAATCCCGGCAGCAGCCAGATATAGCGCATTGGGTGAACCCAATCCTCCGGTGCCGATGATTAACACTGAAGAACCCTTCAGTTTTTCCTGCCCCTTCAGGCCTACTTCGGGCAGCATCAAGTGCCGCGAATAACGGAAAAATTCTTCCTGAGAGAGAGTTTTGTCCACCAGAGTCATCCTTCTGCTCAAATCATACCAAAAAGCCAGCCCATCGGCAAACCAGCATCGGGTATACTTCAGGGTATGCGTTTTACAACCATCTTCTTTGACTTGGACGATACTTTATACCCACCCGACAGCGGTGTCTGGGAAGCAGTGGGCGACCGGATCCTGGATTTCATGCACCATGAAGTCGGCATCCCGCTCGAAAACATCACCGAAACCCGTATGGAACTCTTCAACAAGTACGGAACCACCCTGCGCGGGTTGAATGTCAATTACGGGATCGACATCCACAAGTACCTGGCGTATGTGCATGATGTCCCCTTGTCGGAGCTTATCCAGCCGAACCCCTGGCTGCAGGAGATCCTGCAGCACATCCAGGCCAGGAAATTCATATTTACTAATGCAGATAAAGCCCATGCCCGGCGTACATTATCTGTGCTTGGCATCGAGGACTGTTTCGATGGGATGGTAGATGTCCTGGATGTGCAGCCTTACTGCAAGCCTGATCCGGAAGCATTTGCTATCGCATTACAGATCACGGGCGAATCAGACTACAAACAGTGTATCCTGGTGGATGACCACGAACAGAACCTGCAGGTTGCCCGCCGTCTGGGGATGTACACCATCAAGCCCCATTCCTGTGCCAAAACGACTGCTGCGGATGCCTGCATTGCCAGTATCAATGAACTGCCCGAAGTTCTGGATCCGCTTTTAAAACTGGATGGAAATTCCCGTAAAAATTCATAAAATTCTTATACAACCGTTGTAAACTAATATTCACCGCATGATTAAGTGGTAGAGGAGTTTTCGATGAAACCGTCACGCATCGTTTTGTTCGTCTTTATTGGTTTGATCCTGCTGGCAGGCACTTTTTCCGGCGGGCTGGTACTCGGATGGGCGCTGCCTGGCGGTCCCGGTGGACAGGCACTTTCAAGGGTAACCCCTGAACCCGTCATCTCCGGAACCGAAACAACTGCGACCCCGGTAGACACAAACAAACTCTTTGCCCCCTTCTGGGAAGCATGGGATCTGGTGCATGCCTATTACGTGGATCAGCCGGTCGATGATCTCAAACTGATGCAGGGCGCAATACGCGGCATGATGGAAGGATTGGGGGATAAGCACTCCTCGTATATGACCCCGGAAGAGTACAAATCTGCCACTGAAGACCTGGCTGGTAAGGAATACACCGGCATCGGTGCCTGGGTGGACACATCCCAGGATTACCTGACCGTCATGAGCCCCATGCCGGGCAGCCCGGCAGAAGCTGCCGGCTTGCGAACCGGTGACCAGTTTATTGCAATAGACGGCATTGACCAAACCGGGATCGCGCCGGATGTGTCCTTAACCAAAGTGCTCGGACCGGAAGGCACCAATGTGATCCTTACCGTTTTCCGCCCTTCAACAGAGGAGACGTTTGAAGTCACCATCACCCGTGCAAAGATTACCGTGCCCAGCGCGTCTGCTGAGATGCTGGATGGCAATATTGCCTACGTACAGATCTTCCAGTTTGGCGATAAGACCACTCCCGAACTGCGGGCAGGGTTGAAAGAAGTGATGGCGCAGAAACCAGTCGGCATGATCGTTGACCTGCGCGGGAACTCGGGAGGCTATCTGAACACGGCTGTAGAAGTTGTATCTGAGTTCATCAAGGCAGATCAGGTAGCGATCATAGAAGAGTTTGGCGATGGCACCCGGCGTGAACTGACCACCAATGCCGGCGGAATGGCAACCGATATTCCCCTGGTAGTGCTGGTGGATGCCGGGACAGCATCGGCAGCCGAGATCACCGCTGGTGCGATCCAGGATTACGAGCGCGGCACGATCGTCGGTACTGTCACCTACGGCAAAGGTTCCGTCCAGAACTGGACTCCGCTCTCTAATGACCAGGGCGCGATCCGTGTCACCATTGCCCGCTGGCTGACCCCCAAGGGGAACCAGATCAACGAGGTTGGAATCACACCGGATGTGGTTGTAGAGATTACCGAAGAAGATGCAGCAAACAATATCGATCCGCAGCTGGAAAAGGCGATAGAATTACTGACCAGCCAGTAAAGTTTTAAGCTTAAAACATGCTGGTACATGCCTGGGGGGAGATGCGGTCTTGTTGCACCGCATTGGTGTGCATGCTAAAATAGAAATTGCCCGGTAAGCCCGGCCAGAGGGAACAGAGCAAGGGCTTTGCTGGCAGTAGCGAGGTTCCATGCCTGCAATGATCGAAGTAGTTATCGAGAGTTTACGCGTCAGCCTGACCAACCAGCACCGCATTGTTGTCCTGCGGGAGCGTGACGGCGAGCGCCATCTGCCCATCTGGATCGGCCAGTTTGAAGCTGAATCCATCACGCTTGCCCTGCAGGAGATCGAGGTAGCTCGCCCGCAAACCCACGACCTGCTTAAAAACGCCATCCATGCCCTGAACGGCAGGCTTGTACGGATCGAGATCGTATCACTGCGGGAGGATGTCTTTTACGGGAACCTGATCATTGAGGTTAATGGGGAAACCATCCAGGTCGATTCGCGACCATCTGATGCCATTGCCCTTGCCATCCGCTGCAGGGTACCCATCCTGGTATCCTCAGAGATCCTCGAAGTCGCCGGGTTTATACCGGAGCAGGAAATCAGCGCTGATGCTGCCGAGGACGGGCAGGAAAATTTATTGGAAGAACCGGTAGAAGAAAATGAGGACCGTCTGTCGGTGTTTGAAGATTTTCTCGAATCCCTGGACCCAGGGGATTCGGATGAGGAGCCGCCGGTTCCCGGCAGCGACGAACCTGACCCGGACAAAGCCTGACCATGACAGATTATGATGATTTTAATCCCCCGCCGAGCCCTGATGTCCAGGCACAGCCCCATAACCGAGACGCAGAGGAAGCCGTCCTCGGTTCAGTCCTGATCAACCCCGAAAGTTATTATGAAGTTGCCCAGGTTGTCCAGCCGGATGATTTTTACATTGTCCGCAACCGCTGGATTTGGGAAGCCTGCATCCGTCTTTACGAAAAACGCCAGCCGATCGATTTCGTTACCCTTTCGACCGAGCTTGAAGAATTCAACCAGCTGACAGAAGTTGGCGGTAAAGCTTACCTGACCTACCTGCTCAGCAAAACGCCCAGTTCCATGTATGCTGAGAATTACGCCATCCTGATCCGGGACGATTCCATCCGGCGTAAAATGCTGGCAAGCGCCAATGAGATGGCTAAGATGGCATTCGACCGTACCCAGCCGGTAGATATTGTACTGGATTCAGCTGAGAAATCGGTCTTCTCCATCAGCGAACGACAGGCGCGCAAGGACCTGCAGCCGATCCGGACGGTTATGGCAGAAACACTCGACCGGGTGGAACAGCTTTCTCAGCGCGGCGATGAGATCATGGGGGTGCCCACCGGGCTGAAAGATCTGGATAAGATCCTGGGCGGGCTGCAAAAATCCGACCTGCTCATCATCGCCGGAAGGCCGGGTTCAGGTAAAACCGGTTTCCTGCTTTCCGTTGCTAAGAATGCAGCCTTGCATAATAAAAAGCATGTCGCCATGTTCTCGATGGAAATGTCCAATGAGCAGCTAGCACAGCGTTTGATCGCCCAGGAAACGGATATTGATACCCAGCGCCTGCGCACAGGAAAACTGCACGAGAATGAATGGACCAAGTTCTTCCATACCATCGACGTCTACTCGGACACGGTCATTTTCCTGGATGACACCCCGGCAATCACGCCTTTGCAGCTGCGCACCAAGTGCCGCCGCCTGGACAATGAGTACAAGCTTGACCTGATCCTTGTTGATTACCTGCAGTTAATGGGCGGAGATTTCCGCACCGACAACCGTGTTCAGGAGGTCTCATTCATTTCGCGCAATCTGAAGATCCTGGCGCGTGAATTGAATGTCCCGGTAATGGCCGCTGCCCAGCTTTCGCGCGCAGTGGAACAGCGCCAGGATAAACGTCCAGTGCTTTCGGACCTGCGTGAATCCGGCAGCCTGGAGCAGGATGCGGATATTGTCATGTTCATCCACCGCCCGAACATGATGGAAAAAGACCAGAACACGGTATCGCCGGATAAAAAGGACCCGTTTGAAAAGATCGAACTCATTGTTGCCAAGCACCGCAACGGACCCACCAGCCCTGGCATCGAGATCATGTTCAAAGGGGATGTCACTCGCTTTGAAAATGCGTTAAGCGAAGATGAATTCAAGCAATTGAGAAGATGAAAGAGTTCAAGGGTTTCCCCAGCACAAGGGTCAGGACGATCCGCATACCCGAGATCTTTTTCCAGGCTATCCTGCCGCAGCTGGAAAATCAGCTGCAGCTTCGTTCAGCTTTACTGACCTTCTGGCTTCTAGAGCAGCAGGAGGGCAACGCCCGCTTCCTCAGGCTGGATGATTATCTCAACCCACCCGCCTGGTTCATAGAAGGCCAGAAGGAAAGTGCCCAGACCCCTGCAAGGATCAGGCAGGCGGTCAAAAAACTGGTTGAAGCCGGCATGCTGCTTTCTGCCCAAGCTCAGGGGTACACCGAGGAGATCTACTTCCTGAATTCGGACCGCGGGAAAGCGCTTGCACAGGCCTGCCGGGAAGGCACCTGGAGACCCGGGGATGACGCCAGGGTAAATACCGGACGCGAACGCCGCACCATTTACCAGCTGTACGAGGAAAATATCGGACCGCTCACCCCGCTGATCGCAGATACCCTGCGCGATGCAGAGGCAGCCTACCCGCAGGATTGGATCAATGATGCCATCCAGACAGCCGTTGAAAACAATGTGCGCCGCTGGAATTATATTGAAGCCATCCTGGCATCCTGGAAGAAGGAAGGACGTTATGCCCAAACTAAACGAAATTACGAAGAAAGTTATCGGAAATACTTCCAGGATGAAAACTGACATGCCCCAGAATGCCCTTTATCCCTCCAGCGAAGAGTGGGCCTGCCCCATCTGCAAGGGAAAAGGTTACCTGTACCGGGACCTGCCCATTTCTCACCCTGAATTTGGCAAGCTGGTGCTGTGCGAGTGCCGCAAAGAATCGGTTGATGCAGAAAACCGCCAGCGCCTGGTGCGGCTGAGCAATCTTACCGCCTTTAAAGACATGACTTTCGAAAATTTCAAGGCTGAAGGACGCCTGGGTTTGGGCGACCAGCAGGTAAACTCCCTCAAGCTGGCGTTGAATTCCGCCACCCATTTTGCCCAGCACCTCGAAGGCTGGCTGTTCCTGATGGGTCCGTATGGCTGCGGAAAGACACACCTGGCGGCAGCTGTTGCCAACCAGGCTGTGGAAAACGGTGTCTCGACCCTGTTCCTCACCGTCCCGGACCTGCTGGATTGGCTGCGCTTTGCCTACGGCAACCCGGAACAAACGATGGAATCGCGCTTTGATGAGATCCGGAATATCGATCTGCTGGTCCTGGACGACCTTGGGACACAGAATGCCACCCCCTGGGCAGAGGAAAAGCTGTACCAGATCATTAACCATCGCTATACCAACCGACTGCCCACCATCATCACCACCAACCAGAGCCTGGCTGAGATCGACGGCCGCATCAGCTCACGCTTGCACGACCCTTCGCTGGTAACCACCATCCGCATCAACGCCCCTGACTTCCGCTCACCGATGATTGACAGCAGTACACCCCAGCTTTCATCTCTGCCCCTGCACAGCAAGCAGAGCTTCAGCAATTTCAGCCTGCGGGAGAATGAGAAGATCACCCCGGAAGCGAAAAGCAGCCTGGAGAACGCCTACCATGCTGCGCGCCGGTTTGCTGAAGAGCCTTCTGGCTGGCTGGTGTTGACCGGCGATTACGGATGCGGGAAAACCCACCTGGCGGCGGCCATCGGCAATTACCGCACCGCAATGGGTGAAAGCCCGATGTTCGTGGTGGTGCCGGATCTGCTGGACCACCTGCGGGCTACCTTCAGCCCGAACAGCACCATCCCGTATGACCAGATGTTCGACCAGGTGCGCACCAACCCCCTCCTCATCCTGGATGACCTGGGAACACAGAGCGCCACCCCCTGGGCGAAAGAGAAACTGTACCAGATACTGAACTACCGCTACAACGCTGAGCTGCCGACCGTGATCACGACCACTTCCACGCTGGATGAGATCGACCCACGCATCCGCAGCCGTATGCTGCACCAGGGGTTCTGCAAGTTCCACATCATTACAGCCCCTTCCTACCGGGCTACCACAGTTCCCTCCGGCGGCAGGTCAGTGAAGCCGAGAAAGACCAGGAATCCATAAATATTAGAATTGCCAGGCAAAAACCGCATTTCGCTTGACAGAAATTTGCCTGACCTATACAATGATTAATAATTGAATACCAGCTGCATGCGTGCCTTATCCCCGGATGGAAAGGCTTAATGGCGAAACCGGTGCAAGTCCGGTGCTGTTGCGCAACTGTATGGTCACTTTTTTGTGACTAAGCCAGGTCGCCCGCCAGGCAGCGTTTGCCACAATCCTCGCTGAAAGGAGGTGGAAACCCGGCTGAGCCGTGAAACCCCCGAAAATCTCTTCCCTGGCAATTGTGGCAGGGAAGCAGTTTTTTAACAGCCGGACACCAGAAAGGGACAATACAGACCAGGAATAACAATGTACTGCATACCTTAACTGAATTGGAGTATTCATAATCATGAAGAGATCGCTTACTTTTGCACTGCTGATTACCATCTTGCTGCTAGCAGCTTGCAAACCTGTTGCGCCCCAAACCTATACGGATTTCCTGCAGCGTGAAGTAACCCTCACCCAGCCTGCCCAACGCATCGTATCCCTCGCTCCATCCAATACCGAGCTGCTTTTCGCTGTCGGTGCCGGGGAGCAGGTTGTCGGTCGTGAGGACTTCTCCGATTACCCGGCTGAAGCCCTGGAGCTGCCCTCCGTGGGCGGCTCCATGGGAGACTATAACCTCGAAGCCATAGTCGCGTTGCAGCCTGACCTGGTACTGCTTACCGAACTGCACTCCCCAGAGCTGGTCCATGCGCTGGAAGGGCTGGGACTGACCGTGTATTACCTGGGCAATCCCGTTGTGCTCGAAGACCTGTATGCGAATATTGAAATCGTCGGGAAACTTACCGGCCACGAAGATGAAGCAGCCGCCCTGGTGGCTGACCTGACCAGCCAGGTAAGCAAAGTGGATGAACTGGTGGAAACTACTGCTACCCGCCCGGTTATATTTTACGAACTGGATGCCACCGACCCGGCCAAACCCTGGACAGCCGGCCCAGGCACCTTTGTTGATCAGCTGGTAAGCCGGGCTGGCGGTGTAAACCTGGGAAGCAGCCTGGAAGGCGCATGGGTCCAGATCAGCCAGGAAGAACTCATCATCCAGGATCCTGACATGATCTTCCTGGGCGATGCTGCTTACGGCACAACTCCCGAACAGGTTGCCAGCCGGGCTGGATGGGAAAACCTGCAGGCAATCACCAAGGGACAGATATTCTCCTTCGATGACGACCTGGTATCCCGCCCCGGACCGCGCCTGGTGGATGGGCTGGTCGAGTTCGCCCGCCTGCTCCATCCTGAGATCGCAGACCAGCTGCCTTAATCATGAAAAAAGACACTGCCCGCCCCTACCTGCTTACCCTGGCCATCCTGGTTGCAGCCATGCTGCTCAGTGTGGCGGTGGGCAGTGTTGTGATTCCGCTTAAAAGTATCTTTGCCGTGTTCTGGCAGGGCATCACCGGCAGCCTTGGTGGGCAAATTTCGCCCGAAGCCGCCATCATTTTCAAACTGCGCCTGCCGCGTACTATCCTGCTGGCCCTGACTGGCGCGGCCCTTGCCAGCAGCGGAGCTGCTTACCAGGGCCTTTTCCGCAACCCCCTTGCCGACCCGTACGTGATCGGCGTGGCATCCGGAGCCGGACTGGGTGCAGTGATTGCAATGTCCATCCGCTGGCCATACGAGTGGACTTCCACGTTTCTCATCCCGGTTATTGCTTTCTTGGCCGGCCTGGTTACCGTGCTGCTGGTGGTGGTGCTTGCGCGGGTCAACCAAACTTCCACCAGCACCAGCCTTGTCCTGGCAGGGGTCGCTATCAGCTCCTTCACCACCGCAGTTTCCTCATTTGTGATGCTCCAATCGACCGGCGAGCTGCGCCGATCGATGGTCTGGCTGCTGGGCGGCTCAACCCTGAGCGGATGGCAGCCGGTGCTGGGGATGCTTCCCTATGCTGTGCTGGGGATCGGGGCGCTGCTGACGATGGGGTATACCCTGAACGTGATGCAGTTCGGTGATGAACAGGCTGCCCAAATGGGCTTGCGGGTTGGAAGCAGGCGCCTGATCGTGATCGTGGCAGCTTCACTGACCACGGCAGCCGCTGTATCCTTTTCCGGTGTGATCGGTTTTGTCGGCTTGATCACCCCCCATATCGTGCGCCTGCTTGCCGGCGGGAACTACCGCCGCATCCTGCCGCTTTCCACTCTGGCAGGTGCAGCCTTCCTGCTGCTGGCGGATATCCTCGCCCGGGTGGTGATCGCTCCGCAGGAGGTGCCGGTCGGTATCATCACTGCCCTGACCGGGGCGCCTTTCTTTATCTGGGTGCTGCGCCGCTCCCGTCCCGAGGAGGTGTAAAGATGCTTGAATTGCTGGATGTCCAGGCTGGCTACCTGAATAAATCCATCCTGCAGGGAATTAACTTTACCGCCCGCCCGGGAGAAGTAACCGCCCTGGTTGGACCCAACGGTGCAGGCAAAACTACCCTGATACGCGCCCTGAGCGGGGTACTGCCCTTGCAGCAGGGCAGTATCCATGCCTTTGGGAAAGAAATCCATCACCTCAGTGCCGCCCAGCGCGCCCGGTTGATCGCTGTGGTGCCGCAGGCAACTCAGCTGCCGCCAACATTCACAGGCTGGCAGACAGTGGTGCTGGGCCGTACGCCGTATGTAAACTGGCTGGGCAGCCTTTCCCACCGGGATGAAACCATCACCCGCGATGCCATGAGACAGACTGCCACCCTCGAACTTGCCAGCCGGCAGGTCGGGCAGCTTTCAGGCGGCGAACAGCAGCGCCTGCTGCTGGCACGCGCCCTGGCGCAGTCTGCGCCCATCCTGGTACTGGACGAACCCACCACCCACCTGGATATCCAGTTCCAGTTTAACCTGCTGGCGGACGTCAGCCGCCTGGCGGAGAAACAAAACCTGGTGGTGGTCATGGCAATTCACGACCTCAACCTGGTCAGCCGGTTTTGTGACAGGGTGGTATTGCTGAACGGCGGCAGGCTTGTCTCCTACGGAACACCTGCCGAGGTGCTAACAGCAGAGCGCCTGAGCGAGGTGTACCAGATCAAGATCGAGCTGCACCCTGACGGCAAAGAAGGGCAGTTTTTCATCATGCCCAGCCTGGATTGACGGCTGAAAAATTCCGCAAAACCCAACATGTTATAATCCCGCCATGCAATCTTTTAGGAACAGGTGGAGTGTTTTCACCCTGGCAGTAATCCTGTTAGTCCTGGTAGCTGGCTGCAGTCCACAGGCAGCCCCCTCAGCAGTCACTCCGGTTGAAACGCTGCCCATGATAACCCTGACCCCTTATATCCAGAATAGCAAAACACCCATTCTGGAGCCGTCCCCTGAAGGTACGGTTACCCCGCTGCCATCCCCCAGCCCAACGCCCATCACCCATACGGTGACGGCAGGTGAATCTTTTGGCACCATCGCCGCGAAGTACGGAATCACTGTGGATGCCTTGATCATCGCCAACCCGGCCGTCAACCCCAATGCCATCCCTGTCGGAACTGTGCTGAACATCCCGCCTGCGCCGGCAGACGGCAACCCCGCCAGCGTGCTGCCCACCCCCATCCCGGTCACCCTGCAGCCGCCTGCCTGTTACCAGGACACGGCCTGGCGCATCATCTGCTTCATGGAAGCGGCTAACCCGTCTGCAACCCCGGTCGAGGGAGTCAGCGCTACCCTGCGTTACCAGGCAGCAGATGGCAGCCTTAAAGAGGTAATCGCCTATACCCTGCTGAACCGGATCCCGGCTGGCGGTGCAGTGCCGCTTTATGCTGTTTTCCTTGCTGACAGGACCTGGAATGGCAGCATGAGCGCGGAATTACGAACGGCTATCCCGTCCCTGGCAGATGGCAGTGTGGTGGAATTTTCGGTGAGTGCTACAGATTTCAGCACTGACGGTTCATCAGCCAGGGTAACCGGAACTATTAACCCCGCTGAATCTACCGGTGGAGAGTACTGGGTATTGCTGGTTGGCAGGAATGGACAGGGGCAGATCACTGCAGCACGCCGGTTCAGCGTCAGCCTGCCTGCCGGAGAAACCAGCGCCGTATTTACTTTCCAGGTATACAGCCTTTCGGGTATGATCGAAACAGTAGATGTCCTGGCTGAACCAGCCCCCTAGCCAGCTTTAATCCCAGATCAGGAATGAACCATTGCTGCAAACCGGTGCAGCGTTCTCTTGCTGCAGACAGGCCTGGTAAAACAGCAGGTCGCCGTTATGTTTGTCCCCCATCGGTTCAAGGCTGAGGCTGGCATTCCCGTTTTCATCGGTTGCGGGCAGCTCGCCTTCAAAAATCACGCTCCCGTCCGGGATACGGATCACCAGTTCAGCCGCAATTCCGGGTACCGGCTGCCCGCTGTACCGCTGCTCCAGGTGGACCGATATTACCTGGGTTTCCTTAACTGAGAGCCGCGGGAATTTGACACTGGTTCCCAAAAGTACTTCATCCGGCTGAACAATTCCGCCCGGGATGACAGGCTTCACCGTCTCAAGGTACTTCTTTCCCAACGCTGCCGGAAGTGTCTTATAGGCTTCACGGGCATTCGGGTCGTAATCCAGACAATAGGTTTGAAAACACTGCCGGTAGATGCTGGTATCCTGCACCGGGCTGATTTCATTGACAGGGTACCCGGAAACAGCCAGCCCGCCGTGCATGCTGATGTAATTATCCAGCGGGATGGGAACATGGTAACCCAAACCTCCATCCACCTGGACAAAAACCATGTTGTCAGTGATGTCATACTGCTGTGTGGTCATCGCGCCTGGCTGCACCCCAATTACAGGGGGGACAGGGCGCAGCTGGATATTATCGGGAGTATCGGGGCTGGCAAACACCACGATATTGGTGAACACCTGCTCCAGGTTTCCATCAGTAGCAGTGTACACAGGTGTCAGGGGTATCCCGCTGAAAGCCTCTCCCCCAAGGCTTTGCAGCGCTATGGTAAAGCTGGAAGGATACAGGTCCAGGATGGGCTCAAAAGCAATTGGCGGGGTATAAGGGCAGGCAGTTCCACACACAGCATCCCCATACGGCAGCAGCTGGACCGGTGCGGCCGGGTTATGAAGATCAATATAAAAACCAACCCTGGCAAAGTATTGCTCGATCCTGCCTTCTTCGTAGTTGTAGCGGGGTTTATCGAGAGGACGCCCGACATTCTCTTGCCCCAGCTGCCCGATCAGGGGAATAAAGTCGGGAAATATTGCGCTGGTATCCACCTCTTTATTGGGTGGAATGCCAAGCTGCGATCCCAAAGGTGAAAGCGAGAACCGGTTTTTCCCGCTCAGGTTCGTATTTGCGCAGATGCGGGCATTTGCCATGATCTGGCAGCGCAGGTAATCCTCCACCGTCACCTCGGCAATCGCCGGGCCAAATACTTCTTCACCGCCTTTATCCATGTAAAACTCTTTTAACTGGACATCCACCGGCAGGGTCCCCGAAATGGTGTGTGCCGATAAGGATGCAGCTTGACCGCCGCAGCCAGCCAGCAGGAAAGTGAGCAGGGTAAGGATCAGCCAGGGCAGTGAAGGGTTTTTTCTCTTCATAGAGTATCAATGCTAGCCGAAAGTATTCTTCCGGCAAGGTTCAGATTCATTTTAGCCCAGGGATTCAGAATGTGCAACGTAATTCAGGGAACTTTACCCACAGCACAAGCCCTTAAGCAGAAGAGGCAGCTTGAGCTGCTGCCTCTTCTAATATCAACCAAAACGGAGGGGAATGGTTATTTCTTTGCGGTTACTTTAATCGATTTTGGTTTTGCCTGTTCAGCCTTAGGGATGCGCAGCTTGAGCACACCGTTTTCAAACTCGGCTTCTGATTTAGCAGAATCGAGCTGTTCCGGCAGGGTGAGGGTGCGGCAGAATTTCCCGAAAGGACGTTCAGCCAGAAGGTAGCGGGCATTTTCCTCGCGGTCATTAACCAGTTCACCCTGGATGCTGAGGGTTTCATTGACGATTTGGATGTTCAGGTCATCTGCTTTGATCCCCGGGATAAGTGCGGTGATGATATAAGCGTCTTCTTCAGCTTTCACATCGATCGGGAAGGTTACATTGCATTCCTGTTGCTGCCATTCGGGGTCCATCGTGCGCTGCATCATCTGGCGGGCGCGGCGGGCGGCATTTGGATAAGAAAAGTAGTAAGTCATAGGATCCTCCTGTATTTTTTCATCAATTGTTTTCATGTTTAGATGATATCGTTCTGATGTTGTTTTTTTGTAAATGGAATATAGGAGATCTGTAAGAACAGGGAACGGACGGTTGACCCAGAGCGACACCATTCGCCCAGCCGATCCACCTGCCTGAAAAAAGCCTATTGTTTGGTGCCTGGACCCTGCATGGTTTTCAATTTATGGTATCATCACTCGAATTGGAGAAAAAATGGAAGACCGTATCACCATCATTGAAGGACCTACCCCCATCTTCGAAGACAGTCACGACGGCTGGGCTATCGGAATGAATGAAGGCCCCATCCTCTTTGACACTGCCATCACCCGCCTGCGCACCTTCAACGGGCCTGCGCTGGTAGAACGGTGCCATCGGGCCTGGAGCAAACAGGAACACATTTACCTGCATTACCGTAATGAGATCGGCCTGGAAGAAAAAATCCCAATCGTCGCCGCCCGCGCGGTGGACACCGATGACGGGAATGTGCTGCTGTTATGGGTGCGCCGTGAAATGGATGACCTCATCGAAGACGAAGAAGATGACGACCTCGATTTTGAAGATGATTCTGACGACCTGACTGGAGCCTGACATGCTGGACCTTACCGCGATCCGCAGCCACTTTCCCGCCCTTTCAGCAGATACCATTTTCCTGGATAATCCGGGAGGAACCCAGGTCTGCCGGGAATCCATTGACAGGCTGACAGAATACTACCTGCAACGGAATGCCAACCACGGCGGCGCATTCCCAACCAGTACCAGCTCCGATGCATCAGTGGACGAAGCCCGGGCAGCTATGGCGGATTTTTTGCATGCTTCCAGCCCGAATGAAATTGTGTTCGGTATGAACATGACCACCCTGACTTACACCATCTCGCGTGCCTTGGCGCGCACCTTGAAACCAGGCGACACGATCGTGGTCACCCGCCTGGATCATGATGCCAACATCTCCCCCTGGCTGCAGGCTGCCGAAGACCGGGGCTGCAAGGTGCGCTGGGTGAATTTTGACCGCCAAACAGGGTTGCTGGACCTGGATGATTTCCAGGCTGCCATGCAGGAAGGACCGCGGCTGGTAGCTTTCGGGTATGCTTCCAATGCTCTCGGCACCATCAATCCGGCTAAAAATCTGGTGGAGATGGCACATGCAGCCGGAGCCCTGGTGTATATAGATGCCGTCCAGTATGCCCCGCACGGACCGATTGATGTGCAAGAACTGGATTGCGATTTCCTGGTATGTTCTGCCTACAAATTCTTCGGCCCTCACCTGGGGATCCTGTACGGAAAGTATGACCTGCTCGATTCGCTGACCGCTTACCGGGTTCGTCCTGCCCCATCCACCCCTCCCGGAAAATTCGAGACCGGTACCGGCTCCTTCGAAGCCATGAACGGCGTGCTGGGTGTTATGGAGTATTTTGAATGGCTGGGGAAAACATTCGGGGCTGAGCAGGTTGAACTCCTCTCGGGGAAGTATAGCGGCAGAGCACTGGCATACAAGCAAGCCATGCTGGCCATGCGTGCCTATGAGCACGAGATGAACCGTTATTTCTTTCAAATCTTTGATGCCATTCCCAATGTTACCCTTTACGGTCCATGGCAGGTGGAAGACCGTGTGGCAACATTCTCCTTCCGAGTGGCAGGTAAACCATCCCGCCAGGTAGCGGAAGAATTCGGCAGAGCAGGCATCAACCTGTGGGATGGAAATTTCTACGCCCTGGCTGTCACACAACACCTGGGTGTGGAAGACACCGGCGGGCTGGTCAGGGTCGGCGCAGTTCACTACAATACATTGGATGAAATCGCACGTTTCGGTGAGGTATTAAAATCCATATCAGCGGTATAGTGTCATAGAATTGATGCCCTGGTTGATTCCTTCCCAGATCGCCTTAATGGTAGATGGCTGCTGCACCCTTTTGTAATCACACATTTTTCAAATATTAGAAGTAAACTTATCGGTGATATTTGGAGCTTCTTTTTAAGAAGACCGGTTCATGGACCACCCAGATTCTTCATCTATCCTTTCAGCACTCAAGCAGGCTAGCCTGGCATTGCAGCGGGGAGATCTCTCCGAGGCTGCAGGTTGGGCAAAGGAAGTCATTCATGCAGACCCGGAGAACATCAGGGCTTTGCTGATCCTGGCTTACTGCAGCAGCCCGTATGAAGGCATGGCTTACCTGCGCCGGGCGGAAGAAATTGCTCCCGGCAACCCCTCAGTCGAACAGGCCATCCGTTGGGGAACTCAGCGAATTGAGCAAGCCATAACCAGGCAGACAACAGTTGAGGCAGGAAAATCGCCTGCCAGCGGTCAAGAGGATTTGGAGGATGATGAAGAGATTACCCGCCCGGTGATGCTTCACCCGGAAACGCCGCCCCGAACTCAGGGGGATATCATCCCCCGTAAAGAAACGAGACGCGAAATTCATCAGCTGCTGGCACGTGCCAGGCTGAAATCAGCCTTCCAGGTTGGCAGATTCCTGGTTTCAAAAGCCCTCTTGATCCTGGCAACGATTTTTGTCGGAGTTTTCATCACTATCCTGATCGCCAACCGCCCGATCAACACAGGTTATGGGGTAAAACCGCCCCCGCTTGAATCAAGCATCATGCACCAGGTGGACATGATGATCAGGGTATTCACCTATAATGATCAAGCCTACCAGGAGATGTCCATTGAAGAGCAGCAGCAGACGGTTGCCGCGATGCAAGAAAGGTTTTATGAAAACCTCGGTATGAACTTGCCTTACTTACAGCGTAACCTCAAGTGGACATTCTATGCCTTGAGGTTCAACTGGGGTGCCCTGGAAAGGATTGCAACCAGTTCAGGAAAAGGTTTTTCCTTCCAGCCAGACACTATCAGCCAGAATGAAATTGTGCTGAGCACACTACCAAATACCATCCTGCTGGCTGCCTCGGCAAACCTGTTTATCTTCCTGCTGGGCATTCCCCTGGCATTATTGCTTTCAAGGAAACAGGGGACCTGGTTCGACCGCTTATTCACATTTCTGACACCGGTTTTCTCAATCCCCAGCTGGGTAATTGGTATCGTCATGATCGCCATCTTTGCGGTACTGCTCAAAATCCTGCCGGTTGCAGGCATGTATGACATCAGGCGGCCAGAAGACCCGCTCCTTTACATCCTAATGGTTTTGAAACATATGATCTTGCCGGTCACAGCCATTGTCCTCAGCCTTTTCTTCCAGCTGGTATATTCCTGGCGCACATACTTCATGATTTATTCGGAAGAAGATTATGTAACCCAGGGGGTTGCCCAGGGATTGAACCACCGCAAACTGCAAAACCAGTACATCCTTCGGCCTGGGCTTTCGTACATCATCACCACCTTCACCCTCATGCTGGTTTCCTTCTGGCAGATGACCATGGCGCTGGAAGTTATCTTCAGCTGGCCGGGAGTCGGCCTGTTGTTCATCAAAGTTGGGCTGCCTAATTTCTGGGGCGAAAACATATACCCGGGCAACCTGATCATTGCCATCACGGTGATCGTGATCTTTGCTTACCTGCTCGGAGCGGCAGTATTCCTGCTGGACATCGCTTATGTCCTGGTTGATCCGCGCATCCATCTCCTTAAAAGCGAACCCATCCTGCGCCAGAGAAAATCAAAGGTGGGTATACAGGCAGCCTGGGGAAAACCAAAAACTGATGCGGGGTTTTCACGCATCGATACAGGCAATTTTATGAGAAAAGAAAGGAAACCGCTCCCCAAAAAGGTTAAATGGGGTGACATTGGAACAGCACTGAAAAAGACAGGTATGGCTTTCAGCGGTTTCATCAAGACGCTCTGGCATTATCCCTCAGCAGTGCTGGGATTCTTCCTGATCCTATTCCTGCTTGTGGGATCTTTGTATGCCCTGATTTTCCTTCCTTATGAAAAGATCGGGGCTGAATGGGGCGGCAGCAGGCTTTCCGGACAGGCTGAAGTTCCCGCCCTGGCAAAACCGACCTGGGTGAACCTCTTCAAAAAGGATAAGTACCTGTCCAGGATCATCCTCGAAAGTGATTCGGAAAAAGTATCAAAAGAAGCAGGCGCGTTTGAAGATGGTTTGAAGAAAGTCACCTATACATATACATTCAATTATGAGTACGCTGATTTCCCTCAGGAGGTCTTCCTCTACCTTTCCGGGAACTTTGACGAAAAACAACCGCTTGTCACCCTGACCTGGATCACTCCAGACGGGAGGGAATTCAAGCTCAAGAGCACATCGGTAGATCCGGAAACGACATACAACTTTGATAAAGGGTTGAATGCCAGGAAACTGGTAAGCCAGAACGAAAACTGGCAAAAGTGGTTTGTTTTTGGAGATATCTTTCCCACCCCGGAACACTACCTGTTATTTGCTGATCCTGATGCTGAAACCGCAAGGGTTGTTAAAGGCAATTACACACTGCGTATGGACGGCTTCATCTTTGAAGAAGGAAGTGAAATCCAGAGCCGCCTGGTGCTGCTGGGGCAGGTTTACGGTATCGCCGGGACTGACCGGATGCGCCGTGATCTGCTGACGCCATTGTTATGGGGGATGCCGGTAGCGCTGGGATTCGGACTGGTAGGCGCATTGATCACCACTATCATATCCATGTTCCTTTCTGCTGCGGGGGTCTGGTTTGGCGGCTGGGTGGACAGCCTGATTCAGCGCCTGACTGAGGTCAACCTGGTTCTACCTATCCTGGCAATTTGTGTGATGGCCTATGCTTTCCTCGGGCTCAGTCTCTGGCTGATCTTTTTCATTGTTGTCATCCTTAATGTATTCGGCAGCCCGGTCAAGAACTTCCGCTCGGCTTTCCTGAATATCAAAGATGCACCGTATATTGAAGGCGCCCAGGCGTACGGGGCAAGCAGCCTGAGGATCATCACCAAATACATGGTTCCCCGCATCATCCCGGTCCTGATCCCACAGCTGATCATCCTGATCCCCAGCTACGTGTTCCTGGAAGTAACCCTCGGGTTGTTCAATATCTCCACTGGGCTCCCAACCTGGGGCACGATCATCTACCAGGCATTAACCCAGGGGGCGCTGTATTATGCCCATTACCGGCTGCTGGAACCGCTTGCCATGGTACTCATTACCGGCATCGCCTTTTCCTTGTTCGGCTTCAGCCTGGAACGCATTCTCAATCCCCGCCTGCAAAGCGGATAACCCTCGCAAACTCTGGATTATGAAGCTCCAGCCAGTTTTTTGCCTGCCTGGAACCCGGAACAGTTGTTGATATAATACATTTCATGAAGAAACAACGAAGAACCTTCTTGCGCATCTTGCTGCTGGTTGTCTTTTTGGCTGCAGTTGCCCTGGCTATACCGTCCCTGCGGGAGCGGATTTTCTACCAGGCTGAACAGCTCTGGATCAGGGTAGATTACATCCTCCATCCGCCAGAAGAAAACCTGTTCACCCCCGCTACCCCGGTTTCGGAAGGTGCGTTACAAACCCCCGTCATTTTGACCCCTACCCTCACCGCCACACCCTCTCCAGACCCGGTATTGCCAACAGCAACCCCTACCCTGACCCCAACCCCGATCCCGGAACAGGTTTCGTTAAAAGGGGTGATCTACCAGACCCAGAAGGGATTTTTCAACTTCTGCGCCCCTGCCAATCTTTTCATGGCGCTCACCTACTGGGGCTGGCGCGGCGACGTTAATGAAATTGGTGCTTTCCTCAAGCCGTTCAATGAGGATAAGAACGTGATGCCCTACGAGATGGCAAACTATGTCAACGAAAAAACCGATTTCGAGATCATCACCCGTTATGGCGGCACAACCGACCTGCTTAAACGCTTGATCGCCGCCGGTTTCCCGGTGCTGATCGAAAAGGGAACCTACAGCCGCGACATCACCGGCAAGATCAGCTGGATGGGACATTACAACGTACTTACAGGATATGATGACGCAAAACAGGTTTTCATCACCCAGGATTCCCTGCTTTCTCCGGATTACGAGATCTCCTATGACCTGATCACAAGCGAATGGCGCGGGTTCAATTACGTTTTCCAGGTCATCTATCCGCTGGACCAGGCTGAAGCCGTTTATGCTATCCTGGGGGATTACGTTGATGAAGTTACCAGCTACCAGATCGCAGCAACCATCGCCTCGAATGAGGCAGTGGCATTAAGCGGGAATGAGCAGTTCCATGCCTGGTTCAACCGCGGCACCAGCCTACAGCTGCTGCAGGATTATTACGGCTCCGCCGCTGCCTATGACCAGGCATTCCAGCTGCTTCCATTACTGGAAAAGGACACCCGTCCCTGGCGCATCGTCTGGTACCAGACTGGGCCGTACTTCACATACTACTATACCGGCAGATACCAGGACCTGGTTGCCCTGGCGACCACGACCATTGACGCCGCAACCCAGCCTTATTTTGAAGAGAGCTTTTACTGGCGTGCGATGGGATATGCCGCTTTGGGTGATATGGCATCAGCAAAAGCAGATTTTTGCACCAGCCTGAAATACCACAAGGACTTTCCTCCCACGGTTGAACAAATGCAAAACCTCGGATTATCCGGCTGCCCATGATCAGAATCTTGCATTTTGCAGACGCACATATTGATATCGCCACGCAGGGCAGGCACGACCCTGAAAGCGGGCTGCCTGTCCGTATGATGGACTTTCTCAAATCCCTGGATACGATCGTTGACACGGCCATTGCAGAAAAAGTCGACCTGGTTATCTTTGCCGGGGATGCCTACAAAGACCGCACCCCGGTACCCACCTACCAGCGCGAGTGGGGTAAACGCATCATCCGCCTTTCACAAGCAGGTATACCCACACTCCTGTTGGTGGGTAATCATGATGTATCGCCAGCCGCTTACCGGGCGAACACTTTGCAGGAATATGACACCCTGCAGGTACCGCATGTTATTGTAGTCAATAAACCTCGCTTATTAAAACCGGGGGACCTTGAAGGGCTGCCTTTGCAAATTATTGCCCTGCCATGGGTGTCCCGGTCCGGCCTGCTTTCGCAGCAGGAGGATATCGAGCTTTCTGCGGAAAAGGTCAATGCAGCCCTCGAAGGGCAAATTGACCGGCTGGTGGATATCTGGATAAATGAGCTCGATCCTACCTTCCCGGCTGTGCTCACTGCACACGGCTCGGTCGCCGGGGCTACCTACGGCGCTGAACGCAGTGTAATGCTCGGCAACGATGTTATCCTGCCCGGGTCGATGGTCAAGAACCCGGCATTCAGCTATACCGCCCTGGGGCATATCCATAAAGCACAGGATATTAATGCAGGCGGCCAGCCGCCCGTGATCTACCCCGGCTCCATCGAGCGGGTGGATTTCGGTGAGGTCGGTGACGAAAAGTTCTTCGTAATCGCAGAGATCGAGCAGGGCAAGCCTACCAGGGTTGCATGGCACAAACTCAACGGCAGAAAATTCATTGACCGGCATGTCAAGGTACAGAATGCTGAACTGGCAATGGCCCAGATCCTTGCCGCCCTGCCGGCGCAGGAGGAAATGAAAGACGCCACCATGCGCCTAGTAATTGAGTACCCGCGTGAATGGGAGAGCATGATCGATGAAAGTGAGATCCGCCGGGTTTGCCAGGACACGCTGGAATTGCATTTTATCCGCAAAGCCCAGAGCGAGGCACGGCTCCGGCTCCCTGAAGACCAGTCAATCAACAGCCTTTCCCATATCGACCTGCTGGAGATCTACTGGAAAAGCATCGACCTGGACGGCGAAGAACTTGACACAATGAAGAAGATCGCAGGGGAGATCATCCGGGAAGAAGAAATGGAACCGTTGCCTGAGCAGGGGGCAGACGAACAATGATACCGGTCACACTGAAGATCGCGGGTTTCCTTTCGTATGCAGAGCCGGTAGAGGTCAATTTCACGGTTTTTGAACTGGCCTGTATTTCAGGGCAGAACGGGGCGGGAAAATCCTCTCTTCTGGATGCTATCACCTGGGCTTTGTTCGGTATTGCCCGTAAGAGGGATGATTCCATCATCAATACCCGAAAAAAGACAGCCGAGGTGACTTTCCAGTTCGAGCATGAAGGCAATGTTTACCGCATCAACCGCTCACGTACAGAGGGGAAAACTGCCATCTTGGAATTCTTTGTGAAGGCTGCTGACGAGTGGGTTCCGCTTACCGAATCCACCATGTCGCGCACCGAGGAGCGCATCCGCAGGACATTGCGTCTCGATTACGAGACGTTTACCAATGCTTCCTTCTTCCTGCAGGGCAAAGCAGACCAGTTTGCCCAGCAAGCCCCGGCTGACCGTAAACGCATCCTGGGCAATATCCTCGGCCTGGAGATCTGGGAAGAATACCGTGCCCGGGCTGCAGAGAAGCGCCGGGAGATGGAAATGGTCCTCAACGCAGATACTGCCCGGGTGGATGAGATCCGGGCGGAACTGGATGAGGAAGCAACCCGCCAGGAAAAACTGAAAGAGCTGGAAGAAAAACTGGCAGCCGCTGCCCGCGAGCGGCAGGGTATGGAAACACTGATCACCGCTCTGCGCAAACAGGCAGCTGTTCTGGAAGAACAGAGAAAACAGGCGGAATTGTGGCAAAACCAGCTGCAGCAAAAAGAAATCCAGGTGCACCAATTTAAAGACAGGCTGGCCGAGCTGGAGGTTGAAGAGAAGCATTTTACGGACCTGATAGATGCTGCGCCCCAGATCGAAGCTGCATATCAGCAATGGCAGTCTGACCTGCAGGAATTGCAGGCTATGGAAAAGCTGGCTGCCAGCTTCCACCAGCAGCAAAGCCTGCGCGCTGGTCCACTGGTTGAGATCGAAAAAATCAAAGCGAACTTTGAACAGCAGTACCGCCAGCTGGTAGAAGGGCAGCAGCAAGCAAATGAACTGGAACAGGTCCTGCCCCAGTTCCATGCAGAAGCATCCGCTTTAATGGAGCAGCACAATGTGCTCGAAAAACAACTGGCTGCCCGCCCTGACCTGGAAGCCAGGCTGCAGGAACTGCTTACGCTTCAGGCTGATCTAAATGCTGAGAATACCCGCCTGAAAAAGGATATGGACGAGATTAAAGACCGAATCGACCGGCTGAAGGACGCCGCTGGCGCAGACTGCCCTCTTTGCGGGCAGCCCCTGCAGGGTGATGACCGCCTGCGCCTGCTGGAAACGCTGGAAAAGCAAGGCCGCGAAATGGGTGACCAGCACCGCAAAAATAAATCCGATGCCGCTTCTGCAGCCGTGGAACAGCAAGCTGTAACACACTCTCTGGCGGAATTGGATGCTGCCCAGCAGCAATTGCGCACCCTTCAGCGCCAGGTTGATCAGCAGGCAGAGAAGATCCGCATTGCACAGGATGCCATTGCCCAGTGGAGAAGGCATGGTGAACCTGAGATGCAAAAACTGGCTGCCACCTTGCAGAATAATACCTATGCACTGGATGCCAGGGCAAAGTTGGCTGAAATTGATGACTTGCTCAAGAAAATGGGGTATGACCCGCAGGTGCATGAACAACTTCGCAGCCGGGAGGCAGCCGGGCAGCCTGCCGGGGAGCAGATGCGCGAGCTGGAAAAAGCGCGTGCTGCCTTGCAGCCGTTGAAGGGCCAGATCACAGATAACCGGAAAAATCTGGCGGCTTCTGTTAAAGAGCAGGAAGGGTTACAAAAGAACCTTGACCTGGCTCAGCAAAGTTACGAACGTGAGAAAGCTGTGATGCCGGATATTGACCAGCAGGAACACGAGTTCAAATTCCTGCAGGAAGAAGAAAACAACCTGCGCCTGCAGGTTGGCGCTGCCCGCCAGAAAGTAGACGTGCTTGCGGACCTGAAAACCCGCAAAGTGGAACTGGAAAGCCGCACGCAGAAAACCCGCATCCAGATCGGCCGCTACCAGAAACTGGAAAAGGCATGTGGCAAGGACGGCGTGCCGTCCTTGCTGATCGAGCAAGCCCTGCCCGAGCTGGAAACCCAGGCCAATGACATTCTCGACCGGCTGAGCGCCGGGAGCATGTCGGTGCGGTTTGTAACCCAGGCTGAATACAAATCAAAAAAGCGTGAAGATAAGAAAGAAACCCTGGATATTTTGATCAACGATTCTGCCGGTACCCGCTCCTATGAATTGTTCTCCGGGGGTGAAGCCTTCCGGGTCAATTTTGCAATCCGGCTGGCGCTTGCGCGTGTGCTTGCCCAGCGGGCTGGTGCCCGCCTGCAAACCCTGGTGATAGACGAAGGTTTCGGCAGCCAGGATGCACAGGGAAAGCAGCGCCTGATAGAGGCCATCAACCTCGTGCGCCATGATTTTGCCAAGATCCTGGTCATTACCCACCTGGAAGAATTGAAGGATGCCTTCCCGTCCCGGATTGAAGTCGAAAAGATTGGGTTGACATCCACTGTAAGGGTAATTGCATGACATCCACAAAGCTGCGGGTAGGAATCCAGCAAAGGGTGCTGCCGTTCTACCGCGGAGCATTCTTTGATACACTGGCAGCAGACCCGGACCAGGAAGTCATGATATTCGCCGGTTCCCCCCGCCCTGGTGAAGACCTGGGCAAACAGGCTGAACTGGCAGCTGCTAAATACTACCCGGCAAGAAATCTCCACTTGTTTTCGAACAGACTTTACCTGTGCCTGCAGGTCAACTGGAAAGCCTGGCTACAAGCATTTGATCCGGATGTCCTGATCCTGGAAGCCAACCCGCGCTATCTGCACCTCCCTGCAGCTATCCGCTGGATGCACCAGCGCCGGCGTCCCGTCATCGGCTGGGGGCTGGGTTCCCCTGCTGCGGGAAACCAGCTCATTAATAACAGGAAGCGAGACTGGCTGCGCCAGTTTGATGGATTGATCGCATACAGCCAGGCAGGCAAAGAGCAATATGCCGCACTCGGGTTTCCAGCAGACAGGATCATCGTTGCCCCCAATGCAATCACTGCCAAGCCAGACAAGGCCCCGCCGCAGCGCAAACCTGCAGATAAAACTTCCGGGCTGGCAGTCTTGTTCGTCGGCCGCTTGCAGGAACGCAAAAATGTGGACCTGCTGATCCGTGCCTGTGCAAACCTGCCGGAGGCATTCCAGCCCCGCTTGGTGATCGTTGGCGACGGAGAAGCCCTTCCATCCCTGGTGAAACTGGCGACTGCAATATATCCCAGCACCCGGTTCACCGGTGCATTGTACGGTGACAACCTGGATGAGGAATACAACCGGTCGGACTTGTTCGTCCTGCCAGGCACCGGCGGACTGGCTGTGCAGCAGGCTATGGCGTATGCCTTACCGGTAATCGTTGCAGAAGCGGATGGCACCCAGCAGGACCTGGTGCGACAAGGCAACGGCTGGATAGTCGCACCCGGAGATGTGCATAATCTTCAGCAGGCTTTACAGCAGGCACTGTCCGATCCGGTCACCCTGCAGAAGATGGGGGAGGAATCATTCCGCATTGTGCAGCAGGAAGTAAATATTGAGGTGATGGCCCAGAGGTTCAAAGATGCCATTACCCTCGCCAGGAAGGTGGTCCAGTGAAGATCCTGCTGGTAGCCGATGGACGCAGCCCAATCACCCGCCAGTGGATCAATACCGTCAGCGGGATGGGACATACCCTTTACCTGGCATCCACCTTTCCCTGCGAACCCGTACAGGGTACCGAAGGCAATGCTGTCATCCCGGTCGCATTCTCCGGTATGGCAGGCACCCAGGCAGCAGGCAGCAGCAAAAAGAAGAATGCAGTCAGCGGCCTGGTGCGAAATGCCCGAAAACCGCTCATGCACCTGCGCTACAGGCTTGGACCGCTCACCCTGCCAAAAGCAGGAAAGCGGCTGCAAACCCTGGTTGACCAGTGGCAGCCGGACCTGGTGCATGCTTTGCGCATCCCGTTTGAAGGCATGCTGGCTTCTTACACCCCACCCCCTATCCCCCTGGTGGTGTCTATCTGGGGCAATGACCTGACCCTGCACACCCGCGGGTCGGCTGCAATGCGGCGCTGGACGCGCCGGGCATTATCGCGTGCGGACGGCCTCCTGGCGGATGCCCCACGTGATATTCGCCTTTCCAGCCAGTGGGGATACGATCCCAGCAAGCCTTCCCTGGTGGTACCTGGTTCGGGTGGGATCGACCTGGGAGAGATCGAATCTGCCCTTAAAGCACAGGCAAATTTCCATTGGTACAAGCAAGGCAGATTTCATGTCATCAACCCACGCGGTCTGCGCCCAGGGTACATCAATACCCGGGAATTCTTTGCGGCTGTCCCCCAGGTGCTGGAACGGTTTCCGGATACTGTTTTCCTTTGCCCGGGTATGCAAGGGCAGGAAGAAGCGGAAAGTTATGCCCGACAATATGGGGTGGAAAATGCCGTGCAGCTGCTGCCTTACCTGTCTCAAACTGAACTGTGGCAGCTCTTCAGCCGCTGTGAAGTTTCTGCCAGTATCAGCACCCACGACGGAACTCCCAACACCCTGCTGGAAGCCATGGCTTGCGGGAGTTTTCCGGTAGCCGGCGACCTGGAATCGCTGCGTGATTGGATCACCCCGGGAGTGAATGGTTTCCTTGTTGATCCGTACCAGCCTGCCGAGATCGCTAAGGCCATCCTCGCCGCCCTGGAGAATTCTGCTTTGCGGATTGCTGCAAGACAGGTTAATGCAAGACTGGTAAAAAGCCGTGCCGGGAGGGAAGCAGCCCAAAGCACTTTACAGCCGTTTTTTGAGAAAGTCCTTTTATGTGCAAAGGCACAGGGATCTTGAGCAACTGGTTACATCAGGAGGTAAAAATGAATCACCCCGAAAAAGGAAGCATCCTGCCGTCAAGCGGATTTATTTATGAGCTTGTCCTGCGCATCAAGCTGGTATACAAGCTGATGCTGGATAAGCGTGTTCATTTCCTGCTGAAGCTGCTGCCTGCGTTCAGCCTGCTTTACCTGGTTAACCCGATAGACATCCCCCTCCCGCTGGATGATGCAGCAGTAATCGGGCTGGGTTTTACCTTATTTGTTTCTCTCTGCCCGGATGAGATTGTCAATGAACACCTGGCGAACCTGCGCAAATCAGCCGCAGTCAATGCTGCCAGGATGGAAGAACAGGAAGTGATCGATGGCTCCTTTAAGGATTCATAAGCGCTGACATCCGGTAGGGATAGCCTTTCAACCATACCCTCGACATGTATCCATTTCGGCTTGCATTAATCCACTAAATAGGATAAATTAAGGTTAGATTGGAGGTGCCAGCATGGCTGAGAAACAATGGAAAACAATTAAAGTTCGCTTTTGCGACCATGCCGAATGTGAAGTGGAATTGCAGGTGGAAGAGATCCTTCCCGAAGAATTCCTTCCCGACCAGCCTCCCCGGCTGCGTGCCCACCGCTGCTCAGGAGGGCTGATGTGCAGCCAGATCGAAAAGATCGCCTGCCGCTGGTCAGGCAGCAACCCATCATTTGACCCGTTTACTGAGACGGAATAAATATTGAAGTCCGAAAAGGCTTGCGAAACGCAGGCCTTTTTTGGTTGACAGCACCGCGTAATATTTGTATAGTAAATAATCTTTCCAAGCATCAATGAGGAGAAAGGAGACAGTATGAGCAAGAAAATATTCATCCCCATCATGGTCTTATTGCTGGTTGCCATGTCATGCACCATCAACCTGCCAAACTCAGACTCCGGTAAAGATGTTATCGAAGAAGAAGAAACCGTTGAAATAGAGGAGACAGAAGAAGAAACTGAAGAGGTAGAACCTGAAGAGGTGGAAACTGAGGAACCAGTAATCATCCCATCCGATACTCCCGCTCCCACTATGGCAGTTCCTACTATTGTCATCCCCACTATCGCCCCCACCGTGGGGTACTTTGTCGACGATTTTGACGGCGACCTGAGCAGCTGGGTACCATATGTCATTGCCGGCAACCAGGACATGACTTACGTCATCCCGGTGGGAGACAGGCTGGTGTTTGAGCTGCCGCGCCTGACAGAAACCTATGCCTATCTGGCTAATACTTCGGCGGAGTTTGAAGATGTCTTTGTCGAAGCAAACTTTGAGACCAAGACAAATTCCTCGAACGGGATTGCGGTGCTTTGCCGCATTTCCGATTTGGGTTGGTATGAATTACGGGTATTCACTTCAGGTCCCGAAGTGGGAAAGTTTTCCCTTTACCGATTCGATTATGACCTGCGCGCCCAGAAGAAGAACCCGTATGTCAACTTGCTAGGCGGGTATTCTACCCTCGCCAGTGTGGATCTGCTCAATGGGCAGCGTGTTAACACGATTGGCCTGCTCTGCCAGGGCAATTCTATTATTCCATATATTAACGGTGTGCAACAGAATGGCAGCGACCGCAAGCCGCTCGAGATCATCGATAACAACTGGATGCCAGGGCATGTCGGTATCGGTGCTATGTCATTCTCCGGTGAGGTGGTGAAGGTCGAGTTTGACTATGTGATTACTGTCGAACCTTAAAATACAGCCCGTTTTGATCATCCATGCCGCCGAAAGACCTTCGGCGGCATTTGTATTGTATAATACCAAAACAAACGTTCAATTAATGGGGCTTTGGTCACATGCCGGTTAATTACCAGCAAATTCAAGAGCAGATCCGCAAACTGGGCGAACTGACTCCCGCTTACCAGCAGGAATTGGACAACAAGTTAGCTTTTGCGGTCCAGCGCCTCAAAGCGGCTGAAGGCAGAAATGAAGAACTGCGTGCTAAGGTTCAGGCTGTTGCGCAAAAGGTCAGCCACCTGCGCTGTGCAATCCCTTCTGCTGAACCGCTTAATGCAGCCGTCCCCATGCAGCCTGGCGCTTTGCCAGGCACGATCCTGGCAGCAGACGGTTCGCAGATCATCCCCGACCCTCATGCCGCTGTCCTATTCGGGGTGATCAATATTGGCATCTTCTCCCTCCAGCCCGGCCAGGGCATGACCCCCCAAGAGACCACCCATACCGACCTGCTTTACCTGGACAGGCTGTACAACCCTGCCGGCGGTCTGATCAATGAAGAGATGATCTCGATGCTGCGCGACCTTGAAGAACGCCGCCTGCTGGTGCAGCATGCTGCTGATGCCGCCCTGCCGGTGGTCACCCTGACCGACGGTCCGCTGGAATTGTTCCGCGAACCTGCCAGTGCTGCTTCCCCTGACCCGAAATTCAATGAATACCTGGATGCATTGAAGGAACTGGCAAACCGTCAAATCATTACTGCCGGATATGTCGACCGCCCCAGGGCAGACCTGCTGGTACGGCTGCTGGAACTGGATATGTTCGGTGAAGCCCCGGGAATGGATGAATTGCGTATGCGCCCCCTGCAGGGCATCACTGATGCTGCCTTACTGGGTCCTCTCCTGCCAGCCGGGCACCGTTCAGCAGTTTTCGGGCTGCAGTCTTTTTCAGGCCAGTTCTTCCAGAATGAAATAGCCCTGCACTTCTTTTACCTGAACGCGGGCACCACTCGGGAACCCTGGATAGCACGAGTGGAGATCCCTGCCTGGCTGGCGCAGGATGAAGCTGGATTGGCTTTGCTTCAGCGCACCCTGGTCGCTGAATGCCGGCAGCTGGGGCAGGCAACTTACCCTTATTCACTTTTGAGGGCGCATGAAATTGCCCTGGTAACCCTAGAGGATAAAGAATACCTGGAAAATATGGTCAGCCTCGAGCTGCTCAAACAGGGTATCCCGCCCCAGGTTAAATCACATAAGCAAACCCTGAAAAATATGGCTGGAACAAGGACAAGGTTGAAATGAACCAGACACTGGAAATAGGAAGATTACTGCGCGCCAGCACAACCAGCTGCGTGGTGGGCTGCAAGGTGACCCAGCGCGAAGCCCCTGCCCTGGGGAGCCTGGTGCGCATCCCCATTGACCCACAAACCGGAATATCCATCTACGGCTTGATCAGCGACATCCACGTGGATGACGACGGGCTGGTGCGCCAGCTGGTGACAGCTGAGGGAGTCTCGGAAGAAGTGATCCTGGATAACCGCAACAACCGCAATGTGCCTCTTGAGATCAGCGTGATCTTTTGCGGGCATGAGGTTAATGGGAGGATATTCCACCTTCTGCCGCCCCGCCCGCCGCTGACCCTGGACCAAATATTCCTGTGTTTAGAGGACGAGGTGTTTACATTTACATCCCCGCCCCGCTTCGGGTACTTCAGGCACTTGCTGCGGGTAAAAGATATCCCGGTCGGGGAGATTTTTGCCAGCCACCTGCAGCAAACCGCTCCCATTCACCAGAAGCAAGGCAACCCCGATTGGGCCAGGGAAGCCGGCAGGGAGCTGATAACAGCCTTGCGCGATGATTACCCGGTCCTGATCGATGTGCTGCGCGCCCTTGCAGATGCCGGTGTACTCAGCGATGATGTTGCTGCCCGCAGCGGAGGTGTACTATGACCGATCTGCACACCAGACTGCCAGACAATCAGCCGGTTGGGTATGTTGTTGGTGGAGGGCTGAAAGAGAACCTGCGCGTCCGGCTGACCGGCTCGCCCCAGAGCGTTCAGGAAGGCGCATTTGTGGTCATCGACAGCAAGAACTGGCGCTTTTACGGGCTGGTAACCGACCTGCAGCTGGGCGCCACCGACCCGCGCTTTGCGGATGAACAAAGCGAAGGCAGGTTGTCACCTGAGCTGGCTGACCTGCTGCTCGGGCAGACCCTTTATACCAACCTGGAGGTCATGCCGCAGCTGATGATGGACCGGGGACCTGAACCGGGTACTCTTGAGTACACCCTGTGGGCAGAAACCCATGACGGGAAAAATGACCGCCCGATAGCAGTGAAAACCATCCCCGCCCACCATGCCCATGTGCGCATGGCGAATGCCGGAGATATTGCCGAAGTCTTTGGTGAACCAGGCAAGGATGGTAACTTTATCATCGGATACACCCGCGAGCAAAGCCATCCCATCTGTATCGACCTGGACAAGATGGTGCAGCGCTCATCCGGTATTTTCGGCGCAACCGGTACGGGGAAATCATTTCTGACACGCATCATCCTGGCAGGCTTGATCAAGCGCGATAAGGCCTCCATCCTTGTCTTTGACATGCATAACGAGTACGGTCTGGATGATACCGCCTCAGACACCGGCGAATCGGTCAAAGGGTTGCGCTCCCGTTTCGGCGCAAGCAAAGTTCAGGTGGTCGGACTGGGAAGCGGCACCACCATCCGCGGCCAGACGCCTGATTACCATTTGGTGATCGGTGAAAAGGACATCCTGCCTGAGGATATCGAAATGCTGACGCGTGAGCTCAACCTGAAAGAAACCACGCCAACCACGCTGGAAGCGCTGCACAGGTCATTTGGAGAGGACTGGTTCCATGCCTTCAAGAAAATGAACACCAATGGCAGGATAAAGGATGAGGAAGGCAGATCCATTCCTGCACCCGGCAGTGTGGATGAATGGGCAACTGAATCGGGTGTGAATGTAATGGCAGCCGAAGGTCTGCATTCAAAGCTCGTGCGTGTGTTCGACCGCAGTTATGTTGTGGAGAACCCGGCAGCAAATACGCTCAAAGAGATCATAACAGCCCTTCAAAAAGGCCGGCACATCGTCCTGTCCTTTGGCAACCATGAAACGGACCTCGATTACCTGTTGGTGACCAACCTGATCACCCGCTGTATCCGTGAAGAGTGGGAGAAAATGACGGATGAATTCCGATCTAAAAAAGGAACCGAACCCCGCCCGCTGACGGTCGTGGTGGAAGAAGCCCACAAGCTGCTCAACCGCGAAATGGCGTTCCAGACCACCTTTTCCACTATCGCCCGCGAACTGCGAAAATACTATGTAACTTTGCTGGTGATCGACCAGCGTCCTTCCCAAATCTACGATGAGGTCATGTCACAGCTGGGCACACGCATTACTGGCTGGCTGGGGGATGACAGTGATATCGCGGCTGTGCTTTCCGGCCTGGCAGCCAAAGACTCTCTGCGTGGTATGCTGTCACGCCTGCAGCCTAAAGAGGAAGTTCTCATGCTTGGCTGGTCGATGCCCATGCCCATGCTGGTCCGTACCCGCCGCTATGATGATGCATTCTGGCAGGACCTGCTGGGCAAAGAACGCAAGGATACAGCAGCTGATCTTGTAAAAGGTTTGGGGTTTAAGGATTAGCTTCTAAGGAACCAGATAACCAGTGTGACGCCGATACCAAGTAAAAAACCCATGAACACCTGGAAGGGAGTATGCCCCAACACTTCCTGCAGCTGTTCCTGGGAAAGGGGATGCCCTTTCAGCAATTCGTTGATCATCTTGTTGATCTTTTCCGCCTGCCTGCCGGCCTGGCGGCGAACGCCGGCTGCGTCATACAGCACGATCATGGAGATGACAAAAGCCAGGCCGAACAGCGGAGTATCAAACCCATCGAACAAACCTACTCCCAGCATAGCTGCGGTAATCGAAGATGCATGCGAGCTGGGCATTCCGCCCGCGCTCATGAGAATATGCCAATCCACCTTATTATTTCGGATAATTTCGATCACCAGCTTGATGAACTGAGCCAGGAACCATGCCAGCACAGCGGCCTGTAATACCGGGTTGGATATTATCTGTTTAAAAGCCATGGTTTCCTTTTAGAGCACAGTTTCGCCGGATACATCCGGGCTGGCCAGGGTCTGGATACGCAGCTCAGCCTTGTCCAGCAAATCCAGGCAGTGTTTTCCCAGCGCCTGGCCGCGCTCAAATAGGTGGATCATGTTTTCCAGTGCCCCGGTGTTGCCCTCCAGGGATTGGATGATCCCCTCCAGTTCCTTTAACGCTTCTTCATAGGTCATGTTTTCTACGGGCATTTCTGTCATCGTGATCATCATCCTTTTTCAAAACCAGCCGGATCAGTGCTGGGCTGCACATCCTGCACCCGTGCGCCTATCCTGCCGTCCTGCAATTTTACCTGAATTGGCATCCCAGCATGTGCCTGAAGTGCGCTTTTTACCAGTTTCCCATCCTCACTGAAAACCAGGGCGAAACCGCGTTCCAGCACTGCCTGCGGGTTGACCGACCGGAGATGCATCAGGCTGCCTTGCAGCCGGCTGCGCATCAACTGCAGCGAGTGAACGGCGGCGCTCGATCCGCGCTCAATAAACAAATCCACATGCTGCCGCTCATTCTGAACCTGGTTCATTGGAGACTGGCGCATCAACGCATGAATGGTTTCGCGCAAATTAACACAGCGATCCTGGACTGCCAGTCTGGCCGAATCCCGCAGCCGGGTTTGCAGGATATCCAGTTCTGCTTTGATTTCCAAAATATCCGGTACTGTTATAACAGCAGCCGCAGTGGGGGTTGGTGCACGCACATCAGCCGCAAAGTCGGCCAGGGTGAAGTCGGTCTCATGCCCGACACCGGTTACTACCGGTACGCTGCTGGCAGCCACAGCGCGCACCACGCGTTCGTCATTGAATGCCCACAAATCCTCGATAGAGCCGCCGCCGCGTGCCAGGATGATCACATCCACCCCCAGCTGGTTTAACACCTGAACCTGGGCAGCAATCTCAGCCGGGGCGGAGATTCCCTGCACCGCAGCAGGCGCAAGCAGGATTTCAACCAGCGGGTAGCGCTGGCGGAGAATATTGAGCATATCCTGCAAGGCTGCGCCGGTCGGAGAGGTTACAATTCCGATCCTTTCAGGTTTTTCAGGCAGCTCCCGTTTCCGTTCCGGGGCAAACAAGCCTTCGTCCTCCAGCTGGGCTTTCAACCGCAGGAATTCCTGGAAGAGGGCGCCTTCCCCGACAGCTTGTACGGTATCGATATACAGCTGGTAATCTCCGCCGCGGTCGTAAACACCAATCCGCCCGTGGGCGGTTACTGCCATGCCCTCCTGCAGCCGGATGCGCAGGCGGGGCACATAGGCCTTCCAGATCACGCAACGAAGCGTAGCGGTTTCATCTTTAAGAGATAAATACACATGGCCTGAGGTATGGTATTTCAGGTTGGAAACTTCCCCCTCAACCCAGACATCTTGCAACACCGGTTCCGATTCCAGCAAGGCAGTAATAAAGCGCGTCAACTCACTGACGGACAGCGTCGATGGACTGAAAAGTCCCGGCTGCTGGTTCATGCAATATCCTTTACCACTTCGATCCCGTTCAAAGCCATATGATGCAGGAAAACCGCATGCAGCAGATCACCGTCGTGGGCAATACCGCCCTGCGTTTCAGCCGCAGCGGACGGATATTCGTAAGTCTGGACGCAGCTCTCAGGTACGATTACCCTGCGCTCCAGGTGCCTTGTATTGGCGTCCAGCCGCAGGTACATTGCCAGCTGGTAAACGCACAGGTCGGTCACATCTCCAACCACAATAAATGTATCTACTTCCGGATGCACAAGCACCCAGTCTTCCAGTTCAGTCTGCATCCCCGACGCGATAGTGTTCTTGGGTATGTTCTGGATCCTGCCGGCGAACGGCAGCGCTTTCAGCTCATCGACCGGCTCAGCTTCCGCTGTGCCCTTGACACAGTGCGGCAGGTACGCCTTGAATTCAATAGCATCCGGTTCGTGCCTGTCGGTGGCATGCAGGATATTCCTCACCCCTGCATCCCAGGCAGCCTGCAGGATGCGCACCACATTCGGGATGATCTTCTCCACCCTGGGGCTTGCCAGCGGACCAAAGCGGATAAACCCATTGATGATATCCACTGCTGTGATTGCAACCCTGTCGGGTTCAGTAAAAACTGCAGCGGCAGGAAGCTCGGTCAGGTTGTTCAGCCAGTTTTCAATGTGATCCAGGTATGGCTGTGACTTTTTTACTAGAGTTGGTTCCATCAATGTATTCCTTTTCCCGGTACTTATTGTACCCATGAATTGCATTAATTACCTGCAAATCCCTCCGGATCAACAGCAAATATCTATCTCCAGGGCAGTCCCCCCAGGGGTAATAGCTAACCGCCGGCTCTAGCGGAATGGCGTAAAGAACTGCAGCGAATTCACCACCGTGTTCCAGAGCCGGTCGAATCCCTCGACACCAGTCGGCCAGCGCTCCGGTTCAAGCGGCTGGGCAACGATTGTAAACACCGTATCCTCAAAACCGGCAATGTATGCTACACGTGCTGCCCAGGGACCTTGCGGGTTGCGGTAAACCACGGCAGGATACCCGCCGATGGTCATGTCCATGAGTGATGATGAATCGACCAGTTCTACGTGGGGCTGGATAATCTCGCGGGGAGTCTTGCCTCCTGCTTTACCAAAGGTTCCCAGGGTGATTGATGTACGGACTTCCCCAAAATCAGGCAGGGTATCCAGGACCGGGCCCCCTTCAACACGCCCGGAAAACCCGGCAACCGGGGAAAAATCTGCCGGGTAGGCGAAACAATAACCAGCTGCCTGATCGACCAATACCCTGGTATCTGCTGTCTCGACAGGGCAGACATCGGCAGGTGTGACCAAGGTAAATTCATGTTCTGGGGGAAAGAAATGGATGCTTGAAAGGACTGTTGCCCACAAATTCTCGAGGTCAGTTGCCAAACCGGGGACTGATTCCGGCTCCGGCATCAGGCTGATGCGGTATTTATAATCTCCCGCCACGATGAACGCCGACTGCTCGCCGAAAAACGAGGGCAGGTTATGTTGGACTACTGCAGGGATGCTGTCAACGGTGAGCTCTTCGCGGGTTGAATCAACCGGCTCAACCAGTGTGCCCAGGTAGCTATCTGCATACCCGGCGCTGTCCAGGCCGCCTGCGTTTCCATTGGCATAAACCGTCAGGCTGGTACGCGGCGCTTCCTGGGAACCGTTTTGCAGGATATTTCCGAAAAGCCAGATTTCCTGCGGATAATCCGCATTCAGGGAGACCTCAACGCCAACCGGGTATAAAAAGCAGTAGCCGTTCTCCCGGCTGATGTATAGTGATGTAGCTTCTGAAGGTACCGGGCATCCCTCCAGGACATCAACAGGCTCATGTGTTGGTTCATATACTGGCAGTATGGTTGGAAGAACCTCTTGTTCAGTCGGGGCTGTGACCGGGGCGGGGGCATCCGTTGCAGCCGGGATGGCGGTACAGCCTGCCAGCATAAAGGCAATTGCCAAAACCATTACCGATTTATACCATTGTTGTTTCTTCATGGTTCCCTCTCGTGAAAATTAGGACTAATATTATCTTATTTACAACATAATTCGCCCCTTAATGCATATGTTACAATCATGCGTATGGGCTCAAACGTCTACCTGGCCGATAACCTGTCTGTTTTACAATCCATGCCGGATGCATGCATCGACCTGATCTACATTGATCCCCCTTTTAACACTGGCAAACAACAAACCCGCCTGCACCTGAAAACTGAGCAGAGCGAAACCGGCGACCGAACCGGCTTCCAGGGCAGGCGTTACCAGACATTTAAGGTCGGGGCAAAGTCCTATGCAGATATCTATGACGATTACCTGTCCTTTCTCGAGCCTCGCTTACTGGAAGCCCGGCGCGTGCTGAAGCCGTATGGCAGCCTTTATTTCCATATTGATTACCGCGAAGTACATTACTGTAAAGTGCTGCTGGACCAGGTTTTCGGTAGGGAGGGTTTTATCAATGAAATCATCTGGGCTTATGATTACGGCGCCCGTACCAGGAAAAAATGGCCGCCCAAACATGACAATATCCTCTGGTATGCAAAGGATTCTCAGCGTTACACTTTCAATTACGACACTATCGACCGCATTCCTTACCTCTCCCCGGGGCTGGTAGGACCGGAAAAGGCTGCCAAAGGCAAGACCCCAACCGACACCTGGTGGCACACCATTGTGCCAACCAACGGCGCTGAAAAAACCGGCTACCCCACCCAAAAACCCCTTGGCATCATCCGCAGGATAATTACTGCCTCCTCTAACCCCGGGGATACCGTGATGGATTTCTTCGCCGGCAGCGGAACTGTCGGTGCTGCCTGCCTGGAACTTGGCCGTAATTTCATCCTGGTGGACAACAATCCCCAGGCTTTCGAAGTGATGAAAAAACGCTTTGCTGGCTGCCCGCAGGTAGAATTTTCCGGAAACCAGTAAGCAAGGAGCATGGGACGTGAAGAGAAAGAGCCTTTTCCTCATCCTCCTGGTTCCCGCCATTTTCCTGACTTCATGCAGCCGGAATTCCAGTGATCCCCATGCTACTGAAACCGCAATAGCCGGCAGCATTTTTGCCACCTGGACCGCATCTGCCCCCCTGTATTCCCCGGAAGCCACCACTACCCCCCTGCTAGCCATGACACCGACCAGCTCAGCCTGGCAAGTTCCAACCCCATACCCCCAGGCGAGAGTGAAGTCGCAAGGTCTCAATGTCCGTGAAGGGCCTGGTACCGATTTCCTTTCCTTGGAGCTGCTCTCCACAAACACAAACCTGGTTGTCACCGGGCAGACGGCGGTTTGCAACTGGCTGAAGGTGATCACTCCCTCCGGCAATAAGGGCTGGGTCAGCGGCGGCGATTTTTACGTGGAATTGAATACGCCCTGTGCCCAGATCCCGGAGGCAGCTTACCGCCCCGCGAACGGTACCATACTGGTGGATTACCGGACTTATGAAGGAACCGGGTTTATTAAGATAACCAACCCGCTGGCGGCAGACATGGTGGTGATCCTGACCAACATGTCGCGTATGCCTGTCCTAGCGGTTTATGTGCGCTCGGGCGAGCAGTTCATCCTGGAAGGGCTGCCGGAAAGCACTTATGAACTTTTCCTAGATGCGGGCAACGGCTGGCTCGGCGACCAGCTGGTTTTCGAAGAACCCCTGGGAAGATACCAGGTGGTTGACTTGTTCAACATCACTGCTGTCTCCATAGAATTCGAGCTGATGATATCCACTGAAAGCAGCGAAGCCAAACCAGTTGATGAAGAATTCCCTTCCCTGCAGCCGTGATGCTCCAGCATAAGGCAGTACCCAACCAATCATCCGTGCGACCTGACCCACTGTAATCCTCCCGCATTATTGCTTTCAACCTTAAACGCTCCATTTGCTGGCAAACCACTGCCAGACCTGCGTGATATACTACCCGTATGCTTTACCTGGTCTCGACCCCGATAGGCAACCTCGGTGATATCACCCAGCGTGCATTGGAAGTGCTTGCTGCCGTTGACTGGGTGGTCAGCGAAGATACCCGCAAAACCGGGCATATGCTGAACCATTTCGGCATCAAGAAACCCCAGCTCTCGTTCCACGAGTTCAACGAAGGCAAGGTGCTCCCGCAGGTTATGAACCTGCTTAGAGAGGGGAATTCTGTTGCCTTGGTGACCAACGCAGGGACACCTGCTATTTCCGATCCAGGTTACATCCTGGTAAGGGCGGCCTTACAGGAATTCATCCCCGTAACAGCCATTCCCGGCCCAACTGCCCTGATCACAGCCTTGGTCCTTTCCGGCCTGCCGGTGCACAGCTTTACTTTCCGCGGATTTCCTCCCCACAAAGGCGGACCGCGGCGGAGGTTTCTCGAGGTAGATAAAGACAGCCCGCATACCCTGATTTTCTATGAAAGCCCTTACCGGCTTGAGGCATTCCTGAAAGACGCCCAGGCAGTATACGGCGACCGTCAGGCTGCCATTGCTAATGACCTGACGAAGTTCTTTGAGTCAGTCGAACGAGGGCTACTCTCCGAATTGGCTGCCGGCATCAGCGGGAAAACCTTGAAAGGCGAATACGTTGTGGTGATCGCTGGAAAATGACCGCACCCCGCTTCTTTCTTCCCCCTGAGTGCTTTTCCCCGCCAGTTGTGATCTTTCCCCCTGACCGCTGCGCCCAGATTACTAATGTTCTGCGCCTGAAACCAGGTGACAATGTGAATGTGATCGGACCTGACGGGGCTGAATACCAGGTGCTGTTAACCGCCGTCAACCGGAAAGAAGTCCAGGGCAGGATAGAGAACACTTCATATCCCCGAACTGAACCGGGTATCCACCTCGAATTGTGGGTGTGCACCAGCCGGCGTGAAAAAGTGGAATGGATCATCCAGAAATGTACCGAGATCGGGGCATCCAGCTTCCGATTCCTGATCTCAGAGCGGAGCCTGGTGCAGAACCTGGCAGACATCGAATCGAAGACTGTCCGCTGGCAGCAGATCGCCATGGAAGCAGCCGAGCAGTCAGGCAGGGTGAAAGTACCCGAACTGCTGCCGCCCCTGTCGCTCAAACAAGCGGTTGCGTTGCCTGATGACCATGATACGCTGAAGTGTATTGCCTGGGAGCTTGACGAGGAGCACACCATCCAGGAACTGGCAGGGCAGATTGGTAAACCCAGCAGGATCATCCTGCTGACGGGACCAGAAGGCGGGCTCAGCGAGTCCGAAGTGCATCTGGCTGTACAGCATGGATTTCAGCAGATTACATTGGGAAAACGGATTTACAGGCTGGAAACTGCAGCCATGGTCGGCTGTGTACTGCTGCTCGACGCTTTTAAATGCCTGTAAGGAAAACTTGGATGACTACATCCCGTCATCAACCGGCGGCGCTGTTGGGCCGTAATCCAACACCTCGCGCACCTGGCTGTTCGGCTGAGATGCAGCTATGATACCCTTTTCTTCCATGCTGTCGATCAGGCGGGCTGCCCGGGTGTAGCCCACCCGCATCCTGCGCTGCAGCATGGTAATGGAAGCTCTTCCTTCTTTCCGCACCAGTTCAATCGCCTCTGGTAACAAGGGATCCCCTTCGGATACTGCCTGGATCTCTTCAAACAAGGGCTTTTGGGATAAGGGCGCGCCTTTGGGAATAGCCGCCGGCATTTCCTGCGAAGGCACACCCGGCTGAATGGCTCGCACCCGTTCCGCTTCATCACGCCAGAAATCCACCAGCCGGTTGATCTCGCTGTCTGAAACAAAGGTCCCCTGCAGGCGCACCGGAGCCGGTGCGTCCGGCGCCTGGAAAAGCATGTCTCCCCGCCCGAGCAGTTTTTCTGCACCTGGCTGGTCCAGAATGACACGGCTGTCAACGTTCGATGCTACCGAGAAAGCGATGCGTGATGGGAAGTTGGCCTTGATGATGCCGGTAACCACATCTACTGAAGGACGTTGTGTGGCGATCACCAGGTGGATGCCGGTCGCGCGGGCAAGCTGCGCCAGGCGGGCAATTGACCGCTCTGTTTCATCAGGCGCCATCATCATCAGGTCAGCCAGCTCATCGATCACCACCAGTAAATAGGGCAGCCGGTCATCAGGATAACGGTTGTTGTATTCCTGGATATTGCGCACGCCCTTTTCAGAGAAGCGGTGGTAGCGTCCGTCCATCTCGCGCATCACCCACTGGAGAGCACCGATCACGCGTTCCGGCTCCACCACTACCGGCGCCAGCAAATGGGGGATGCCGTTGTACCCGGTCAGTTCCACCCGCTTCGGGTCCACCAGGATCAACCGGAGAGCTTCAGGGGAGTTATGCAGCAGGTAGCTGGTCAGGATGGAATTGACGCAAACGGATTTCCCGCTGCCGGTAGTCCCGGCAATCAGCAGGTGCGGCAGGACTGATAGGTCGGCCGCCTTTGCTTTCCCGGCTACATCTTTGCCAAGGGCAAACCGCAGCGGCGGTTTCTGTTTCAGGAATGCTTCGCTTTCGATCACCTCGCGCAGGGAGACTCGCGTGGAAGTGATATTGGGGACCTCAATGCCAACATAATTCCGGCCTGGTACAGGTGCCTGGATGCGGATACGCGGAGCAGCCAGTGCCAGCGCCAGGTCATCCGCCAGGGCGGCGATCCGGGCTACCCTGACCCTGGTTTTGCCGGTGCGGCTTTCGATGAATTCCGGTTCCACACCAAACTGGGTAACGGTCGGACCGCGATGGATCTCAACCACGTGGGCAGGGGCGCCGAAGGATTTTAAGGTCTCTTCGATCAGGCGCGCCCGGTCGTTATCATAACTGGCAGTTTGAGCCTGGGGAGAAGCCGGATCCAAAACTTTATTTATCTCCGGCAGATTCCAGATCGTGCTGGCAGGATGCTGGTATTCGGGCTGTATCTCCATACCAGTCTCTTCAGCAGACGGCCGGCTTTTTTCTACCCGTACTGTTTTCACAGGTGCAGCAGACGACTTGCTTTGTACCGCTGCCGGTGAAACCTTTGAAGGGCGCAACGGTTGAAAGGTAGGGGGCAACTCAAGCTGGGCAGGTTCAGTATCATCAGATCCAGCCATCCTGCCGGAAGCAGCAGTTTGCCTGGGTGAACCAGCCCTCTCACCAGGAAGCTTGCCTTTCTGCAGCGCGCGGATCAGGTCGGTAAATGAAATATCAAGGGTAAGGATGAGCGCCAGGACAAGCCAGGTGATCAGGATAACCACAGATCCAGCCCTGCCCACCATTTTTTCCAACAGCCACTCGATCGCTCCGCCAATGTATCCGCCTCCTCTGCCTGCACGCGCGATCTCCCAGATAGCCCCAGATGCTAAATAACTCATCCAGCCGAGGATATTCGTCAACAACAGGAGGATACCTACCATCCGCTCCGCAGATAACTGCGGGCTGAGTTCAATATGGCGGAAAAGAAGCCAGGCACCAAAACCCAGCAGGGAAAGGGGCAGGATAAAGGCGCCCCACCCTGCTGCCTGCTGCAACAGACTGACCCAGGCAAAGGTCAATGTACCCTGGGTACGGGAAAACATGCTCAACAGGGTCAGAAGACCCAGCAGTGCCAGGCCGATTCCGAGGATATCCAGCTTGCGCTCCGGTGAAATGCGCTGCCAAAAATTCGGCTGTGTGCTTTGCGTCCGTTTTGGCTGGCGTGTCCTGGAGGATGTGCTTTTCTGGGTTGAACGGCTTTTGCTTCTGCCGCGTGTACTGCTGCCCCGCCGCGCCATACTGGTGCGGCGGGTAGTGTTTTTGCTGCTTGCAGTCCCTTTTTTAGCCGGTGTCATCTAACAAATCAATGAGTACAGTTTTTTTACTTCCTGAAGTTATTCTATCATACCCCCGTAAATGCACCATTTTCAGCCAGTTTCTGCATGATCCTGGCAGTGCTCTTGAATGCCAGCGGCGGAAGGTCCTGCGGTGCAAAGAAAGCTGCCTGGTCGGCATCATCGCCAGCTGCCAGCTTACCCTCGAGCACGCGGGCAGTGTACACAATCAGGATATCCGCCCCGCGGGCATGTTCTGGTACTGAAAACACATCGAGCAGGTTCCCCAATAATACGTTTAACCCGGTTTCTTCCAGGCATTCGCGCCGGGCTGCATCACGCGGATCTTCATGGGCATTTACAAATCCGGCTGGCAGGGTCCACAATCCCTGGTAAGGTTCATTTACCCGGCGTGTAAGCAGTATTCTTCCCCCATCGATCACAACCACCGCAGCTGCCACTTTGGGGTCTGCAAAATGTACCCAGCCGCATGCCGGGCAGACCGGGCGGTCCATTCCAAACAGGTTTTTCGTTTCAACCAGGGAACCGCAATAGGGACAGTAATGGATCTCAGCTGCCACTAATTGTGCTGCTTCCTTTTCAGCATGAAGGCGCTCAAGGCCAGCAGGATGGCAGCCGATCCAAAAACAATTGCTGCCGGCAGCATGAAGGACGGCGTTTGCCGCCTGGCACCTTCCGGCTCTGGTTCTTCTTCTGCAGAAGCCTGCACTTCTTCAGTAATCCGCAGCCCAAGGATTGGACCGCTGTCAATCACACGGAAATTATCTTCTGTTTCAGCTTCAATCCCTTCACGGCTTTCAGTTGTTACCTTTTCTTGTTCTTCAACAGGGATGATCAATGCAAACCCAGGTACCCCGCTGTCATTAGTGATAACTGCCGGCGGGGCGCTTATGACAATCTCACCACTGCCCAACCCACCAGCGCCGCCCCCTTCTGCACCTCCACCTCCGCCGCCTTTCCCGGTGGCATATACCCCTTCCATTGTCACTGGACCAGCTACAGTATTCTCACCGCTGCCCCATGTGATAATCGGGATGGCTGCTGCAGCATCTTCTTCACCAGCATTCGGGGCTTCAACAACTGGGGTGGCAGCCATTTCAAGGGCAGCCTGGTCTGATTGCATACCCAGGGGCAGTAAACCGGCAACCAGGGTAAACACCAGTAAAACCGCTGCGGCTACAGAACCAAAGCTTAATACAGGCACCCATCGAGAAGCAGGCGCAACCCCCCGCCTGCCGCTCACCATTTCCGGCTTGAGCATGAAATTGCGCGGGACAGGTTTCGGTTTTAACTGGCGGAGCGCGTTGCGCGTCCTGCGCATTTCAAACAATGCCTGGCGCAGGTCTGCACTTTCGGATAACTGTTTTTCTAACCCGGCTTTTTGCGCGCTGGTTAATTGTCCATCCAGATATACCGATAAAGTGATTAATTGCCTGGAGGATAAGGAAGTCCTGTTCATTATAAACTCTTATCCTCTAGACGAAATTTAGCAGGTAAGAGTTCCCAACACTGGCGCAGGCAGTCCTGCAGCTTGACCCTGGCCCTCGCCAGGCGGCTTTTAATTGTCCCCAGCGGCCTATTCACCGCCTGTGCAACTTCGGTGTAATCAAACCCCTGCAAGTCAACCAGCACTACGATCGCTCTAAAATCCTCCGGCAAGTTGTCCAGGCAATGCTGGATGGCATGCTCGAGTTCTGCTTGTTCAAAAGCCTCTTCCGGGCTGGGAGCATCGTCAGCAAGCCAGGCCGGGCTTTCCATTTCTTCGTCAGATTCTTCGTCAACCGGTTCAAGCGCTGTGGTAGGATGGCGCTTGATCCGGCGCAATTCATCATAACAGGCATTGGTGACAATGCGCATCAACCAGGCTTTGAAAGACCCGCCCCTGAACCCTCCCAAGTTCTTGTAAGCAGAAATAAAAGCCGTTTGGGTGATATCTTCAGCCAGGTCGTCATCTGACATCAACCGGACAGCGACATTGAATGCCATTTGCTGGTAAGCCAGAACCAGTCGGTTAAAAGCATCCAGATCGCCATGCACGGCATCCTGGATCAAAGCTTGCTCGTCCATTGGATCACATTTCCTTTACACGCTGTAAGGCGTGCTGATATTCAGCAACATTCGGCGGGTCTAAAGCAATGATCGCCAGCAGCATCGAAACTGCACCGGAGCGGTTCCCGTGTTTGACCATTTCATCAGCAATTGCATCCAGGGTGTTTACCCCGTTCTGGATATCACCATTGCGGACATAGAGATCTGCCAGCCGCCTGCTCAATTCCATCTTATCCGGCCGCTCAGAAATCAGGTTCTTCACCAGCTCGATTGCTTTCACCCGTTTCCCGCTGTTCTCAAGCATGCTTACATAGCCATCCAGTTCATTGTAAGCATTCATTTCCTGTCCCAGGCGCAGGTAGATACTGATCAGATGGAACCTTGCCTCTGGATCTTCGGGTTCCTGGGTACGAATCTGTTCATAAAGCAATGCGGCCTGCCTTAAGTCCAGCCTTTGCAGGTCGATATCTGCCATCTTGTTCATGATCTGGACTTTCCAGCCCGGGTCAGTGCGCGGGTGCTGGGTCAATTTTAAAGCCAAAGCATAGGTTTTGCGCGCCTGGTCGAGGTCAGCCATCTGGTAATACGTTTCTGCCAGTTCCATGTATTGCTGGATCGCCTCATTTACATTTCCCTGGCTTAAAAGCGTATCCACCATCAAATTGCGCGCTTCCAGGTCCATTGGCGATATCTGCAGGATGCGTTTGATAATCCTGATTGCCTGGGCAGGTTCCCCCCGCAGGACATAAAGCCGGGCTGTCAACAGGAATTTATAAACTGATTCCTGGGTCTTTCCGTCTTTCAACAGCAATTCTGCGATCTGGGCATGCAGGGGAAGGTAGCTAGGCGCCTGAACGATCAACTGGTAAGCTTCTTCGAAGGCGGAATACATCCGGTCCTGGTTTCCGAGGGCGTTGATACGCGCCATCGAATCCAGCATGCTGCTTGTGCCCGTGTCCAGGATCATTTCCGCCAGGGGCACCGGGAATCCGCTTTCTTCGATGGTGGGCAGCCCCTGGCGCGCAGCAAGGATGTGCCGTTTCCAGTCCGGCCGGATCAACAGGTCAGAAATGGCAGTACAAAGACCCACCAGTCTTTCATTGTCCTGGCTGCTGGTAATGCTGTCTACCATCGGTTCATATGCCTGGTAGAGCATTTCAACCATGTCACTGCTGACTGTGGTCAGGTCGGCAGTACGAAGCGCCCTCAGAAAGTTTTGGGCTGCCAGGGGATACTGGTGCAGTTTCTCATGGAATTGACCCATCAGCAGGTAGGAAGCCAGTGAATAGTCTTGCGAACCGGTCACCTTCTGCAGGTGCAGCAGGCAATTTTTATCTGCTCTCCGTGCAAGCAGGTTGCCGATGGTGTAATGTGCAGCGGCGCTGTGCAACCCAATCGTGTGGGCTTTATTCAATTCTTCGATCGCCCTTTCCTCATTGCCCTGGGTTTGGTAATCAATTGCCTGCCCCAGGTGCAGGAGTACCAGCCGGCGTTCATTTTCAGCCAGTGAAAGGCCGCCTGTACCGCGGGTGAAGGCAGAAATTCCCTTACGCTCCTCCTTGCTGTTCCCTTCACCCTGGTCCAGCATCAGCGAAGCAAGCTCCGAAAGGGCTTTTTCCATGGCTTCAGTAATCGGGTCTGCCTGTTTTTTGTCTGCATCCTCGCTGTCTTCGCCCTTGCGGAATTCCTGGAGTTTGACCGGGCCGCTTCCAATGCGTGGAGCAAGCGGCTTGGGCAGAAGCTGGTTGTTCCTGAGCTGCAGCAATGCCTGTTTTGGTGCAGGATGGTCAGGCAGGATCTGCAGGGCGTGTTCTATGGATTTCATGGCACGCGAAATATCCCCCAGGCGCTGATAAATACTGGCCACTGCCAGGTATTCACCGACAGCCTCTGGTTTCTTATCAACCTTTTCATAGATCATTGCCAGCCTCGACCGGGCAAGCAGATGTTCAGGCTCAAGCGAAATAAAACGCAGCAGGTTTTCGATGGCTTTATCTACATCACGCAATCGCAGGTATAAATCAGCAGCCAGGCTGTAAGCCCTGAGGGCTTCTACCCTCAAACCCTGCTTTTCTTTGATCCGACCGATCCTTTCCTGCGCCAAGCCGTCCTGCGGAGAAATTTGTGCCAGGCGCTGGTAGTACTGCAACGCTTCATCAAATTGCCGGGTCTCGTACAACACCAATCCCAGGTTCGCCAGTGCAGCTGGATGGTCAGGTATTTCTTTCAACGCTGCTCGGTAATACTCGGCAGCCTGCTCCCACTGCCGGTCCCATGCTGCTGAGTGGCCTGATTTCATGGCGGTGTTGAAAACGGGATTCTCTGCGTTCATTTGGTAGTTATTTTCATTTTGTTAAGCATTGGTCAAAGCTTCAAGTTCTCCCCAATTTTTCCCGGAACGCGCATCCGTTTCCAGCGGGATAGAAAGGGTGTAAGCATGTTCCATTACCTGTTGCACGACCTGTGCCGTTTTTCTAAGCTCTTCAACCGGGCATTCCAGCAGCAGCTCATCATGCACCTGCAGCACAATCCTGGCATGCAGTCCAGATTCCAGCAGCGCACCAGGTAATTTTAGCATAGCCAGCTTCATAATGTCAGCAGCAGTTCCCTGCACCGGGGCATTGATCGCTTCCCTCTCTTCACGGTTGCGGATGTTAACATTTGACTGGTTTTGCAGGTTTGGGAAATAACGCCTGCGTCCCAGCAAGGTTTCCACATACCCCTGGCGGGCAGCCTGCATCTTTACCGAATCCAGGTAGCGTTTTACCCCCGGGAACTGGTTGAAGTAAGCCCTAACGAAGTCCTCAGCTTCTGCCAGGGTGATCTCTGCTGAGCGGCTTAAGCCAAAAGAGCTCATCCCGTAGATCAATCCAAAGTTGATGGCTTTTGCCCTGTTTCGCTGGCTCCTGGTAACCGATTCCAGCGGGATATTATTAATGGCAGAAGCAGTAGCGGCATGGATATCCTGCCCATTTCGGAAAGCATTCAGCATGGCTTCATCCTGTGCCATATGAGCTACGATCCGTAATTCGATCTGCGAGTAGTCCACGGAGAGGAAAACCTGCCCCTCCCCGGCGATAAAACCATTCCGTACCTTGCGGCCGAGGTCTGTCCGCACCGGGATGTTCTGCAAATTCGGTTCTGAAGATGCCAGGCGGCCGGTTACCGAGCCGGTCTGATTAAAGGATGTATGCACCCTGCCTGTTTTCGGATTCACCTGCAGTGGCAGGGTATCGACATAGGTGGATTTAAGTTTTGCCAGCTCGCGGTATTCGAGGATCAACCCGACAACAGGATGCTGGCTGCGTATCAGTTCCAGGACTTCAGCAGCGGTGGAATACATCCCGCTGGCTGTCTTTTGCCGCCTGTCGGGCGGTTCCAGCTTGAGGGTCTCAAACAATGCTTTCGAAAGCTGCTGGGTGGAATTAATATTCAGCTTGTAGCCAATAGCCCGGGTGATCTCGTCTTCGATCTCAGCCAGCCGGGTGTTCAATTCATCTGCCATTTTTCCAAAGAATGGAATATCCAGGGCGATCCCATTCTGTTCCATCCTGCCAAGCACTGTCACCAGGGGCATTTCGAGGGTATGGAATAATTCGGAGGCATTTTGCCGCTGCAGTTTCTCTGTCAGGGCAGGCACAAGGGCAAAGGTGATGGCAGCGTCTGCTGCCGCGTAGGGCGCTGCCTTTTCTACAGGCACTTCAGCCATGCTGACCTGGTTTTTCCCTTTGCCGATCAATTCTTCGATATGAGTCATCTGTTTGTGCAGGTACACTTCTGCCATATCTTTCAGCCCGAGGTTATGGCTGGCAGGGTTGGTAAGCCATTCTGCGATCATGGTATCAAAGTGGACCTGTGGAATAATAATGCCATGCTGCGCCAGCACCAGCCAGTCATACTTGAGGTTATGCCCGGCGATCTTGCGGGTATTGCTCTCCAGAACAGGTTTCAGTGCTTCGGCTACTGTAACTATGGGTAATTGTGCTTCACCCCCCGTATGACCCACCGGGATGTAATACCCTTCGCTCGGATCGACAGCCAGCGAGATCCCAACCAGTTCTGCCCGCATGGGGTCGGTCGATGTGGTTTCGGTATCCAGGGCGATCATCTCCGCCTGCTCCAGTTTTTCAACCAGCTTTTCAAGAGCAGCCGGATTATCAACCACAACCGTAGAAATATCTGCTGCGGCCGGCTGCCCGATCGAGGTCACCGGTTCGCCGAAAAGGCTTAACTGGCTGGCTGGTTCAGCGGTCACAGCCTGGTTGCAAATCGTGAGGAAACGGGTGGTCAGGGTTCGGAATTCCAGCTCCCGAAATATTTTCAAAACGGCTTCCTTGTCAAACTGGTCGATCCGGGCTTTTTCCAGATCGAGAGTCACAGGCAGGTCAGTGCGGATAGCAGCCAGCGTCCGGCTCATTTCCGCTGAAGCCCTGCCGGCTTCCAGGCGGGTTTTCACCCTGGTGGGCAGCTCATCCAGGTGGTTGTAGATGCCTTCAAGGGTCGGGTACTGGCTCAACAGGGAAACTGCCGTTTTTTCGCCAACCCCTTGCACTCCAGGGATGTTGTCCGATTGGTCCCCTACCAGGGCTTTGTAATCCACCACCTGTTCGGGCAAGACCCCCAGGTACTCTTTCACATCCTTCGGGAAATAATCCTTTGCTTCAGAAAGTTTTGCGCCGGCCAGGTTGACAACGATACTATCGGTCACCAGTTGCAGCAGGTCGCGGTCGCCGGTAATGATCTTAACCCCCAATCCTTTTTCCACCGCATGTTGGGCAACACTGCCCAGGACATCATCCGCTTCATACCCTTCCACCTCAAGGCGGGGGAAAGGAAATGCGTCAATCAATTGGCGGATACGCTCGATCTGAGGCTTAAGGTCATCCGGCATCTTCGCCCGGGTTGCCTTGTATTCTGGAAAGAGGTCATTGCGGAATGTCTTTCCGGTATCAAATGCTACTGCCAGGTAATCCGGCTTGTCGGTGTCCAGAATCTTGAGGATTACGCTAACAAACCCAAAGATTCCGGCTGTGGGTTCCCCGGATTGTGTTTGAAACCGGCCGGTCCCGCCGGAAGTTAACGCAAAATATGTGCGGTAGGCCAGGGCATGTCCATCAATCAAGTAGATTACAGGTGGCATAAGAATATTCTTCTTTCAGTCAGCGGGCAAGCTTTTTGCGCCTTGCTTCAGTCTCGTCTGGTTGGTAAAACGGGCAAGCAACCCCGGATTTGGAGCCTGTTTCCCGTTCAAGGCCAGGTAACCCGGCGCCCAAAAGTCACCGGAGGGATTGTCTTCCAGGTAAGCCTTTTTGTATTCAAAAATCCTTGCGGATGTGTTCCGGCGCAGGATATCCACCATATCTGCGGGCAGCATGCCCGGTGCCAGCCTGGCAGTAACCAGCAGATGATCCGGCAGAACCTGCAAGCCCAACAGCTCCCAACCATTTTCCCGGCAGAGGTTCGGCAGCCAATCAGCCAGTTTTTTCTGCAAGGTTTCATCGAGAGTATGGGCTGGATTGCGCGGCAACAGCACCAGGCTGTAAACCAGACGCCCTTCCTCAGGATCGGAGGGTTTAGTTGAAGCCTTCTCCCCCGTTGCCTGGTTGTTTAAATTCCCAAATCCCGGGTCCACGCTTTTAGGGGTTGCCCCACTTTCCTGTTCACTAGATATACCCGCCAGGATGGTTGTCAGTATATCCGGTTCGCCATCCTGATCATCCGCATCAAGCTCGCGGATATCATTCGGTTCAGGAGAAGGCATATCGGTAAGAATTCCAAGCAGTTTCTCACGCTGTAAGGCTTCCTCCCGGCTGAGTTCATCCCCGCTAACTTCAACATCGAGCGCAGAATTTGAGCCCGGGAATTCCACCTCCCAGCTGGATGGAAGATCAGGCAGGTTCTCGCTGAAACGCTCAACCGTTTCCTTCAACATCTGGGACAGAATTTCGGCCTGGCTGCGCATCTCGCTGATTGGGTCCCGTGCATCTCCCACAAGGACCAGGAATATATCCTGGAGATACTCTTTGCCATAAACCAGGTAATCCAACCGGCTGGATTCCAGCTGGATATAGCGGACTATCTCATAACCAGCCTGTACAGGCCAGCCTTGTTTGAATATCCGGGCGATCTCCCGCACTTCCGCCGGTTCCAAGTATCCCCGTGAAAGCTGTAACTCTCCGTTGACAATGATCATGGCTGCATGGGCAGCGGATTCCCGCAAGAATGATGACAGGATAAACCCTGCCAGTGCACGGTTATTATGCTGAGAAAAATCAGCCTCGTCCCCTGCTGGCGTTTCAGGCTGCGGAGCCTGCTGAATGCCCATTAATTGCTCGACCTTTTCAACCACATCCGAGATGAAACAGGGCTGGTGTAAAACCTCGGCCGGGGTGGAGAAATCAGGCTGCCATTCCGGGGCATTCTCCGGTAATACTACGATGAATTTCACACCTGGCCTGCGGGACAGAACCTCGCGTATTACCGCGTCTGGAGCTGTGCCGCACAGAACTGCATCCAGGATAACCAGCTGCAACGGATCGTTGGCGACTGCATCCATCATCTGTGTCATAGTGTTAGCCAGGCGCACACTGACCGTGTTCTCCTGCTCCAGTGACAGGCGCAGCAGATCGCCAAATGAGAGGTCGGGAGTGGCAGCCAGGTAGACTTGCATCGTTTAAAAAGTGTATCACGCCCCCAGAGTGATTACAAGTCGGGGTCAATCCATAAATTTGATAGGTACCGACCAATAAATCAGGCCGGTACTTATACTCCAATTCCTTGCAACACCAGTAAGCTGAAATTCCTTACGCCTTAACTACAGGATAGTACCCGTATACCCGGATCTTAAATTTCACAAAGTTAAGAAATTCCAGATGTCCGTGTCCTACTCTCCAACAATCACTGCAATGGCATCCTGCAGCACAGTGTCCTCTTCTGACAACACACTTGCTTCATCCACAGGCAGAAGAATATCCGGTACCACACCAACACCTTCGAGGAAAATGCTGCCATCCTCCAGGGTGAACCTGCCGGTCGGGATCTGAAGTGAAATACCGCCTGGAAGCTCAAACTGTCCGCGGGCAACTTCAGCTTCCACACCGCCGGTAGGGAACTGCCCCATCACGGTCATCCCGGGTACCTGGCTGAAACCATAAGCCTCGATTTCGCAGGCGCTGAAACAGGCATTGCCCACCAGCAGCACCATCTTGTTGAAGGAATACTGCTCTTCATTTGGAATGACCTTCTCCCGCGGTCCGTCCGGTTCGAACTGACCGGTGGAATCGCTGTAATACTCAAGCTGCCCCATCGGGATCTCCTCATCATACAGGAAACCCGCCAGGCCTAGCGGGGCTCCGCCCGAATTCTGGCGCAGGTCGATGATAATGCCGGCCACTTCGTACTCTTCGAATTTCTGCAAGGCGCGCTCGAACAGCCGGATGATCAGGCTCAGGTCATCATAATTGGAATTGATCTTGATGTACCCAACCGTCCCGTTGATCACTTCTGACTCGACTGGAAGTACCGGTGTTTCCAGCCCGCTGTAGATGTAAGTAGCGAACAAGGAATCATATTCTTCGATCCGGGTCAAAGTGGCAGTTTTACCGGCACTGCCGCCACTTTTGTATGTTACGGTAACGCTGGTTCCGCTTGGTCCGCGCAGCAGGAAGATAGCTTGGTCATAGCGGTAACCGAAGTCCGTGGAGTAAGGGCCGAATAATGGTTTCACCTCATCAAGTGCCCTGGTCACCGGTTTCCCATCCACTTCAGTGATCTCATCCCCCACCTGGATCCCTGCCTGGTCTGCCGGACTGCCTTCCAAAACATAAACCACCAGGACACGGCCGTCATCGAGTTCGCGTACAGCCGCCCCGATGCTTCCAATTGCCTGCTGGTAGAAAAGCATCTGCCCGATATCACCGCTTAAACCTACATGGCCGTCCTTAAAAGCATTCACAAATTCCTGCAGTGCCATGTAAAAGGCAACGTCATCCCGCTGTTTTTCTGCATCCTTTACCAGCGGAGCAACTTTTGCATACAATGCATCCCAATCCGGTTGCTTGCCTTCCACGCCATTGAACGCATATTCCTTGCGCACGATCTCAAACATCTGGTCAAAAGCCTTTGTGTAAGACAGCGATGAGAAATCTTTGACGGCAATATCATCCGGCTCATGCAGGGTCATCGAAATTTCGGAATCCCGGATCACCTCAAAAGGCGATTCATCCAGGTTGACGATGGTATACCCGGCAGTCAGGTCCATTACCGGATCATCATCAGTGAACAACAACCCGTCATTCCCGAAACCGGAGGGGAAGGATTGTGTTTCATCCGGCGACCACACCACCAGCATGCCACCGATAACCTCATCATCATTTTCCGAATCGGTCACCACGGATGTCAGGTAAGATGGCCAACCGCGTGATCGGTCATCGCCTTCAGAAAATGGTCCTCCTGTCAGGTTCGGGTTGTAGCCAACCACAAACACCTGGACACCTTTTTCTGCTACTGCATCCTGGTCGACATCATTCAACTCTCCAGCCGGGTAAACCGGAAGGGAGAGGGAGTAAGTGCCGGTGTTGTTTTCTGTATCCAGGTCTAAATAACCCAGCACCTGGGAATCAACCGGCAGTTCCCACTCCTCATCCCGCAAGATGAATCCGGTCATATCCAGAAGGGCTACTGCCTGCTCCACATAATAAACTTCAATGATATCGTTGGTATAGGAAAACTCGCCCGAGATCCGGGCAGGGCCTGTGTTCTGCGGAATTACCGGCTCACTGGTTGGGGTTGCCTTACTACCGGTAAGGCTGCAACTCATTATGACTGCGCTGATGAGCAAGGCACTGATGATGATCTTTTTCATTAAAAGCTCCTGGATGTGACAATTAGAGGTATTTTACCCTATCCTGAATTGAACCCGCCTGTCATATAATAATAAAGGATGAATGCCTCAACCGAAAGGGGTAACCATGAGTAAACTTTTTGCCCGGATTACAGCCGTGTTTCTTTTTTTTGGAGCCGTTATCGGTTTGCTGCTCAGCCTGGCGATGATCGTCCTGGTTTTCCCGGTCAGGGCTAAGGCTGTGGTGGCTATTGGTGATACCCTCGACCTGACCCACAGCGCCCTGACCACAACCTCAGACATCCTGGAAGTGGTGGATGATACCCTGGGAGAAGTGGATTCCAGCTTCAGCCTTCTTGTTGAATCCACCCGCAGTACATCCGAAAGCCTTAAAGGTACTTCTGAATTAACCACCTCGATTGCCGGATTGGTCGGCAGCAGTTTGTCTAAAGTGATCGGTGAGACACAGGAATCCCTCGAAGCAGCATCAAAGACAGCCAGGCTGATTGATGATGCCCTGACGATTATTACCGCGGTACCTCTCTTCAGGACCAGGTATGCACCCGAAAACTCGCTGGAAAGCACCATCACAGGAATCTCCACCAGCCTTGATCCGATGGAATCTGCCCTTGGAAACATCCAGGAGGACCTGGACAGGACAGCTGGAGACCTGGGCGGCATCCGCACCAGCCTATCCGGGCTTGCCGACAGCCTCGAAAAGATCTCAGATTCTATTGATGATGCCCAAACAGCAACTGATGAATACCGGAAGACGGTTGACCAGCTGATTGAGAAAGTGGAATATACCCAAAAACATTACAAAACCTGGCTCACCATTTTAGCCATACTGGTAATTGCCTTTTTCTTGTGGATGGCTGCAGCCCAGGTGGGAATCATGCTGCAAGCCAGGGCTATGTGGACCGGGAAACCGATCCAATTTGCCAGGGTAGAGGAAAAAGCTGGAATAGATGCCGAACCGGTGAATGCGGAAATCCCCGTTGAGGTAAAACCAGGATCTGCGGAGCTGGTTGAAGCTGAAATGAAAGACAGCTCACCGGCAGATGCCGGGAGAGAACAACCTCAATCCTGAAGAACCTGGTTGGCCAGTTCTGTCCCCAACCGGCGGCCGATCTCCATGTCAGCTTCGCCAGGATAACCCGGGTAATCATAGCTGGCAGCCAGGGTCCACTTTAATTGCTCCACATAAGCCTCGATATCCCTGCGGGCGCCCCCACCCCAGGTGAAGCTGCCGGTATACACCGCGGATTTATTGAACATCCGCTTGTGCGAGGCGATCTCCAGCAGGTTGCGGATGGGTGGAACCAGGTATCCCTCATAAGTAGGTGACGCTACCACAACACCGCGGTTCTTCCACAGCCAGGGCAGAATGTAGCTGGCATGGGTACGGGCGGCATCAAAGGTCTTGAAAGCCACGCTGGTTGAAGCGATCCCATCTTCTACAGCCTTAACCAATTGCGCTGTACTGCCATACATCGAACCGCACAGGATGGTTATCCCCTTCTCTGCCGGTTGGCTGCTAAAGCCCGCCCATTTTGCATAAAGGTTTATGATCCTGGCAGGGTCCTTGCGCCAGACCAGCCCGTGGGAGGGCGCAACAATCTCGACCGGTACTCCAGCCAGTTTGTTGATCGCATTCAGGACCGGCTTGCTCACGCCCGAAACAATATTGGCGAAGTAGCGCAGCGCTTCATCAAGGTACCAGCCCAGATCCCCTGGTTGGTCATCAAAAATAATGCCATCCTGGGCGCCAAATCCGCCAAAGGCATCGCACGAGAACAAGATTTCACTCTCGGGCACATAGGTCATCATCGTTTCCGGCCAGTGCACAAACGGCGTGTAAACAAAGCGCACGGTTTGTTCTCCCAGGGAGATCTCTTCGCCGTCTTTGACCACCTGCACCGAATCCTGCAAACCATAGTACGACTCAACCATCGACCTGGCTTTTTCGCTCACCAGGATCTTTACCTGCGGTGCAGCCTGGATAAGGTCGCGCAAGGCTGAAGTATGGTCGGGTTCCATGTGGTTGAGTACCACATAATCCAGGCGGGAGAAGTCCAGCTTGCCTTTCAGTGCATCCAGGTAACTGCCGGCGAAAGGCTGCTTTACCAGGTCGATCAGGGCGGTCTTCTGGCTGCTGATAAGATAAGAATTATAGGAAACCCCTTCTTCCCGGACCGGCCATAAGCCTTCAAACAAGTCTGTTTGATGATCGTGAACCCCAGCCCAGTAGATGCCTTTTCCCAGTGAAACCTGCTCCATTACCGCCTCCGCTGCACCCTATTCATTTAATATTTCTCAATCTTGCATGAGAACAGCACAAGATTAATGCTAAAAGGGGTTTCCGTCAAGCCGTGCGAGGAAAAAGGATAAGCTTAAAAATTGCCATGCCGAGTATACCAGCATGGCAGAATAAGTGGGAATTAGTGCGGGACAGTTACAGCAGCCTGGCAGTCAAGGACATCGGCACGCGAGAGAGCGCAACCGATACCGGGCAGTTCAGCTTGACATCCTCTGCGATCTGGGCAAACTTCTCGGCCGAAATACCAGGGATACTGGCTTCAGTATCCAGGTGGATGTGGGTAATGGCAGCCTTGCCGTCGATCACTTCCAGCTTCACTTTAGCGATTGTGTGAATGTGCTCTGCCTTAAACCCTTCTTTATCCAGGCTTGCGCTCATCGCCATCGAGTAACACCCGGCATGAGCTGCCCCGATCAGTTCCTCAGGGTTGGTGCCCGCTCCGCTCTCGAACCGGGACGCGAAGGTATACGGACCTTCATAAGCCCCGCTGCCCAGCTTAACAGAACCCTTGCCGTCTTTCAATGAACCTTTCCAAACTGCTTCTGAAACCCGTTCAGTCATTATTTCCTCCTTGTATTTTCAAGATATTATTTATCATATTTATCTTATAAAATTATAGCACAGGCTGTCAAGTGGTACAGGGTTTGTAGAAGGTTATACAAAGAACCTCCAGGTTTCCACTGGAGGTTCTTGATAATAGAGCGGGAGACGGGATTCGGACCCGCGAATGTCAGCTTGGAAGGCTGATGCCTTACCACTTGGCGACTCCCGCAAGCGAAAAGTATTATATTCTGTACTAAAAACGGTGTCAAGCACGATGCCCGTAACCCATCCCGCTCCCCCGATTTAAGGAAATGTTCTATTGTAATCAGCCCGCAAATTTGCTACTATTGATTTAGCATGAGCCGTTGTCTCGTCCTTTCCAGATCGAAAATTGGTTACAAGATTTGAGATCGGACGACGTGCACAAGGCACGTACGGATAGAGGTTCACACAACCTCTTGCCTTTGAGTAACCGCAATTCCAGGCGGTGCCTGCACTCTGGCAGGATTAGATTTAAGGCACATTTTCCGAAACGGGAGACGGCTCATGTTTTATTTAATTCTCTCACCCTCTTGCCCCCACCCCTATGCTTGGTTATAATCAGGGCATGCCCCAGTAGCTCAATGGACAGAGCGAAGCACTCCTAACGCTTAGGTTGGGGGTTCGATTCCCTCCTGGGGCACAAAAGGACAGGCACCCTTGCGGGTGCCTGTTTAATTATTCTTCTTCACGTTCCCGCAGGTGAGGGAACAGGATGACCTCGCGGATGGTGCGGTTATCGGTCAGCACCATCATCAGCCGGTCCACCCCCATCCCGAAACCGCCGTTTGGCGGCATGCCGTACGCCATTGCCCGCAGGTAATCCTCATCCATCGGGTGGCGCTCTTCATCTTCCTTCTCATAAGCCCGCCCCATTTCCAGGAATCGGCTTTCCTGGTCGAAGGGGTCGTTCAATTCAGTGAAGGCATTGCACAGTTCCATCCCGCCCACAAACCCCTCAAACCGTTCCACCGTATTGGGGTCGCCCGGTTTGCTCTTTGCCAGCGGGGAGATATCGCGCGGGTAATCGTACATGAAGGTAGGCTGGATAAAGGTCGGCTCGAGGTAATCGCTCGTCAGCCCCTCAATCATCTTGCCGCGCGTCAGGTTGGGGTTATGCTCGATCCCCTTCTTAAAGAGCGCTGCGGAAAGGCTTTCTGCTGTCGGATGCTCGTAAATATCCACGCCTGTGATTTCAAGAATCCCCTGGCGCATTTCGATCCGCCTCCAGGGCGGGTTGAAGTCAAGCTCCTCACCGTTGTACATGACCTTGCGGGTGCCCAGCACCTTATCGCATACCTCTACCACCATTTGTTCAGTCAATTCCATTACTTTAAAGTAATCGGCATACGCCCAGTAGAATTCCAGCTGGGTAAATTCGGGATTGTGCTTGAAAGATACGCCCTCGTTGCGGAAATCGCGCCCGATCTCGTACACCCGGTCCACCATACCCACCAGCAGGCGTTTGAGGTAAAGCTCAAACGAGATACGCAGGTACAGGTTCTGTTTGAGCTGGTTATGGAAAGTGGTGAAAGGCCGTGCAGCCGCTCCGCCGTAGATAGGCTGCAGGATGGGTGTTTCCACCTCGACGAAGCCGTGGTCATCCAGGAAATTGCGCAGCGTTTTGACCACCGCCGCCCGGGTGGTGAATACTTTGCGCACCTCCGGGTTAACAACCAGGTCAGCATACCGCTGGCGGTAGCGGGTCTCCGGGTCAGTCAGGCCGGCATGGTGGATAATTTTTCCGTCTACCACCTCATCTTTGGCTGCCGGCAGTGGCGAAATGGCCTTCGCCAGCATGCGGAAGGAAAGTACCTGCAGGGTCGGCTCGCCGGTGCGCGTGCGCATCAGGTTGCCCGTGCCTTCGATGAAATCACCCAGGTCATACTCGCTGCTCAACTGCGCAAGGTTCTCTTCACCAACCTCATTGATGCGGAAGAAGAACTGCAGCCGCCCGGTCCCGTCTTCCACCTGGGCAAAGGTCAGCTTGCCCATCGGGCGCATTGCCCGGATGCGGCCTGCCAGGGTGATACCTTCAGGCAGGGCTTCGTCCGCCTTCTCTGCCGCTTCGAGCAGGTCAAGCGCCTCCTGCATGGTGTGGGTCGGGTTTGCACGGGTCGGGTAAGGTTCGATTCCCCTTTCACGCAGCCGGTTTACTTTTTCCACCCGGATTTTTTCTAGATCGGTTAGTTCCATAAGCTTCCTTTTTTAAAAAACTGCCCCGCCCAGAATGGATCGGGCGGGGCTGAGATTTTTGCCCCGAAATTAGTCTACCTTCAACACCTGTACCACGAACGAACCAGCAGGGGCATCCACCTGGACGGTATCCCCGACTTTGTGGTTCAAAAGCGCACGCCCGATTGGCGATTCATTGGAGATCAAACCAGACTGGGGATCTGCTTCAGCCGCGCCCACGATCGTATAAGATTCAGGCTCCATGCCCTCTTCCTGGATGGTAACTTTCGAACCAACCTGGATGACATCGCGGGCTACATGGGACTCATCAATCACCCGTGCTGTCGCCAAGATAATCTCGAGCTCTTTTATGCGGCCTTCGACGAATGCCTGCTCATTTTTCGCTGCCTCATACTCTGCATTCTCGATCAGCTCTCCGCCTTCCATGGCTTCATGCAGCCGCTCAGCGATTTCCTGCCGCTTGGTTGTGCGCAGGTATTCGAGCTCCTCTTGCAGCTTGCGGTGTCCTTCACTGGTTAAGAATGTAACTGGCATCTTATTATTCCTTGAGACAAGATAATTTTTCTACAGCAGGTATTATTTGTACTGTGTTAAAAGAAAGAAAACCACTCCAATTGGAGCGATTTAGGTAGATGACGGGTATTCCTACCCCTTTGATTGCCAATATCATATCATACCTGTTAGGTTAATGCAAGATGAAAAAACCGCCCGGTCTCAGCGGATCTGCCCGCTGTTCCAGAGGGAGATCTCCCCCGCACTGGAGAATGTGAGGATCTGGTGGTTCAGCAGCAAAGGAACAGCCCTGATCACTTTACGTTCGCCCCACGAAAAACTCTCGAGTGGCTGCAATCCTGTGACATCCCACAGCTCAATTACCGGGGTGACTGCGCGTACACAACGGAATGCGCCGTCAGAATCCAGGAAGAAGGTGCCATAATCTGCGTAGAGGTTGAAATCGCTTACCAGCATCTGGGTTTTGTATTCCCACACCTGGGCAGCAGAACGGGAGTTACTGACCAGGATCTGGGAACCGTCAGGTCCAAAGATCACCTGGTCTGCATTTCGGACCCCGCCCTGCCAGGCCGCCAGCAGTTTTCCCGTCAGCCCATCCCAAACTGCAATGCTGCCCTGTTCTGTCACACCGGCCGCCACAGAAGTACCCGGAGATATTCCTGCAGTACTGAAGCCTTCCTGCTGGGCTGCAGCAGGAAGCTGCAGGTAGCGGATGGTACCCCCTGAGAATTGAGACACCAGCTTCAGAAGGTTCTGTGCTTTTCCTGCCTGCCAGACGGCCATCAGGTCACCCGAACCGGAAGCAAAGCGGTTGACCCCGGCCAGGGAATAACGCTGTTTGCCGCCCGGCACATTGAGCATGACCACTGCGGAAGTTCCTGTACAAACCCCATCCAGCTCCGGGCAATACCCTGCCAGCAGTCCATACCCGTCCGGTGTGAAAGCGAGCTGGACGGACGTAACCGTACCGGTATCGGATAATAATTGGGCTTCACCTTCCTCCTGCCATTTTTCCGTCCCCCAGATGGTTACGATGCCTGCCTCATCAACCACTGCCAGGCGTTTACCATCGCTGCTGAAGGTTACCGCAAGCATCCTGGCAGAAATGCCAGCCTCGAAAAGCGCTTCACCCGAATCCAGACGGATGACCCGGAGCTGCTGGCTGGCAGTCTGAAAAGCCAGGAGGCTGCCTGAGGAAACAGCGGCTGGCAAATTTTCCTGGCCACCTGACTGCATGCCATCCGGTATCATCATTACCAGGGCTGGGTCAGAGGTTGGCGCAGGCGTTGCTGTGGGTGCTGAAGTAGGCACAGGAGTGTAGGTTGCAGGGAATGTGGGCTGAACAGTCGGGACTGGCGTGGATGCAATCTCCACGACAGGTGTATCGAGTTCTACCGCTGCAGGAGCCAGGCTAATCACCAACTCGCGGGTGGTGTGCCCGCTGCCCACCCACCAGACCACAAATACCAGTGAAAAGAGGATGACCAGCATAACCAGGATGGCTATGACTTTAAAGATAAAACCAAAGATTGGCTTCTTTTTCCCAGGCTTTGGCAGCTGTTCAACAGGATGGCTGCCTGCCGGCGCAGACGGGATTTCTGACTGATGAGTTTCTCCAGGCAAAATTTCCGGACCGGGTTCAACAGGCTGGCTTTTCACTCCCTCCTGGCGAGTTTCCGGAATGGAAACCGGCTCTGTTCCTGCAACTTCACTTTCGCCAGTTTCCTGTACAGCTTCTTTCTGCATCTCCCTGATCCAGCCATACGGCAGGGTATTATCCGGCTCGGTGGATTGACCATCCAGCATTTCGTTAGACTGCGTCTGGTTTGAAAGCGGGGTATCGGTATTTGCTTCAGGGGCGTTCTTCTGTGCTGCAAGCAATACCAGGGCTTGCCTTACTTCCGCATTATCTGGATTGGCTTTCAAGCAGAGCCGGAGGGTCGCGATGCGCTCGTCCGGATCTTCAATCGTCGCCACCAGCCACATCCAGGAAGGCACATCCTGCGGATCCTTGCGGATGCACTCCAAGAGCACCTGGCGGGCTTCATCGATCCTGCCCTTCTGGTATAGATGAATTGCGGCACTGCGTGTCAGGTCATTCATTGTTTCGGGTTTCAGGCAAGAAGGATGCCAGTAGCTGGGTAATGTCCTATCACATTGGTTAACTGAAAAGCCATGCCCTAATGCAGGCGGCTGTACTATAATAATTGTACTAGAAACCCATTACGCTGTGATGGGGACAGGCTGGCACGTTGTTGGTCAGGGGTAAGAAACCTGGTTGACCCCTGTATTTGCATACCTGGCCAGAACGAAAAAGAAAAGACAGCATTTTATGCAGGGAAACAACCTGCCTGCTGTAATTACCTGGAAAACCTGGCAGAATGAACCTGGAAATTCCCGTTACCCGCACCCGCATCATCGTTCCCCGTGTCAGGAACGACTTCCTTTCGCGGCCGCGCCTGCTGGATATACTCGACACCCTGCTGGAGAAAAAGATCATCCTTGTCTCTGCCCCGGCCGGGTATGGGAAAACATCACTGCTGGTGGATTTTGCCAGCCGTTTAAAGATCCCGGTTTGCTGGTATGCGATTGACCCGCTGGACCAGGATCCGCTCCGCTTCATCACCTACCTGATCACAACCATCCAGCAGCAATTTCCGGCATTCGGGAAGGCATCTTTCGAAGCCCTGAGCAGCAGCGCCCAGGTTAAGCCGGACCTTGATTACCTGGTTTCAGCCATCGTCAATGATGCCTACGACCACATCAATGAACATTTCCTGATCGTCCTGGATGATTATCACCTGGTGGACCAGAGCGATCAAGTCAACCATTTTATCAGCCGCTTTGTCCAGGATGTGGATGAGAACTGCCATGTCATTTTCGCCTCCCGCACCCTGCTTTCCCTGCCGGACCTGCCGTTGATGGTTGCCCGCTCGCAGGCAGGCGGTTTAAGCTTCGAAGAGCTTGCCTTCAGCCTGCCTGAGATCAAAGGCCTGTACAAACTGGTTTACCAGCAATCGCTGGACGACATAAAAGCAGAGCAGCTGGCAGCCCAAACTGAAGGCTGGATTACAGGGCTGTTGTTAACCGCCCAGAACCCCAGCGCAGAAGTAGATATCGCTTCATTATCCCGCCGGACTGCCGGAATTGGATTAAATGAGTATTTCCAGCAGCTGCTGGTGCAAAACCCTAAGCCGGTGCAGGAATTCCTGCTGCGCAGTTCACTGTTGGAGGAGTTTGACGCTAGCCTGTGCCAGGATGCCATCGGTCTGCCACTTGACATTTACGATGTGGAATGGGAAAACCTGATGGCGCTGGCCTTGCGCTATAACCTGTTCGTCCTACCGGTCGGTGAGGACGGAACCTGGCTGCGCTACCATCACTTGTTCCGCGATTTCCTGCAGGCGACCATGGCACGTGAACGCCCGCTTGAAAGCGAAAAAATCTGGCTGCAGATAGCCCTCATCGCCCAGAAAAAAGGGGAATGGGAGCAAGCTTATACAATTTACCGGCGATTAAATTACACCGAGGATCTTGCAAACCTGATCGAGAAAGCGGGGCCGTCCCTCACCGTTGGCGGCCGCCTTGCTACCCTGGCTGAATGGCTGGATGAGATGCCGATCGAAACCATTGCCAAAAGACCTGAACTGGTATCGCTGCAGGGTAACGTGGCCGTCATGAAAGGCGATACCAGGCAGGGGATCGTCCTGTTCAACCAGGCACTCTCTGCCATGAAGCTCCCCGACGACCGTGAGGCAATGGCGCGTACATTAAGCCGCCGGTCTGCCGCCTACCGGATGGTAGGGAATCACACTGCTGCTATGGATGACGGGAAGCAGACCCTTTCCCTTGTAAAGGGCGACCTGATCCTGCGCAGTTTGGAAGCAGATGCTATGCGCTCGATCGGCGTAAGCCTGTATCAACAGGGAAATGCCGCAGAAGCACTGCCCTGGCTGCAAAATTCGGTCGAGATCTATAAATCGATCAAGGATGAGAAGAACGAAGCGGTCGTCAGCCTGGAAGCTGGTGTCATCCATGAAGCCCTGGGCAATTACAGCCAGGCAGAAAACCTGTATGAAGGCGCACTGGCTTTCTGGCGCGATACCCATAACTCCGTCTGGCAGGCCAACGTGCTTAATAATCTGGGAGTGCTTCAGCACCTCATGGGCAACTACGAAGTGGCAACATCAACGCTTGAAAAAGCCATGCAGCATGCCCGCCTGAGCGGTTACCAGCGCCTGGAAGCTTTTGCCCTAACTGGCATTGGTGACATCTACCGCGACCTGGATGCAATTGATGAGGCGGGTGAGGTGTACAACAAAGCACTGGATATTGCGCAGCGGATCGAAGAAAAGTATCTCATTGTCTACATTCATATTGCGCAGGCCGTGATCACCTCGCTCAACCACCATTTCACCCTTGCGCTGGCGCAGCTGGCAGAAGCCGAACAAGCAGCCCGCGATATGCAGGCAGCTTATGAGATCTCGCTCTGCCAGTATGAAAAAGCGTTTATCATGATCCACCAGAAACAATACGCAGAAGCTGTGGAGATCCTGGCAGATTGCCTGGAATCCTTTGAAAAGAACGGATATGCTGTCCAGGCTGACCGTGCCCGGTACTTGCTGATGGCGTCCAAATGCTTTCTGAACCGGAAGGCTGAAGCCAAGGCCTTGATCAAGCAGATAGGAGCTGTAGAGAACCTCACTCCTCTGGTATGGGTAGCAAGCCAGCTTTCGGGATTGTTTGAAGTAGTACCTAAACTGAATGAGTTGTTCAGCCCGCTGGAACGGATGCGCGTACTGGTGGAAGCCTTCCAGAACCGTCTGCCAACCTTGCGTCGCAGGATTCGTGAGAAAGCCAGCACAGTGCCATTTGCACCAGCTAAACTGACCATCCGCACCCTGGGTAGAATGCAGGTAAAGGTTAACGGCAAGGTGATCACCAATGCCCTCTGGCAAACCCAGAATGCACGCGACCTGTTTTTCTTGCTCCTTATCCACCCCGAAGGGTTAACCAAGGAGTACATCGGGCTGATCTTCTGGCCGGATGCGTCGCCTGAGGATGTGCGCTTCAGGTTCAAAAATACGGTTTACCGCGTTCGCAAAGCGACCGGCAAGGACACCATCCTTTTGCAGGATGATTACTACCGCTTCAATGACAAACTGGATTATGAATATGATGTTGAGAATTTCAACAAAGCAATCGAACAGGTTGAATTGACCGATGACCCGGAATTTAAAGTGAATTACCTGAATCTTGCGGTCAATATCTACCGAGGTCCCTACCTGCCTGAACTGGAAGACACCTGGGTGATCCCTGAAAGGGAGCATCTCCGCCAGGTTTACCAGGATGCCACATTGCAGCTGGCCGAAATATACATGCAACAAAAGAAATACCAGCTTGCCCTGGATGAATGTATGCGCATTCTTAACGAAGACCCCAGTCTTGAAGAGGCTTACCGTATTTCCATGCGGGTGCATGCCGCTATGGGCAACACAGCCATGGTTGCCCGCCAGTTTGAGCGCTGTGTACAGTACCTTGCTGATGAGATTGGGGTAGCGCCTTCACCGCAAACCCAGAATCTGTACCAGTCACTGCTTAAATGACCGATTAAAATCCACAGAATCGAGTTATACTTAATACCCATTTGAAATGCAGGGATATCTGGAATTAAGGTATTGATTTATTACTAAAAGTGATTATAAATAAGATACCGTTTGATTAGAAATTGGTTTATTTTGAGACCGTTTTAATGCCTGTTCTGATACCAGGTTTCAGATAATAAGAAAAGACTTTTATCAAACGGAGGCAAACATGAAAAAATTCTTTGTGAAACCAACCCTGGATCAGATCCGGCTCGTCATCCTCATCGTCGTAGTCGCCATGTTTATCATCGGCGCCGGCGCCCCTGCCGCCATTGGTGGTATTGGTGGTAATTCGGCCAACTCTGTAAGCCTACTTCCTCTCTGGTAATCAGAACCTTTACATCCGGTGATTCTGCTCGCTGCTGTCATCATCGGGCTGTTGGCTGGATTCGTAAGGGCAAAATTAAGCAAGCGCAGTTTTCAACCGGTCAGGCTGAAACTTGAATGGTTAATCATAGCAGCCATTCTGCCGCAGATTCTTGTCTTTTTTATCCCTACGACCAGCGCCCATGTACCTGACACATGGGCGTCAATTATTTTAGTCAGCAGCTTGATGGCACTGTTCCTCTTTTGCCTGGTCAATATCAGGCAGCCGGGCTTTGTCATAATGAGTATTGGTCTCATGCTTAACCTGCTTGTGATCAGTCTCAATGGCGGACTGATGCCCATCCGCCCGGAGATCCTTGGCGATCCCGGTCCAGGAGCCTGGCAAATCGAAGAGAGATACAGATTCACCAAGGATGTGGTTCTGCCGCTCTGGCAAACCCGGTTCTGGTTCTTCTCAGATATTTTTATCACCCCCAATATCCTCCCCACCCGGTTTGCCTTCAGCCTTGGAGATGTAGTCTTGTCCATCGGGGTAGTCCGCTTTTTCTGGTCACTTGGCGGACCAACCCAAAAACTAGCTAATTTTTTTGGAGGTAATCCATGAGCAGCTTCAGCGCAGTTTTCTCAAATTCTTATTCCAATACAACCAGCAATGAATTAAGCCGAATCCTTGCAGCAGCAGTTGTGAACAAGCGATTCTGCAGTATGCTTTTAGCTAACCCCGTCCAGGCGCTCACCCGAGGCTATGGCGGTGAATCCTTCAATCTGAAGGCTGACGAGCGCGAACGGCTAAGCTCCATTCACGCAAGCTCCCTTTCAGAATTTGCTGCAGAACTGGCACATTTTTAATTTACTTCTCTCTTCCAAGGAGGAGAATGTAGTTGAATATTCTCCCTTTGTTCATGCCGAATAACCGCGGCCTTCCCGGAAGTGTCTCTGCTGCCGGAAAAGACCACGATTTGCGGCTTGACATCACTTTCAGCCTTTCAGAGATCGTTGCCTACTCTTACAGTCCGGCGACGGTACCTGCATATGCCGAAGACGGGTATATCAGCACAGTGATCGCCCTGGCACGGCATGCTGATTCATTCGGCACCAGCAACGGCAACCACATTACCCAAACGGCAGCATATGCCAGAACCCTCGGTAAAAAACTCGGCTGCAGCGCAGAGGACATTGAAACCCTGTCAATGGCAGGGCTGCTGCATGATGTTGGAAAAGCGTTTATCCCCGAAACAATCCTCACCAAACCCGGAATCCTCACCGCAACCGAGTGGAGGATTATGCAGCAGCACCCGGCTTTGGGCGTGCGGATTCTGCGGCCAGTTGTTAAACTCAGCCCCACCCTTCCGATCGTTTTGTCTCATCATGAACATTACGATGGAAGCGGTTATCCTAACAAACTGAGCGGAGAAGAAATACCTTTTGGCGCCCGCATTATCTCAGTAGTAGATGCCTTCACCACCATGACCAATGGCCGGGTTTACCAGAAGGAAATGACCCGGGAAGAAGCCTCCCATGAGCTGATCCGGTGCAGCGGGAAGCAATTTGACGGTGATGTTACAGATGCCTTTCTGGAAATTCTAAAAGAAGAGAATGTGAACTAACTGCTGCAATCATATGCATCATCAAACAAAAAAACCCTTACGGGTTTTTTGTTTTTAATAGCTGGATGGTAGAGTAAAAGGACACCTGGCTATACGTACATATTCTCACGGATGCTCAAGATCTGTTTCCGCAGCCTGTCATCCCTCTCCATCAGGTCAGCTACTTTATCACAGGCATACATCACCGTGGTATGGTCCCTGCCGCCCAGGGTAGCGCCGATCTGCGGAAGTGAAGCATTCACTTCCTCACGCAGCAGGTACATGGCAACCTGGCGGGGCAATGCCACCTCGCGGGTGCGTTCCCTGCCCCTGAGCTGATCGATGGTAAGCCCAAAAGCCGAAGCTACTGCTTCAACCACCTGGTTAGAATCAACCTGGCTGTGCTGCGGGATCAGGTCCGCCAGGGCTGAATTTACCAGCGCAGTGGTGATCTCCTGGCCGCTCAATTCGGAATAAGCCAGCACACGCGTAAGGGCACCTTCAAGTTCGCGAATATTGGACTGAATCTGGCGGGCGATCATTTCCAGGATCCCGGGTGGGACATCCTTGCCGGCCCGTTCAGCCTTGGAGCGCAGGATGGCAATGCGGGTCTCCAGATCTGGTGGCTGCAGGTCCACTGTCAGCCCCCACTCAAAGCGAGAGCGCAATCTCTCCTCAAGGGTGACCATTGCCTTCGGGGGGCGGTCTGAAGAAATGATGATCTGTTTATCCTGCCCATGCAGGGTATTGAAAGTGTGAAAGAATTCTTCCTGCGTTGACTCTTTGCCAGCAATGAACTGGATATCATCGATCAGAAGCACATCCACATTGCGGTATCGGTCGCGGAAATCCGAAGTGTTGTGGGAGCGGATCGAATTGATCAGGTCGTTTGTGAACTCTTCTGAGGAAGCGTACACCACTTCCAGGTCCTGCTGCGCACAGGCATTGCCTATGGCATGCAGGAGGTGTGTTTTCCCCAGGCCGACTCCGCCATACAGGAAGAGGGGATTGTATGCCCGGGCAGGATTCTCTGCCACAGCCATACAGGCGGCATGGGCAAGGCGATTGCTGGCGCCCACCACGAAAGATTGGAAAGTGTAGCGCTGGTTGATGACAGGGTTGGTACGGGAGGCGGCAGGTTGGTTTTCAGACTGCCCGGCATCTTCTAGGACAGCATTTTCCTCTTCATGATGACTGACTACAAATGTCACCGTTTGCGGCTCCCCCATTAACCCGGTTAAGAGGCGCATAACCGTATCGGATAGGCGGCTGGCAAGCCAATCCCTGGCATAGGCATTTTGCACACCGATTTTGAAGTTACGATCCTGATACGTGATCATTTCAGTGTTGCGCACCCAGGTGTCGTATGCTGCTTTAGACATGTCCATCTGCAGTTGACCTAGTGCGGCCTGCCAGGCTTGCTGTGGGTTCATGAGCCTCTCCTCCTAAAAAGCGCTCCCCAAATATGTGCACTAAACTACACTATCTCACCATTCTCAGGATAGTGACACCTACATAATCCCTGGGTTGAAGTAATGAATTAGGGCAACGGGCTTTGTTACAGCTCGTTATTCGGGTAACAAGATTCTAGCAGATAGATGCTGAATCAACAAGTTGATTCACCTACGCCTGTCTAAAAAGAATCTGAATTTTAAGGATTCTTATCTTAACAAAACGATTCTCAGAACGGACGTTCAATGGGTTATACGCAATCAAAAACAGGCATATTGGTAGGGTGCAGGGTACAGTACACCCCTATATGTGGGGTGTAAACCGCATATTTGAAAATTTGTCCCATATATGGGGGGCGATTTCTTAAACCAATACATCGATTGTTAAACTTACCTGAGAAGGATTCTTATGCATATTTGTGAATCTATCCAGGTCTTTCTTGCAGCATTAATCGCACAGCGCGCCTGGCGATTTCCACAGCAAAATTGGTGCCCCTGTCCCAGGGATATACCTGGCTCATGCTGGCAAAAAACAGTCCTTTAATCGGTGTCTGGATCGCAGGAATATTACGCGAATGGTTGACCAGGGGAACAGGTTGGGCATAATTTGCCTTGAAAAGCCAGCTCTTGCGCACCCAATCCTGGGTAACCTCCGGATTAATCCGCTGGAGCGCGGGCAGGAACCGTTCCAACAATTCCTCTTTGTCTAAAGAGAAATATTCATGGTCAGGCTGCAGGTAATCGCCCATATAAACAATATGGTCGCCGTTAAAGTATTCCGGCTTCATGTAATTCGTGTGCTCCACCAGTGCCAGGAAAGGAAATCCGGCATTCTTGGGCAGGTTGAACCAGTAGTACCCTTTTTCAGACAGGCGGTGTTTTAACGCCACGGTCATCACCACTGCGCCCAGGCTTTTCAGTGAAAGCAGCCCTTTCAGGTAATCTTCAGGTAGCTCTGGCGCCAGCCTGGAAAGCAAGGCGGGCGAGGTCGTTACCAGGACCTGATCGAACAGCTGGCTGGTCTCACCTGAAGTAACCTCCAGCATGCCGTCATCGCGGCTGAAGATTTGGTTGACCTGGGTTGAAAGCAAGACCTTAATTCCCATATCGCGCAGCCTGGCTGCAAACTGGTCACAAAAAGACTGGAATCCGCCATTGAAAGTAGCCAGCCGGGTTGTGCGGGCATGCAGGCGCGCCCAAAGCCAGGCCATAGTCACCTGCTTTGCATAGGCTTCGCCGAATTTCCCAACCACCATCGGCTCCCACATCTCTTCGTAAACCTTGTTGCCAGCCCATTTACGCATCCATTCATCGATGGTGTATTTTTCCAGCGCCTGCCAGTTTTTGGTGAAGCGCAGGAAGAGTGCGACCAGCCCGAAGCGGATCTTATTAATCCCCCAACCCAGGCCGGGGTACATGACCGCAGCCGGGATCGAGTCAAATGGATAGAATTTGCCTTTAAAATACATTACCGTGACCGGTTTGGGAATGACAACCTGATCGGATAATCCCAGCTCGTCGATCAACCCGAACATGTGTTCATCGCTGGTAAACCAGTGGTGGTAGAACTTCTCCACGCTCCATTCCCAACCTTCATCCCTGAAACCTGAAGCCAGCCCTCCCACATGGTCAGAACCTTCATATACAGTCACTTCATGCCCCTGCCAGCTGAGGTCATACGCAGCAGCCATTCCGCCGATCCCTGCTCCAATCACTGCAACTTTCATTTCAGCTCCTGTTTATTGCCGGTAAAGGTATCACTGGTTGTTTGTATCCAGTGTGGAATCTTGAGTTCTCCCCGAGGTTCCCGTTTCTTGTCCAGGCTCCTGGCGGGATTCCGTGGTCACCTGTTTGCCCCAGCGCAGCGGCTGGCGCAGGTAGTAATACGCCCCGAGGATAGTAATGGGGAACCATAATGCTGCATGTAGCACCAGGGTATAAGCCGTTGCCATTTCACGCGGCACCCCATAGGCAACCAGCACGGCTATCCCGGGAGCATCAAAAGTACCAATGTAGCCTGGCGCAGAAGGAATGGTAGTCGCCAGGTTGACGATCCCGTTCATCAGCATCAGGGCAAAGAAACTTACCTCAAAGTCAAATGCATGCATCACGAACCAGTACTTGCCGGTTTCAAACAGCCAGATGATCACCGTTGTAAGCAGCACCATCAACGCATCCGCCGGCGATCGCAGGGATTCCAGCCCGCTCATAAACCTGAGAACAATACCGAGGGTTTTCTCCCGGATGCGGGTAGGAACCACCTTATTGATAATGCTTGTTATCAGGCGCTCTGCAGGTTTGGGGAACATAGCCGCCAACAAGAAGACCAGCAGAACTGCAAAAAAGATCACCGCACCCCAAACCGCCAGGGAACGGATGCTGCCGACAAATCCAGAGCTGCCAGTCAAGTGTGAAATTGCTCCCAGGTTGAGGAAGACGAACCCGAGCATCACCACCCCGTCAAAAATGCGCTCCACGATCACAGTTGCAAGGGATGCAGAGACCGGCACTTCATGCCGGTCTTTTAATATCACCGCCCGCAGGACCTCTCCAGCGCGGGCAACAAAGATGTTGTTGCCCATATAACCGATTGCCACAATGGGGAACATGGACCGGGTCGGGATTTTTTTCAGCGGCCGCAGCAGGTAATGCCACCGCCACGCCCGGACATATACACCCATGAAATAGACAGCGATTCCGGGTAGCAGCCAGATATAGCGTGCATTCTTCACCGCCAGCCAGGCTTCACCCAGATGTAGCCCCCGCAGCGCAAAGAAAAGAAAAACAATGCTGATTACGATCCCCAGCCAGGTTTGCCAGCGTTTCATAGGGGTCATTATACTCAGGCGGTTACCCAATATCAAGCAGTATTAATCGAAACCATCCTGGACCGGGTAACACTCCTGCCAGGCTCCATCGACCTTGACAAATGCCGTGCCCTGCCTGACCTCAACCGGGTAAGCGGACAGAAAATCGGTTTCAGACGCCTGCAGGTTTTTCAGCCAGCTGTCTGGCAGGGTAAATGACTGCCAGGGTTGGTGTTTCCGCAAAGTGTAATCATAAACCTTGCAGGCAACACTCGCACCCAGAGCATCTTTGATTTCCGGTGCTGTACCGCTTTCCTGGTATTCCCGAAGCATTACCGGCAAAGCATCGTCAGAAAGGGTTGCCAGGTACTGGCCGTCAAACTCCTCGCCTGCTCCAGCCCGCTGGATGTTCCTGCCCGCAACGAACCCGTCCAGGTTAATGATGGCCAGGTTCATGCTGTAACCGGCGGCGAAGATGATCAGCAGCAGGGCAAACCTCGAGCGTTTCTTCAGCACTTCCAGCAGGGTGCCGCCTGCCAGCAGGCCGGCCAGCCAGAAGATAAAGAAATGGGTGTAGGTCCTCAGGCGGGTGAAACCGTAGGCATTTTCATACAACTGCAGCCTTGTGAATGCCGAAGCCAGGATCACCATCACCAGGGCAAACATCAGCAGGCTCAACCCGGTGAATATCCCTTTCTGCCATTTCTGTTTCCATTTGCATACCGCAGAAAAGACCAGGTAGATCAACAGCGTAAAAACTGTCACCATCACAAGTTCATTAAATCCGCGCCTGGCATATTCCGAATAGGTAAACCCGGTTTCTGAAATATTCGCCTGCCCGCCAAACAGGTAACGCACCTGGATTGATACAAACAAACCGAATAAGACATTGACCAGTGACAGGACAATGGTGCCTTCGATCCAGCCCAGGAAGGGATGCACAAGCTCCTTGCCGGCTTCTTCTGCCTTCTCTGGCTTATGGATGGCATGCAGCAATACCCCAAAGAACAGCACCGCCAGGATAAGCACAAATACAGTCCGGAAGATATACTCAGGCAGCCTGTCGAGGTCAAGGAACTTGAAGAACAATTCCACCTGGTTTGAGAACACCAGGTCAGCGGACACCAGCAGGATGGTCAGTACACCCAGGATCGGCAAGGCGATCACCAAACCAATCAATATTGGGGCAGCTTTCCGTAAGCTCCTTGAAAAACCGCCTTCACCATTTTGCGGGCTGGCGTACGCATGCAGCGCCTGGAAGGGACGGGTTACAGCGCTCCAGGCAAGCTTAAAGAAGGCAATCAGTTGATCGAGGATGGCACGTTTCATCCAGATTCCAACCGGCAAATCAGCCGCCGCCAGGGTGAGCGCAGCCAGCGCGGTAGCTCCAGCCGCAAATCGCGTCAATGGTTCCTGCCGGATGAACACCACCACCGATAGCCCCGCACTGATGAACAGCAGGACAATGCTGGTCCATCTGACAGAGTTCCGGGCATACAAAGCAGATGCAATTAATGCAGCCGCTGCCAGGGTGATCCAGATCGGATAAGAGATACCGGGAGTCTTAGACCAGAACAGGTAATCCACCAGCCAGGCCAGGATGATTCCGAACAGGAACAACACCCATCTTTTGTTGGTTTTCATAGTTTTATTTGACGAGCAGCGCCAGGATCCAGGAAATGATGATCATGATTGACATAATAACAAGGATAATTCGTTTCCAGTCTATCTTGCGCGGCTCGCTACGAACTCCTTTTGATTGGTCAGATTTAGGCATTTTTTGTTACTCCATTTCCTTGTTCGCCTGTCAATCTGCAGGCATTGTAGCTGTCAAAACCTATCAAAAACTCCCCTCCTGGTATCAGAAGGGGAGTGGTTTTTCAGGAGATTAGTTCAGTCGGCTTTATCACTTTTTGGCGCTGCCGGTGCGCTTTCCGGTTTTGGAGCGCTTTCGGCAGCTTTTTCTGTGTGGGTGTCTGTCGAATGCGCAGAAGTTTTATCTTCATGGCTGCTCGACCATTTTTGGCCGGATGGCGACCGGTTGTCGGTTGCGTAAAACCCTTTGCCTTTAAATACGATTCCTACCGGCATGTAGACCTTGCGTAACGATTTGTGGTTGCATTCCGGGCAGCGTGTCAGGGGCTGGTCGCTGAATTTCTGCGTTTTTTCGAACTGCACTCCACAGTTCTCGCACCGATAAGTATAAACTGGCATAGTACTGCTTTCCTTCTTTCCAATTACTGCAGAAGCTGATTATAGTCTCTTAATGGGCAGTTAGCAAGACACGCTTATAAACTCCGAAGTTGGATAATCTATTTAATCGTGAGCCAGGACTTTAATTTTCCTTAAAGAATAAATTAGGTTAAAATTTATTAGATAATATTTTCCTATTTAGAACGATTTTATGAATTCTTAAGTAAATACATTTTTTTGAAAGAGATCTTTAGTGATAGTTCACAACCAAACAGGAGGTATCATGGAGAACTACGTATGTCTCAATTGCGGAAATGCGCTCAATCCTGCTGTAAAGTTTTGTGGTAAATGCGGTACTAAAGTTAAATTTGAGCCGCAATCTGCAAATCAGTCAACATCTTCAGATATGATAATTCCACCTCTATTTTATGAATTAAATTCTTTCTTCAGGCCTTCAAATGCAAGCTCCAAGAACAAATATCTGGCCCCGAATATACTCCAAAACTTATTGAATGATTTTGAAAAAGGAAATGGAGAGACATATGAGAGAGCAAAAGAAATGCTTTTTGAGGTGAAACCAGTCGAAGCTATTGATAGCCTCTGGAAGATGAAAGACAAGTTTATGTTTCCGGAAGAGAAAAAAGGGGATCTATATTCCCTTCTGGGAGATATTGGGGGTGAAAAAGTTGTCCACTTGATTGTTGACAATAACATATTCCAAGATATGGAGTATTCATTAATTGCGTTAAGCAAGATTCGATCAAATGCAAAATTACCCTGGTTGTCAGAATATGCTAATTTTATTCAATTTCCTTTCGATATTCTCGCAATTAAAAACTTGGAACAAATAAATTTGCCCGAAATTATCTCAATCCTGATAAATCAAAGCAGTTTTCAATATATTGAGTCGGATGAATCCGAATCGAGTGGAACCGGCAGGAATCTCATTTCAGAGAGGCTATTTGGCAAAAAGCAGTCTTTAAAAAGTACCACTTCTTCTCTTATTTCAGCAGGGATAGCAGGTTTTACTAATTATTACCAAAATAAAAGTAAAAAGAATTCTCTAACTGGATTGATTACTACTCCATATGTTTCAATAAATAACGTAATTGAGGATTCAACTAATTTGTTACAAACTTATCATACAGAAATGTATAGATTGGGCGCTGTGCTTAAGTTGTGTGGTCCATACGGGGTTAGAAAACTGGACAACATGTGGAGTAAAGATGATGCTCGAAAGCTAAATTCCGTAGATGTGTTTTTATCAGGTTGTTATTTGTTTATGGGGGCAGTACATCCCAAAACAAACGCAATCTTAGATTCGCTTATGTCGAAAAATCCAGACGCAAACAATATCCAATTGTCACTAATTTTTCTGATGGATTCATTGCTTCGAGGGAAGAGCAATTTGGCCAACAGTCAGTACCTTAACTTTTTGCGTAACCTAATGCGTCATAAGAATCAGATAATTAGAGAAGCAATTTCCGCTTCAATTCTATATAATCATTTCACACCCCTAACGGAAGAATTATTTCCAATGGCTTTAACGGAAGGTTTGATTCCTGCTTTAGTTTTTGCGGGTCTTGTGCATGCCAATCACAACGCGAAAACTTTATTGTCATCATCTGAATGGAAACCGTTAAAAGAGTATTTTACGACCTACTTCGAAAAAATTCCCAAAGATGATCCATTGATTAACTTGGTACAATGACCCATACTTAAGGTATGGTATTTCCAGTATCTCTTTTTAGGGATAATACTCTAATTCAAAAAGAACAAGTGATTGTTAAAAGGACCATCTTCATGAGATAAATTTCTCAGAAAATCGTTGATTCTTAATAATTCTATATGCAAAAATTATAAGGGTTTCACTATGCCAACAAAAAAAATCTGCGCTGCAGGAATAGATCTTGGAACAACATATTCTTCACTAGCAATTATTAATGATCATGGAGAACCCGAAATAATTGCTAATGCTGAAGGAGACCGTCTAACCCCATCTGCAATTTTCTTTGATGAAAATGTTGTTGTGGTCGGAACAATAGCAAAAGAAAGTGCAATTGCTAACCCGGATAAAGTTGTCCTTTTTTCAAAAAGGGAAATGGGGAATCCGAATTGGTATTATAAGTATAAAGATAAACGATTGACACCACCAGATGTCTCATCCTTTGTTTTAAAGAAACTGAAAAAGGACGCCGAGGATCTTTTATCTTATAGCCTGCCGTATGCAGTGATAACTGTTCCTGCATATTTTGATGATGTTAGACGTCGAGCAACTATCCTTGCAGGTGAAATGGCCGGATTTAAGATCCTAAAACTGATAAATGAGCCAACAGCAGCTGCTATAGCTTTTGGTGCACAAAAACAGTTAAACAACGAATCAGTGCTAGTTTATGATTTGGGTGGTGGCACATTTGATGTTACCTTAATGAGGGTGGAAAACAGTGGTCAGGATATCCGGATAATAGCTTCTGAGGGAGATCACCAACTAGGCGGTAAGGATTTTGACGATGCGATTATTCGATTATGTGTTAATACATTCATCCAAGAGCACGGTTTTGATCCAAGTGAAGATGCCTCTGAGAATCAGCAATTGCGGATGGACGCAGAAAAGGCAAAAAAAGAATTAAGTGTTCGGAATAAATGTATGATCCTCGTCAGGGCAAAAGGGCATAGGAGTCAAGTTTCAATAACAAGAGAACAATTTGAAGAAGCGATTAAGCCAAAGCTTGATACAACTGGAGCCCTTATTCGAAATCTTCTCAAATCAGCAAAAGTCCAAGCGGAAGAAGTAGATAGAGTGTTATTGACTGGGGGATCAACCAGAATTCCTGCTGTTAGACAGGCAGTACAAAACATTTTTATGAAAGAACCAGACATTTCAATCAATCCCGATGAGGCTGTTAGCCTTGGGGCTGCAATTGTTTCAGCTTTAGAATTATCAAAGTTAAAAGATGAAAATTTAGAACCAATGGTTGTAGATAAAATTGGATCTCTTCAAATCACAGATGTACTTAGCCACTCAATAGGAATTGAAGCGACAGTACCTGGTTCTGATCAAAAAATTAATTCTATTATCATTAAGAAGAACAGTCCAATTCCATTCGATACTTCAAAAGAATTTGTTACACAAATTCACGGCCAAACTGGGATAAAAATTACTGTTTTTCAAGGGGAATTTCAAAATCCAGCTTTATGCAACCCAATTGGTGATTTTTTCTTGAATGGACTACCTCCAAACAGACCTCCAGGAAAGAAAGTACGAGTAACTATTTCTTGTACCAACAATGGAGTTGTAGAGATTTCCGCTCGTGATATCGAAACCGGTATAGAGACCCAAACGAAAGTGGATTATGCAATTGGGCAATCAGACAACCAAGTATCTGCAAAGAAGCTCTGGATGCAAACCCAAATAATCGAATAACGGAAGATTGGGATCATTTAACACAAATAGTAAAAGTAATATATACTTTTACCAAGCTATTTCTAATAAAATTTCGCTTCCTATGAATTCAAAAACAATATTCTTACAAATATCTACACAACCATTGGTCCTCAAAGAGAGCCCAATCAAGGTTACACAAGGTTGGGTTTATTGAAGTGTATACATTTTTATGAGAGGTTATCACAATCATGACGGATAATCGATATTCTATAAATGATTTGGATCTTGTAAGACCAGAACAATTACTGGATCAGGGGATACCACTACCCCTGCTTAGCGGAAAATATGAGGTGAAAGAAGGATTCTGTGCAGTAATAACGGAGGGCGGGGTTTACAAAGAAACCTTAGCTCCAGGATTCTATTACCTTTACAGGTATAAAATGTTTCGGAACATACGTGCGGTCGTTGTTGACATGCGCGTAAAACAATTAACAATCACAACCAGTAGAAAATATCAAATAAAGTTTCCCGTTCCTGTTCAATTGGATCTTGATCTAGTTGTTGAATACAAAGTTCGAGATGCACGAATGGTTGCTTTAGAAATTGATCAACCCTTACACGCGTTATTTGATCGAGTCAATATGGTTATTAATCCCATTGTAAGCGTGGCTACTTATGATGAAGTAAACCTAAGAAGAGAAGAATTCGCTGCAAGAGTTCTTCAGGGATTAAAGGGGATGCAATTACAGAAAACAATCGGGATAGAAGTATTAAATGTAATAATTACAAATTTGAAAGCACTCGACTCAGGTGAAGATGCATTAAGTCAACAATCCATGGATGAATTTCAAACATTTCGCAATTGGCAGCTAGATAGTGCAATATTGCAGAATTCGCAAATGGATATTAGGACAATGTTAATGCAAGCATCACCAGATGAGCGAATCAAAATTATTCGCGACCTGATAGATAAAGGCTATATGGATCCTGCCGGCGGCTTCTTAGTACAACCATCTTCCAATGGTACTGCAAGCCCTTCGCAGTTGTTTAATAATCTTTTAGCGGGTAGTAATAATCCATCAACTCAGCAAGCAAGACTTGATAGCACATATGGCTTTCAAAATAGCACTAACCTCTCAACGCAAGATAACCCGGGGCAAAATACCCAAACAAGGATGAATGAAGAAATTAATCTATTAAAAACCCTGCCTGGCGCACACGTGGAAGTGAAATCAGGCACGGATGCAAATGGCCTTTTTAATGGGTCATATATAATTCGAGTTGATATGCCAAAAAATTCTGGGGGAACAATAATGTGTGTTTTTAGTTGTGGTCCAAACTTCCCCGATACCCCACCAAGATATGCAGTTGAGGTCGACGGTGAAGATACGCCATTTGAATCTTCAAATGTAAGAGGATGGCGTAAACAATATTTATTTGAGGTTGTAAGAGAAGTAATCGCAAGTGTCGGGTAATTACTATGGACGAGGTTTCAGCAAAACAAATCCTTGGTATTGTAGGAAATTATTCCGAAAGTTCTCTTGCTGAACAATTTAACAACAAAAGAACCGAGCTTATCCTTCATAACGATTTTTCTAAAGATGCCCATGCTGAAGGAGAAAGGCTAGAGGAAGCGTTTAGATTTTTATTAGATATCATCAAAAGTCGGACCAATAACAAAGATCTGCTTGTAGCTGAAAAACAGTTCAAACACAGTATGATTTCACATAGAGATGCGATATGGAATCAAGATATTCAAGGTGAACCTCTTTTATCGCAATGCCCAAATTGCGGGAATTTAAAGCTAATTGAAGCACTCGTATGTGAACATTGTGGTAAACAAACATCTCGATCTTGTCCTTCATGTGGCCACATAATTAACTTGAATACCAGGGTATGTGAAAGATGTAAAACGATAATTAGTGAGTTTGACAATAATCGATACATAACTGCCATAGCAGCTGAACAACGTACGGATCTCGAAAGGGACGAGATTCAACGCAATGCAAAAATTGTAGAAACAGCAAATCAAAGATTTATTGTAAGAGGGTTATTGTTGTGGGCTGTAGTAATTTTGCTGATTTTCATTTTTTTAATAACAGCATACATAATATTCAATAAACTCACACAAGTGTAATGAAGGTAAATAATCCATCTCCTCTGCATATTTGTTGTCCAAGTTGTGGATTTTTCAATTCAATCGGCATAGAAATCTGCTCTGGATGTGGAATAAACATGCGCGCTTACAAAAAAAGCGATGAATTTCTGAACGAAACAAAAGAAAAACTAAGAGATGATTTTATCGCTTTTCAAGAAAATTTGACTGATAACACAGCAACGTTCCCGAAACTTGAAGATAAACCTTGGTTTATTTTAAGATTACGCCAAACAATCATTATAAGCATAATTATTGGCATAATTTTAATCATTGGAATAGTGATCATTGGTGTTTTTATAAGGAAAATGCAAACAAAAGGTGTTGAATCATTGCACGTAGCGCAGAATTGCATCCAATCTGGTGATTATGCCTGCGCAAAAAGCAATTTAAAAATGGCCAAACGTTTTATGGTAAATAAGAATACCTTGAATCCTGTAAACTTAAAATTGAGCATACTTTACGCTAAGGATGCCTTTGAGCATGACCAACTTGATATTGCACTTGAACAATCAAGTATTTGCCTTTCGTTAGATCAACACAATGTTGAGTGTAAGAACATCAAATGTGATGCAAACTATCTTTTAGCAGAAAGGTATGCTTACATTTCGGCATGGAAGAAATCTATAAACCTGTTAGATGAAGTGATTGTTAATTGCTCCAACATTATGAAGGCAAGATCATTGCAGGAGGACATTTATAAACGATGGCATGAAGACGCATTAAACCGAAACAACTCGTTAGAAGCAAGGAAAGTGAAGAATCAATGGTTTGCCAGGTATCCAGAGAACGATGAATAGACCAAAACAGTATTAAACCGAGGAGAATAATGATTAATTATTATGAATTACTTAAATTAGCTTCAAATGCAAGTAGTGCTGAGATTGAAGAAAGACTAGACGATCAATACGCAAAATGGCGGTCATTAGTTACACATCACGATGTAAATATTGTGTCTCAGGCAAACCAGGCTTTAAACCAACTTGAAGAGATCCGAAATACGTTGATGAATTCGGAAAAACGGAATGAGTATGATAGATTTCTTGCTCAAGCTCAAGGCACCATGGCTGGTCTTGCAGATCCTGATGTTCTCATTGCGCAAAATCCTGTTAATAGAGTAATGGCACCGCCCCGACCTAGTAACATTCATTTTCCTGCTTCCGAACAAAAAGAGGTTGAAAGAACGGACGCCTGGATCTGTACGGACCCAAAGTGCAAGAAAGCAAATCCAACTGGCACACAATTCTGCGCTAAATGCGGGAAAAGAATTGGGGTCAAATGCCCTAATTGTAATTCTCTTGTCGAATTTTCAAACAAGTTCTGCTCAAATTGTGGCGTAAATAAAGAAGATAATTTCAAGAAACTTCAAAGTGAACTATTAACTGATCAACAAAAAAGACTCCTGGCCTTGCAAACAGAACTTCAAGATGGTCAAACGGATTACACAAGCATTATTCGTGCCCACCCTGAATTAAACAAAACCGCTGGATCAAGTTGCATAGGTGGTTTGTTTAGAATAGGGGCTTTAATGTTATCAGCTATTGTTGGTTTTTCCACTGAAAGCTGGGCTGCATTCTTTATTGTATTGATTATATTAATTGGTGTTTTTTCGTTACTATCTAGTATAAAAGTGATATCCAATCGGAAAAAGTCAGTAAGTGAGTACATAAATGGTCAATTAATCCCCCAAATTGCATCAACCAAGGAAGAAATTAGTAGAATTCAAAATGTAAAATATGGTGATGAGAGTTCTATGATACAAGATGATTATAATCAACCCTGGGGTGATTAAAATTTATATAGACTTTCTACTTTTTGATTCATTCAGTAATCGTGTATGATTGCTGGTTATTAAACACAGGAAGGCCAGATAATGAGTTATCCCTATATATACGTATCTGAAAAGACTTCAATAAATCAAGCCTTCAGTTTTGATAACCAAATTGGACTCTCTTTTCGTTCAGTAGAAGGAGTTCATGCAATATGGGCAGCACGGGTACCATTTTTACCCTCAATGATTTCAGATGATTTGACAAGACCAGGCAATAACCGAATTTCAATAATTCAACAACGCCAGTTCAGGTTTATTTACGACCTTGCCCGAATTCGGGAGAACCATTCAACTTTTTCTCTCAGGTTCATTTCTACTCCAAACCCTATCGCTGGCCAACCAAATTTAGTTGAGATCATATTCTTTGGAAAATCATTTTCAAAAAATGCAATTAGTGCACAGCAATTTGCAGAGGTTCTGTGGGAAAAATTTTCTGGCATTTTTCCCACAGAAGAACCTTTCGGCTATCCATTGGAATCAGTTAATCAAGAACGTGAATTCTGGCAATATTATGAGCCAATTCCATTTAACAATTTATCAAAGGAGAGCGTGTTAGAAATTCGTAAATACGAAGATATGCCAATTCGAAGCTCTGCACCAACTGCTAGAGTTGAAAGAAAAGGTGATTATATTGCTCATCCTTTTGTACCAAGTCAAAACTCCAATCCGATGAGCCGATTTTTCGCAGTGTTATCTGCGCAACCACAAAAATGCTTCGTTGATATCAGTCTCAAACCCACCAAAATGTTTGACCAGGAAATCTACAATGTTAGCTTTATGATCGGTCAATTTAAGAAGACTGCATCAGAAGATGAAGATGTTACAGAAGAATACATTAGAAAACGATCACAGGTAGGAGTTTTCGTTTATGACAATTTAATGGTGGAGCGTGAACAATTACTGATGGTACGTGTCCATATAGTTGGTGAATTAGATTGTCCACGCGGTTTGGTAGAAGCGCTTGGTTCTGAAATGATGGGTAATGCAGCCAACAAATACCCAACCTCATGGGTATCTGCTCAACCAGCTGATGACCAACAATTACGAACAGAATTAAATAACATACGATTTCTTGAACATGATTTTTGGGGTTTTACTATTGCCTCCGATCCCTTAATCCGGTTGCGATACTTAGCAACTGCACAAGAGGCATATGGGGCGTTCAGATTACCAATTCCACCTGAATCTGGATATTTACCTGGCATCCTGGTAAAGAACGAACCTTTCATATCCCCAATTGATGAGTTAGAGCTACGCGAACAAGCAAAAGTGAATTTCAATGATGGATTAGTCATATCGAAAGAAGCACAAAAAGAAAAGAAAATAAGTCTTGGCCAGATTTTTCATCGAGGAAGCTCCACCAATGGGGAATTCACAATACCAGTACGCGACTTGACACGTCATGCTTTAATAGCGGGTTCGACTGGTTCTGGTAAGAGCACAACAATAAAACATTTACTTTCACAATTATGGCTAAAACACAAAATCCCATTTATGGTTTTATATCCTGTTGACAAACCAGATTACAGAGAGTTAAAAGGATTTATTGATTTAGAAGAGGACCTTTTAATCTATACAGTTGGCGATGAATCTACTTCTCCTTTCAGGTTCAACCCTTTTGCTGTCCCTGATGGTATTTTGATAAAAACCCACATTTCGCGATTAATGCGAATTTTCGAATCTGCTTTTTCCTTACAAGATCCGCTGCCAATGATCTATCGAGAAGCATTACGAAAAGTTTATCGAGATGCCGGGTGGAATGTTGCTGTTGATAGAGGAAGTGACGCCCATCATTATCCAATAATGTCGGAATTTTATGAAGCGATCCAAGAGATTACTAATCGGTTGAACTATAGTGGAGAAGTTCGGGATAATGTAAAACAAGCCTCAGTAATCCGAATTGGAGATCTTTTGGAAAATGTCGGGTACACAGTAAATGTGCGGAAATCTATGCCTTTTGAAAAAATTCTCGATCATCCAACAATTATGGAATTGGGCAGAATTGGTTCGACAGATGATATCGCTTTAATTATGGGTTTCCTTTTAGTTTGCTTCACCGAGACTGTTGAGATTAATCCAAGACCATTAGATAGCCCTCATATTACAGTTATAGAAGAAGCGCATCGTTTGATGTCAGAAAGCCCCGCAAACTCCAATATGCAAGGAAATTCTCGGCATAGTTCCGGCGAGGACTTCGGCAATATGCTTGCAGAAGTACGTGCGTATGGAGAAGGAATAGTTATAGCCGAACAGATTCCGACAATATTAGTAAAAGGTGCTATAGGAAATACATTTATTAAAATCATGCACTGGATAGAAGATGCACCAAGCTTTGAATTATTTTCGACCATAACGAACCTAAATAGGACCCAAAAAGAGTATGCTCGAACTTTGAAACCAGGTTTCGCAATTGTCAGGAGTATTTTTGGACAACCCGTTCATTTAAAGGTTCCTGAATTTGGAGATCAAGCTTCCTTTGACAGGAAAAAAGCACAAGTAACCAATGATATATCAATTAACCATTTTATGACAAGGCAGAATCATAAATTTAATTTATACATTACTGAACCAGAAGGCTGGTCACATTTTATTGATAGAGATCAAAAGAAAGATTCCTCAAACACAAATCAGACGATTGAGAAATGGGCGTTGTATTCTCCTATGCAAACGTGCATTTATTGTAAGTGTAAGGCTAGAAATGTGTGCGAATATAAAGTTCCAGTCACCAATCAAATACTCCAAAAACCATTATTCTATAAACAATGCTCCGAAAAAGTATCAGCAGCAATTAACTCTGTTGATCAAGAAGACGCTTTAATTCACTTAAAAGAAGTATTAGTATTAATTCAAAATAGGTACAAGGAATTATTATCATCAGAGAATGTTATCGGTTGGGCTTATTGTTTTATTGCACATGAAATGAATAAAATATTAGCAATAGAGTCAAATGACAATGCTTTAAAATCACGAGCACGAAAACTTGTGGAACTGTATGGCAAGAGCAAACTTTTGGAGGAATAAATGGATGATATTGATAGCAATCCAGTAGACAACAGAAGTGAATTGAATGATGAAGGTCTAATACCTATTGATAATAGCCTCTTATCTCCAGATATTATTGAAGCGGGTAGACGTGCAGACGAAGAATTGGCAGCTCAAGAAAGTAGGTTAAACACACGTATAGAAGAAATGGAAATGAATTCTAATCTTACAACCGAAACAGGCAGTGATACACAACCTCCACCAGGATCTCCAACCAGAGATTCCGAAGAATCAATTACCCAAAATCAACCTTCAGATACTTTAATCCAATCACCTCTTGATTCGGATACTATTTCAAATCCCCCCCCAATACAATCGGAACGGTATGCCACAACTGAACTTGGTAATGCAGTTTTGGTTGAAGCAGGTCCCGAATCGCCAGAACGGATAATTTATAATAACCTCGAAAATGAAACGGAAGAAAATTCAAATCCTGAAATATTAGGCTGATTGATCAACCAACATGGACTCAAACACATCATTAGACACAAATGAAAACTTAGAGACTCCATCGGATATTCCGCAAATGACTGATCTAACAGATAGCTATTCCTTAGAGACTAGGGGTCAGATTGCTGATGGAGTAGATTCGTTGCGACAAATAAGTGAAATTCAACCGGAACATTGGGAGACTATTCAGGATGCAAATGAACGACTAGCTGCTTTGCAAAACGTGGAAGATAATATGGCAAGTATTCAAGGTAGACCTTCGGTTCCCGTTGAAGCTGTCTCAATGGAAGATAATGTGTTTGGCGGATGGAATGGACAATCTATCCGAGTTAACTACGATCACCTCATGGGAGATCAAACGGTAATGGAGAACGTAGATACTATTGTCCATGAGGGGCGACACGCATATCAAGATTATGCAATTGAGCGTCCAGAGATAATTTCTGACCAAAATATCGTCCAGGAATGGAAAGATAACATGCAAGACTACAAGAATGCAGAAACTTACGGTTTAGAGATGTATTTGAATCAACCAGTAGAAGCTGATGCCTGGTCTTATGCGAATGCAATCCAAATTGGATTGTACGGGGACATGGAGAATTGATAATGGAAAATGAAGAAATAATCACAGTTCTTGCAACTAAATTCCAATATTCTAGGGAAGATGCCAAGCTTATTGCTGATAAAATCCATTGTGCAAAACATGAAATTCAAGATGCTTTTTTTCGTTTCTTAGAAGTTTCAGCGTTACCAGATATCACTTTTGAAGATGTTCATGTAAAGCAGCTTATTGATGAGTACGGTATGGATCCTATTGCAGCTCTTTTAACTATGGACTGGATAATTAGAGAACCCAAAAAAGCAAAGGCTGCATTAAAAAGGGGAATTGATAAACCTATGTTTAGAAATAGAAATTACAGTTGATACTCTCAGTTTGATAGGATTCCTACTGCAAAACCTGCAAAAGCATAATTGAGTAAATAAATCACGGCCTCCGCCCCCGCCATCTCAGCCGTTGCATCGAGGGATCCAAGCGCAAAGAAAGCAACCGGCATGCCCTCCAGGGTTTTTGGTGCTTCGAAAGGAAGCGCTTGATATTCTTTTGCAGGCTACCGATGAAGACCGGAGCCCCCAGCACCACAGCCCGGTACGGCTCAAGCGAGCTCACGTTCCGTGCCGGGCGCACTTCAACCTTCAGCCCGCTGTCATGTAGGACCTCCCCGACTTTCTCTGCTACCTCGAGGGTGGAACCATAGCGGTTGGCATATGCCACCAGGACCGTTTCCGTCATGTTTGTTTCCTTTCTTTCAAAGACCGCCTGCAAAAAGACAGGGCGTGCTGCATGTGCTGCCTAATTCGACCGTAACTATATCAAACGCAGGGTCAGAATTCAATCAGGAAGTTGGATAATCGCTGATAAAACTCTGACACTCATATCAACTTTCCTGATAGATACAGAGCATCATCGATGCCACTATTTTTTCCTTCCAAGATCAAGATTGTATTTCACTTCTCCCGCAATAAGTTTAGAATGCTTGTCCAAATAATCCAGATTCTGCTGATTGACAACCTTTTTTGTTTGTGATATTATCTCGCAATACACACGCCCCAAGGCGCTTCTATCCAGAGAGGTGGAGGGACCGGCCCGTTGAAACCTCGGCAACCTGATACAACCTGAAGTTGGTTCAAGGTGCCAATTCCGGCAGAAAAAGATCTGGAAGATAGGAGGGTAAGCAAACTTCACTGATTGCCCCTCTTCAAAGATGGGGCAATCTTTTTGATGGAGGTCTTTATGACAACTACTTTTATGAAAGCATCCAAGTACCTTTTCACCTCAGAATCTGTCACAGAAGGTCACCCCGATAAACTTTGTGATCAGGTCAGTGACGCGGTACTGGATGCCTGCCTGGCGGTCGACCCGAATTCACGCGTCGCTTGTGAGACCGCAACTAAAACCGGCTTTGTAATGGTGATGGGGGAGATCACCACCAAGGCGTTTGTCAACTTTGATGACCTGGTCCGTAAGGTTGTACGAGAAATCGGCTATGACAGCAGCAGCAAGGGTTTCGACGCTGAGACCTGCGCGGTGCAGTCCGCTATTGCCAGCCAGTCCGGCGACATTGCTATGGGCGTGAATAAAGCCCTCGAAGCCAAAGAAGGCAAGATGGACGAAAGCGAGATCGAAGCCATCGGCGCTGGCGACCAGGGTATGATGTTCGGTTTTGCCTGTAATGAAACCCCAGCCTTAATGCCCATGCCCATTTATATGGCGCATAAACTGGCACTCAAATTGACCGAAGTGCGCAAGAATGGCACCCTGCCCTGGCTGCGCCCGGACGGCAAGACCCAGGTCACAGTTGAATACCATTACGGTAAACCCGTGCGTATTGATACCGTACTGATCAGCACTCAGCACGATCCCGATGTCTCCCATAATGAGATCGAAGAAGCGCTGACCGAGAACGTGATCATGCCCACCCTGCCTGCCGACCTTGTAGATGAAAACATGAAGATCTTTGTCAACCCGACCGGACGGTTTGTGATTGGCGGCCCGATGGGCGATGCCGGCCTGACCGGACGCAAGATCATCGTGGATACCTACGGCGGTATGGGCCGGCATGGCGGCGGCGCCTTCAGCGGCAAAGACCCGACCAAGGTGGACCGCTCAGCAGCCTATGCTGCCCGCTGGGTGGCGAAGAATGTGGTTGCAGCCGGCCTGGCTGACCGCTGTGAAATCCAGGTTTCGTATGCCATCGGGGTTGCCCGTCCTTTGAGCGTCAATGTTGAGACCTTTGGCACAGGCAAGATCGAAGATGACGCCATCGCAGACCTGGTTACTAAGCACTTTGACCTGCGTCCCGGTGCCATCATCCGCGACCTGGACCTGCGCCGCCCGATCTACCAGAAGGTGGCAGCCTACGGCCATTTCGGCCGCGATGACCTCGACCTGACCTGGGAGAGGACCAATAAGGCAGAAACCCTGCGCAAAGCAGCAGGACTGTAAGGTTCTTCAGAGATCGAAAAGTGGTGCGGTGGTTAATCACCGCACCACTTTTTTTATTCCTGGACCTGGCTGTACTTACCGGCCGCTGTTTTCCCGGTAATACCTGCAAATCGCATTGAGAGGGCATCGCACGCATTCCGGTTTTCCGGGATGGCAGATCTCCCTACCCAGGCGGATCAGGTTCAGGTGGGCAGGACCGTACTGCTCAGGCAGAAACAAACCGGCCAGGTGTGGATGCGCCTCCTCGACAGTCATTTTCTCCGGACGCAAGCCGATCCTGCCGGAAACCCGGTAAATATGGGTATCTACAGGAAAGGCAGGTTTACCCAGTGAGAATTGCAGCACAATGGCAGCTGTTTTGGGCCCAACCCCTTTAAATTTCATCAACCAGGCATGCGCATCTTCAGTGGACATCTTCCGTAAGAAATCCAGGTCCAGGCTGCCTCGCTCCTCGCTGATCTGGCGCAGCACCTGCTGGATGCGGGCGCCTTTCTGGTTGGCCAGGCCTGCCGGGCGGATGGCGTCAATTACCTGCTCCAGCGGTGCATCACGCACTGCTTCCCAGGCTGGCAGTGCGCTGCGCAGGCGGTTGAACGCCACATCCCGGTTGCGGTCATTGGTGTTTTGTGAAAGGATGGTTGAGACCAGCTCATCCAGGGCTGGAAGGGGTTCGCGCCATTCCGGCAAACCAAATTGCGCAAGAAGAAGGGTATAAACTTGGGATGCCAGGCTTATAAGGTCACTGGATATTTTAGGCATGCTGATCGAGGGTGAAACACGGCCGAATTTCGCCAACCGGAAGTTTCTGCCAGTTGTAGACCGGGCGCCGGTCAAAGCCTTTTAATTCCTCCTGGCATTCAGCCGGCAAAGCATGCAACTGCCGCAGCACTTCCAGGGTAACCAGCGGGATGCTCCTTCCACCCGGGTTACCTCTGGGAGATTCCAGGTCTTCAATGGCAGCATCGGTAGCCGGGGTCGGGCGCATCAGGTCGCCATCAGAAACCTTTATTGCAACGCCAGTACCAGGGCTGCCAGGGTATAGCACACCGGGCAGGATTCCAAGGATTTGGTAACCTTCCGCACCGGCCTTCAAGATCCAGCGCTTTTGGCCGCATCGGGTTAATCGGGTGTCAAACCGTCCTGGCCCGGCTATCATTTCAGGAAAAGTCTGCATGGCTTCGATGACCGTCCGGCAGGCAGACTGCATACCCGGAGGAGAGTAGGCTGGGTCCACCAAACGTGCCATTGCCAGGGCAGCCTTGCGCATGGGAACGGCAAATACCGGAGCCGAGCAGCCATCCACCCCCAGCTCTACTTCATCTACTAGAAGGTCACAAAATGCAGCAAAATTTGACAGGATCGCCTGCTGAACAGGGTGGGCGGGATCGAGATAGCTGTCTACAGGCGCTCCTTTCATCACAGAATATGCCAGGAAACCGGAATGTTTCCCAGAACAATTGTGCCGTGCAGGCGTAGGCGCTTCCCCGCTCCGCATCATGCGCACATAGGTAGCCCCATCTCCTGGAGGATGGATACCGCATTGCAGGTATTCTTCCCCCAGGCCAATCTTTTTCAGGATTCCTTTCACGACTTCCACATGCCGGTCAGTGCCGGTATGCGAAGCGCACATTATGGCGACCTCTTCAAGGTTCAAACCAAAATGCTGCATGCCGCCCGCTGCCAGGAAGGGCAGTACCTGGAAAGGTTTTGCGGAGGAGCGCAGTAATGCCACCGTATCCTGATTGCCGCTGCTGGCCATTACCCTGCCGTCTGCACCGACCACTACCACGACACCATACTGCAAAGATTCAACAACCTTTCCCCGCGTGATCTCAACTAATGGAACACTATCTAAATGCTGCATCAATATTTTCCTGACCTGGTTTCTTGCTTAACCGTTCACCTGGGCAAAATTCTTGTTGAAGTACTGGACCAGGCCGTATTTCAACCTTCGCTTGTACATAGGAAGTTCGGGAATATTCTGGTTATACTCGCGCAGCAGCAGGGGGATCATCTTTTCAGTATCCTCCGCAGTGCCTTCCCCACCGGCCAGGTCACTCATTTTTTGCTCTACCCTGGAAAGCCATTCGATCTGCTTCTTTACCTGGTCAGTCCGGATGACCCCGCCCCGCCCGCTGACGATCACGTACTCGCGGTACTCGGGCATCAGCAGCTGTTCCAGGGTCTCCACCCAGGTGGGGATGTGCGAAAAAGCCAGGAAAGGAGGCTGGTTAACAACCACCGCATCACCGATAAAGACAACATTTTCTGCTGGAAGGCGGACCCAGATGCTGCCAGTAGCGTTCCCCGGGTGCGATTCGAGCACAATTTCCTGGTCATTGCCGTGCAGGTGCATTTCACTGGTAAATGTGATATCTGGCGGTGCCCAGCGGATGCTGCCAATCGTATCCAGCTGTTCCGCGACTGCCCCAATTTCAGTGGATTGGGACTTGAAGGTCATCGGGCGGTTGCGGAATACCCCGGCCATTTTCTCATGACCAATAATGGTGCAATCCATTGACCGCGAACCGATCGTCCGGTCGTAATGCGGGTCGAGGTTGATCAGCAGCCGTTCCATGCTCCCGCCCAGGTTGAAAATAGCTGACCGCCATAAGCGGATATCCTCCATCCGCATGGGCGCGTCAATCAGGACAACCCCATGATCCCAATTGATCGCCGCCAATGTGACCCCTGGATATTCTGTTTCAATCAAGACATTCTTCGTAAGCTCAATCATTATCTACATCCTTTATTCATTCAGGCTTCCTGCTGGTTCAACACTACCGGCAGGATGAACTGGAAGTTACTGCCATTTCCGGGATCACTCTCTACCCAGATCTTCCCCCCGTGTGCTTCGACTGCGAGGCGGCAAAATGCCAGCCCAATCCCCATACTGCGATTTTGCTTGTCGGGGGAGAAGGTGACGAACTTCTCAAAAATCTTTTGCATGGTATCAGGCAAAATGCCCGGTCCGCTGTCCTGCACAGAGAAGAGGATATTTCCATCCACTTGTTTTGCAGTTACCTGGATCACCCCTTCCCTCGGGGTGTATTTACTGGCATTTTCAAGCAAATTAATCAACACCCGCTTGACCATGTCCGTGTCGATGAATAATTCGGGCAGTCCGGGTGCAACACTTGTTTGAACATTTTGGGCTTTACTCTCTGCCCCCAGCTGGATGGTCTGCACAGCATCAGTCACGATTTCGGAAATGGGGGTTTGCCTGCGTTTAATAACCGCCTGACCTGCTTCGAGGAACTTGATATCCAGCAGGTTGGAAGTCAGGCGCTGCATTCGGTCGGTTGAGCGGGACAGGATATGGATCAGCGAGGTAACCCCGGGATCCTTCTGCTCGAGGTGCATTGAGTGTAAGATGTCAACTGCCGATATGATATTTGCGATTGGACTGCGCAGATCGTGGTAGATCATTGCAACCGAATCTTCCTGGTATTGCCTTAGCTTTTTGATCTCCGCAATATCCCGGATGATCCATTGGATTTGGGTAGCGCCATCGAACTTCAGCGGGCGCGTATTTACCAGTACCGGGATCACCTCGCCCGCCTCATTTATAAGGCTGCTTTCGTAAGTCATCACCCTTGAAGGATCCGGTGTACCATCGTCATCAGGAGGTGTGGTTGTTAACAGGTTTTTTTCACCCGCCTGGGCTGAAGGAAAGATGTAAACTTGTTCCTTCAGGTCAGCGAGGTTGTATCCTGAAATCCTCACTGCCTGGCGGTTGGCTTCCTGGATTTTCCCGTCTTTGGCGCTGATAAAGATTGGGTCGATGCTGTCCTGGAATAATTCCTGGTAACGGGAATGAGCAGCCTCAAGCTGATGGTAAAGCTGGGCATTGTGCAGCGCAATTCCCGCTTGGTCAGCAATTGCCTGCAGTAATGACAGATGACCGGAATCGAAGTAACCGGGCTCGTTGTGCACAATTGTCAGGATCCCGGCAATCTGGTCAGCCGCAAATAGAGGCACGCAAATTGCTGCCTTGCCGTGAGCATTGACCTGCAGGTCATCTTCCTGTTGCAGCCAGCGTTCATCCTGCCTGGTATCTTTGATCAGAACTGCCTGGTTATGCTGAAGAACCCATCCAGCCAGGCCTTTCATCAAGGTGGGAGCCATCTGGAGGGTTGTTCCGGTAATTAGCTGGTTGTTCACAACCATGGCAGAATCAACAGGATGCATGCTGCTGTCCAAGACAACCAGGCTGCCGCTCTCAGCCCCTACAGCCCTGGTGGAAAGAAACAGCACCTGTTCCAGGGTACGGTTCAGGTCAAGCGAGTTAGCCAGCTCGCGGCTGATGCGGATCATCAGTTCAAGCGAAGTTTTAGGAAACGCATTTATTTCGTGCATAGCAGGGCGATTCTATCGTAATTGGTGGGATTTTAAGAAGGGTATGGGTTCTTACAGGGTCGTCCCTTAGCGGCTGCCCACCCGGTGGCGGATGACAATTCGGACGGATTGACAGCGTTCACAATCAGTCCTGTCGCACAAAAGCGCAAACGGGTCACGCTTGATCCTGACCACCAGGAGCGGGATCATTTCTTTCAATGGAAGCGCCTGCAGCCGGGTATTGCCAATAGGCACTGCCCGGGTGACGGGTTCAAGAAGCGATGCAGCCTTAAAAAAACCGTCTGAACAACCGGGGATGTTGTAGCACTCCACCACCTTGCTGGAAAGCGCAGCCCAGCGGATGAACTCTTTCCGCCCTGCCAGCCTTTCTGCCAGGTGAATACTGGTGTTGGCAGTGTGATCCACGCCCAGCAAGATCACCCAGCCTGCCTGCTCATGCAGCAAACGCAGCGGACCAAGCGGCTCCTGCAAATTCTGGGCATCCAGGTAAGGCTGGACATTCATCCCTGTAAACGATAGCAGGGGATGGCTGGACCGAAGTGCACCCGGTAATGACCGCAGAGTTTCAGGGATAGCACCAACCGACCGGTCAACCGGCAGACCGGGATGAAATGGTGTGTTCAAACGGTTGGTTTCTTTGCCGCTGCCGTACCGCAATCCGTTGTTCACAGGCCCCTGTTCGGGTATCAACATGCTGCGAAAAGTGAAGGCTGGCATCAAGACTTGCTGCCAGGCAGCCAGGATCGCCCCCACAACTGTCCTGGCGCCCCCATTCACACTTCCCAGGGCAGATAAAGAGGAATGGACGATGACCGGTGTCTCCCGGGGAATTTCGAGGCGGGCAAATGCAATTACCAGGTCGCGGTAGGTTACCATTGGAACTCACAGGCAGGATGGCATGATCCCTTAAAAATTATACTGATTCCGGACATCCGGCGCAAACAGGTCAGTCGCCTGCAGGGCAGACAACAACCTCATCCGGGTTTTCTTTGGCGTTTAATTTCAGCACAAAGTAGGGGGAAGGGTCAAGGGTATTGCTGATCTCAAGTTCATTGCGGAATTTTCCCTGCCCGTCGTCCAGGACAATAGAGAAATGCAGGTGAATGCCGGTTGGCTGATTCGGGTCGCCGGAGTAATTGCCCTGGTATCCAAGCAGGGTTCCAGCTTCAACCCTCTCCTCAGCAGTGCCTGCCGGAAAGCCGGCTGCAATGAATGAATTGCCTTCAGCATCGGCCAGGTGGGTGTAATAGGTCCAGATCTGGCGGCCGGGTTGCAAGGGATCATCTGGGATGCGGATGATCAGGCTGGATTTCCATTCGGGCAGGCGGGTCAGGTATCCACTGTATGCAGCATAAACCGGTGTAATACCCGCTGGTTCACCACCGAAAATATCAATCCCCTGGTGGCGGTGCCCAATCCTGAAAGAATCATCCCACAGGTATCCGATGAAGCCGCTGGTTGGCAGCATGAAAGGGGCATTGCCGCAGCGCTCCCGGGCAGAAACAGACCACTGAGGGTAGGCATCCGGATTCCGCAGCCATTGCACCACTCTTGAACTGCGGCTGATACTGCCGGGGTGACGTACCAGGAAATATGCCGCTACAAGGAGAATGATCGCCACGATGCCGAGAACAATTTTTAGGAAATTACGCATTCGTGGATTATACGCCGGCAAAAGAAGGAATGGGAGATGGATTTATTCACCCGGTGGATTTTGTTTGAACCAGGCGATAGTATCCCGGAGGGTTTCATCCAGAGGGCGCGGTTTATACTCAAGCTCGTCTTCGGCCTTCTTGCGGCAAATGCGGGTATTGCTGTCCAGCGCACCGAGGGTTGCGCTGGTAAATACCTGTTCCTTCCGGCTGCGGCTGGCTACAAAATCCCCCACAGGGACAACCAGCTTTGCCATCCACAAAGGAAAGGCGACCTTCGGGCAGAAACAACCTGTTATGGCCGAAATGCGTGCTGCCAGTTCCAATACGCTTGTCCAGGTTCCCGTCACCAGGTAATGCGATTCTGGAGGAGCTTGGTGAAGCGCCTGGCGGACAGCCTGTCCCACATCGCGGGCATCCACCCAGTCAAAACCGCCTTGCACCACAGCTGGCCATTTGCCGCGTGCAAGGTAGTAAACCGCCTTCCCCAGCGCAGAGGGATGGTGATCATGCGGACCAATCACCGCGGTCGGGCGCAGAATGACCGTGTGCAATCCCTGCCAGGCTGCCTGCTGTATTTCAAGTTCAGCCGCCGCTTTTGATCTGTCATAGGAAGTAAATCGCTCGTCCAGCGCCAGTTGCCTGTTCTCATCGACGGGTACGTCGAGAGGATCCTGCTGTAAGGCATGGACCGAGGAAATGTACACCAGTTTTTTCACACCGCAAACCTGGCAAGCCCGGGCTGTGTTGCGTGTTGCCAGGACATTTAACCGGTTCAATTTTTCCCATTCATTCTTGCGGATGGAGACATATCCGGCTGAATGCACTACCGCATCGGCTCCCGTAAAGACTTTCTCCAGACTGTTTTCATCCTCGATATCCCCCATAGCGAGCCTGACATCCAGCCCTTCGAGGGCCCGCCTGTCGCGGTGGACCATGGCGGTTACACTATCCCCGTTTTCAAGCAGGGTGCGCACAATATTGGAGCCAACCAGACCGGCAGACCCGGTGACAACAATTTTCATGATCAGGCAATTCCACCGTGATATGACCGCATACGAAATTTAACCCCAGGTAAGAATTTAAGTTGTGAGGATAGCTACAGGCAGCAATTTCACATTCCCGTGTTCAGCTGCGTGATCCAGACATTGTCATGGCCAGCCAGGCTGCGCAATTTCCCCAGCAGATCTTCGCAGATCCCGATTGTCTGGTTAGGAAAATCGATTTGGTAATCGTTGGCGCCCTCTTTAACTTGCAGGATAAAACGGTCTTTGCCTGGTGAAGAGCGCAGTACACCAAAGATATGTTCCATCCGCCGCTGGTCGCGCATGCGGTTGCCGGTTGCAGATAGTGAAACAATCACCATCCTGGGCGGATCCTGGCTGTTGAGGTTTCCATTTGGCGGTACCAGGTAAGTATAGGTTTCCCGAACACGGGTTAATGCTTCCCAGCTTTGACGGGGTGTCTCGGGGGGATGATTTACTTCTATCACCACGGCAGGGTCGGCGGACTTCTCCAATGTGGTTTCCGGGGCAGCTGCCTGCGCCTGGTCTGCCTGCTCATCCAGGGGCTTGACAAACCCGGGTTGTGCTGCACCTGTTGGTAGGGCTGCTGACTGGCTGGCTTTTGCTGCTGCAGGTGCAGGAGATACACCGGTATCCCAGTCATCCCATTCCGGCGGAGGAGGCGTTTCATCCGGTTGGGGTTCGGATGTTGCATCTTCATCAGGGTCGAAACCGCTTAACCCGATGTATTCATCCAGGAATGCGGCCTGGCTGGAAAATGAACCTGCAGAACCGTCCTGGTCAAGGTCTTCCTGCATGTTGTCAAGCTTGAGGGGTACCACTTTATCGACCGCTATCGACGGTTCATTGTTCCTTCTTCCCAGCTTGCCTTCAACCAGGATGATCTGGTCCGGCTGGATAAATTTACTGTACTGGGTCCAGGAACGGGGAAATATTACCAGCTCGATGGTGCCCTGGAAATCTTCAATGGTGACAAAAGCCATCATCTGGTTTTTTTTGGTCTGGTAAGGCCGGAATTGAGTAACCATGCCTGCAACCGTGATCTTTTCCCCGTCTTCCACTTCGCTGAGCTGCCCGGAGAAATGGGTGACTTTCTTACCCAGTTCACCCTGGTAGGCTGCCAGCGGGTGAGCAGAGATGTACATTCCAATCAACTCCCGCTCCCAACCCAGCTGCGTTTTACGGTCAACATCCGGCATATCGGGTAGCCTGATCGAAATTGAAAAAGCACCGCCGTCTTCAAAGATGCTTAGCTGCCCGCTGTTGCGGGCTTTCAGGTTAGCCGTGCTGATAGCGATGATGTTGTCCAGCCCTTCGAGCAAGGCATTGCGGCTGCCAAATGCGTCCAGCGCACCGACCTTGATCAGGCATTCCAGCGACCTGCGCCCGACTGCGCGCAGGTCTACCCGGTTTGCCAGGTCGTTCAGGTCCTTGAAGGTGCCTTCAGCGCGTGCCTGGATAATCATGTCCACGGGGGCATTGCCAACATTTTTAACTGCGCCCAACCCAAATCGGATGGCGGGTGCGCCTTCTGGGCGGTCTTCCAGGCTGAAATTCCACTCGCTGTAGCGGATATCAGGAGGTAAAACCTCTATGCCCAGGTTGCGGGCTTCAGTCACATACAGCGAAACCTTGGCGATGTCGCTCATCGAAACTGTCAGCAGCGAGGTCAGGTATTCCACCGGGTAATAGGTTTTAAGGTAAGCGGTCTCCACAGCCATGATGCCGTAATCTGCAGCGTGGCTCTTATTAAACCCGTAGCGGGCAAACTCTTCCCAGTCGGAAAAGATCAGTTCACCTGTTTGTTTGTCCAGCCCTTTTTCGACAGCGCCCTTGATGAATTTTTGTTTATGGGCTGCGATCTTATCGCTCTGCTTCTTAGAGATAGCTTTTCGCAGGTCATCCGCCTCTGCCAGCGAATACCCGGCGATATCCACTGCTGCCTGCATGATCTGTTCCTGGTAAACCCCGATTCCAAAAGTCTCCTTGAAAATCGGCTCAAGCAGGGGATGCGTGTACTTGAAAGGCGCACCATGCAACCGGTCAATATAATCCGGGATGAACTCCATCGGGCCAGGGCGGAATAGCGCCACCATGGCAATCACATTGGAAAGGTTCTGGGGCTTCATTTGCACCAGGAAACGGGTCATGCCGGTGCCTTCCAACTGGAAGATTCCGGCTGTCTGACCTTTGCCCAGCATTTCAAACACCTTTGGATCATCCAGGGGAATGTTTTCAAGGGTGAACTTTTTTCCATGCCGTTTTTCGATCATCTCGCAGGCGCGTTGCATGATGGTCAGGTATGCCAGGCCAAGAAAGTCAACTTTCAGCATTCCCAGTGAGTCAAGCACTGCCATTTCGAACTGGGTAATGGTCTTGATGGGGGAGTCTTCCGAGCCGCTGGTAGGTCGGTGCAGCGGCAAATACTCAACCAGGGGCTTGTCAGAGATCACCACCCCGGCAGCATGGGTGCCGGCATTGCGTACTACCCCTTCTACCTTGCTGGCAGTATCGATCAGCTCCCGCAGGTACTCCTGTTCGTCATACGCCGCCTTGAATTCAGGGACGGTTTCCAGCACTTCCTGGATGGCAACCGGCTTGCCTGGAGTGTTGGGGATCAGCTTGGCGATCCGGTCGATCTCACCCCGGTCGATGTCCATCACCCGGCCGACATCCCGGATGGCTGCCCGCGCCCCTAAAGTGCCAAATGTGATGATCTGGGCGACCTTGTCCGTACCGTACCGGTTGCAGCAGTACTCCAGCATCTCTGAACGGCGGTCATCCTGGAAATCCAGGTCGATATCGGGCATGGAAATACGGCTGGGATTCAGGAACCGTTCGAACAGCAATTTATGCTGGAGCGGTTCCACAATGGTGATTTGCAGCACATAGCCAACCAGCGAGCCAGCACCTGAACCGCGCGCTTCATACCAGATATTATTTTCGCGGGCATACCGGCATAGGTCCCAAACGATCAGGAAGTACGCATCGAAGCCCATGCTGTGAATGACGCCCAGCTCATAATTGAGGCGTTCCTGAACAGCGGTATCATTCCAGCTGCTGCCATACCTTTTCTTACAGCCTTCTTCACATAGTTCACGCAGGTAAGTCTCAGAGGTGTGCCCTTCCGGAACCTCAAACACCGGCAGGTGATAATTGTTGAACTCAAAGGTCACATTGCAGCGTTCAGCAATTTCCAGCGTGTTTTCAATGGCACCCGGAAAGCGCCCAAAAAGGTTGCGCATTTCTTCCGCAGAGCGCAGGTAATAGGTTTCATCGGTCATGCGCATTCGGCGCTGTTCGGAAAGGACCGAACCTGTCTGGATCGCCAGCATGACATCCTGCAGGCGCGCATCCTCAGGGTTGATGTAGTGCACATCGTTCGTGGCAACCAGGCGGGCATTCCGTTTTTGTGAAAGGGACAGCAAACCCTGGTTGACTGCAGGCAGCTCGGCAATGTTATGGCTCTGCAGCTCCAGGAAAAACCTGTCCCTGCCAAATACCTCCAGGTACCAGTCCAGTTTTTTCAGGGCTTCGTTTTCCCCTGCATCCAGGAAAGTGCGGGGAACTTCACCGGAAATACAGGCAGAGGCCGCGATCAGCCCTTCAGCATGATCAGCCAGGTACTGGTGATCGATCCTAGGGGAGTAGTAAAAACCCTCCAGCTGTGAAGCCGATGCAATCTGCAACAGGTTCTGGTAACCAACCTGATTCTCCGCAAGCAGCACTAGGTGAAAGGCAGATTTATCCAACCGGCTGTCCCTGTCACCCATGCTGCGTGGTGCAATGTAGGTTTCAAGGCCTAAGATCGGCTTAATCCCGGCATTCATAGCAGCATTGTAAAACTCGACAATGCCGAACATGGTGCCGTGATCAGTCAGTGCAATAGCGGGCATGCCCATCTCGGCCGCTTTATGGGTAAGTTTTTTCAGGTTGCTGAAACCATCCAGCAGGGAGTATTCAGAGTGAACGTGAAGGTGAGCAAAGGACATAGCTGAACGGATACCAGATAAAAGACCCCTGAAGTTGAAAACCTGCCCTTCCGAAGGGGAGAGACAGGCACCTGTGGCAGCAAACCTGTGTTTTGCGCCATATATACGTGCTTTGCTGTATGAAAATGATTATAGCATGAGGAGGTTTCAACCGGCTGAATTTTTAAGAAAAACACGCCTACCTTTAAGGTAGCGGATAGGTAATGGATTGACCTTGCACCTGAATGACGGTTATCCCAGGGAAACATCCAGAAGCATCATCACGGCAAAACCAAGCATGGTGCCGACAGTTGCCAGGTCGCTGTGCCGCCCGTTTTGCGCCTCAGGTATGAGCTCCTCAATGACTACATAAATCATTGCCCCAGCCGCGAAAGCCAGCACAAACGGCAAGATGGGGCGCATGAAAAGTGCTGCGGATGCGCCAAGTACACCGGCGATCGGCTCGACTACTCCGGACATCTGCCCGTACCAGAAGGCTTTCCCAGTTTTCATCCCCTCACGCCGAAGCGGCGCTGAAACAGCCAAACCCTCAGGAAAATTTTGGATGCCAATACCTACCGCCAGAGCAACTGCCCCGGCCAGGTCAGCCTGTGGAAGGCCGACTGCGGCAGCACCGAAAGCCACCCCTACCGCCAGCCCTTCAGGAAAATTATGAAGGGTAATGGCTAACACCAGCAGCACACTCCGCCGCCAGGTTGTGGAAATCCCCTCAGACTCACCTTCTTTCATATCAGGGTGCATGTGAGGCAGGGTTTTATCGACAATAAACAGGAATGCCCCGCCACCCAAAAATCCGATCACCGCAGGCATCCAGCTGTTAGAGAACATGCTTTCAGACATCTCGATGGCTGGAGCAAGCAGAGACCAGAAGCTGGCGGCGATCATCACCCCGGCAGCAAAACCGAGGGTAGCATTCATTACAGATTCTTTGATGGTGCTGAAGAAGAAAACCATCCCTGCCCCAGCTGCAGTTAGACCCCATGTAAAAAGGGTGGCAATCAGGGCTTGAATTACAGGATTGATGGTGGAAATAGTTTCGAAGAACATGACGGCACCTTCAGGTTTGGATACTTAATCATAGCCGAAAAACAGGATCTGCACATAGCCCAATCTTACGAGATCAGGATACGCCGGGCATGTCTGACGATCCGGAAATAATGTAACACATGGTGCAGCGGCCGGATATGGCTCTTTTCGTCAGCGTAAATGGTGCGGATCGGCACCCAACCCAAGCCCAGGTTATGCTTCAGGCATAACCCCAGCATTTCAACCTCAAATTCGAAACCGCTCTCCTGTGAGGCAAGCAGCATCTCAGCTAGGCGGGTGCTGATCAACCGGTACCCGCTCTGGTTGTCCGGGATGGGCTGGCCTAAAGCCAGCGAGATGATCCGCCCACCCAGGGTATTGGCCAGCCTGCGGGTGAACGGCATGTTGGAAAAATTCCGCTGACCGATGATCAACCCGGACCGGTTTTCATGAAAAGCCTGTATAAAGAGCGGTATCTCTGTGGGGTCATGCTGCCCGTCAGCATCCAGGGTGATGACGGCTTCCATGCCCTGCTGGATGCAGCGCTGGAAACCTGCCCTGAGGGCTGCACCTTTGCCCTGGTTGGGAACCTGGCGGATAATCTCAGCCCCTGCCATCTCAGCCCGGGCAGCAGTATCATCGCTTGAGCCGTCATCGACCACCAGGACAGGCAAGTACTGCCTGGCAGCTGCGGCTACCTGCCCGATGTGGGCTGCTTCGTTATATGCAGGGATGAGCACACAAGCGTTAAATTCTGGCAAGGGGAACCTGGTTTACGGGCTACTCTGCCCGCACGGTAAAGGTATCAAAATCACGGGCCACCTGGACGCCGGGAAAGATCTGCTCAGCTTCCGCCTGGACATCTTTTTCACGGTAGCGCCTCGAAAGGTGGGTCAGGAAAAGCTGCTTGACACCGGCTTCATTCGCCAGGATTGCGGCATCCTTCGCAGTCAGGTGCCCGAAATGCTTCGCCATGTCAGCTTCTTCCTGCAAATAGGTTGATTCGATCACCAGCCCGTCCGCCCCCCGGCAAATTTCCGCCAGTGGTTCCGTATTGCCGGTATCACCGACCACCACCAGGCGGGTGCCGGGTTTGAATTCACCCAGGACATCGTCCGGTGTAACAACTCTTCCATCCGGCAGGGTGACATTCTCTCCATCTACCAGTTTTTTACGGATTGGACCGGGCGGGAGGCCCAGCGTTTCTGCCTTTTCATTCAGGAACGGACGCCGGCCGCGTTCTTCGAAGAGGTAGCCAATGTTGTCAAATCCGCGGTGCTGTACCGGGAAAGCTGAAATCGTGAAAGAACCTCCATCAAAGAATATTCCTTCGTTCAAGTTATGGAACTGCAGCTTCAAATCCGGCTGGGCTCCGCGCAGTACGACCCCATACAGTAAATCGTGCACCCGTTCCAGGGCAGCTTTGCCCCCGTAAATGTTCATCTCATCGATCATTTCCCAGCGCATGTATGTGGAAAGCAGCCCGGCCAGACCGAGGATATGGTCCAGGTGTCCATGGGTAATCAGGATATTGTTCAAGCGTTTGAACCCAATTCCAGCCTGAAGGATCTGGCGCTGGGTGCCTTCGCCACAATCCACCAGGAAACGGTATTCATCATGTTTGACCACCAGAGCCGGCAGGTTGCGGCGCGGCGCCGGAGCGGATGCAGATGTACCTAAAAAGACTAGTTCGAACAAGGGCTGGTTACTCCGCTGTGTATTGTACCAGAGGTAAGGGAAAGGTTTCGCTTACATCGGGATCAAGCAAGCTCCCCAATCATCGACCAGGGGCCTGTCCAGTTGATCTTAACCGGCAAGATCTTCCCCAACAGATTTTGCTCGGTTTCCACAAAGACAAGCTTGTTGGTCGGGGTCCTTCCACGCCAGCGCTGCTTGACCTTGTCTTCAAACAGGACTTCTACATTCTGTCCCAGGTATTTTGCATGAATTTCCGCAGCAATCCCCTCCTGCAGATCTTCCAGCAAACGGAAACGGCGCCATTTCTCTTTTTCCGGGACATCATCCGGCATGGTCCGCTCGGAAAGCGTGCCCGAACGGGGTGAATACCTGGCCAGGTGTGCAACATCCAGCTTCAAGTCCTGCAGCTGGCGGTAGGTATTCTCAAATTGGGCTTCGGTTTCCCCGGGGAAGCCGACAATAATATCTGTGGCGATCGAAACGCCCTGAATCCGCCCGCGGATACGTTCAACCAGGCTGCGGTACTCTGCATCAGTGTAGCCGCGCCGCATGGCAGCCAGGATGGTATCATCACCAGCCTGGGCTGGCACTTCAATGTGCGGCATAACCTTGGGCAGCCGCTGCACACAATCGATCAGCTCATCGCTCAGCCAGTTGGGGTGGGAAGTCAGGAACCGGATGCGCTCTATGCCGTCCACTTCATGAAGCATTTCAAGCAAGCCAGGCAGGCGGGGATACCCCGGCTCGTCCTTGCCATAGCGGTCAACGATCTGCCCGAGCAGGGTGATTTCTTTGACACCCTGGGCTGCCAGCGAGCGGGCTTCGGCCAGCACATCTTCTGGCGGACGGGAATGCTCCCTGCCCCTGCGGTAAGGGATGATGCAATAGGCACAGGCATGGCTGCAGCCGTATACCACCGGGATGAAGGCAGTCACCTGCCTTCCGCGTGCCTTCTCGGGTAATTCCAGTTCACCATCCATCCAGGCAAACCGGCGGGCAGTCTCACTCAACTCCATCTGCTGGCTTTCCTGCTGGGTTAAATGGGCGATCAATGGCTCCGGATCTGATGGCGGCGAAAACACATCAACCATCGGCAGGCGCTTTTTCAGGATATCCGGCGTACGGGTACCCACCATGCAGCCCATCAGGTTGATCACCAGGGATGGGTTGCTTTCTTTCAAAGGTCTTAAGGACTGCAGCCTGCCATAGGCTTTATCTTCAGCGCTCTGGCGCACAACGCAGGTGTTCAGGACGATCACATCCGCTTCAGCCGCCTGGCGGGTTTCATGGTAACCCAGGTGCTCAAGCGCAGATGCCACCCGCTGTGAATCAGCAACATTCATCTGGCAGCCTTCAGTCCAAATATGGTATTTTGGCATGGCGCCAATTATAACAAGATTTGTCTGATTTCCCTTTGCGGTTAGAGGATTCTTAACAAGTAAGGTAAAATTGAGCCATGCTGCCGCCCCATAAATATCAATCCATCCTGGCAATCATTCTCCTGCTGGTTCTGCTGCTTAGCAGTTGTGCCCAACCTTCCGCAAGCCCGTCCCCAACTGAACCTCCTGTGATTGAAACTGCAGCCCCTCCGGCAGAGGATACTCCAGCCTTGCCGCAGCAGGCTAATCTCGCCGTTATTGGGTTAGAAACATGGGATGCCGGGCAGCAACAAGCCATCCGCACTGCTATACAAGATACCGCCGCAAAGGCAGACCTGAATGTGGTTGAGCTGGGCGCCGAAGCAGCCGGTACCGTACCGGAAAACGCTGAAGTGGTCATATACCTGGTTGAAACATCCAACCCGGTTGAACTGGCAGCAGGCAACCCCGAAGCCCGCCTGGTTGCGGTCACCCGTTCTCAGCAAACCTCCAGCGCCAACCTGGCTGTGGTCTATCTTCCGCTTGCAGCCAGGGCATTCCTGGCTGGTTATGCCAGCACTGTCATCGCACCAGACTTCCGGTCAGCCGGGCTGTTCCTTGCGGATGAACCGTACGGCCCGCCCCAGGTGTATGCCTTCCAAAACGGCGGGGGTTATTTTTGCGGAACCTGTTATCCTTATTATTCCCCCCTGGTGCAATTCCCGCTGGTTGGTTACCTTTCTGCCGGCGCCGATACTACTGCCTGGCAGGGACTGGCAAATGAATTGCTGCTCAACGTGGTGTATGTGATGTACCTGGACGAATATGCTTCTGACCCTGTCTTGCAGGCTGACCTTGCTGGCAAAGGGGTCATCCTGCTCGGCAGTGATTCCCCTCCGGATACCGTCCAATCAATGTACGCCGCCACGATCGGGTTTGACCTGCCGGCAGCGCTCCTGTCATTGCAGGAGTATATCCTGGGTAACGCAGAATCATCGGTTGTCACCGCCCCTTTGCAGATTCGGGATATCAACGACCAGCATCTGACCCCTGGCAAGCTGCAAAATGTGGAAAAAATACGCAAAAGCCTGGAAGCCGGCTTGATCGCCCCGCTTACCCCCTGAGGTTTTCTATTCCTCTTTTGTCCCCATAAATTCGGATACAGTGGCCTGCCCCGGCTCGCTGATCCCCTCCCTTTTGAGGACCTTTATCATGGTCATCACAAGGATCTTAATATCCAGCCAGAACGACCAGTTGTCCACATACCAGACATCCATCCGCAGGCGCTTCGGCCAGGATAGGGCATTGCGCCCGTTCACCTGCGCCCAGCCGGTCATCCCGGGGATTACATTATGCCGGCGCATCTGTTCGGCCGAATAGCGCGGCAGGTAGCTCATAAGCAGCGGGCGGGGTCCGACCAGGCTCATATCGCCCAGTAATACATTGAATAATTCGGGGATTTCATCCAGGCTGAATGAGCGCATGAACCGGCCAAAACGGGTTAATCGCTCTGCATCCGGAAGCAGGTTCCCATCACTGTCGTACAGGTCGCGCATGGTTCGGAATTTAAAGATCCTGAAGGGCTGTGCCATGTATCCCGGGCGCACCTGGCGGAAGAAAACCGGTTTACCATGATTTATCCAGACCAGCAGGATGAGAATCAGCAGGAACGGGGATAGGATTGCCAGGCCAAGGGTAGTCAGGACCAGGTCGAAGATGCGCTTGCTCACCGGGATGCCTGCCGGTAGTAGTTTTGCCATAAATTACACTGTCACTGCACCTTTCGTCATCAGGTTTGTATCATATCATAAACATGAATGGACTCTTGATATAATTCAGCCAGAAACCATCACCAATTGGGAGACACCATGTTGCTGAAAATCACCATCGAATACTGTGCGGTTTGACACTACACCCCCCGGGCTGTCAGTTTGGCAGCAGAATTATTGGAATTTCACGAACCCGAGATCGAACAGATTACCCTCATTCCTTCCAGCGGTGGACGGTATGAGGTTACCGTTAATGGTACTCTTCTCTACTCCAAGCTAAAAACCGGTTTGCATGCAGAACCCGGCGAGGTAAGGGCACTGGTGGAGAAATACCTGAAAGAAGGCAAATGATGAGCAAAAAGAAAGGGACCGTTTTCTCAGGCGCCAGGCCGACCGGCAGGCAGCACCTGGGAAATTACCTGGGAGCAATCCAAAATTACGTTGCCCTGCAGAAAGATTACCATTGCATTTACTGCATCGTGGATATCCATGCCCTCACAACAATGGAGACCACGCTGGAACTGCGCCAGAATGCATACGAGATGGCATTGGACTGGCTGGCAGCCGGGATGGATCCGCAGGAATCGGTTATCTTTATCCAGAGCCATGTCCCCGAAGTAACCGAGCTGCACACCTATCTTTCGATGGTCACTCCCCTGGGGAAATTGACCGACCTGCCTACATTCAAAGAAAAAGTACGCCAGCATCCTGACAACGTTAACTACGGTCTGCTGGGTTATCCAATCCTGATGGCAGCCGACATCCTGCTTTACCGGGCCAACTACGTACCGGTGGGAATTGACCAGGCTCCTCACCTGGAATTTGCACGTGAACTGGTTCGCTCATTTAATTTCCGCTACAACACCAATGTGCTGGTGGAACCGCACATGAAAGCAACCAAAGTACCCAAGGTACTGGGCACCGACGGGCAGCAAAAGATGAGCAAGAGCCTGAACAATCACATAGAGTTGGCTGCTACCCCCGAAGAAACCACCAAACGGGTGATGACCATGGTCACTGACCCTGCCCGCCAGCGCCGCAGTGATCCCGGAAACCCGGATGTCTGCAATGTGTTTTCCTTCCATAAAATCTTTTCCAACCCGGAAGAGGTGGAAATGGTCAACCGTGAGTGCCGTGTGGCTGGGATCGGCTGCGTGGATTGCAAGAAACTGCTGGCACAGAATATCAACAAGCACCTGGAACCGTTCCGCGCCCGCCGGACCGAGCTGGACCAGAAACCGGAAGCTGTCATGGATGTGCTGCATGACGGTGCAAAGCACGCTCGTGTTTTGGCAGAAGAGACAATGGCTCTGGTGCGTGATGCCATTGGTCTGCCTCCCACGAAGTAAGAGACAGGAAGCTCGAGAATATTGAGAGCGCGAGGATCATCTTTGCGCTCTTTGCTATTCTTCCCTATTCTCCTCATTCAATGCGAGACTCTTCGCTTTGCTCAGAGTGACAAACCCACCCCACTGTCATCCTGAGAGAGCTTGCGACCGAAGGATCTCGCCCTGAACTTAAAAAGAGGCTGCCCTGTTTCAGGGCAGCCTCTTTTTTGCATTATCCCTAGCCGCTTACTTCTTTAAGTACTTATTAAACCACCGCAGGATGTGATTTAACCGGGCAATTCTCCGGTCGGTGCGGCCGTTGCGGGATAGCCCGTGGAACTCATCCGGGAAACGCACCATTTCAGTCTCCACCCCGATCCGCTTCAACGCCACGTATGCCTGTTCACCTTGCTCGATCGGGCAGCGCATGTCATTTTCATTGTGGATGATAAGGGTAGGCGTGCGGGCATTGCCGATGTACTTCATGGGCGACATATTCCAGTACTTCTCCAGGTCCTGGAATGGGGCACCTGCCTGCAGTTCCTGTTCGAAGGAGTAATTGACATCACTCGAGCCCCATTCGCTGATGAAGTTGCTCACACAGCGCTGGGAAACACCTGCCTTGAAGCGGTGGGTATGCCCGACAATCCACAGGGTCATGTATCCTCCGTAGCTACCGCCAGCAACTCCCATACGGTCTTTATCGATGTAAGGCAGTTTCTCCACGTAATCTGTCCAGGCCATCAAGTCATCATAATCAGCCGTGCCCCACTTGCCATGGTTGACCTTGGCATGGTCAAACCCGTAGCCCCTGCCGCCGCGCGGGTTGGTGAAATGCACCACATATCCCTGGGCAGCCAGGTAGTTGAATTCATGCATAAAGAACTTGCCATACTGCACCAGCGGTCCGCCGTGAATGTAGAGGATCGAAGGGTACTTCTTGGCGGGATCAAAATCGGGCGGGGTCATGATCCACCCCTGCAGGTCATTGCCTGCGCCGCCTTTATACCAGACCTCTTCAACCTTACTCAGAGCCGCTTTCGCAAAAATGTCTTTATTGAGTGTTGTCAGTACCTTGCGCTTGCCAGTCTTCAGGTCCTGGACCGCCACCTGTGAGGGATCGTACATATGCCCCCACATGTAAGCCATCTTCTGCTGCGCCTTGTCCACTGTCCAGCCGCTGGCAACGCCGCCCTCATCCACCACTGTCTGCAAGTCCCTGCCATCCACTGCCACGCTCTTCAGGATGCTGCTGCCGTGGTAGGTTACAGGGAAAGTTATCCTTTTACTGTCCAGAGACCAAAGCGGCGCCATCATTTCGGGGGTTCCCAGGTCGTTGATCGTCCAATTGGAAATATGCAGGTCGTAAGCGTCTGTCAGGTTGCGCGGGGCAGCGCTGCCGTCTGCCGGCACAACAAAAAGGCTGTCGTTCAGGTATTCTTCCTTCTCGCACTCCACGCCATAATATGCGATCCATTTGCCGTCTGGTGAGAACGAAGGGTGCGCTTTGCTGCCCTTGGGCGTGGGGATTTCCGTTATTTCACCGCCGCTGGCTGGAATGGTGTACAGTCCCAACGCGTAGAAATCAGCATCCGGTTCCGGAGTGCGGTTGGAAACAAACCCGATCGTTTTCCCATCCGGAGACCAGAAGTGGTACTCTTCGTCAAAGACTTTGTGGTCGGTCAACTGGGTGCCTTTACCGGTCTTTACGTCAAATCTCCACAGGTGCCAGCGTTCATGCGGCAGGTAACCCACACCGTCCAGCTTGTAGAAAAGCCGGTCATACTGGCGGTAAACCACACCCAGTTTCTTCTTGCTTTCATCTTTTTCGCGTTCCAGGGCTTCGGGGTCCATTTTTTGTACGGTGCAAGCCAGGTGCTTCCCGTCCGGAGACCAGGCCAGCGATCCGACACTGCCGGCAACTTCCTGCAGCGGGCGGGCTTCACCGCCCATCAACGAAATGACGAAAAGCTGCGGCGGGCGGGCATCGTTCTTCCGGTTTGACAGGAAGGCAATGCTCTTACCATCCGGTGACCATTCAGGTGCGGTATCGACATGGTCGCCATAGGTGAACTGAACCGGTGTTCCACCTTCGGTATCTGCCAGCCACAAATTGGAGTATTTCTTCTCGGTCTTCTGGTCCACGCGGTGCTGGACGTAGACCACTTTGCTTCCGTCAGGGGAGATGCGCACTCCACTGGCAAGCTGAAAACGGTATAGATCTTGTGCGGTTATAGTTTTCATCGGATCCTCTTCTTGAGTGATAAACCTAATATAGCACAAGATGGTAAAAGTGGCAGACAGCACTTGAAATGGGTATAATACGGGAAAGTTTTTCTTATAGAAGATCGAAATATTAACAATATCGAGGTTACCATGAGTGATTACGATGTGATCGTTATTGGGGCTGGTCCCGGCGGATATGTCAGCGCCATCCGCGCTTCTCAGCTGGGATTGAAAACTGCCATTATTGATAAACAATGGCTGGGCGGGGTCTGCCTGAATGTGGGCTGCATTCCCTCCAAATCCCTGTTGAAGAATGCCGAACTGGCGCACACCCTGCGCGAAAGGGCAGCTGAATTCGGTATTTCGTTCGATAACCTCACCCTGGACTATTCCAAGGCGGTTACCCGCAGCCGCCAGGTATCTGAACGGCTCACCAAGGGTGTAGGTTTCCTGATGAAGAAGAACAAGATCGATGTGCATATGGGCGCTGCCAAATTGCTGGCGAAAGACCGTGTCCAGGTTACTGATGCCGAGGGCAAGACCAGCGAATTCACTGCAGAGAATATCGTGATTGCCACCGGTTCGCATGCCATCTCCGTTCCCGGGATCACCCTTGACGGCAAGCGTGTTATCTCATACCACGAAGCCATTTTGCAGACTAACCTGCCTGAATCAGCCGTGATCATCGGCGCAGGCGCGATCGGTGTTGAATTTTCCACTATATGGTCATCCTACGGCACCAAGGTAACCCTGGTCGAAATGTTGCCGCGCATCCTGCCCCTGGAAGATGAAGAGGTCAGCAACGAGCTTGCAAAGCAATACAAACGCCGCGGTATTACCATTATGACCGGAACCCGGGTGCAATCCGTCGAAGCCAATGAAAAAGGTGTGGTGGTAAAGGTAAGCGCACCGGACGGCGAAAAAGTGATCGAATCCGAACAGGCGCTGGTGGCGATCGGGTTCAAACCCAACACCGCCGACCTTGGACTGGAAGCAGCTGGAGTCAAACTGACCGAACGAGGCCATATTGACATTGACGACCGCATGGCAACCAGTGTGCCCGGCATTTGGGCAATCGGCGATGTGACCGGCAAGCTCCTCCTGGCGCATGTGGCGGAAAATATGGGCATTGTCTGCGCAGAGAACATTGCCGGCGCTGAAACGGTTACCCTTGACTACCGCATGATGCCGCGCACCACCTTCTGCAGCCCGCAGGTTGCCTCTTTTGGCTATACCGAAGCACAGGCAAAGGAAGCCGGGTACGAAGTCAAAGTGGGACGGTTCAATTTCATGGCAAACGGTAAAGCACTTGGCGTGGGCGAAGGTGTCGGTTTTGCAAAAATTATCTCAGATGCTAAGTATGGAGAAATTTTGGGAGCCCACCTGATCGGGCCCGAAGCATCAGAACTGCTGCCGGAGCTCACCCTGGCACAGCGCATGGAGCTGACCGCTGCTGAGATTTCCCGCAATGTCCACTCCCACCCCACCCTGAGTGAAGTGGTGTTGGAAGCTGCCCACGACGTTGAAGGGCACTGCATCCACATGTAAGCCGGATTAAATCATTATCAGACTCCCGGAAAATCCGGGAGTCTGTTTTTTACCAGAGAGTACGCTGCAAGGCAAATGTTATAATGCCAGCTGAGCGAAACGAGGCACTATGACCATCCAATTCAACGACCCCCACATCCAGTTTGCGATTGATGCAGTCAGCCAGGCATCCCTGCTGATCAGGCAGATCCAGGCTGAACTGGCACCGCAGGCAGCCGAAAAAGCTGACCGCTCGCCCGTCACAGTAGCAGATTTCAGCTCCCAGGCTCTGGTCGGTATGCTGCTAGCGCAGCAACTGCCCGGTGAAAGCCTGGTAGGGGAGGAATCATCAGGTATGCTGGCAGATCCGGCCAACCGCAGTATCGCAGAACAAACCCGGCACTATATTTCGCAGGTTGTACCCGGGGCAACAACGGAACAGGTGCTTACCTGGATCGACCGCGGAAATGCCGAACCTGGCAATTCCTTCTGGACACTTGACCCCCTGGACGGCACGCTCGGTTTCCTGCGCGGGGACCAGTACGCAGTGGCGCTGGGATTCATCCAGGACGGGGAAGTACAAATCGGTGTGCTTGGCTGTCCAAACCTGCGGGATGCTTGTATTGAAGATCATGCAGGACCGGGAACCCTCATCCTGGCTCAGCGCGACAGGGGAACATGGGCAACCTCGCTGTTGGGGAGTAATGAGTACCACAGGTTGTCGGTGTCAACCACAGGTGATGGTAAGCAGGCCAGGCTGGTACGCTCGGTTGAGAAAGCCCATACCAATGCCAACCAGGTTGACCTGCTGGCAGAAGCGCTTGGCACCTCACAGCCGCCCGTGTTGATGGACAGCCAGGCAAAATATGCGCTCCTGGCTGCCGGTGCCGGGGATGTGGTGCTGCGCCTGTTGTCAAAAGACAGGCCGGATTACAGGGAAAAGATATGGGATCAGGCAGCCGGATCGCTGGTGGTGGAAGAAGCCGGCGGGAAGATCACCGACCTGGACGGGAATCCGCTCGATTTCAGGCACGGAAGGACCCTGGCGAAAAACCGGGGGGTTATTGCGAGCAACGGTCTACTGCACGATAGAATCCTTGAAGCTGTCAAAAAAATTGAGATGGCGGGGTAATGGCACCCTAGAACAGTCTTCGAATTGAATAGCTTCTTGCTGGTTTACCCCTGGCGGGTGATCTTTAACCAGGTCTGGTTGCCGAAATTCAGGGTCTCATCCAGGATTTCCTGCACATCCAGCCCACGTTTTTCACATTCCCGTTGAATCCATCCAAGACTATGCGCAACAACGCCAACTTCATCTGATGTATGGCTTCTCCCGACCCAGCGTGTGCCTTTGTAATCCGGCCTCAGCAGGGAGGCTTTGATAAAAGAGGCCAAGAACACACCGTTTTCAGATGAAGTCTGGCAAAAACCATCCAGCATGGTACAAATTTGATTTTTTGAGGTATGTGTCCAGATCGAGCGTGCAACAAAGAAATCGTACTTCTGGTTGAAAACGGAAAAATCGAAATCCTGGTTGGAATCGAACCGTGGATTCTTTAGCCTGATCTCTTCAGGCTCTAATAGGATCTCGATCCCGGCTTTCAACATTTCTTTGTCCGGTTCAATGCCATAATAGCAGTTTTTTTCCAGGAAGTGGATCAACCAGTACCCGCCCCGCAGGCACCCGCAGCCAACATCCAGAACTTTTGAATTGGGATACAACCCTGATTCCAGCAGGGTCATCAGAATTTTACGCCCAGGGATGTCAAAGTACCGGGCGGATCCCCCGATGAAGATGCCTTGAGATTCAATAATGCTGGCGCGGTCTATTAGGGAGGACATAGGATTCTCAATTTTCCTAATAATTCATTGCAATTATAGTGCACTATTGATAGATGACTGTTTACAAGCTGTTCATATAGATATATTTCTTGTGAGAGATGAGGGGCAAGATCTATTCAGATTGAAGAGCCAGAATGATATACTATCATGGTGAAGTAGTAACTAGCCGAACTTATGGGTAGTTGATAAATTAGGTTATCCGTAAGGGAGTAAGAATTTCTCTTAACTTTAAGAAATCTTCAAAATTTATTTGAGAATATGCACATTTTAGTATTCCCATCCTGGTACTCGACCGACCCAAAATCTTTCGCTGGTTCTTACTTCCGCGAACACGCCTCTGCCTTATCCAGGGAGGGGCACAAAGTAAATGTTATCTACTTAGAAAACCGGTATTCAATAAATCTTTTTTCTAAGTTATCAGTTGGAACTTACATTGAAAACGGATTCAAGACCTATTTTATTCGGTTGCCAATGTTGATAAAGGGATTGGTCTTCATATATCCAAAACTGATCAGCCGTATTGGATTTCGTTTATTTGAACATTATTGCAGTAAAGAAGGTATGCCGGATCTTCTGCACACCCACAGCGCCAAGTACGCTGGGTATATTGCAAGCAAAATATCAAAAAGGTATGCAATTCCCTATGTTCTTACAGAACACTTATCTAAACTCCTAAAAAATAATATTCCTTTTCAACAGCGCGTAATATTTAGAGAAGCTTACAAGAATGCAGTTAGACTGTTTGCTGTTTCAAGCTCATTAGCAAAAGCAATGAAACCATTGGCTGTTGGAAAAGAAATAGAATTGTTTGAGAATATGGTTGATGAGAAATTATTCACAATTCCATTAGAACCAATTCCTGATAAACCTTTTAAATTTGTGGCAATTGGTACCCTGACCCAAATAAAGGGGTATGATATTCTGATTAAAGCCTTCCATCAAAGCCATCAACATATCAATGCGAAATTGTTGATTGCTGGTGAAGGGAGAGAAAGAAAACACCTGCAGCAACTGATCGAACAATTAGAACTTGAAAATCAAGTAGACCTTCTAGGATCTCTATCGAGAGATGAAGTAAAAAACCTGCTACAATCTAGCCATGTTTTGGTATCATCTAGTTTTTTCGAGACTTTTGGAATCACCCTGATTGAAGGTATGGCATGCGGTTTACCTGTATTGGCAACTAAATCTGGTGGACCGGATACGATTGTGGAGAGGGAAACAGGATTATTGGTTGATCCTGGAGATATAGAGCAGCTGGCTGCAGGGATGAAAACTATAAGGGAGAATTATTCCAGCTATAAGAAAGATGAAATTAGAAAAAAGTGTATAGAGAAATTCGGGAAAAAACAAGCTATCAGAAAATTATTGCAAATGTATAGTGAAATGTCAAGAAACTGACCAGAAATTTGTTGTAAAAAATTTTAACATTGAGGACGATCAAGAATTCATGAACAAGTTAGAGTATTACATAAAGTATTGGTGTCCACCATTATGGGTCGTTAGAGCAAAATTACGCATTTTTTCTTTTGCCCATTTTTTGTTCGAAAGATATCCGTTATCTGATAAAACCAATACAATTTCCAACCAACCTGTATTCATAATTGGGGCAGGTAGGTCTGGAACAACCCTCTTAAGAAGCATGCTTGTTGCTAGTGGACAAATAGCAATACCGCCAGAAACTCAGATTATCCATAAGTTACCGGCAAGGTTCCAGGTTCGTCGCGGTTTAGGCTGGGAAGGGGTAGTAAAGTCATTGATTCCGGAGTTCGAAAGCCACAAGCACTTTTACCTTTGGAAATCTAATTTGGCATCTGCATATACAATTGCGATGAAATTGCCAAAGAATGAGAGATCTCTTGCCAGGTTAATTGATGTAATATTCAAAACGTACGCAGCCGAGCAATTTCCTGAAGCAACATTCTGGGGAGACCAAAGCCCGATCCATACTTTTTTCTTGCCAAATATCTTGTCAATATTCCCAAATGCAAAATTTATTCATCTAATAAGGGATGGTAGAGATGTAGTTGCATCGCTTATCAAAATGAATGGAGATGCAAGTCTTTACGAATCAATTTATAGATGGCGAGAAAGCATTATCAGGGTTAAAAAATTGCGAAAGAGAATTAAAGACGCGAATTACCTTGAAATTAAATACGAAGAACTGGTTTCAGATCCGGAAACTGCATTAAGAAGGGTATCTGATTTTATCGGGATTGCTTATTCCAATACAATGTTGGATTACTGGAAACTGGAAAGTACAGTTGAAAACAAAGTATATGAACACCACCATAATCTTCAAAAACCAGTTTTCACTTCTTCTATTAATGCTTGGAAAACTCGTCTAACCGAAGAACAACAAAGAATTACATCGGATGAACTTTCAGATTTGCTATCAGAATTAGGTTATATGTAACCTTAGTAAAGCTTCATGTATGCAAAGTAACAGTCCCGTAGAAAAATTACTTGTTCAAGGATCTCAAAAGCTGTATGTAATCTTTGGTGGTATTGCGGCTGGTTTAAACATGCCACCATTTGAATTTTACAAGTCTGCACAGATATTAAATGAAAACAAGCTTTTCTTAAGAGATCTCCATCAATGCTGGTACCATAAAGGCCTTGATGGCATTAGTACAGATATTGATTCAACCGCTGTTTACATTGAAAATGAAATAAATGCACTTCAACCAAATGAGTTATTTTTTATTGGCAATTCAATGGGGGGATATGCAGCCATATTGTTTTCAACACTAATAGGCTATGGGAATGCCATAGCTTTTGCTCCACAGACTTTTATTTCTCCTTGCCAGCGCCTCAAATACCATGATTT